>NZ_WHJG01000065.1 GCF_011682175.1 Massilia frigida
GTCCAAAAGGCAAGAGTAAACGCCATTTCGCTACAGTTTACAAGTGGCGGCTGTAACTCCTTGAATGTTAACGGGTTTTCTCGTCATGGCGACAGGGAGTTCGGAGTTGTGTATAACGTGATGGGTAGAACCTCACAGCATAGCCGATGTCAAGTTTCACCGGAAACGTCATAGGGCCGCAATTTCTTGTTGGGTTGCATGCGTTACGGCAAGCGTGGTTCCAAGTCTGAATAATTTGACATCCAGCCAATTCAGCTCGGTAAGCGCTTGAAATAGCACGAGTTTTTCTATTTCTATACCATTTTCCATTGAGTTTTCCTGATTCTGACGGGCTGTATCTGGTGGCGAACGTTTCGCTTCACTCTCGCTCGCTCAGCGTCAGCAGCAGTTAGTCCAGCGGGTCGAGGTGTAGTACAGCACACCTCCAAGTTGGTCGACGCACCGAGGTGCTCCACGCCCGATGTGCGTGCCATTTATCCGTGTGCGGTCAGAGGCTTTACGTGCTCACCTAGTTTGTGCAACGAAAGCACTGTTTACTTTTCATTTAATGGCAATTGCAATAATTCACCATTGCAGACCGGGCAAGCTTTCGGCTGATGACTTCTTGTCCAAATTTCGCAGTGATAACATATCTGCCCATATAATTCAGGCTTCGTTGCATTGTTGGCAAAAGCTTCAGGCTCAAGTTTTTTGAATGCAAGAGCTCTTGATTTATCGAGTAAAAAATATGCATGCAGATCTTTGTAGCCACAACAGGCAGCATGCCAGATTAATCCATTTATGAATTCATCTCCGCGATTCAAACTTCGTTCCCATTCATCATCGGATTTGATGGCAAGCCTATTTTCATCAAAAAATTTTTTTTTGAAATCGTCCCAGTCATCCCAGGAATCTATTTCGTTAAATTCATTCCAAAAATTTTCCTCGTTAATTTTCATAATTATCTCGCGACAGGTAATTCATTTGTTCCACTGCGCTCCAGGCCATTGTTCCTTAGTCTACTTGATAAGTCCTTACGTTTATCCTCGCAGCTCGACTCATCCAATGCAGCAATTTGTTTTGCTTTGGTCTTACGAGCAATCAAGAGACGGCTGTTTCCGTCACGGGCCACCCATTGGCCTTTGACGTTAATTACGCTTATCGGAGGAAACTCCGCGACCTGTGCTGCGCCTAATCGGATGGCTTTTTCCATAGATATTTTTCCACCGGGTATGTCAAATCCAGAATTGACGGAACGCTGAGCAAAATTAATGTCCTTAGGATTTAACATCAATAATTTCGGACAGCAGCAGTCTTTCCCCGCCGCCAGTCCCAACGGGTCAACCCAGGCAGTTGGATTCGGCGAGTATTGATACAGATTGGTGCCGCCGTTTAATCCAATCGGATCTTGTGTTATATACCGCGCACAGTCCGGATCGTAGTATCGATACCGGTTGTAATATAGCCCTGTTTCCGCATCCTCGTACTGCCCCTGGAAGCGCAGTGGCTGTTCCACATCGTTCGCGCTGTAACGCAGAATCCGGCCCCATGCCTTGTAGCGTCCCGACCAGACGCTTACGCCATCCTCGTTCAGCAGATCGAGCGGCGTGCCGAGGTGGTCGCACTGGTAGTAATGAATGCGGTCGTCGACCGCGTCAATGCCGGCCCGTTTTTGCCGTTGCGTCCAAACTTCCCAATGGCCTTGCGCCTTGTCAGCTTCCTGTTGCTGTAGATCGGGCGGCGGATTGTTCCGCGCGTCGGGCAGCTCCCATTCGTTAATGTGGCACAGATGCGTGTCGGGCGGCGCATAGCTTTCGACGCCTTCGCTAGACTCGATGCGCGCCAGCGGCACGAAGCTGTCCGGCTCGTACAGGTAGGTGACGGTCTTGTCGGCGTGGATTTCCTGTGCCAGAACGTCACCGTCCCAGACGAAGAGAGTGGTTTTGACGGCAAAGGGCCGCGCGGCGCCATTCGCTTCCCTCCGTTCCTCGCTGACCTCCTTGGCAATGCGGCGCCCGAAGGCGTCGTAAGTGTAGTGCGCCACCTGTCGACCCTGGTCATTGGTGCGGGTTGCTGTGATCAGGCGATTCTCGCTGTCGTAGACCAGCGCCAGCGCTTGCGCGCCGCCGCCGTCGCCGTCGCCGGCAGGCGAGCGCTTGCCGATGACGTTGCCCCGGGCATCGTAATCGTAGAGGTGGCCCGCGTACTGGCGCAGCAGGTTGTGCGTCACCTTGGCCAGCCTTGGGATGCCATGCCGGGCTTGCTCGCCGAATTGCGCCTTTTCTATGCGCAATTCCTCCGTCTCGTGCGGTATCCCGCCATCCTTGCGTGAGGGCGGGTCAAGCAGATTCCCGGCCGGATCGAACGCGAAGGTTTCGCTCCACTCGCGTTCGCGCAGCGCCGACAGCAGTTGGCCCAGTGGGTCATAAGCGTAGCGCAGGTCGCCCCCACGCTGGTCGGCGATGCGGGTCAGGTTACCGGTGGCGTCGTATTCGTAGCGGCGCTCGCGCAGGCGCTCGTTCCCTCGTGTTAGTGTGAAGGCGCTCAGGCGCGACTGCGGGTCGTAGGCGCGGCTTTCATGGAGGCGGTCGCGGCCGGTACCGACCTGACGCGCCGTTTCGCGGTGCAGATGGTCGCGCTCCAGGTCAACCAGCGCCGTGCCCTGCCACAGCGTGCCGTGCCAGTGACCAGAGCCGTAGCGCAGGGTGTCCACAGTGCGCCCGTTCGGCAGCGTGCTTTGAATGCGGTTGCCGAGCATGTCGTAGGCGTGGGTCAGCGTGAACGCGGCCGTGCGCTGGCGCGGCTCACCTGGCAGCGGCAATTGTCCCAGCGCGTAGGCGACGCGCTCGTCGACCAGCTGGCCGGCAGCGTCGTAGCCAAAGCGCTGTTCGGCGCGCTGGGAGGCGACAGCGGTCAGCCGCCCGAGCGCATCGTAGGCGTAGCGCACGTCGCCATCGGACATGTTCCTGGCCACCAGCTGGCCCATCGAATCGCGCAGGTAGTCGGTGCGCACGCCGTCGCAGGTGCTGGACACCAACAGGCCCGCGCCGTCGTAGCTGAACTGCGTGGTCTTGCTGTCAAATCCCGTTTCGGTGAGCAGCCGGCTTTCCTCGTCGTAAGTGAAGCGATAAGAGTCGTCGTTGCCGTTGACTAGCTCGACAAGGCGCAACGCCTCATCGTGGCGGTAGCGCATGGTCTGGCCCTTGGCGTCGATGCGCTCGACAGGAAGGCCGTGGCTGTTGTAGCGGTAGCTTGTCATCTGCCCCTTGGCATCTGTGTGCCTGGTCAGGTTGTTGTCGCCATCGTAATCGAATGTTTCCGTGGTTTTATCCGGATGGGTGACGCCAACCATGCGGCCGAGCCCATCGTAGCTGTAGCGGCTGGCGTTGCCGACCGCGTCCACGCTGTTGACCAAGCGGTTTTGACCGTCATACTGATACAGGCTCGTATAGCCGGAGCAGTCGGTGTACGACGCCAGACGGCCGGCCCCATCGTAGGACAGGCGCTTGGCGCCGCCGCGTGCGTCGGTGAGTACCGCCAGCCGGCCTTGCCCGTCGTAGCTGTACGCGGTTATGCGGCCCAGTTCGTCGGTGCTGTTGACGATACGCCCTGCGTCGTCGTAGCCGCTACGCGTGCGGTGGCCAAGGGCGTCCGTGACCGAAACGGGCCGGTTGAATGCGTCGTAATCGATGCGGGTGACGTTGCCGAGTGCATTGGTGACGCTGGTCAGGTTGCCTGCAGCATCGTAGGTATAGCGGGTGGCGTTGTGCGCACCGTCGGTGTCGGACAGCAGCATGCCGTCCTTGTCCCACTCGCGTCGCCCGAGGGAGCGCGCGATGCCATCCGGCCCGACCCGGCGCACGTCGGTAGCCAGCCACTGCGCATTGAAGGTGTATTCCAGTACGCCGCCGTCGGCTTCGGTAAGGCACGTCGTGTCGTGGTCAATATACGCAAACGCATTCGCGCCGCTACCGTCGGCCCCAGCCACCCGGAACACGCGTGCACGATAGCTATTGTCCTGGGTCACCGGATGACGCCGGGCCAGCTGCGCATCGTCGAGCCCATTTCCCGACCAGCGCTCACGCAGCAATTCCAGGCTGCCCCATTCAAGATGATGGGCGAAACCGCTGTAGTTGGTACATGAAAGCAGCAGGCAGTGTTGATATGAATAGGTACGCGATGACCCGGCGACGTTCGTTTGCGTGACCAGGTACCAGCGTTGCGGCAGTGCGTCGAATGGGGCCGGCTCGCTTCCAGTGTCATCGGGTTTCGCTGCCGCCTCATAGCGATAGCTCACATGGCATATCCTGGTGCCATCGTCGAGTACCTGTTCAATGCGGCCGATACGGGCAGGCGCATCAAGGTCGGATGGCGTTCTGGCGTCGGGGATATGGTGCTCACGCAGCGCTTCCAGCGCAAGGCCCTCATGGGTGCGTACACGCAATAGCACGTCGCCGGGCGCCGCGTCCTCATGCCGTTCGACAGTCCAGCCGCTGCCGTCAAGCTTGGTGCGGCACTCGACAGCGTAACGCTGCACCTGCGCCGGGGAGCGTGGTGCCAGCATGGCGTTGACGCCGTCGTAGCCGTGCGGCAGGACTGCGTCCGCCACGCGCCGGAATGTGTCGACGCTGCCGTCGCGCCAAATCAGCGAGTAGTGGCTGTCGCTGTGGCAGCGCAGAACGAAACCTTCGCTTCGGTTGTCGTGTTCCTGGCCGACTCCGACGACCGGCAGGCGCAGCGCGCGGCCGGTTTCCTCGTGGTACACCACGCCTTTCGCGCACACGGACAGCGACGCCGTGAACGGTGTTGCCCAGCGGGCGCCCAGCATGCCCCAGTCTTCCGATTCCGAGCCTGATCGATAGGTGCGCCCCCATTCCAGCGGGGTTGGCCCGGCAAGCACAAAATCGCTTTGATAGAGCACTTCTTCGCCGGTGCCAATATGCACAGGTTTTCTGGTGCTTGTTTTCTTGCCTCCAGGTGCGGCATTTTTGGGACAGCAATCGGACGGCTTGTCCCCCTTTTGTTCCTTGGGCTTGACTGTCTTGCCACCGTCCCGGCCATCGTGATCCTTACCACCTTTGTCCGCAGCCGGAGCCTTGTCGGGAGGCTTGGCGGGAGAAGCCGGGGTATTGCCGGGGATGACTTTTTTTGAAGCGAGCCGTTTGACGAAATTGAATGCGCTGCCCGCTTTTTTTATGACGACATTTTCAATAAAATCCTCGCCAACTTTCATGGCGACGCCTACCATATCGGGTGTCTTTCCCGTACTAAGCATTGTCGCAACGGCATCTGCCCCGGTGGCCGTGGCGTCGGTCACCGCGCCGACCCCCGACACCGCACTACCCACGGTGGCTCCTGCGGCGGCGCCGCCTTCCATCGCCAGCCCAACCGGGGCGCCAACACCCGTGGCCGTGACCACCAGCCCCGCACCGGCCACCACGCCGCTTCCGACGATGATGTCTCCACCAACGTTCATTGCCTTGCCTGCACCCTCGTGGAGGGGGCCGGATATGTTTTCCAGATAGTGTTTCGCCGCGTCTTGGACCGGTTCGGGCACATCGACGCCGAACACTGTTATGCGCGGGCGCGCTGGCTTGACGCCACGTTCCATGACCCTGCCGACCGTGTTGCGGTCATTCATCCAGACGAAACGGCCTTCCTGAATGGTGTGCGTACCATTTGCCCCTTTGGTGGAACTGGTCTGGAAGGACTCGACGCGCTTTGTGAATGTTCCACTCTTCCATCCGCCAAGTTTGCCGGGCTCATCGCCAGTCACGCTCGGAATAAAGCTGCGACCGTGAAGGAACATCGGCTCGCTGTGCGTTTTTACGTTCGGCGAGACGGCCTGTGCCTGTACGAATTCGCCTTTGATGGTGTACGGAATCAGAACAACCGCGTTCCCCACAGGCGTCTTGCAGATATCCGGATACACGCTGACGCAATAGAAACGCTGCGATTTGGTAATGGTTTCGTGGGCCATGAAGATTTAGAGTGGGGTAGGTGCGGAATGCAGTGGCGAAGCTACGGGCGTCGCGCCGGAAGATGGCGCGTTCCATTCGTCGATACGGCGCAATTGCTCGGCGCTGTCGCAGTGCATGAGACGCACCTCTGAAAGCTCGCCGTCGGCCAGCATGCACAGACGCCATGTCAAGTGAACCTGGCCGGCTTCGAGATCAATGGTGACGGTATCGATTGCCAGCGGCATGACCGCAACGGCGCCTGCGGTATCCGCCCCCAGTGCGAAAAGCGACTGGGCAGGAAGTGCGAAACGCAAGACGGTGTTGCCGTCTGTATCCTTGCGCGCCAATAGGGAATCCGATGCGCACAAGTTAAGCAGCGTAAAAATTTCCTCGCCCTTCAAGTGGGGGCATTGTTGATCCGCCGGAGCACAGTTCCAATAGCGAAAATCGAAATCCTTTGGCAGCCTTGGTAAATCATCCGCCTGCCATTGCGCTTTTACCTCGAACGTTCCAATCCAATTCCGACGCGGGAGCCAAGCCCGGCCCACCGCGCCCAGACCTGCTGGATGCAGCTCAGCCTTGCCTTTTGCCGCGCTCCAGAACTGCGCTGCGGAGAACGGGCGCGCGGGATACGCGACCTGCGGTGCCGGCGCACCTGCATTTCCAGTAGCGCGCAGAAACCACGGCCGGGCGAAACCGAGTCCCACCGGATTCCACTGGCAGGCATCGAGCGCCGCAGGTGCTCCGCCGGGCGGATACGCTGCGGCTTGGGAATGCGCCAGTCGAAACTTCAGGGGCACCCGTTTGGCATCCGGACTGCTCGTATTGATACGGCATTCTCCACCCTGTGCGAGTTCATAGCGTAGCGGGACGGACAGCGTGGGGGAGGGGCGCGTCAGCCGCCATGGATTGGGGTTTGCCAGCCCAAGCGTGGCGAGCCGGATGCCCCACTGGGCAAGCCGCACTGGCGCGAAGCGCTTGCGCAGCGTACGCGGCCCTGTCACCGCGAGAGTCTTGTCGAGCAGGACTTGTCCTGGCACGACCGTATTGCGGGCCACACGCAATGCGGTTTCCCATTCTTCAATCATTGCCGGCGACGGCCCCTGCATGGGATTGAGGCCCAATGGCCTTTCTGGCAGCGTTGCCCGGGTGTCCGGACGTTTCACGTGCAAGCCGACAGAAAAGCGGCGCGCCGCGCGACCGCTAGGCGCATGCGCATCGCAGATAACAATCACATCGCATAGAGGTTTGTACGGTGCTAAATCGCTTTCCTCGCGGACGCTATGCGTGGTATCGTCGTCGTAGTGGCGGTCCGCCGTGTTCAGCTGAGCCGGTTCTTCGAGCGCGGTCATTGTCGCGAGGCCGTCCGCGCCAGCGGGACCCAGGGTGTAAGCAGTCCTTGCCACGATCACGTGAAAAGCGACATCGTTCTGGTCGACGGTATCGAAATGCAGCGCATCGAATGCAGTGCGATTATCGAAGATCAGTGATGGAATGGCGGGCGGCATGTCCGTCTCAGGCGTTCGGGTTGATGTCGACATCGTCGCCGTGCAGCTCCACTTTTTTGGTGCCCTTGATGATGATCTCCTTGCCGCTGATCTCGATCCGGCCGTCTTTTTTCATGACGAAAGTACTCTCGCCGACTTCGATGCGAAATTCTTCACCGGCCGTGAATGAAATTTTCTCGCCGACATTGACCGATTTCGACAGGCCTACTTGCTCGGTTTGAAACAGACCGACGCTCGTATTCATGGCGGCGCCCACCGTGGTTTGATAGGCGCCTCCGATGGTCACCATTTTGGCCAGCGTCACCGTTTCCGACTTCATGCGCTTGATGGTCACGTTGCGGTTGCCGCCAATGGTGACGGTCTCGTTTTTGCCGACGCTTTCGGTTCGGTTACTGCCGATCGTGATGGTTTCATTCTTGCCGACGTCCTCGGTGCGGTTCATGCCGATTGAAATTGTTTCGTCCTTCCCAACGTCTTCCGTGCGGTTGTCGCCGATGCTGACGGTTTCGTTGTGATCGACGCGTTCGGTGCGGTTGTTATGGACCGTAATGGTTTCGTCGCGTTCGACCGTCTCGGCGCGGTCGCGCTTGATGTGGTTCGTTTCATCCCGATCAACCGTTTTGCGTCGATCATTCCCGACCCATTTGTCTTCGTCGTGCTCGACCTCGGTGAGCTGGTCCTTCTCTGCATGCAGCCACAGCTGTTCGCTGCCCTTTTTATCCTCGAAGCGCAGTGCGTTCGCGTTGTCGTAGCTGCCGCCCGGTGTCGAGCGCGACAGGATGCCGCTTTGCGTTTTGTTGGCAGGCAAAGTCCACGGCGGCATCGTGTCCGCATTGGGCACCATGCCGGTGATGATCGGACGATTAGGATTACCGTCCATGAATTGAACCAGAACCTCGGTTCCGATCCGGGGAATTGAGGTCATGCCAAAGTTGGCGCCCGCCCATGGCGTCGCCACGCGGATCCAAGCCGAGCTTTTTTCATCGTTCGCGCCGACGCGGTCCCAGTGGAACTGAACGCGTACACGGCCGAATTCATCGGTATGAATTTCTTCTCCTGCGGGACCGACGACAGTCGCGGACTGGATGCCATGGATTTTCGTCTCGACACTGTTATGGTCGCGCCCGGCGCGATAGGGAATGATCTTGCGTATGGCACGCAGCTCATTCGTGTAGTGCGATTCGGCCGCCTCTTTAACGTGATAGTTATTCGATGCGCTGTGAATGACTTCAAGGATCAAGAACTCGCGCGACTGGGCATCGTCCCCGGTCTCGCTGGTGTCGAAATGGTCGCTCAAGCTGAACCAGCGCCCCGGCAGTAAATTGCGGTTATTGCCGAGACCATGAAACTGTTTCCCCGCCGCTTCCATTTCTTCCATCCGCAACTGGGCCAGCGAGCGTCCCCCGCCAGTAAAGCCGTAGGCGCCGGTGTATTCATACGATTCGATATTCGGTACATCCCCTTGCTGACTGACCGTGGGCAGCGAGGTGTGCGACGGCGTGGGGGCCTTGAAATCAAACGAGGCGACCGATACCGTGCCTTGCTTGATTTGACGCGACGGCGACCATTCGCGCAAGC
This sequence comes from Massilia frigida, assembly GCF_011682175.1. GTDB lineage: Bacteria > Pseudomonadota > Gammaproteobacteria > Burkholderiales > Burkholderiaceae_D > Telluria_A > Telluria_A frigida. Next base: position 9,026 of record NZ_WHJG01000065.1, read on the forward strand.
CGTCTTCTTCCGCGACACCACCGTGGCGCTGGAAGCGTACGGTCGGGCCGCCATCGATTGGCTGCGCGCTCGTTGTGTCATCCGACAGAGCCAGCTTATGCCCATTTTCGGTGTGCTCGAACCAATAGACAATGCCGCTGCCGACCCAACGCCGCTCAAGGAAGTTGCGGTCGCTCTCATCGAACTGGCAGCAATCGGTCATCACATCGGCCGCGCCACCGACTCGCCAGTCCCAATCGGCAAGCCCTCCGTAATCGCCGAAAATGCTCGCGGTTTGCTGGTACAGCGTCGTGTAATGGAACAGATAATTGTCCTTGCGCATCCCCAGGTAGGCGTACCAAGGGCCAAGCTTGGCTTCGTAATACGACACCCCTCCGTCCACGGTCTTCAGCCCGAAGCTGAAGACGCGCCCGGTAAAGTAGCGCATCGCGCCGTCCCTGCGAACCAGCTGCACGCACAACATTTTGCCTTGCATGTCCTTGAGTGGGATGGCGGGACTATCCGACAAGAGTTCCACGGTGAACTCGAACGGCTTGGACATGCACTCGAAAGCGTCGAGTTTGTTGACGAGCAACTGCGCGGACGGCGCGTCATTGTTAGGGAAAGACAGTCGCATCAGACGGTTGTGCTGTCGGTCCGCGATAAGATCACGTACGACCGTGAAGGCTTTACTCATGCTGGTTCCAGTTGGGCGAAATTGACGGAATGGCGGGCGGAGTGATCGCGGGGAATCGCAATGAACAATTGATTATTTTACCGCAAATACGAACAAAAATTGATTTTTATACAATTTTTGTTGTAAATTTAGCAGTGGAATTTTTGAATTTTTTGCGCCTCGCGCCGCGCGCAAATTGAAAATCGTAACGTCTTCTACCGGATGCGCCGTATCTCAGCTACCCAGGATCGACGCCCGCTCGCGCCGCGACGACACAGCCGGCGCATCCGGACACACCCGGTTGCGCCCGGTCGACTTGGCCAGGTACAGCGCCTTGTCGGCCGCTTCGACCAGCTGTTTCGGCTCCATCCCCCTGGCCGGCACCAGCGCGTGCACGCCGCAGCTGATGGTGACGATGCCCACTGGATTGGCCTGATGCTCGCGCCCGGCCGATGCAATCGACCTGCGCACCGACTCGGCCACCACGATCGCCCCGTACAGGTCCGTGTTCGGCAGCAAAATCGCAAACTCTTCGCCACCCACCCGCGCCGCCAGGTTGCCGGCGCGGCGGCGTCCGGTGCGGATGCACTGGCCGATGAATTGCAGGCAGGCGTCCCCGGCCGGATGGCCGTAATGATCGTTGTATTTCTTGAAGAAATCGACGTCGAGCAGCACCAGCGCCAGCGAGGTGCCGTCGCGCGTGGCGCGGTTGAACTCGGCGTCGAGACGGGCGTCGAACAGGCGCCGGTTGGCGATCCCGGTCAAACCGTCATTGCGGGCCAGCAGTTTCAGGGAACGGTTCTTGGTCACCAGTGCCAGCTGGGCGTTGCGCAACTGTTCTTCGAGCTCGTCGCGCAGGGTTACCTGGCGGAACAGGCGCAAGCCCATCCACATCAGGATCAGCAGCAGGATCACCACCCACGCCGTCGAGATGTACGCGTTGGCCCACCAGTTCGCCAGCGTCTCGTTGGTCGACAGGCCCACCGCCACGAACAGCGGGTAGCGCCGCAGGGGACGGTAGCTATACATGCGGTCGACCGTATCGATGTCGAGCGGCGCCGCGCCTGGCCCCGGCGTCGCGCGCGCGCGCCACTGCTTGAACATCGCTTCCTTGGCGATCGACATGCCGATATTTTCTTGCAGGTAAGGGCGACGCATGACCAGCGCGCCGCTGTCCATGGCGATGGTGATAGTGCCTTCCTTGCCGATGTCGAAACTGTCGTAAAAGGTGCGGAAGAAACTCAGCTGCACCGTGGCCAGGGCCACGCCGATGAAGTTGCCTTCCTTGTCTTCCAGGCGGCGCGACACCGGCAGCACCCAGGCGCCGGTCGCGCGGCTGCGGACCGGCGGGCCGACATGGGCCAGCTTGTCCGTGTGCGTCTTGTGATAAATGAAATATTCGCGGTCGGCGTTGTTCAGGGCCGGGATCGGTTCGCGCAGCGATTGCAGGGCCCAGTTGCCGCTGGCATCGAAGATAGTCATGCCCTGCAGCGACGGCGTGCGGCTGACGTGGTCGATCAGGTGCAGGTGCAGGCGCTCGCCGTAATGGGTGATGCCGTCGTGCTGCACGCTCTCGACCACGCCGGCCAAGATGGTGTCGACCAGCTCGATGGTGCTGTCGGCATGGTCGGCCAGGGCGCGCGCCATGTTGGCGGTCGCCGCCGCGCTTTGCGCCAGCTGGGTTTCGCGCGCGCTGTAAATGCTCCAGCCCTGCACCGCTACCAGCGAAATGCAGACGACCAACAGAAACGACGCGGCAATAACGATCAGCGGCCGCTTTTTGCCATCGAGGTCAGTCACGGGCAATACAGGCTTATCAGCTTTCATGGCGGGGAAGGTCGCGTTCGGAAAGTGTCGTGGGGGCGCGTGGGCGCAAAGTAGCCGGCGCGGACGGCATGTTCATGCAATCTGGATTGATTCGCACCATGGCGCCCGCACTCACATCGTCGTTGCTCCGCAGGGCGACTTGCCCAGGGCGGACCGGATACGCGCGGTGATTGAATAATAGAGCGGCCATTCTACCTTAGCGCATGCGAACTGGAATCAAATATTTATTCAAGGAATGCTTGTCTGTTGTTTCATAAAGCGAATTCAAGCATGCCTGGCCTATTGTCCGGGCGGTGCGGTCAGTTGCCGCAGAGAAAAATCAAGGGAAGGTGATAAACCGCTTGTTCACCGGGCCGGTCAGCCACACACCATTGGCGGAAAGATAAAATTCCTGTCCCTGTTCATGCAGGGCGAGTGCCTGGACCGTCAGCACGATGGGCACGCCGTGGCGCTGGCCGACGGCCAGCGCGGTGGCGGTGTCGGCCGACAGGTGCACATGGTGGCGCGAGCCGGGAAGCAGGCCCTGGTCGCGGATCGACGCGCCAAAGCGCGAGGCGGTGCCGTGGTACAGCACCGGCGGCGGGGTCACCGGCAGCAGTGCCAGGTCGACCCCGGCTACCGAGTGGCCCTGGTTGGCGCGGATGCGCTTGCCGTCGTCGCTGATGGCGAAGCGCTTCTTGTCGTTGTCGGCAACGACGTCCCGCAGCAGTTCGGGGGTGATGCGTTTGCCATGCTTGGCGGCGCGGGTGATCAGTTCCTCGATATCGGCCCAGCCGCTCTGGTCGAGCGTCAGCCCGATGGTGGCAGGGCTGTGGCGCAGTATCAGGGACAGGAATTTACTGATTGCTACGGTACGGTTGGAGTCGCTCATCAGGTGAAAAGATTGTTCGTTTTTGTTTTTATGTTTAGTCATGGGCCATCATTATACGTGACAGCAATGCAAGGATAGCAAGATAATATGCATTTACTGCCCCATGGAAACGCCATTACAGCCCGCGTTCGAGCAGGGTCAGGGTTTTTCTCACCGCCGCTTTCAGACGGTACAACTGGGCCGGACGATGGGCGCCGGCCGCTTCGAACTGGCCGTCGACCGGGTCGAGCATGTCCATTTCGCTCATTTTACGGCGGAAGCTCACCTTGTTCAGGGGCTCGCCGAGCAACAGTTCATAGATGCGCTGCAATTGCGGCAGGGTGAAGGTGTCGCCAGCCAGGAAGCAGGGCAGGGAGGAATACTGGCTTTTGTTGCGCAGGCGTTCGAGCGCCGTGGCGATAATTTCGTTGTGGTCAAATGGCAACGTTCCAAGCTGCGACAGCGGCACCACATGCACGGCGGCATCCTTGCGCGCCGCCAGCAGCGCGTGCGGCACCAGCGCATAGTGGGCCACCGACACCGACCAGCCGCGCGGATCGCGTTCGGCGCCGGAAAAGGTAGCCAACTGCTCCAGGTAGGGCGCGACGATGCCGGTCTTGTCCTTGATGACGCGCATGGCGGCATCATGGGCGCTCAGGTCGTCTTCCGGATGCACATAGCCGCCGGGAATGGCCAGCGCACCCTGGAACGGATCGTGTTCGCGCCGCAGCAGCACGGCCGCCAATTCTTCGCCGACCAGGGTCAGCAGCACGATATCGACGGTGCAGATCACCGCGCTCATGCGCCAGGCGCCGGCCTGCGGCGCTGAAAATTGTTCGAAATTAACTTTGCGCACATGATTACTCCCTGAATTGATCGCACCGCCATCGGATGAACAAATTATTGCATAGTTAGTTGCAAAAGTAAATTAAGTGGCTTATGCTTGTCGCACTGTACTCACAAGGACAAGGAAATGAAACGCAACCTGCATCTGCTCGTGATCGATCCGCAAAACGATTTCTGCGATTTGCCGGCCGACTATCTGGCGCCGCCAGCCGGCGCCAACGCGGCGCCGGCGCCCGCGCTGCCGGTGCCCGGCGCGCACGCCGACATGCTGCGCGTGGCGGACCTGATCCGCCGCGGACAGGATGGCCTGACCGCGATCAGCATCACGCTCGACTCGCATCACCGTTTCGACGTCGCGCACAGTTCCTTCTGGATGGATGCGGACCATGGCGCGATCACGCCGTTCACGCAAATCACGGCGCTCGAGGTCAGGCAGGGCAAATACCTGCCGCGCAAGGCAAGTGTGCTGCCGCGCGTGCTGGCCTATCTGGAAGCGCTGGAGGCGGCCGGGCGCTACACCCTGATGGCCTGGCCGGTGCACTGCGAGATCGGTTCCTGGGGCCACAACGTGCACGCCGACGTGCGCGCCGCCTATAACGCCTGGGAAGACAGCGCGCTGGGCATGGTCAGCAAGATCGGCAAGGGCAGCAATCCCTGGACCGAGCACTATTCGGCGGTGAAGGCCGAGGTGCCGGATGCGGATGACGACAGCACCCAGGTCAACCAGGCCTTCCTGGATCTCTTGCGCGGGTCCGACCAGGTGTATATCACCGGCGAAGCGGGCAGCCACTGCGTGCGCGCCACCACCGAGCATATCGTCGCCAACTGGGACCCGCGCCAGTTGTCGCAGCTGGTGCTGCTGACCGACTGCATGAGTCCCGTGACCGGCTTCGGCGCGCAGTACGACGACTTTGTGCGCGACATGCGCGCGCGCGGCCTGGGCATTGCGCAGGCGGCCGATATCGTGCCCGAACTGCTTGCCAATGCGCGGCGCTGAGCCGGCCTTCTACTTCTCTTTCTGACGCGTCCTTACGCGAACCATATGACCCCGATTGTCCATAGCCTGCTCGAAACCGACCTGTATAAATTCACCATGTGGCAGGCCCTGCTGCACCGCCACCCGGCCGCCCAGGCCGAATATGCCTTCACCTGCCGCAACGTGCCCGCTTACCCGCTGGCCGAACTCAAGGCCGACGTGGAACGCGAACTCGATCATCTGTGTTCGCTCTCGTTCAAGCCCGAGGAAGTGGCATACCTGCGCGGCCTGCGCTTCATCAAGAGCGACTTTGCCGATTTCCTGACCGTGTTCCGCTTCCAGCGCCACTTCCTGAGCGTGGAAACCGATGGCGACGATCTGCGCATCCGCGCCACCGGGCCGCAGGTGCACGTGATGGGCTTTGAAATCTACGTCCTGTACATCGTCAACGAGCTGTATTTCCGCCGCTTCGACCAGGCTGCCGCGCTGGCCGAGGGGCGCAAGCGCCTGCAAGCGAAGATCGCCCTGCTGCGCGAGCTGGCCAGCGAGCCGGCCAGGCGCCACCCGTTCGAGTTTTTCGACTTCGGCGTGCGCCGCCGCTTTTCCGGCGCCTGGCATGAGGAAGTTGTCGCCACCCTGGCGCGCGACGTGCCGGTGTACTTCAAGGGCACCTCGAATGTGTACTTCGCCATGAAGTACAAGCTGGTGCCGATCGGGACCATGGCGCACGAATACCTGCAAAGCTTCCAGTCCTTCGGCGTGCGCCTGCGCGACTTCCAGAAAGCCGCGCTGGAAGACTGGGTCCAGGAATACCGGGGCGACCTCGGTACCGCGCTGACCGACGTGGTGGGCATGGATGCCTTCCTCGGCGACTTCGACCTGTATTTCGCCAAGCTGTTCGACGGCCTGCGCCACGATTCGGGCGACCCGGTGGAGTGGGGCGAAAAGGCGCTGGCGCACTACGCCAAGCTGCGCCTGGACGCCCATACCCGGCGCATGGTGTTTTCCGACGGCCTCGATCTGCCGACCGCGTTTTCGCTGTACCGCCATTTCGCCGACCGCACCATGACCGGTTTCGGCATCGGCACCAACCTGTCGAACGATGTCGGCCTCACCCCGCTCAATATCGTGATGAAGCTCATATCGTGCAACGGCCAGCCGGTAGCCAAGCTGTCCGACTCGAAAGGAAAAACGCTGTGCAAGGACGAGACCTTCCTGGCGTACCTGCGCCAGGTGTTCAATCACCCCGCCGCCTGAGAACCGAAAGAATCCGATGCTGAAAATCGCCATCGCCCAATTGAATCCGACCGTCGGCGATATCGACGGCAACAGCAGCGCCATCATCGCGGCCATGCGGCGCGCGGCCGGGCAGGGCGCCGACCTGGCCGTGTTCACCGAACTGGCCCTGTGCGGCTATTATCCGGGCGACCTGCTGGAAGAAGCGGCCTTCCTGGAACGCATGCAGGCAGGCCTGGAACGCGTGCTGGAAGCCTCGCGCGGCTTGCCCGGGCTGGTCTCGGTGGTCGGCGCCGTGCGCGCCAACGCCGGCCCCGGCAAGCCCCTGTTCAACGCCTTGCTGGCGATTCGCGAGGGCGTCATCGTCGCCGAATACTACAAGCAGCTGCTGCCGACGTATGGCGTGTTCGACGACCGCCGCCACTTCGAGCCAGGGCCGGAAGGCGCCTGCGTGCTGGCGGTCGGCGCGCACCGCATCGGCTTTCTGATCTGCGAAGACGGCTGGAACCACGAAGGGCGCGACTACAAGGTCAACCCGTTCACGGCCTTGCGCGAGGCCCGGCCCGACCTGGTGGTGAGCATCAACGCCAGCCCGTCCGATATCGGCAAGCGCGAACTGCGCCACACGCTGTTTCGCACCGCCTCGGTGCATAACGAACTGCCGATCCTGTACGTCAACCAGGTCGGCGGCCAGGACCAGCTGGTGTACGACGGCGCCTCGTTTGCCGTGTCGCCCTCGCAGGGCATCGCCTTCGAGGCGCAACGCTTCAGCGAGGATTTCCAGGTCATCGGCTTCGCGCAAGGCCGTTTCAGCGCAGCCGACGGCTTCGCGCTGCCCGCACCTGGCGCCGATGGCTTGCCGGTGGCCGAATTCGCACGCCGCCAGATCGTACTCGGCTTGCAGGATTATGCGCGCCGCTGCGGCTTTGCCAAGGTCGTTGTCGGCTCCTCGGGCGGCATCGATTCGGCCCTCACGCTGGCGCTGGCGGTGGACGCACTGGGGCCGGAGAACGTGATCGCGGTGACCATGCCGTCGGCGTTTTCGAGCGAAGGCTCGGTCAGCGATTCGGTCGCGCTGTGCCACAACCTGGGCATCACCCTGTACACGCACCCGATTCTCGACCTGGTGCAGCAGTACAGCATCGGTTTCGAGGGCGCGTTCGACCGGCCGCTGCAAGGACTGCCGCTGGAAAACCTGCAAGCGCGCGTGCGCGGCACGATCCTGATGGCGTACTCGAACGCGTCGGGCACCTTGCTGCTCACCACTGGAAACAAGAGCGAAATCTCGGTCGGCTACTGCACCCTGTATGGCGACACCAACGGCGGCCTTGGCCTGATCGGCGACCTGTATAAGACCGAAGTCTATGCCCTGGCGCGCCACGTGAATCAGCGCGCCGGGCGCGAGATCATTCCCGACGCGGTGCTGACCAAGCCGCCGTCGGCCGAGCTGGCGCCGGGCCAGCAGGATACCGACAGCCTGCCCGAGTACGAGGTGCTCGACGAGATTCTCAAGTGGCATATCGAAGGGCGCCGCCTGCCGGCCGCCGAAGCGGCGCTCGCCGAGCGCTTCGTCGCCGGTCTGCTGGCCGGGGCCGATGGCGCGGCGCTGGTCGAACGCATCCACCGCATGGTGGCGCGTAATGAATACAAGCGGCGCCAGGCGCCTCCGATTATCCGGGTGCGTTCGCGCGCCTTTGGCAGCGGCCGTCAATTGCCGATTGCCGCTCACTATTGATCACCATGAACGCACAAATGAATGAAACTTCCACCGACGTCGCCGTCCTGATCGGCCGCTTCCAGCCTTTCCACCGCGGGCACGTCGTGCTGCTGCAGCGGGCCCTGGTCAGCGCGCCGCACGTGGTGCTGGTGCTGGGCTCCTCGTTCCAGGCCCGTAACGCGAAAAATCCGTTCACCTGGGAAGAGCGCGCCGCGATGATCGGCGCCACCCTGAGCGAGGAAGAGCGCGCGCGCGTCAGTTTTGTCGCCGTGCGCGACTACTACGACGACACCCTGTGGGCGGCGGCGGTACGCAAGGCGGTCGCGCAAAGCGCGCCGGATGCGGCGCACGTGGCGCTGGTGGGCCACTTCAAGGACGCGTCGAGCTACTACCTGAATCATTTCCCGAAATGGGAAAACATCGTCGTCGAATCGGAACGCGCCATCGACGCCACCTGCGTGCGGCGCGTGTTCTTCGAGGCCGAAGACCTCGACATCTCGCTCAGCGTGTTAGACGATATGGTGCCGCCCGCAGTGCGCAGGTACCTGAAAGCCTGGGCGCTGCTGCCGCACTACGCTGCATTGGTGGAAGAGCACTGCCGCATCGTAGCCTACAAAACGGCGTGGAAAAGTGCGCCGTACGCGCCCATCTTCACCACCGCCGATGCGGTGGTGGTCAGCGGCGGCAATGTGCTGCTGATCCGGCGTGGCGGCTATCCCGGAAAAGGGCAGTGGGCCGTTCCTGGCGGCTTCGTCGAACAGCGCGAGCGCCTGCTGCACGCTGCCATACGCGAGCTGGCCGAAGAAACCAAGCTGGCGCTGCTCGGCGCCACGCTCGAAGGCATGCTGGTCGACGTCAAGGTGTTCGACCATCCCGACCGCAGCCAGCGTGGCCGCACCATCACCCACGCCCACTTCTTCGACCTGCAAACCGAAAACCTGCCGCCGGTGGAAGCGTCGGACGACGCCTCGCACGCCGCCTGGATTCCCATCGTGGAGCTGGCCGGCATGGAAGACCAGTTCTTCGAGGACCACTTCCACATTCTCGACTCGTTCCTGTCGCTGAGCCAGGAGCCCGTATGAGCATGACGCGCGACCGCTATCGCGGCAGCTTGCTGGGCCTGGCCTGCGGCGACGCCGTCGGCACCACCGTGGAATTTTCCCCGCGCGGCTCGTTCGCCCCGGTGACCGACATGACAGGGGGTGGCCCCTTCAGGCTCAAGGCCGGCCAGTGGACCGACGACACCTCGATGGCGCTGTGCCTGGCCGAGAGCTTCCTGGTCAAGGGCGTCTTCGATCCGGCTGACCAGATCAACCGCTACCGCAACTGGTGGCAGTGGGGCTATATGAGTGCGACCGGCACCTGCTTCGACATCGGCATGACGGTGCAGGATGCCCTGTCGCGCTACTCCGTCACCGGCGATCCGTTCAGCGGCTCGACCAACCCGCGCAGTGCCGGCAACGGCTCGCTGATGCGCCTCGTGCCGGCGGTGCTGTTCGCCTATCCGGACCGCGTCCGCGTGCTCCAGCATGCCGCCGACAGTTCGCGCACCACGCATGGCGCCCCGGAAGCGGTGCAGGCGTGCCAGCTGTTTGCCGGCATATTGAGCGCGGCGCTCGACGGCCAGCCGAAACGCGCGCTGCTGGCCAACGCGGGGTTTGCGCCGGCCGAGCCGAAACTGGCGGCGATCGCCAGCGGCGCGTTTCTCGACAAGGCCGACAGCGATATCCAGGGCACCGGCTACGCCGTCGATTCGCTGGAAGCGGCACTATGGTGCTTCTTCCATACCGACAGCTATGAAGCGGCCGTGCTGCGCGCGACCAACCTGGGCGACGACGCCGATACCACGGCCGCCATCACCGGCCAGATCGCCGGCGCCTGGTACGGCGTGGACGCCATTCCGGCACGCTGGCTTGAACAGATCACCATGCGCGCGGAGATCGACGACATGGCTTGCCGCCTGTTCGACCGTTTTCATGAGGCGAACCGCGAGACGATGGCGTGATCGGCAACCTTGAAATGGCGGCCAACGCGGGATGCACGGCCGCCATCCTGCTGGCCGGGCGCAACAGCGTCCACACCTGGTGGACCGGCATCGTCGGCTGCGCCCTGTTCGGCGTGCTGTTCTACCAGTCGAACCTGTATGCGGACGTGGCACTGCAAGGCTTCTTTATCGTATCGAGCGTGGTGGGATGGGGGCAGTGGCGCCGTGGCCGGGCCGGCAGCGAGCTGCCGATCAGCCACGCGAAGATCGGCGCGCTGGCCTGGATCGTTCCGGCCGGCCTCGCCGCGACCGCCGCCTATGGCGCGTTGCTGCATCACTACACCAACGCGTACGCACCGTTTATCGATTCGGCCGTGCTGGTGTTCAGCATCGTGGCCCAATTGCTGCTGATGCAGCGCAAAGTCGAAAACTGGGCATTCTGGATTCTGGTGAACACGGTCGCCGTACCGTTGTATGCCAGCCGCGGCCTGTACCTGACCGCGTTCCTGTACGCCTGCTACTGGGTCAACGCCATCGTGTCGTGGCTGTGGTGGCGCCGCCTGGCGCGCCAGGGCGCATGAACGCATTGGCCAGGCAATGGTGCCGCGGCCTCGTGGTCGGCAAATTCTGTCCGCTGCACCGCGGCCACATGCTGGTGATCGATAGCGCGCTGGCCGCCTGCGACGAGGTCGTCGTGATCAGCTACACCAAACCGGAATTTGCCGGCTGCGGCAGGGCGCTGCGCGAAGCATGGCTGCGCGCGTCGTACCCGCAGGTGCGCGTGCTGGTGCTCGACGACGCCAGCCTGGCCGCCCTGCAAGGCGGCGCCACGGCAGTGCGCGTGCCCCACAACGACGCGCCCGACACGGAGCAGCGCGACTTCTGCGGCTGGCTGTGCCTGGACCTGCTCGGCGTGACGGTCGACGCCGTGTTCACCAGCGAGGATTACGGCGACGGCTTCGCGCGCGCCCTGGGCGCGTATTTTGACGCGCGGCGCGGGTCGGGCGCACCACGCGCGGCCGTCCGGCACGTGTCCGTGGACCGCGCGCGTGCGCAGGTAGCGGTGTCCGGCACGGCCATCCGCGCCAATCCGCACGCCCTGCGCGCCTTCCTGCATCCGCAGGTGTATGCCAGCTTCGTGCGCAAGGTGTGCCTGCTCGGCGGCGAGTCGAGCGGTAAAACCACCCTGGCTGCAGCGTTGGCACAAGCGTTGGACAGCGTCTGGGCGCCGGAGTTCGGGCGCGAACTGTGGATCGAGAAGAATGGCGCGCTGGTGTTCGGCGACATGCTGGACATCGGGCGCACCCAGCTGGCGCCTGAACAGGCGCTGCTGCCGCACGCCACACGCTGGCTGGTGTGCGATACCTCCCCATTGACCACGCTGTTCTACAGCGAGGCGATGTTCGGCCAAGCCGATCCCACCCTGCACGAACTGGCCGCGCAACCGTACGATGTGACGCTGCTATGCGCGCCCGACTTTGCGTTCGTGCAGGATGGCACGCGCCGGGACGAGATCTTTCGCCAGCGCCAGCATGCCTGGTATGTGGACGAGCTGACGCGGCGCGGCCTGCCTTTCACAATCGTGCAAGGCACGCCGGCGCAGCGCCTGGCGCAGGCATGCGCGCGGCTCGCGGCTATTTAGCCAGTCCCAGTTGGCGCAGCGCCCACTGCTGGGCCATGTCCAGCTGCCCGGCTGACATCGCGTGGCCTTGCGCCGGGGCGATGGTCAGCTGTTTGGGCGCCGTGATCACGTTGTAGGCCGCAAAGGTCGAGGTGGGCGGGGTGAGGACATCGTTGTAGCCCCAAAAGTAAAATCCCGGCACGCGCAGGCGCCGTGCGAAGTTCACCGTGTCGTAATACGAGGTCGTCACCGCCTTGGGCGCGACCGGCGCATCGGTGGGCGCGCCATCCGGGCCCGGTTTGAACAGGGCTGGCCAGCCGCCGGCGCGGCCGTTCAGATAGCCGGTCACGTCGCTGAGGCCGGGATTATTGGCCACGAGGGCAGTCACGCGCGGCTCCAGCGCCGCCGTCATGATGCTCAGCATGCCGCCCTGGCTGCCGCCCATGGCCAGCAACTGCTGCTTGTTCCACTTGGGATGCGTGGCCAGGAAATCGGCCGCGCGCAGCACGCCCAGGTTCACGCGCCGGAAATAGTAGTTCTCACGGTCGTCGAGCTTGATCCGGCTGTAGCCGAACAGCGCACCGCCTGCCAGCGACTCGTAGACCTCGGGCGCCAGGTTGGGCGGAATGCCGTGGATGCCCACCTGTAGCGTCATCGCCCCTTTTTCCGCCAGCGCGCGGGCCCCGGTCTGCGCTTCGACGCCCGCGCCCGGCAGGTCGAGCACGGCGGGGAAGGGTCCGGGGCCGCGCGGTACCGCCAGCAAGCCATACATGCGGCTGGTGACCCCATTGCCGCCGACATTGCGGAAACTCAGGTAGGACACCTCGATCTTGTCGTTCGACAGTTCCGGCGCGGGTGTGAGGCGGTAATCGGGAGGCAGTTGCGCCAGCGCGGCTTTCTGGCGGCCCCAGAAGGCGTCGAAATCGGCCGGATTGGCCTGGGTGGGCACGATCTTGTCCGGCGCGAAGCCGAGCGTGGCCAGCGTGGTCAGGCTCTGGCCGGCCACGTCGGCACTGGCGATCACGCGCATGAAGACGGGCGTGGACGGCGCCGGGACCGGCAGTACCAGGCCCTCGGCCGGCACCACGGCCGTGCGCTCGGCACCTTCGAGCATCTCGGGACCGATGCGGTAGCGCAGCGTGACGCCCGCCGCCGGGTAGGGATCGAGCGCGACTTTTACACGCACGCTGGCGGGCGCACCCAGGGAGTAGGTCCAGTCGTCGCGGTCCGGCGTGAGCGTCAGCGTCGTGCCGGCGCTGGCCGGCGGCAGGTAAACAGGCGCGCCCTGGGCACAGGAGCTCCCTGAGGCGAGGGTCAGGGCCAGCAAGGTCAGGGCGCAGGTCGGCTTCATCGGGTCGGGACTTTCAGTGGCTGGCTGCCGCGGCCATGTCGCACGGCAAGACGCGGCGAGTCTATCACGCGGTATTATCGATTGCGCCACACTGAATGCACAGGTGGCGGATTCCGTTCGGCGTTGGCTTTTACTTTTGGTATCATATTGCAACTATACCAAGAGTGCTGGAGCCGAACATGGAGCCGAACATGGATATCGAAAGCATGCAAGACGACGCTGTTGACATATTGATCATCGAACACGAGGAAGTGACCGCCCTGTTCGAGCAGTTCCGCGGCCTGAGCGCCCGTTCGAAGGAGAGCAAGAAACGCATCTCCGAGGACATTTGCTCGGCCCTGAGCGTTCACGCCCTGCTGGAACAGGATATTTTTTACCCGGCGGCGAGGACCATCCTCAAGGATGCCGACCTGATTGCCGAGGCCATCGTCGAGCATGCCAGCGCGCGCGAACTGATCGGGCGCATACGCGAGATGGAGCCGGAGAACGAATTGTTCGACGCGACGGTCAAAGTGCTGTGGGACCAGGTGACGCGGCACGCACGCGAGGAGGAGGAAAAAATGTTCCCCCGCATGCGCAAGAGCAAGGTGGATCTGGTCGCGCTGGGCGCGCGCATGCTGGAGTACCGCAGGGTGCTCGAAACCGGACCGGGGCGCCTGCCCGGGCAAATCGGCGTCGCGGGAGACATAGCGCCCACGTAGGAGTTAGATGACAAAGCGTCATTGTTCATGCCTACAGCGTGTCATCCATTGGTCCGATGGCTGGTTTTGTTAGCGAGCTTTACAGTAGAGCCATTGATGAGTTGAACCTAATACATAGAGGCATACCATGTACCGCACGCAAAATACCGATTCGAACAGCAACGCCACCAACGCCATCCGCTCCATCACCTTGGGCGCCGCCAAGCCGGCTGCCAAGCCGATGATCAGCGTTGCTGGCGCCCAGCAGAACGAGTTGCTGCGTGCCTTGTCCCGCACGGACCTGGAAGCCCTGTTCCCGCACCTGGAACTGGTGCCCATGCCAGCGGGTAAGCACCTGTATGACGTCGGCAGCAAGTTCGACTACGCTTACTTTCCGACTAACGCCATCGTCTCGCTGATGTACGTCATGGAAGACGGCGCCACCACCGAAATCGGCGTGGTTGGCCGCGAAGGCGTGCTGGGCCTGGCGATGTACGAAGCCGAGCGCGCTACCTGCAGCGCCGTGGTGCAGACCGCCGGTTACGCTTACCGCCTCAAGAGCAGCGTGCTGCGCGAACTGGTCGCCTCGGGCGGCGCCATGGCCCAGCTGCTGATGCGCTACACCTTCGCCATGTTCGCCCAGTTGGCCCAGAATGTCGTCGGTGGCCGCCACTGCACGATCGAACAAAAGCTGTGCCGCTGGCTGCTCGACCGCCTCGACCGTTCGCTCTCGGACGAAATCAAGGTCACGCAAGACACCATGGCCACCATGCTCGGCGTGCGCCGCGAAACCATCACCATGACCGCGCGCAAGCTGCAAGCGGACGGCCTGATTCAATACCGCCGCGGCACTGTCGCCATCCTCGACCGCGCTGGCCTGGAAGACTGCGCCGGTACCTGCTACCGCGCCGGCAAGATCGGTTTCGAGCAGATGCACGACACCGCCTGGAACCACGCTTAACGCTTTCCTGGTGGCGCGGACAGCACATCACCGCCCGCGCCGCCATTCTCATTCTGCGCGCCCGCCGATCAACCGCCGGCCCGAGCGCACTTTCTCGCTGCATGCTATTTTATGCCGTGACGGACGCTAAACAACAGCGTCCGTTTTCCGATGACGGCATTGAACAAGGCATGCGCATGAACATTTCCGATATTCCCTTTGGCATTACCGACTGGTCCGGCGTGGAACGCACCGAGCATCCCGGCGAAACCGGCATGGCGTACTGGCAGACGCGCCAGTTCGGCGCCATCCGCGTGCGCGTGGTGGAATACAGCGCCGGTTATCTGGCGGATCACTGGTGCAGCAAGGGACATATCCTGTTATGTCTTGAGGGTGAACTCGAAAGCGAACTGGCCGACGGTCGCAAATTCATCCTCACGCCCGGCATCGGTTACCAGGTGGCCGATAACGCCGAGGCGCACCGTTCGCACACGCGCGGCGGCGCCAAGCTGTTCATCGTCGATTGAGGAGCGGCCGATGCTGACATTGCGCTCGGCGCTGCTGGCCGATATCGATGCCATGTGGGCGCTGCGCACGCGCGCGCTGCGCCACGGTTGCGCCGGTCATTATCCGGCCGAGGTGCTTGGGCCATGGTTGGCGGCGCCGGTGCCGCGCTCGTATCCTGGGCTGGTTGCCAGCAGCGGCGCGGTGATTGCGCAAGAGCCGGGCGCCATGCTGGGCTATGCCATCCTGGATTTACCGACGAGCGAGGTGGACGCGGTGTTTGTCGATCCGCAGGCAGGCGGCCGGGGGATCGGCAAGATGATGCTGGCCGCCCTGGAGCGAATGGCGCTGGAGCGTGGTTGCAAGCGATTGCATTTATCCGCTTCGCTTAATGCCGTGCCGTTTTATGAGGCTGCTGGATTTTTCGTGCTGCGCACGGCCGTCTATGCGCACCCGTGCGGCATTGCGCTCGATTGCGTGGAAATGGAAAAGAGTTCGTTCGGCGCGATCTGACACGTCGTTCCGCGCCAAGGCGCGGGAACGACCAGCGTAATGCTTATTTCAGCGCCTTGAACAAGGCTTCGAATTGCGTGCTCAATGCATGATCGTGCTGTTTGATCGGCGGCACTTCACGTTGGATATCGAGCAGTTCATATACCGCCATCTGCGCGGCCCGTACCGAATACTCCACCGTGAACACCACGTCATCCGCAATCTCGACAAACTGGCTGATAAACGCCAGGTTTTTCGATTCCTTCGGCACCGGCAGCGGACGGTCGCTGTGCAAACGCGGCATGAACATGCTGGTGATATAAGGCATGCGGCAAGGGATGCAATTGGCCGTTTCCACCGCATCGAGATCGAAGCGCAAATGGCCGCACAGCTCGCGCAGGATTTCTTCGCCGGTGCAGTCCGACATCGGCTTGGCGACAAAATTGCCGATCCGGTCCGGTGACAGCGCGTAACCCCAGAATACCTTCACGCCGGCCGGCTGGTTGGCAAAGTGCGGCTGGTGCGCCAGCACGATCGACATGAACCAGTTCGAATCCTTGAACGTGACCAGGCCGCCGGTGCCGGCTTGATTGCCGCTGAACTGCTGCATCTTGTCGAAGAAGGCCGAATCCTGCTGGGTCACGGTGAACGATTCCCAGTACGACTCGGCGATGCTGCTGTTGAATGCCGCCGGATTGCCGAAACCAGGCTGAACGGCGGCCAGTTTTTCCCACAAGGCCCAGCCCTGGCTGTCGGTCTTGTCGAGTTTTTCCGGGGCGCTGGTCATGCTGCCCAGGCTCGATGCGTCGGTCATGGAGCCGTTCTGGAAGAACACCAGGTCGCCCGCCGCCACGTCCACATGCTCGCTGTTGCCCGCGCGCTGGCAGTCGAAGCCGGTGACGACGAACTTGCCATCGAGCGTGGCGTGGCCGATATCGGTCACCTTGCAATCGAGGATGAACTGCACGCCTTGCTGGTGCAGCCATTCCTGCAAGGGCAGCACCAGCGAATCGTACTGGTTGTACACGGTGCGGCGCACCCCGGCCAGGGTGTCGATGCGCGAGAACTCCAGCATGAAGCGGTGCAGGTAGCGCTTGAATTCAACCGCGCTATGCCACGGCTGGAAGGCAAACGTGGTGGCCCACATATACCAGAACTCGGTCTCGAAAAAGGAGGGATCGAGCCAGTCGCTGATGGTGTCGGCGCCCAGCGTTTCTTCGTCGGCCAGGCTCAGCTTGAGCAACTGGGCGCGGTCGTGCATCGAAAAGCCCATCGACGTCACAGGCACCTTGGCGCGGCGGCGGTCGACCAGGCGGGCCTGCGAGTGCGATTTGTACAGTTCGTTGAAGTCGACGGTTTCGTCGAACACGGTCTTGTTTTCATTCGTGAGCGAGGGAATCGACTTGAACAGGTCCCAGGTGCATTCGTAGTTGTCGAAGGTGAGCATGCGCCCGCCGCGCAGCGAATAGCCCTGGTCGGGCGTTCCCGCGCCGTCCAGGCTGCCGCCGAGCAGGGGAGCGGCTTCGTAAATGCGAATGTTCGCAGCGGGGACGTTGCCGTCGCGGATCATAAAGGCGGCTGCCGACAGGGAGCCGATACCGCCGCCAATCAGGTGGGCATGTAAATTAGTGTTCATGTTGGTCGTCCAAAAATGTGCATCGGTGTCCGGTGCAATCCGGACAGGCAAGTTCCGGACGACATTTGGCGTCTGCCATTTGTTGCGACGCAGCATGCGTCCGGAGGCATGCAGAATCGCATACAGCCAGCGCAAAAAAATTGACGTACATCAAAATTAGCCAATCAATAATAGAGTGAACACTCAGACATCGGCCTGAAAATGCTGCGTTCATTCCATAGAGGCTCTTGCAAAACTGGCGTAACGCATGGGAACGGCTTGGCATCGCAAGCATAAAGGAGGGTGTGGGCGCACCCATTTCTGGCATGATGCAGTTTCTCAAGACTTCACCAAAACGCCCACACAAT
>NZ_WHJG01000066.1 GCF_011682175.1 Massilia frigida
TCATGGTGTGGGCGTTTTGATTAAGCGTTAGAAACTAAATCATGCCAGAAATGGGCGCCCACCCCCACCTTTTCGCTTGCGCTGCCAAGCAATTTTCATCCGTTCCGCTAGTTTTGCAAGAGGCTCAGATATATGCTTTAAGTGACTACTATCGTAAAATTTATCGGCGCATCCGTATTGACGGATGGATTGAACTTGCAAATGAATCTAAAGGGCTTCCTATTCCTTCCGAAGTTGTTAAAGGCAACGCCTATTCGGATGCATGTGGTTTCACGGACCTCAGTGCATTTTCTGAAAACGATATGTACGCAGTCGGAGGCGAAGGCGATGTCTGGCGCTTTGACGGCGCAAAGTGGCACAACTGTGCGCTACCAACAAAATGCTTATTTGCAATCGGTTTGCTGCGCTGGCGACGGGCTCGTCTACATAACGGAAATGAACGGAAGTGTATGGGGGGGGGCGAACTGACAGTTGGACACGGGTAGCCAATGCAGAAATTAACCCCGGACATCAACCGGTTGATGCGGTCTGGTTCAACGACCGACTATATCTTGGTGCTCAACAAGGCATTTTTACAATCGATTCAAAGAAAAAACAGGTCATCCCTTTACAAAGGGTTGAAGCGGGCGCGCCAAATCCAGCGATCGGGGGACGCCTGGACCTTAGCCAGGACGGAAGATTTTTGTTGACCGCTGGACCTTACGGCGCGTGCCTTAACGACGGGACGGAATGGAGGAAACTATTCAGCGCGTTTGATTTTTGTTGAAAAACAATGTGCTCCATTTAAAGTCACGAACTGAGCATGGTTGTAAATCTTAAGAAAATGATGACGACAGGTGTCTGGAATATTTAATGGAAAACGATACATCAGGCATTGCCTATGCAAGCCGCCCGATACTTCACAACCAACATTGATAATTCGATTCTTGACTTTTCCGACATGAGCGCATTCACCAGTGACGATATGTACGCAGTAAACGGCAAGGGCGATTTGGGGCGCTTCGATGGTGTAAGTTGGCATCGTATTTTGAGGAACGAGACAGATTATCAATCTTACTGACAAAAATTGTTTATTTAATCTATCGTCCGTCTTCCCCTTCCGGCACATCAACTTCCTAGTTAAAAAAAAGCCAACAAGCGCATTGCTTTGACGCGCCTGACAGTGCAAAATACGCAACGCGCAAATGATGTACGAAAGGTCGCAAGTACGGCCAATCACCTGAATATCATCTAAGGTGCTCCGTATTCTCAACTGGCGCAAAATGCCGCGCCAGACTGAATCCTGAACGCCGGCAGGCCACATTGAAAGCCTTCTCAGATCCACAATGAACTTCACGGTTATTGCGCAATTATTGACAGCCAAAAGACGTATTTACTCCTCCCTAGCCGAAAAAAGTAAAAATGATGAACACAAAATTCACCAACTTCGCCAGCATCGTTGCATTGATGGCGCCCCTGTTTGCCAGCAGCCACGCCTACGCGGCCGCCGAATGCCCGATGATCCCGCAAGCGGACGTCATCAAGGCCTTCAACGATCCCAAGGCGCGCATGGATTTCGCCGACCCGTCCGGCATGTGCTCCTTTTCGCTGAGCAACGGCGGCAGCATGACCGCCACCGTCCAAAAGCGCCCGAAAGCGTCGGAAGCCAAAGCCATTTATGACAGCTACAAGGCGACCACCTTCGCTGCCCTGAAACGCAATGCCAGCACCCCTGCCGTCGGCCAGGAAGCGTATTTCGGCATGAGCGCAAAGGATGCCAACCCAGGCGAAGCGGGCTTCATTTCCCTGCAAGGCGATTCCCTGTTCGTGATCAGTTACCGTGCCAACGGCAAAATCGATGACAACGTCGCAGAATCCCTCCTCACCCTCGGTCGCATCGGCAGCGGCAAAAAGGATAACGCGGCGCAATCGTACGGCGAATGCGAATGGTTCACCCCGGCCGAAGTAACTACGCTGCTCGGCAAGGGCAAGCCGACGGTCCAGCGCCTTGCCGCGAACCACTGCATCGCCTCCGCCAATCCAGGCGGCTCGGCCCTGGTCGGCATGACCAGCAAGCACGGCACCAAGGAATCCTTGGGCAACATCATGGCGTCATCCACAAAAATCTGCACCGTGGTGCCTTTGCCGCAACTGGGCGCCAATGCCCACGCATCGTTTGCATGCAAGGCACCGGCCAATACGGCAATGTCGATCAATTTTGTAAAGAACGGCACCCACGTCATGATGATCTACACGCCGCCTAACCGCGCTGCGGCCGAAAGCGACATCAAGGCGCTGGAAGTTGTGACAAAGCGGGCATTTGACCGCTTCTGATATCAGTCAATTAGCGCCTGAAACGCGCCTAGTGGAACGACAGCGTGTCGTTCCACCAGGCGTGGCAAGTACAGTGGTGCGCAGCTTGTCCAGCGCGGCATAAGCAGATGGAAACGCGTATACTCCACTGTACTTTATCCACCAAAGACCGCGATGAGCAAACTGCTGATTACCTACCTCATTCTCATTGCCGGGATGGTGCTGCTGGATGTGCTGTGGCTCGGTGTTATCGCCAAATCGATCTACGCCGATGGCATCGGTCACCTCATGGATGCAGAGCCGCGCTTCGGCCCGGCAATCGCTTTTTACCTGCTGTATGCGGTCGGCTTGATGGCATTCGCCCTCGCACCCCACGGCCCGCGCCGCACCCTGCGCACCACCCTGACTGCGGCAGCCCTGTTCGGCACAGTCGCGTACGCCACCTACGACCTGTCCAACCTCGCCACGCTGCGCGACTGGCCCCTCAGCCTGGCCATGATCGACATCGCCTGGGGCTGTGTCGCTAGCACGCTAGCCGTTCTTGCCGCCAAAATGGCCATGGACGGGCTCGCGCCAGCCTAACAAGCGTTTTTCTTGTTGCATGGACCCGACGACTCCCTGTCCTCCTGCTCCACCAGCACTTCCTCGGCCGAATCCTTGGCAAACTTCAAATGGCCCAGCCCGAAGTACCAGCTCCTGACCTTGGGCGAGGATACCGTGCCGTCCACCCGCACCTGGCGCTCCCCTTCATTGCCAGAACCCTCATCGTCTTCAGCACTTCCAAGCAAATATTTGCGCGCCACCAGATTGCCCTTGACGTAAAAATGCGCCAGGCCGAGCGAGACGGTGTCGCAGTCGACATTTCCGAGCACAAACACGCCGTGCATCAAGCTGGTATCCAATGCGCGGCAATGAAGGTCGCCATTGACCACCAGCAGACGGTCACTGGCAAGCAGCGCATCCTCGAATGGCGAGAGCTTCTGTTTGGAGAGCGTCTTCTTGAAAGCCGCATCGGAAATGCTGATGCTTTCGTCGAGTGTAACGTCCCCCTCGAAGACGATAGCCTGCTTGACGTCGGCGAACTCGCTGAGCGTCTCTTTATCCTTTCTCGAAAGAGGACTAAGCAGCGACATCAGCTTGTATCGCTTGATCACTTCTTTCGCCGGCAGCACCGCGAACGGCGCATTCGGCAGCGCGACACCTTGCTTGGGAACCGGCTTGAGCGCCGTCGCTTGAACAGGCGACAGCACCAACGCGGCGCCAGCCAAAACGGATGCAATAATACGTGAATGAGAAAACATCAAACGGACTCCTTGGTCGGTGCGGGCACAATGGCGAATCGTTTATTTTACGTCAACACTGCGCATTACCCTTACCAGAAATTCCCGCCCCACCGCAGTCACCCCGCCGTCATCGAGCACAACGCATCATGACGCCAGACGCGTGGTCCACCACAGACGTGCTGAATCCACCGTTGAGCACCAGCATGCAACGGTCCTGGAATGATCGATGGGTTTTTCTCGACAGCGTCGACTTCCGCATTCACGGCATCGGATTCTCGGCTCCGGACAGCGCCTGCGTGGCAGGCGCCTACGCCTCCGAAATCGCATCGGATCTGCGCCGTCTGGACCAGCAAGACACAGCGGAAAACGACGCGCTGATGCAGCGCCATTTTCCAGCGGCGCGCTACGACACCGATCCACCCGATCTGGGCCAGGACGCCGCGCGCCAGCTCGACCTGGCCACGTCGTCCTTCGAGCACTGCGCCGTGCTGTGGGGGCCTGAGCCGTTCGACGGCTTTCTGTCGCTACTGGTTCGCGTGAGCCGCCACGATATCTTCATCGGCGCCGGCGCGCACGTGTTCGTACTCCCCTCGGGCGCATACCGGCATCACCTGACAGAAGTACTTGCGCGGCTCCAGAGCCCAGCTACCACGCCGAATACGGCAAGCTGATCAGGCTCGAATTGAAATAGCGCCGGTCGTGCGTGACTTCCTCGCCGATCCAGTCCGGTTTATCGAACTGCTGGTCTTCCGACGCCAGTTCGATTTCAGCAAACATCAAACCCGCATTCGCGCCCAGGAATTCGTCGACTTCCCACACATTGCCCGCGAACGTGATCCGGCGCCGGTATTTTTCAATAATCGGCTGTTCGCACAAGCGCTCCAGCAGCTCATTTGCGTCCGCCAGCGGAATGGGATATTCCCACTCGCCACGGGTCGCGCCTTCGCTGCGCCCCTTGACGGTCATGCTGGCCTTGTCGCCCTCGATGCGCACGCGCACGGTGCGGTCCGGATTGGTGGACAGATAACCCTGGCGCAGCAGCACCGGCTCGCCCAGCGCGCGCCAGGCGTCGCCGGCGAGCAGGAACTTGCGCTCGATCTCGACGCCCACGATCAGCCCAGCGCCTTGAGGATCGGCTGCAGGATTGCCTTGCCCAATTCGCTGCTGCGCGCACCATTCCAGCCGGTGTACGCATCAGGCAGGTCGGCATTGTCCTTGAACGGCATTTCCAGCGTCAGCGACAGGCACTTGAAGGTATGCCCGATATACTTCGACGCCAGGGTCAGCATGTCTTCCTTGTACTTGCTGGCCGCATAGCCATGCACCTTCTGGAAGTCGGGGCTGGCCGCGATGTAATTATCGATGAAGGATGATTGCAGCGCGGCGCGCTCCGGCGTGAAATCGTTCAGCATTTCATTGCCGGCCACAAAGTTGTACGGCAAGGCTTCATCGCCATGGATGTCGAAGAACATATCGCAGCCGATTTCATGGATCTTTTGCTTCACGCACAACACTTCCGGGCTGCGTTCCAGCGATGGCGTCATCCACTCGCGGTTCAGGTTGGCGCCGGCCGCGTTGGTGCGCAAATTGCCGCGCGCGGAACCATCCGGATTCATGTTCGGAATGATGTAGAACACGGCGCGCTGCAACAGCTTGCGCGAAATCGGGCTGGCCTGGTCGAGCAGCGCATCCATCATGCCTTCGACAAACCATTCGGCCATCGTTTCACCCGGATGCTGGCGCGCGATGACCCAGATTTTCTTCTCGGCGGCAGGATTGCCGATCACCACCATGTTCATGTCGCGGCCATCGACGGTGGTGCCGATATCGTGCACGCGCGCCAGCGGGTTTTCCGCCACTTCGCCCAGCAGGCGCAGGTGGCGTTCCCACGAGTACGGTTCGAAATAGGCGTAATACACGCTGTCGAGCTCGGGCGTGTGGGTGAGCGTCATGACTTGGCCGTCGAAGGTGGTCGGCACGCGGAACCAGTTTTCGGTGTCGTAGCTGGCGGCGACCTGGTAGCCCTCGAAACCGGCGGCGTAGGTCGCCTGGCCGGCGTTCAGGAAGCGGATCGTGCATGCCTGCCCGCGCGCGCCTTGCAGGCGGAAGTGGAACCACTGGTGGATGTCGGCGTGCGAGTCCGAACGCAGGTTCAGGTCGATCTGGCTGGCGTTGTCGGCTTGCACGACGTCAATGGCGCCGGAATCGAAATGCTGGCTGATTTTAATGGGCATGGCGGATCCTTCTCGTCGGTTCTCAAAGAAGAGCATCATACCGAAATGCCGCCCGCTTGGGGGCGGGCAACACCAGCGCGGCCGGCTAGAAACCGAGATCCATCAGGTCGCCGCGGTAGCCTTCCATCATCTGGCGCATCAGTTCCACGTTGGCGCGGTTGAGCAGCACCGTCAGGTTGGCCGTGCGGTCCAGTTCCATGGTCATGCGGATGGCATCGTCGAACTGCTTGCACTGCACGCTCAGCACGCGCGGATTGACCACGTC
The DNA here is from genome assembly GCF_011682175.1 of Massilia frigida. Classification (GTDB taxonomy): domain Bacteria; phylum Pseudomonadota; class Gammaproteobacteria; order Burkholderiales; family Burkholderiaceae_D; genus Telluria_A; species Telluria_A frigida. The sequence goes on from NZ_WHJG01000066.1 coordinate 6,075, forward strand.
GTCCCAGTCTTCGGGAAGCACGTGCGGCAGGTTCGGCGGCGGCAGCAATTCCGGATCCTGGTTCACCGGCAAGTGCTGCAGCAGCCAGAACACGACGGAAGCGGGCATGAACACGCAGGCATCCTTGCCGCCATCGAAGGAGAACTTGGCCAGCAAGAGATTACCGATGGGATCGCATGACAGGTACATGCTCTTGACTTGGCGGATGACTGCTTGTTTCACGACGGGATCCCTCTGGGTTGTTAAATTGGCGCAACAATTCTACCCCATCCCACAGGCCGCCTGTACGAATCGTCCGACAAAAATGGGGAGCCGCCGCTCCCCGTCACGGCCCGGCTTAGCGTGGCTTGTCGCTGCCTGCCTTGCTGCCGCCGCCCGCGCTCTGCTTGTTGCCGCTGTCCGCCTTGTCGACCGCGGCGCGCGCGCCGCCCTGTTCCGACTGGCGGTTGCCGTGGCTCATGCTGCCCGCGCGGCGTGCTTCCTCGGACGTGAATTCGTGCGCCGTGCCCTTCTGGTGGGCGGCCTTGCCGCCTTCGCTGGCGATTTCGCGCTGGCGCTCGGGATCCATCGATGCAAACCCACGGTTGCTGGTGCCCTTGCTCCCCGGACTGCCGCTTTGCTTGTTGCCTTGGTTGTTTGTAGCCATGGTCATCTCCTTTAGCTAGTGCCTCTGTCTGACCCCACCAGCTGCACGCCGATGAGCGATCAAGCCAATCCATCTTAGCAGCGCGCATCGCTGCGCCTATAGGACAGGATGCATGGACTTTGTAGGACAACAGGCGACGTCCTCTTGGTACTCGACACCCCGAAACCGCCGGTAGGCTTCAGCAAGGATTTGTCCTACACAGTTTCGGAGTGTGTTCCGATACAGTACCCCGCAAGGGACGCGCATGATTCCACTCTTGGCAACGCCGCTCGCGAACTGGACGCTAACCCGGTTCCTGCGCAGATGGCGGCTGCCACCCTATGTTTGTCTCTACCAGGAAAGGAATGAATGATGAATTCGAACCAACGTAGCGAGGGGAACAACCAATCGAGCAATGGCGCCAATGAGAAATCGGCATCGTCGTCGCGCGGCGGCACGGTCGAGAAAGACAATCTGAATCAATCGCAGCAATCGGGCACCCTGGGCGGCTCGACACAGCAGAAAGATGGATCGCAGCAAGGTTCGCAAATCGGACAGCAAAGCACGGAACGTTCCGGCTCGCAAACCGGCAACCAGCAGCAAGGCATCCCCGCACAACACCAGTCCAATGATGTTGCCGGCGGCATGCCGAAAAGCCCGGGCGGCAAACGCTTGTCGGCCGACCAGGACATGGACGACGATACCGGCCTGTCCAACAAGCAAAACCGTCAGTCGGCCGATCTGGACCAGGGCAGCCGCCAGTCGCAACAAAGCAACGTGGGACGCCGCAGCGACGGCACGCCCGACTAAGTAAGCTGCTATTGCGCTGATTCGGGGTGGGCACGGGCAACCGTGTCCACCTTGTGCGTTTGGGGCAGCGCCAGCGTGGCGGCGCTGGCCGGGAATACCGGCTGACGCAAGCCCGGCGCCTCCCAACCGTACAAAAATGCGCAGGCCGACCCGCAAACCCGGCCCTGGCAAGGCCCCATGCCGGCGCGCGTTTGCAGCTTGGCGCTGCGCCAGCCGGCGTGCGGCGCCAGGTCGGCTGCCGCCACATCCTCGCAGCGGCAGACGATGGTCGATTCGCTGCACATCGCCCGCAGCGACGGCAAGGGTGCAAACGCCTGCGCCAGCAGCGCGCCGAAGGCCTGCGCCGTGCCGCGCGCGCGCAGGTCGCGGGCAAGCGGCGCGGCGCCGGCCGCATCGAGTCCCGCAATGCGCCCTTCGGCCAGCGCCTTGTCCACGCCGCCGATGCCGGTCGACTCGCCCGCCGCCCACACGCCCGCCACGCTGGTGCGCTGCGCGCCATCGACGGCGACCCTGCCCTGCTCCACCGCGCAGCCGAACAAGGCGGCCAGTTCCAGCGATGGCGTCAGGCCGAAGCCGCAGGCCAGGAAATCGCAGTCGATTGCCTGGTCGCGCCCGTGGTGACGCAGCAGCACGCGTTCGACGCGTCCGCTGCCTTCGGCGGCCAGCATGCCCGCCCCACGCAGATACGGCACGCCGCGCAAACGCAGCGCCAGTTGCAGCGATTGCAGCAGCTTCCCGTGGTGCGACAGGGCCAGCCGCGCCGCGAAGCGCGCCAGGTCCGCGCTGCCGCGATGTTCGAGCAGCGCCACGACCTGTCCGCCATGTTCGCGCACGGTCGCCGCCACGGCCAGCAGCAGCGGTCCGGTACCGGCCACCACCACCCGCTTGCGCGCCACCGGCATGCCGCCCTTGATCAACGCCTGCAAGCCGCCGGCGCCGGTCACGCCGGGCAGCGTCCAGCCGGGGAACGGCAGCAGCAGCTCGCGCGCACCGCTGCACACGATCACCTTTTCCCATGGCTGGGTGAGCGCTCCGTCCAGCGTTTCCAGCAGCAGCTCGCGCGGGCCGGCCGGCGCCACCACGCGCGCTCCGGACAGCATGCTGACCTGCGGGCGCGCACGCAGCGCTTCCCACAAGCGGCCGGCGCGCTCGTCATTCCAGCGCCGCGGCCCGCCGCGCCATATCTGGCCACCCGGCGCATGGTTCTCATCGATCAGCAGCACGCTCTGGCCAGAGGCCGACGCCGCCTCCGCAGCAGCCAGGCCGGCCGGACCGGCACCGAGCACGATCAGCGGCGCGCTCATGTCCCGCTCCCGGCACCGGTGACGATCACCATGCCGGCGCGGCACGCGCTCTGGCAGGCCAGCCGGTGCGGCCGGCCATCGATGCTGACCCGGCACTCCTGGCAATAGCCCATGCCGCACAACGCAAAGCGCGCTTCGCCGCTCACCGAGCGGCGCGTGCACAGCGAATCGGCCAGCACCAGCGCCGCGATCACGCTCGCACCCTGCGCCACCGCCACCGGCCGCCCGTCCACCTGCACAACAATGTCGTCAGTCGCCATCGTTCACCTCCGCCAATGCCGCAAAACGCGCCGGCGCATACGGCGCCGCGTCGATCTGGCTGGCGCGTCCGATGATCTGGTCGGTCAGCAGGCGCGCGGTAGCGAACGCGGTGGTCGCGCCCAACCCTTCGTGGCCGCAGGCCAGCCAGGTGCCGGGCCGCCCGGGATGGGCACCGATCAAGGGACGTCCATCGGGCGACGCCGGCCGCATGCCGGTCCAGGCGCGCACGATATGCATCTCGGCCAGGCAGGGCAGCAAACCGATCGCGCTGCGCAGCACGGCGCCCAGCACGGCCGGCTCGATGGCGCTGTCGGTGCGTCCATCCTGGCGGCACGAACCCACCAGCCACTGTCCCGTGGGACGCGGCTGCACATTGGCCGCCACCGCCAGCGCATCGTCACCGGCGGCGCTCTGGCCATAATTCATGCTCACGATCTGGTGCGCCAGCCGGCCGGGATAGCGGTCGGTGATCGCCAGGTGTCCCTTGCGCGCAAAAATTGGCAGTTCCGGCATCAGGCGCGCGCACTGCACGCCGGCCGCCACCACCACCGCCCGCGCATCGAGGTGCGTGCCATCATCCAGGGTCAGGCCGCGCTTGCACGCCTTGCCCACGCGCCGGCCAAGATGCAGTTCGCCGCCGGCGCGCGCAAACTGCGCGCTGAGGAACTGCGCCACCGCCGGCGGATACACCACGCTGTCGCCGCGCACGCGCACCCCGCCGCACAAGCCGCGGCGCAATGCCGGTTCCAGCCGCGCGAGCGCGTCGCCATCGAGCGCTTCGGCATGCCAGCCCTGCGCCGACAGGCGCGCGGCGCGCGTGTGCGCCTCGGCCAGCTGATGCTCGTCCTCGGCCACCCACAAGGTGCCGCAGCGCGACGGCTCGCCCACCCCGGGATGGTCCTGCATGAACGCGTCCCACAAGCGCAGCGACATCAGGCACAGCGCCAGCTCGTCGCTGCTCTCGTCGAGCGCCACCAGATGGCCCATGCCGGCCGCGGTCACGCCCGACCCCGGCGTGGCCGCATCGACCAGCGCCACCGTCATGCCCTGTTCGCGCAGCGCCAGCGCGCAGGCCGCGCCGACAATGCCGGCGCCGACCACGATTGCATCGTACCCCCTCGCCACTGTATCAGCCGAAGCGCGGCAGTTGCGGACGCGTTTCCATCGCCGCGCGGATGATGCGCTCGGCGCGGGTGCGCTGTTCGCCTTCGAGCGGCAGGCGCGGTGCGCGTACCCGCTCGGTCGAGCCGAACGCCATCGCTTCGGCCAGTTTGATGTTTTGCACCAGGAAGGTCGACACGTCCAGGTCGAGCAGCGGCCGGAACCAGCGGTAGATCGACAGCGCTTCGGCGTGGCGGCCTTCCTTCATCAGATGGAAAATGGCCACGGTCTCCTTCGGGAAGGCCAGGCCCAGCCCCGCCACCCAGCCCACCGCGCCCACCGCCAGCGCCTCGAACGCCAGGTTGTCGACGCCGGTGAACAGGTCGTAGCGCTGGCCCAGGCGGTTGATGATCTCGGTGCTGCGGCGGATATCGTCGGACGACTCCTTGACCGCCACGAAGCGGGCGTCGTCCGCCAGTTCTTCCAGCATGTCGGTGGTCACGTCGACCCGGTACGCCAGGCGGTTCGAGTAGATCATGATCGGCAAATCGCCCGCCGCGGCGATAGCGCGCAGGGTGACGATGGTTTCACGGTAGTTGGTGTGATAGATCGTGCTCGGCACCACCATCAAGCCATCGGCGCCGGCTTTGGCGGCCTTTTCGGCCAGCGCGCAGGCTTCGCGGGTGCCCGCTTCGGCCACCGTCAGGATGGCTGGCTTGCTGCCGCTGACCTGTTTGGCCAGGCGCAGCACGGCGATGCGTTCGTCCTGTGTGAGCATCGGGCCTTCGCCCAGCGAGCCGCAGGCGATCAAGCCATCACAGCCTGCCTCCATCTGCAAGCCGAAACAGCGCTCCATTTCGCCCATGTCGAGCGAACCATCTTCATTGAACTTGGTCGATACTGCGGGAATGACACCTTGCCACATGGGGGTACCTTGCTTTCTCCGGCGTGCCGGTCGGTTTAGAAGCGTTCAGATTAGCCCTGTCAAGGGCCAAGGTCTTGATCGATGGACGAGCGTGCAAAGGCTCAAATCGGCACAATTATTTTCGCCGCGCCGACTTATACTACCGCATTGCGACCGAACTGGAGAGACACCCGATGGACATGAGTACGCTGTTTAGCGAGGCCCCGGCCATTCGCGCAGTTCAGCTGGCCTCACTGGAAGCCCTGTTCGACGCGCTTAACGATGTAGCCTTTTTTGTCAAGGACCGCGAGGGCCGCTACCTGAGCGTCAACAACACGCTGGTGCGGCGCTGCGGCCTGCGCAGCAAGGACCAGCTGATCGGGCGCACCGCGCTCGAAGTCCATCCGCGCCTGCTGGCACAGACCTACCAGGCGCAGGACCGCCACGTGATCGACAGCGGCACGGCGCTCAAGAAGCACCTGGAACTGCACCTGTACCCGAGCCGCGCGCGCGGCTGGTGCCTGACCCACAAGATCCCCCTGCGCGACGAGAGCGGCGCCATCGTCGGCCTGGCCGGCACCTCGCAAGACCTGGGGCTGGCCGACGAACTGCATCCCGTATACCGCAAAATTGCCGATATCGCCGCCCACATCCGCGAAAATTATCACGCCAACGTCAGCATGGAAGAACTGGCCTGCAATGCCGGCCTGTCGCTGTCGCGCGTGGAACGGCTGTTCCAGCGCGTGTTTCATTACTCGCCGCGCCAGTTGCTGCTGCAATCGCGCCTGGGCGCGGCCATGGCGCTGATCGAATCTGGCACAAAAAACAGTATTGCCCAGATTGCTTACGCCTGCGGCTACACCGACCACAGCGCGTTCAGCCGCCAGTTCAAGGCCCACACGGGCATGAGTCCGGTCCAGTACCGGGCCCATTGCCGGGGGGATTGAGATTACGCCTTCGTCGGACGGGCACTGGCCTAGCGCGGCATCGTGGCCGTGATTCCCGATGTCCGCCCGTATCCGGAAGTGCGCTATCCCGACTTCCTCGACGATTCGGCGCGCGCCGTGGCCTGGACCGTGCGCGAGATTGCCCGCTACGGCGGCGACCCGGCGCGCCTGTTCGTGATGGGCCACAGCTCCGGGCCTACAACGCGGCCATGATGGCACTCGATCCGCAAGGGCTGGCGAAACAGGGCATGCAGCCGGCCGCGCTGCGCGGCTGGATCGGGCTGGCCGGGCCCGACGATTTCCTGCCGATCGAAAACACGAGCACGCAAGCGGTATTCCACTTTCCCGACACGCCACCAGAATCGCAGCCGGTCAACCATGCCAGGGCGGGCACGCCGCCGGCCTTGCTGATTGCCGCCAACAACGACAAGCTGGTCGACCCGGTACGCAACACGCGCGCCATGGCCGCCAGGCTGCGCGGCAACGGCGTGGCGGTGCAGGAACGGCATTTCGACAAGGTCAGATGCCGGGCGGCTTGCCACCGGCGCCAACACCAGGTAAACGCGCCGCCCGCGCACCCTACTCCCCGCGCCATCAAGCGCACACTTGATCTGGATTGAACCGGCGCGATACAGCTGGAACTCGTCCGCCCCTGCGCGAATCGAACCATTCTCATCGTTCATCGCTCGCAGGGAGGCACCATGATCTCGACCACACCCGCTCCGCACGCCCACGCGAGGCCGCCATGCGCCGGCTGAAGGTGCTGACCTGGCAGACCCACGGCAGCTATCTGTACTACCTGACCCAGGCCCCGCACGAGTTTCATGTGCTGTCCAAGCCCGGCCGCCCGCCCGGCTACGGCGGCCGCAGCCCGAACATGCCGTGGGGCGACAATGTGCACGACATGCCGGTATCCGAAGCGCGCCACCATCAGTTCGACTGCATCATCTTCCAGGACGACGAGCAGTACGAGAAAGACCAGTACGAGTTCCTCAGCGCCAGCCAGCGCGCGCTGCCGCGCATCTATATAGAACACGATCCGCCGCGCGCGCACCCCACCGACACGCGCCACCTGATCGACACGCCCGACGTGCTGCTGGTGCACGTCACCCCGTTCAACGCGCTGATGTGGGACAGCGGCGCCACGCCCACCTGCGTGATCGAGCACGGCGTCAAGGTGCCCGAAGGGGTTCACTACCGTGGCCAGCTCGACTGCGGGCTGGTCGTCATCAACCACCTTGCGCGGCGCGGCCGGCGCCTGGGCGCCGACCTCTTTGAAGCGGCCCGTGCCGACGTGCCGCTCGAACTGGTCGGCATGGGGGCGCAGGAACTCGGCGGCCTGGGCGAGATCGAGCATGCGCTGCTGCCCGCCTTCGCCGCCAACTACCGCTACCTGTTCAATCCGATCCGCTACACCAGCCTGGGCCTGGCGGTGATCGAAGCGATGATGATCGGCATGCCGGTGGTGGCGCTGGCCACCACCGAAATGGCGACCGTCATCGTCAACGGCGAGAACGGCTTCATCGATACGCGCCTGGACACCCTGCTCGGCCACATGCGCGAACTGGGACGCAATCCCGCCCTGGCGCGCGCGCTCGGGGCCCAGGCGCGGCGGCGCGCGCGCGAACGCTTTGCCATCGGCCGCTTCCGCGACGACTGGGACCGCGCCCTGTGCCACGTGACCGAGCTGGCACGCGCCCCCTTCCCCGGGCAGCCGTACTGAGCGATTTCCACGACAACATCAACAAAGGAGCTGGCATGTTACTTGGTGACTTACATCCGGAACCGCGCGCCGGCGGCGGCGTCAGGCGCATCGCCATCGTCAGCGAGCACGCCTCGCCGCTGGCCGCGCCGGGCAGCATCGACAGCGGCGGCCAGAACGTCTACGTGGCCCACCTCGCGCGCGAACTGGCGCTGGCCGGCTACCTGGTCGACATCTTCACCCGGCGCGACGCCATCGGCCAGAAGCAGCTGGTGCACTGGCGCCACAACATCCGCGTGGTGCACGTGCCGGCCGGGCCGGCCCACTACATTCCCAAGGAACGCATGCTGCCCTACATCGACACCTTCGCGCGCTTCGTGGCCCGCTTCGCGCGCCGCCAGGAAGCGCTCTACGATGTCACGCATGCCAATTTTTTCATGTCGGGCATGGTTGCCCACCATCTCAAGCAAGTGCTGGGCATTCCCTTCGTCATCACCTTCCACGCCCTGGGCCAGGTGAGGCTGCGCGCGCAGGGGGCGGCCGATGCCTTTCCGCCGTCACGCCTGCAGATCGAAAACACCCTGATGCGCCACGCCGACCGCATCATCGCCGAATGTCCGCAAGACCGGCAAGACATGGAGCAGTTCTACGACGCGCCCGGCAAGCGCATCGACATCGCCCCCTGCGGCTTCGATCCGCGCGAACTGTGGCCGGTGCCGATGCGCCTGGCGCGCCAAAAGCTGGGCCTGACCCAAGGCAAGTTCCTGGTCTTGCAGCTCGGCCGCATCGTGCCGCGCAAGGGCATCGATACCGTGATCCACGCCCTGGCGCTGCTGCGCCGCCAGCATGGCATCGATGCCGAACTGCTGGTGGTGGGGGGCGAGGCCGCCGCCAGCCCCTACCACGACACGCCCGAGCTGGCACGCCTGCGCGCGCTGGCGGCGCAACTGGGCATTGCGCAGCAGGTGCGCTTTACTGGCCGCAAGGAACGCGCCGAACTGCGCTACTGGTACAGCGCCGCCAACGTCTTCGTCACCACGCCCTGGTACGAGCCCTTCGGCATCACGCCGGTGGAGGCCATGGCGTGCGCGCGGCCGGTGATTGGCGCGGCCGTGGGCGGCATCAAGCATACCGTGCGCGATGCCGCGAGCGGCTTCCTGGTGCCGCCGCGCGATGCCCAGGCCGTGGCCGACAAGCTCGCCCTGCTGCAGCGCGACCCGGGCCTGGCGGCCGCCATGGGCGACGAAGGCATGCGCCGCGCCTTCCAGCATTACACCTGGCGCCACGTGGCGCGCAAGGCGGCCGCCATCTATGCCGACGTGGTCGGCAAGCAGCTTCCCGCCGCCAGCGCCGCCTGCGCCGTTTCCCGTTTATCCACCCGATAGGAGAATGCCTCATGTCCGACCACCACCTTGATCACGAACCGCCCAGCCTGCGTGGCAAAGCCGTGTTCGTTACCGGCGGCGCCAGCGGTCTCGGCGCGGCGCTGTGCCAGCTGCTGGCGCGCTCCGGCGCCGACCTGATCGTCGCCGACATCAACCGCGACATGGCCACCGTCAGTGCCAATATCCTGCGCGAACACGGCGTGCGCGTGCACGCGCTCGGCTTCGACGTGGGTGACCCGGCCAGCGCCGAGCGCGCCATCGGCACCGCGCTGGAGCGCTTCGGACGCCTCGACGTCCTCATTAACAATGCCGGCACCGACGTCACCCTGCCGATGGCCGACATGACGCCGCAGCAATGGATGCGCGTCATCGATACCAACCTGAACGGGCCGTTCTTGCTGGCCAAATATGCCTCGCAGCACATGCGCGCGGCCGGGGGCGGCCACATCGTCAACGTCGCGTCGACCGCCGCCAAGCGCGCCTGGCCCAATGCCAGCGCCTACCATGCCAGCAAGTGGGGATTGCTGGGCCTGTCGCACGCCATGCATGCCGAACTGCGGCCGCACAACATCAAGGTCACCGCCGTGATCGCGGGCGGCATGCGCACGCCCTTCCTGCTCGACCGCTTCCCCGACCTCGACCAGGCGGCCTTGCAAGACCCGATGAACGTGGCCCAGGCCATCCGCTCGGTGCTGCTGCTGCCGCGCGAGAGCGTGGTGGCCGAGATCACCGTGCTGCCCATGCAAGAAACTTCCTGGCCATAAACCATGAAAGCGATTTTCCTGGACAAGGACGGCACCCTGGTCGACGACCTGCCCTACAACGCCGAGCCGCGCCGCATCACCCTGTGCAGCGGCGCCGGCGCCGCGCTGCGCCTGCTGGCACGCTGCGATTACCGCTTCTTCATCGTCAGCAACCAGGATGGCATCGCGCACGGCTACTTCGGCGAAGCGGCCATGGAGTGCGTCGAGCGGCGCCTGGCCGACCTGCTGTTCCGCGAGCAGCTGAGCCTGGACGGCTTTTACTACTGTCCGCACCATCCGCACGGCAAGGTGCCGGCCTACGCGCTGCCCTGCACCTGCCGCAAGCCCATGCCCGGCATGCTGCTGCGCGCCGCGCGCGAGCACGGCATCGACCTGCGGGCATCGTGGATGGTGGGCGACATCCTGCATGACGTGGAGGCCGGCAACCGCGCCGGCTGCCGCACCCTGCTGATCGACAAGGGCAACGAAACCGCGTGGCAGCTCGGCCCGTACCGCGTTCCCACCCGCATCGCCACCGACCTGTACGGGGCGGCCGTGATGATCGTCACCGACGACGAGGCCCGCCAATGAGCGCGCCGGACTGGACCAATGCGCGCAACATCCTGTGCGTGCGCCTGGACGCGATGGGTGACGTGCTCATGTGTACTCCCGCGATCCACGCCGTCAAGCAGGCGCGGCCGGATCGCGTGCTCACCCTGCTCACCTCGGCGAGCGGCGTGGCGCTGGCGCCCTACCTCGACGACGTGGACGCCGTGATCGGCTACGCGGCGCCGTGGATCAAGGCCGGCGGCGGCCATCCACCATCCAGCGACAGCGCCTTCATCGCGCGCCTGGCCGAACGCCGCTTCGACGCGGCCGTCATCTTCACCTCCTACAGCCAGAGCGCCCTGCCCGCCGCCCTGATGTGCTACATGGCGGGCATCCCCTTGCGCCTCGGGCATTGCCGGGAAAACCCTTACCGCATGCTGTCGCACTGGGTGCTGGAAACGGAGCCCGAGCCGGTGATCCGGCACGAAGTGCGGCGCCAGCTCGACCTGGTGGGCAGCGTCGGTTGCCGCGTTGGCTGCCACGCTGACAGCGCGCGCTTGCAGTTCGCCGTGTGCGCGGACGATGTGGAAGCGGTGCGGCACATGCTGGGCGAACGCGGCATTGAGCCGCGCCAGCCCTGGGTTCTCATGCACCCGGGCGCCAGCGCGGCCTCGCGCCGCTATCCGCCGGCGCGCTGGGCCGAGGTCATCCGCGCACTGGCCAGGCGCAGCGCTTGCCCGATCGTGCTGACCGGCGATGCGCACGAGGCGGAGTTGATCGACGGCATACGCTCGGCCTGCGGAGTGCGCACGCACTCGCTGGCGGGGCAGCTCGATCTGGGACAACTCGGGGCGGCGATCCGCCTTGCCACCGTCGTGTTGTCCAACAATACGGGGCCGGCGCATATTGCCGCGGCAGTCGGTACGCCGCTGGCGACGCTGTACGCGCTGACCAATCCGCAGCACACGCCGTGGCAGGTGGAAAGCCGGCTGCTATTCCACGATGTGCCGTGCCGCTTCTGCTACAAGAGCGTGTGCCCGGAATTGCATCACGATTGCCTGGCCAAGGTGGCCCCGGAAGCCGTGGTGGAAGCGGTGTGCAGCCTGATGGCAGGGAAAATCCATCAGCGGGCGCAACGCCGTTGACGCTTGCCCCGTGGCTTGCGTCAACGGCGTTGCGCCCGCCACGGCCAGCGATGACGGTGTCGCGCTTGCTCGCCTTTTATTCCGTCGATAAAGCGAAATTCGGGTTGGAGACAATACCTGCGGTCAACCTGGCAGCCACCAGGCTCACTTCGCCATCCGGGATAATCCCGCGCAATCCTTCGCATAGCTGCATGTATTGGGCGATGGTCACGGCGGCGCGATGCGCGTTGAGCACGGTCGCACCGGCTGCACTGGTCATTTCGCTCAGCATGACTTTGACCTCGGAATCGCTCATGGTGTTCTCTCTGTGGGTAGTAAAACGGCGAGTATAGGCTTGCGCGCCGAATGCGTTCGTTCGCGCGCGCACACCCGCAGCGGAACGGCGCTTGCGCGGCTTGAGTGTTAGCATTTGTGGCAACCAGGAGCCCACTCCATGCCACTTCCTACTTCCATTCCGGCGGCACTGCTCGCCTTGTGCTTCCTCGCCGGCACGACAGCTTGCTCCACGCCAGCGCCTGCGCCCGAGCCATCCCTGTTCGTGCGCTTGGGCGGCATGCCGGGCGTGACCGCGGTGGTCGATGATTTCGTGTCGAAGGTGTCGGTCGACCCGCGCTCGAAACGCACCTTCGAAGGCGTCAATCTGACACGGCTCAAGGCCAGCGTGGTCACGCACGTGTGCTCCCTCTCTGGCGGACCCTGCAAGTACGAGGGCGACGACATGGCGCTGGCGCACCGGGGCATGGCGATCAGCAAGGAAGAATTGAGCGTGATGGGCTACTACGTGGACCAGGCACTGCGGCGCCAGGGCGTTGCACGGGAAGACAGGGAAGCGCTGGAGGGCATGCTCGACAAGCTGGGACCCGAGGTATTGAACAAATAAGGGGATCGAACGGGATGCCGGACGGCACCCCGGACTTGCGGCATGGCATGCGTTTCAGCCGCAGTTTTCCACCACCACGTCGCGCACCAGGCCGGCTTGATTGAGGAAAATCGTCACGCGGCCAGCCACGAAATCCTGGGTGATGAGGGCGCCGAACGGCACCACGCGGATACGGCGGCCGGTCAGGTCGCGCAAGGTCAGCGGAAGCGAGCGCGGCAGGTCGCTCGACAAATTCCATGTACGGCAATTGTTTTCCATCATAAACTCCTCGAATGAGTGAAGGACAAGCCGCCAGCGGCAGCTTGTCCGGCCAGGGCGCAACGATTCAGCCCTCGACGATCTTGGTACGCGCGGTGACGGACTTGATCAGTTCAATCGCGGCCAGTACCTTTGCGCGCGAGCTGTAGCTCTCGCCACTGGCGATGATTTCGTGATTCTTAGCCCTCAAACGCCAGCGCCACTCCTTGCGGACTTTTTCCGAAGCTTGTTGGTAGATTTCGAAATACATGATGAACCTCCCATGACGTGAGATGTCAGTGTTACAGAGCGGTATACCCGCCGTTCTGATTGGTTCAACAAATGCCTAGAGCGATATCAAACCGAGGCTTAATTTCTTCAAATAAATTTTGCGTTTGAGCATGGCAACTGCCGGGGAAATTGGTGACGCAAGACATGTTCGACAAACGCCGTAGAATGATGCAAGCCCATTTTGTAAAGAATTCCGTATGACGAACACCTCTCTCGACCAGGCCTGCGCCGACGCGGCCACCCTTGTCGCCCAGGCAGACAGCCTGCTGATCACGGCCGGCGCGGGGATGGGCATCGATTCCGGCCTGCCCGACTTTCGCGGCGACCAGGGTTTCTGGCGCGCCTACCCGGCCTTGGGCAAGCACGGCTTGCGGTTCACCGAGATTGCCAATCCCCGGGCGTTTCGCGAGCGTCCCGAGCTGGCCTGGGGATTCTACGGACACCGCCTGCAGCTGTACCGGCGCACCGTGCCGCACGCGGGGTTTGGCCTGCTGAACCAGATCGGCGCGCGCCTTCCGGGCGGGGCGTTTGTTTTTACCAGCAATGTGGATGGGCAATTCCAGCGCAGTGGCATGGCGGAAGAACGCGTTGTCGAATGTCACGGCAGCATCGAGAAATTGCAATGCCTGGGGGATTGCGGCCAGCCGACCTGGTCCGCACAAGCATTCGTGCCCGTGGTCGACGACGAACAGTGCCTGCTGACCTGCGCGCTGCCGCGCTGCCCCAACTGCGGCGATATCGCACGGCCGAACATCCTGATGTTCGGCGACCGGCAGTGGGATAGCGTGTATGCCGACAAGCAGGAGCACCGCCTCGACCTCTGGCTGGCGCGCCAGAGCCGGACGGTGATCATCGAAATTGGGGCCGGTACGTGGATCCCGTCGGTGCGCGTGTTCGGCGAAAGCCAGCAGCGGCCGCTGATCCGGGTCAATCCGGGCGAATCGGCCGTTGGCTTGCAGCGCGATATCGGCATTGCGCTTGGCGCGCTGGACGGGATTTCACGTATCGCCGCGGCGCTCGACGCGCGGTGACGCCTGCGGCGGAGGCTGCGCAACCCCGTCGTGCGGCGCTAAGCGCGCTTGAGGCGGCCAGCGGCGCCGTCAAGCTGCGCCATGGCGGTCCTTACCCGCTGGTCCAGGAACGGGGCGATGGCAGCGACCCGCGCGGGCGGCACGCCCCACAGCGCCTCGCCCAGCACGCAGGCGGTCGCGGCAATGGTGTCGCTGTCGCCGCCGTGATACAGGCAGGCGGCCAGCAAGGAATCGAAGTCGTCGCTTTCCGCCAGGCAGCTCATCACGTCCACCAGCGTATCGTCGGCGCGCACACGCATCGGGGAACCGGCCTGGTGATGCGCCTCGACCGCGTGCAGGCTGCCGCCGCCCGCTTCCCACGACGCCAGCAGATCCTGCTTGCTGGCGCCGTGCAGGGCTGCCCAATGTAATTGCACGTAGGTATCTGCCGCCTGCATCGCGCTCGGATGGCCATGGGTGGAGCGCGTGATGTCCGCCGCCAGACGGCGTGCCTCATCCAGGCCAGGGGCGAGCACGGCGACCGGGCCGAGACGCATCAGCGCGCCGTTGCCCCAGCTCACCAGCTGTTCCGAGGACGAACCCAGCGCCCAGGCGGCGAACAACTTGCCGTAGCCTGCCTGCGGATAATGGGCAACCCAGGTACGAAAGGCTTCCTTGAGCGGCGTTCCCGTCAGCAGATGTTGCGCCACCGCCAGCGTAATGATGGTGTCGTCCGTGAACGAGTGCGCCGCCGTCAGTTCGGGAACCGTGCGCGACAGTGTGCGCGATTTTTCGAAATGGGAACCGTAGATGTCCCCGACAAGTGTTCCCAACATGGTGTTCTCCTATTGCAAAGAAACGGTACGCCAAGCGGACGTGTTTTAATGCGCTTGCGGCACCGGAATGGCCGGCTGTCGAACAGGATGCGAGGAGCGAGATCAAATGATGCTGGCAATGCTGTTGATGGCTGCGGGACCCGCCATGGTCGTCGTTCGGGAAGACGACGTCAAGCGCGACGAAGCGCCACCACTGCCTGGAAGCAAAGTGCGCCGGCACTACCTGCACCACGACTATGCCGACGAGAAACACGATGCCTGGGCCAAACTCGGCACACACATGACGATGCTATTGAAATGATCGACTATCAGTCCGCCGACGAGCTCGCAGTCCTCGTGTTATTGCCCGCTCTTGTTCAGGACGGATGGCTCAAAATATGGCAACTTACTTCCCATTCACCTTGCGCTTCTTTTTCAAAAACCGTGAAGGGAGTCTTGAACTCAATTGAAAACACGTGGCCATTGACACACCACACTCGGGCTCGCAATTTCGCCTTGGCTTGTTTTGCATTTAGATCGACCACAGCAATTTTAAATTCGTCAGTACGGGCATAGCATATATCGCGAGGAAAATCGGGTTTTCCATTTCGCATTACCCACCAGTTCACATGCCGACCATCAGGACTTCGATGAATCTTATTAATTGCTTGGAGCTGCTTCCCCCAAAGTTCGGCATCTTCGGGAGATAGCTGCAATTGAACTGCATTGAAAATTGCAGTCTCAAGCTGTGAGAAGGCTACCTCGGGGAAGAATAATTTTTTCAGTAATCCGATTAGCGAGGACATGTGCACCCCGCCAGTCCCGCTCCAGTTGCGCCGGCCCCGGCGCCCGCTGCCGCGCCTTTGTATACGTTTGGAAAACGGGTCCATTGCGCCACGGCCGGTCCCATGATCGAATTAGCGTCCTTCCATGCCCTTGACATGAAATTATATCGATAAAGATCAGATCGAGCGTGTGTCGCGATTGAAACGTAATTGCCGTTCAATATTGATCTTGGGCCGCCCATACGAGCAGGTATCCAGTGTGAGAACTCCTTGCCGACTCCTGCGGCTCCCGCAGCTCGAACGCCCCCGGCGAGGCCGGTCGCCGCGCTGGCCGCCATTCCGGCCCATTCACCATTACTGTATTCCGGCGAGCACATATTTATCCCGCCGCTGACATCGAAAAGATCACGCAACAGCTGCCCTTGCCCCAAAAGCATGGCATCACCCATCCCTGCGGAGAAATCCGTGACACCCTGCGGAAGTGAAGGCCATTCGAAAAGTCCGAGCGGATCGATGTAGGACAACGGATTTCCGTTCACGTAGCCGAAGGTGTTCATGCCGCCGTCGAGCCCAATAGGATCGCTCTGCACATACCTTCCAGTCTGCGGATCGTAGTCGCGATAGTAATTGTAATGGAGGTTGGTCTCACGATCATAATATTGTCCGGGGAAGCGCAGGTTGAAAGCAAAGTTCCCCACTCGGATCGGGTTTTCGTCAGGTGGATCCTCGCCGAAAGGATTTGCACTATCCCAGCGCCACACCATTTTGTTGTCGCTGGCACGTGTGATGGCGCGCGGCGTCCCCAAGTGGTCGGTGTAGACATAGTACGCATTCTCTCCAGCGCCCGGCGCGCGCGGTTTGACTAGGGCGACCGGCACCCCCTCCAGGTAAATCGTTTCCTGTATCGGAGTCCCTGCACTGTCATACTCGCCCACTATGCGGCCCGCCTCGTCGTAGACAAAGTAAGTCGACGCGCCGGCTGCATCCACCTTCATAGCCCGCTGGCCGAGTCCGTTGTAGCGGTATTGGACAGCCGCGCCACCGACGCCCGTGGTGGTGCTCAGGCGCCCGTTGTTGCTGTAGCCGAAGCGTATCGTTCCGTCGCTGACGAGGTTGCCCGTGGCGTCGTACGTATTGCGTTTGCCCGGCGCCGGACCGGCAGTGGCGGTCAGCCGATTGCTGCCGGGATCAATCACGTTGAGGTAGCTATTAGCTCCGAGAATGACTTTGGTCCGGTTGCCGCTGGCGTCGTATTCAAAGCGTTGGCTGGCGATAGAGCTGGTAAAGCCGATCAGGCGATCACGTCCATCGTAGCTGTAGCGCTGGTCCAGTCTGCTCGACGTGGCGTTCCCCGCATGCGTGGTCGCCACAATTCGTCCGGCGGCATCGTAACTGAGCGTGCGCACCGATCCGCCGACCATGGGATGGCCAAGCAGATAGCTGACCAGACGGTTCTCGAGGTCAAACTGGCGCTCGTATTTGTTGGGACTGCCCGCGCTGTGATTACCCCATAACCATGCGCGCACGGCGCCAAACGGCTGGTAGCTTATCTGACTCAGAATGGTCGTGCGCGCAACACCGGGGCGCGTCAGTCCAAGGGTGGACGGCTTCCCGTTGCTGTCATAGGTGACATCGATGCGATTGCCGCTGGGGTAGGTCATCGAGGTGACGTGTCCAACTGCACTTCCCTCGCTGCCATAGGTGTAGGCGGTCACGAAGCGCCTGGACGCCGGGCCGCTCGTCTGTTCTTTCCTTGTAAGCCTTCCCATGCCATCGTAGGCGTACACCGTTTTCCCAGCCTCATCCGTCATTGTGGTCACGCGGCCCGCTGCCGGGCTGCCGGCAGCGCCGTATTCAAACGTGCTGGTGCCGATGGCGGTCACGCGCCCCGCCGCGTTGTATCGATAGGCGGTCTTGCGTCCAGCCGCATCGACGCTCGATATCACGTTCCCCGCGCCGTCGAACTGTGTGGTCGTGGTGCCGGTATCCGGGCTGACGAGCGCCGTTTGCTGCCCCAGCCCGTTGACGACGTAGCGCGTCTGCAAGCGGCGCGGATCGAGCACGGATGCAAGCTGATCCTGCTGCGTGTAGGCGTAGTCGATCGTTGCCGGCTTGCCCGTGGCATCCGCCGCAGGCAGCATCTGTTGGATCAGACGGTTGAACGTGTCGTAAGTTCCCTTGCTGGTGCGGCCCGCCGGATCGGTGCTCGATGTCAGGTTGCCGGCCGCATCGTATTCAAAGCGCGCGCCGGGGTCTTTGGCACTGCGCTGTTCCCGCTGCAAGCGACTGAGCGCGTCGAAGGCGCGCGTGGTTTGCGCTACCAGTTTGCCGCCAGGATCTTTCACCTCCTGGCGCACGACATTGCCCATCGCATCGAGCGTGAAGCTAATGCTGTTACCGGCGCGATCACGCAAGCCGGTCATGCGGTGCGCGTCGTCGTAGGTGTAGCTCAGCGCCGAGCCGTCGGGCGCGGTCGTACGGATCAGTTGCCCGGCGACGTCGTACTCGTAGCGCGTGGTTTCGGTTCGTCCGCTGGCGTCGCGGACGGTGCTGGACGCCAAGCGCTGGCGCAGGCCGTATTCAAGTCCGACCATCTGGCCGTTGGGACGCTGGATTTTCGTCGGCAACCCGTCCTCGCTGTATTCGAGGTAATTGGTGACCTCGCCAACGCTGTTGCGCATGCTCGCCAGGTCGCCGGGGGCATGGCTTGCAGTGGTATCGGCGTAATAGACCATGCTGGTCATTTCGGCCTTACCATTGGCACCCACCGGGCCGGTGCTCGTCAGCATCTGCCCGGTGCGGTTGTAGGTGTAGCGCCATTCCTGGACAGGGCCGGTTCGGGCAGCCGCAAAGCCGAGTCCGCCGTTACTGTCGGTGCTCGCCTGGACGATTGCTCGGCATACGACGGCAATCGGCTTCCCGTTGGGCATCACTGCGCCGCCGGCGCATTCCACGACCTTGCCTGCGGCATCGCGTTGGCCGTTGTAGACGGTCGTTTCAACGCGCCCAGGCGCGGCGATCGCGCTGGCAAGTGGCCAGTCCGGATGCCAGCCCGTACTGGTCTTGCGCGCGCCGGCTGGAATCGCACTATCGATGCTCGCGGGGCATGCGGCATCCTTGGCCAGCCCGCTCGTGCGTGCCAGTTCGGTCCCACGGACGGGATCGCTGATGAAGCAGGTCTTGTTTCCGTTGAAATCGGTACGGCTCTCGACATCGCCTTTGTTACTGTAGGTGGTTGACTTGGCACTTGCGGCGCAGCCAGCGCCGGCGGGCTGGCTTTCGCCGACAATCCGCCTCTTCCCGCGATCGGAGTCGTACCCAAGGTCGATGTCGCGGCTGCTGCCGAGCGGATCGGTCATGATCCGGCTGTCCGAGGTGGGATAGGAAAATGTGTAGCGCTGTGCACCGCCGGCGTGCTCCGTCAGCACTGCCCTCCCTTCGCCGTTGTACGCATAGGTGGCAAAGCGCTTGCCGTGTTCATCGGTGATTCCGGTGAGCAGGAAGCGGTCGTTGGGGTCTTCGTAGTGGTACGCGCGCGATGACGTCTCGATGCCTGAGCGGTCGAGGTAGTGCACGCCGATCAGGCGAGCCGTGCCGGCAATGGCCGGGTAGCCGTCTATGACAGTGCGCTCATATTCGTAGCGTACGCTGCCGGTAACACCGGAGATCGATACAACGACGTCGCCGTCCCATGCGATTGTCAGGCTACGGCCGCTTGCGTCGACAATCTTGCTGAGCTGTTTTTTTGTGTCGTAGGTGTAATGCGTAGCTATGCCGGTGCGCGTATGAACGCTGCTGAGCATGAAATCGTCGCCGCTCCGGAGGTAACGCTCGACGGTGCCGTCCGGCGTCGTCACGAGCCAGACGGCATCATCTGAGCCTTGCACTTCCAGGGTCGTGCTCCTGTCGTAGCCGGATTTGTATATGCCGTTGTCCTGCCGCTTGAATTCGAAATGGCTGCCGTCGCTCAGCGTGCCGGAGACAGTCGACCTGGCCTTGCCAGTGACGTCTTTTGGCGCCGAAAAGACGCGCTCGAAGGAAAACGACCAGCCCACGCCTGCCGATTGCCCGCCGCCGCTGTCGCGCACGCTACGGTAGATACGCTGGACGCGCAGTGCATCGTTGGCGCCGCCACCCAGATCGGTTTCATGCTGAACTTTGGCGCCGCTGATAAACTGGACCGGGTTTCCAGCTGCCTCTCCACACTTCAAGGGGGCAGGAGGTTCAGGAGGTTCCAGCGGTTCCTTGCGACAAAAGCCCTGTCCGTAATGGTGATAACCGGATTTGCAGTGCAGGATGGCGAGCGAGTACCAGCTAACGCTACCTCTTGGAGAAAGCCTGTAGCGGTAATTGTCAACAAAGATGTCGCGTAAAGTCATGCGGCTTGCTTTAGTATTTCTGGTTGTTCCCGTTCAGGATTTAGCCAGACCTCATCCTTCAAATTCCAGTTCCTTGTCGTGCCAGACCATCG
>NZ_WHJG01000067.1 GCF_011682175.1 Massilia frigida
GGAATGAGGCCGATTGCCTCACTAACCAACATAGGAAACAGCTACAATCTTGCAGCAGAAACCCGGCTGTGGCGGGACCACAGGCTGCATCGAAGTCCGACTACCGCGCGAGCGGTTTAGTCCTTCGCCCCAAAGCGGTCCTTCGGCACCGTTTTAGCCATTTCCGGGCACACGAAGCAATCCTTAAATCGCACCTTTCGCCCGCAACGCCGCGATCTCTTCCTCGCTCCGTCCCAGCAAATCGAGCAGCACTTCATCGGTATGCTGCCCCAGCATCGGCGGCGGCAAATCGGCCTGCGCTGGCGTGAGCGACATCCTCATCGGGCTGCGCACCAGCTTCACCTTGCCCGCCGCCGGATGATCCATCTCGATCGCCACGCCGCGTGCCTTCACCTGCTCGTTCTCGAACACTTCACCGACATCGTTGATCGGCCCGCACGGCACGCCGACTGCTTCGAGCTGCGCAATCCACTCGTCGCGCGTGCGCGTCCTGACCATCTCCGCCAGCAGCGGCACCAGCACGTCGCGGTGCTGCACCCGCAGCGGATTGGTGGTAAAGCGCGGGTCCGCCCCCAGATCGGGCCGTGCACCGGTTTCGACGAACTTCTGATACTGCCCATCGTTCCCGGTTGCGACGATGATATGCCCATCGGCGCAGGCAAACGTCTGATACGGCACGATGTTGGCGTGCGCATTGCCCCAGCGCTTGGGCGCCTTGCCGCTGTTAAGGTAATTGCTGCCCACATTGGCCAGCATCGCCACCTGCGTGTCGAGCAGGGCCATGTCGATGTACTGGCCCTGGCCCGTGCGGTCGCGGTGCGTGAGCGCGGCCAGCACCGCCACCGTGGCGTACATGCCGGTCATCAGATCGGTGAGCGCCACGCCAGCCTTTTGCGGACCGCCGCCGGGCAGGTCGTCGCGCTCGCCCGTCACCGACATCAAGCCGCCCATGCCCTGGATCAGGAAATCGTAGCCGGCGCGGTGCGCATACGGCCCGTCCTGGCCGAAACCGGTCACCGAGCAGTAGACCAGGTCCGGCTTGATCTCTTTCAGGCTGGCGTAATCGAGGCCGTAGCGTTTCAGCTGCCCGACTTTGTAGTTTTCCAGCACCACGTCGGCCTCGCGCGCGAGGTCGCGGATCAGCGCCTGGCCCTCGGGCGTGGCAATATCGACCGTGACGGAACGCTTGCCGCGGTTCGCGGTCAGGAAGTAGGCCGCCTCGCTGGTGTTGTTGCCGTCGGCGTCGCGCGCGTACGGCGGGCCCCAGGCGCGGGTGTCGTCGCCCACGCCGGGACGTTCGATCTTGATTACATCGGCGCCGAGATCGGCCAGGTTCTGGGAGCACCAGGGACCGGCCAGCACGCGCGACAAATCGAGTACGCGGATGTGGCCGAGCGCCTTGGGCATGCCCGAAAATGCTTGAGTCATTGTGTCTGCCTTGTTGCAAATCAGGCAGCAATTATATCGGCTCAAGCCCCTCTGCGGCCAAGCGTGCAACGCGGCCGGACCGCCCTGATCATTTTTGGATGAAAAGTTAAATTGGTCAGACCAATAACTTGAATTGGACTAGCCGATTTTAAAGTTTGCTGGCATACTTAGCAAACCCGACCGCAAGGCGCCCGCATTTCCTGGGCTCATGCGGGTGCGGGCAGACAAGGCTATCAAATGACGACACCGGAAAAAACACCGCTCCATATTCGCATGCACGCGGGCGACAATGTCGCCATCGTGGTCAACGATGGCGGCTTGCCGGTGGGGACCGTGTTTCCCGACGGGCTGGTGCTGGCCGACGCCGTGCCGCAGGGGCATAAAGTGGCCCTGGCCGACCTTGCCGAAGGCGATGCTGTGATCCGCTACAACGTCACCATCGGTTTCGCCGCGCGCGCACTGCCCAAGGGCAGCTGGATTTCCGAAGCGGTACTGCGCATGCCGGCCGCGCGCGAGCTCGAAGGCTTGCCGATCGCCACCCGCGCCGCGCCGGTCATGGAAGCCCTGGAAGGCTATACCTTCCAGGGCTTCAGGAACGCCGACGGTTCGGTCGGCACGCGCAATATCCTGGCCATCACCACCACCGTGCAATGCGTCTCCGGCGTGGTCGACCATGCGGTCAAGCGCATCAAGAGCGAACTGCTGCCGCGCTACCCGAACGTGGACGACGTGATCGGCCTCGAACACAGCTACGGCTGCGGCGTGGCGATCGATGCGCCGGGGGCCGAGATCCCGATCCGCACGCTGCGCAACATCACCCAGAACCCGAACTTCGGCGGCCAGGCCATGGTGGTCAGCCTGGGCTGCGAAAAGCTGCAGCCGGCGCGCCTGTTCCCGAAAGGCTCGATCCCGATCCTGAGCGGCGCCGATCCGGCGCACGTGTGCCTGCAGGACGAGGGGCACGTGGGCTTCCAGTCGATGATCGATTCGATCATGCGCACCGCCGATGTGCAGCTGACAGTACTCAATCTGCGCCAGCGCGAAACCTGTCCCGCGTCGGACCTGGTGGTGGGCGTGCAGTGCGGCGGCAGCGATGCGTTTTCCGGCGTGACGGCCAATCCGGCGGTGGGCTACGCCACCGACCTGCTGGTGCGCGCCGGCGCCACCGTGATGTTCTCGGAAGTGACGGAAGTGCGCGACGGGATCGATCAACTCACTTCGCGCGCCGTCAACGCGGAAGTAGCCGAAGCGATGATCCGCGAAATGGCCTGGTACGACGCTTACCTGACGCGCGGCGGCGTCGACCGCAGCGCCAACACCACGCCGGGTAACAAGAAGGGCGGGCTGTCGAACATCGTCGAAAAGGCGATGGGATCGATCGTCAAGTCGGGATCGTCCGCGATCACCGGCGTGCTCTCGCCCGGCGAGAAACTCAAACAGAAAGGGCTGGTCTACGCAGCCACCCCCGCCAGTGATTTCATCTGCGGTACATTGCAGCTGGCGGCGGGGATGAATATCCACGTGTTCACCACGGGCCGCGGCACGCCGTACGGCCTGGCCGAATGCCCGGTCATCAAGGTCGCCACGCGCAACGACCTGGCGCGCCGCTGGCACGACCTGATGGACGTGAACGCGGGCCGCATCGCCAGTGGCGAAGCGAGCATCGAAGACGTCGGCTGGGAGCTGTTCAAGCTGATGCTCGATGTCGCCAGCGGCAGCAAGACCTGGGCTGAACACTGGAAACTGCACAATGCCCTGACCCTTTTCAATCCTGCACCGGTGACCTGATTATGAGCAAACCATTCAAACGCATTCTGCTGACCGGCGCCGCCGGCGGCCTCGGACGCCTGCTGCGCGAGCGCATCAAACCATGGGCCGACATCGTCCGCCTATCGGACATGGCCGATGTCGGCCCGGCCGGCGAAGGCGAAGAAGTGGTCCAGTGCGACCTGGCCGACAAAGCCGCCGTGCTGGCGCTGATGGACGGCGTGGACGCGGTACTGCACTTCGGCGGCATTTCGACCGAAGCGCCGTTCGACGCGATCATGCAGGCCAATATTCTCGGCATGGCCAATCTGTACGAAGCGATTCACAAGACGGGCGTCAAGCGCGTGGTATTCGCCAGCTCGAACCATACGATGGGCTTCTACAAGACCACCGACCTGGTCGACGCCGACATGCCGCCGCGCCCCGACGGCATGTACGGCGTGAGCAAAGTATTCGGCGAATCGCTGTCGCGCTACTACTACGACCGCTTCGGCATCGAAACCGTGTGCCTGCGCATCGGCTCCTGTTTTCCTGAGCCGCTCAACCCGCGCATGATGATTACGTACCTGAGCGCCGACGACCTGGTCGAAGCGTTGCGCTGCTCGCTGTTTGCCGCGCGCGTGGGCCACACCATCGCCTTCGGCGTGTCGGACAACAAGGCCAAATGGTGGGACGACCGCAAATCGCGTCACCTCGGTTTTGTGGCCAAGGACAGCTCGACCCGGTTCGAGCACCTGTTCCCGGACAACGGCAACTACGCCCCGGCAGACGACATCAGCATCACCTTCCAGGGTGGCAGTTTTCTTTTGACGGGACCTCAATATAACTAGCCTGTCATCGCTGGTTTTGCGTAACGCGCAGCTCTGCGCCGACATCCTTCCGGGTTTCGGCGGCGCTTTGTCGCGTCTGGACTGGATCGGCGGTGCGGCACCGGTCCCGGTGCTGCGCCCATACGCCGGTGGCGATGCGGCACCGCGTCCTAATCAATTGGCGTGCTTTCCGCTGGTGCCGTGGTCGAACCGGATGGCCGGGGGCTTTTCGTATGGCGGTGAGCGCTATGACATCGCCCCGAACCGCGAAGGCGATTCGTTTCCTATTCATGGCGAGGGTTGGCAGCGGCCATGGACAGTGGCATTCCAGTCGGCCAGCCAGGTGCTGCTGATGCTGGAGCGCCGCGACGGCGTGCCGTTCTCGTACCGTGCTTCGCTCGACTATGCCTTGCGTGGCAATGCGCTGGTGGTGACGCTGGAGGTGATTAATACGGGGGCGCTGGCGCTGCCGTTCGGCCTGGGTTTGCATCCGTGGATGCCGCGCAGTGCCGGCACGACTTTGCAGGCGGCGGCGCGCAGCGTGTGGATGGCGGGGGCGGACAGGCTGCCGTCGCACGCGGAAGCGATTCCGCAGGCGTGGTCGTTCGACCGTGAGCGCGTGCTGCCTGATGGCTTGATCGACAATGTGTTCGAGGGCTGGGATGGGCAAGCGCGCATTCACTGGCCCGAGAGCGGTTTGAATCTGGCGATTGCCGCTGATAGCGGGTATTACATTGTGTATGCGCCGGCTGGTGGGGATTTTTTCTGCTTCGAGCCGGTGGATCACCTGATCAACGCGCACAATATGGCCGGTGGGCCGGTGCGGCATGGTTTGACGATGCTGGCGCCGGGGCAGAGATTGCGGCGGATATTCAGTTTTGCGGTCACCTAGCCTGCCGCTCACGTGTCGATTTTTCGCCAGCCTCAAAACCGTCGTTCCTGGCACTGCCAGGAACGACGGTGCTTGGTGTATCGATCTTGGGTCACTTCACTGCGCGGGAACGACGGTGCTTGGTGTATCGATAATTGACAGGCCAACGGGAGTGGCCACGCCACGTTCAATGGTCTGCACCACGCGTGACGTCGGCTTGAACGCCAGCTCCATCACCTGCAACGCCAACTGCGGCTGCGCATCTCCGCACATGAAAATATCCGCTGCCGCGAAGCCGTACTCCGGCCACGTATGAATCGAGATATGCGACTCGGCCAGCAGCACCACGCCGGTCACTCCCATCGCCTCGCCGAAGCTGTGGAAATGACTGTGCAAGATGCGCGCACCCGCCGCCTCGGCGCCGGCGCGCAGCAGCGCGTCGATATCGGCGGTCACGGTCAGCAGGGCCGGATCGACCCCGTGAAAATCAACCAGCAGATGAATGCCGGCCGGACGGTGCGCATGCGTGTTCACTTATGCCCGCCACCCGAACCGCCGCCGTAACTGCCGCTGCTGGAACTCCAGCTGCTGCCACCGCGACTGCCTCCGTGTCCATTGGTAGACGAGTCGAACATGCTGATCCAGCTGATGATCGTGGTGAGGATCGCCACTGCGATCGCGTACATCAAATATTTTTCGTTCATTTATCATCCTTGCCGGCCACGTTGGTGAACATCGCCGGTATAAAAATGGCCAGCAGGGCCAGGATCAGGTACATGGCGGTCGCGCCGAAGTTAAACAGCAGCGGAATCAGGTTCAACCCGAGCAGCCACCAGAAGAATTTACCCAATGTGCCGGACAGCGCCGGCCCCGATGCCGGCGCGCGCTTGCGGACCTTGGGAGGACGCGTTTTTTTTACCGCCTTTTCGAACCAGGCCGTGACCTGGTCGGCTGCGACCGGCTTGGAGCGCGACCAGGTCATTTCCTCGGCGCTGATTTCGGCCGCCAGGATGGATTTGCCATGCTCGAATTCCATCACGTGCACGGTGTCGCCCACCGCCACGCGCCAGTTGAATGCGCCGGCCGCCGCCACCACGGTCGCGATATAGTCATCGATTTTTGCGTAGTCGACCTTGTCGGCCTTTGCCAGTTCGGACGCGGTCGGATGCCATGCCGGCCAGTGCGTCATGACGTCGGCCCGATACCAGCCCTCGTCGCTTTCGATCAGCCAGAAGAAGTTGGCGTTCACGCTATAGACCAGGTATTCAGTCCATTGCGACTCTGGGCCGCTTGCGCGGATCATGGCGCCGATCACGGTGCACTTGCTGCCGTGGATGTTCGCCTTGGCACCGATCTCGATCGTGGTGCGCATCTGCGCGACTTTGTCGCCGGCGGCCAAAACGCTGGCCTCGGGACCTGCGGCGTCGAGCCGGGCGGCGCAGGCCGGGCAAACCAGGTTGGTCGCCACGCCCGGCAGATAGCTGATGGTGCTGCCGCACGAGGGGCAGTCGAGCGCATCGACCTTGCCGCGGTATTTGCCCGCGCTGGCCTTGATCTGTTCTTCGTCGCGCAGCAACTGGCAGCGCATTTCGGCCAGCGTGACCGCCACCCCCGTGTACACCACCGGCGTTTCGCCATCGGTGTAGTCGAGCGTCAGGAAGCGCGGTCCGCTGCGAAAGTCCGCCACGCGGATGCGCCAGCCCGTGCCGACCCGGAACGGCAGTTCGCCCTGGCCGGCGACGCATTCGCCGCTGCGCTTTTCCGACGCAAGGTAGCGCTGTTCGTCGATATGGTACGCATCGGCCACGCGGATAGCGTCGAAGCCGGGCAGGGCGACGGCGACTGCGCGTTCGGCGGTGAGGGTGAACCGGCCGGAGGAGTCGCCCAGCCAGGCGTTGCTGCCGTCGTCGTACAGCACGTACCACTCGTTCCACATGCCCTCGGCGTAACGCAACTGGATGCGTCCGACCACCGTGAAATTGCGCCCGCTGACGGTGCCGGTGGTGCCGATCTGGATCGGCGAGTAGTCTTCCAGTACGGAGGACATGGTGCCCAGGTTCTTGACCGCGTCGGCATCCTTGAGCAGGGTGGCGCGACAAAACTCGCACACCGCCATGACGGCGGCGTGCGATTTGAACTGGACTTCGGCGCCACAGCTTGGGCAGGAAACGATTTGCATGTGCAGCGGCTTAGCCGATCAGTTTTTTGAGCAGCTCCGTCTTGGTGCTGTTGTAGTCGTCTTCCGAGATCAGGCCCTTGTCGAGCAGTCCCTTGAGCTTGAGCAGGCGCTCCTCGATCGGGTCGACCTCCGGCACGGGCGGCTGCAAGGGCGCGGTCGGCGCCGGCGGCACCTGCGGGATCATCGAGCCGCTCATGCCTTGCGCCATGGCGTGGCCCAGCATCGCGCCAGCTCCCAGGCCCGCACCGATGCCGGCCAGGCCGCCTTCGTTCTGGGCCGCCAGCGGGATGCTGCTGGCAACCTGGAACTGGGTGAAGCCGCTCATCTTCTCGCCCGACAGGCCGCCCTTCATGCCGGCCGAAATGCGCTCGTCGAGCGCGGCCTGCAGTTCTTCCGGCAGGCTGACGCTGGCGACGTTGAATTCATCGAGCCCCACGCCGTAGCGTGCAAAGGCGGCGTACAGGTCGCCCTTGACCTGCTGCGCCATCAGCGCCTGGTTGGCGGCCATGTCGAGGAAGGCGACTTTGGCGCTGCCGAGCGAGGTGGCCATGGTGGCCAGCAGGATGCCGCGCAGCTGGTCTTCGACGTCGTCGCGGGTGTAGATGTCGCGCGTGCCGCTGATTTCGGTGAAGAACAGGCGCGGGTCGGCCACGCGGTAGGAGTACATGCCGAAGGCGCGCACGCGGATCATGTCGAAGTCGGCGTCGCGGATCGTGATCGGCTGCGGCGTGCCCCATTTGCGGCCGGTCTGCACGCGCGTGCTGAAGAAGTACACGTCCGACTTGAACGGCGAATCGAACAGCTTGTCCCAGTTTTTCAGGTTGGTCAGCACCGGCAGGGTGTTGGTGGTGAGCTTGTGGGTGCCGGGACCGAAGACGTCGGCGATCTTGCCTTCGTTGACGAACAGTGCCATCTGCGACTCGCGCACATTGAGGATGGCGCCGTTCTGGATTTCGAAGTCCTGCATGGGAAAGCGCCACGCCAGCACGCCGTCGTTCTCTTCGTTCCATTGCAGGACGTCGATAAACTGCTTCTTGATGAATGAGCCAAGGGACATGTCGGTCTCCGGTAGGAATGCGTTGAATGAGGGCGGGTCAGGACAGGGCGCCGGCGTTGACCAGGCCAATCGACACCGAAATGGCGCCGAGCAGGCCGCCGAAGGCCGCGTTGTCGGCCTCGATCTGGTCCTTCGACATTTTCAGCAGCCGTGTGGCGATGTTATACGCCAGCACCTGGACCAGCATCGCGCCGGCCGCCCATTCGAGGAACTGGTAATAGTCGCGGGTATGCAGCAGGGCCGAGGCGATCGTCAGCGAAAAGCCGATCAGCGCGCCGCCGAGCGATAATGCCGCCGCGTGGTTGCCGCCGCGGATCAGCGCCACTTCATCGAAAGGGGTCAGGCGCGTGTAAATGACAAAAAACGCCATCACCATGGCAACCGCTGTTGCAAGGTGGAGCAGATAGTTTAGGATGGCGGGCACGAGGTTTCCCCAAGAAAGATGGTCAGAATGATAGTGCACGACGATCTTAGAGCATAAAACACGACATGACCAAACGAATTTTGATACTTTCCGTGTTTGTGGTGGCCTCCTGCGGGCTGGCCTACGAACTCATTGCCGGCGCTTTGTCCAGCTATTTGCTGGGCGATTCGATCCTTCAGTTCTCCACCATCATCGGCTGCTACCTGTTCGCCATGGGTGTCGGCGCCCATTTTTCCAAGTATGTCGCCGAAGAGGATGTGCTGTCGCGCTTCATCGACATCGAGCTGGCCGTGGGCCTGATCGGCGGGGTATCGGCGGCACTGCTGTTCATGTCGTTTTCATGGATGACGGCCCCGTTTCGCACCCTGTTATATGTGCTGGTGTTCATGATCGGCGCGCTGGTCGGCATGGAAGTGCCGCTCGTGATGCGCGCGCTGAACGCGCGCGATACCGCGTTCAATGACCTGGTGAGCCGCGTGCTGACCTTCGATTACCTGGGCGCGCTGGCCGTGTCGCTGCTGTTCCCGCTGGTGCTGGCGCCCTACGTGGGGCTGGTGCGCACCGGCTTTTTGTTCGGGATGCTCAACGTCGGCGTGGGATTCTGGACCCTGTACGTGTTCCGCGCCGAACTGACCAACGTCGGCGGGCGCGTGCTGCGCGCCAGCTCGGTGATGTTTTTCCTGGTGGCGGGCTTCGCCCTGTCGGACCGCATGGTGCAGTGGGGCGAACATGGCCTGTTCGGTGACGAAATCGTGTACTCCACCAGCACCCCGTACCAGCGCCTGGTGATCACGCGCTGGAAGGATGACATGCGCCTGTACATCAATGGCAACCTGCAGTTTTCCTCGCGCGACGAGTACCGCTATCACGAAGCGCTGGTCCATCCGGCGCTGCAAGCCTTGCCATGGGCGCGCAGCGTGCTGGTACTGGGCGGCGGCGACGGCTTGGCGCTGCGCGAAATCCTGCGCTACCCGAACATCAAACAAGTGACCGTGGTCGACCTGGACCCGGCCATGACGCGGGCGTTCACCACCCGCCCGGAGCTGGTCAAGCTCAATGGCGGATCGTTCTCCGACCCGCGCGTGAAAGTCGTCAACGCCGACGCCGCGATCTGGCTGCAAGGCACGCGCGATATGTTCGACGCGGCCATCATCGACTTTCCCGACCCGTCCAGCTTCGCGCTCGGAAAACTGTATTCGGTGCCGTTCTACGGCATGGTGAAAAAGCACGTGGCGGCCAAGGGGCTGGTGGTGGTGCAATCGACTTCGCCCTTTTTTGCGCCGCACGCCTACTGGACCATCGACGCCACCCTGCGCGACGTCGGCATGCGCACCTGGCCGTACCATGCCTATGTGCCGTCGTTCGGCGAGTGGGGCTTCATCATGGCGTCGCCCGAGCAGGAGTATGTGCCGCCCACCAGCTACCGGCTGGCGATGCGCTACCTGAACGAAGCGACCACGCGCGAAATGTTCGCCTTCCCGCCCGATATGCAGCGGCTGGAGATGGCGCCGAACCGGCTCAATACGCAGTCGCTGGTGCACGAGTTCGAGCAGGATTGGCGCAGGGTGATCCGCTGATGGACCGGCGCTCATTCCTGGCACTGGCCGGCGGCGTGGGGGCGGCGGCGGTGAGCGCGGCCGGGTTCCAGCGCTGGCTGGAGATCACGCCCAGCGTGCATTATCCGGGCCGCGCCGAAGGTCATTATCTGCGCGAGCGCGGCAAGCTGCCGGCGCCTGGCGAGGTAATCGAGACCGATATCGTGATCCTCGGTTCCGGCATTGCCGGCCTCACGGCGGCCTGGAAGCTGGAGCGCGAAGGGCAGCGCAAGGTGCTGATGATCGATGGCCCGCAGCCGTTCGGGAATGCCGCCGGCGGCCATTTTGGCGAGCTGGCCTATCCGACCGGCGGCCACTATCTGCCGCTGCCGTCGCCGGAGTCGGTGCATGTGCGCGAGATCCTGTTCGACCTTGGCATCATCGAGCGCGACCCGTACGGCGAAAAACCGTACTACGACGAGCGTTATATCCTGCACGGGCCGGAGGAGCGCCTGCTGTTCAACGGGCGCTGGCAGGAAGGCTTCATTCCGACCGACGGCGTGAGCGCGGAAGAACTGGCCGAGCACAAACGCTTTTTCGCCGAGGTCGAACGCCTGCGCAAGCTGCGCGGGGCGGACGGCAAGCGCGTGTTCGTCTTCCCCACCGTGACCTCGTCCCTTGACCCGGTGTTCGATGCACTCGACCGCATCACGCTCAAGGAGTGGCTGGACCAGCAGGGCTACCGCTCGCCGACCCTGCACTGGTACCTGAACTACTGCTGCCGCGACGACTACGGCACCCGCTACGACAAGGTCTCGGCGTGGGCCGGGCTGCATTATTATTGCAGCCGCTGGGGCAAAGCGGCCAACGCCGGCAACGGGGCCTGGTTGACCTGGCCGGGCGGGATGCAGGTGGTGGCCGACAAACTGGCCGCCGCGTCAGGCGTGCGGCGCCGCGCCGGCACCGCAGTGTCGCTCAAGCGCAGCGGGGCTGGCGTGGAAGCGCTGTGCTTCACGCTGGAGGGCGGCGTGGCGCGCAGTGTGCTGGTGCGGGCGCGCAAGGCGATCTGCGCGATGCCGCTGTACGTGGCCGCGCGCGTGGTCGAGGATATCGCCGCCCTGGGCTTCGATGCGAAGCGCCACACGCCATCGTACGCGCCGTGGATGGTGGCCAATTTCCTCATGAAGGATTTTCCGCGCGAGCTGCCCCACGCGCCGCTGGCGTGGGATAACGTGGTGTACCAGGAGCCGGGGCTGGGCTACGTGGTCTCGACCCACCAGGATATCCGCGTGGCGCCGCCGGCCAAGACTGTATTTTCCGCCTACGTGGCGCTGTCGGACCGCACGCCCGACGCGGCGCGCAAGTGGATGATGACGGCCAGCGCCGACGACCTGGTGGCGCTGGCCAGCGCCGACCTGAAAAGCGCCTACGGCTGGAAGTTCGCGGCCTGCGTGGAGCGGGTCGACATCACCCTGCGCGGCCACGCGATGGCGGCGCCGCTGCCGGGCTTTCGCAGCAATGCGGGCCTGAAGGCCTTGCGCGAAGCCGATGGGCCGATCGTGTTCGCGCACGCCGACCTGTCGGGTTTTTCGGTGTTCGAGGAAGCCGCGTGGTGGGGCGTGCAGGCCGCGCTCAAGGTACTCCGGTAAATTACTGGTAGGTGGCGACGATGCGCTGCCAGGCCGGATCGTCCTTGAGTTTTTTGAGCACCGGCGCGATCTGGCCGAAGGCGGCGGCGTAGTTGTGGGGCGCGAGCATGCGCCGCTCGGTGGGCGGGCTGGCCAGGATGGCCACGTGCAGCCTGGACGACATTGCGTGCGCGCGGATGAAGTAGCGGGCCATCGATTCGGCCACGATCACGCAATCGAGGCGCCCGAGCAGCAGCTTTTCCAGGTTTTTCTCGTCGCTCGCGCCTTCGCTGCGCAGCATGCGCGAGCTGGCCAGCCAGCCGTCGATGCCGGGATAGTGGTAGCCGAGGGTGAGTCCGACCGAGGCCCCTACCAGGCCGGCCGGTGTGTCCGGGCTGACCGGTTTGGCGGCCAGCGACACTAGCGCATGACGGTCGGAGGCGAACGACGCCGACCACAGATACTTTTTCTGTTCCACGTCGTCGAACCATTCGGGCATCATGCCGATGACCATGCCGTCGATGCTGCCGTCTTCGAGCTTGACCTGCAAGCGCTTGCGCGGCATGTATTGCAGCCTGAAAGTGAGCTTGCCCAGCTTGCGCTGGTTCAGGTAGCCGATCAGGTCCGGGTACATGCCGCGCCCGTCGCCGAGCATCAGCGGCGCGAAACCGGCGCTGGTGTAGACAGTGACCACTTCGGCCACCGTGGGCTTGGCAAGCAGCAGCGCGCACAGGATCGACAGGCGCAAGACCAGGTTTTTCATGAAACGATTATCGCACCCCGTTTCATGGATGAGTACGGATTTCGGCGTCCAGCGTTGCCAGGAACAGGTCGCGTTCACCGTCGACGATGCGGTCGACCCGTTCCTCGTCCATGCCCAGGGCTTCGAGCACGAAGGCGGACAGCTGCAAGCTCGCTTCCAGCGTTTCGGGCACCACGATGGTGGCGCCGGCGCGTTTCAGCGCGCGCGCGTGCTGTTCGTCGCGCGAGCGCACCAGCAGCGGCACGTCGGGAAACTCGCGCCGGATGCCGCGCACCGCGTGCAGGGCCGAGGCGGGATGGTCCATCGTCAGCACGATCGCCGGCGCCTCGCCCGCGTTCACGTGGCGCAGCAGTTCGGCGCGCGCGGCATTGCCGAAGTAGACCGGCAAGCCTTTGCCATGCATTTTGGTGGCCAGGCGGGCATCATTTTCAAAGGCGATGTAGCCGATGCCTTCGGCCGTGAGCAGCTTGGCCAGTTGCTGGCCCACGCGTCCGAAGCCGGCGATGATGATGTGGCCGCGCGCTGCCTTGAGGGCGGCTTGGTCGGGCGTGGCTGCCTGTTCGTCGTCGCGCGGCTCCCAGCGCGTGCCGATGTCGCGCCCCAGGCGTGCCAGCAGGGGCGTGACGAACAGGGACAGGCCCACGGCCAGCATGACGCGCGCACCCAGGTCGGCGTCGACCAGTTTGCTGGCGGTGGCGTAGCCGATCACGATAAAGGCGAACTCGCCGCCCTGGCCGAGCAGCAGGCCGCCTTCGACGGCGCGGCCCCAGCTCAAGCCGCCGATGCGGAACAGCACGGCGATGACAGCCGCCTTGATCGCGATCAGGCCGAACACGGCGCCGGCCAGCCACAGGGGCGCATCGATGATCTGGCGCGCATCCATGCCCATGCCCACCGTCATGAAGAACAAACCCATCAGCAAGCCCTTGAAGGGCTCGACCATGAGTTCGACCTCGTGCTTGAATTCGGTTTCGGCCAGCAGCAGGCCGGCGATCAGGGCGCCGAGCGCCATCGACAGGCCCGCCGCCGCGCTCAGGCCGGCGATGCCCAGGGTGGTGAGCAGCACCAGCGCCATGAAGACGTCGGGCTGGCGGTGGCGCGTGAAAATGCGGAACAGGGGGTGGATCAGGCGCCCGCCGACCAGGTAGATCAGCGCGATGGCGGCTGCGGCCTTGAGCATGGTGATGGCCACCAGCGAGACAATGCCGTCGCTTTCGCCCTTGGCCATGACGCCGATCAGGATCAGCAACGGAACCACCGCCAGATCCTGCAGCATCAGGATTGAAAAGCCGGCCTGGCCGAGCGGGGTGTTGGTGCTGTGCTGTTCGTTCATCAACTGCATGACGACGGCGGTGGAGGAGAGCGAGAGCACCATGCCGAGGATGACGGCGCTTTCCGTGCGGTAGCCCAGCAGGTAGATGACGGCGCCGAGCAGGGCGGCGCTGATGCAGACCTGGGCCGTGCCGGCGCCGAATACCCAGCGCCGCAGCGCCCACAGGCGGGCGGCCGACAGTTCCAGGCCGATCATGAACATCAGGAACATGACGCCCAGTTCGGCCAGGGCGACCACGCCTTCGGCGCGTGGGAAGGTGAGGTAGGCCAGCCAGGGGTGGGTGTCCGCGAACAGGCCCAGGCCGAACGGGCCGAGCAGGGCGCCCACGGCCAGGAACCCGAGCACCTGGTTGATGCGTAGTCGTTGCAGGGTGGGAATCAGGATGCCCGCGAGCGAGAGGAACAGGAGGATTTCCCTCAGGAAGGGGAAGGCGTGTTGCTCTTGCACGGGTGGGGGCCTGTCGGGTAGTTGATCGCTCTTGTCATTCTATAACAGTGGGGAGCGGCGGCGGGGGGTGGTGCTGCCGGGACGGTGTGTTTCATGTTGATGGCTGAGCTGGGAACTTGGGCACCCGCCTGCGCGGGTGCGACGAAAGGGGGCGCGGGTGCGACGAAAGGGCGCGCGGGGGGACGAAATGGTGCGCGGGGAGGGTGGGCGGTGCGACGGGAGTGTGCGCCGGTGAGGCTTGATTGCGTACGGGTGCGGCGGGAATGAAACTTGCGGCAGCGCAAACGGTAGGTTATATCCGCGAGGCAATATGACTGACCTGCCGCCTCATCGGAGTTCCAGCATGAAGCCCTCGTTTTTCACCGTGCGCGACAACTACCCCGCCCGCGCGAGCGTCGACCGCGCCACGCTGTACAAGGCGATCGGCTGGGATGCCCTGATCGAGGTGTCCGCCTATCACGATACCTGCGCCACCCGCGTCAGCCTGGCGCTGGTGCGTTCCGGCATGCGCATCCCCGGCCGGCTGGCCATCCTCAAGGGTGAGCACAAGGGCAGCCTGATCGAACCCGGCCACGCGCGCCTGTCTATCTTGCTGCAACGCCGTAATCTGCTGGGATTGCCGGAAGTGTATCGCGGCGGCCAGGCGCGCGAGGCCATCGGCACGCGCAGCGGCATTGTCTCGTTCTGGCGCATCGACGGCGAGGGCGGGCCGGATCAAGGGCACATCGATATCATCTTCCCCGCCCCTCACAGCGCCGGGCTGCTTAGCTGCGGCACCGAATGCTACTGGCAAGCCACGGAAGTGTGGTTCTGGCCACTCGTTTAAGCAAGTCCGCTCAGGTGGTCTGATGAAAGGCCATCAATTGGCCTGGTGGCGCCTCCCCGTCTTGGCTTGCTGGCGTGTGTCGGTGCAGTGGATCGCCTGTTCCCGTTCGACGCTCTCGCCGCGCATCTGCAAAAAACGGCCGATCGCACTGTCCAGCCCCGGCAGCAGGATGCCGCGCTCGGTGTGCAGCGCGCTGTAGGCCGGGCGCGCGGCGACGTAGCCGCAGTCGGCACGCGATTGCGCTTCGAGCCGGCTGGCATCCACCCCGGCTTGCCGGGCCGCCATGCTGGCCAGTTCCAGCCAGGTGAGCGGATGGCCGTTGGTCAGGTGCCAGACCCCGCATTCCTTGTCGATGGCCAGGTCAAGGCAGGCGTGGACCAGGTCGGGCACGTAGGTCGGCGTGACCGTGATGTCGGCGGCGGCCGCGAACGGGGTGCCGCTTTCGAGGCTGGCCAATGCCTGGGTCACGAAGTTGTAGCCGTCCCAGGGGCCGAAAAAGGAACTGGTGCGCACCACCAGCGCCCCCGGGTGCCGGTCGAGCACGGTGCGCTCGGCGGCTGCCTTGCTCTTGCCATACACGTTGATCGGCGCGACGTCGTCGCTTTCCACATACGGACACTGCTGGCGCCCGTCGAATACCAGGTCGCTGGAAAAGGTGGTCAGGTGCACCTGGTGGCGCGCGCAGGCGGCGGCCAGGACCGCCGGGCCGGCGACGTTGTCGCGAAAGCAGCGCGCCACGTCGTTTTCGGCCTCGTCCACCCGCACGTAGCCGCTGGCGTTGATGACCGCCCAGGGATGGTAGCGCTGCATGGCTTGCTCCACGGAGACCGGGTCGGCGATGTCCATGTCCTGGCGGCTGAGCAGGCGGTAAGCCAGGTTGCGGCGCGCGCAGATGCGGGCGAAGGCGCGTCCCAGGGTGCCGGTGGCGCCGGTGATCAGGATCGGCGCCGAGGCCGTGCCGACCAGGCTGTGGCCATCGGCCGTGATGGAGGTCGGCGCTTCGGGCGTGGCCACGGGCGGGCACAGGCAGCGCCCGGCGCGCCGCCACCAGCCCTGGCCGCGCAGCACCGGGTGCGAGGGCGCCTGGCCGCTGCCCAGTTCGCGCATCATGGCCGCCAGCGCGGTGGGGCGCGGGAGCGGCGAGCGCACGTCGAACGGACCCGGCTCGTAGTAGCCGCGGCTTTGCGTGACCAGGCTGTTCCAGTCGAACGCGCCGAGCAGCGCCCAGACAGTGACGGCGCGCAGGTCGATGCCGTTGCGCCGGGCTTGCTGGCCCGCTTCCCACACTTCGAGCAGCCAGCGCAACTGGTCTTCGCGGTTGGCGTCGATGTGCGCTTCGGTGACCGCCAGCGGGATGCGGTAGCGGTCCCAGGCCTCTTGCAGCAGCGGGCCGATGCCGGGCGTGGGCGTGGCCAGGGCGCGCGCGGTTTCGATATCGGCGCAGGGCATCCCATCGGCATGGCCGCGAAAGTGCGCCGGGTAGCGCTCTGTCCGGTGGTCGAGCCAGCGTTCGCTGGTCACGTAGTAATTGACGCCGATGAGGTCGGGCGGACAGGGATGGTCGCGCAGCCAGAGCAGCTCGGCCGGGCGGGCGCCGTGGTCCGTCAGGTAGCCCCACAGCGGATGCTCCGGGCCGACCTTGCCGCATAGTAAGTCCCAGGCCAGCCAGCGCCGCTCGTTGTAGAAGGCGGCGCAGCGCGCCATGGCGGGCGTGCTGTAGGTTTTGCCCAGGTCGTCGGTCTGCACCAGGCGCGCGTGCGGATTGACGCGCCGGATCGCGCCCATGGCCAGCACGGTGGCGCGGCACTGGATCAGAAGCGCTTGCACGAAGGTGCGGTCGGTGCGCCCGTGCGGATACCAGAGGCCGTACAAGCCGCTGAAGCGCGCGGTGGTCAGGGGTTCGTTGACAGGCGTGTAGGCGTCGATCCAGGGGTAGCGCGCGGCCACGGCGCCGGCATACCCGGCCAGGCGGGTGGCGAACGAGGGATCGGTCAGGCAGGTGTCGCGCGGGCCGCTGCCGTGGTGGACCAGCCCGGCAATGGGGGCGATGCCGGCGTCGCGCAGGGCGTTCAGGCGGGCGTCGGCCCAGGACCAGTCGGCGCTGTCCAGGCCGCCTGGCGCCAGGCGCTCCCACAGCAGCGGGTAGCGGATGGCGCTGATTCCCAGTGAACCGAAGCGCGCCACATCGTCGGCACGGCCGTGATGGCCGTTTCTTTCTATCTGGCTGAAGTAGTTGTCTCCCACGCGATTGACCGTACATTCGAGCCCGCCCCAGAGGGCAAGCGGCGGGTGTGCTGCGTCGATGTCGATTGATGGCATAAGCTCACTCATAACATTTAGGCAATTTTAGAAATTAGATACCGGGCAGCGCGGAAAAGTTCAGTTTGTCGTTGGATGTGCGCAATCGATGGCAAAAAACAACGAAAAATTGCTAGCAAACAGGAAATTTTTGTTAACTGACTACAAAGATGATATGGATCAATGATATGATCCGCTATCAATTACGTAACAATACTTTCGTTTTAGTAATCACTTTTAGGATGTACATGAAATCATCAGTTTTCCTGAGCGGTTTGTTTGCCGCCGCCATGTTCGCCAGTGGCGCAGCGCGCGCCGACCTCGTGGTCAATGGCAGCTTTGAAGTCAACAAGACCGCCAGCTCGTGGCAGAATTTCAATGCCGTGACCGGCTGGAATTCCAGCAACGGCATTTTTGAAATCCAAAAGGGTGCCAAGCAGGGCGGCGCCGCCGGTTTCAATCCGTACGCAGCCAATGGCCGCCAGTACCTGGAACTGAACAGCACCGGCCTGAGCTCGGTATGGCAGATGATCGACACCTCGGTAGCCGGCACCTATTCGGTATCGTTCGCTTACTCGGGCCGTCCGGACACCGCCGGCCACGCCAACAGCGCGATGAATGTGTACTGGGGCGACACCAAGCTGAACGATTCGCTGCTGATGGGCGGCACCAGCGGCCAGTGGAACCTGTTCAGCATCACCGACCTGGTTGCCACCAGCCCGCTGACCAAGCTGCGCTTTGAATCGGTTGGCCCGACCTCGTCGCCAACCTACGGTTCCTACCTGGACGCCGTGTCGGTCGACGTGACCCCGGTTCCTGAGCCGGAAACCTACGCCCTGTTCCTGCTGGGCCTGGCAATCGTCGGCGCTACCGTTCGCCGCAACAAGAAAGCCTAAAGTCTCCGCGCCGCGCCGGTCCTGGACCGGCGTCGCATTCCCGGGGCCAAACATTGCCCAACCGAGGTCTGACCCCGGTTGGGCAATGTTTGGCCCCGGTTGTCGTTTTTGTTGCTGTATCATGCGTTCCGACTTCCTCCGGCTATCCGCAGTGCCCCCCCCCACCACACAGGGAATTCGCATGAACACCTTCATTCCAGGCAAAGACGCCGCCCTCGAATCGACCATCGACACCATGCAGGCCAAGCTGGCCGCACGGGGATTTGTTCTGAACGAGTCGTCGTTGCTGCATGAGGTCGACGGTATCTGGTCGACCCATATGAAGGATAACGATTGTCCGATGCTGTTTTCCAACGGTAAGGGTGCGACTGAACTGGCCGCGCGCGCCAGCGCCTACGGCGAATTCTTCGAGCGCCTCGGCACGCATTATTTCTGGACCCACTTTCACCTCGGCGCAACGCGCGCCAACCGGCCTTTCGTGCATTATCCGCAGGAACGCTGGTTCAAGCCGGGCCCGGACGGCGCCTGGTCAAGCGAGATGCTCAATCCGGAATTGCACGCTTTCTATAACCCGGACAGCGAGATCGATGCCGAGGTGCTGGTCGACCTGAACTCGGGTAACGTGGAGCGCGGCATCTGCGCGCTGCCGTACAAGCGCCTGCGCGACGATAGCGAGACGTTTATCCCGGTCAATATCATCGGCAATCTGTATGTCAGCAATGGCATGGCGGCGGGCAATACGATGATGGAAGCGCGCTGCCAGGCCTTGTCCGAGATTGTCGAGCGCCAGATCAAGTACCGCATCATCAGCGAAGGCCTGTGCCTGCCGGAAGTGCCGGACGAGGTCGTCGCCCGCTTTCCGAACATCCAGGCCGGCATCGATGGCTTGCGCCGCGCCGGTTTCGGCATCCTGGTCAAGGACGCTTCGCTCGGCGGCAAGTATCCGGTGATGAATGTGACCCTGGTGCATCCGAAAGA
Source organism: Massilia frigida (assembly GCF_011682175.1). Taxonomy (GTDB): domain Bacteria; phylum Pseudomonadota; class Gammaproteobacteria; order Burkholderiales; family Burkholderiaceae_D; genus Telluria_A; species Telluria_A frigida. Next base: position 19,240 of record NZ_WHJG01000067.1, read on the forward strand.
CCAGGGCGTGTTCTCCAGCTACGGCGCGCACCCGCGCTTTGAAATCGCCCTGGAACGCGCGATGACCGAACTGTTGCAAGGCCGTGCGCTCGATTCGCTGGAAGGCTTCCCTGAACCGGGCTTCGACATGAGCGAAATCAATGCCGTGGCCAACCTGGAAATCCACTTTGTCGATTCGAGCGGCGTGATCAGCTGGAAGTTCATGGGCGACACCCCGGATTTCCCGTTCGTCGACTGGAATTTCAGCTCCACCACGGAAGAAGACTACCACTGGCTGGTCGATTGCCTGCATGGCGAAGGCAAGGATATCTACGTGGCCGATTTCAGCGAGCAGGGCGCGTACAGCTGCCGCATCCTGGTGCCGGGTTTCTCGGAAATCTATCCGGTGGAAGACCTGGAATGGGAAAACAATAGCATCGGCAACCTGATCCGTCCGAAGCTGGTGCGCCTGGATGCGCTGAGCGAGGACGAGTGCGCGGCCTTGCTGCAAGATTTGCAGACCATGAACGTGAACGATGAGCGTCCGCTGTGGGAAATCCTGGGCCTGGCGATTCCGCTCGGCACGCCGTGGAAGCAGTTGCGCATCGGCGAACTGAAAACGTTGTTGGCGCTGGCGGTCGGCGATGAAGATGGCATTCTCCAAGGCTGCGACTGGATTCACCACTTCAAGGACCTGGCGCCGGACCGCCGTCTGGTGTACCGCTGCATCGAAAGCATGCTCAACGTGGAAGACGTGGAGAACTACCGCCGTTCGATGAACTTGCTGTACGGCGAAGAGACGGTGCGCCAGGCCGAGGCCTTGCTCGACCGCAGCGAGCGCTTCTTCGGGCTCGAAACGCTCGGCACCGACATGCAGGGCAGCGCCATGCACCAGACCTTGCTGGCCGCGTACGACAAGCTGTTCGTATAAGCATTCAGCGCCAACGAAAAACGCCGCCGGCTTGATCGCCCGGCGGCGTTTTTTTCGTCTGGCTGGCGGCGGGACCGCAGTCCCTCCAGCGCGGATTAGTCCTTCAGGTCGGCAGGTACTTTGCCGCCGTTGGCCGCCAGCTTGTTCATCACCTGGCGATGCAGCCAGATATTCATCGATGCCGAATCGCTGGTGTCGCCCGTGTAGTCAAGCTCGTGCGCCAGTTCCTTGCGCGATTGCAGGCTGCTGTCCAGGTTCAGCAGCTTGAGCAGGTCGACGATGGAAGTGCGCCAGTTCAGGCTCTGGCTTTGCGGCATGCCGCTGAGGATGGCTTCGACGTCGACCTGTTCCATCGGCGCGGCCGGTGGCGGAACCGCTGCCTGGGTTGGTGCGCCCGGCGCTACGCCAGCCGATTGCATCGATGCCGGCGGTACGGCTTGGGTCGAGGTTGGCTGCACGGCAGGGTGCGACGACGGGAAGATTTTGTGGAAAATATTGCTGAGAATGCCCATGTGTAACCTCTTTTTGTGTGTGGGTGAAGAATTGAATCTGAAATTGCCTAGTGGCGCATGCCTTCAGCCACGCGGCCGAGCACGATGGCCAGTGCCGCGCCGCCGATGGTCTTGACCAGGGTCGGATGCTCGGCGTAAAAGTCGCCCATGCGGTCGACGATGCTCGGGTTGTTGCGTTCGGCGTCTTCCGCGATTTGCTGGACTTGCTCCGGCGTGAGCTGGGCCGCTTGTTCAGGCGTGATCGCGGCTGGCGTCTCGCCGCCACGGAACAGGTTGCCGAGGGCGCCGCCCGCGATCGAGCTGAGCAGGCCGGGACCGACATTGCTGATCAGCTGGTTAAGCATGCCGGCGCGCTGGTTGGCGTCGCTATGGCCGAACAGCTGGCCGATCATCTGCGGGAATGGCGGGGTCTGGTCGGACCGCAATGCTTCCGACACGCCCTGGGCCATCGTGTCACGCGGCGCGTTCTGCGCCACCTGGTCGAAGTCGTCGAGTGCGCGCGCGCCATTGCTGTTGGCCGCACCGCCCAGGTATTGCTGAAGTAGATTACCTAAATCGAAAGCCATACACCCTCCACGTGAATTAGAAAAGCATCGCTGCGCTGGTTTGCGCGAGGCCGATGCCGGAGCTTAGGCTGCGGCGGGGTTGCCATCTGTACGCCAGCGCACCGTGGTGTCGTTAAAGCTGATAATAAGGCAATTTTCCTCGATTCAGTGGAAATGATTGCGCGGCGATCCCGCGCCCTCTAAGCTGGCGTTTTTTACTGACGGCCACCCTGATGCCTTATCTGTCGATCCTGATGTTTGCCGCCGTGTTCGGGGGCGCCGTGCTGGCCTGGGACATTCCGCTGTCGTTGGGCGTGCTGTATCTGGTGGCAAGCTGCGCCTGCTTCGCTCTGTACGCGATCGACAAGGCGGCGGCGCGCGCCGGCAGCTACCGCACACCCGAACGCACCTTGCTGTTGCTCGGCCTGGGCTGCGGCTGGCCGGGCGCCGTGCTGGCGCAGCAGTGGCTGCGCCACAAGACGTCCAAGCGACCGTTTCAAATCGCTTTCTGGATCACGGTGGTCTGCAATGCCGCTGCCTTTGTGTACCTCTGTTCGCCGCTGTCGTTCATGCGCATGCTGTAAGAGGCGCCGCGTGCAGCCGCGGCGTAGAGTGATCCGCCTGATGCGGCCTGCAACGGTGATTAAGTATGTGCATCTGGACATGTCCACAAATCGGGCACGCGTCTTTCAGGCGGCCGAGTTCGGGGTGATATTGCGCAGTAGTTTGTGCAGTATCGGGGCAGTCCGCTTGTGCTATCGGGATGACGACGGTTTTGGGCGCCGCGCAACGCTATGTTGTTGAGGGTAGTTGTGGAAGAGCAGCCTGTTTGATTGCGTCTTTAAACCAGAGGACGAGCAAGCTAAATGCAATCAGGGAGAATCCGAGCATGGCAAACTGAGGAATCCAATCGTGTAAGTGACTTATCTGGCTAAGGTCTCTGATTCGATGGAAATCGAAATAATGTTGATTGATAAACGCTAAAAAATTGAAGGTGGCATGCGCGATCATACAGCTTGGCAAAGAACGTGTGGCCGCATAGAGGTAGGAAAGTACAAGTGAAAATAGAAATGTACTTATATAGACAGGCTTCAGGAAATGTACAGATGTGAAGAAAACAGCGGTCCATACCGCGCTTTTAAAAAAGGAATGTTCTTTGTACAGTGAGCGAAAAACTAATCCTCGGAAAAATATTTCCTCAAATATTGCGGGAAGAATTACGCTCGAAAAAATGAAGACCAAGATCGGCGGCGAGAAAAACGAATGCGAGTCGTATGTCTCGGCGTGAAATTTGCCTAAGTCGTATGCATTTTGGATATTATATTGCGCGAGTGACAATGTAAAAGCTGCACTTTCGCCAAAAGTTAACATGAGTAATAGAACTGCCACGGTGATTGATAGAAGGGTGTGGGACGGTGTTGTCACCTTGCCCAAGATGATGGCGAGCTTTTTTTTGTTGAGTCCGAATTGAATAACGCTTGTCACGGTCATGGCAGCAAACATGGCCATGATAGCTACGTGTTCCGCGTAATACGTCGAGTCGCGCCAGTATGTGCTAAGTACGTTAAATGATGTGGTTCGTACAATCATGCTGAAGGTTAGTATCAGAAACAGGATCTTAAATTTCATGCAATTGCCTCGCTCATATTTTCGATGATAATGTTATTGCATATGTAATGTTGTAATTTCTGTGAGATATCGCGCCACATGCTGTGGCGCGATATCTGTCGCCGATACGGTCCCTCGAAGGCGATATTAATGGAGGAGATCGTATAAACCTATTCCGATGGATGAGCCCAGTTCTCCGAGGCCGTTAAAGACGTCATTCGCTACCCTTCCCCACTCCGACTGCGCTTGCGGGATCATATCGAACCTGCGAGGGCTCGCCTTGCCGCCCGATACCATCATGATCTCTTCGACATTTAATACCTGCATGGTGTTTCTCCTGTCGCAGCCAATATTGGCTACAGGAATGTTACGAGAAGAAAAATTGGCGATGCTGAGATTTCTCAAGCGTGACTCGATTGGTATTATTAAAGGATGGCTCCTGCCGCTAAGGATCAGATGTTGGGGGCGTCGTATTTGTAAGCCGTTCGTTTTGCACTGATTCGGTACCGCATTCGGGCTCGGCGTCAAATACCCGAACCCATCTCGTTATACACAACTCAGGCGCCTTCCTCCCGTAGTGCCTGCAATGTTTGAGCTGCGGTCATTACTTGGTCCAATCCTCGCCAGATGGTCTTGACGCCGGGCTCGCCATCGCTTTTGCGGG
>NZ_WHJG01000068.1 GCF_011682175.1 Massilia frigida
CTTGTCTTCATGGGACAAGCCGGTGAGATTGAGACGGGGAGGTTTTGGTGGCATGCCCAAATCATGCGCGATAACAGCACAGTTTACAACTGTTTATTGCGGCCTGTACTCCGGCTGAACAGTTACGAAATCTTCTGGTCAAGGTGGACCAGGCGCTGCCCGAGCAGTGCAGATTGCCGCCGGCCTAATTCAGACAAATTGTCATAATCAGTCTTACCAAAACTGGCCTGGCCATGACGTACCAGGTAAATAGCTCCCATCGCGCTTGGTTCCCTTTAGCAAAGCAATCAATAGTAGGGAAAAAGACGATCTTCTCCGTGAAGATCGATTTATAATTATATTTACATAATCTGGTCGCAGCCATCGTTCGCACCTCAACCCGCACAGTGCTGGCGAATGGATGCAACGGTTGACGGAAGGCATGTTAAGCAAGGATGTGAACTTGGTCAATATATAATTTTTCTTATTTTTATGCTATTTGCATTATTCGGACTCTATACGGGTAGAGGGATGGAATTTCCAGCAAAAGAGCGTTTTAATTTTTACTGCTTTTATGCTTTTTGCATTAGCCGGCTGCTATATTTATGCCTCTTGCATTATTCGACTGTCATACGGAGAAAGGGATAGAATTACCAGCAAAGGCGCGCTTAACTCTTGCTATTTTATGCTTATCGCATTATTTTTCTACTCACATGCTCATCGAAATCTGCCACGATGCGTTAAACAAGGCAGGTGTTGTCCTTCCTCGTCTGGACGGGGTTGTTGCTAAGTAGTCACCGGAAATTTATCGCAAATTCCGTTCCAGAAAGTGATCGCCTTTTTTGATCGTATCGCGGTACAGCCGCATCCGGTACCGTGCATTGTCGTGCTCGACAACGCAAACATCCACCGCGGCGAAGCGATGAAACTGAAACGCCGGCAGTGGCAGCGCCGTGGCCTGTACTTGTACTATCTGCCGCCATACAGCCCCAAGCTCAATCGCATCGACATCCTCTGGAAGCAGGCCAAGTACTTTTGGCGCAAATTCGTTCGCCAGACCGGCAGCGCAGTGCTTGACGAGGTTAATTCCATCATGGCAAGTTATGTAACGGAATTTGCAATAAATTTCCGGTGACTACTTAGTTGTTGGCTTTTTCCTTCAGCGCACACGCGCGGCACGGGGTCAGCCCAACGCGGCAGTGCGATGGCAAAGCGACGCATGAACCTGGCCAGGCGTGCCCCGGGTAAGCATGCCCAGGCTTGCATCCCAGGCAAAGCCTGCGCCCATCCCCCGCAGCCCAAACCGCCAATCGTATTCTGCCCACCCCCGTATGATTTCTGATAGGCTCGGGCCGCGAACCAAGCATCTTTTAGGATTGAATCACATGGTGAAGGCAACAAGCAGCGTGCAGGATCGCAAGCTGAGAGAATCCGAACAGCGCCGTAAAGACATCATCAAGGCGGTCCGGAAACTGATCAAGGCGGGCGGCGCGCGCGCGATTACCTTACGCAAGGTTGCCGAGGAAGCCGGGTTTTCCACCACGGTGGTGTACGCCCTGTTCGAGGACAAGGCCACGCTCATTACCCAGGCCATGGATAGCGACCTGCTCAACCTCGCCAGGGCCATGCGCGCCGCCACCGACCCGGTGCTGCCGCCGATCGAAAACATCAAGCGCGCCGGCCGTGCCTACGTCAAATTCGGCATGCTCCATCCCGACCAGTATGCGCTGGTGTTCCTGGAACGCCGGCCGCACGCGCCGGTCGAAAGCGCCAAGATCGAACATGGCAACCAGACCCAGGACCCGTACGCCTTCGGCCACCAGCTGTTCGCGACCCTGGCCTCATCGGGCCAGGTGCGCGCCGACCGCCTCGATTCCATGGGCCAGATCTTCTGGGAAGGCATCCACGGCATGACCTCGCTGCGGCTGGTGTTCGGCGAATCGGAACAGTGGTTCGAACACGCCGCTTTCGACCAGCACCTGGAAGACTTGCTCGATGTATTAATGACAGGAATCCTGCACCGTTTCCGCGTATAAACACCTGCACACACCCAAAAAATAAAACGTTGTTTTATTTTTGATACGTCGTTATTATCCGGAACGTTGTTCCGATAACTATGCGGCTGCGAGGTGAACGGATGCGAACGATACTGGGCGTGGCGGTTTTCGCGATGGGCTTGTGTGGCTGTTCGGCGTCAGTCGAGAAGCCCGCCTTGGCCGACCTGCAACGGGCCGAGATGGCACGCCCGAGCGACCCGCAACTGGCCGAACGCTACGAGCGCTCCTGCATGGCCTGCCACGCCGTCGCGGCCAGCGGCGCCCCCCTCACCGGCTTCACCCCTCACTGGCAACGCCGTCTCGCGCAAGGCATGGACCAGATGGTGAGGCATGCCGTCGAAGGCATCAACGCGATGCCGGCACGGGGCCAGTGCAACGATTGCTCGCCCGACGACCTGCGCGCGCTGACCCGTTTCATGAGCGCCGGAGCCGCACAATGAGCCCCCTGTCCCGGCGCCGCAGGTTGTTCCTGAAAGCCGGGGCGATGGCCTCGGCGGCGGGCCTGCTGGCCAGCCGCGCCGCCCCGGCACTGGGTGCGGCAAGCGCATCGAAAGTCACCTGGAAAAACTGGTCGGACAGCGCGCAGTGCACGGCCAGCGCCCTGGCCGCGCCGGCCGACGAAGCTGCCGTCGCCGCGCTGCTGCGCGCATCAGGCGGCGCCGTGCGCTGCGTCGGCGCCGGCCATTCGTTCACGCCCCTGGTGCCGACCGGCGGAACCATCGTGTCGCTCGACCGCCTCGCAGGCCTGCGCTCGCACGACAAGGCGGCCATGAGCGCCACCCTGCAAGGCGGCACCCGCCTGTCGCAAGTGTCGCGCCAGCTCGACGGCGCCGGCCTGGCGCTGCGCACCCTGCCCGACATCGACATGCAGTCGCTGGCCGGCGCGATCAGCACCGCCACCCACGGCACCGGCGCCGCGCTGCCGGCGCTGCATGCGGACGTCATCGGCATGCGCATTGTCTCGCCGCAGGGCGACGTGATCGAGTGGCAGCAAGAGCGCCACGCCGACCAGATGGCGGCCGCGCGCGTGTCGCTGGGCAGCCTTGGCGTCATCACCGAGCTGACGATGCGCGTGGTGCCAGCGCACAGCCTGCGCCGCAAGGTATGGCTAAAGCCGGTCGAACAGATGCTGCAGCAGGCGCCGGAACTGGCGCGCACCCATCGCCACTTCGAGTTCTACTACCTGCCGTTCACCGGCTATGCCGCCGCCATCACGCACGACGCCTACGCCGGCAGCGACATCCAGATGCCGCCGTCGCAAGACGAAGACATGCTGCGCGACCTGCGCCAACTGCGTGACTGGCTCGGCAAGTTCCCGCAACTGCGGCGCTGGAGTGCGGCCAAGCTGATCGACGCGGACCTGACCGAACACGCCACCAACCGCTCGTTTCGCCTGCTCTCGAACGTGCGTCCGACGCGCTTTAACGAAACCGAATGCCACGTGCCGCGCGAGGCGGGCATCGCCTGCGTGCGCGAGGTGATCCGCACGCTCGAACGGCGCAACGAGGTGTTCTTCCCGCTTGAGTTTCGCTTCGTCAAAGCCGACGACGCCTGGCTCAGTCCCTTTTACCAGCGCGACAGCTGCTCGATCGCGGTGCATGCGGCGCACGGCGAAGCCTACGATTACCTGACCTCCGAGATCGGCCCGGTGTTTCGCAAACACGGCGGCCGTCCCCACTGGGGCAAGCTGCATAACTTCAGCTCCACCGAACTGGCCGCGCTGTATCCGCGCTGGAAGGACTTCCAGGCGCTGCGCCAGCAGATGGATCCGCACGGACGCATGCTCAATCCCCACTTGCGCGCCCTGTTCGGGATGCCGGCATGAGGCGCCGCACGGCGCTGGCGGCCATCGCCGGCCTGGCTGGCGCCGGCGCGCTGGCGCTGCGTCCGCGCGCGCATGGCGCGCCGCATGACGCCTACTTCGCGCACATGGCTGCGGCACTGCGCGCGGCCGGCATCGCCACGCCGACCATGGTGCTCGACCGCGACCGCATGCTGGCCAATGCCGGCCAGGTCATGCGCAACATCGGCGGGCGCATGCAACTGCGCCTTGTGGCCAAATCCCTGCCCTGCATGCCCTTGCTCGACGACTTGATCGCGGCAATGCGCACCGAGCGCCTGATGGTGTTCAACCTGGCCTACCTGGAGCAGCTGGCCGCGCAGCGCCCGGCACTCGATCTGCTGCTTGGCAAACCGCTGCCGGTGGCCGCCGCCGCCCAGTTCTACGAGCACTTCAAGGGCGGGGGCTTCGATCCGGCGCGCCAGCTGCAATGGCTGGTCGACAGCCCGCAGCGCCTGGCGCAGTATCGCGACCTGGCGCGCCAGCGCCAGCTACAGCTGCGCGTGAATGTCGAAATCGACGTCGGCTTGCATCGCGGCGGGGTTGCCAGTGCGGCCGCACTGCAGCAGATGCTCGACATCGTCAAGTCGGAACCGCGCCTTCAGCTGTCCGGCATGATGGGTTACGACGCCCACATCACCAAACTGCCGGACCTGCCCGGCCTGCGCGCGGGCGCCCTGGCCGACGCGCTTGGTCTCTACCGCGACTATGCGGCGCAGGCCACGCGCGCGCTGCATGGCGGCGTGGCGCCGGCCGGCCTGATCTTCAACGCCGGCGGCTCGCCGACCTACCGCCTTCACGACGGCAAAGGCGCGGCCAACGAAGTGGCGGTCGGCTCGGCACTCGTCAAACCGGGCGACTTCGACACCGAACTACTGGGCGACCTGGCGCCGGCTGCGTTCATCGCCACGCCGGTCCTGAAGGCGCCGGCGCAATTCAATATGCCCAACGGGGTCGAATGGATCGGCGCCGCCGCCCGCGCGTGGGACGTGAACCAGTCGCGCGCGTGGTTCATCTACGGCGGCAACTGGCTGGCCGACCCGGTCTCGCCGGCCGGCATGGCGCCCAGCGGCCTGTATGGAACCTCGTCGAACCAGCAGGTCCTGCTGGGCTCCGGCGCACAGCAACTGCACGTGGACGACGTGATCTTCCTGCGGCCACGCCAGAGCGAGTCCGTGCTCCAGCAGTTCGGCGACATCGTCGTGATGGAGTCGGGCCGGATCACGCAGCGATGGCCGGTACTGACACCCATGCCATAAGCACAAGGACCTATAACTACAAGGAGACAAGATGCGAGCAATAGCGATGGTGATGCTGTCATGTGCGTGGGTGGCGCCGGCGTGGGCCGCGCCGGACACCGTACCGGGCCTGTGGCTCAGCGCCGACAAGGCCGCGGTCATCGCGTTCAAGGCCTGCGCCGAGCCAAAGGATGCGCTGTGCGGCACCATCGTCTGGGACAAGGACGCCGGCACGCCCGACGACGCGTGCGGCGTCATGATCGCCAAACTGAATACATGGCAGGACGACGCCTGGCGCAACGGCTGGGTGCACGACCCGCGTACCAGGAAAAACTACAAGGGCATCGTGCGTACCAAGAACGACACGCTGCTGGTGCGCGCCTACATCGGCACCGAACTGCTGGGCGAGACAGAGATCATGACCCGCGTGGCCAGCATTCCCGCCGGCTGCAAGCCGAAGGAGACGCCATGAACAAATTGATCGTGCTGGCCGCGCTGGCAGGCGCCATCCACACCAGTGAGGCTCATGCCGACGAACCGGCGATCCAGAGCTACTCGCTCGACGTCGAAGCGAAGCTGCTCACCGACCGCAAGAACCGCGGCGTATCAGATACCTACAACCGCCCCGGCGCCGAGTTGACGATGGAAGCGGTGCACGAATCGGGCGTGGTCGGCTATCTGCAACTGGGCACGGTGCGCAAGGAGATCTTCCCCGACACCAATGGCTTGCAAGTGACCGGGGCGCTCGGCTACCGCTGGGGCAATCCCGACGGCTGGCACTTCGGCGCGGGCGTGGCACAGGAGTGGTTCCCGGGCGCGAAGGCCAACGATGCGCCGACCGGCATCGACTGGACCACGGGCGAACCGACGGGCGTGACCAACACCAAATTCGATACCAGCTACGGCGTGTTCGAATTTGCCTATGGCGCCATCGAGGCGCGCTATCTGTATGTGTTCAGCGACGAACTGCGCGGCAATAACACGGCCACCATCTGCGGCATGACCTATCTGCCGGCCGTGCTGGCCGGCGGCGACCCGGGCAAGGCGATCGCGTGCTATGACGGGGGCTTGAAGCACTCGCGCGGCTCGCACCTGCTCGACGTCGGCATCAAGCACAAGCTCGATGGCAGGAACAAGCTGGTCGGGCACATCGGCTTTCAAAAGATGCGCCATTTCCGCGATGCCGACCTGGTGGACTACAAGCTGGGCATCGTGCACACGCGCTGGGGCCTCGATTTCGGCGCGGAGCTGGCGGGCGCCGTCCTGCGCAACCGCGAACTGGCGGTGGTGCCCGATAGTGCCGGCAATACCAGGAAAGTGGATCGGGCGGCGCTGATCCTGTCGCTGTCCAAGCGTTTTTGACGGTCCATTCCCACCAGAACAAGGAGACTCACATGGCATCGCACATCCTTCCCCTGCGCTTGACCCTGGCCCTCGCACTGCCGGCGGCATGCAGCGCGGCCAGCGCCGATCCTTATCTGGTCGGACGCGGCATGTCCGACATCACCGGCGAGGCCGCCGAAGTGGGCATGATGGGCTATGCCTCGCTCGCGCAAGTGAGCGCCGGCATCCACATGCGCCAGCGCGCGCGCGCCTTCATCGTGGCCGACCAGGCCAGCGGCAAGCGCATGGTCTTTGTCAACAACGACCTGGGCATGGTGTTCCAGGGCGTGCAGCAGGCGGTGCTCAAGCAGCTGCGGGCCAGGTACGGCAGCCTGTATGGGGCCGACAACGTGATCCTGGCGGCCACCCATACGCACGCCGGGTCCGGCGGCTTTTCCCACTACGCGCTGTATAACATCACCACCTACGGTTACAACAAACGCAGCTTCGACGCCATCGTCAGCGGCATCGTGGCCGCCATCGACAAGGCGCACCGCGACTTGAAACCGGGCTCGATCGCCATCGGCAAGGGCCAGCTGACCGACGCCAGCAACAACCGCTCGCTGCCCGCCTACCAGCGCAATCCGCAGGCCGAACGTGAGCGCTGGAATAGCCCGATCGACCCGGACATGACGGTGCTGCGCTTCAGGCAGGGCGCCGATGATGTGGGCGTCATCAGCTGGTTCGCCACGCACGGCGTATCGATGTCCCCCACCAACCACCTGCTCAGCCCCGACAACAAGGGCTATGCGGCCTGGCGCTGGGAGCATGACCTCAAAGGGGTGCGCTACAACGCCGACGGCGATTTCGTGGCGGCCTTCGCGCAGTCGAACGCGGGCGACATGACGCCCAACCTGAACCTCGACGGGACCGGCCCCACGCGCAATGAATTCGACAACACGCGCATCATCGGCGAGCGCCAGTTGCAGAAGGCGCTGGCGATCTACAACGGCGCGCTCGAACCGCTGGCCGGCACGCTGGACTACCGCCAGCGCTTCATCGATTTTTCGCGCGTCAGCGTGGCCGCCAATTTTGCCGACGGCCGCGCGCGCGGCACCTGCCCGGCGGCGCTGGGCACCGCGTTCGCGGCAGGCACGGAAGACGGCCGTGGCATGGATGGATTCAATGAAGGCGACCTGGCCGGCAATCCCTTCTTCCAGGCGATTGGCGGCATCCTCACGCCCGCGCCGCAATGGGTGCGCGACTGCCATGGCGCCAAGCCGGTGCTGCTGGCGCCAGGCGTGCAGCAGCCCGTGCCCTGGTCGCCGGAAGTGCTGCCAGTGTCGATCGTGCGCATTGGCCAGCTGGCGATCGTGGCCGCGCCGGGAGAGCTGACCATCATGGCTGGCCGCCGAATACGCGAGACCGTGCAGGCCGCGCTGGGCGACAGCGTCAAACATGTCGTCATCGCCGGCTATGCCAACGCGTATTCCGGCTACGTCACCACGCCGGAAGAATACGACGCCCAGCACTACGAAGGCGCCTCCACCCACTTCGGCAAGTGGACACTGGGCGCCTACCAGCAAAGCTACCACGAGCTGGCCACGGCCATGCGGCAAGGCTTGCCGGCGTATGCCAGTGCGCCCACGCGCGACCTGTCGGACCAGCAGCTCTCGTTCCAGACCGGCGTGGTGCTCGATAACACGCCGCTGTTCAAGGGCTTCGGCGAGGTGGTACGCCAGGCCAATGCCAGCTACGTGCGCGGCCAGCGGGTCGATGTCGAGTTCTGGACCGGGCACCCGAAAAACGACTTGCGCCAGAACGGCACCTTCCTTGAAGTGCAGCGTTGGGACGGCGCCGCCTGGCGCACTGTGGCCACCGACGGCGACTGGAACACCATTTACCGCTGGGTGCGGGTCGATCCGGTGTGGGGCAGCTCCAAGGCCGCCATTTCGTGGGACATTCCCGCCGATGCCGCCACCGGCCAATACCGGATCCGGCATGACGGCAACTACAAGAATGGCTGGGACGGCAGCATCCGCGCGCTGACCGGCATCAGCCGCACCTTTCAGGTCAACTAGGCAAACCTGCCTCGCTGTTGGCCATCGAGCCTGGATTTTCAACTACCGGAGATCAGCATGCCGCACGTTTTACGACTTGTTCTATCCTGCCTGTTGCTGGGCACCCTGTTTGGCAACGCGGCGCACGCCGAATCGTATGTGTATGTCACCAACACCACCGCCGGCCCGGTCACGGTCCAGGTCAGCCAGAGCGGCGACGCGCAGCTTGCGCTGGGCAGCAGCTGGGGACGGGAAGCGAGCGTGATTCCCGCCTACGCCACCAGGCGCGTGATGTGGATGAACCGGAATGTCGGCATCACCAACGGCAAGACGTTTTACTTCGACACCACCGTCAGCGGCGGTGGCAGCAGCATGGTGCTGCGCCAGAAACTGACCGGCACGCTCTTCTCAAGCAATCTGTTGCACTCCGCGCGTGGCGCTGGCTTCGACGATCCATGGTACGGCGACCGCAACGTCCATCAGCGCGACACCACGTTCGCGCAAAAGGCGTCGGTGGCGTCCTACCGCGCCAAGTTCACCGGCGGGTACGACGACCTCCACTACGTGGTTCACAACAAGAACACGGTCGAGCCGGCAAGCGGGGCCGACGAATTGAAGGTCCTGAGCTATAACGTCTGGGCGCTACCCGTGGTGGCCAACAATATTTGCGCGCGGCTCGACGAGATCGCCGCCAATCTGGACGGCTACGACGTGGTCACGCTGCAGGAAATCTTCGACAATGACTGCCGCGCGCGCTTTCTCTCCAAGGTGGGCGCCGCCTTCCCCTATCAGTCGCGGCTGGTGGATATTCCTTCCAACATTTATCTCAACGGCGGCACCATGGTGCTCAGCCGCTGGCCCATCATGGCCGACGATATCATCGTGTTCGACCGCTGCGTCGGCGACGACTGCCTGGCCAACAAGGGCGCCAACTATGTGCAGATCCTGAAGAACGGCAAGGCCTACCATGTGGCGAATACCCATGCGCCATCCAGGGATAGCGATGAAGCCCGCCAGGCGCGTTTCCATGCCCTCGGACAAATCCGCACCATGCTCGACAGCAAAAAGATCCCCGCCTCGGACGCGCTGCTGATCGCCGGCGACATGAATATCAACAAGTTCAAGTTCCCGGACGATTACGCGCGCATGCAGTCGATCCTGCGCGCATCGGCGCCGGCCAGCACCGGTTACGCCTATACGTTCGACGCCGCGGTCAATGCCAACGCCACCAGTGCGCTGTCCGGCGGCACCACCGAATACCTCGACTACGTCCTGGTGGCGAACGACAACAGGCAGCCGGTGCGCAAGGAGAACAACGTGCGCATCCTGCGCAGCCTGCGCGACGAGGTCTGGTACGCGCATGATTTGTCGGACCACTTCCCGGTGGCCGGCCTGTTCACCTACTGAGCCGGCGATGCGCAGCGCCATCCTGATTGCCGCGTCGGTCACGGCTGTTTTGGCCATCCATATCGGCTTCGTCGGGCCGGACGGGGCGCCCGATCCGGTCAGGTCGTCGCCGGTGCCGCTGTCGGACAAGGGCGCCGCGCCGGTGGCGTTCGCGGCGCCGGGCGGCGCTGCGGGCGAAAGCGGTCCGCGCGCGTCGGCCATGGCGCGGCGCGCGAGCGCAGCGGCCACGCTTGCCGCGAACGGCCCGCAGATGCTGCGCGAAGGTCGCTTGCAGGATTGGTGGCGCTCGGGACGGACGCAATGCGCGGCCCTTGGCATCGACGATTGCAAGCGCTGGCTGCTCGATGCCATCGCCGCCTGGCCGGATTCCCGCGCGGCGGCGACTGCGTCGCGCGCCATCGAGCGCCTGCCTGCCGTGGAGGAAGCGCAAGCGCGCCTGGTACAAGGCATGGACACGCCGCTGTCGCAGCGCTTGCAACGCTTGTCCGCGCTGCGCGAAGCGACGATGGGGCGCGAGGAGGCGCAGGCGTGGTTCGGCCGCCAGAAGGCGCAGGTTGGCTTTACCGCCGCCGTGAACGAATTCGCCGCCGGCGAGGCAGCGGGCATGTCCCTGGCAGCCCGCCTGGCCCGCGTGGAAGACTTGCGCGGCCAGCATTACGGGGCGTTTTATGAGGGCCTGCGCGCGGCGGAAGGGCCGATGGGGCAGTACCGCATCGAGCTGGGACTGGCCCGCCTCGACACAAGCGACGCGCAGGCGGCGGACCAGCTCCGGGACCGTTTGCGCGCACGGCATTTCCCGCCCGAGCGGGCGCAGGAGATCGCACAACTGGAGCAGCGTAGCGAGCGGCAGCAGGCGCAGCGAAGCGCCTACGCCGACGAGCTAGCGGCGCTACAGCGCCAATATCCGAACGCGGACGATCAAGACTATCTCGCCAGGCTCGGCCAGTTGCGGCAAAAGCACTTCCACTGAATCGACGGTGGTTGTTCCAAGCGAATAGCCTGATAACATCCGGCACGAACCCCATCAACTGATCGTGACCGGATTTATTATCTGTACCCCCTGCCGCATGGATCAGCGGGCGCGCCTCATCGGCACGGGCGGGCACACGAGGCTGCCGATTTCACCAACGCCGGCTTCAACGATCTCCACTCCACCAGCCGTCACCATATTCTCACGCGAAGCACGCGGCGCATCAGGCTCGCGCACGGAGCCGATGTCGTGCTCTTGCATGAAGGACCGCAACCACGCCACGCTCGCGCCGCGTTCGGAAAATGGCGAATAGTAGACGATGGATTTGTTAATGGGATACTCCAACGGTCCTTCATGGCTACTGTTCGCCTGCCGCATATCATAAATACAACTCCATGTCCAGCGCCACACATTCGGACCCATTTGCGGCGCATAAAATGAATCTCGCGCAGTTATAAGGGTCATGAAATTCATGTATTATATTTTCATGACCAGTCTCCACGATAAATTGATACTCCAACGCAACAAGGCCAGCTCTGCCGTCAAGGGAGGGCACGCTCCTGCACCGGACGGCGCGGCGCCTGCGCAGACGACCGGTACCGCCGGCAGCAAAACAAAAGCCAGGCCCGGGCGCCGCTCGCTTCAGAATACGGCCAAGTTAAGCGCTGCCATGGTGGAACAGCGCGCTGTGCGCCCGCAAGGGGGCGTTCAGGTCAATCTGCAGGCTTCTGCTTTTGTCCAGCGCGTCCCGACCGTGAAGAATTTCAAGGCGACCCGCCGGCTGCATTGGGCGTCCGAGCCGGATCGTGGTCTCGTCACCATCGACAACGAGGCGATCCGCAAACTGGTCGAAGAAGAAGTTGTGCGCGTGCTCAGCACCATGGCGCAGCCGGAAAGCCCCGCATTGCGCAGTGCGCGCGAACGCGGCCTGGCCTATGCACGCGCCGAATATGAGAAGCCGGAGCACCTGTCGCTGGCCCAGGCGTCGGCCAAGGCGGAACTGTCCGAACGCAGCATCAATGAGCGCCGCAATGCCGGGCGCTACTACGCCCTGATTCTGGAAGGCAACACTAGGGGCTTCCGCTTTCCAGAGTGGCAGTTCGGCGTCAAGCCAGAACGGCTGGTGCCGGTACTGGAGGTGATGCGCGAGGCGCAGGCCAGTTGTTGGATGATGCACAATTTTCTGATCGCACCTAATTCGTTGCTCGGCAACATGACCCCGCGCGATTATCTGTTGGCCGCCGACCGTCCCCTTGATCACCTGCTCAACATCGTGCGCGCTCGCTTCACCAGCGACCAAGGTGCGGGATGACAGCAGCACCCCCGGTTTTTTCGTGTCCGCAGCCGCCATCCGATTTCACCACCCGCCCGATTCCGATCAAGACGCTGAATCTGGCGGCGACCACGTTGTTCCGGATTCACAGCAGCACGCGCGACCCGATGCATTGGAACCGGCCGGTCACGACCAAGACACGATTCCGCTTCGATGCTCCCAGCAATGAATTCGGCGTGCTGTACGCTGCCTTGACATTTTCGGCGTGCATGTTCGAGACCATCGTGCGCGACAAATTCCAGGGCAAGACCTTGCCGCTGCTGATCGACGAGAGTGCCCTGAGCAACCGCAGCGTCTCGCAGATCGGCCTCAGCGATCCGCGCGCGCTGCGGCTGGCCGATTTCACGGCTAGCCTGACCACAGTCGGCGGCAGTACCGCGATCATGGCCATTGATGCGTACGAGATTCCCAATCAGTGGGCGCTGGGCGTCTTCCAGCATGTCGAAAAACTCGACGGCATCTATTTCCAGTCGCGCTTTTCAAACGACTTTTGCGTAGCGCTGTTCGACCATGCTCCGGCAGTGCCGCGCGGCGCCCCAGTTCCGCTTCTCGAAGCCCCCGAACTCGACGTGTTTCTGACCCAGTTTAATATCGCCATACCGCCTGGCACACCCTAGACGTCCGGTATCCACCCATCACGCCGGTAAAGGCACCGGACGTTTTGAAGGCAGGCGGCGGCGCCGCCAGCGCGCGCGATTGCCGCGGTGGCCAGCAATTGATGGTGGTGCGCCTGAGGCGTCAGTGATCGACTCTTTTTCCAGCTACGCGCCTCAGGCACACGCTTCGGGCGTGGTTAGTGGCGCGGATCACCATTGCGCCGTATATTTGGATAAATCCGACTTATGCGAGAAAACTCCCGACTTCTGTGACACTCAACGATATGTCGCAGATCTTCCGCTCATTCACGCGAACTTGGAAAAATCCGGCTTGCGCTTTTCAAAGAACGCGGTAAACGCTTCCTTCGCTTCGGGCGCCAGCAGCATCGCGCCGAACAAGGCGTTTTCGGCGCCCATGGTCTCGTTGATGGCCGCGGTGCGCGAGCGCTTCATCAGCGATTTGGTCGCGCGGATCGAGGCGGCAGGCAGCGCCACCAGCTTGGCCGCCTGGCGCGCCGCATACGGACGCAGTTCTTCCAAGGGCAGCACTTTCGATACCAGGCCCATGTCGTAGGCTTCCTGCGCCAGGAACGCTTCGCCGAGCAGCAGCTTTTCGGCCGCGCGCGCGAACCCCGCCATCTGCGGCAGCAGCAGGCTCGATGCGAATTCCGGGCACAGTCCCAGCTGCGAGAACGGCATCGAGAACTTGGCATTGTCGGCCGCGTAGACCAGGTCGCAGTGCATCAGCAAGGTGGTACCGATGCCGACCGCCGCGCCGGACACCGCCGCCACCACCGGCTTGGTGCTGCCGGAGAGCGCGCGCATGAACTGGAATACCGGGCGCATTTCGGGCGGCACGCCTTCGACCGGAGCCGAATTCTTCATGAAGTCGTCCAGGTCGTTCCCGGCCGTGAAAATCTCGGGCTTGCCGGCGATGATAATCGCACGCACCGCGCTGTCGCTCTCGGCGTCGGTCAGCGCATCGGCCATGGCCTGGTACATCACGCCGGTGATCGCGTTCTTGCGCTCGACGCGGTTAAATTCGATGGTCAGGATGCCGTCGGCCTTGCTCGTCAAAATATCCATGTATTCTCCAAAAAGTGAAAAGGGCGCCGAGGTTAAACCGCAGCGCCCTTGATGACATTATTTTAACCGACGCTTATACGCGCTCGAAAATGCCTGCCGCGCCCATGCCGGTACCGACGCACATCGTGACCATGCCGTACTTGAGGTTATTGCGGCGCAGCGCGTGGATCACGGTCGCGGCGCGGATCGCACCGGTCGCGCCCAGCGGATGGCCCAGCGCAATCGCCCCGCCCATCGGGTTGACCTTGGACGGGTCCAGACCCAGGTCGCCCATGACTGCCAGCGCCTGTGCGGCGAACGCTTCGTTCAGTTCGATCCAGTCCAGCTGGTCCTGGGTGATGCCGGCGGCGGCGCATGCTGCGGGAATCGCCACTTTCGGGCCGATGCCCATGATTTCAGGCGGCACGCCGCGCACCGCGAACGAGGAAAACTTCGCCAGCGGGGTCAGGTTATGCTCGCGCAGGATTTTTTCGCTGACGATCAGCAGCGCGCCGGCGCCGTCCGACATCTGCGAGCTGTTGGCGGCGGTGACGGTGCCCTTGGCCGCGAACACCGGCTTCAGTTTGCCGAGCGATTCGATGGTCGAATCGGCGCGCGCGCCTTCATCGGTATCGACCGTGCGGGTCGTGATGTCGACCTGGCCGGTAGCCAGGTTCGGCGTGCGGGTGATGATTTCGACCGGGGTGGTTTCGTCCTTGAAGTAGCCAGCCTGCTGCGCGGCGATGGCGCGGCGGTGCGACTCGACCGAGAACGCGTCCTGCTGCTCGCGCGTCACTTTCCACTGCTTGGCCACGTTTTCGGCGGTCAGGCCCATGCCGTATGCCATGCCGACGTTTTCGTCGGTGAACATGTTCATGTTCATCGATGGGTGGTGGCCCATCATCGGCACCATCGACATCGATTCGACGCCGCCGGCGATCATCACATCGGCTTCGCCGACGCGGATGCGGTCGGCCGCCATGGCGATGGCGGTAATGCCCGACGCGCAGTAACGGTTGACGGTGACGCCGCCGACGGTTTTCGGCAGGCCGGCCAGCAGCACCGACATGCGGGCGATGTTAAAGCCCTGCTCCGCTTCCGGGAACGAGCAGCCGATGATGGCGTCGTTGATCAGCGCCGGATCGAGGCCGGGCGCTTGCGCCATCGCGGACTGGATCGCGCGCACCAGCAGGTCGTCCGGGCGCATGGACTTGAACATGCCGCGCGGCGCCTTGCCGATCGGGGTGCGGGTAGCGGAGACGATGTATGCGTCTTGAAGTTGTTTGCTCATAGTGTTCTCTCAAAAATTCTGTGGTTCGAAATGGGATGCTGATTCACCGTTTTTCGGACAAATACCAGTCGACCTGCACCTGCGCCGCCAGCGTGCCGTGTTCGTCGAAGATGTCGACTTCCACCGGAAACGCCACCTTGCCGTCCGCTTTCAACGTGGCCTTGAGCGCCGCGATATCGCCCGGAACGCGGCCGCTGGCGCGCGTCGCGCCCTTGGCCACTTTCTGGTACTGGATACGCGACTCCTTGGCCACCGGACGCAGACCCAGAATCAGGTCGGCGAAGGCGCCGGCCATGGCCGCGCCGGACGCCGTTTCGGCCAGGGTGAACAGCGCCCCGGCGTGCTGCGTGCCGAGGTGGTTGTTCAGTTTCGGGTCGGCCGGCATCGACACCTCGGAGGTGCCGTTGCCGATCGCGTCGATCCGGATGCCCAGCAGCCGCACGAACGGCAAGGTGTCCATCATTTGCTGCTTGATACGGTCATACACCATGCTTGGCCTCACTCGCAGTAGAAATTTGAACGCTAAGCTCAGGATCGACATTGCCGGTCGATCAGTTGCGTACCGGTTTACCGGTTTGCATCATGCCCATGATCCGTTCCTGGGATTTCGGATGGTTCAGCAGTTCGAGGAATGCCTTGCGCTCCATGTCGAGGAACCACTGCTCGCTCAACTGGCTGCCCTGGTCGATGTCGCCACCGGTCACGATCTCGGCGATCATGTCGCCCAGCTTGTAATCGTGGGCGGAGATGAAGCCGCCGTCGCGCATGTTGACCAGTTGCGCACGGATGGTCGCCCAGCCGTAGCGGCCCGTCGCGGTGATCGTCTTCTTCATCGGAGGACGGTAGCCGGCATCGAACATGGCGCGCGCTTCGACTTTCGCCACATGCAGCAGTTCGTACGGGTTGAAGACGATGACGTCGTCTTCTTTCAGGTAGCCCATCGCTTTCGCTTCCAGTGCCGATTTCGACACGTTGGCGGTAGCGGCGTTGGTGAAGCCCGTTTTCAGGAAATGCAAAATGTCCGAACCCTTGGCTTCATTCGAAGCGCGTGCAGCCGCTTCTTTCAGGCCACCGCCGGCAGGAATCAGGCCAACGCCCACTTCCACCAGGCCGATGTACGATTCGATCGAGGCGACGCGCTTGGACGCGTGCAGCGCCATTTCGCAGCCGCCGCCCAGCGCCAGGCCCGCCACTGCGGCGATGACCGGAACGTTCGAATATTTCATCGCCATGAAGGTATCCTGCAGCAGCGCGATACCCGGTTCCATGGCCTTGGCGCCGCCTTGCATGAACAATGGCAGTGCCGATTGCAGGTCGGCGCCGGCCGAGAAGGCGCCGCCTTCGGCTGCGTCGGTATTCCAGATGACCAGGCCCTTGAAGTTCTTTTCAGCTTCGGCTTGCGCCATTTTCAGGCCGTTGATCACGCCTTCGCCGATGACGTGCATCTTGGTCTTGAGCGAAATGATCAGCACGTCGTCGTTCTGGTGCCAGATGCGCACCGAGTCGTCTTCGTGGAAGGTCACGCCGGCGGTCTTGCCGTCGGCAGCGCCGGCGCCCAGCACCGGTGCGCGGAACGGCTGGCGCTCGTACACGGCCAGGGTGGAACGTGGCACGTAGGCGTTTTTGGAGGCCGAGAACGAACCTTCAGCGGTGTGCACGCCCTTCTCGGCGACCTGGCCTTCGAAGACCCACGCCGGCAATGGAGCCGAGCACAGTGCCTTGCCGGCGTCGATGTCTTCCTTGACCCAGTTGGCGATCTGGGTCCAGCCCGATGCCTGCCATGTCTCGAAAGGACCGACGTTCCAGCCGAAGCCCCAGCGCATGGCGAAATCGACGTCGCGCGCGTTGTCGGCGATCGAACCGAGATGCACGGCGATGTAGTGGAAGGCGTCGCGGAAGATCGCCCACAGGAACTGGCCTTGCGGGTTGGTCGATTCGCGCAGCGCTTTCATCTTCTTGACCGGATCCTTTTCTTTCAGGATGCGGGCCACGATGTCGGCAGCCTTGCCGCCGCCGGCGACGTAGTCACCGGTAGCGAAGTCGAGGCGCTGGATATCCTTGCCGACTTTTTTGTAGAAACCGGCGCCGGCTTTCTGGCCGAGCGCACCCGCGGCGACCAGCTTGGCCAGCACTTCGGGCGTTTTGTAGACGGCGAAGAACGGATCGTCGGCCAGGTTGTCCTGCATGGTCTTGATCACATGGCCCATCGTGTCCAGGCCGACCACGTCGGCGGTACGGAAGGTGCCCGACTTGGCGCGACCGAGCTTGGCGCCGGTCAGGTCGTCGACCACGTCCACGGTCAGGCCGAATTGTTCGGCTTCGTGGATGATCGCCAGCATGCCGAAGATACCGACGCGGTTGGCGATGAAGTTCGGGGTATCCTTGGCGCGCACGACGCCCTTGCCCAGGGTGGTGGTCAGGAAGCCTTCGAGCTGGTCGACGATTTCCGGTTTGGTCGACTCGGTCGGGATGATTTCGACCAGGTGCATGTAGCGCGGCGGATTGAAGAAGTGAACGCCGCAGAAGCGCGCTTTCAGTTCGGCATCGAAGCCGTCGGCCAGGGTGGTGATCGACAGGCCGGAGGTGTTCGAGGCGAAGATCGCGTTCGGGGCGATGTGCGGAGCGACCTTTTTGTACAGGTCGTGTTTCCAGTCCATGCGCTCGGCGATCGCTTCGATGATCAGGTCGCAGCCGGCCAGCAGTTCGAGGTTGTCTTCGTAGTTGGCGATTTCGATCAGCGCTGCGTCATCCTTGTTGCCGAGTGGCGCTGGGCTGAGTTTTTTCAGGTTGTCGATGGCGCGCTGGACGATGGCATTTTTGCTGTTACCGCCCGAGACATGCTCGGGCTTAGCCGGCAGGTCGAACAGGACGACCGGTACCTTGGCGTTGACGCAGTGGGCAGCGATCTGCGCACCCATCACGCCAGCGCCGAGCACGGCGACTTTTTTAACGATGAAATTGGTCATGGCTTTCCTTTGTTTTCCAGATTACTGATTGCGTATCCCCGCTGCCGCTTTAGCCGTCGTCTCCGCCCCAAGGTGCGGAGGCGACGGGGGTACGGGGAGCACTTGGCTAATTAGAACAAGTCGGCGTCGAGCGCCATCAGGTTGGCCGAGCCGGAACGCGCCTGGCGGATCAGCATTGCCGTTTCCGGCTGCAGACGGGCGAAGTAGAAGCGCGCGGTCGCCAGTTTGGCTTTGTAGAAGTTATCGCCCGAATCCTGCTTGGCCAGCGCGATCTTCGCCATTTGCGCGAAGAAGTAGCTGTAGATCAGGTGACCGACAACGCGCAGGTAAGGAACCGCCGCCGCACCCACTTCATCCGGATTCTGGAAAGCCTTCATGCCGATTTCCATGGTCAGCTTGGTGACCTTGTCGCCCAGGTCGCCCAGCGGCGTGATGAACTCCGACAGCGCTTCGTCGGTACCGTTTTCTTCAACGAAGTTCTTGATCTTTTCGCCGAACTTGCGCAGCTTGGCGCCGTTGTCCATCAGGACTTTGCGGCCCAGCAGGTCGAGCGACTGGATCGTGTTGGTGCCTTCGTAAATCAGGTTGATACGGGCGTCGCGCACGTACTGCTCCATGCCCCACTCGGAGATGTAGCCGTGGCCGCCGTAGACCTGCATCGCTTCCGAGGTTGCGATCCAGCCGTTGTCGGTGATGAAGGCCTTGATGACTGGGGTCAGCAGCGCCACTTCGTCGGCGGCGTCCTTGCGCACTTCTTCGTCAGGGTGATGCAGTTCGCGGTCGATCTGCAGCGCGGCGTACGAGGTGAATGCGCGCGCGCCTTCGGCGTAGGCCTTGGCGGTGAGCAGCATGCGGCGCACGTCGGCGTGCACGATGATCGGGTCGGCTTGCTTTTCAGGTGCTTTCACACCCGACAGGCTGCGCATCTGGATGCGGTCTTTCGCATACACCAGCGCGTTCTGGTACGCGACTTCGGTCAGGCCCAGCGACTGCATGCCCACGCCCAGGCGGGCGGCGTTCATGAACACGAACATGGCGTTGAGGCCCTTGTTCGGCTGGCCGATGATCCAGCCCTTGGCGCCGTCCAGGTTCATCTGGCAAGTCGAGTTACCGTGGATGCCCATTTTTTCTTCGATCGCGCCGCAGAAAATCGGATTGCGCTCGCCCAGGGTGCCGTCCGCATTCGGCAGGAACTTCGGTACCAGGAACAGCGAAATGCCTTTCGAGCCTTCCGGTGCGTCCGGCACGCGGGCCAGCACCAGGTGCAGGATGTTTTCGGCAACGTCATGTTCGCCGGCCGAGATGAAGATCTTCGAGCCGGTGATCAGCCACGAACCGTCGTCCTGCGGCAGCGCTTTGGAGCGCAGCATGCCCAGGTCGGTGCCGCAGTGCGATTCGGTCAGGCACATGGTGCCGGTCCATTCGCCCGAGACCAGCTTCGGCAGGTAGGTTTTTTTCTGTTCGTCGGTGCCGTGCTCCAGCAGGCACTCGTAGGCGCCATGCGACAGGCCAGGGTACATCGACCAGGCCTGGTTGGAGGAGTTGAGCATTTCGTAGAACGAGTTGTTCAGCACGACCGGCAAGCCCTGGCCGCCGTATTCCGGGTCGCACGCGAGCGCAGCCCAGCCGCCTTCGACGTACTGCTTGTAGGCTTCCTTGAAGCCTTTTGGCGTGGTCACCGACTTGGTCGCCGCATCATAGTGGCAACCTTCGCGGTCGCCCGAGTGGTTCAGCGGGAACAGCACGTCCTGCGTGAACTTGGCACCCTCTTCCAGCACCTGGTTGATGATGTCGGCGTCGACATCTTCGAATTTCGGCAACTGCTTCAATTCGTCGGATACATTGAGGAACTCGTGCAGCACGAACTGCATATCCCGAATTGGCGCGACGTATTGACCCATGATTTTCTCCTGACGAACGTATGGTTGGTGACCAGGCCAGCGACGCGCTGGACCCGGCAAGGTGATGACTCGATTGCTTGATTCGGTTACTGCGCTTGATTCGGTTGATTCTTGGACGGATTCTGGTAATTCATGATCAGGCGCTCGAAGCCGCTGCGCGCGCGATCGACGCTGCCCGGCCGACGCAGGAAACGCGCATCGTGGTGCAGCGCCAGGATCAGGCCATACATTTCGTAGACCATCTGGCTGGCGTCGGTATCTGCCTTGAGGTCGCCGCACTCGATGGTCTGCTCCACACATCTTAGCAGTGCTCCCTGCCACGCACGCACCATCGACACCAGTTCTTCGCGGATCGGACCCGGACGGTCGTCGTATTCGACGGCGCCACTAATATAGATGCAGCCGGACGCGATTTCGACGCTCACGCGCTTGATCCAGCGGGCATACATGGCTTTCAGGCGCGACAGGCCGCGGGCTTCCTTGACGCTCGGGAAAAACACTTCCTGCTCGAAACGGTGGTGGTAGAGCTTGAGCACTTCCATCTGCAAGTCTTCGCGCGAACCGAAGTGCGCGAACACGCCGGACTTGCTCATGTTCATTTTGTCCGCGAGCAAGCCGATCGTCAGCCCTTCGAGACCATCGCGGCTGGCGAGGTCGAGCGCGACGTCCAGAATGGCTGCCCGCGTGAGCTCGCCCTTGCGCATGAATTTGACTGAAGTGTTAATAGATGGTCCCGTTGGTAGTTGAAAATGCGACCCGTTGAATATAAATCCGAACGCTCGTACTATTATCCACTACAAGGCAAATGTCAAACGGGAACTTAGAGGTGGGAGTCTATTGCTGCGGTGCAGCAATGCTGGCGATTTCCTGAGCTTCGCGCGCGCGGCGGCAGGCAGGAGAAGTAATGCCCCTGCCGTTTTTGCCTCCTCCATGCACCTCATGCAGTTCCGGCAAAACATCTCGCGGGGCGGGGCCGGACCGGCCCAAGCGCGGCAGGATGGTAGCGGCCGGCTGCGCGGCCGGGATCCCTCCGCGACGATGTCCAAAGCACAGTTGTACCAGGCAGCGATAGCTCATCGTTGTGATGGGTTTCCCACGTTGAATTAAGCGTAATATTGCACACAAAGCAATATTTATCGTGCTTGGAAGAAGTCATCCATGACACTCCAGGCCGACGGATGGAGGCGGCATTGCTTGACGCTGTTGCGATGGACAACGCCTTGATGCCGCCGCACCCGCGCGTCGACCCTAAAGCCATGCCCTTATACATAAGTCAGTCACCCCAGCCCGTCGCGTAATGCACGTAAGGTCTCCGCCGAGGCGTGCACTTGATCGAGCCCCTTCCAGATCGTCTTGACGCCAGGTTCGCCATCGCTGTTGCG
>NZ_WHJG01000069.1 GCF_011682175.1 Massilia frigida
CCTTGTCTTCATGGGACAAGCCGGTGAGATTGAGACGGGGAGGTTTTGGTGGCATGCCCAAATCATGCGCGATAGCAGCACAGTTTACAACTGTTTATTGCGGCCTGTACTCCGGCTGAACAGTTACAATATTTCCAAGGATGAGTCTCCAGTGACGTTCGGAGCTCTGCTTGACTATCTTGGTCCGGAGGACCTTAGCGAGGCAGTGCCTGGTAAAGAAAGCGTCTTGCAAGTGTATAAGCATCAGCTTGAAATAGCGGTGAAATAGAGTTGAACACGTTCATACGCTATACATTGCTGGCGGACGGCACTTCTGATGAAGTATTGCTTCCTATTATCAATTGGTTGATTGATTTTCATTGCCCCGGCGCACGTATAGTTCCATCTTTTGCCCGGGATTTTGGTAAGATTGGACGTGGCCTCAATGCCCGCGTAGCAGCCACGCTTGCTAATTTCCCATGCGATGTCCTGTTTGTTCACCGCGATGCCGAGGCTATGCCCCGTGAGGCGCGACTGGACGAAATTGCCGAGGCGATGCGCGGTGTTGACATGCCATTTGTGCCGGTGGTTCCAGTGCGGATGACGGAGGCATGGCTATTAAGCGACGAGACGGCTATTCGTTTCGCTGCTGGAAATGCGTCCGGACGCCATCCGATTGAGCTACCGACGCGAAAAAAATGGGACGCCCTTCCAGACCCTAAGGAGGTCTTGCTTAATGCGCTTACTGCGGCAAGCGGTCTCTCAGGACGTAAGCTTGGCAAATTTCAACCAGAAAAAGCGAGAGCTTTGATTACTCAGCGGACTGAATCGTTTGCGGCTCTGCGCGGACTCCCTGCATTTGATGCGTTTGAGAAAGATGTTGCCGAAATAATGAAAGGGTTTGTACCACATGTTATGGATTAAAGCGTTTCACATCGTCTTCATCGCCTCGTGGTTTGCCGGGCTGTTTTACCTGCCGCGCATTTTCGTCAACCTGGCGCAGGAAACCGACACGGTTGCCACCACGCGTTTGCTGCTGATGGGGCGCAAGCTGTTTCGCTTTACCACCATGCTGGCGGTGCCCGCGGTGCTGCTCGGTCTCTGGCTGTGGCTCGGGTACGGTTTTAAAGGCGGGTGGATGCATGCCAAGCTGGCGCTGGTGCTGCTGGTGATCGGGTATCACCACGCGTGCGGCTCGCTGCTGAAAAAATTCGAGAACGGCGCCAACAAACGCAGTCATGTCTGGTTCCGCTATTTCAACGAGGTGCCGGTGCTGATGCTGACCGCCATCGTGATCCTGGTCGTGGTCAAACCCTTCTGACGGGGGCTTCATGAGTAAAACGGTTCAGTATTTTTTCGCGCCGCAGTCGCCGTGGGCGTATCTGGGACATGAGCGCTTCGCGGCCATGGCGCAGGCACGCGGGGCCCTGATCGACATCAAGCCTTTTGACCTGGGCAAGGTGTTCAGCGTGTCGGGCGGGCTGCCGCTGGCCAAGCGCGCGCCGCAGCGCCAGGCCTACCGCCTGCAAGAGCTGGGGCGCTGGTCGAAGCACCTGGGCTTGCCGCTGATTGCGCATCCGACCTATTTTCCGGTGCCGCCTGACGCGGCGGCGCGCCTGATCATCGCCGCGCGCACCAGCCTGGGCGCCGATGCGGCGCTGGGGCTGACCGGCGCGATCATGCGCGCGTTGTGGGCCGAGGACCGGAATATCTCGGACGCGGATACGCTGGCGCAGATTG
Organism: Massilia frigida; assembly: GCF_011682175.1. Taxonomy (GTDB): domain Bacteria; phylum Pseudomonadota; class Gammaproteobacteria; order Burkholderiales; family Burkholderiaceae_D; genus Telluria_A; species Telluria_A frigida. Next base: position 1,720 of record NZ_WHJG01000069.1, read on the forward strand.
CCAGCGCCTGCGGGCTCGATGGGAAGATGCTGGTCAAGTCGTCCGAGACGGCCGGCGTGCAGGAACAGTATGACCGCAACACCGATGAAGCCATGGCCGCCAGTGTGTTCGGGGTGCCGTGGTACGTGGTTGACGGGGAGGGATTCTGGGGACAGGACCGGCTTGAATTTGTGGAGCGGGCGCTGGGTTAGCGCGTCGTTCCTGGCACTGCCAGAAACGACGGTAACTGCGCAAACGGCCTCGCATAGAGTAGCACCAACAGAGTATTTTTTTACAACGGACAAAGGGTTCACAAAATGCCATCATTTTTCTGCCCCTGCCCTCGCGGCATGGAAGCGGCACTCGCCGAAGAACTGGGCGAAATCGCCCTCACCAGCACCACCATGAAGGTGCACAACCAGGTTCCCGGCGGCGTGCACTGCTCCGGCGACCAGACTGACGCTTACCGCATCAACCTGCACTCGCGCATCGCGTCGCGCGTTCTGATGCGCATGGCGCACGCCAGCTACGCCAACGAGAACGATATCTACGACCTGGTCCTGGCCCAGCCATGGGAAGACTGGTTCAGCGTCGACCACACCATCCGCGTCGACGTCACCGCCGTCAAGTCGCCCCTGCGCAGCCTCGAATTCACCACGCTGAAAATCAAGGACGCCATTTGCGACCGCTTCCGCGACCAGTTCGACAAGCGCCCCTCGGTCAACACGCGCGAGCCGGACATGCGCATCGTGGGCTTTCTCGACAACCGCAATTTCACGGTCTACCTCGACACCTCCGGCGAAGCCCTGTTCAAACGCGGCTGGCGCGAAGAAACGGGCGACGCGCCGCTGCGCGAAAACCTCGCCGCCGGCATGCTGCGCGTCTCCGGCTGGAAACCTGGCACGGTGCTGTTCGACCCGATGTGCGGCTCCGGCACCATCCTGATCGAAGCGGCCCAGATGGTGCAGGGCATTCCGCCCGGCGCGCGCCGCAGTTTCGCGTTCGAGAAATTCCACAACTTCGTGGCCGCCCCGTGGCAAGACATGAAAAACGCGATCAAGCCGCTGCCGTTACCAAGCGAGCCGACCATTTTCGGCAGCGATATCTCGGGCGACATGGTCGCCATGACGCGCCATAACCTGAAAATCGCCGGCATCATGTTCGACGTGCCGCTCAAGCAGATCGAGGCGCAGGAAGTCAAGGCCCCGACCGAGCAGCCGGGCATCCTGCTGACCAACCCGCCGTACGGCGAGCGGATCGGCGTGCGCGGCGACAGCACCATCCCGGCCGACGACATGTCGGTCGCGTTCTACTCGGCGCTGGGCACCACGCTCAAGCAGCGCTTCGCCGGCTGGACCGTGTTCCTGTTCACCGCCGACCTGACCTTGCCGAAGCTGCTGCGCCTGAAGGAAGCGCGCAAGACGCCATTCTTCAACGGCGCGCTCGAATGCCGCCTGTTCAGGTTCGACATGGTGGCCGGCTATAACCGCCGCGAAGAAGCCAAGCCGAAACCGGAGTAAGCATGTTCCCCAGCCCGCCGCCCGACCTGCCGCCCGATCCTGTCACGCCGGTGCCCCTGGCGCCGGCGCCAAGGCGCGCAGTGCCCGGCATGGTGGGCCTGGCGACACTGCTGGCCGGGCTGTCGATGCTGGGACCGTTCTCGATCGACGCCTACCTGCCGGCCTTCCCCAACATCCAGGCCTCGCTGGGCGCCACCCCGATCGAGGTCCAGCAAACCCTGACCGCCTACATGCTGGCCTTTGCCGGCATGGTGCTGTGGCACGGCGCGCTGGCCGACGCGTTCGGGCGGCGCAACGTGGTGCTGTGCGCGCTGGTGGTGTTCGCCATCGGCACCTTCGGCTGCGCCGCCTCGCATTCGGTGCATTATCTGTGGATCTTCCGCATCATGCAGGGCGTGTCGGCCGGGGCCGGGATGGTGGTGGGACGCGCCATCATCCGCGACCTGTACGACGATGCGCCGGCGGCGCGCCTGCTCTCGCTGGTGACCATGATCTTCACCATCGCGCCGGCGATCGCGCCGATCCTGGGCGGCTGGATCGTCAAGTATTCCGACTGGCGCACCATCTTCCTGGTGCTGCTGGCCTACAGCGTGATCCTGTTCATTTTCTGCTACCGGCGCCTGCCCGAAACGCTGCCGCCGGAAAAGCGCCAGGCCTTCAATCCGCGCTACCTGTGGCAGAACTACAGCGCCGTTTTCAGTTCGCCCCTGTTCCACATGAAAGCCGGTATCGTGGCCTTCAACTTCGCCGGCCTGTTCCTGTATATTTCGGCCGCGCCGGTGGCGCTGCCGCTGCACCTGGGCCTGGGGCCCGACCAGTTCGGGTGGCTGTTCATTCCTACGGTCGCCGGCATCTTTCTCGGTGCGCTCGCGGCCAACCGCGTCGCCGGCAAGATCACCTTCGCGCGCCAGATCGGCATCGGTTTCGGCTTCTTGATGGCCGCCGTCCTCGCCAATCTGTTGTATCACAGCGTCTTTACACCGGCGCTGCCGTGGAGCGTGGCGCCGATGTTCTTCTACACCTTCGGCATGTCGCTGATCGCGCCCGGCGCCACCCTGCTCGCGCTCGACCTGTTCCCGCACATCCGCGGCACGGTCGCCTCGTGCCAGTCGTTCGCCGTGACCCTGCTGGGCGCACTGGTGGCGGGCGTGATCGCGCCTTTCCTGTCGCACTCGATGCTGTGGCTGGCCATGGGGCAGGTCGGTTTCGCCCTGTGCGCACTGGGCTTGTGGGTGGCGTCGCGCATGTACCGCCGCCGGCGTCCCGACAGTCTCCGGAGTGTGCCCCACAAGCAGCCTCTACAATAAAACTTTTGCCTTGGGTAATGTTCCACGGGTCAACATTCGTGCATATATGCTAAGATAGCCGTTTTTAAAACCTGACATGCTGCCCAAACCCCGCGCGCGACAGGTGCATGTTGACTTTTTCGTCGTGGCCGCATTGCGTTGTGCGCCACCTCCAACCATCGACCATTTGGCGGCAGTTTTCGACACAATGCAGCATTCGGACAACGATCTTCGCAAGCGGCCAGGGCGTGCCCTGCCCCCACGGTTTCCCGCACCAGCCGGACAAGTGCGCGTTGCGGATGCGGACGATGGATTCCGTTTAAGGCTCCAATGAACGACAATCCTGCCAGCGCGCTGTCGCGGGCCGCTTCCGCCGCCGAGCCGAGCGCCACTTTCGGCGAGGCCGATCTCCCTGCGCAGCCGCGCATCCTGCTGATCGACGACGAGCCACGCCTGCTGTCGGCCCTGCACGAACTGCTGCGCGACCGCGGCTTCGAACTGGTGACCGCCAAAAGCGGCGCCGAGGCGCTGGCGCAGTTGAGCGCGCGCCGCTTCGACCTGGTCCTGCTCGACCTGCGCCTGCCGGACATGAGCGGCCATGAGATCATGGACTTCATCAATGAGCGCGAGATCGACGCCGACGTGATCGTGATGAGCGGCGACGTCGGCATCGAGGCGGCCATCGGCGCGCTCAAGCGCGGCGCCTACGATTACCTGCGCAAGCCGTACAGCCGCGAAGAGATGCTCAAGACGGTCGGCAACGCGCTGCAGCAGCGCAGCCTGGCCATGGCCAACGAGCGCATCGCCTCGCAGCTGGAAAACTCGGAGAAGCTGTACCGCTACCTGGTCGACAGCTCGCCCGACATCATCTACACCCTCAATCACGAGGGCCGCTTCACTTTCATCAACGACCGCGCCTTCCAGCTGCTCGGTTTCGCGCGCGAAGACCTGATCGGCCAGCACTACACCATCCTGGTGCACGATGAAGACCTGGAGCGCGCGCGCTACGCCTTCAACGAACGCCGGGTCGACGAGCGCGCCTCGCGCAATGTGGAACTGCGCCTCAAGTGCCACGCGCGCGCGGGCCAGAACCGGGCGTTCAACACGACCCTGATGACGATCTCGCTCAATTCGATGGGCATGCATGTGCCGGACCACGACGTCAAGAAGCTCGAGTTCTACGGCACCTACGGCGTGGCGCGCGATATCACCGACCGCAAGCGCGCCGAGGAAGTCATTTCCTACCAGGCCTACCACGATATCCTGACCGACCTGCCGAACCGCATCCTGTTCAAGGACCGCCTGGGGCTGGCCATCATCCAGGCCAAGCGCAAGCTCACCGAGCTGGCCGTGATGTTCATCGACCTCGATCGCTTCAAGCTGGTGAACGACACGCTCGGCCACGTCAAGGGCGACGAGCTGCTGCAGCAGGTCGCGCTGCGCCTGAAGCTATGCCTGCGCGATGGCGACACCCTGGCGCGCCAGGGCGGCGACGAATTTACCATCGTGCTGCCGGAACTGGCCGGGCGCGGCGAAGCGAAGGCGATCGCCGAGAAGTTCCTCACCTGCCTGCACCTGCCGTTCGACCTCGATGGGCACCAGGTGCACGTCTCGGCCAGCATCGGCATCGCGATCTATCCGGGCGACGGCGAGTCGATCGACGAATTGCTGCGCCACGCCGACATCGCCATGTACCAGGTCAAGGCGCTGGGCAAGAACGGCCACAGTTTTTATCACAACTCGATGCTCGACGTGTCGCACCAGAAGATCGCGCTGGAACAGAGCCTGCGCAAGGCGCTCGAGCAGAACGAGCTGGAAATGTACTACCAGCCGCAGATCGACGTGATCACCGGCCGCATCATCGGCGCCGAAGGGCTGATGCGCTGGAACCATCCGCAGCGCGGCGTGCTGAGCGCGAACGAGTTTTTGCCGTTCGCCGAAGACAATGGCCTGATGCTGCCGATTTCCGACTGGATGCTGGACGCCTTGTGCCGCGATATGCTGGTGTGGAACGAGAACGGCGGCGAGGCGATCCGCCTGTCCCTGAATCTGTCGCCGCAATACCTGGACCGCGGCGACTTTTTCGAGAAGATGCGCGGCGCGCTGCAGCGCTACGGGATTTCGCCGGCCCAGATCGAAGTCGAGATCACCGAGAATATCTGCATCCGCAATCCGCAGTACGCGATCGAGCAGTTGAACAAACTGTGCCAGCTGGGCGTGTCGGTGGCGATCGACGATTTCGGCACCGGCTACTCGTCGCTGTCCTACCTGCACCGCTTCCCGATCCACACCATCAAGATCGACCAGTCGTTTGTGAAGGAAATCCACGACGAGCAGGGCCATTATCCGGTCATCCTGGCGATCATTTCGATCGCGCGCGGCTTGGGTTTGCACCTGATCGCCGAAGGCGTGGAAACCGAGGTGCAGGCGCGCTACCTCAAATCGAACGGCTGCCTGACCATGCAGGGCTACCTGTTCCATCATCCGATTTCACTGGCCAGCTTCCTGGAAGTGCTGCGCGAGCAGGAAGTGCAACTGGCCGCTTGCCAGGCCATGCCGCAGGCCAAGCGGGCCTGAGGGCAGCGGCGCCGCAAGAGGCCTGACAAGACTGCACATCCTGGCGCACAGCGCGTGCGCCCATCCATGGGAATGGTGTAAGATACTGTATATATATACAGTTGAGCGCCTGGCCCATGGAACTGACCGACAAGCTGGAAATCCTCGCGGATGCGGCAAAATACGACGCCTCCTGCGCCAGTAGCGGCGCGCCCAGGCGCAGCTCCGAGGGCAAGGAGGGCATCGGCGCCACCAATGGCATGGGAATCTGCCACAGCTACACGCCGGACGGGCGCTGCGTCTCCCTGCTCAAGATCCTGCTGACCAATTTCTGCGTCTACGATTGCCAGTATTGCGTCAACCGGCGCACCTCCAATGTGCCGCGCGCGCGTTTTTCGGTCGATGAAGTGGTCAAACTGACGCTCGATTTTTACCTGCGCAACTATATCGATGGCCTGTTCCTCAGTTCCGGCATCATCCAGTCGGCCGACTACACCATGGAACAACTGGTGGCCATCGCGCGACAGTTGCGTGAAGTCCACAATTTTCGCGGCTATATCCACCTCAAGACCATTCCGGATGCCGATGCCGCCCTGATCGCCGCCGCCGGCAAGTATGCCGACCGGCTCAGCGTCAACATCGAACTGCCGACCGAGGGCAGCATCACGCGCCTGGCGCCCGAAAAAAGCGTGCACACCATCAAGCTGGCGATGGGGGCCATCCGCCGCAAGCTCGACGAAAAGGCCGGGGAACCGCGCGCGCCCAAGTTCGCTCCGGCCGGGCAGAGCACTCAGATGATCGTCGGGGCCGATGCCAGCGACGACCACACCATCCTGGGTACCGCCGAAACCCTGTACGGCAGCTACAAGCTCAAGCGCGTCTACTATTCGGCCTTCAGCCCGATTCCGCAAAGCCCCGACAGCGTGCCGCTGGCGCCGCCACCCATGCAGCGCGAGCACCGGCTGTACCAAGCCGATTTCCTCATGCGCGGCTACGGCTTCAATGCGGCCGAACTGCTGCCGGCGGCCGGCAACCTGGCGCTCGACATCGATCCCAAGCTGGCCTGGGCGCTGGCGCACCGCGAGCATTTCCCGATGGACCTGAACATGGCCGAGGAAGCGATGATCGCGCGCGTGCCCGGCATCGGCCTGCGCAACGCCAAACGGCTGGTGGAACTGCGCCGCCTGCGCCGCATCCGCTACGCCGACCTGACCCGCCTGCGTTGCAGCATGAAAAAAATCGCGCCCTTCATCGTCACGGCCGACTACCGCCCGGCCTCGGACAGCACCGCGTCCGAGGTGCTGCGCCGCTCGATGGCCGAGCATTCACCCCGGCAGCTGGATTTATGGGCGCAATTGCAGGCGGCGTAAGCGCGGCCGCTTGCGCCGCGGCCGGGCGTCCGGTACTGGTCCATTCCTTCGACCAGTGGCGCCATGCTGCGCGCGACTTGCTGGCGCACAAAGTGCCGCCCCACGCAGTGCAATGGATTTCGCACAAGGATGACGGCGATTTGTTTTCGCAGGGTGCGCAAGCACCGGCGCCGCATGCGGTCCAACCTCATAGCACGTCCACCATGCGCATTTCGCGCCAGCTGATGGACATGCTGCAAAGCGCCGCCTGCTGCCGCGTGCCGAACCGCTGGGCGTTTTTGTACCTGGTGCTGTGGCGCTGGCAGCAAGGCGAAAAAGACGTGCTCTCGGCCGCCGACGACGATGGCGCCCGCCTGCACGGCATGGTCAAGGCAGTGCACCGCGAGGAGCACGACATGCACGCTTACATCCGTTTTCGCGAGCGCCGCGAAGACGCCGGTCCGCCCCGTTTCGTGGCCTGGTTCGAGCCGGCCCACGACGTGCTGCCGCAGGTGGCGCGCCACTTCGCCAGCCGCATGGGACGTGTCACGTGGATGATCGCCACGCCCGAGGCCAGCGTGCTGTGGGATGGCGCCACCCTGCACAGCACCGGCCCGCTGATGCGCGGCCCGGAAGACATCGACGATGCCGGCGAAGCGTTGTGGCTGACCTATTACCGCAGCATCTTCAACCCGGCCCGCCTCAATGCCGACCTGATGCACGGCCACATCCCCACGCGCTTCTGGAAAAACCTGCCGGAGGGCGCGGTGGTGCCGGAGATGGTGTCGCAGGCGGCGGCCGGCGCGCGCAAGGTGGGCCAGACCCACAGCGTGGGGCGGCGCGGCGGTACGGTCATTCCCATTTCCGCCGACAAGGCGCAGCCGCAGCGCGAGGCGCCCAGCACGCTCGACCAGTGCCGCCGCTGCGAACTGTGGCAGAACGCGACCCAGGCGGTCGGCGGCATCGGTCCGCTTGAAGCGCGCATCATGCTGGTGGGCGAGCAGCCGGGCGACCAGGAAGACCTGGCCGGCCTGCCGTTCGTCGGCCCGGCCGGGCAACTGCTCGACCGCGCCATGGCCAAGGCCGAGCTGGACCGGCGCACGATCTACCTCACCAATGCCGTGAAGCACTTCAAATGGGAGCCGCGCGGCAAGCGCCGCATGCATAAAACGCCGGCCCAGCGCGAGGTGGACGCGTGCGGCTACTGGCTCGACAGCGAGCTCGAACAGGTCCGGCCGGAAGTGGTCGTCGCTCTGGGCAGTACCGCGCTCAAGGCGGTGACGGGCAATCCGCACGCGACGCTCAAGGAGGTGCTGGGCAAACCCTTCATGCACGCGGGGCGCTGGGTGGTGGTGGTGTATCACCCGTCCTACATCCTGCGCGTGCCCGGGGAGGACATGAAGGCGCAAGCGTTCGGCGTGATGGTCGACGGCTTTCGCCAGGCGCGCGAACTGGCGCTGCCGCTGGCGGCGCCGTAAGGGCGGGCCGCGACAAGGGCGGGAAGCTCATGCGATCAGCCGGGCACCGCCGTCCGGCGTGCCGATGCAGCGCGCCAGCGCATGGCTTGCTGCGTAGCACAGGGTGACGGCGCATCCCAGCAACACATAGCACAGCAGCCCCGGCTGCTGCATCAACTGATGGCCGAACAGGTCGGCACCGATGGCGGTGAGCATCATCATCAGGGGAAAATGAAACAGGAAGGCCATGCTGGCGCTGGCGGCCAGATGGCGGTTGATCCTGGCAAGCAAGGAGGGCGCCGCCGCGTCGCCAGCCGGGAGCTTCGGACTACGGTGGAGTATGGTGGCAAGCACGGCAAATCCCATTCCCACAAGAACGTACTTCCACTGCATCAGCATGTGCCCCCATGGCGCCGGCAGCAGGTCGGTGCGGGCCCCGGTCAGGCGCGAAAACAGGATGACCGTGGCTAGCAGGGCCCAGGCCGCCAGCGGATGAACCAGGGGCCGCGGCCACGGGCCGCGCAGGCCGACCGCCACGCCCAGCAGCCAGATCGTCAGCCAGGGCCAGAATGTCGGCGGCATCCAACTCGCGAGCGCGAGCACGAGCGCAGCGCCGATCGCCATGCGCCACGGCTTGCCGCTGCGCCATGCGCGCCGCGTCAGCACCAGAAGGCAGCATGACCACCACAAGTAGGCGTACAGATACAGCATGCCGTTGCTGCCGAAGGTAGGCACCAGCGCGGGTTGCAGCATGAACAGGTTGCCGAAAAAGGCGGTCCAGCTCAGGGTCACGGTGCTGAAGGCCGGAAAGTCCGAATACAGGCCCGAGCCATTGAGGAAATGTGCGCCGGCCAGATCGAGCAGGCCGCCCAGGACCAGCACCGGCAACAACGCCAGGTGTGAGCGCCACCAGTGGCGCAGCAAGGCAAGTTCGCCCTGCGCCGGCGGCATGCGTCGCAGCAGCAGGCCGGCGAAAATGCCGTTCAGTACGAAAAATACGGCAAAGGATTCATGGCCCAGCCCGGAGAGAAAGTAAAACACCTGATCGACGCCGGATTTCTCGTGCAAGGCGTCATAGTCGACAAACATGAGGAAGCGAAAGTGGTACAGGAGCGTCATCACGGCGCTGATCCACAGCGACGTGTCCAAGAATGTTTCAAAGCGTCTATTCATTGCACCTTCCTTCATCGGTTCCGGGCGATAGCCAGCGCCCCATTGTCCATGCACGCGTACATCGGTAGTTTGTGGCCGGACAAAACCGCAGGCCTGCGCCGTATCGTTGCGGTGACGGTTCGCAGCCGCCACAACCCGGCGGGCGGGGGGCAAGGCGGCGTGCGGGCGCGGGCGCTGCGGGGAGCGAAGATGGCGAATGGATCGAAAACTCTTGGGCGGGGGGCGGCCGGGCGCTATAATGCGTGCGACCGTTCAGGTCGTCCAAGAGTCCGAATCGGACCAGAAATGCGGCTGTAGCTCAATGGATAGAGTATTGGCCTCCGAAGCCAAGGGTTGTGGGTTCGATCCCCGCCAGCCGCACCATTAGAATCAAAGACTTACATGTTTTTTCTTCCCGTTTTGATTTAAGAAACCGTTCGTGTGGTCTTTTGGTGGACTAGTCGCGAAGGTGTGTCCATTCTTGGCCTTACCCTTCCATTACATGAATTCGAACTGTCCGCCGTCATAGACGCTCGTCTGATCTTCGTCCGATACCATGATGCGAGACAGGCTCATCAGCGTTGCCGCAATACCATCAATCCGGCTTGTGCTTTTGGACTTCGACGGCTTCATGTTGCCCGCCGCGTCCTGCTCGATCTGAACATTGCTCGCCATCCAGGCCAGCACCGGGTTGCCGCCGTGGTTGAGCTGGTGGCCTAAGACGCGCCGTTCAAGCTCTTTCGTCGGTGCGCTCAGGCTGGCGAACCCTTGGCCGTGCCCGATCATCTCGAAGCCGTCGCCGGCCAGTTGGGTGCTGATCTGCGTGGCATTCCAGCGGTCGATTGCTATTTCCTTGATCTGGTATTGCTCGGATAGTTCGTTGATTGTGCGGCGGATTACGTCGTAATCGATCACAGCGCCCTCTGTGGCGACAATGTGCCCCTGCCTGACCCAAGTGGCGTAATCCACGTGATCGCGCTCTGAGCGCCGTTTGATGCCGTCCTCGGGCACGAAGAAAAAGCACTTGAGATAGACCGTCCCATCGACAGGGAAGGCAAGCACCAGCGCCGCGATATCGGTGGTGCTCGCCAGGTCCAGGCCGGCGTAGCAGTGCCGGTCGGCCAGGTCAATTTGCGGCCCGCCGCATGCGTCCCACAAGTCGGCCGGAATCCAGCGGGTATTGGATTCGGTCCAGATATTCAGCAGCAGGCGCTTGAACGTGTTTTCGTAGCTGGGCATTTGCTTCGCCTTCCCGCACTCGGCCGCGAAATACTCTTCCTTGACGCTCACGCCCAGGCCGGGGTGCGCGGCGTGCCAGGTCTCTGGCGCCGTCCAGTCGGCCTCCTTGTCGGCCTCATAGATCACTGGCAGGAAAGCAGGGTCGTTGATGATGCCGTCGCGAACCTTGCACGCATAGTCATATTGGGCATAAAAAAAGGAATGCTTGTCGAAACCGGCCGTCGAGATCATCACAGCCAGGGGCTGGCGGCGCGCGCCGGTCGAAGTCGTGAGCACGTCCCACAGTTCCTGATTCGGCATGGCGTGGGCCTCATCGAGCACGATGCCGGACGCACTGAACCCGTGCTTTGAATTGCTGTCGCTGGAAAGTACTTTGTAGCTCGATCCAGTGGACGGAATCACGATGCTCTGCTTGTAGACGGTCGCGCGGTCGCGCAGCGGCTTGCTGCCGTCGATCATACCCTTTGCCATGTCGAACACGATGCGGGCCTGCTCGCGGTCCACGGCGGCGCTGTACACCTCGGCGGCCGGCTCGTTGTCGCTGAACAGCAGGTATGCCGCGATGCCGGCGGCAAGCATCGACTTGCCAGCCTTGCGCGGGATCTGGATCAGGCATGTTCGATACTTCCGCGTGCCGTCCTGCCGCTTCCAGCCGAACAAGGGGCGGATGATCTCGTCAGCCTGCCAGTCGGACAAAATGAACGGCTGGCCTTTCCATTCGCCCTTGGTGTGCGTGAGGCAGCGCGCGAAGAATTGGACAGCACGTTCCGCCGCCGCCTCATCGAACCAATACTGGTCGCATTGGCTCGTGCCGACAAGGGGCGCATTTGAAATGCCACCCTTTGCACTGGCCTTAGATTTTAGGCCAGTGTTAGTTGAAGAAGCCGGCATACTCGTCCCCCTTTTCTGGTGGTGCAATCGACAGCTTCGCACGTGCGGCCGGGGTCAGTCCCAGCTCAATCGCATAGGCGCGCATCTGTCCCAGCAGCGCCGCCTTGAGCGGTTCGCCTGCCTTGACGGTCGCTACAATCTCGCCGTAGGTGACGCAGTGCCCGATCAGTACGGAGTGGTCCACTTGCGTGAGCACACCCATCAGCGCAAGCGCCGGCGTGATGCGCTCCCACTCGTCCAGAGCGTCGCCCACCAGCCAGGCGGGGCAGGGTGGCGCGCCGCTGGGAGGCATCGGCTCGCGCTCGTTCATAGGCCGCCTGCCAGCGTTGCCAGACAGTTTTTTGATCGCGGTAGGTGTCGGACGATTTGCCATAATGTGAAATCCTCAAGTGCGCCCGCGTGCGCGAAGGGTAGCAGCGGTGCGGGCGCGTTCAGTTGCTGGTGATTTTGCTAATAGTTCTTTGTGACAATGAGTTGGTTGTGTCGTGTCTCTTTCGCATGGCAACTGTGGCACCAGGCAACGAGGTTAGAGCGCAGGTTATTGCTCGCATCGTCATCGACGTGGTGAACGTCGGTGCTGGGCTCTATCCGCCCCGCTGCCATACAGATTGGGCAAAGTGGCTGCTCGCTCATCACCAGCCTGCGGAGACGCTGCCATGCCGCGCTATTGAGTTTTAGTGTGCGTTCCGGGCACTTGGTCCGGTCCGGCTTCATCTTGGGCAGGTTGGGCCGGTGCTGCTTGATCTTGTTGGGCATGGTCTATCTTCGGTAGGTTTTCAAGCTGGCGGACTTCATCGACGGTCATCCATTTATCAGCCAGTGCTTTGCTGTAGAAGTCGGCCCGGTTGGTACTGTCGCCGCGAAGCAGACCCTCGACGTTGTGCTCTGCGAAGTACATGCGGCGGCCGGCGTCGGTAAGCAGCGAACGACTGATCGCCTGTTCCCACATGGTCATGTGGCGGCGTAGGGTGTGGACCACAAACACGCGGTTCATCTCCACGCTGTTGCTGTAGTTGCCGTGTCGGAGGTCACCGATGATGGTCGGTGGCACACGGTACAGGCGCGCGATCTCTTCGACCGAGAACTGACGCGATGCCAGGTACTCGCTATCTTCCATGCTCATGCTCACGGTCTGGTACTCGACGCCCTCTTGCAAGATCGCCGTCTTGCCGGCGTTGGCACCACCGGCGTGCTGGCTCTCCCAGCTATTGCGCAGTTGGTTGGACTGGTCATTGCTCAGGCGTTGCGGGAACTTGAGGATTCCGGACAGGCGGGCGCCGTTGCTGAACGTCGATGTGCCGTGCTCACGTTCGGCCAGGGCGAGTTGTACCGTCTCACGGCTGGCTGTGATTGGTGCCACGCCCACCAGGCCATTGTCTGAGCGGTGTCGCAGGTGAAACACCTCTTCTTGCAGCAAGCGGCGGACGTTGCCCTTGCCGTCGGTCACATCGTAGGCCAGGCGCCCATTAGGCAGTTGCAACGTGGTCACTCGATCATTCAGCAGTGGCGTGAGCGTGGTCACTTGACCATCAGCGCCGCGCCCGATCTCGGCGTGAGCATTCCCGCGCAGCAGTACCATGGCTTGCATCATCTCCCTGAATTCCAGGGCGGTCTGGTGCTCGTTGGGTTGGTCGTGCAACACGCGATAAAGCGGGTGGCCCTTGGCGCGCTCGCGGCCGTCGTCATCAACACGCTTGTAGAGGATCAGGGGCAGGCTGGCGATGGTCTCGCTGATCGCAGACACGCACGCGTAGACAGCGCTCAGGCTTTCGGCCTTGCCCGCTGTGGTGCCGTTTCCAGCAATGAGCGCGGCGCCCTGCCACGAAGGATTGATAGCGCGCTGTTCGCCACGGAACAGGTTCAGTGCTTGAGTGATTAGCCGCATGTTTGAATCCACATCGAGGGTGTGTCCAGGTACTCATTGAGCAAGTAGGTATTCATGCTGCGCTTTGCCACTTCCGTATCGGGATAGGCCGGGTTCGCCGTCACGGTGATTTCGCTCAGCCGGATATCGATCAGGTCGCGGGTGAGCACGCCGCTGCGAACCTCCCAGTTGTCGCCGCCGGATGGGACCACGAAGCCGAAAGACATACCCGCGATATCGCCACGCTCAACCAGCACGGCCAGGTCTTGCGCGTAGGTGGTCGCCGGCAGGTCAAGTTCGAAGCGCAAGCCCTTTGCATCCTCGGACAGCTTGAGCGTGCCGCTACGGGTACTGCCCAATATCCGTTGGTCGTCGTGCTCGTACAGCGCTCGCACTGGTGCGTTTTCGCGGAGCGATTTGGTGAAGGCGCCGGCCCGGATTTGCTCAACGAAGCCGCCCAGGTCATGCGACAGCTTGTTGAACACGGCCGCGTAGCCGGACAGCTTGTTTGGTGAGACAGCGCGCAGATCGCCGCCCGATCGTATCTCGAAAGTATTGGAGGTCATGCGCGCTCTCTCTTAAACGATCACGACGTCGCTTGCGACGACGAAGGCTTCGGGGTGACGAATGGCGATATCGCACGTGGCCATAGCGCGGACCAGTACGCCGCCGCGAGCGTAGGCGACCGAGTCAAACGGGTTGACGAGGATATCCAGCTCGGACCAGATGCCCAGCATCACTTGAGAGAAGTCTCCCAGGATCACTTGGCCGGTGGTCGTGTTGAGTGGAACCTGTTTGGTCGAGTAGATCGGCAGGTCCGCCAACTGACCACCTTCGGACAGATAGCCCGCGATGCCGGCTGCCTTCAATGAGCCGCGCAGCTTGGCCATCACTTGCGGGCTGGTCAGCCAGGCGGCGGACTCGCTGTTGGACATTTCGGCCAGCTTGAGCATGCCCAGCACATTGGCGTAGTTGAGCGTGCTCAAACTGACGGTCTGAATTCCGACTGTCGACAGGATGCCGGTCGGCTCGTTGGCGCCTCCGCCTTTGATCATTGCGCTGTCGATGGCTTGTGCCAGGGCGAAGGCCATATCGTCGCGCAGCAGTTGTTCGATATCGGGGCTCGATTGCTGGATCAACTGACGGCTCATTTCCGACAGCGCGCCAACGTGTTTCGGGCTCAACGTCTTTTTGGTGAACGTCATATCCGATGCCGTCAGTGCGCTGTTTTCAGCGACCCAGCCGGATGTTACGCCCGTACCGTACGCGGGAACGTCAACGTTGCCAGTCAAGCCGGTCAGCACACGGGCGCCCAGCTTGCGAGCCAGCAGCTTGTTGCGGAATGGCTCGATGAACAAGTCGGCGCGGTGGTCGGTTGGACGGATTTGGCCGGCGCTGGTGGTGGTGTTGACGCGCTTTTCCAGCAGCGATAGCGGAATGAACATGCCGCCAGCCTTGCGCCCGGTGCGGCGTTCGGTCTCTTGCGAGTATTCAGCAGCGGCGCCGGTCAGGTTGCGGCCTTCCATGCCGGCGCGCAGCACTTCCAGAAACGAGATACCCGATTCCAGGTCGGCTTGCGATTTGTCGACCGGTGTACCGATCATGCGGCGCTCGGCGTCAGCCAGGAACGAAGCGCGGGACTCTTGGCCTTCCAGGTCAGTGACGCGGCTCTTGAGTGCGTCGAACTTAGCGGACTCGTCGCCGGACAGGTTGCGCTTTTCGGCTTGGGCCTTTTCGACCAGGGCGCGCATTTCTTGCACCGCTTGGGCCTTCTGCTCTTTAAATTGGTGGATCATGTTTTCTTCCTTGAAATTGGGTGGACTACACCGGTTATATCAAGGGAAGCACCCGTAGGGTTGAACGGAGGAAACATAAAACTTCTATGTACTTGTGCGGATTTGAAATTGTTGCGATGCCGGCACTTGACCCTGGGCAGAATTCTTCACAGGGTCGGACGCGTTGCACTTTGATCCCGTCATAGTTCCCAGCGGTGGGCAGTATGGCTCTGGCCCGGTCCCCGAAACGGGGGAGCGGGGAATTGCGGCGCTCTTCCCTCCGTTGGGAAGAGCGAACGCCGCTGGTTGAAGGCTTCCCCATCTGTCATCGGATGACAGGGAAAAGCTGCGCTGAAAATTCAGCCGAGCTATCTCTTCACCGTGAAGAGATAGTCTGAATTCAGACGAAGCTGGGTCTCCTCAACGTTGAGGACAACCAGCCGGCGATTTCGTAAGCTCGCCCTCAAGGGGGAGCTCTGGCCACCACACGGACTGACGACGAATATCGTCGGCAGTCAATGCGGCAACGTTGCCGGGTTAATCCGGCAGCACTGCCGGTTTAAATGCAGTAGTCGTGCTTGGCGCGCCCGAAACGCGATCAAGTGGCAGCGTTGCCGTTTGATCGGAGGCCGAAGGGGGTGTGGGATTTGCGCCCCCGAAGCTGGGGAGCTCAAGTGGGGCAGGGTGGAGTCGGACTCCAGGTGCGTCAGAATTCTGACGCACCTGGAGTTCATGGCCGCCGACTATCTTGTGATCGATCACAAGATGCCGTGGCCGCCCGACCGTCTCCTCAAAAATGAGGGCATCTCAGCGATAGCGCGCAGCCTCCGCCTCTGTCCCGAATTGGGCCAGGTTCGTGCTGAACACGAACGGCATGATGCCCGCCAGCGGGAACTATGGCTGCTGGTGCGGTGCTGGATTGCTTCCCATGCGCTCGTCTGGCTTGGGCGTAGGCCAGGATCACGGTGCAACGGTTGCACTTTGGTCCGATGGCTGGTGCGATGCATCTTTCTAGCTGTGAGTTGGCCTATATTGCTGCGTAGGTATGGCAACCTATAAAGGAGTTCAGATTCTGAACAGGGAGATAAAAAAACAGGCCTTGGGCTGCAATCGAGCACAAGGCCTGTACCTACGGGCGGCATGGGAAATTTTTCCTCAAAATCCCCTGTTCAGATTCTGAACTGATAACCGCGCTCCCTGTTCAGAATCTGAACTGATAAAACGTCCTATCGGTTCAGATTCTGAACTGATCCGGTTCAGTTTCTGAACAGGGGGATTTTTTTTCGTTACCTGTTTTTTCTTGCCATCCGCCAAGAGTTCGGCCACCCCTTCAGCCAGGGCGCGCTCGGCAGAATGAAGGGTGTCAAACTTCAAGTAGTCGTGCGTTGCCTTGATCGCCTGAACGCCGACCTTGGGATGGTCGAATACATCAAGGTCCGTAAAGCGGTAGAGGTTGCATACCCGTGTGCCAAGCTTCAATCCGCCGCCGCGCGTGACTGCGATGAAGCCCATTGCCCGAAGCTCGTATAGAGCCTTTGACAGCGTTGCGGACGAGGTCCAGCCCTTGTGCTTCATATCGGACAGCGCGGCGCTCAGGTTGCCGTTGTTGGTGCCGGTTACCATCGTGCGCAGATCAATGAACAAAGCCTTTGCAGCAAAGCCCATCACGCGCCAGGCGGGCGTGTTGAGCAAGCTGCAATAGACGCGGATGTGGCGCCCGTTCGGGTCTTGAAACTTAGGCTTCGCCACACGCATCACCCACGGAGAAATAGCGCTGTGCTTCGCGGCCATCAATCAGCGCGTACCCGTCCATGCCGTAGTGGATGGCTGCGGCACATAGAAGCTGCTCACGTCCGCCGCGTCCGGTTTCTTGGAACTGGTCGATGACACGCAATACCGACTCGACCGAATGTGTGAGCCATTGCTCGCCGTTCTGGTCAACAAAGTAGATCCACGGCTCTCGGCCGTCGTCGCTGTTCAGGCCCAGGTCACCGCCAGTGAAGCGGAAAGGAGGCAGGGGCATTTTTGCTGCGACCGGGGCGTTCATGCGGCACCGCCAATCTTTGCGACAGCGGCGCGCCAGATAGTCTTGCCTTCCTCGATACCAGCAAAGTAGGCATCAGCCGCGGCTGTGCCTGCTTGATACGGCATGTCGAAGTCCTTGCGCTCAATGCGGTGCTCGAGCGCCATGCGTGCGCCGGCCTTGTACTCCTGGCTGCGTGGCGTGCGACCGTTGTAGAACGCGGTCTGAAAAAGCTGCTCGACGGACAAGGTCCCGACGGATGATGGGGAATGTTGGGATGTAGTGGTGCCTGGCATGGTTGCCTCCGTGTGTGGTGTAGAACCGCACAACCCGCTGCTAAACGGGGTGAGCGACGATGACGGGTTAGCAGACCGGTACACACGGCAACCGGCAGGCCGAAGCCTCCCACCATCGCCGCTCATAGAAGGGGCAACGAGGTACGGACGAAAAAATACCGCCAGGGGGGCGGTCGTCCGCCATGTGTAATTCGAGCTGCTAAACCCGGTCGCTTCTTTTTTCGCGACAGAGTGAGCATACGCGCCGGGTAAACGTGCGTCAACGTTTTTCGCGATCATGATGCGGCCCCCAGGTAGCGATAGCGCTTGACGTGGACTTCCTTGCCGAAGCGGGTAGGAACCCATTCCCACTCATCGAAGAACTGGTAGCCCTTGCCGCGCAGGGTGGAGATGGTCGAGTGCAAGCAGTGGTCGCCAAAGCGTTCTGCTTCAAAGCGGTTGAGGCTTCGGCCGTCGCGCATGATTGCCAGGATGGTCGTTTCTTTGTTATGCTTCAGGCAGTTGGATTTGGAAGGCGCGTTCTCTTGGTCGGGGGCTGCGCCTTTTTTCATTTGGTCGGTGGTCATGGCGGGCCTCACAGAGAAACAAAAAGTGGCGCATCCCAGTTCGGCTGCTCGTTCTGTTCTTTCAGAAGTTTTTCCTCCCACGCTTCGGCGGCGCGGCGGGTGATGATTACGCGACGGCCCAGGCGCAGCTCTTGCGGGACTTTTCCTTGATCCTTGAGTGTGTAGTAGTGAACACGGCTGATGTGATATGCCGCGCAGAATTGGGGGATGGTGTAGCTCGCTTCCATTTGTCACCTTTCAATGAATCGCTATGAACAAGTGATTGCCCTGTTGAACAATCTGGAAGCGATTTTATGAATGTGACCTCGATGGCGAAATGCAAATGCACCATTTATAGGTGCATTTGCACTACTCGTTGCGGATTGCTTTGATTGCTTTCGGTAGCTTGTCTTTAAGATTGCGGTCGCTGAGTCCGTGGTAACCCGCATAAGTCTCTAAATCTTCAAGCAGTCTTGCTTGGACAATTTTCGGCTCGCCAGGAAATTTTGCTTGCCAATACAGATCGCATAAAGCGCCGATTATGTTTAGGTATGCTGTTGTCGATTTTCCCGTAGGTTCAACATGCGGCGCTAATGTGCCAGACAGTTCAGCAGCTGTATCCTGTTCATTGGCCTCGCGCTCAAATGCTTCCAGGTCTTGCGCCCTAATAACGACGTCCGACTTCTTCGGGAAGTGGGAAAAGTTATGGCTCTATGACGTTTTCGGTGAAACTTGACGACCGCCACGGTATCGCCTAATTGAAACCGACCGCTTCGCGGCGGCCTGCAAGGGATTGACGGGTAAATGAGCGAGTTTGGACATGCGCAGATAG
>NZ_WHJG01000006.1 GCF_011682175.1 Massilia frigida
GGCCCCGGCCCCCGGCGCCGCCGCCCCGCCCCACTTGCGCCCGCGGCGGCGGGGGCACCCGCACCGGGGGCCCGCGCCCCGCGGCGCCGGGGGGGGCGCGCGCCGGACCCCGCCCCGGCGCGCTTCTGATGCCAACCCCGGCACCGTCGTTCCTGCCATTGGCAGAAACGACGTGCGCGAAGGCGCCCACCCAGGGGTCCTGGCGTAGCATGGCAAACGGTTCCCCGACAACCCGCGCTGACGCCAGCGGGCAGCGGAGGAAGCGCATGCCAATCCGCCTTCGCAGGGAAAAACCTGGCTTATACCGCGATCTGGGCCTTGCGCTCGGCAATCTGCTGCCCCAGCGCTTCCAGATCCAGGCCGGCCGCGCGCGCCTGCGGGAACATCTCGTTCTCCTCTTCCTTGACGTGATGCTCGATCATCTCGGACAACACTTTTACCTTGGCATCGAACAGGTCTTCGGTCGCTTCCATGTCCATGATCTGGGCGATCAAGTCCTTGGCTGATGCATGCTCGACAGTAGCCTCGTCGACCAGATCTTCACTCTTCTTGGTCGCGGCGCGCACGGCCGGGTAGAAAATTTCTTCCTCGGCCGTTGCGTGCTTGGTCAGTTCGGTGCAGATCTGCGTGGCCAGTTTTTTCTTGGTTGCATGAGCGCGCTCGCCCAGGCCTTCATACTGCTCGAACATCTGCTTGACGTTCTCGTGGTCTTCGGTCAGCAGCGCAATCGCGTCCTGGGCTTCCTGGCCGCCGGGGATGGCCTTGGGCGTATTACGTGTGGTCGACGATGAGGTTCTCATGATGTGCTCCTGATATTTTCTGTGGTAACTATCGCGCTACCGGGTGGCTGGGATCTTTCCTGGCTGCCTGTCTTGTAGCAGAAAGTTCATGATAGGCGGCCTCAGTCGTGCGGGGAGTAGGCGCACTGGCAATATCGGCGTAGGACAAATCCACCTCCGGCTATCAGGACTAGGCTCGTACGCGCCTTACCCGCCGATCGGCTCGTGCGCCCATGCCCCCTCGGATATACTGTCAGGCAAGTTAATGACTATTAAGCAAGGAAGTGACAGTGGGTGACGATCGCAATCTGGAAGGACGGCTGGGACAGGGCCTGCGCGCGGCAGGCGAGCGGCTTCGGCGCGGCCGCGTGTATCTGATGGCGCAGCCGCCGTATAAGCGCGTCGGGCTGGCGCTGCTGTGGTGCGTCGGCGTCCCCCTGTCGTTGCTGCTGGTGTGGGTGCTGATCTTGCTGCCGTTCACCCCTGGCGTGGCCGGTCTCAAGCAGGCGCGTGCCGCCAAGGCGTCGATCCTGGTCGCGGCCGACGGCAAGGAGCTGGCCAGCTTTGAAGAAGGCTTGCAGGAACGCGTGACCCTGGCGCAAATTTCGCCGCACATGATCGCCGCCCTGATCGCCACCGAAGACCACCGCTTCAAGGATCACCACGGCATCGATTACAAGCGCACCCTGGCCTCGGTCGTGTACACCCTCGGCGGCGACGCCCAGGGCGGCTCGACCATTACCCAGCAGCTGGCGCGCAATATGTTCCCGGAAGAGATAGGCCGTTCGCGCAACCTCAACCGCAAGATCAAGGAAATGATCACGGCGGTCAAGATCGAATCGGCCTACAGCAAGGACGAGATCCTGGAAGCCTATCTGAACACAGTGCCTTTCCTGTACAACACGTTCGGCATCGAAATGGCGGCGCGCACTTATTTCGATACCACCGCCGCCAAGCTCGACATTCTGGAAAGCGCCACCCTGGTCGGCATGCTCAAGGGCACCAACTACTACAATCCGGTGAACAATCCCGAGCGTTCGGTGCAGCGCCGCAATGTGGTGCTGTCCCAGATGCGCAAGCACGGCATGCTCGATGACAAGCGCTACGACAGCTTGCGCAAGAAGCCGCTGCGGGTCTCCTTTTCGCGCCAGGCCGAGCGCAGCCCGACCGATACCCACTTCACCGCCTACGTGCGCAAGTGGCTGCTCGAATGGGCCGACGAGAACGACTACAACGTCGAGCGCGACGGCCTGGTGGTCCACACCACGCTCGACTACGCCTTGCAGGAAGCGGCCATGAAGGCCGTCGAGCGCCAGGGCAATGCCTTGCAGATCATCGCCGACGTCGAATGGTCGCAGCCCGACGGCGGCAATGCCGGCTCGGCCGGCGCCTACGCCGGCATGCACGGCTCGGTCACGCCCTTCGACTATTTCTGGCGCTCCAAAGGGACGCTGGTCAATGCCTTCATCCGCGAAACGCCCGAGTACAAAAAAGCCATCGAAAGCGGCGATACCGGAGCGGTGGCGCTCAAGCGGCTCAAGACCGACCGCGCCTTCATCGCCCGCTTGCGCGCCGCAAAAACGCGCCTGGAAACGGGCTTCGTGGCGATGGACCCGGAGACCGGCCACATCAAGGCATGGATCGGCAGCCGCGACTTTCATAAAGAACAGTACGACCACGTGGTGCAGGCCGCGCGCCAGCCCGGCTCGACCTTCAAGCCGATCGTGTACGGTGCCGCGCTGGAAAAAGGCTTCGCGCCGAATCGGCCTTACCGCGACGCCGTGACGAATATCAAGGCCGGCGACGGCACCATCTGGCGCCCGACCGACATGAGCGGATCGAGCGGCAACATGATGACCATGCGCGAAGGCCTGGTGTTTTCCAAAAACACGATCACGGCCCAGGTCATGCAGGATGTCGGGCTGCCCGGCATCATCAAGCTGGCGCGCGACCTCGGCATTCGCAACAGCAAGCTCGAATCGGTCCCCTCGCTGGCGCTGGGCACCAGTCCCGTGACCCTGCTGGAAATGGTCAACGCCTACAGCAGCATCGCGGCCCAGGGGCAATACCGCAAGCCGGTGTTCGTCACCAGCATCACCGACCGTTCCGGCAAGGTGGTGGCGCATTTCGGCGATCCGAAGTCGGAACAGGCGATGTCGGCGCAGAATTCCGCCGACCTGATCGACATGATGCGCGGGGTGATCAACCGCGGCACGGGCACGGGCATCCGCTATCGCTTCGGCATCAATGGCGACGTCGCCGGCAAGACCGGCACCACGCAAAACAATACCGACGGCTGGTTCATCATGATGCATCCCAAGCTGGTGGCGGGCGCCTGGGTCGGCTTCAACGACAACCGCGTCACCATGCGCAGCAGTTACTGGGGGCAGGGCGGACACAATGCGCTGCTCGTGGTAGGCGACTTCTTCAAGGCCGCAATTGCCGACGGCAAGGTCGATGCCGCTGCCGTCTTCCCGGGCGGGCGCCGTCCGGCACCGGTGGTGCAGGAAGAAAATCCGGGCGATATCGACGAAGAAGCGGGCGAGATGCAGCAAGAAGGCGTGGCGCCACTGCCGCCGCCCGCACCCGAGCCGGACGATATGGAAAACGGCGCGGAAGCACCGATGGATGGCGAGCGTGCCGAGCCATCATCCGGCTTGCCAGCGCTGCCGCAACCGCTGCCGCCGTCCGCGCCGCCACCGCCCGAGCCGGATGCCGGGGCGCCGCAGCAGCAGCGCGAATAGGGAAAGAACAGCGGGCCAGCGATGCCCGCTGTGTCACGCTGGCGACGAAGAAAAAGCAATATTTCCTCGCGGCTATGATAATGAATGATATTTACGCTATCATCGTCGTTTCTGTCGGAGACGCTGCACATGAAACGAACGCTGTACACCATTCTTGGTGTCGATCCCCTCGCCAGTTCTGAAGAGATTGCTGCGGCGTACGCGCGTTTGCATGCGGCGTTCCAGAGCGGTTCGTACGACCGCAACGACTGGGTCCTGGTGCGCGAAGCGTATGCCGTGCTGTCGAACACCGACAAGCGCGCCATGTACGACCGCAGCCAGATTGCGCCGCCGCTGACGCGCAGCGTCGAGCAGGCGCCCTCGCAACAAGGTTTCAGCCTCGACTGGCGCTATGGCCTAGCTGCCGGCCTGCTGGTGGCCGGACTGGTGTACTTTGCCAAGGGCCGCGCGCCGGCCGCAGCGCCGGTCGTTGCCACCACAGGCGCCACTCAGGGCGCGACCCCGGTGCTGATGCAGGATAGCGGCGGGCGCACCGATCAGTTCGCTGCCCAGCCGCAGGCGATGCAGGCGCCGGCCGCCGGCGGCTCGTCCGGCGCGATGGGCATGGAAGACCTGTTCGCCAAATTGTCGCCGTATGTCGCGCGCATTAATATGTACAAGGGGAGCACCCTGGTCGGGACCGGCAGCGGCGTTGCCCTGGGCGGCGACGCGATCATTACCAATTGCCACGTGGCGCTGGCGGGCTCGCGCCTTCAGGTCAAGCTGGGGCAGGACAGCTACGAGGCGAGCGTCGCCGTGGCCGATGAAGAACGCGACCTGTGCAAGCTGTCGGTCAAGGGCCTCAGTGCCCCGGCGGTGGTGATCGGCGCCTCGAGCGAGGTGCGCACCGGCCAGCGCGTGATTGCCATCGGCGCTCCGCACGGGCTCGATTTGACGATCAGCGACGGCATCGTGTCGTCGCTGCGTCCGCTTGACGGCGGCACCTTGATCCAGACCACGGCTCCCGTGTCGCCCGGATCGAGCGGCGGCGGGCTGTTCGACAGTTCCGGCCGGCTGGTCGGGATCGTCACTTTCCAGATGCGCACGGGACAGAATCTGAATTTCGCCGCGCCGGCCGAATGGATCGGCAGCATGCGCACGCGCAGCGGCGGCGGGCTGATCGGAAAGATGAGCGCGGAACGCGCGCAGGATAATCCTGCTCAAAGCGCACAGAATGGCGACATGGTGGTGGGCGCATGGCATTGCCACGATACGATAGGCGGGACCTCGGTGCTGATTTCCTTCCAGGATGACCGCACGCTGGAAATGCGCTATGAAAACAGGGTGTCGCCTGGCCGCTGGATGTACCGCGACGGCCAGCTGGCGATTCAGTTTGCGAACGTGGCCGATACCTTGCGCGTGGAAGAGCTATCGCGCGACAAGATGATCCTCAAGTTCAACGTCGGCCAGCGGCTGGTCTGCGCGCGGCGTTAAGGGTCGTCGCTGGCGCCTTCCCGTTGAATTTGCCGTCGCGGGCCGGACGGCGGGTTTCCCTGCACAGGTTCAGATAAAACCTGTGCGCACTCCCCGGGGCCAGACAGCTATGTGCTTGTGGCGGCAGCGGGGGGCGATGGTGCGCGTAGTGGATCTTCCATCTTTCTGCGAAGCCGGTGACGCCAATAGCGGGAGCGACAGGGTGAATCAACTACGTTGTCCCCGGCGCCATCAGCGCAGCAAAAAATTCCCTTTCCCCGCTGTAAGCGCACCGGCATCGGCAACCGTGTCATCCTTGAGCGACACGCCCGACATCCCCCGCTGGCGCGCCTGCGTCAGCAAATAGTGCAATCTGTACGCGGCCTCGTCATAGCCCAGCCCGGCCGGCCGCACATTCGAAATACAGTTGCGGTCGGCATCGCTCAAGCCAACGCGCGGCGCCCAGCTCATGTAGATGCCCATGCTGTCCGGCGAACTGAGCCCGGGGCGCTCGCCGATCAGCACCGCCACCGCGCGTGCGTTCAGCAACTCCCCGATCTCGTCACCGATGGCCACGCGCGCCTGGCTGGCAATCACGATCGGTCCCATACGCCATTGCTCCTGTTGCAATCGTGCCAGCAGCACAGCCAGGAAGGGCTGCGCGTTCTGCTCGATGGCCAGCGCCGACAAGCCATCGCCAATGACCAGCACCAGGTCGCACGAGGCCGGTGCTGCGGCGGCCAGCGCGGCACGCGAAGGCGCATCGAGCACGCGGCCCAGGTCTGGGCGCTGCAGGTAAGTGGCGCGGTGCGGGCAGGCACTGTGCACGGTGAGGCAAGCGTGCCCGTCCCCGGATAGCGCCGCCGCCAGCGCACCGGCATCGAGCGCCATGTGCACCGCATCGCGCGCGCGCGCATGCGCCAGCTGGAAATCAAGCTGCGCCGAGGTGGGGACACTCACGCCGCTGCGCCCGAGCGCGATACGTGCCTGCGTCAGTCCGCGCAAGGCTTGCCATGGGTTGGACAGCACATGTTTGGGAAGGTTCATAAGCGCAGCAAGGCTGGTTGAAAGGCCGGTGCCAGGGCGTCCGGCAGTTGCGCGGCGCCATCGCCGCAAAAGATCTGCATGCGGTGCAGCCAGGCTTCGAATTCGGGCGCGGCGCGCAAACCCAGCACGCGCCGCGCGTACAGGGCATCGTGGAACGACGTGCTTTGATAGTTGAGCATGATGTCGTCCGATCCCGGCACGCCCATCACGAAATTGCAGCCGGCCGCTCCCAGCATGGTCAGCAGCACGTCCATGTCGTCCTGGTCGGCTTCGGCATGGTTGGTGTAGCAAACGTCGCAACCCATCGGCAAGCCGAGCAGCTTGGCGCAAAAGTGGTCTTCCAGGCCGGCGCGGATGATCTGCTTGCCGTCGTACAGGTATTCCGGGCCGATGAAGCCGACCACCGAGTTCACCAGCAGCGGCTTGAAGGCGCGCGCCACCGCGTAGGCGCGCGCTTCGCAGCTTTGCTGGTCGACCCCGTGGTGGGCATTGGCCGACAGCGCGCTGCCCTGGCCGGTTTCAAAATACATGACGTTGTCGCCCACCGTGCCGCGTCCCAGCGACAGGGCGGCACTGCGCGCTTCGGCCAGCAGCGCCAGGTTGATGCCGAAGCTGCGGTTGGCGGCCTCGGTCCCGGCCACCGACTGGAACACCAGGTCGACCGGGGCACCACGGTTGATCGCCTCGATGGTGTTGGTGACGTGGGTCAGCACGCAGGACTGGGTCGGAATCTGGTATTGGGCAATGACGGCGTCGAGCATGCCGACCAGCGTGACGACCTGGCCCACGTTATCGGTGGCGGGGTTGATGCCGATCACGGCGTCGCCGCTGCCGTACATGAGGCCGTCGAGCATGCTGGCCGCGATGCCGCTGGCGTCGTCGGTCGGGTGGTTTGGCTGCAGGCGCGTGGCCATGCGGCCTTCCAGGCCGAGCGTGTTGCGAAAAGCCGTGACCACGCGGCATTTGCGCGCCACCAGCACCAGATCCTGGATGCGCATGATCTTCGATACCGCGGCCGCCATCTCGGGCGTAATGCCGGGCGCGACGGCGGCCAGGGCGGCGCTGTCGGCCGCGTCGCCCAGCAGCCAGTTGCGCAGGTCGCCCACCGTCAGATGCGCGATGGGGGCGAACGCGGCCGCATCGTGGCTGTCGACGATCAGGCGCGTGACTTCATCGTCTTCGTAGGGGATCAGGGGGTGCTCGAGCAGGGTGCGCAGCGGCAGCTCGGCCAGCGCCATCTGGGCGGCCACCCGCTCTTCGGCGCTGGCGGCGGCCACGCCCGCCAGCAGGTCGCCGGCACGGGCCGGCGAGGCGCGTGCCATCACGTCCTTGAGGTCGCGAAACGCGTAGGTGCGCGGCCCGACCATGTGCGAAAACCGCTGTGTTGTCACGGGGATATCCGGCGGTGGTTAGCTTGGAAACAGCATAGCACGGTCCCGTGTTACAGCAGGTCGGCACGCGGATAGCCCCAGGCCGGCACGCCGGCGGGGCAGGGCTGGCGGTTGGCCTCATCGATGGGCAAGGTGGTGAAGTTGCCAGCCGGGGTGTTGCTGAAGCGGACGTCGAACGCCGTCACCGTCCCCAGCGCCGGCATGCGCGCGAAGCGCAGCCAGGCATCGAAGCGGCAGTTGCTGGCCTGTAGCGTACGCAAGCGCGCCAGCGACGTTTCCTGGCTCCAGTCGATGACGATCTGCGCCGTGGGTCCGCGCATGCCTTCGGACAGTGCCGCCGGACAGGCATCGAGCGCGAGCATGTCCGGCGCCACGCTGAGCATGCCACGCCGTAGCCGGTAAGTGCCGGCGACGGCATCGCGTTCGGCCGACACGAATATCCAGCAGGCCGGGTTGGCGGGAAAGGCCGTCATGGCGGTGTCGAGCAGGGTGCTGGCCGGATCGAGCAAGCGCAGGTGGTCGGCCACGATGGTTTTGCCGCGCTGCATCGCCGCGCCCTGCATGCTCACGAAGCCGGCCGCGCCCAGCAGGGCGGCGCACAAGGCGCGTTTGCCGTTCTTGCCGGCACGCTGTTGCAACAGGGCGAGCCCGGCACCGAAGAGCAGCAGGGCTGTCAGCGAACCCCAGTGCAGGAAACCGCGCAGCGTGAAGTAGGCGAGCGTGGCGGCCAGTGCGCCCAGCAGGAGCGCGCGCCAGACGCGGCTGCCCAGCATCATCGCCAGCGGCACGGCGCCGGCCACCCAGAACACCGGTTCCAGGATAAACACCATGTCGCCATACATCCAGCGCGCATCGAAGGGATAGAACGGGTGCACGCCGTAGGAGTTCAACGCATCCATTCCCAAGTGCAGCAGGAAGCCGGCGCCGACGGCTGCCAGCAGTCCGGCGCGAGCCGCTTTGCTGGCGCGCAGCAGGGTGCGCGCGCCCGGCCACAGCATCCACAGCAGCGCGATCAGCAGCAATGCTTGCGGCACTTCGAGCAGCAGGGTGTGGGTGTGGCCCCGGTGATGCAGCAGGTAGCCCAGCGGCATGGGCAAGCGCCCGCTCAGCACCAGGTCGAGGTCGGGAAAATTGCTGGCAGCCCAGCAAGAGAAGAGCATCAGGCGGCGCCGGGTGCCCTGCTGGGCCGGATCGCCTTCCGCCGGCAAAGTACGGTGAACCAGTTCGCCGACGGCCAGTCCAACCAGGGAGTGACTTAAATTATCCATGAGGGCGATCTTACCGTGCCTGCATCGTTCAGGCAGACGAGTTTGCAGCGGGAGGTTTCTTGATGGCTGGATATACGCAGCATCAACCGGGGAAGCACACAATGACATTATCCATCTCAGTGGTAGCAGCAGCCGTGCCTGGTTTATTGAGCGGCTGGGCCTGTGCGCAGTCTTCCATGACCATGTATGGCGTTGTTGACGCCGGCCTAGTGCGCGAACAGGGCGGAGCCAGTGGCAACCTTGCGCGGGTCAGCAGCGGGGTCGGCTCGGCATCGCGCATCGGCTAGCGCGGCTCGGAAGACCTGGGCGAGGGCTGGAGCGCCAACTTCCTGCTGGAAGCGGGCGTGCGGCTCGACACCGGCGAGCAGGAAGCCGCCGGCGCGCTGTTCCACCGCCAGGCCTACGTAGGGGCGCGTCATCGGCAGTATGGCGCGGCCACCCTGGGGCGCCAGTACACGCCTTACTATACTGCGCTGGTCAGCGTGGCGGTCCCGTTCGGCGGGGGCTACGCCGGTAGCGCGAAGAACCTGTCCCCGGCTGGCGGCCAGAAAACGCGCACCAGCAATGCCATCGTCTATTCGATGCCGGAGATCATGGATGTGACGGGGGAGTTGTCGTACGCGCTCGGCGAGCAGCCCGGCAGCGGCACGCCAGTTCGGCGTGTCGCTGGGTTACAGCATGGGTGGGCTCAATGCACGCGTGGCCTATAAGCACCGCAACCACGACCTCACGGCGGCTGCCGGCGCGGCTGCCGTGCCGCCAATGCCCGCCGCCGACCGCGACATCGGACGCAACACGCTGCTGGCGGCAAACTACGATGTTGGCGTCGCCCGCGCTGATGCGGCGTATGGCGTGGACAAGGGCACCAACGGCGCGCCACTGCCCAACAACGGTAATCCGTATGGCGGCGTGCGCCCCACTGCCTCGACCGATAGCCGCGACATGCTGCTCGGTGTCTCGGTCCCGTTCGGCGTGATGACGCTGATGGCATCGTATATCCGCAAGGATGACAGGACGGCCTACAACCAGGATGCGCACCAGTGGGGCGTTGGGCTGAGCCATGCGCTGTCGCGGCGCACCAGCCTGTACACGGCGTATGCGCGCATCAGGAACAAGCGCGGCGCTGGCTACACCGTTGGTAACAACACGGAGCCCGGCAGTGGCGACAGCGCCTTTAACCTTGGTGTGCGACATGTGTTCTGACGGGCTATCGTGTATTGCGCGGACGCGGATAAGTTCCGCGTAGCCGGGCGAACGCGTTTGACAGGGCGCAAATGCGGGTAGGCGCACAAGGCTAGTCTGTCGTTTTGAGGCGCTTGCCCCTGGGCCGCACGGGTTCGCCTATCGAGGCGTCGCATCGGCCCGCATTATTGCCGGCCGGACGGACGGTGCGGTGATTCGCGACGGGATGCCAAACTATGGGAGACCAACATGGCATATAAAACAATCCTGGTGCATGTCGACGAGTCGGCTCAGGCCGCCGCGCGCATCGACACTGCAGCCCGGCTGGCCATCGAACACAATGCGCATTTGATCGGCACGGCGCTGACCAATCTGCCGCCGCGCCTGCTCGCGCTCAGCGGGCTCGATCCCAGCTTGCCGCCCATGCAGGCTCCGCTGGACGAGTTGCGCCGCCTGGCGGACCGCGCGCTCGACGTTTTCGAACAGCGCGCCAGTGCGCTCGGCGTGCTGTCGGTCGAGCGGCGCCGGCTGGAGGAAGAAATCGGGCTGGGCATGAGCTTGCAGGCGCGCTATTGCGATCTGGTCGTGATTGGCCGGCACGATGCCGCGCATCCTGTGCCGGGTATGCGCGCCGATTTTCCCGAGTACGTCCTGCTCAACTCCGCCAAAGCAGTGCTGGTGGTGCCTGCGGCGGCGCAGGCGTCGCCCCCGGCATCGCCATTGGGACAGCGGATTGTGGTCGGCTGGAACGGCAGCGCCCCTGCCAGCCGCGCGATCGCCAGTGCGATTCCGCTGATGCAAGGCGCGCGCCAGGTCGATATTGTGGTGGCCGATGCACGGGCGCACGGCGACCTGCACGGCCCGACGCCGGGGGCGGATCTTGCCTTGTATCTGGCGCGGCACGCAATCCGGGTCAACGTTCGTGAAGTCGATAGCCACGCCGATCCGGGGCGGGTGTTGCTGGCGGCGGCAGGCGAGGCGGGCGCCGACCTGATCGTGATGGGCGCTTATGGTCGCTCGCGCTTTCGCGAAGTCTTGCTTGGCGGCGCGACCAGGACCTTGCTTCGGACATCGACGCTGCCGCTCTGGATGGCGCACTAAGGCGAGATAGCGGACGGGCGCGGAGTTGTCGGCCTGTGTATAGCGCTGGCCGAGGGAAGCTGAGGTGGCGGACGGTCACGGAGTAGCCAGGATGTAAGTAGTGCGGGCAAAGGGACGGCGATGTAGTGGACGGTCAAGGAGTCGTTGGAATGTGGATAGCGCTGGCGGGTCTGGGGGCCGCGTTTTCGTCGCGAGGAAAAGGTGCGCGCCAGCGGCCTCCCTTTCGTGCACCAACTTGCTGTATCGCCCCCCGTCCTGGCGCGATCTGGCGGCGTCGCAAGAGAATCAGGCAAGCCTGCGCGAGGATTTGATCTTGGCGCGCAGGCGTTATGCGGCTTACACTGGCGGCTGACGAACCCGCCACAGAGAAGCCGATGCCAACGCCGCCGAGCAGACAAGACCGCATGATCGCCTTGCTGGGCAGGCTGGCGCCATCCGAGGGCTACACCGCGTCCGCGCTCGACGACGTGCGGTTCATGCGCGCCAACCGGGCCGTGCCGCGCGTGCCCGTGCTGTACGAGCCATGCATCGTGATCGTGTGCCAGGGGCGCAAGCGGGGCTATCTGGGCGAGCAAAGTTTCGTTTACGATGCCCAGCAGTTTTTGGTGTTATCGGTTCCATTGCCTTTCGAGAGCGAGACCGACGCCAGCGAAGCCGAGCCGCTGCTGGCGCTCAAGATGCACATCGATCTGGCAGTCGCTGCCGAGCTCGCGCTGGCGCTCGGTCCCGCCCAGGCGGCCCACAGCACGCCGGTGAGCATGTGTTCGACCGCCATGGATGACGCCATGGGCGACGCCGTGCTGCGCCTGCTCGAAGTGCTGTTGTGCCCGGTGGAGGCGCGCGTGTTGGGGCCTGGCATCACACGTGAGATCCTGTACCGCGTGCTGACCGGGGAGCAGGGTGGCGCGGTGCGTGCGGCGCTGGCCCAGCACAGCCAGTTTGGCAAGATTGGCAAGGCCTTGCGCCGCATTCATGCGGGTTTCAGCGGCGAGCTGGACGTACCGACCCTGGCGCACGAGGCGGGCATGAGCGTGGCGGCTTTTCACGCCAACTTCAAGGCGGTGACGCAAACGTCGCCGATCCAGTATCTCAAGAGCACGCGCCTGCACAAGGCAAGGCTGTTGATGGTGCAAGAGGGCATGAGCGCCTCGTCCGCCTCGAACCGGGTCGGCTACGAAAGCAGTTCGCAGTTCAGCCGCGAATTCAAGCGCTTTTTCGGCCGCAGCCCGGTGCAGGAGGCGGCGCTGATGAAGACGATCCTGAGCCAGGCGCCAAGCGAGCCGCCGGGCTACGTCACGGCGCATTGATCGCAAAGCCAGAAGGCACGTTGGCGCCTGTTTCAGCTGGCCTCACGATCAGGGGCCATTGAAGAACGCCACCCATCCCTCGAATTGTTGCTCTGGTCAAAGGTCATATCGCCCACATCGGCGCGCACGGTGTTGAATTTTCAGATATGTTCGCTCTGAATTTTCGATCGTTGGCGAAGGCAAGGGGGCAAGCACGGCCCTGACGGCGGCAATCCGATGCCCGCCAAGGCCGCATGCGCCGGCCGCAGCGTCTTCCACATCCGTCACGGCGCCGCGGAATGCAGCAACACCGTCGTCACGCTGCCATCTTTATCCACGATCAGCTGATACAGCCGGTCGAATTCATCTTCCCCGATATCGCTCACCGGTTTGGCGCCGAACAGGCGCACCAGTTCGGGCACGGTATTCGAATGGCCGACCACCAGGGTGGTACCGCCGGTCGCCTTGACTTGCTCGACCAGTTTGACGCTCTGCGCAGGGTCGTACACGTGCACCTGCAATCCCAGCTCGGTGGCGAGTGGCTGGGCGGTCTGGCGGGTGCGCTGCGCCGTACTGCTGTAGATATGCGCAATGCCGGTTGACTTGAGAATGGCGGCGATGTTGCGCGCGCGCGCCTGGCCTTGGGTTGTCAAGGCGGGATCCTTCTCGGCCGATCCCTTTTCGCCGTGCCGGACCAGATAAATGATGGTCGGGTCGGCTGCGGCCAGAGCGGGCGCCAGCAGGGCCGCAGCCAGGAACAGGCCGCCAAAGAGGGAAGAACGCATGCGCATGGTCGGCTTTCAGGATGTAG
Organism: Massilia frigida; assembly: GCF_011682175.1. Lineage (GTDB taxonomy): Bacteria > Pseudomonadota > Gammaproteobacteria > Burkholderiales > Burkholderiaceae_D > Telluria_A > Telluria_A frigida. The sequence continues at coordinate 13,062 of NZ_WHJG01000006.1, forward strand.
GGATATAAAAACAGCAATGTATCCCAGGCAGGCGAGGAAGCGCAACTATTCCCGCTCCCGCTCCCGCTCCCGCTCCCGCTCCCGCATCCCCTCCCTCCCGCCAGCCGTGCCGGCGGGAGGCATGTTGGCGCGTATCTTGCTTGTCTGGTAAGGACATGGCCTCACTCCCAACCAATAAAATGCCCAAAACCCCCGCGCCACCCCCTCGCAAGCTGCGCATTGTCGTCGTCAATACGATCGTGCCGGAAGGTGGCGAGCATGATGCCGCCCTGGCAGTCCAGGTCTTGCGCGGCAACGCGTTGCGCATCGGCCTGCTCGAATCGGGCTACGACATCATCGCTTCGCTGCCCGCCGATATCTATCTGCCCGACAGGATCGCGCAACTTCAACCCGACATGATCATCATCGATGCCGAATCGGACGCGCGCGACGTGCTCGAACACATCGTCATCGCCACCCGCGACGAGCGCCGCCCGATCGTGCTGTTCACCGAGGACGACACCACCAGCAGCATGGACGCGGCCATGGCCGCCGGCGTGTCGGCCTACATCGTGGCCGGCTTGCAATCCGAACGCATCAAGCCGGTGCTGAACGTGGCGCTGGCGCGCTTCCGCCAGGAGCAGAAGCTCCTGGTCGAGCTGAACGAGACCCGCCACAAGCTGGCCGAGCGCAAGGTAATCGACCGCGCCAAGGGCCTCCTGATGACCCATCACCGGCTGACCGAGGACCAGGCCTACCAGAAACTGCGCAGCATGGCGATGAACAAGAATTTGAAGCTGGCGGAGATCGCCCAGCGCATCCTCGATGTCGAGGATCTGCTCGGTTAATTCGCCGCGGGCCACAGGAAAGCAAGGAGCTGTATGGCAGAGACAAAAGTAAATCAATTGCGTACGGTCAGGATCGGCTTCATGCCGCTGACCGACTGCGCCTCGCTGGTGATGGCGGCCGAGTGCGGTTTCGACCGTCAATACGGCATCAGGATCGTGCTCAGCCGCGAAACCTCGTGGGCCAACGTGCGCGACAAGCTGGGCTCGGGCGCGCTCGACGCCGCCCATGTGTTGTACGGCTTGATGTACGGCGTGCAGCTGGGCATCGGCTGCCAGCAGCAGGCGATGGCGGTCCTGATGAACCTGAGCCGCAATGGCCAGGCCGTGACCCTGTCGCGCGCGCTGGCGGAGCAGGGCGCGCTGGATGGGCCGAGCCTGGCGCAGCGGATGCGGGACCTGTCGCGCGGCTATACCTTCGCCCACACTTTCCCCACTGGCAATCACGCGATGCTGCTGTATTACTGGCTGGCCGCGCACGGCATCGACCCGCTGCGCCAGGCGCGCGCCTTGACGGTGCCGCCGGCCCAGATGGTGGGCAGCCTGGGCGCCGGGATGATCGATGGTTTTTGTGCCGGCGAGCCGTGGGGCCAGCGCGCCATCGACGAGGGCGTGGGCGTGACGGCCGTGACCAGCCAGCAGATCTGGCCCGATCACCCGGGCAAGGTGCTGGGAACGACAGCGGCGTTTGCCGCGAGCGATCCGGATACCTGCCGCGCCATGATTGCGGCGGTGCTCGATGCCAGCCGGTGGATCGAGGCCTCCCGGGCCAACAAGGAGCAGACGGCCACGGTGCTGGCCGGCTCGGCGTATCTGAATACGGGCAGGGCAGCCATCGCGGCGCGCCTGGCGGGGCAGTATGACAATGGCGCGGGCGGCCAGTGGACCGATGAAAAGGCGCTCAGTTTCCATGGCGACGGCGAAGTGAATTTTCCGTATCTGTCGGACGGGATGTGGTTCATGACGCAGCAGCGGCGCTGGGGTTTGCTCAGGGACGAGCCGGATTACCTGGGGCAGGCGCAGGCCGTCAACCGGATCGACTTGTACAAGGGAGCGGCGGAGATGACCGGGACCCTGGTGCCGTCGTCAACGATGCGCAGTTCGACGCTGATCGATGGCGCGTGCTGGGACGGCAGCGATCCACGCGGATATGCGGAGTCGTTCCGGATTCATCACTGCCCCCCTCGTTGAGTCGTTCCGGATTCATCACTGCCCCCCTCGTTGGCCAGCGCACCGTCTTCCCCGCGAAGGCGGGGACCCAAGTTCGTCGTTCAGTCTGCGGCGCCGAAAGAAACCCGGGTTCCCGCCTCTCCACTGCGGATGGATGCCAGGCAGCGCACGCTCCCGCGCATCATTTTCGGGCATTGGTGCACCGCAATGTAGCGTTCGCTTCAAATCCCCGCCTCACCCCTCCCATCCCGCCCCGCATCGACCCTGGCACGGCGTTTGCTAAACAGTACATATCGGATCAATGGCGATCCCCTGAACAACTTGCGCTGATCTAACGACGGATCGGCAGGACAACGGCGTCCGTCCAGCCTGGTTTTGACAACCGGGTCTGGCCGGACGCCTTTTTGTTTTTAACGGGATAAACAATGGCCACCAAAGCAAACACCATCGAACTTTTCAGTATCAGCACACCGCAGATGCGCGCCTTCCACCTGACCTGGATGGCTTTCTTCGTCTGCTTCTTCGCCTGGTTCGCCTGCGCGCCGCTGATGCCCATCATCAAAGGCGAATTCGGCCTGACCCTCGCCCAGGTCGCCAACATCAACATCGCCGCCGTCGCCATCACGATCCTGGTCCGCCTGATCGTCGGCCCCATGTGTGACCGCTTCGGCCCGCGCAAGGCCTACACCGGCCTGCTGCTGCTCGGCGCCATCCCGGTGCTCGGCGTGGCTGCATCGCAAAGCTACGAAAGCTTCCTGTTCTTCCGCCTCGGCATCGGCGCAGTGGGCGCGAGCTTCGTCATCACCCAATACCACACCTCCATCATGTTCGGCCCCAAGGTCGTCGGCACCGCCAATGCGGCTGCCGCCGGCTGGGGCAATGCCGGCGGCGGCGCGGCGCAGGCGCTGATGCCCCTGCTGGTTGGCGCGCTGCTGATGCTGGGCGTGAGCGAAGCGGCCGGCTGGCGCGTGGCCCTGCTGGTGCCGGGCGTGCTGATGATCGTCATGGCCGGCTTGTACTGGAAATTCACCCAGGACTGCCCGCAAGGCAATTACGACGACATGCGCGCCGCCGGCGTTCCTATCGAAGGCGGAAAAAAAGGCGGCTGGGAGAGCTTCAAGGCGGCCAGCACCAATCACCGCGTGTGGCTGCTGTTCGTCACCTACGGCGCCTGCTTCGGCATCGAGATCTTCATCCACAACATCGCCGCCGTGTACTACGTCGACCATTTCAAACTGAGCCTGAAGGAAGCCGGCATGGCCGCCGGCAGCTTTGGCCTGCTGGCGCTGTTTGCCCGTGCCCTGGGCGGCTGGGTGTCGGACAAGATGGCCATGCGCGGCACCATCAACAGCCGCGTCACGCTGCTGTTCATCATGATGATCGGCGAAGGCGCCGGCCTGCTGTGGTTCGCCAAGGCCGACAGTGTTACCTTCGCGGTGATCGCCATGCTGGTCTTCGGCCTGTTCACCCACATGGCTTGCGGCGCCACCTACGCCCTGGTGCCTTTTGTGGACAGCAAGGCGCTGGGCGGCGTGGCCGGGATCATCGGCGCCGGTGGCAACGTGGGCGCGGTCGCCGCGGGCTTTCTCATGAAAGGCACCGGCGACATCGGCCAAACCCTCACCATCCTCAGTGGCCTGGTGCTGCTGTCGGCGCTGTGCGCCATCGCGGTCAGGCTCAGCGCCGCCGTGGACGACCGTCCGGTCGCCGTCAACAACGCTGTCGCGTAAGGAGAACCAGCATGAAGATCATCGTCATCGGCCACGGCATGGTAGGCCACAAATTCCTCGAATCGCTCGGCGCCGCCGGCGCGCCGGCGCTCGACGTGACGGTCTTGTGCGAAGAGCCGCGCGCCGCCTACGACCGCGTGCACCTGTCCGAATTTTTCTCCGGTAAATCGGCCGAGGACCTGTCGCTGGTGCCGGCCGGCTTCTTCGAGGGCGGTAATATGCTGCTCAAGCTGAACGCGAAAGCCGTCGCCGTCGACCGCGCAGCGAAGACTGTCACTGTCGCCAGCGGTGAAGTGCTGGCCTACGACAAACTGGTGTTCGCCACCGGCTCGTATCCGTTCGTGCCGCCGCTGGCCGGCAAGGACCGCAAGGATTGCTTCGTCTACCGCACCATCGAAGACCTGGAAGCGATGCTCGAATGCGGCAAGCGCTCCAAAACCGGTGTGGTGATCGGCGGCGGCCTGCTTGGCCTGGAATGCGCCAAGGCCTTGCGCGACATGCAGCTGCAGACCCACGTGGTGGAATTTGCCCCGCGCCTGATGGCGGTGCAGGTCGACGAAGGCGGCGCGCGCGTGCTGCGCGCCAAAATCGAAGACCTGGGCGTCACTGTCCATACCCAAAAGAACACGCTGGAGATTATCGACGGCGAAGAGGGCACGCACCGCATGCGCTTCGCCGACGGCAGCCACCTGGACACCGACATGATCGTGTTTTCGGCCGGTATCCGTCCGCGCGACGACCTGGCGCGCCTGTGCGGCCTGACGATCGGCGCGCGCGGCGGCATCGCCATCGACAACAGCTGCCTGACCTCGGACCCGGACGTCTACGCCATCGGCGAGTGCGCGCTGTGGAACGGCCAGCTGTTCGGCCTGGTGGCGCCGGGCTACGACATGGCCCGTGTGGCCGCGCGCCACCTGCAAGGCGAAGGCGCCGCCTTCACCGGCGCCGACATGAGCACCAAGCTCAAACTGATGGGCGTGGACGTGGCCAGTATCGGCGATCCGCACGCGTCCAGCCCGGGCAGCCGCTCCTACCAGTTCACCGACGAGCGCAAACAGGTATACAAGAAGATCGTCGTCTCCGACTGCGGCAAATTCCTGCTCGGCGGCGTGATGGTGGGAGACGCCAGCGAATACGGCACCCTGCTGCAGATGATGCTGAATAAAATCGAGCTGCCCGAGTCGCCGGAATTCCTGATCCTGCCACAAAGCGATGGCAAGGCGCGCCCGGGTTTGGGCGTGGACGCCTTGCCCGACACGGCCCAGATCTGCTCGTGCAACGACGTTTCCAAGGGCGACCTGTGCGCCGCTGTCTGCGGTGGCGCCACCACCATCGGCGCGCTGAAAAGCTGCACCAAGGCCGGCTCCACCTGCGGCGGCTGCGTGGCGCTGGTCACGCAGGTGATGAAGGCCGAGATGAAAAAGCAGGGCATGGCCGTCAACAACCATGTCTGCGAACACTTCCCGTACTCGCGCCAGGAAATCTACCACCTGGTCAAGGTCGGCAAGATCACCTCCTTCGAAGACCTGCTGGCGCAGCACGGCACGGGCCGTGGTTGCGACATCTGCAAACCGGTGGCCGCCAACGTGCTGGCGTCGACCTGGAACGATTTTGTCCTCAAGCCGGAACACGCCAGCCTGCAGGATTCGAACGACTACTTCCTCGGTAACATCCAGAAGGATGGCACCTATTCGGTGGTGCCGCGCATGCCGGGTGGCGAAGTGACCGCCGACGGCTTGATCGCGGTCGGCATGGTGGCCAAAAAATATGGCCTGTACACCAAGATCACCGGCGGCCAGCGGGTCGACCTGTTCGGCGCGCGCGTCGAGCAGCTGCCGTTCATCTGGGAAGAGCTGATCGACGCCGGTTTCGAGTCGGGCCATGCGTACGGCAAGTCGCTGCGCACCGTCAAATCGTGCGTCGGCTCGACCTGGTGCCGCTATGGCGTGGCCGACAGCGTCGGTTTCGCGATCGAACTGGAAAACCGCTACAAGGGCTTGCGCACGCCGCACAAGATCAAGTTCGGCGTGTCCGGCTGCACCCGCGAATGCGCCGAAGCGCAGGGCAAGGACGTCGGCCTGATCGCCACCGAAAAGGGCTGGAACCTGTACGTGTGCGGTAACGGCGGCATGAAGCCGCGCCACGCGGAGCTGATCGCATCAAGCCTGGACCAGGAAACCGTGGTGCGCTACATCGACCGCTTCCTGATGTTTTATGTCCGTACGGCCGACCGCCTGCAACGCACCAGCGTCTGGCGCGACAACCTCGAAGGCGGCCTGGAATACCTGAAATCAGTCGTCATCGACGACAAGCTGCACCTGGCCGCCGAACTCGAAGCCGACATGCAGCACGTGGTCGATACCTACGCCTGCGAGTGGAAGAACGCCGTCAACGATCCGGCCACGCGCCAGCGCTTCCGCCATTTTGTGAACAGCGACCAGGCCGACCAGAACGTGGTCTTCATGCCCGAGCGCGGCCAGATTCGTCCCGCCACGATCGAGGAACGCAAGCGCGTCATTCCACTCATCGTCAAAACCGCCTAAGGAGAAGCTCATGCACCGCGATATCGAACTGACCAACTGGACCGCCGTCTGCTCGCTCGACGAGATCGTCCCCAACACCGGCGTGTGCGCGCTCCTGAAAGGCGAGCAGGTCGCCGTGTTCCACGTGAGTGATGCTGAAGAACGCGTGTTCGCCATCGGGAACTACGATCCGAACAGCGGCGTCTCGGTGCTCTCGCGCGGGCTGGTGGGCAGCCTGGGCGAACGCATCGTGGTCGCCTCGCCCATCTACAAACAGCACTTCGACCTGTTCACCGGCGAATGCCTGGAAGCGCCGGAACACTCGGTGCCCAGCTACCGCGCGCGGGTCGAGGACGGCAAGGTGTGGGTCTGCGCATGACAGAGATACCGACAGCGCCCGTCGCCAGGCAATCGCTGGTCGTGATCGGCAACGGCATGGCCGGCATGCGCACGGTCGAGGAAATGCTCAAGCTGGCGCCGGAGCTGTACGACATCACGGTGTTCGGCGCCGAGCCGCATGGTAATTACAACCGCATCCTGCTCTCGCCGCTGCTGGCCGGCGAAAAGAATATCGACGACATCATGCTGCACACGCGCGAGTGGTACGCCGCCAACGGCATCACCCTGCACGCGGGCGACCCGGTGGTGCACATCGACCGCCGCAAGCGCATGGTACGTTCGCAGTCGGGGCGCGAAGTCTGGTACGACCGGCTGCTGATGGCCACCGGCTCCAAGCCCTTCATTGTGCCGGTGCCGGGCCACAAACTGGCGGGCGTGATCGGTTTTCGCGACATCCAGGATGTCGATACGATGCTGGAAGCGGCCCGCAGCGGCGGCCACGCGGTGGTCATCGGCGGCGGCTTGCTCGGGCTGGAGGCCGCCAACGGCCTGCTGCGGCGCGGCATGCAGGTGACCGTGGTGCACGTGATGGACAGCCTCATGAACCAGCAGCTCGACAAGCCGGCCGCGCTGCTCCTGAAATCCGCGCTGGAACTGAAGGGCCTACGCTTCCTGCTTGAAGCTCACACCAGCGAGATCGTGGGCGATACCCGCGTCAAAGCCGTGCGCTTCAAGGATGGCAACGAAATCCCGGCTGACCTGGTGGTGATGGCCGCCGGCGTGCGCCCCAACATCGAACTGGCCAAAGCGGCCGGCCTGCACTGCGAGCGCGCCATTGTCGTCGACGACACCTTGCAGACCTACGACCCGCGCGTCTACGCTGTGGGTGAGTGCGTGCAGCACCGCAGCGCCACGTTCGGCCTGGTGGCCCCGATCTGGGACCAGGCCAAGGTCTGCGGTGCCCACCTGGCGCGCAACGGCCACCGCCGCTACGTGCAGCAAGCTACGCCGACCAAGCTGAAAGTGACCGGCGTCGACCTGTATTCGGTCGGCGACTTTATCGGCGGCGAGGGCAGCGAAGACCTGGTGCTGCGCGATCCGCGCCGCGGCATCTACAAACGCCTGGTGCTGGCCGGGAACCGCATCGCGGGCGCGGTCCTGTACGGCGATGTGCAGGATGGCCCGTGGTATTTCGGCCTGATCCAGAACCGCACCGACATATCGGCCATGCGCAATCGCCTGCTGTTCGGCGAAGCCCTGTGCGCCCAAGCCGCCTGACACGGAGCCCGACTTTGAACCTTTCACCTATACCACTCGCGGTGCGCAGCACCTGTCCTTATTGCGGCGTAGGCTGTGGCGTGACCGCCATGCCCTTGCCCGATGGCGCCATCGCCATTGCGGGCGACGCCAGCCACCCGGCCAATCGCGGCCGCCTGTGCGTGAAGGGAGCGGCGCTGGGCGAAACCACCTCACTTGAGGGCCGCCTGCTGCATCCGGCGCTGCGCGAAGATGGCGTGCTGCGCCAGGCGTCGTGGGACGAAGCGCTGGACCGTGTGGCCGGCGGCCTGCGCGCGATCATCGACGAGCACGGGCCGGACGCGGTGGCACTGTATGTATCGGGCCAGTTGCTGACCGAAGATTACTACGTGGCCAACAAGCTGATGAAAGGGTACATCGGCAGCGCCAACATCGACACCAATTCGCGCCTGTGCATGTCGTCGGCCGTGGCGGGACACAAGCGCGCCTTTGGCGCCGACCTGGTGCCGGGCTGTTACGAAGACTTCGACCTGGCCGACATGGTGGTGCTGGTCGGCTCGAACACGGCGTGGTGCCATCCGATCCTGTTCCAGCGCATCGCGCGTCTCAAGGAAGCGCGTCCCGACGTGCGGATCGTCGTCATCGATCCGCGCCGCACAGCCACCTGCGAACTGGCCGATCTGCACCTGCCGGTGAAACCCGGCACCGATGTGTGGCTGTTCAACGGCTTGCTCAGCTATCTGGCGCGCGCCGGGGTGCGCGACGCCGCCTTCATCGAGGCCCACACCAATGGACTGGAACCGGCGCTGGACGCGGCGCAGGTCGATTGCAGCGATCCGCTGGCGGTGGCGCGCCATTGCCGCGTCGAGCCAGGCGACCTGATGGCCTTTTATGGCGGCTTCGCGGCGACCACGAAAGTGATCACGGCGTTCTCGCAAGGCGTGAACCAGTCGTCGGCGGGCACCGATAAAGTCAACAGCATCATCAACTGCCACCTGCTCACGGGCCGCATCGGCCAGCCGGGCATGGGGCCGTTTTCGATCACTGGCCAGCCGAATGCGATGGGCGGGCGCGAAGTGGGCGGCCTGGCCAATATGCTGGCCGCACACATGGACCTGGATAATCCGCAGCACCGCGACACCGTGCAAACTTTCTGGTCGTCGCCGCGCATGGCGGCCAAGGGCGGCCTGAAGGCGGTCGACCTGTTCAAGGCGATCGAAGAGGGCAGCGTCAAGGCGGTGTGGGTGATCGCCACCAATCCGATGGTGAGCATGCCGGACGCAAACCAGGTCCAGCGCGCGCTGGAAAAATGCGAGCTGGTGGTGGTGTCCGACATCATTGCCAGCACCGACACCAATGCCTTTGCCGACGTGCTGCTGCCGGCCCTGGGCTGGGGCGAGAAGGATGGCACGGTCACCAATTCGGAACGCCTGATTTCGCGCCAGCGCGCCTTTTTGCCGGCGCCGGGCGAAGCGCGCGCTGACTGGCGCATCCTGGCGGACGTGGCGCGGCGGCTGGGCTTTGACGGTTTCGATTTCGCCGGAGCGCACGAGGTATTCGATGAACATGCGCGCCTCTCGGCCTTTCGCAACGAGGGTACGCAGCGGCGCGTGTTCAATCTGTCCGGCCTGTGCGGCTTGCAGGCGCCGGACTACGACAAGCTCGAACCGGTGCAGTGGCCGGTGCGGCGTGGCGCCGATGGTGCCCTGGAAGGCAGCGCGCGCCTGTTCGCCGACCGCCGCTTCGCCCATGCGGACGGCAAGGCGCGCTTTGTCGCCACGGCGCCGCGCGCACCGGCCAACCCGGTCGATCCGGAGTATCCGCTGGTGCTCAACACGGGCCGCGTACGCGACCAGTGGCACACCATGAGCCGCACCGGCCGCGCACCGCGCCTGGCCGACCACACGGCTGAATCGTTCATCGACATGCATCCGCAGGACGCGCTCCTGTACGGCGTGCGCGAAGGGGAGCTGGCGCGCGTATCGAGCCAGTGGGGCGCGATGGTGGCGCGCGTGCAGCACGGTGGCGGCATCGCGCGCGGTTCAGTGTTCGTGCCGATTCACTGGAACGGCCAGACGGCGTCCGACGCGCGCGTTGGCACCGTGGTCAATCCGGTGGTCGATCCGGTGTCGGGCGAGCCGGAATTCAAGCATACGCCGGTGCAGGTGGAGCGCTTCGGCGTGGCGTGGCACGCCTTCGTGTTGAGCCGCAGCGAGCTGGCGCTGGACCAGGTCGCGCACTGGACGCGGGTGCAGGGGCGCGGCTTTGCACGCTACGAGATGGCGGGGCGCGGCCAGTTGCGCGACCGCGCTGCCTGGGCGCGCGCGCTGCTCGGCGTCGCCGATGACGCCGACTGGCTCGATTACGAGGACGCCAGCGATGGCGTGTACCGCGCCGTGCACGTGGTGGGGGAGCGCATCGAGCAGTGTATCTTCCTGTCGCCGCGCACCGACCTGCCGGCGCGTGCGTGGCTGGCCAGCCTGTTCGCCAGCGAATCGCTGACGCAGCTCGACCGCGCTGGCCTGCTGGCCGGGCAGGCGCTGGGCATGCGGCTCGACAGCGGCCCGACCGTGTGTTCCTGTTTCGGGGTCGGCCGCAATACGATTTGCGAGGCGATCGCCACGCGCGACCTGAAGACGGTGCCGGAAGTGACGGCGTGCCTGAAAGCGGGCGGCAATTGCGGGTCCTGCGTGCCGGAAATCAAAGTGTTGTTAATACAGACCAGGGTACGCGAAGTTGCCTGAAAATATAGTCCAATGCTGTGATGAGAATGATATTATTGCCCACCTAAAACAATATTATCTGCGGGAACATAACGATGGCGATGGAACTGGAAGCGGTGGGCGGTTTGGCGCAGGCGTCGCTGGTGGCGCACGAGGTCGATGGCGGGCAGATGGGCGCGCATGGCGCTCACGGCCACGCGACCAGCTGCGCCAACTGCAACGCGCCTCTGGCGGGCGCCTTTTGCCATCAGTGCGGGCAGCATGCGCATGTGCACAAGTCGCTGCTGCATCTCGCCGAAGAGGTGCTGCACGGCATCCTGCACTTCGACGCCAAGGGCTGGCGCACCATTCCCATGCTGGTCGCGCGGCCGGGCCAGCTCACGCGGCGCTACATCGATGGCCAGCGCACCCGCTTCGTCTCGCCGCTGGCCTTGTTCCTGTTCCTGGTGTTTTTTCTGTTCTTCGTTGCGTCCCTGACCAGCGGCAAGTCGGACCTGACCCTGTCCGGCTCGCCGGAAGCGAAGGCGCAGATACGCGGAGAGCTCATGCGCGATGTGGAGGCGGCGCGCGCAACGCTGCGCACGGTCGATGCCGGCCAGCCGGGCAAGGAAGCGCTGGCGGAAGCCAAGGCCGACCTGGCCAGCGCCGAGAATGCACTGATCGAGTTCGATAAAACCGGCGTCATCGCGCGGGCGGGTGGCGTGACCTTGAAGGCGGACAAGTTCAAGGTGGAAACCAGCTGGCCATCGGTCAATGCCGCCATCGAGCACGCGGCGGACAATCCCGAGTTGACGATGTATAAGCTCAAGAGCAGCGGCGCCAAGTTTTCCTTCCTGCTGGTGCCGATCTCGCTGCCGTTCCTGTGGCTGCTGTTTTTCTGGCGGCGCGGCGTGACGATGTACGACCATGCGGTGTTTTCGCTGTATTCGCTGTCGTTCATGGCGCTCATGTTCGCGCTGGTGTTCGCCATCGGCCATGCCGGCTTCGGCACTCTGGCCGGGGCGCTGGTGGTGTGCCTGCCGCCGGTGCACATGTTCCTGCAACTGCGGGGCGCCTATGCGCTCAGCCGGGGCGAAGCTTTCTGGCGAACCCTGGCGCTGTTGTGCATCGCGGGCGTGGTGTTCCTGCTGTATATCCTGTTAATTCTAATGATGAGCGTCGCATGACCAAAGATGACCTTCTTGGCTGGAGCGGGCTCCTGAGCGTTATCGCAGGCCTGATGATTTTGCTGATGACCTTCGACCGGCCGGGGTGGGAGTGGCAAGCGGGTGGGGCGCTACTGGTGCTGATCGGCATCTTGCTGATCTGGTACCGAAGGCGGCGCCGCAGCGACGAATCTGGCGATGATCGCGATCTCGCCGGTCTCGATGATATCAGCAGCCTCGACGGCGACTAGACAATCCCCCATGCCGCCATGTCCGCCAACCTGACAGGGCGGAGGTTTGAAATTTCGTCGCCTTGCGGCTATCGGCATTACACTTTCTTGACGAACTCCGACTTCAAGCTCATCGCGCCGAAACCGTCGATCTTGCAGTCGATGTCGTGGTCGCTGTCGACCAGGCGGATATTCTTGACCTTGGTGCCCATCTTGACGGTGCCGCCCGACCCTTTGAGCTTCAAATCCTTGATCACGCTGACGGTGTCGCCGTCCTGCAACACATTTCCCGCAGCATCGCGGTAAACCTTGGGGCCGTCATCGGCCGCCGCCGCCTCCTGGGCGCTCCATTCGTGGGCGCACTCGGGGCAGACCAGATTGCTGCCATCTTCGTAAGTAAATTCTGAATTGCATTTAGGGCAGGGTGGAAGTGCGCTCATAGGAATCGTCCTTAATTGCTTGAAAGGGATGGAGTATACAGGCTGCGCCATGGTTGCGAGCAGTTGCATATTGAGTAGAAGCAATGCTTCTCGTAAACAGTGATGTAAAGATGGCTCTTCTTTCAGCTTCGATTTGAATGATACCTCTGATAATTGCCTAAGAGCATCAACAAATTCCCAGCAGAACGAGGAGCACGACCATGGCCAGCATTCCTTTCAGCAGCGTCCGTCAGCCAGTCATCCATCCGATCTTCAGCCGCGCCGGGGTAGGCGCCCCGGTCGCGATCGAATTGCTGCCGTTCACCGTGCGCCCGGTGCGTACCGAGGCCGACCTGCGCAAGGCGGTGGCCGTGCGTCATGCGGCCTATGCGCGCCACCTGCCGGACTTCGCGCGCTCGCTGGAGCAGCCCGAAGCGGCCGACTACGATGGCGACACCGTGATCCTGCTGGCCGAATCGAAGGCCGATGGCAGCGCGCTCGGCAGCACCCGCATCCAGACCAATTTTCGCCAGCCCCTGCACCTGGAAGGCTCGGTCGATCTGCCGCTGTGGCTGGCAACCCAGCGGCTGGCCGAGGTGACCCGGCTCGGCATCGTGGAAGGACGCATCGGGCGCCAGGTGAAGCTGGCCCTGATCAAGGCATGCTTCGAACATTGCGAGCAGAACGGAGTCGACACGGCGGTCGTCAGCGGGCGCGCGCCGATTGACCGGCAGTACGAGCAACTGCTGTTCACCGATGTGTTCGCCAGCCGCGAACCCGTGACCCTGCGTCACGTCGGCAACCTGCCGCACCGCATCATGTACTTCGACATCGCAAGCGGCCAGGAGCGCTGGGAAGCGGCGCGCCATCCCTTGCTCGATTTCTTTTGCCATACGCGCCATCCGGATATCGATCTCGTCCGCCACGTTCCTTCTGCTTGGAAACATGGCTTGCCGCGCGGTCAGCAAGCGGCGGGGGCTGTTGTTGTTGGGCTCGCCGCGTAGAAAATCAGGCAGGACGGCGTGACGGTAACGATGTATGCTTTGACATGATTGCCGCCTAACAGCAAGGAATGGCGGCGCTTGCTGGTTAGCCGGATGCCGCTCATGTCAACGCCGACTTCTTCGTCCCGCATGTTGCCCGACAGCGTACAGCACGCTCTCGAAGCGCTGTTGCGCCTGCTCGCCTTCTATCTGGTTCCGCTGGCCATCGGGCTGCTGTCGGCCGTGGCGCTGGTGTTCTGGAACAACCAGTACCGGGCGCCCGCCGGCCAGGCGCTGGCATTGCGCGTGATGGCACAAAGCATGGCACAGGGCGGGGCGCCGGCCGGGCCCGAACAGGCGCGCGCGCAGCTGGCGGGCTTGCCCGAAGTGGCCTACCGCGAAACGCGCATGTCGCCCGATCCGCTCTGGTTCAGCTTGGCCGTCGCCGCGCCGTCCGGCAGCGTGATCGAATTTCCCTCCCGTCATATGGTCGACATCGCGTGTTGGGACAGCGACACCCTGCGCCCGCTGGGAAGTTCCAGCCGCGCCGCCTCGGCGGGCGCCATGGCGCCGTTGATGGCCGGGTTTGCGCTGACATTGATGCCGCCGCTCGCGCCAGCCGACACCTTGCAGCAGGCCCAGGCGCGCATGCCGGTTCGCTTGCTGTGCCGTACCGTGCTCATCGGCCCAGCGCGCCTGTCCGCCACGCAATGGGAGGCCGCCGAACTCGCCCTGGCGGTACAACAATACCACCGCAAGTCCGGCTTGCTCGACGGCGGCATGATCGTGCTCACCTTGTTCGTGCTGACCACCGCGCTGATCAACCGCCAGGCCCTGTACGTATTGCTGGCCGGCTGGCTGATCCTGAACCTGCGCATGGGGGCGCTCTCGGCCGGCTGGGATATCCAGTGGCTGGGCCAGGTCGTACCGGCGCGCTGGCTGTTGCCGGGCAGGGCGCTCACGATTGCCCTGTACGCGGCCTCGACCCTGACCCTGTACCAGACCTTGTTCCGCGATGCCCTGGCGGCCACGCGCTACCGTGCGCCGCTGCGTTTTGCCGAATGGTGCTGCCTGCCGCTGCTGGCGCTGGCGGTGTTTTTGCCCTACCACGTTTTCCTGCCCGTGATGTGGGGCTTCGTCGCCTACGGCCTGGTGCTGATGACGCTCGGCCTGGTCAGCCTGATGTCGCAAGCGCAGCCGCAGTCGCACACGCGCGTGGCGTTCTGGTTCGCCGCCTCGTTCGCGGTGACGATGATGTCCGGCTTGGCGGAAGTGGTCGCCGCCGCGCTCGGCATACGCGACTTGACCGGCCTGGTCAACAGCGTCACGGCCGCGCTCGCGTCCAGCCTGCTGGCGGCCTTGGCGGTGGCCGAACAGATGCGCCAGGAAACCGAGCAGCGCATCGCGGCCCAGGCCGAACTGCAGCACACCTTCGAGGCGATGCCGGTCGGGCTGTTTACGCTGGACCTGGAGGGCCGCTTCCTCAGCGCCAACCCGACCTTGCACAAGATGGTGGGTGCGGACGGCCCCGTCACTGGCGGAATGCGCTTCCAGCAGTTTTTTGCCGATGGTATCTGGGATACATTGCACGCGCTGGTCCAGCAGGCCGACGCCGAACTGCGCATCGAAAACCGCGGTGGCTCGCATTGCTTCCTGGTGCGCGCCACTGTGGCGCGCGGCAAGATCGAAGGCGTGTTGCAGGATACGACCGAGCAGCACAAAGCAACCGAGCAATTGCGCTTCATGGCCAATAACGATGCGCTGACCAAGGTTTTCAACCGGCGCGGCATCGAGCGCGTGTTCGAGCAGGCGTCCTTGAAGCCGATGACCCTGGCCTATCTCGACCTGGACCGCTTCAAGCTGATCAACGACCTGTTCGGCCACGGCGCCGGCGATGAAGTCCTCAAGCAAGTGTGCGAACGGATCGGCGCCGTGCTCAGCGGCGAGCAGCAGGTCGGGCGCGTGGGCGGCGACGAATTCGTGATCATCCTGCCGGAGACCTCGATCCGGGTGGCGGCCCTGATTTGCCGCTGCCTGGTAGGGCGCATCGGCAACACGCCTTACCGCGTCGGCGACAAGGCCTTCCACGTGCGCGGCTCGATCGGCTTGATCGAGGTGCAGCCCGGTATGCAGATGAAAGATGCCGTCTCGACCGCCGACCGCGCCTGCCGCGAAGCCAAGGCCGGGCACCGCGACGGGCTGGTGGTGTACGAACGCGATTGCGCGGCCTTTCATGAGCGCGAGTCCGAACTGAACCTGGTTGAGCGCCTGTCGGCGAACGATGCGACTGCCTGCATGGTGCTCGAAATGCAGCCGATCATGTCGCTCAAAATGCCCTACGATTCGATGAACTTCGAGGTCTTGCTGCGCATGCGCGAAGCGGACGGCAGCCTGCTGGCGGCCGGGCCGATTATTGCCGCTGCGGAAAAGAGCGGGCGCGTCGGCGTGATCGACCGCTGGGTGCTGTCGACGACGCTGAGCTGGATCGAGCGCCACGCCGACATGCTGGTCAATACCCAGTTCGTGTGCATGAACCTGTCCGGGGCCTCGCTCAACGATGAACGCTTCATCCAGGACACTATCGACATCCTGCGTCGCCACCGCGATGCGGCCAGCCGGCTGTGCATGGAGATCACCGAAAGCGTGGCCTTGCACGACCTGAACAACACGCGGCGTTTCATTGAACAGGTGCGCAATTTCGGCGTCAAGGTAGCGCTCGACGATTTCGGCGCGGGCTATACCTCCTTCTCTTACCTCAAGGAATTGCCGGCGGACATACTCAAGATCGACGGCAACTTCATCGTCAACATGAACGCGCATCCGGCCGACGTGGCCATCGTCGAGGCCATCGTGAAGCTGGCGGTCAACCTGGGCATGAAAACGATCGCCGAATGGGCCGAGGATGGCGCCACCGTGCAAACGCTGGCCGATATTGGGGTGGACTACGTGCAAGGGTTTGCGATTGCGTCGTCGATGGCCCCCGATATTTTGCTGACGGTGACATCGGCCGCCGGTTTTATTATTGACGAGGAACTCAATCTCCTGGTTGGTGCGCTGGGCGGCCCGGTCAGCGCGCCGGCCACAGTCGTCGCGCTGGCCGAAGCACCGCTGACCGGGCTGCACTGAACTGTCCGGCCTCGTGCTGGTCGAATTGCGGTGAACAACCGGAAGAAGGGGAGTACCATGATCAATCATGCGGTAATGGGCGTGTTCGACGCGTTCGACACGGCGCAGCAGGCACGCGCCGCCTTGCTCGCCGATGGTTTCGGCGCCGATGCGCTTGAACTCAAGGTGCATGACGATGAAGCAGGTCCGGTGGAAGGCAATTTTTTGGTGGGCAACACGCCGGTCGAAAGCGAGGAGCACGTCTACGAACGCAACTACGCAAGGCCGGTCCAGCGCGGACAATGCATGCTGATGGTCAACGCGGCCGATGCGGCAACAGCGGCGCGCGCCTCGGCCATCCTGGCTGGCTTTGGCGCCCGCGATCCTGATCGCCTGTCCGGCGCGCCGCCCTGAACCAGGATGAACCGGTAACCGGTCCGGCATTATTGCAACATCGTGTTTTCGCTCGTCTGTTCTCCCTTGTCCGGCGGCGGGGCACCCTCCAGCAGGTTTTTCATGCGCTCCAGGTCTTCCTCCAGTTCATGTTCGGGATTGGCGCCGAACAGCGTTGCCACCGCCTTGCCCACGGCGCCGGCCGGGGGGCGGTACGATAGCCTGACCGTGGCCAGCGTGCCGCCATCCGCAGGGTCGAAGCGCACCGATCCCGATTGCTCGACTTCCGCCCCGGGCTCGCTGCGCCATGCCAGCCGGCGCGGGCGCACCTGCTCGGTCAGCACGGCGTCGAGCGTGAACTCGCTGCCAGCCGGTCCCCTGACCACCCAGTGCGAGCGGCGCTTGCCAAGGTCGCGCACCTCGATCACATTTGCCATGAAGCGCGGGAAATTCTCGTAATCGGCCCACAGGTCGTACACCTGCTCGGGCGTGGCCTCGATGCGGATGGTCTTTTCAATCTCCGTGGTGTCGCCGTGGCCCTGCTGCCGCGCGAGTCCGGGCAAGGCGCCGTTACGGACTGAGCGCATCAGCAATGCCACCCCGGCAAGGGCCATGGCAGCGGCGAGCGGCATGCGCCGGCTCAGCATGCCGCCCAGGCCGCGCATGTCGCCGCCGGGCATGGCGGCCTTGTGCGGCGACGCGGGCCAGGGCGAGCGTGCCGGGGATGCACGCCGGTCCGCCAGTTCGTCCGCAGCGCCCGTCGCCGCCGGGCTGGTGGCGGCGCCGTGTGCATTGCCGCCGCCGGACGCCTGCACGCCGGGATCGACGCCGGCCCCGCTTGCACCGATGCGTTCGCCCACGTCGTGCACGACCTTGCCGAGCATGTCGCCGCTTTGGTGGCCGAGTTCGCGCAGCCGTTCCCCGGACCTGGCCCGCCGCGCGACGCCCCGGTCCGGGTCCATCATGTACATGGCAAGCGCGCCGAGCGCAGCCCCGCCCAGCCATTTACCGAGGTGAAGATCGTGTTCGGACAAGTGTTTCATGATTGCCTCCGTTCGCTTGCATTGGTGGATGAAAGGTGCGCCCGCACCTGGTCGCGCCAGGCGATGGCCAGCAGGTCTTGTACTTCCTCGTCGCTGGTTTGCCCGAAATCCCGGTACCACCGGCTGACCGCCCCGAAGTCGGCCGGCTGGCTCAGGCAGACCAGTTGGTCGACCTGCGCGGCCAGCGTGGCGCAGCTGTCGGGCGCGCCAGCCGGCACGGCCACGACCACCTGCGCCGCACTGCGCGCGCGCGCCGCGCGCACGGCAGCGCACATGGTGGCGCCGGTGGCGAGCCCGTCATCGACGAGGATGGCGGTCTGTCCCGCCAGGTCGGGCTCGGCGCGCGCGCCCCGGTACTGGCGCTCGCGCCGCACGATCTCGCGCTCTTCGCGCGCGCACGCGGCATCGATCTGTTCGCGGCCGACACGGTGGGCACGGATGGTCGCCATATTGAGCACGCGGATGCGGCCGCTGGCGATCGCGCCCATGGCGAATTCTTCGTGGCCGGGAAGGCCGAGCTTGCGCACCAACAGCACGTCGAGCGCCAGCCCGAGCGCCCTGGTAATGGCGAAGCCGACCGGCACGCCGCCGCGCGGCAGGGCCAGCACCAGCGCATCCGCGCGGCCGGCGTATGGTGCCAGCGCCAGCGCCAGGAGTTTGCCGGCATGCATGCGGTTTTTGAATTGTCGATCGGTCGCCATATAGCTTCGACAGATGAAGCGCACGTCGGTTGCACAAATGTCGTCAAATACTTGCGCTGTCTTGCTTGGCGTGGCGCAGCGCAGAGGTTTGTGCAAATGCCGTGGTATTTGCACTGACTTTATGACGCACGATTGATCTATCACATGCCGGGCGCCTGCGCGCCGATCAAAACCGGGCGGACGCTGTCTTATCCAGCAGGGAGGAAAGATGCCATGAACGATACGCTTCTGCGGAACTGGTGGTTGCTTGCCGCGCGCGGTGCCATCGCCATCGTGTTCGGCGTGCTGGCCATTGCGTGGCCCGCCGTCACGCTGCTTACCCTTGCGGCCCTGTTCGCCGCGTTTGCGCTGCTCGGTGGCGCGGTCTGGATTTTCGGGGCCGTCAAGAACCGCAGGGAAGATCGGCACTGGTGGATACTGATGCTGTTCGGCCTGGTCAGCCTGGCTGTCGGCGTGCTCGCCACCTTCAATCCGGCGCTCACCCTGCTGACGCTGGTCCTCCTGATGGGGGCCAACGCCCTCGTCAGCGGCGTGCTCGATATCGTCATCGCCATCCGTGTACGCAAATTCATTCGCGGCGAATGGCTGTTGCTGCTCAGCGGCGTGGCGTCGATCCTGTTCGGCCTGATCGCCCTGCTGTTTCCGCTCGGCGCCGGGGCCGTCATGCTGGCCACCATCATCGGGGTATATGCGCTGATCAGCGGCGTGTTGCTGGTTTGCCTGTCCGTACGCGTGCGTGCCTGGTCGCGCATCAACACCGGACGCAGCAGCCCGGCGGCGGGAACGATCTGATCATGACATGACCGCGCGGCCGGGCGCGCACACCGGCCGGTCTGCGCGCGCGATGGCTGCCGTGACGGGCCTTAGCCCAACTGCGCCCGGTGAAAGCGCAGATGATCGTCGATGAAGGTGGAAATGAAGTAATAGCCATGGTCGTAGCCGGCGTGGCGCCGCAGTTCGAGCGGCTGGCGGGCCTTGGCGCAGGCCGCTTCAAAGGCTTCCGGATACAACTGCGGTTCCAGGAACTTGTCGGCCAGGCCCTGGTCGATCAGGATGCCGCCGGGGAAGGGCGCTTGCATGGTCAGCATCAATTCGCTCGCATCGTACTGCTTCCAGGCTTCCCGGTCGCCGCCGAGGTAGCCGCTGAAGGCTTTTTCGCCCCATGGGCACCGGGTCGGCGCGGCGATTGGCGCAAAGGCTGATACCGAACGGAACAGGTCCGGGCGTTTCAGGGCCGTGACCAGGGCGCCGTGTCCGCCCATCGAGTGCCCGAAAATGCCGACCTTGGCGGCGTTGACGGGCAGTTCGGCCAGCACCAGCGCGTGCAGTTCGAGCAGATAGCTGAACATACGGTAGTGCTTGCTCCACGGCTCCTCGGTTGCGTCCAGATAAAAGCCCGCGCCGGCGCCGAAATCCCAGGCATCGGTTTCGCCGGCAATGTTGGCGCCGCGCGGACTCGTGTCCGGCGCGATCAGGATCAGGCCCTCGCGCGCCGCTGCGCCTTGGGCGCCGGCCTTGGTCGGAAACGTCTCTTCGGTGCAGGTCAGGCCCGCCAGGTAAAACAGCGCCGGCAGCGTCTGGCCAGCGGGTACGGCCGGGATGAAGGCGGAAAAGCGCATCGGCAGGCCGGTCGCCGTCGAATCATGGCGATAAAAGCGTTGTACGCCGCCGAAACAGGCGTGTTCTGATAAAAGTTCGAGCATCGGTCCGTCCAAGTGGTGAGTGATGCGCAAGTATGCCTTGTCGGGGACCACTCGCCCAACTACTTCCTGTGTAGAGATGGACGCCGTCACCGGCGTGGCTGCGTTGCAGGTCTGGGTCGATGCCACTGAGGCGGCGTGGACGCTGCCGCGCCTGGCCAGCGGGGAAAATCCATCATGGCCGGGACGCCGGCATTGCGGCAGGAAGGGTGGTTCATCGCAGAAACAGGTGCACGGAAGTCGCTGAAGCGCCGCCGCACACGTCTGAGGCAGCGCAAAGGAAGGGCATCGATGCTCGCTACAATGCCCCATGCCCGCCCTTCACGACCTCGGATACCGTTCGCTGTTCGCCCACCCGGAACTGGTGCGCGAACTGATCACGGATTTCACTCCCTTCAAGCTGCTCGACGAGGCCGCGCTGTCTTCCTTCGAGCGGGTCAATCCGGCGTATGTGAGCGAGCGCTTGTCGGCCCGCGAGGACGACATCGTCTGGCGCGTGCGGCTGGGCGACGAGTTTCTTTACGTGTACATCCTCCTGGAATGCCAGTCAGGCGTGGACCGGTGGATGGCGCTGCGCATGCAGACCTACATCGGTTTGCTGTACCAGGACCTGGTCAAGGGCCACGCATTGTCCCCTGGCTTGCTGTTGCCGCCGGTGCTGCCGCTGGTGTTCTACAACGGCTCGCCGCACTGGAGCGCCAGCATGGACCTGGCCGGCCTCCTCATGCAAGCGCCCGCCGAGCTCGCGGCGCTGCAGCCAGCCCAGCGCTATGTGCTGATCGACCAGCAGCGCCTGGACCCCACCGCGCTGGAAACAAACGCGACCTTGCTGGCGCTGCTGTTTCGGCTGGAACTTTCGAGCGCGCCCGATGTCCTAAGGAAGGTCGCTCCTGCGTTGACGGCCTGGTTCCACGAAGCACCCCAAGCCAGCCTGCGGCGTTCGGTCGAGGTATGGGTGAACCACCTGCTGGCGCGCAGACCCGGCAAATCGGGGCCATTCACATGTAACAGTGTCAAGGAGGTCGCTGACATGGGACGTAAATTTGAAACCTGGGCCGAAGAATTCGAGGAGATCGGCTTTCAAAAGGGAAGCGCCGAAGGCATCGCGAAAGGCGAAGCGAAAGGCAAGGCGGAAGGCAAGGCGGAAGGGCAAGTCATTGCACTTCGCGGGGTACTGGGCAGTCTGCTGCGCAGCCGGTTCGGCGAATTGCCTGCGCCGGTAACGCAGCGCATCGATCAGGCCACTCAGGCCGAGCTTGAGCAGTGGTTCGAGCGCAGCCTTAACGCGCCGAGCTTGCAGGCGGTGTTTGACGCTCGTCCGGCATAGTCGGGCTAGACCAGTTGCAGCCAGCCGAGCAGGGCGCCGCCGGCCAGTATCCACAGCAAATGGAGCTTGGTGCGCCAGATCAGCATGGCGCTCGCCACCGTCAGCAGCCACGGCGGCCAGTCGCTGGCGAAGCGGCCGCTGGCGCTGCCCAGAATCCAGCTGGTCGATAGCAGCAGGGCGATGACGACCGGCGCCATGCCTTGCTTGAAGGCGCGCACGGCCCGCAAATCGCGGTTGCGATGGCCCCACTGGGCGGCGAAATAGGTCAGCACCGTCGAGGGAATCAGGATGCCGAACATGGTCACCGCCACGCCCAGGAAGGCGGCGCCGGTGCTGCCGGCGTTCATGCCGACTTGCCAGCCCATCAGCGCGACGAACAGCACGTTCGGCCCCGGCGCGGCCTGGGCCAGCGCGATGGCGTTATTGAATTGCGCCTGGGTCAGCCAATGATGCTGTTCGACCAGGTAGCGATGCATTTCCGAGGTGGTCGAGATTGCCCCGCCAACCGACATCAGCGATAGCATCAGGTAGTGTCCGAACAGGCTGAGCCAGTCGCTCCAGCTCAGGACGATCTGCGGCGCGCTCATGGCCGCAGCCGGCGGTAGGTGAGGTAACAGCCAAGCCCGCCTACCCCGAACAAGACGTAGGCCAGCGGCACCCGCACCAGCGCCACCAGCACGAAGCCGGCCACGCACAGGGCCCAGCACCACAGCTGCGGCATCGGGTTCCTGGACAGTGCCAGCGACAGCTTCAGGCCGGTGGCGCCGATCATGCCGGCCGACACCGCCGCCATGCCGCGCAACGCACCGGCCACGCCCGGATGATCGATAAAGCGCGCATGGAGCAGGGCCAGCAGCAGCACCAGCACCAGCGGCACGGCCAGCATGCCGGCCAGCGCCGAGAGCGCGCCGGCCAGGCCGAAATAGCGCCCGCCGATCATCATCGACAGATTCACCACGTTCGGCCCCGGCAGGATCTGGGCCACGGCCCAGTCCTCCAGGAATTCCTCCTGCGTCAGCCATTGCTTGCGTTCAACGATCTCGCGTTGCACGACCGCCAGTACCCCGCCGAAGCCTTGCAGCGCCAGCAAGGTAAACGACATGAACAGGTCGGCCAGCGATTGCGGACGCGGACGGGCGGGGAGGGACGGGTCGGTCATGCCGCATTATCGCGCCGGTCCGCCCGCCTGTCCATGCGGACTCAGCCGCCGCCGATGCCGCGCATCACGCGCCCCGTGCCGCCGCATTCCGTGCAGGCGCCGCCGTTGTCCAGCGTGCCCTTGCCGCCGCACGCGTCGCACAGATCCTCGGCCGCACCGGGCGTGCCCGGTTTGGCTTCGTCACCCGGGTTAAGCCTCGGTTCGCTTGTGATCTTTTCAGGGGGAATGGTCATGATGTCCTCGGTCGTCGTGGCAGGCATGCGCACAGGCGTGTGGCGGCATTCTAGGCCGCGGCGTCAGGGACCGGCGCTATGTTGCCAGCTGTAAAAATGGCGCCCGTGACACTATGCCTCAAGCATATTTTTTGCCGTTTCGATGGAACCTTGACATTGACTTTGATCTTTATTGATGGATACTCCCTAGGCAGTATTGGGTTCCCTTTCCGACGTTTCTGAATGCCCTGTAAGGAAATCACAACATGAATCGACAGCAACGCCCCGACAGCGGCGGTCTCGCCGTGGTTGAGCCACCTTATCGACGCCAGGACGTGCGCCAGCGCGACATCGTCAACCATGCCATCTCGGTCCAGGAAAGCAGCAACACGATGTGCGCCATCGAATACCTCAAGGCGCAGGAAATCCATCCCGACGTGATCGAACGGGTCTTGCTGGAACCGCAGCGCCGGCGCGAGATGCTCGCTCATTGAGTGGCGCAGGGTGGTGGCGCCGGAGCGGCACGGCGTGCGCCGCATGCATATCAGAATGTTATCAAACCACCCGCCTTGAGCCGTGTGCAAAACAGGCGGTTATGCACAAAAAAATCTTGTAGGAAATTTCTTAATATTTTTTACCGCTTTCCCCATTGACTTTGCAAGTGCTTGATTTATATAGGTATAATTTCTGCCTCACGAATGAGCATTTTGTTGAAACCCGCATCGTTACACGCTTGCGGACTGTCAAGAGGGGATTATCCACAAAGTTATCCACAGCGATTGTGGATATCCCAAAAAGCGCTTTAGAAACGGCTACTTAGCGTGCATAGGGTGATGTTGAGCGTCGCTTTCGCGGCTGGCGCGCATGCGCCACCGGCGCCGTGGCGGAACGGCGGGAAGGTTTTTACTTGCGTAATAATACTGTATAAATGTACAGTCATGTCAATCCCAGTCTGAATGCCCGCCATGACCGCTGTTCCCCTTGCCGCTTGCGCCGACGATCCCTTCGCCAGCCTCAATCCCGCCCAGCGTGCCGCTGTCGAGCATGACATCGGCGTGGCCGCCGGCAGCGCACGGCCCTTGCTGGTGATTGCCGGCGCCGGGTCCGGCAAAACCAATACCCTGGCGCACCGCGTGGCGCGCCTGATCATGAGCGGCGCCGATCCCCAGCGCATCCTGCTGCTGACGTTTTCGCGCCGCGCCGCCAATGAAATGACGCAACGCGCCGCTAACGTGCTGCACCGGATCATGGGCGCGCGCGGCGGCCAGCCACCAGCCAGCCTGCCCTGGGCCGGCACCTTCCACAGCATCGGCGCGCGCCTGCTGCGCGATTACGCCGGCCGCATCGGCCTGGAGGAATCGTTCACCATCCACGACCGGGGCGACTCCGAAGACCTGATGGGCATGGTGCGCCACGAGGTCGGCCTGAGCCGGACCGAGAAACGCTTCCCCCTCAAGGGAACTTGCCTTGCCATCTATTCGCGGGTGGTCAACAGCCGCGACACGCTGGCGCTGGTACTGCAGAGTACCTTTCCGTGGTGCAGCGAATGGGAAGCCCAGCTCAAGACCCTGTTTGGCGCCTACGTCGACGCCAAGCAAGAGCAGAACGTGCTCGATTACGACGATCTTTTGTTGTTTTGGGCCGAGATGGCGGCCGATCCCGACCTCGGCGCGCACCTTGGCGGCCTGTTCGACCATGTCCTGGTCGACGAATACCAGGACACCAACCGCTTGCAGGCCGCGATCCTGATGGGCATGAAGCCGGGCGGCGAGGGCGTGATGGTGGTGGGCGACGATGCCCAGTCGATCTACTCGTTCCGTGGCGCCACGGTGCGCAATATTCTCGACTTTCCCAGGCAGTTCGCCCGGGAAGCCTGCATCGTCACCCTGGACCGCAACTACCGCTCGACCCAGCCGATCCTGGACGCATCCAATGCCGTGATCGGCGCCGCCCTCGAACGCCACGCCAAGACCTTGTGGACCGACAAGGTCTCGACCGTCCTGCCGCAACTGGTGCTCATTCCCGACGAGGCCGAGCAGGCGCGCTGGGTCTGCAAGCGCATCCTGGAGCACCGCGAGACGGGCATGGCGCTCAAGGCGCAGGCGGTGCTGTTCCGCGCGGCCAGCCACAGCGCCGCGCTGGAGCTGGAACTCATGCGCCGCAACATTCCTTTCGTTAAGTTTGGCGGCCTCAAGTTCCTCGAAGCTTCCCACATCAAGGATGTGCTGGCGGTGCTGCGCTTTGCCCAGAACCCGAGCGGCAGGGTATCCGGTTTTCGCGTGGTGCAACTGGTGCCGGGGATCGGCGCCGCCACCGCCACCCGCCTGCTGGACGCGGTCGGCGAGGCGGCCGAGCCGCTGCTTGCGATCGAGCAATTTGCCGCGCCGGCCAGGAGCGGTGGCGACTGGCAACAGTTCGTCGCCCTGTTCCGCGCCCTGCGCGCGCCGGGGCTGCGCTGGCCGGCCGATATCGAGCTGGTCAAGACCTGGTACCTGCCGCACCTCGAACGCATGCATGACGACGCCCAGGTGCGCGTGGCCGACGTGGAACAGCTGGCACGCCTGGCGGGTGGCCACGGCTCGCGCGAAACCTTCCTGGCCGAAATCACGCTCGACCCGCCCGAAGCGAGCAGCGACCGCGCCGGGCCGCCCCATCTGGACGAGGATTATCTGATTCTCTCGACCATTCATTCCTCCAAGGGGCAGGAGTGGAAGTCGGTGCATGTGCTGAACGTGGTGGACGGCTGCATTCCGTCCGATATGAGTACCGGCAACGCCGCCGATATCGAGGAGGAGCGCCGCCTGCTGTACGTGGCCATGACGCGCGCCAAAGAGCACCTGCACCTGGTGGTGCCGAACCGCTTTTTCATCAAGCAGCAAGCCCAGATGGGCGACCGCCATGTGTACGCGGCGCGCACGCGTTTCATCAGCCCGGCCATGCTCAAGTACTTCGAGGAAACGGTATGGATGACGGCCGACACCCGGCAGAGCCGCAAACCCATGCCCGACAGCGTGCGCATGCTGGTGCGCGAGCGCGCCCGCAATGCGTGGAAGTAGCGGGCAGCGTCGTTCGGGCAGCCGCCGTCAGGGGCCTGGCGTGGGGTCGTGCAGCGTTGCCACCGCCACGTACTCGTAAGGCGCACCGCCCGGCTCGCTCAGGGCCAGCAGGGCGCAGCGCAGGTGCAGGGCGCTGCCGTCGGCCGCCCGGGTCTGGATGTCGCCCGACCAGGCGCCATCGCGCGCCAGCCCCTGTGTGATGTCGAGCACCAGCGGCGCGGGGAACGCGCCGGCATGCAAGGCGTGCAATGCGTGTCCGATGAGCGCCTCGGGGCGGGCGCCGGCCAGTTGGCACAGGCGCTCGCTGGCCTCGATGATGCGGCCTTTGGCGTCGAGCTTGAGCACCAGCGCTTGCTGGCCGAGTAGCGCCTGCACCTGGCGCGCCTTGTCGAGTTCGGCAGACATCGCGGCGCGGTCGGCCGCGGCCGCCTGCAGGCCGGCATAGGCGCGCAGCGAGGCGATCACGGTGGTAAACAGCTTGCGCGTGGTCAGGTCGGCCTTGCACCAAAAATCATTGATGTCGTAATCACAAATGATGCTGTGTTCCAGCGCCTGGCCCGGTTGCCCGGTACGCAGGACGATGCGCACCAGCTCATTGTGCA
The DNA here is from genome assembly GCF_011682175.1 of Massilia frigida. Classification (GTDB taxonomy): domain Bacteria; phylum Pseudomonadota; class Gammaproteobacteria; order Burkholderiales; family Burkholderiaceae_D; genus Telluria_A; species Telluria_A frigida. The sequence continues at coordinate 39,702 of NZ_WHJG01000006.1, forward strand.
GGTCGGCGCGGATCTGGCGCGCCACGCGCAGGCCGGCATCGTCCGTCTCCATAATAACGTCGAGCAACACCAGCGCGATATCGGGTGTGGCACGCAGGGTAGCGAGGGCTTCCTTGCCGCTGTAGGCATGCAGGAAGCTCAGGCGTCGTCCCTGGAATTGGGCATTGCTGAGTGCAAACTTGGTCACCACGTGCACATCGACATCGTCATCGACGATCAGGATGCGCCAAGGGATACTTTCCTGCGCGGGCGACATGGACAGGTCGGACGGGTCGTCGTCGACGATGAGAAGGTTGCCGTGGGCGGGGGTGGCGGAAGAGGGCATGGCTCCACACTAAGACAGCTGGCGCGCTTTGTCAAAGGCCACGCGAGTTATCCCCTGTTTTGCCTGCGTGTAGGAATTTACCGAATGGACAGTTTGCCAGTGTGCTGGGGGGCGTTTTAAGTTCATGATTTCATTCAACTTAATGGCTGCCTGCTGAACGGGCATTTTATTGAAACCCGCTTAAAACCGGGCGCTAAGCGACGTTTGGCGGGGCTTATCCACAATGTTATCCACAATTCTTGTGGATATCCTTAAAAAGCCTGTGAAATCCGTGACTTGGGCGAGGAAGGGGGGCGGCTGGCTCAGACACTGGCCTTGAGCCGGTTCAGCTCATCGAGAAAGCGGGTGCAGGCCAGTTCGGGTGTCCACGGCTCCCAGGGGGTGCCGCCGTAAATGGGAAACAGGGGATCGTCGATCTGGGGCTTGGCGGAAATTTTCAGGGTGTTTTTCACCTCGTCCCTGGTCCATCCGGCAACGTGCACCGCTTCGCTGGCGGCCGCGAGGCGGTCGGCGCGCTTGTGCGAGGCATGCTCCCTGGTGGTCCAGCCCGGCAAGCCGTAGCGCAGGAAAATAACCTGTTCCAGGCGCAGGGTCAGGCTGCGGAAAGCATCGCCGAGAAAGGGCTTGATCACGGAAATGGCGTCGAATCCGAGCAAGCCTTCCTCGGCATCGTGCAGCAGTTCGCGCAGTTCGCTGAGCGGATCGAGCATCCCGCCCGCCGCGTTCTTTCTCAACTGCATAACCGCAATTGAATGCTGGGCGACCGACAGCGGCAGCGGCCACACCGAATGCCCGCCCCAGCGGTAGGTGCGGGCCAGCCCGATCGCCAGGTCGGCGTCGTCCCAGTCGAAGGGCGTGGGGTTGAGCAGGTCGAGACGGCGGCCCGATGGCATGCGCACCCAGGCACGTGTTTCCGGCATCGTTCGCAAAGTCGCTCCTTCCATCGGTTTCCCCGGATCATGCGTTCCCTCCACAGGGCGATCGCCCTATCTTACACACCGGTGTTGGGATCCGGGCGCGAGATTGGCCGGCGCCGCGCGGTCGCTGGCGCTGTTGACGGTCGTCACCGAAAGCGGCCGTTGGGCTGGCACTTGCGCGACCCTTGATTTACTGTGATTACGGCAATTTACTTGTCATCCCACTCACACCGGAGAATCAGCATGGAATCACAAGACCTGGCTTTAACGATGTTCCTCATGTGCATGTGCGCTCTGTACATGATGTATCTGAAGCAGGATGAACAGTTCAGGAGGCTGAAACGCCTGGAACGCATGCTCAGTTCGGTTCCGGGCGCCGGGTCGGGCCATGACGACCTCCACCCGCGCGTGCTGGCCAAGATTGGCGCCGGCGAGATCAGCGCCGCCATCCTGCTCCAGCGCAGCATCGAGGAAACCTCCTTCAGCGACGCCGATGCCGCTGTCAGAAGCTACATCGCCAGGCAGGACTAATCCGATTTCCCACCATCGGCCTCCAGCAGGGCGACAAACTCCTCGGCCGCGACCGGGCGGCTGAAGAAATATCCCTGCACTTCATCGCAGCCCGCGCCGTCCAGATAATCGCGCTGTTCGCGGGTTTCCACTCCCTCCGCCACCACCGTGATCCCAAGGCCATGCGCAAGCGCAATCGTGGCCTTGGCGATCGCCGCGCTCTTGGCATCCGCGGTAATATTGCGTACGAAACTCTGGTCGATTTTCAGCTTGTCCAGCGCAAAGCGGCTCAGGTAGCTGAGCGACGAATAGCCGGTGCCGAAATCGTCCAGCGCCACCGCCACGCCCATCCCGCGCAACTCGGCAATCTGCGCCATCGCCAGCTCCGCTTCCTGCATCAGCACGCTTTCGGTCAGTTCGATGGCCAGGAAGCGCGCCTGCATGCCGCTGTCAAGCAGGGCGCTTGTCACGATCGCGGGCAAGGTGCCGGCCGTGATCTGGTGTGCCGACACGTTCACCGCTACCGGCAGCGCGCGCAGGCCGGCATCCTGCCATGCCTTGTTCTGTGCGCAGGCGGTGCGGATCACCCATTCGCCGATCTCGACGATCAGGCCCGAATCTTCCGCCAGCGGAATGAATTCGGCCGGCGAAATCATGCCCAGCTCGGCGCTGCGCCAGCGGATCAGCGCTTCCGTGCCGCACACCCGCTGGTCTGCCAGCCGCACCTGGGGCTGGTAAAACAGCGAAAATTCGGCGCGTCCCAAGGCGCTGCGCAAACGGTGCTCCAGCGCCATCCAGTGCAAGGCGCGTGTGTTCATTTCTGACGTGAAATAGCGGAAGCTGTTGCGCCCGCTGTTCTTCACGTGCGACAGCGCCGTGTCCGCATTCCTGATCAGGTCGTTTGCGGTGACGCCATCGAGCGGAAACAGCGCGATCCCCACGCTGGCGGTGACCACCACCTCGTGCCCCAGCAACTGGCAGGGCGCGGCCACCGTGTCGAGCATGTGCTGGGCGACGGCGTTGATATCATCGTTGTCGTCCACGTGCGAGAGCACCAGCACGAACTCGTCGCTGCCGATGCGTGCCAGGGTGTCGCCCGGGTGCAGGCGCAGCAGCAGGCGCTGGGCCATTTCGCGCAGCAGCTGGTCGCCAGCGTCATGCCCGATGCTGTCGTTGACGCGCTGCAAGCGGTCGATATTGAGCAGCAGCACGGCAATCATGCGCTGCCCCTGGTGCGCCGCCTCGATCGCCTGTCCCAGCCGGTCGTTCAGCAGCGAGCGGTTCGGCAAGCGCGTCAGTGGATCATGGTTGACCATGAATTGCAGTTGCTCGTTGGCTTCGGTAATGTCGCTCAGGTCGGTGAACACGCCCACATAACCGGCTGTGCCGTGCTCCGGACTGGACACCGCGCTCACCGTCAGCCACTCGGGAAACACCTCGCCATTCTTGCGCCGGGTCCAGATTTCTCCGCGCCAATGGCCGTCGCGTGCGATCGTGTCCCATAGCTGCCGGTAGAAATCGCTATCGTGCACGTTCGAGCGCAGCATGCGGATATTGCGTCCCAGCACGTCCGCCTCGCTGTACTGGGTGATGCGCTCGAACGCCGCGTTCACCGCCACGATGGTGCTGGCGGCGTCGGTGACCACGATGCCGTCGCGCGTGCAGGCGAACACGCGCGCGGCCAGCTCCAGCTTTTCGTCGGACTGGCGCCGCTCCGTGATGTCTTGCAGCGTGCCCATCAGTGCCGTCACATTGCCGGCCGCATCGTGCACGCCCGTGCTGCGCGAATGAAAATAGCGCTGCGGGCCGAGCGCGGGATTGCTGCGCAGCTCGCCCGTCCAGTTCATGCCATGCCGCACGGCCGACTCGACCAGATGGCGGTCGCCCGGGTGGATTTGCTGCAGAAAAACGTTGAGCGGCGGTGGCTGGTCCGCCGCCGGCAGGCCGAGCAGGCGATACATCTGCTGCGACCACTGTCCGCTGCGGCTGACCAGGTCGAGCCGCCAGCTGCCGATCAGCGCCAGTTGCTGCGCCGCCTTGAGCGCATCGTCGCTGTTGTGCAGCGCCTGGTTCAGCCCGTAACGCTTGTGCAGTTCGCGCAGCGCCATGTAGCTCAGGCCGGCCAGGGCCGCCAGGAATGCCAGCGAGACCGCGATGTAGGCGCGCGCCATGCTGTACCAGTCGGCCAGCAATTCCTCCTCGCCCAGACCGACCACGACCACCAGCGGCCGGCCGCTGACGCGCTGGTAGAAATACCGGCGGCGGATGTGGTCGATGCTGCTGTCGGCCGTGTAGCTGCCGGCCTCGGGCGGGGATGGCGAGGCCCTGAAATCGGGGAAGAAGGTCAGGCGCTTTCCTTCGGCCATGTTGGCGACCGGCATGCGCAGCATCAGCACGCCGTCGGTGCGCACCAGGGCCACCATGCCATCCCTGCCGACCTTGACCGAGTCGTAAAAGCGGCGCAGGTAGGTCGGTTCGAGCGCGGCCACGATGACCCCGCCGAAACTGCCGTCGGGGCGGTTGATGCGGCGGCTGAAACTGATAAAGGGTACGCCCAGCTTGCTGATGACCGGCCCTTCGATGTGCATGCCATGCTCGGGATGGTCGCGATGGATGCGGAAATACGCGCGGTCCGACAGGTTGTAGGATCCCGGCAATTTCTGGCTGTCGTGAATCATCTTGCCATCGGCATCGAGCAGCCAGATGGCGCGGATGAAGGGCAGGTTGTCGATGCTGCTGTCGAGCAGTTCATTGACCAGGCGTTCGCGGTCGGCCGGTCCGCGCGGCACCATCTGCACCGCCTTGATGGTGGTCTGCATCGCCAGGTCGACCGCGAACACGCTGTCGACCGCCTGCTCCTCCAGCACCTTGACCAGCATGCGGGCACTGGTGGTCTTCTGGGTGACGACATGGTTGCGCGCCTGCACCAGCTCGAACACGAGATTGGCGATGATGCCGACGAACAGCAGGCCGGCAAAGCCGAGCACCAGCAAGGTGATGCCGCGCTCGTCGCGATTGGCAAGAAGAGGGTTCATCGAAGTGCACCTTGAAAAATTGGGCGGGACTGTGTGGCTCCCGCCATGGCATTCTGGACCCTGATGCATGTCTGTTATAGCAGATCATGTATGAGTAATAAAGTACGAATTGCCGTGCTCGATGCGCCTGCGAACGGACGTTTCCGGCACGCATTCCGGCCGACCCTTTAAAATAGCCGGTCTGTTCCCTCTAAAAGTCCGTCGTGAATGCCCGTCCGCCCACCTGCCTGCCCCCTGGCGCCGCCCGCAAGGACCTGGTGCGCGCGCGCCAGCTGCTCGCGCCGGGCGAGCTGGCGCCGCTCGCGCGCAACGGCGCCGTGCGCCTGCTGGAAGTGGGCTGCGCCGGGGCTGCCGCTTTCGAGGCGGCCCATATCGACGGCGCCGCCTGGCTCGACACCCGCTTGCTGGAAGCGCCGCCCCTGTTCAATAAAGTCGGCGATGCCGCCCTGCTGCACCTGCTGCTGGCCCACGGCATCGGCCACGACAGCACCGTCATCGTCTACGGACGCAATCCGCTGGCGGCGGCGCGCGCGGCACATTTGATGCTGTACGCGGGCGTGCTGGACGTGCGCATGCTCGACGGCGGCTTCGCCGGCTGGTGCGCGGCCGGCCTGCCGGCCGTCGCCGGCCCGGGCCGCGTACCGGTGGCCGCGCACAGCTTCGGCGCCCCGTTTCCCGGCCGCCCCGACTATGTGACCGGCATGGCCCAGGCCCGGCAGTTGCTGGCGCGCAGCGATGCGGCCCTGGTCAGCATCCGCACCTGGCGCGAATTCACGGGCGCCACCTCGGGCTACAGCTACATCGCGGCGCGTGGCGAGATTCCCGGCGCGCTGTGGGGCAGGGCCGGGCGCGAGGGCGACGTGAACAGCATGAGCCATTTCCAGCACGCGGACGGGCGCATGCTCGATGGCGACGCCATCGCCGCCCGGTGGCGCCTGGGCGGCATCCATCCCGGCCGCCACAACGCCTTTTACTGCGGCACCGGCTGGCGCGCCTCGCTGGCCTTCTTTTATGCGTGGCTGATGGGCTGGGAGCGCATCAGCGTCTTCGACGGCGGCTGGTACGAATGGAGCGCCGACCCGGCCAATCCGGTGGTCATGAATTTTTGACCGTCACGGCGGCGGCGCTGCCGCCACGATGCGAAATGCCAGCTCCATGGGATCCTGCACCGTCAGGGCGCCGCCCATCACCGACATCGGCGTGATGCCGAAATCGCTCTGGCGCAGCGTCAGCGTGCCGCTCGCGCTCACGCCATCCTTGCTGCGCTCGATGGTGGTCGGCACCTCCACCGTGCGCGACACGCCATGCAGCTCGACCGTCAGTTGCAGCGTGTCGCCCTTGCCGGCGGCGCGTTCGGCATGCAGGGTCACCAGCGGAAAGCGCTCCGCCTCCAGCACGCGCGTGAGCATATTGGTGCGCGTGGCGGCGATGGCGTCGGCGTCGGGCTGGGTGTCCAGGCCCGCCTTGCTGCGCAAGGCGGTTTCGTCGACCGTCATCTGGTCCAGCCGGAAGCGGAAGTCGGCGCGGCCGGCGTCGGGCGCGACGAAGCCTTCGATGCTGCGGCTGGCGACCACGTGGTCGTGCCCCAGGCGCGAGAACGTGCCCCCGCGCCGCACGGTGACGGTAATGAGCGACCTGGCGCTATCGATGCGCAGCACCTGCTGCGTGCGTGCCGCTTCCTGGTACCAGGGGAAGGTGGCGTCGGCCGGCGTGGGCGCCGGCGCTGGCGTGGGCGTGCTGGCGCAGCCGGCGACGAGGACCAGCAGCGGCAGGTAAGTTCGGATTGGTTTCATGGGCTCGATTGTGGCACGGAACGGCTCAGGGCGCGGTTCAGGATGGTACTGCCGCGCTCAGCGAACTGCCAAGGATCTGCACCGCCATCCACAGTGCCACCAGTGCGTAGAACAGGCGCGGCAGCCAGGCCATCAGATCGAGCTGGAAGCGGTTGATCGACTCGGTCTCGCTGGCGGCGTGCCGGCGCAGCATGGCGGGCAGGGTGCCGCTTTGTTCGCCCGTCAGCACCAGCGCGTGCAGCTGGCCGGTGTCGGCCAGGCGCAGTGCGGCGATGGCCTGCGCCAGCGTGGCCCCCGATGCGAGCGCCGGCTCCATGGCCGCCAGGTCGGCGCGCACGATGCGGTTGTCGACCGTGGCCAGGGCCTCGGGCAGGGCATCGAACAGCGGCAGGCCGGCCTCCAGCAGCAGGGCGAGGCTGTCGACAAAATCGCGCATATTGCGGCGCAGGTGCATCGGGCCGAACACCGGCAGCGCCAGCAGGGCGCCTTCGATGCCGGTGCGCGCGGGCGACTCGCTGCCGGAGCCGAACCAGGCCAAGGCACGCGCCGCCAGCAGCGCCGCGCCGCCCAGCACCAGCAGCGGCGCCAGCGCCCGCCACAGGTAGCCGCCCGCCGTCAGCGTACCGCTCACCAGCGCCGGCAGCGGCTGTACGAACAGGGCGATGGCCAGGATCGCGACCGGCAGCACCATGCGCGAGCGCAGCGTGGCCAGTTGCTGCGCCCTGGTGGCGTGAAAATCGGCCAGCCTTTGAAACGTCGCCAGCGGGCTGCCGGCGGCCAGCGCGGCGCGCACCAGGCGCGCCTCGAACACGGTGAACAGGCCGCTGGCCAGGCCGGCGCTGGCGGGATCGTTGCGGCGTGCCGCCAGCTTGCGAAATGCGGCCACGCGTTCGCGTCCCGCCGCGCCGAGATCGAGCAGCGCATACGCCCGGTCGGGCGGCAGGCCGGCCTTTTCCATCGCCGCGAGATGTTGATAAAGCTGGGCGCGCAGCAGGGCGGGAAGGGGGCGGTGGCGGGTCATCCGGCGATTGTGGCACAGCGCGTGCGGGCACGCCAAATTGACGCTATGATGCGCCTTGCTCTTTCGTCATCTACCCGAAAAGGAATGCCATGATCGACCTCTATTCGGCGCCCACGCCGAACGGCCACAAAGTCTCCATCGCGCTCGAAGAACTGGCCTTGCCGTACACCCTGCACGCGCTCGACCTGCACCAGAACCAGCAAAAGGAAGACTGGTTCCTCGCGATCAATCCGAACGGGCGCATTCCGGCGATTGTCGACCGCGCCGAAGATAACTTCGCGGTGTTCGAGTCGGGCGCCATCCTGGTCTACCTGGCGGAAAAGACGGGCCAGCTGATGCCGCTTGACGCCAAGGGCCGCTCGCAGGTGATGCAGTGGCTGATGTTCCAGATGGGCGGCATCGGTCCGATGATGGGGCAAGCGAACGTGTTTTACCGCTACTTCCCCGAAAAGATCCAGCCCGCGATCGACCGCTACCAGGGCGAGAGCCGGCGCCTGTTCCGCGTGCTCGACGGACGTCTGCGCGATCATGAATTTTTGGCCGGCGACTACTCGATTGCCGATATCGCCAACTGGGCCTGGGTGCGCACGCACAAGTGGTCGGGCGTATCGATCGAGGAACTGCCGCACCTGAAACGCTGGATCGACGCCATCCGCGTCCGTCCCGCGGTGGAAAAGGGCTTGCAGATGCCGCCATCGCCGCGCGACCTGACCAGCGCGAGCGAGGAGGAAGCGGCCAGATTCTCGGCCGCCGCGCGCACCATGCTCGAAACCGGCCAGTCGCGCAACAACTAACCCCCTGCAAGGATGTCATGAAACTCTACATCAGCAATTTCGCACCCAATCCGCGCCGCGTGACCATGTTCATCGCCGAAAAAGGCATTACCGGAATCGAACCGGTGATGATCGACCTGGCCACCAATGAACACAAGAGCGAGCGCTTCGTCGCCAAGAATCCATTGGCGCGCGTGCCCGCGCTGGAACTCGACGACGGCCGCGTGCTGACCGAAACGCGCGCCATCTGCACCTATCTGGAAGGCCTGCATCCCGAGCCGAACCTGATGGGCGAGGGCTTCGAGGAGCGCGCCTTTATCGAGATGGCCGACCGCCGGGTGGAGCTCCATCTGCTACTGGGTATCGCCAACTGCGTGCGCCATACGCACCCGGGGCTGGCCATGCTGGAGCAGCCGCAGTTCCCCGAGTTCGGCGCCTCGCAGGGCGAGAAGATGCGCGAGCATGCGCGCTGGCTCGACGGCGAACTGGCCAAGCGCCCGTTCGTGGCCGGCGAGCGCTTCACGGTGGCCGACATCACAGCCTGGTGCGCGCTTGAATTCGCGCGCGGGCTGATGAAGTTCAAGCCGGGCGCCGAAGGCATGGCCAACCTGCAGGCGTGGCGCGACCGCATCGCCGAACGGCCGTCGGCGGCGCGTTAGATCACTTACTGCCAGGGCGTCCCCGGGCGGTATTGCGCCGCGGCCTTTGATAAATAGCCCGCTCTCGCCACGACATGATGAAACGTCCATTCCTGCTGTCCCTGTTCTCCCTGCTCGCCGGCCTGCTTGTCGGCGCGATTGCTTTCTGGTTTTCGGTCAGCCAGACGCAACCCGTCGCTAGTTTGCCGGCGCTGAAAAGCGGATATACCGTTTCGATACTGGAAACAGGAACCGAGGTCGTTTTTTTCAGCATGCAGCCGCGATATCAAATACTCATCAGCTTGAAAAACTCGCCGTACGGGCACTCCAGCGACCTGTCTCTATATAACTTTGATGAAGATATTTCGCGCTATCTCCAGCGAAGCATTGTTACCGAGAGCAATGAAGGGATTACCTTTACTCAAGCGTCGGGACATACATTGTTCGTGCCGCGCCGTTGGTATGTGGGCGGCCGTTGAAGTTGTAAACCGCGCTATCTCTATATGTCGACCTGAAGTAGAACGCGTCAGGTAAACGATGACAAAAAAAGTGAATCAGGACTATGACAAGGAAGGTCAATCAGGACGACGTGAATCTGTTCATGCGCGCACTCGAAGAATATCATCGGACCGGGACCAATACGCTGGTCTGCGAAAGCTGCCAGGCACCAATCAGGTTTCATGAGCGGGGAAGCGCAGTATTGCACGAATGCGACTGCGCCAGATTCACCGGAACCCTGCGCGGTTTGTGATACCTGCGCCCGTTTCCTCCAAATAGCACGACGAATCGAGATAACAGAAGATGAAAAATACGATGACGAACATGACCGCTCTATTGCGCAAAGCGGGCGTCCAGTTGCGCAAGAAAGAGTATGCCGCCTGCCTTGCGTTTGCCGATGCGGCACTGCCCATTCTCGAAGAACTGTCCGACGATGATGCGCTTGACGACGAAGATGCCACCTGGAGCGCCTATTTCCAGCTTCGACTCGCGAGCCTCGACAAGCTCGACCTGCCCGGCGACATGACTGCGACCTGCGAAGCCGTCCTGGAGCGTTTTCCCGTCGACCAGGATGACCTTGACGATGAAGAACTCATCACTCTCGCCAATGTGCGCACCGCCTTGACCAGTCTCGCCCTGCTCGCGGCTGGGCGCGGCGATGTCGACGACGCCGTCGAACTGATCGAGCGCTGCTTCCGGCTGGTGGCGAGCGACGCCGAGCACGACGATCCCTTCGTCGACAGATACCAGCAACGCGCCTCCATTTATCTGCGCGCATACCAAAGCGCGCCGCAACGCTACCGCGAGGGCTTCTTCGCCAGCGTGTACCACCTGGAGTACAAGGCCCGTAAAGTCCACGACGTGCGTATCGACGATGCCGCGCTGGTCGCGTATCTTGCGGACCCTGCCTACCAGGCCTTCAAGGCCTCGCATCCTGTCGAACGGCTGCGCATCGGCGCGGCCGGTGAAACCTGGCAGGCGGCATTGGAGCGCTTCCGCGCGCTAGCCCACCAACTGCGCGTGGCGCAAGACAGTCCCTTGTGCGATGCCCATTTCACGCTTGAATGCAAGCCGGTCACACCGGCCGATCTTGACGCGCGCGAGCAAAAGTGGGCTTGCAAGCTGCCCGCCGCCTTGCGTGCGCTGTATCTCGAACAGGGCAGCGTCGAGGTACAGGACCCGGAGCAATCAGGCTCGCTGCGGCTCTACCCTGCGCACCACTGGAGCATGATCCTGTTTGGCGGCCTGGTTGACATGATTATCAAGCTGTGGGGGGACCGCTGGGAGTTCGGCGCATACTTCACGGACGCCGAGCTGGCTTTTCTCGATGCGAATTTCTTCATCTTCGGCCATGTAAAGAATAGCGAAAACAGATACACGCACCTGTTCTTCGACCGTGAAGGGCGCTTCGGCAGCGTCACGTACGACCAGGACGACTGGAACAAGATGGCGCCGCAAGTGAAGGCCATGCTCAAAGGGAAATTGACAGGCACCATGAGTCTCGATGCACTGATGTCGGATCAGATCGATGGAGTCATTGACTGCCTGATCGAGCGCGACGACGAAGCGCGCCTGAATATCGACTAAGCCGCCCTGCGGGTATGTCAAGCGACGCGCTAGGCGACGCGCTAGGCGACGCGCTTGTACCACGGCTGGTGCGCAAACACCGGCCGGTAGCTGGCCGCCAGCGTGTCGCCGGGCGCCAGTTCACGGTCGATTCCCAGCACGCCGAACAGCGCCAGGCTGTCGTGGAACAGGCGCAGGGTGCGCTGGCGCAGGACCGGACCGAAATCGGCCAGCGCGCGCCGGCATACAATCAGCTGGAACTCGTTGAATGAGGCATCCGTCACCAGGTTGTATTGCGCCCACGTGATGCGGCTGCGTAGCGCCGGCAGCAGCACCGCGCGCTTGCCGCGCACCTCGAAATAGTCGGCCAGGTTGGCCGTGCCGCCGCTTTTCAGGTAGTTTTCCTGATACTGCTGCATGCGTTCCATCGGGATGCTGGCCTCCAGCGCCTCGGCCAGCAATTCCTCATTGGCGACGGTGGCGAAGATCTCGGTGCGGTGATGCATCTGCTGCTCGGCCAATAAAATCGCCAGCGACCACGCTTCCTCCGCATGCGCGCACTCGGCCAGCCACACTTTCGGCAGCGCCGACGCGCGCAGGCAGGCGCCCAGCACCTCGCGCGTCTGGCGCGCCTGTTCCGGATCGTCGAACAAAAAGGCCGGCCGCACGCTCAGCGCGCGTAGCAGGGCGGCGGCCGTCGTTGCATCGTGCAGCACGCGGTCCTGCAGCAGCGATACCGTGGCCAGCCCGCGCTCTTCCATCAAGGCCAGCAGCCGGCGTTTCAGGCCGGGCCGGTCGTAGGCGCGGAAGTCGAAGCCGTAGCGCTGGAAAACGCCCTCCAGCAGCAGGTCGATTTCCAGCTCGTCGGTGGCCAGCGCGCCGGCCTGCCTGGATGGCCCGTTCAATGCAGCCACACCCGCATCAGCGACAGCAGCTGGGCCACGTCGACCGGCTTGGTGATGTAGTCCGAGGCACCGGCGGCGATGCATTTGTCGCGGTCGCCCTTCATCGCCTTGGCGGTCAGCGTGATGATCGGCAGCGACTTGAACTTCGGTATGCGCCGGATCGCGCGCATGGTGTCGTAGCCGTCCATTTCCGGCATCATGATGTCCATCAGGACGATCTCGATGGTCGGGTCTTTTTCCAGCACTTCGATGCCGTCGCGGCCATTTTCGGCGAACGACACCTGCATCTGCTGGCGTTCCAGCAGCGACGACAGGGCGAAGATGTTGCGCAGGTCATCATCGACGATCAATACCTTGCGTCCGGCCAGGCCGCCATCGGCCGCGTGGATTTCTTCCAGCATGCGGCGTTGCAGTTCCGGCAGCGAGGCGTGCGAGCGGTGCAGGAACAGGGCCGTTTCGTCCAGCAGGCGCTCGGGTGAGCGCGCATCCTTGATGACGATGGTCTTGGCATAGCGTTTGAGCTTGGTCACTTCCTTGCGGCTCAATTCCTTGGCGGTGTAGATCACGATCGGCAGGTCGCGCAGGGCAGTGTCCTTGCCGATCACGTCGAGCAGATCGAAGCCGCTGATGTCGGGCAGGGTCAGGTCCAGCACCATGCAGTCGAAATGCGAGCCGCGCAGCGCTTCCAGCGCGGCCGCGCCGGTTTCCACGGCCACGATGCGCAGGTCGGCGTCGCCGATCAGCGCGACAATCGAGTCGCGCTGCATCTTTTCGTCATCGACCACCAGCAGGCTGCGTTTGCCGCCCAGCAGGAACTTCTGGATGCGCGTGAATTCTTCCTGCAGCGCTTCGCGTTCGACCGGCTTGCTGATGTACGAAATGGCACCCTGGCGCAGCGCCCGTTCGCGCTCGCGCAGGGTGGACATCACATGCACCGGAATGTGACGCGTGCTCGGATCGCGTTTCAGGCGGTCGAGCACCGTGAAGCCGTCGATGTCGGGCAGGTCGAGGTCGAGCATGATGGCCGACGGCAGGTAGTCGCGCGCCAGCGACAGCGCCGAATCGCCCTGGTGCGTGACGATCGCCTTGAAGTTCTTCTCGCGCGCGAACTCCATCACTTCCTTGGCGAAGCGCTCGTCGTCCTCGATGATCAGGACCGACGGGTCGCCCGGGGCGATCAGGCCGCGGTCGTCCAGCACCGACGCGTATTCGACCAGCTGCGCTTGCGACGCGGCCGGATCGGCGTGGATGGTGCCGCTGTCGTACGGCGTGACCGTGCTGGCATACACCACGGTCGATGGCGGCGGCGCCAGGCGCGCAGGCTGCGGCTGGCGTGCCTGGTCGTAGTTGATGAAGCCGGCCCGGTTGTAAGGCAGGAACAGGGTAAAGGTGGAACCGGCGTTGACCACCGATTCGACCCGGATCTCGCCGCCCAGCAGGCGCGCCAGTTCGCGCGAAATCGACAGGCCAAGGCCGGTGCCGCCGTATTTGCGGGCGGTGGAGCCGTCGGCCTGCTGGAACGCTTCGAAGATCAGCTGCAGCTTGTCGGCCGCGATACCGACGCCGGTGTCGCGCACCGAGAACGCCAGCACCGCATCGGCATGCACCAGGTTCGGGTGGTCGCTGGTCCAGCCGCTCGTCACCAGCGAAATTTCGAGGGCGACTTCGCCGTGGCTGGTGAACTTGAAGGCGTTCGACAGCAGGTTTTTCAGCACCTGCTGCAAGCGCGTGGTGTCGGTCATCACGGCGGTCGGCAGGGCGTCGGCCAGCAGCACCGTGAAGCCCAGGTGCTTGGCTTCGGCCATGTGGCGGAAGGTGCGGTCAACGTAGTTACGCAAGTTCGAGAAGCGGTATTCCGACACGTCGAGTGTCACGGTTCCGGATTCGATCTTGGACAGGTCGAGAATGTCATTAATCAGAGTCAGCAAGTCCGATCCGGAACCGTGGATCGTCTTTGCGAACTCGACTTGCTTTCCCGAGAGGTTGCCCTCAGGGTTATCCGACAGCTGCTGCGCCAGGATGAGCAGGGAGTTGAGCGGGGTGCGCAGCTCGTGCGACATATTCGCGAGGAACTCGGATTTGTACTTCGACGACAGCGCCAGCTGGGTCGCTTTTTCTTCCAGCGCCAGCTTGGCCTGTTCGACCTCGCGGTTCTTGCGTTCTACCTCGATGTTTTGTTCGGACAGCAGGCGCGCCTTTTCGGCCAGTTCCTGGTTGGTTTGCTGCAGTTCCTGCGCCAGCGACTGCGACTGCGTCAGCAGCGACTCGGTGCGGCTGTTCGCTTCGATCGTGTTGAGCACCACCCCGATCGATTCCATCAACTGGTCGAGGAAGGAGAGGTGGGTTTCGGTGAAGCGGTCGAGCGAGGCGATTTCGATCACCGCCTTGACCTGCTGCTCGAACAGGATCGGCAGCACCACGATATTGGTCGGCGGCGCCGCCCCCAGGCCCGACGACACCACGATGTAATCGCGCGGCACGTCGGTCAGCCAGATGCGGCTTTTCTCCAGCGCGCACTGGCCGACCAGGCCTTCGCCCGGGAGGAAGGAGGTGGCCAGCTTGCGGCTGGAACGGTAGCCGTAGCTGGCGATCATGCGCAGGCGCGCGTCGAGTTCCTGCGAGTCCATCATGTAGAACACGCCGTGGTGGGCCGATACCAGCGGCGCCAGTTCGGACAGGATCAGTTTCGTCACGGCCTGCAAATCGCGCTGGCCTTGCAGCAGGCGCGTAAAGCGCGCCAGGTTGGTCTTGAGCCAATCCTGCTGCGCATTCTTCTGCGTCGTCTCTTTCAGGTTGCGGATCATCTCGTTGATATTGTCCTTGAGGTAGGACACCTCGCCGCGCGCTTCCACCTGGATCGAACGCGACAAGTCGCCGCGCGTCACGGCGGTCGCCACCTCGGCAATCGCGCGCACCTGGTTGGTCAGGTTGGCCGCCAGCTGGTTGACGTTTTCGGTCAAATCCTTCCACGTACCGGCCACGCCGGACACATTGGCCTGGCCGCCCAGCTTGCCTTCGGTACCCACTTCGCGCGCCACCCGCGTCACTTCCGAGGCGAACGAGGACAATTGATCGACCATCACGTTGATGGTGTCTTTCAGTTCCAGGATCTCGCCCTTGACGTCCACCGTGATCTTCTTGGACAGGTCGCCGCGCGCCACGGCGGTGGTCACCGCCGCGATGTTACGCACCTGGCCCGTCAGGTTCGACGCCATGAAGTTCACGTTATCGGTCAAGTCCTTCCAGGTGCCGCCCACGCCCGGCACGTAAGCCTGGCCGCCCAGCTTACCCTCGGTGCCGACCTCGCGCGCCACGCGTGTCACTTCCGACGCGAAGGAAGACAATTGGTCGACCATCACGTTAATCGTGTTTTTGAGCTCCAGGATTTCGCCCTTGACGTCCACCGTGATTTTCTTGGACAGGTCGCCGTTGGCCACCGCGGTGGTCACGTCGGCGATGTTGCGCACCTGGCCCGTGAGGTTACCCGCCATCGAGTTCACGCCGTCGGTCAAGTCTTTCCAGGTACCTGCCACGCCGGGCACGTTGGCCTGGCCACCGAGCTTGCCTTCGGTACCGACCTCGCGCGCCACGCGCGTCACTTCCGACGCAAAAGAGTTCAATTGGTCGACCATCACGTTGATGGTGTTTTTCAGTTCCAGGATCTCGCCCTTGACGTCCACCGTGATTTTCTTGGACAGGTCGCCGTTCGCCACCGCCGTCGTCACGTCCGCGATGTTGCGTACCTGGCCGGTGAGGTTACCCGCCATCGAGTTGACCGAGTCGGTCAAGTCCTTCCAGGTACCGGCCACGCCTTTCACCTGCGCCTGGCCGCCCAGCTTTCCTTCGGTACCGACTTCGCGCGCCACGCGCGTCACTTCCGATGCGAAGGAAGACAATTGGTCCACCATCACGTTAATCGTGTTTTTCAGTTCGAGAATTTCTCCCTTGACGTCCACCGTGATCTTCTTGGACAAGTCGCCGTTCGCCACGGCGGTAGTCACCGCCGCGATGTTCCTCACCTGGCCGGTGAGGTTGGACGCCATGAAGTTCACGTTATCGGTCAAGTCCTTCCAGGTGCCGCCCACCCCAGGCACGTACGCCTGGCCACCCAGCTTTCCTTCGGTACCCACTTCGCGCGCCACCCGTGTCACTTCCGACGCGAAGGAGCGCAATTGGTCCACCATGACGTTGATGGTGTCCTTCAGCTGCAGAATTTCGCCGCGCACGTCCACCGTGATTTTCTTGGACAAGTCGCCGTTCGCCACCGCCGTGGTCACCTCGGCGATGTTACGCACCTGCGAGGTCAGGTTGCCCGCCATCGAGTTGACCGAGTCGGTCAAGTCCTTCCAGGTGCCGGCCACGCCTTTCACCTGGGCCTGGCCGCCCAGCTTGCCCTCGGTACCGACTTCGCGCGCCACGCGCGTGACTTCCGATGAAAACGAGGACAGCTGCTCGACCATCGTGTTGGCGGTGGTGGCCGCGCGCAGGTACTGGCCCTTGAGCGGATGGCCGTCCACTTCCAGCGCCATGGTCTGCGACAGGTCGCCCTTGGCCACCGCGCCGATGACGCGCGCCATTTCCGTGGTCGGGCGCACCAGGTCGTCGATCAGGGTGTTGACGGAGCTGATGATGGTGGCCCAGCCGCCCACCACGTTCGGGACCGAGGCGCGCTGGGTCAGGCGGCCTTCGCGGCCCACCACGCGCGAGACGTCGGTGACCGCCTGCACCATCTTTTCCTTGGTCTCGATGATCTCGTTCAGGGTGTCGGCGATCTTGCCCGAAATGCCGCTCCAGTCGGATGGCATGCGCGCCGTGAAGTCGCCTTTTTTGAGCGCCATCAGGGTCGATAGCAGGAGCTTGATGTCCAGTTCCTCGGCCATGTCGGTCATGTTGTTCATCGGCTTTGTCCTCGTTTTTTGGGAGTTGAAAGAGCGGCCCGATGCGGATTCGGGCTCGTTGTCGGGTCGGTCTTGCATTGGTCGCGCAGCAGCGCCAGCATGGCCGGCGCGTGCAGGGGAGGGCTCAGTAGTTCTCCCTGGAATTCGTCGCAGCCGAGCGAATGCAACACGGATAGCTGTTCTTCGGTATGCACGCCCTGGGCCAGCACGCGCAGGCCGAGCGCGCGCCCGAGGTGGACGATGGCGGCGGCCATGTCGGTGCCGCCGCCGCTGCCGATGGCGTGCACGAAAGCGCGGTCGATCTTCATGGCGTCGAGCGGCAGCTCGCGCAGCATGGACAGGGCCGCGCCGGCGCTGCCGAAGTCGTCGACCGTCAGGCGCACGCCGGCCGCTTTCAGCTTGCGCAGCACGGCAGCGCTGTCGCGCGTGTCGAGCAGCAGGTGTTCGGGGATTTCGAGTTCCAGCCAGCCCGCCTCCAGCTTGCAGGTGCGCAGATGCGCCAGCACGCGCGCGGCCAGTTCGGGACGGATTTGCAGCAGCGCCAGGTCGACCGCCATGAGCACTTGCGGCAGCGGCTGCGCGCGCCAGCGTGCGGCCTCGGCGCAGGCGGCGCCCAGCATCCATTCGCACACCTGTTCGAGCAGCAGGCGGTCGGCCACGTCGGGCAGGAAGCTGGACGCCGCAATCAGGCCGTGGCGCGGATGGCGCCAGTACAGCAGCGCCTCGACCGCGCATACGGGGCCGTCGGGCAGGGCGGCGCGCGGCTGGAACAGCAGTTCGAATTCCTTGCGTTCGAGCGCCGCGTGCAGTTCGGCCACCCATTGGGCGCGTTCGCGTTCGCGCGCGTTGAGCTCTTCGCGGAAAAATTCGATGCTGCCGCGCCGGTACTGCTTGGCGTGGTACATGGCGGTGTCGGCATTTTTCATCAGTTGCGCGGCGCTGTTGCCGTCCTGCGGGTACAGGCCGATGCCGATGCTGGTCGAGGTGGCGACGCGCTTGCCGTTGATCTCGAAGGGGCGCGTGTGCGCCTGTTCGATCTTGCGCGCCACCCGGGCCGCGTTGGCGGCGCCGCCGCGGCCTTCGAGCAGCACCACGAATTCGTCGCCGCCCAGGCGCGCCACTACGTCCGACACGCGCACCGCCGCCAGCAGGCGCGCCGCCACCTGGCGCAGCAATTCGTCGCCCACTTCATGGCCGAGCGAATCGTTGATCTGCTTGAAGCGGTCCAGGTCGAGGAACAGCAGCGCGAATTCGCCCTGGTGGCGGTCGGCCGTGGCCACCGCGTGTTCGAGCTGGGCGATCAGCGAGCGCCGGTTCACCAGGTTGGTCAGCGGGTCGCGGATCGACAGCGCCTGCGCGCGTTCCTCGGCCACCTTGCGCTCGGCCACTTCCTGTTCCAGCGCGCGGTTGATGCGTTCCAGGTCTTGCACGCGCTGCACGCGCAGGTCCTGGTTGAGCCGCGACAGTTCGCGCGTCTTGGCCTGCAGCTCCAGGTTCTTGCGGGTCAGGTCGACGAACACCGCCACCTTGGTTTGAAGCACCTGCGGAATGACTGGCGTAAACAGATAGTCGGCCGCGCCCTTGCCGTAGGCTTGCAGGCGGTGGCGCTCGTCGTCGTAGTGGGCGGTGATGAAAATGATCGGCACCGCGCCCGAACGCGGATGCGAATGGATGGCCTCGGCCGTCTCGAAGCCATCCATGCCGGGCATGTTGGCGTCGAGCAGGATCACCGCGAAGTCGTGGGTCAGCACCATGCGCAGCGCGTCATGGCCGGAGCTGGCGGTGAGCAGTTCGTAATGCTGTTCGCGCGCGGCCCCGGTCAGCAGGCTTTCGAGCGCCAGCAGGCTGGCTGCATCATCGTTGACAAGTAAAACTTTCGGAATGATCTGCACGGTGCGGGTAGGTCTGGTTGGGTGGCTGCCGATCACAGCGTTTTCTACGCAACAGCAACTGTATACCAGTGCGCCCGCCAGTCAAGCACCGGCGGCGCGCACCGCCGGCGGTGGCAAGACGTGCAACTTACCCGTTTCTGCTAAGCTGGCGACAGAAAGTTGCTAAAGACTAGCGGAAAACAAATTTCCACGACGCACAATTCATTGTGCCCCAGTCCCATGTTGTGATTGCGCTACGCCTTTGCTCTCCCGCCGCAAGTCAGCCCAACGTAACTATTAGTTTACTTTCCACGGCGAATTGTCGGCGAAATTTGTCCGTTGCAGGAGAGCGGAACGGCCTAAAATACCAACTAACAGTTACATTTGGCGTATTTATAGTTAACGCGAGCATACCCGCTAGTGTCATTACGCGATATTTGTGTAAAATAGGCAACAAAAGGGAGTGACGGCAATGGTGAAAATGGGACAACTGATGACGCTGTTAAAAAGCGACCAGGAGAATGGATGGAGTTCCGCCCTGTTTTCGCTGGCCTATGACCAGGGATTCGACCAGGTGCTGTACGGCGCCGTCGGCTCCAAGCATGTCAAGCTGGAAACAGCTTTCTTGCACAGCAACTACGCGGCCGCCTGGCGCACGCGCTACGACGCCGACAAGCTGCACTACGTCGACCCGACCGTCTCCCATTGCCTGACCAGCTCGCTTCCCATCGTGTGGGAACCCGATACCTTCCATGCGCCCGGGCAGCGCGAGATGTACGAGGAAGCCTGCGGCTACGGCATCCGCTCCGGCATCACCTTTCCCATCCACGGGCCGAGCGGCGAATTCGGGGTGGTCAGTTTCGCCTCCGACGCCCCGCCCAACGGCGAGTTCGACAGCACCATCAGCCAGCTGATGCCATCGCTCTCGCTGATCCGCGACTACGCCTTCGAGTCCTCGCTCAAATTCGTCGCGCCCAAGCCGGGCGCCGAACCCATCCCGCGCCTGACCAAGCGCGAACTCGAAGTGCTCAACTGGGTGATGGTCGGCAAATCGTCATGGGAAATCTCGAAAATCGTGCTCTGCTCCGAGGCGACCGTGAATTTTCACATCGGAAACATCCGCGTGAAATTCAATGTCAACACCCGGCAGCAGGCACTGGTGAAGGCGATCAGTCTGGGCATTATCAGCCCGGAAGATCCCCATCGCTGAGCTTACCCTTGACATACAGCTTGACCAAAATCGCCACCGGCGCCGGGATACCCAGGCCGGTTTCGAAGCGGCTGCCGCTGGACTGGGTCACGCCGAAGCGTCCCCAGAACTTTTCCTGGCTTTCGCGCTTGCTGATCCTGAAGCGTTTTAATTCGCTGTGGGGCGTGCCGGCCATGCTTGCTGCCTGTGCGGTGCCGCTATCGTGATCGATCTCGCCGCGCTGTTCTGCCACGGCCGTCGTCTGGTAATTGAAATCCTGAGCCATACCGTTTCCTCGCAAACAAAAGGGCAGTATTCCATTCACTGTGCTTACGAGCCACCTAGCAACTCTACTAGTTATGTCAATGACTTTTTTGCATGATTCTTCATGCAAGTTGCATAACTTTTATAAAGCGAGGTACCAAACATGGCTCTGCACATTCGAATCGCCGCACGGCGCGACTTTAAATCCCGCGATCTGTGGGAGATGCACACACTGCGTGCCAAGGTTTTCAAAGACCGGCTAGGCTGGGAAGTTCCCATCATGAGCGGCATGGAGATCGATGGCTACGACGCCCTCGAACCGCTCTACATGATGATCCGCGAGCCGGGCGGCGGGCCCCTGCGCGGCTGCTGGCGCCTGTTGCCGACCGAGGGCCCTTACATGCTCAAGGATTCGTTTGCGCAGCTCCTGCATGGCCAGGAAGCCCCGCAAAACGCCCGTATCTGGGAATTGTCGCGTTTCGCCATCGAAACTGATGGCAACCAGCATTTTGGCTTTTCCGATATCACCATGGAATCGATCGGGGAAATCATCTGCCACGGCCACCACGCCGGGCTGGACCAGTACGTGACGGTCACCACCACCGCCATCGAGCGCTTGCTGCGCCGTGCCGGGGTGCTCACCGCGCGCTTCGGCGATCCGGTCCAGATCGGGGTCGAGCGCGCCGTGGCCCTGTATATCGACATTGCCGGCACCTATGAAGCGATGTTCGAGGCGCGCCTGGCGTCCTGAGCGGCCGGCACCGGCCTCAGTCGGCCCGCGCCGGGGGGAAGCTGGCGATGCGCGCGGTCAGTGTGCGCCAGGCCGGCAGGGCGGCCTGCAACTGCGCATGGACCTGGCTGCTGACGGCGGGGCCCGCCAGCAGGACGTTCTTCAGGTCGTCGAGTTCGGCGCGCAGGGCGCGCGTGCCGGCCGCCAGCGTGCGGATACCGGCCCCGATGCGGTCCATGCCGCTCAGATAGGCCGACAGGGTCGGCAGCAAGCCTTGCAGATAGGCCGCCTCGGCCATCATGGCGCTCTGGCCGTTGCGGATATGGTCGAGCTGGCGCATCACGCTCTCGAGCGCGCCGTTGTGAAGAGTGATGTCCTGGCGCGCTTCGTCGGCCTCCGGCCCGAGCAGCCAGTGGCTGTGGCGGCGCGCGCGCGCCTCGGCCAGTTTTCCCTGCAAGGTATTGACTTGCTGCGCCAGGATGAAGGCGTGCACTTGGTCGGCCTGCAAGCGCTGGGTGACCAGCGTCGTATCCGTTTCCAGGTCGGCCGAGGCGCACGCCATCTGCGCCAGATAGCTGCCGACATCGGCGTCGATGGCGTCGAGGGCGGCGCTGGGGGCCGCCAGGCGCCGTACCAGGCCATCGACCAGGCGCACCGCGCCCGGACCGTCCGAGGGGCGGCCGTGGAACATGTTCAGCAGCGCCGTGGCCAGGGGCGGGGCGTCTTGCGCCAGCAAGCTCTCGCCCAGGTGGCGCAGGCCGTCGAGCCCGGCATCGAGGGCGGGCCGGCTGCGCGTGGCCCAGGCGGCGGCCAGGGTTTTCACCATGAACAGGTAGTGGCTGACCATCGGCCGGGTGGCGCCGGCACGCTCGGGCAGCTGGGCGATGCGTTGCGACAAGCTGTCGATGTCGGCCGACAGTTCCAGGATGATGGCCGCGCCGAGCCCGATGCCGGGCCTCCAGAACATGCCGCCGCCGATGATGCGCGGGGTGGACTCTCGCAACAGCGCCGGCTGGGCGGGGGAAAGCTGGGGAGTGAGGGAGGCGAGCTGTTCCATGGTGATGATTCCAGTCATGCTGCGGGTTGATCGGCGGGTCGATAAGTTCGCTTGACGAACTATTACAAACCGGGCAGCCGGGCCGGGGTAGCTGGCAGAAATGAGGGTGGAAAGCGGGCCGGCGGAGGGGGAAAGGGCGTGGCGCGGCGGCGGGAATCGCGGGGAGAGGGGAAGTTTCAGGCGAAAGTTTGCGCTAATCGATATGGAGGATGGATGGTGTTGGCATGAATGAGACATATTCTGTTGTCTCTGGCCCTGCCGCGTCGTCCCGCCACTGGCGCGACGACGCGGCAGGGCGGCGGCGGATAAGGTGGCCGGCCTTACCCCTACCGCAACTGTTCCAGTAAAAACGTATACGTCAGCGCCCACATCTGCGCCTGCTGGTCGTTATTCGCCGCTCCGGCGTGTCCGCCCTCCAGGTTTTCCCAATACAGCACGGCATGCCCCTGCGCCTCCATCAGGGCCACCATCTTGCGCGCATGCCCCGGGTGCACCCGGTCGTCGCGGCTCGAGGTGGTCAGCAGCATGCGCGGATAGCGCTTGTCCCTGAATACATTGTGATACGGCGAATAGCGCGCGATATACTCCCACTCGGCCGCCACCTCCGGGTCGCCATACTCGCCCATCCACGAGGCCCCGGCCAGCAGCTTGTGGTAGCGCCGCATGTCCAGCAGCGGTACCTGGCACACGACCGCGTTGAACAAATCCGGCCGCTGCGTCATGGCCGCTCCCACCAGCAAGCCGCCGTTGCTGCCGCCCATGATGCCCAGGTGGCGCGGACTGCTGAGCTTACGCCCGATCAGATCCTGTGCCACGGCAATAAAATCATCGAAAGCGCGCTGGCGCTGGTCCTTCAGCGCTGCCTGGTGCCAGCGCGGCCCGAATTCGCCGCCGCCGCGTATATTCGCCAGTACGTACACGCCGCCGCGCGCCAGCCAGGCTTCCCCGGTCACGCCGCTGTAAAACGGCTTCATCGCAATCTCGAAGCCGCCATACCCGTACAGCACGGTGGGATTGCTGCCATCCATGCGCGTTTTCCGGTCCATGACCACGAAATAGGGCACCCGCGTGCCATCTTTCGACTCGGCCTCGAACTGCCTGACGATGTAGGGCTTGGCCGAAAAAAACACCGGCATCGCCTTGAGCGCCTGGCGCCGGTCGCTGCCCACCTGGCAAAGGTAGAGGCTGGTCGGCGTCAAAAAGTCGCTCACGGTCAGGAAATACGCATCCGAGGTGGCGGCATCGAGCGCGCTCACGCCGAGCGCGCCAAACTCCGGCGCCGTCACTTCGCGCCGCTGCCACTGGCCTTGCACATGGCGCAGCTCGACGACGCGGTTCCTGACCTTGTCCAGCTCCGTCAGCAGCAGGGCGCTGGCGGTCATGGCCACGCCGTCGAGCGAACTGGTGGCGCCCGGAGTAAACAACAGGTCGAAATCGCGTTCCCCTTGCATGAAACGGGCAAAATCGGTCGCCACCAGCGCCCCTTGCGGCCAGGTGCGCCCGCCCACCTGCCAGTCCGAGCGCAATTCGATGACCAGCTGGCCGCGCACGGTGTAGGCATTGGCGTCGTCCGGCTTGTCGACGCGGATGAGCTCGGCGCCGCTGCGCAGGAACAGCTCGCTGCTGTAAAAACCGATCTGGCGCTCCACGAATTCGTGCTCGAAGCCGGGCGTGAACACTTTATATGCCGACACGCTCAAGTCATCCTCGCGCGCCTCGAACAGGGTGCTGGCCGCGGCCAGCGGCGTGCCGCGCCGCCATTCCTTGACGATGCGCGGATAGCCCGATGCCGTCATGCTGCCCGGACCGAAATCGGTGGCCACCGCCAGGCGCCCGCAATCGAGCCAGCGCGCGCTGCATTTCGATTCCGGCAGGACAAAGCCATCGGCCACGAATTGGCGCGTGTCGAGGTCGAATTCGCGCACTACATGGGCGTCGCCGCCGCCGCGCGACAGGAACGCCAGGCAGCGCGCGCCGGCCGGCGGCAGGAAGGAGGCGCCGGCCCAGACCCAGTTTTCGCGCTCCTCCCGGGCCAGCAGGTCGAGGTCGAGCACCGTGTCCCAGGCGGGCGCGGCGGCGCGGTAATCGGCCAGGGTGGTGCGCCGCCACAGGCCGCGCACATGGATGGCGTCGCGCCAGAAGTTGTAGACATGGCCGGCATGCTCGCTGACCCAGGGAATGCGCGCCTTGTCGTTGAGGATGGTGGCGAGCCGCTCGCGCAGGGTCGCGAAGCCCGGCTTGCCTTCGAGCTCGCGTTCGCACACGGCGTTGCGCGCGCGCACCCAGTCGAGCGCGGCGGCCGACGTGATGTCTTCCAGCCACAGATGCGGGTCGTCCCCGGCGTCAGCCGCGTGCACCGTTTTCACCGATTCCGATATGATTTCGCCAATCAAATGTCGCATTCCTGCTCCTGTTTCCTAGACTGCTTTCGTGGCCGCCATATGGCATGGGCGCGACAGTGCAATTTATAAATTGCATGTTCTCTTGCTGCAAAGTACCCTTGGATATATGAATCGGGCGGCGCGTTCGTGCGCACTTTTCATTCTATTAATAGTATGCTGCCTGCACGGCGGTTTCCAAGTACGGCCGAGCGAAAATAACGGGGTTGGACGATGATGCAAGCGATCAAGCGCACCATGACAGGCACCGCCGGTGCTCGTTCCGGCGCGCGCCTGGCATGGTGGGCCGCGGGGCTGACGTTGTCGGCGCTGGTGGCCTCCTTGCTGTCGGTGGGCGCCAGCAGAATGGTCGACGGCGATGCGCGCCAGCGTTTCGACGCCATTGCACGCAGCGCGCAATCGAGCCTGTCGACCCGCGTCAAATCGTATTCCGACCTGGCACGCGGCGTGTCGGCCCTGTTCCAGGGCGCCGAGACGCCCAGCCGCCTGCAGTTCCACCGCTACGTGCAGGCGCTGGGCATGCGCAGCAACTACCCGGCGATCGAAGGAGTCACGTTTGCGCGTTACGTGAGCGCGGCCGAGCGCGCCGACTTCATCGCCTCGGTGCGCGCCGACCGCAGCGTGGACGCGGGCGGCTATCCCGACTTTACCATCCGGCCCGAGGGCGAACGCGCCGGCTACACCGTGCTCACGTACATCGAACCGCAGGCCGCGCGCGCCGGCAATCGCATGGGCCTGGACATCGGCGCCACGCCGGCCGCCACGGCGCTCCTGGAGCAGGCGCGCGACAGCGGCAAGGTCAGCGCGACGGGCATGCCGTTCATGGTTGATGCACCGCGTCCGCACGTGGCGCTGGACATGCGCATGCCGGTCTACCGCAGTGGCCCGCTGCTCTACACCGCGCAGGCGCGCCGCGATGCCTATATCGGCAGCGTGGGCATCGACTTTTCGATGCCGGCGCTGGTCGGCAGCGCGCTCGAGGAAATGCCGCAGCGCCGCCTGCGGCTGGCACTGTACGCCGACGGCGGCCCCGATCCCGAGCGGCGCAGCCTGGCCCTGGGGCGGCTCGACCGGCTGCTGTACAACGATCACGATGCGCTGGCCGCCGACGCCCGGGATGCTGCCCATTTCGACACCGTGCTGCCGGTCGACTACAACGGCAACCTGTGGAAAGCGCATTTCCGCATCGCGCGCGCGGACCTGTACAGCGGCTTCGACGTGCTGCTGCCGCCACTCACGTTCGGGGTCGGCTTCCTGGTTACGCTGCTGGTCTACGCCTTCTTCTTTACCCTGTACCGCTCGCGCCGGGCCGCCATCGAACAGCGCGTGCTGCTCGATTCTGTCCTCAACAGCATCGACGCGCATGTGTACATGAAGGACCGCGAGCGGCGCTACATCTATATCAATGCGCGCACCGCCGAAGCGATGGGCCAGCCGGCCGAAGCGATCATCGGGAAACTCGACCGCGAGGTGATGGCGCCGGAACTGGCCGATATCTCCTGGAACCAGGATATCCAGATCTTCGCCAATGGCGCGCGCCACGCCAGCCAGGTGGAATTTACCCAGCTCGATGGCGAGGTGCGCCAGCTGTGGACCGTCAAGGTGCCGGTACTGCTCGACGGCGAGGTGAGCGCCGTGATCGGCCTGTCGACCGACGTGACCGAACTGCACCAGCTCAAGGCGCAGGCCGACGCCGCCAATCTGGCCAAGAGCAACTTCCTGTCCAACATGAGCCACGAAATCCGCACGCCGATGAACAGCATCATCGGCATGTCGCACCTGGCGCTCAAGTCGGTGGCCAATCCCAAGCAGCGCGACTACCTCGAAAAAATCCATCATTCGAGCCAGCACCTGCTCGGCATCATCAACGACATCCTCGATTTTTCCAAGATCGAAGCGGGCAAGCTCGAACTCGAAGTGCTCGACTTCGGCCTGCGCGCGCTGATGCAGAACATCGCCAACCAGCTGGGCGACGCGGCCGCCACCAAGCATCTGCATCTCGACTTCGAGATCGACCCGCTTCTGGCGCCGCAGTTGCGCGGCGACCCGCTGCGGCTGGAGCAGGTGCTGCTCAATTTCACCTCGAACGCCATCAAGTTCTCGGAAAACGGCAGCATCCGCGTGCGCGCGCTGGCGCTTGAAGAGGGCGAGAGCGACGTCATCGTGCGTTTCGAGGTGGTCGACGCCGGCATCGGCATGAGCGACGCCGAAATCGCCGACCTGTTCAAGTCCTTCCACCAGGCCGACCCGTCGACCACCCGCAAATACGGCGGCACCGGCCTGGGGCTGGTGATCAGCAAGCAGCTGGCGGAGCTGATGGGCGGCACGGTCGGCGTCGACAGCACGCCGGGCCATGGCAGCACCTTCTGGTTCACGGCGCGCCTGGGCAAGGCACTCAACTTCCTGCCGGGCGACCGCAGCGCGGTCGATCCGGCGGTCCTCGAACAACTGCGCGGCGCCTACATCCTGCTGGTGGAAGACAATATCTTCAGCCAGCAGGTGGGACAGGAATTGCTCGAAGAAGCCCAGGTCACGGTGGTGGTGGCCAACAACGGCAAGGAAGCGATCGACCTGATGCTCAAGGAACGCTTCGACTGCGTGCTGATGGACGTGCAGATGCCGGTGATGGACGGTTTTGAAGCGACCCGCATGATCCGCTCCGACCCGCGCCTGCGCGATGCGCTGGTGATCGCCATGACCGCCAACGCCGGCAAGGATGACCAGGCGCGCTGCCTGGAAGCGGGCATGAACGAATTCGTCACCAAGCCGATTTCGCCCAAGCTGCTGTTCGAGGTGATCGCCCGCTGGCTGGCCACGCGGCCGGCGCGCAACGGACGGCGGCGCGTGGCGGCGCTGGCCGACCAGGCGCCGACCCGCATGTCGGCCGCGCCGGTGGCGTCGAGCGACGCCGGCATGCTGGACATGGGCGCCTTGTCGCTGACCTTCGGCGGCAATCCGGTCAAGATGCGCAAGTACGCGTTCATGTTCCTCGACTCGGCGCGCGACGGCCTGGCTGACGTGAGCGAAGCGCTCGATCGCGGCGACCTGGAACGCCTGGCCGACCTGGGGCACCGCATCAAGGCATCGGCCAAGGCAGTGGGCGCAATGCGTTTCGCGGGCCTGTGCCAGGACCTGGAGCAGCTGCGCGACGGCGCCACGGTGGACCAGGCGCGCACGCTGGTGGCCAGCATGTACACGCTGCTCGACCAGTTAAATGAGCACATCGCGCACGAACTCACCGAATCGGCCAGCTGAGCTCGCATCGCCGGGTTAACGGCACGTATCACCCTACCGCACCCAGCCCAAAGCTAGTATGCTGTGCGCCATGTCTTCTCCCGTCACGCCCGGCCTCCTTATTCTTCATGGCAACCAGATGGAGCAATTGCGTGCCGCGCTCTTCGCCTGGCTGCGCAGCCACCCGCTCGACCCGCTCGAAACCGAAATCATCCTGGTGCAATCGAACGGCGTGGCCGAGTGGCTGAAAATCGCGCTGGCCGAGGAAATGGGCGTGTGCGCGGCCACCCGCGTGGCGCTGCCTGCGCGTTTTTTGTGGGAAGCCTACCGTGGCATGCTGGGACGCGAGCGCGTTCCGACCCGCTCCCCGTACGACAAGGGCCCGCTCACCTGGCGCCTGATGCGCCTCCTGCCGCATCTGCTGGCCGACCAGGCCTTCGCCCCGCTGCGCCATTTCCTGGGCGACGGCGACCCTGAACGGCGCCTGCAACTGGCCGAACGCCTGGCCGACCTGTACGACCAGTACCAGGTGTACCGTGCCGACTGGCTCGACGACTGGACGGCCGGGCGCGACCGCCTGCGCAATGCGCGCGGCGACCTGGTTCCCCTCGCGCCGGAGCAGCGCTGGCAAGCCTGCCTGTGGCGCGCCGTGAACGACAGCCTGCCGCCGCAGCTGCGCGACTCGGGCCGCGCCACCATCCACCAGCAGTTCGTGCGCGCCAGCGAGAGCGGCGAGGCGCCGGCCGGACGCCTGCCGCGCCGCGTGGTGCTGTTCGGGATGTCGGCGCTGCCGTACCAGACCTTGCAAGCCATCGCCTCGCTGTCGCACCATACCCAGGTGCTGCTGGCGGTGCCCAATCCCTGCCAGTTCTATTGGGGCGACATCATCGAAGGGCGCGAACTGCTCAAGGCCGCCCACAAA
This sequence comes from Massilia frigida, assembly GCF_011682175.1. Classification (GTDB taxonomy): domain Bacteria; phylum Pseudomonadota; class Gammaproteobacteria; order Burkholderiales; family Burkholderiaceae_D; genus Telluria_A; species Telluria_A frigida. The sequence continues at coordinate 68,247 of NZ_WHJG01000006.1, forward strand.
CGCCAGCGCCAGCGCGGCGGCATCGACCTGTCCGGGGTGCCGCTCGAAGAACTGCACGCGCACAGCCATCCGCTGCTGGCCAGCTGGGGCAGGCAAGGGCGCGATTTCATCCGCATGCTCGACGAATTCGACACCGAATCGAGCGAGCGCGCCGACCAGCTGCGCATCGATCTCTTTAGCGACGGCGAAGGCGAGACCCTGCTGGCGCAGGTGCAGGCGGCCGTGCGCGACATGCTGCCGCTGCGCGAGCATCCCTGTGCCAGGGGGCTGGCGCAATCCGGCGCCGTTGCCAACCCTGCGCCACGCGACCGCTCCATCGAATTTCACGTCGCCCACAGCGTCCAGCGCGAAGTCGAGGTGCTGCACGACCAGTTGCTGTCGTGGTTCGGCGCGCCCGGCGCCAGGCTGCGCCCGCGCGACGTGGTCGTCATGGTGCCCGATATCGACACCTTCTCGGCCGCGATCCACGCCGTGTTCGACCAGCACAAGCGCAGCGACCCGCGCTTCATCCCGTTCGAGATTGGCGATGTGAAGGACCGCAGCGTCAATCCGCTGCTGGTGTCGCTCGAATGGCTACTGCGGCTGCCGCAGCAGCGCTGCCGCCAGAGCGAGGTGCGCGACCTGCTCGACGTGCCGGCGCTGGCTGCGCGCTTTGGCCTGAGCGAAGACGAACTGCCCACCCTGGGCAACTGGATCGAAGGCGCCAGCGTGCGCTGGGGCCTGGACCAGCAGCACCGCGACGGCCTCGGACTCGGTTCGGCGGGCGAGCAGAATGCCTGGATTTTTGGGGTGCGCCGCATGCTGCTCGGTTACGCCAGCGGCGCCGGCGGCAGCTTCCGCCAGATCGAGCCGTACGCCGAAGTGGGCGGGCTCGATGCCGCGCTGGCCGGCTCGCTGGCGCAACTGATCGAAACGCTGCTGGCCTGGCGCGCCACGCTGGCCGCATCGCGCACCCCGGCGCAGTGGGGCGAGCAGGCGCGCGCGCTGCTGGCGGCGTTTTTCGCCGCCACCGAGGAAGGCGACCGCCTGACCCTCGCGCAACTGCACGACGCCCTGCAAAGCTGGCTGGAGACCTGCGACAGCGCCGGCTTCGACGAGCAAGTGCCGCTGGCGGTGCTGCGCGAAGCGTGGCTGGGCGCCCTTGACGAGCCGACCCTGAACCACCAGTTCGTGTCAGGCGGCGTGACCTTCTGCACCCTGATGCCGATGCGCGCCGTGCCGTTTCGCGTGGTCTGCCTGCTCGGCATGAATGACGGCGACTTCCCGCGCCGCGCGCGCCAGGCCGACTTCGACTTGCTGGCGCTGCCCGGCATGGCGCGTCCGGGCGACCGGTCGCGGCGCGACGATGACCGCTATCTGATGTTAGAGGCCGTGCTGGCGGCGCGCGACAAGCTGTATGTGAGCTGGGTCGGGCGCAATGTGCGCGACAACAGCGAGCAGCCAGCCTCGGTGCTGGTATCGCAACTGCGCGACTACCTGGCCGAAGGCTGGGACCTGGACCTGGCCGCGATGACGACCGAACACGCGCTGCAGCCGTTCAGCCGGCGCTATTTCGAGCAGGGCGGCATGCTGACCTACGCGGCCGAATGGCGCGCCGCCCACGGCGCTGGCGACGCCCTGGATGACACCATGCTGCCGCCGTTCGAGCTGGAACCCGAGTACCGTCTGAAACTGGGCGAGCTGGCGAACTTTCTGCGCCAGCCGGCGCGCTATTTTTTCCGGCGCCGTCTCGGCGTGGCGTTCGGCGACGCCCAGGCCGTGGGTGAAGACGAGGAACCGTTCTCGCTCGACGCGCTGGAACGCTATTTTTTGGAGGATAGCCTGCTCGACGACGCCAGCACCCCCGAGGAACTGCACGAAGTGCGCGACAGCCTCGGTGCGCGCGCCGAACGCCTCAAACGCGAAGGCGTGCTGCCGATTGGCCTGGTCGGCAAGCAGTGGCAGGAGCAGCTGGTCGAGGGCCTGGTGCCGGTGCGCACCGCCTGGCTGACCCTGGGCGCGCGCTTCGATGCAGTGGCGCCCAAGCTGGCCGTGAGCCTCGACCTCAACGGCGTGCACCTCGAAGACTGGGTCGACAAACTGCGCAGCAACGCCAGCGAAACGGCCTGGCTGCTGCAAATTTCGTCGAAGGTACTCGATAAAAAAGGTGCACCGCGCGGCGACAAGCTGATCGCCCCGTGGCTGCGCCAGCTGGCTGCGGCGGCGGTCGGCCAGCCGGTCACCGGCTACCTGGTCGCGCGCGACGCCATCGTCATGCTGGCGCCGCTCGAACGCGAGGAGTCGCACGCGCAACTGGCCGGGCTGGTGGCGCTGTGGCGCCGCAACATGGATCAACCGCTGCCGGTGGCCTGCAAGACTGCGCTGGCCTTGTTGCAGCAGGGCGAGCCGCGCAGCACCTACGAAGGCGGCTTCGAGCTCTCGGGCGAAGTGCTGGACCAGTGCCTGGCGCGCCTGTGGCCCGATTTTTTGGCCCTCAATGCCAGTGGCGAGTTCCCGGCCATCGCCGAGGCGCTCTACGGCCCATTGGTGCGCTGGCTCGACCAGCACATCGAGATCGCCCCCATGGACACGGACGCGCCATGAGCCAGCTGCTCGACGCCCTGCATTTCCCGCTGTCCGGCACGCGCCTGATCGAGGCCAGCGCCGGCACCGGCAAGACCTGGACCATCGCCGCCCTGTACCTGCGCCTGGTGCTTGGCCACGGCGGCGAGAACGGCTTTGCGCGCGCACTGCTGCCGTCCGAAATCCTGGTGATGACGTTTACCCGCGCCGCCACCCGCGAGCTGTCGAACCGGGTGCGCGAGCGCCTGGTCGAAGCGGCGGGATTTTTCCGGGGCGAGCTGGAACTGGACGACCCATACCTGCACCAGCTGGCCGACGCCTGCGGCAGCGAGGGCGAACGCATGGTGGCCGCGCACCGCCTGATGCTGGCCGCCGACACCATGGACGAAGCGGCGATCTTCACCATCGACGCCTGGTGCCAGCGCATGCTGCGCGAGCACGCGTTCGACAGCGGCAGCCTGTTCGACGAAGAACTGGTCAGCGACGAACACGCGCTGTTCGAGGACGCCGCGCACGACTACTGGCGCCAGAACGTCTACCCGCTCGACAGCGGTGCGCTCGGCGCGCTGCTGGCGTGCTGGCCCGATGTGCGCGCGCTCAAGAACACGGTGCGCGACCTGGTGCGCCGGGTCGCGGTGCTGGGCGATCCGCCCGACGAATCGCTGGAAGAAGCCATCGACCGGGTCGAACGCACGCAGGCGGCCGCACTGGCCAAGCTGAAAGCCGGTTGGGCCGAGCGCGCCGACGCCATGGAGCAATGGATCGCCGCCCAGCGCGAGATGGCGCCCAAGTGCTTCAACGGGAACAAGCTGCGCGCCGATTCCCTGCTCAAATGGTTCGAGGCGCTGCGCACCTGGGCGCGCGCGTCCGCCATGCTGATGCCTGCCCTGACCGACACGGCCTGGCACCGCCTCACGCCGGACGGGATCACGGATGCCTTCAGCAAGGGCTTCAGCGTCGACATTGCGCCGTGCTTCGACGCCACCACCGACCTGTGGGAAGCGCTCAAGGCGATCGATCCGCTGGCGCACGCGCTGTACCGCCATGCCGCTTCGCATATCGCGCGCCGCATGATGGAACTGAAACGGCGCAAGCGCCAGTTCGGCTTTGCCGACATGCTCGAGCGCCTGAAAAGCGCGCTTGAAGGCGCCAATGGCGAAGCGCTGCGCCAGCGCATCGTCGACCAGTTTCCGGTGGCGATGGTCGACGAATTCCAGGATACCTCGCCCGACCAGTATGCGATCTTCAACTTGCTGTACCGGGTGGCCGACAACGACCCGTCGCGCGGCCTGTTCCTGATCGGCGATCCGAAGCAGTCGATCTACGGCTTTCGCGGCGCCGACATCCACAGCTATCTGGACGCGCGGAGTGCCACCGAAGGGCGCCACTACCAGCTCGGCACCAACTACCGCTCGACGGCGGCGCTGGTGGAAGCGGTCAACCAGCTGTTCCTGCACGCCGAAGGGCGCGATGGCCATCCCGGCTTTGCGGCCGGGGCTTTTCGCTTCCGCAAGGGTAGCGTCAATCCGCTGCCGTTCGACGCGGTGGCGGCAAAGGGACGCGCGCAGCAGCTGGTGGGCGTGGACGGACCGTACCAGGCGCTGGCCATTTGCAGCACCAGCCGCGACGACCTCAAGGCGGACGACTACCGCGAATTTTTTGCCCATCACAGCGCCGAGCATATCGTCGGCCTGCTGAACGACCCGCACGCGGGGTTCAATGAAAACGGCGTCTTCACGCGCCTGGTGCCGGCCGATATCGCCATCCTGGTGCGCGACCGGCGCGAAGCGACCGCGATCCGGCGCGCGCTGGCGCAGCGCAAGGTGCCCAGCGTGTACCTGTCCGACAAGGACTCGGTGATCGAGAGCGAGGAGGCCGCCGACGTGCTGCGCTGGCTGCAAGCGGTAGCCAATCCGCTCGATGGGGCGCTGGCGCGTGCGGCATTTGCCACCCGCACCTCCGGCCTTTCCTTGGGCGAACTGGCGCGCCTGTCGTCGGACGAACTGGCGTGGGAAGTGCGGGTCGAGCAGTTGAAGGGTTTGCACATCGTGTGGCAGCGCCAGGGCGTGCTGGCCATGCTGCGCCGCTTTATCCATGACATGCGGCTGCCCTCGGCGCTGCTGCGGCAGGCCGGCGGCGAGCGGCGCCTGACCAATCTGCTGCACCTGGCCGAACTGCTGCAAAGCGCCAGTAGCCAGCTCGAAGGCGAGCAAGCCCTGATCCGCTGGTTCGCCGAACAGCTGGCCGGGGTGGGCGAGGGCGGCGATGAACGGGTGCTGCGCCTGGAGAGCGACGCGGAGCTGGTCAAGGTGGTCACCGTGCACAAGTCCAAGGGGCTTGAATATCCGCTGGTGTACCTGCCGTTCGCGGTGACGGCGCGCACCACCGACCGGCGCAACCGCAGCTTTTTCGAATTCGTCGGGCGCGACGGCGTGCGCCGCATCGACCTAGCGCTGTCGGACGAAGCCTTGCATGCCGTCGACCGCGCGCGCATCGAGGAAGACTTGCGCCTGCTGTACGTGGCGCTGACGCGCGCGCGCCATTTCTTGTGGCTCGGCGTGGCTGCGGTCACTGCGCGCAAGGCGGGCGACAACAAGCTGCACGAGTCGGCGCTCGGCTACCTGCTGACGGGCGGGCAGCCGATTGGCGCGGCCGATATCGAGCCGTACTGGGAAAAGCTGCGCGCCGGCTCGCAGGCGATCGGCCTGCGCTCGCTCGATACGCCGCAAGGCATTACCATGCTGGCGCGCGACGAAGCGCAGCCCGCGCTGGTCGATGCCGCGCCCTTTGGCGGCAGTTTCGAGCGCAACTGGGCGGTCGGTTCCTTTACCTCGCTCACGCGCCAGACCAACGCGGCGCCGATGCGCGCACAGGAAGAAACCTTGTTCGACGAAGAGCAGCAACAGCAGCTCATGCAGCAAAACCTGCGCACCGACGACGCACCCTGGCACCGCTTCCCGCGCGGTTCCGTGCCCGGCAATTTTTTGCACGAGCAACTTGAGTGGATGGGGCAGGAGGGCTTTGCGATTGCCGAGGACGAGCAGTTCGCCGCGCGCCTTGGCCAGCGCTGCGAGCGCGCCGGCTGGGGCCACCGCCAGGATGATGCCGTGGCCTGGCTGCGCGCGGTGGCCACCACGCCGCTGCCGCACCTGGGCGTGCCGCTGGCCGCCATCGATCGCGTCATTCCTGAAATGGAGTTCTGGTTTCCCAGCGAGCAGTTGAACAGCGCAGCGCTCGACCGCCTGTGCGGTACGCACCTGCTCGGGAAGACGCCGCGCCCCTCGCTGCCCGAGCGCTACCTGCACGGCATGCTGAAAGGCTTTGCCGACCTGGTATTCGAACACGAAGGCCGCTACTGGGTGATCGATTACAAGTCGAACGCGCTCGGCACCGGCGACGCCGCCTACGGCAAGGCCGCGATGGCGGCCGGGATGGCGCTGCACCGCTACGATATCCAGGGCGCGATCTACATGCTGGCCCTGCATCGCTTGCTCAAGAGCCGCCTGGGCGAAGCCTACGATCCGGCGCGCCAGCTGGGCGGCGCGATTTTCCTGTTCCTGCGCGGGATCGCCAACGCCGGCACGCGCGGCTGCTACCTGCTCGAACCGGACCTGGTATTGCTCGACGGCCTCGATGCGCTGCTCGGCGTCGCGCCCTCGCGGGAGGATGCATGAAGCGCGTCGCCTCGCGCGCCGCCTCGCCCGCCGCCTCGCTCGACGCCCTGTGGGTGCAGGTCGCCATGCTGACCGAAGATGGCCAGCTGCGGCGCCTGTCCGGCACCTTTGCGCGCTTCGTCGGCTCGCTCGGCAGCGCCACGCCGGCGCTGATGCTGGCCTGCGTGCTGCTGTCGGAACTGGAAGGGCGCGGCCACAGCTGCCTGATGCTCGACCAGCTGGCGCTGGACCCGGCCGCGCTGATGGCATGGGACAAGGAGCAGTGGGATGCGCTGGCGCGCTCGGCCGGCGCCCTGCCCAGGAACCGCAAGGGCTGGATCGACCAGCTGACCGCGTCCGACCAGGTGTGGCATGTGGGCGACCTCGATTTCGACCAGCCGCTGGTGCTTGACGGCGAGCGCCTGTACCTGCGCCGCTACTGGCGCGACGAAACCCTGGTCGCGCACACGATCCGCGCGCGCGCCGAACAGGTGCGCGAGGTCGACGCGCCGGCGGTGCGCATCTGGCTCGACATCCTGTTCGCGTCGGAGCGCCGCACCAAGGGGCCGGACTGGCAAAAGCTGGCCTGCGCCATCGCGCTGCGCGGCTCGATCGCGATCATCACCGGTGGGCCGGGGACCGGCAAGACCTACACCGTGGCGCGCCTGCTTGCGCTGCTGTTCGCGGTGGCGCCGGACGCGGGACGGCAGCGCATCGCGCTGGCCGCGCCGACCGGCAAGGCGGCGGCGCGCCTGAAGCAATCGATCGACAAGGCCTTGACCGAACTGGCCGACAAGGTCGGCACCACGCTGCCGCTGCGCGACCTGACGGCGCGCATGGGGGCGGCGCGCACCTTGCATAGTTTGCTGGGAGCGCGGCCCGACACCCGTACCTTCGCGCACAACAAGGGCAATCCGCTCGACATCGACGTGCTCATTGTCGACGAAGCGTCGATGGTGCACCTGGAGATGATGGCCTCCTTGCTGGACGCGCTGCCGGTGGGCGCGACCTTGATCCTGCTGGGCGACAAAGACCAGCTGGCGTCGGTGGAGGCGGGGGCGGTGCTGGGTGACCTGTGCCGCGATGCGCAGGCGGGCGGGTATTCGGCGGCCACGATGGCGTATGCCCTGGCGGCCAGCGGCGAGACCATTCCGGCCGACTATGGCGGCGCCGGCGGGGCGCTGGCGCAGCAGACCGTGATGCTGCGCAGCAGCCGCCGTTTCAGTGGGCCGATCGGGCAACTGGCGCTGGCGGTGAACGCCGGCGACGTCGCGCGCGCCGAGGGAGTGCTGCGCGCTGGCGACGGCACGGTGCGCTGGATCGAGCATGGGCACCAGCAGCATGTGGTGCAACTGGCGTTCGATGGCTACGCGCCGTATCTCTCGCTCATGGGCGAGGGCGATGGCGGCCAGGCGCACGAGACCTGGGTGCGCGCGGTGCTGCATCGCTTCGAGGCGTTCCGGGTGTTGTGCGCGGTGCGCGAGGGCGAGTGGGGCGTGGGCGGCTTGAATGACGCGATCGAGCAGCGGCTGGACGGGGCAGGGTTGATCCGGCGCCGTGGCGAGTGGTATGTGGGGCGGCCGGTGATGATCACCCGGAACGACTACGGCACCGGCGTGTTCAATGGCGACATCGGGCTGACCTTGGGCGATCCGGCGCGTCCGGGCTCGTTGCGCGTGTATTTCCTGGAGGGGGACAAGGTGCGCAGTGTGCTGGCCACGCGCTTGCGGCATGTGGAGACGGCGTTCGCGATGACGGTACACAAATCGCAGGGATCGGAATTTGCGCACACGGTGCTGGTGCTGCCGCGCGAACGCGGGGCGGTGATCGCGCGCGAGCTGATTTATACGGGGATCACGCGGGCCAGTGCGCAGTTTACGCTGGTGTCGCCGCTGGCGGCGATCCTGGGCGAGTCGATTGCGCAGCGCACCCAGAGGGCGAGCGGTTTGCGGGAGATGATTGCGGGGTGAGGAACACCGTCGTTTCCGCCAATGGTGGAAGCGACGGAAACGACGGGAGCTGCGTTTTTTACGCGCGGCGGTGGCGGTAGATGACCGGCTTGTTCTGCTTGAGCTTCACGCGGCTGTGCAGCCCCGCTTTGACCACCGGACCATGGGCGGCGGTGACGATCACAGGATGGTGGCGTCCACGGCCACGCAAGCTGGCCTTGATCACCGGCGCACGCGCCGCCGACGCCACGATCACCGGCTGCGCGCGCTGGCGCACCGGTGCACGGGCGATCACCGGCGCTTCGTCGCCGGCAATGAAGCGGCGGATGCTGAGCGCGTCCAGGATCCGGGTCGAACTGGCCTTGGCATTGAGTAGCACCAGGGTCGCATTCTTGCCCGCCGATTTGATCTTCATGATCAGGCAGCGGCCCGCTTCTTCCGTGTAGCCGGTCTTCGACAGGCCGATTTCCCAGCCCTTGGCGCCGACCAGGCGGTTGGTGTTGCGGTACTCGACCTCGCGGCCGCTGATATTGATCGTGTCGCTCGACTCGGTCGTGATGCGCGCGATTTCCGGGTAGGCCGATGCCGCCCTGGCCATCTTGACCAGGTCCGATGCCGTCGACTTGTTGTTCGGCGACAGGCCGGTCGGCTCTTCGATCACGGTCTGCGTCATGCCCAGCGCGGCCACCTTGGCGCGCACCGCCGACTTGAACGCCACCACGCCACCCGGATAGGTGCGGCCCAGGGACGCCGCGGCGCGGTTGTCGGAGCTCATCAATGCCAGTGCGAGCACGTCGTGGCGGCTGATCACGGCGCCCACCGGCACGCGCGAGGTGCTGTGCTTGAGCACGTCAACGTCGCGCTGGTCGATGGCGATCTGCTCGTTCATGTCCTGTTTGGCGTCGAGCACGACCATGGCGGTCATCAGCTTGGTCAGCGAGGCGATCGAGACCACCTGGTTGGCATTCTTTTCGAGGAGGATCTTGCCGGTGTCGTCCTCGATCACCAGTACCGATTGCGATCCGAACGGCACGGCCAGGGCGGCCGTGGCGGACATCGACATCAATAGGGTGACAAGCAATTTCTTGATCATGTGGTTGGTCTTTGCAGTTGGGCTGGGTCAATGGCGGCGCGGGGAGCGCGGCAGCTGCTGAGTGGGTTAATTCTATACGGCAACTACTATAGGGGCACGATAGCATCAAAGGCGCGGCCATGTCTAGCGTGCATGAGGCAAAACGAGCTCAAGCGCAATAAACACCTTAATAAAGTGGCGTAAGTCCCTGAATTATTTCAGGAAAGTAAAGTTTCTCGTGCGCTACTTGGGTGGCGGAAATGCTATGGGCGGATGCCGTGCGGGCAGGAAAAAGGAGGGGGGCTGGAGGAATGGCCGCTTGCGCGTGGAGGGCGCAAGCGGCGCGGGCAGGACTATTTCACCTGGTAGATCTTGTCGAATTCGCCACCGTCGTCGAAGTGTTTTTTCTGCGCCTGTTTCCAGCCGCCGAAGACCTCGTCGACCGTGAACAGCGCGATCGGCTTGTAGTTGCCGGCAAATTTCTTGGCCACCGTTTCCGAGCGCGGGCGCAGGAAGTGCTTGGCGCCGATGGTCTGGCCGGCATCGGAGTAGAGGAAGTTCAGGTAGGCGGTGGCCTGCTTGCGCACGCCGCGCTTGTCGACCACCTTGTCGACCACCGCCACCGGCGACTCGGCCAGGATCGACACGGCCGGATAGACGACCTCGAAGTTCTCGCCGAATTCGCTGCGCACCATCTGCACTTCGCTCTCGAAGGTCACCAGGGCGTCGCCGATGTCGCGCTGGGTGAAGGTGGTGGTGGCCGCGCGGCCGCCGCCATCGAGCACCGGCACGTTCTTGAAGATGCGCGCAACCAGCTCGCGCGCCTGGGCTTCGGTGCCGCCTTTCTTGATCACGGAACCCCATGCGGCCAGATAGGTGTAGCGGCCATTGCCGGCTGTTTTCGGGTTGGGGATGACCACCTTGGTGCCGGGCTTGGCCAGGTCGTCCCAGGTCTTGATCTGTTTAGGGTTGCCTTTGCGCACCAAAAAAATCATGGTGGAATAGAAGGGCGCCGCATTGTGGGGAAACTTCTTGGCCCAGCCGGCCGCCACCACCCCACGGTCGGCCAGCATGTCGATGTCGTTGGCCTGGTTCATCGTCACCACCGATGCTTCGAGCCCGTCCGCCACCGAGCGCGCCTGCTTGCTCGAACCGCCGTGCGACTGGTTGATGGTGATGGTTTCGCCCGTGTTTTTCTTCCATTCTGCAATAAAAGCCGGATTGATTTCCTTGTACAGCTCGCGCGCCACGTCGTACGAGACGTTGAGCAGCTGGGCCTCGGCGGCGCTGGCGCCGAGCGGCAGGAGGGCCATGGCGGCGGCCAGCGACAGGATTGCCCGGCGGGTACGCAAATTGCATGTTGTTTTCATGGTGTTCTCTTGGGCTTTCTATTGTAGGAACCGAGACGCATGGTCTAAAATCCGCAGCCAAAACGGAAGGATTGTTTTGTCATATGCTTAGACGGGGCCGTGCGGATAGTGTCGCATAAGCTTCCTTGATTTTCTTCGTTGGCAGGGGCTGCCGGGCGGCGTAGGCTGGTCGGGCTGGGCAAATTCGCAACAAGCGGGGATGTCCGTTCTTGGTATAGTCGGGTTGTGCTTGAACTGCGGCAACACCATTTTATTGTTTGTTATTGCTTATCGTGATCGCACATGGGTATTGAGATTCGCATTGCTGTGCCAGAAGACGCGTTTGCCGCGTGTGACGTCTTGCGCCGCTCGATCACCGAGTGCTGCGTGGCCGATCACCGGCACGATCCGGAGGCGCTGACGGCGTGGCTGGGCAACAAGACGCCGCAAAATGTGGCCACCTGGTTCGTCTCACCGGCCAACCATGCCCTGGTCGCGGAGCGCGATGGCGCGGTGGTGGGCGTGGCCCTGCTGACCCAGGCCGGCAAATTGTCGCTGTGCTATGTCTTGCCCGAAGCGCTGTACAGCGGCGTCGGCAAGGCGCTCCTGCGCGGGGTGGAAGCCCAGGCGCGCGCCTGGGGCGTGAGCGTGCTGCGCCTGAACAGCACCATCACCGCCAGCAAGTTCTACGAACGCAACGGCTACATCCTCGCGGGCAAGGAAAAAAGTTGTTACGGACTGGAGTGCGACTTCTTCTGGAAGAAATTGAACGCCTGCGAGACCATCGATCCCAGCCCGCGTAAGCGTTTTTGCAACTGTACCGGGCAATAATGCACGTGCGCCCTGTGCGCGCGGCAAGCTTGCGCTATAGTGTGCGCCTTGTTTACTAAGTATTCGTCATGGCCACGCGCAGAGATTTTCTACATCAAGGCTTATGCCTGTCCACCATGGGCATGATTTCGGTTCCGCTGATCGGTTGCGGCAGTGCCAGCGCGGCACCGGCGGACAAGTCCCGGCGGCCGGTCCAGGTCGCTAAGGCGGGCAAGCCGGCGCCGGCAGTACGGGCGGCGGCACCGTCCGCGCCGGCCCCGGAAACCGAGCTGGCGCCCCCTCCCGATATTTTCGACGCGCAAGCGCTGGACCTCGATTTCTGGCTCAAGCCGCGCGTGCTGACGCTGACGCGTCCGCAAAGCGGCGAAAAAACCAAGGTGCTGTACTGGAAGGATGGCCAGGTCATCGATGCGGCCTACCAGGAACTGTGCCATTTGATGCGTGACGTCAACGGCAAGGAAACGGCACCGATCGATCCCAAGCTATTTGAAACGCTGTGGGGCACGCAGGCATTCATCGCGCGCTACGGCATCGAGCAACCGCTGGAAATCCTGTCCGGCTTTCGCACCACCAAATCGAATGACAAGCTGCGCGAAGCGGGCGTGCCGGCGGCGCGCCAGTCCCTGCATATCGAAGGCAAGGCGGCCGATATCCGTATCGCCAACCTGAATGCCGAGGTGCTCGGCGGGCTGGTGCGCAGTTTTCGCCAGGGCGGGGTAGGGTATTACTACCGTTCCGGGCCGCGCGGCGGCTGGATTCATGCCGATACCGGGCTCAAGCGTACCTGGAAGGGCTAGGCGCCGCACGGGATGTGCAAGCGCCTGGGTCGGTGTCACTGCGTATTGTTCATTGACGCGTGATCGATGGACCCGGCATTGCCTGCCGGGTCCGCGCAAGGATTACAGTGAATTCAACATGACCGTCTTGGTCTCGCCTGGCTTGACTTCGTGCTCCGCGGCTAACACGCCGCCCTGGATGCCGTGGTAGGCCACATCCCACGTCAGTTCGGTACGCAGGTAGTACGAGCCGGCCGGCAGCTTCGAAAATTTGAAGCGGCCGTCGGCATCGGCGGTGACGCTGCGGCGGGCACTGGTGAAGCCTTCCGACGGCGGCAGGGACAGACGGTATTTCCACGTGCGACCCGCTTGCTTCCAGCAGTTGCTGCTGGTTGTGGTGACCGGATCGAGGGTGACCATTCTTCCCGCTGCCTTGACAGTGCCGCCATTCTTTTGCACCAGGAAGGCCTAGCCGCTGATTTCCGACGTGCCGTCGACCAGATACGGCGCGTAGTCGCTTTCCGACGTCTCGTTGTAGGCGGGATAGACCGGCATCCGGATGTTGTTGCGGTTTGCGCATCCTGCCGATAATGCTAAAAAGACGAATGACAAGACTGTTTTTTTCATTGTTCGCGCTCAGTTTTCGAGATTGACGTGCACTTGTTTGAATCCGTGTGGCACGTCAAGTGGTGATTCTATCAAAGTTTCCGCCAGAAAATTGCCGAAATTGAGCAAGAAGGGTCTTCGGCCGACGGAGTCCCGGAGCCGCCGGCGGGCGTCGTTGGCCGCGCCGGGGGCACTCATCGGAACGTTGCAGGGCTGCGCGCTAGCTGACGAGGTCAGCGGTCTTCTGGTCCTGGCGTCGGTTGGTCATGGCATATCCTCCTGCCGAGACGCTACACAATCTTATTCCATGAATTTTGAGCATTCTCAAGCTGACCAAACGGCCAAAAAAATTGGCGATAATTTGGCGAAAATGGCGACTTTTTGACACCTTGCTGGACCGAACAATTTTGCTAACTCGTTGAATTAACTCGGTCTAGCGAAGGCTGGGGACGTCTATTCTGGTGCGTGGTCCAGGAATCGAACCTGGTTATCAGTCATTCGGTCTGAGACACTCCTGACTGGGCTTTACCAAATAAGCGAACCGCGCAACTTCATGATACCGTGAAAATTCCAAATTGCAATAAATATTTGCGTGTACCAATGATGCAGTCTAATCGTACACATACGGCTTGACCGGCAGCTCGTTCTTGCGCTGCTTGTCGAGCTCATCCAGATCGACGCGGTGATCCCACCAGATATCCCAGCCGCGCCGGCGATCTTCCTCCACCTCAGGATGCTGCGCCAGGAAACCGTGCATGAACTCCTCGAATTCGGACCGGTAGCCATCGCCCGGCCGGTGATATTTCGTGTGCTTCATCGTCCCCCCTCCCGTTAACGCTACTATGACCTCCCGCGCGCGCAGCGGTTCCATGTACGCGCGCCTGAAAATGCCGTACGATACGCGCCGTTAAACGCTTACTCTCAGGACGCAATGAACTCAGAAACACCCGCGCCCGCGCCGCGCTTTCGCCCGCGCCCCTGGACCGCACTCGAAACGCCGCAAGACGTCGAACTGTGGATCGACGAGCACAACCAAAGCCTGACCGAACACATCGCCCCGCACGAAACTGGCTACGGCGTCTGCTTCACCCTGGCCGAGGGCGGCAATATTTATATGCAGACCAGCGCCGACGCCGTCATCCTCGACGTCGACGACGATGCCGCCTGGATCGCGCCCCTGATCATGGCCGCCACCGGCGTCGAGGCGCCGCAGGGCCAATTGTGGGTGCTGCCGGACGATAAACTGGTGCAGCTCATCATCGGACTGTCGACCCTGGTCGCCAGCACGACCCTGGTGGTCGGCCATAATTTTGGCGGACGCCACCGTAAGGCCAGCTATTCGCGCTAAACTGCTTTTCTATTCCATAACATTCCACACTCCATGCCTATCCAGCCCCGTCGCCGCCTGACCCTGACCCTGACCCTTGGACTGATCGGCGCCGCCCTGGCCATGCCGGCCGCCAGCGCCGACCTGCTCACCAGCGCCAAGGCGCGCGGCACGCTGAAAATTGCGATGGAAGGCACGTATCCGCCATTCAATTTCAAGGACTTGAAGACCAACCAGCTGGCCGGCTACGACGTCGATGTCGCCACCTTGCTGGCGGCACGGCTGGGCTTGAAACCCGAATTCATCACCACCGAGTGGAGCGCCATCCTGGCCGGGCTGGCCGCCGGCAAGTTCGATGTGGTCGTCAGCCAGGTGGGCATCAACCCCAAGCGCGAGCAAACCTTCGATTTTTCCGAGCCTTACACCTATTCGAATCCGCAACTGATCGTGCGCAAGAACGACAAGGCGACGTACGCCACCCTGGCCGACCTCAAGGGCAAGAAACTCGGCGTGGGGCAGGGCAGCGTGTACGAACAGCAGGCCAAGGCCGTGCCCGGCGTCGACGTGCGCAGCTATCCGGCCGCGCCGGAAACGCTGCAAGACCTGGCCTTCGGCCGCATCGACGCCGCCCTCAACGACAGCCTGATGGTGGCTTACCTGCTCAATCACTCCAAGCTGCCGATCCAGGCCGGCGCGCGCGTCGGCAATGTCGAGCGGATGGGCATTCCTGTCCGCAAAGGCAATCCCGAACTCAAGGCTGCGTTGAACCGCGCGCTGGCCGAGGCCCAGGCCGACGGCAGCCTCAAGACAATCTCGCTCAAATGGTTCGGTAGCGACGTCAGCCGCCCGGCCGCGCAGCCCTGATCCGGGCCGGTGCCGATGGATTGGAGCGCGCTGGCCGAACTCTTGCGCGATGCCGCGCCCTCGATGCTCAAGGGCACCGGCTATACGGTGATCTTTGCGCTGGCCTCGATGGTCGGCGGGCTGGCGCTGGGCTTTCCCACGGCACTGATGCGCCTGTCGCGCTGGAAACTGGTGCGCGCGCCGGCCGAACTGTATGTGAGCGCGATGCGCGGCACGCCCCTGCTGGTGCAGCTGTACGTCATCTATTACTGGCTGCCCAGCATCGGCATCGACTTCCCGCCGGTGGTGGCCGGCGTGCTGGCGCTGTCGCTCAATGCCGGCGCCTTCCTCTCGGAGAGCTTGCGCGGCGCCGTGCTGGGCGTGAGCCAGGGCCAGTGGCGCGCCAGCTTCAGCCTGGGCCTGGGTTACTGGGCCACCCTGTACCACGTGGTGCTGCCGCAAGCGCTGCGCGTGGCCGTGCCGTCGATGAGCAATACCCTCATCAGCCTGATCAAGGATACCTCGCTGGTCTCGGTCGTCACCATTAGCGAGCTGATGCTTGCGACCAAGGAAGCGGTCGCCGGCAGCGCCAATCCCTTGCCGCTGTATATGACCGCAGCCCTGATCTACTGGTGCCTGAGCCTGCTGTTCGAGGCGCTGCAGCGCTATCTTGAACGGCGCCTGAACCGCGCGCACCACTAGCCGTGTTCGCCGCCTTCGCGCAATCTGCGGCACCATCGGTGGTGGCGCTCGACATGGCGCCCGCGCCCATGCTAGTCTTGTGAACAGTGCTTCCATCTCCGTTGTGCGCCAGCGCGTGCCGGTGTGGCAGGTGTCCGCTGGCGTGTGCAATGTGTGCGAGGTGAGATGGACAACGATCACGATCCGGCAGCACAGGGTGGTTCAGCGCAGGCACATGCCCGCCGCGCCGATCACGCCTTGCCCGGCGGCGCCTTTGCCTTCGACCCGGGCCAGCCAGCCCCCTTGCCCGCGCTGGCCCGCAGCGACTTGCCGGCCCCCTCCACCGACAGCAGCGGCGTCACCCTCGAACGCCTGCACGACGAGCAAGACCTGGCGCGCGCCGGCGACCTGTATCTGCTGGCCCCCGTCGGCTACTTCCTGCTGGCCTTCGACAGCACCGTTCTTCAAGTAAATCTAGTCGGCGCCACCATGCTGGGCGTGGCGCGCGCCCATCCCGGGCTGCACCATTTCCGCACTTTCGTGGTGCCCGCCTTCCTGCCCGACTTCGACGGCTTTTTCGCCCGCGCCCTCAACAGCGACAGCGCTGAAACCTGCCGCGTGCGCTTGCGAACGCCGGACGCGGGCGGGGGCGACGTCACCCTGCGTGGCAGCGCCGACGGCAGCGGCCAGGCTTGCCGCCTGCTGGTCGAGCGCGCCGAAGGCAGGCTGGCCGCGCTCGAACGCAGCGAAGAGCGCTTTCGCCGCATCGTCCACAGCGCCGGCGAGGGCATCTGGGAGATCGATGCCGCTGCCAACACCACTTTCGTCAACCCGCGCATGGCCCAGATCCTCGGCTACAGCATCGAAGAGATGCTGGCCCGCCCGCTGCTCTCGTTCATGGACAACGACGGCATCGCCATGCTCGCCCGATGCGGCGCCGGGCACGCCCACGGCCCGCCCATCGCCCAGGAATACCGCTTCATCGGCAAGGATGGCAGGGTGGTCTGGACCTCCATCTCGAGCAGTCCCATCCTCGACGCCGACGGCGCCTGCCTGGGCGTGCTGGCGCTGGTCACCGATATCACCGAGCACAAGCAATCAACCGAGCTGATCTGGCACCAGGCCAACTACGACACGCTCACCGGGCTGCCCAACCGCCACATGTTCATGGACCGGCTGCGCCACGAGACGCGCAAGGCCGACCGCGGCGCCGCTTTCCTGGCGCTGCTGTTCATCGACCTCGACCACTTCAAGGCGATCAACGACCGCTTGGGCCATGCGCGCGGCGACCTGGTGCTGATGGAAGCGAGCCGCCGCATCGCCAGCTGCGTGCGTTCCAGCGATACCCTGGCACGGCTGGGCGGCGACGAATTCACCATCATCCTGGCAGGGCTCGACCATATCGGCAGCGTCGAGCGCATTGCCCACGCCATCATCGCGGCGCTGGCCTTGCCGTTCGACCTGGACGGCGAACTTGCCTTTGTGTCGGCCAGCATCGGTATCGCCCTCTACCCGCCCGACGCGCGCGACATCGACCAGCTGGTCGAGCGCGCCGACCGCGCCATGGTCGCCGCGAAAAACGCGGGCGGCCATCAGTTCAGCTATTTCACGCCCGACCTGCAACACGCTGCCCAGGCGCGCCAGAGCATTGCCGCCGACCTGCGCGCGGCCATCGCGCTGCGCCAGTTCGAGATCGTGTACCAGCCCATTGTCTCGCTGCAAACGGGCGCCGTGCACAAGGCCGAGGCGCTGCTGCGCTGGCGCCATCCGACCCGCGGTTTGCTGGGACCGGCCGAATTCATCCCGTTTGCCGAGTCGAACGGGCTCATCGTCGAGATCGGCGACTGGGTGTTTCGCGAAGTGGCGCAGCAGGTCCAGCGCTGGCAGCGCAGCATCGACCCCGCGTTCCAGGTCAGCGTCAACAAGTCGCCGGTGCAGTTCCGGCGCGATGCCGACCTGTACCTGAGCTGGCTCGACTACCTCAACGAGCTGGGCCTGCCGGCGCACAGCATCGTCATCGAAATTACCGAGGGCGTGCTGTTCGAAGGGGCGGACCAGGTCATCGAGCGCTTGCGCCAGTTCCGCGCCATGGGGCTGCAAGTGGCGCTGGACGACTTCGGCACCGGCTATTCCTCGCTGTCGCACCTGAAGCGCTTCGATATCGATTACGTGAAGATCGACCACTCCTTCGTGGCCACGCTGGAAAACGATGTGGACGACCTGGCGCTGTGCGAAGCCATTATTGCCATGGCGCACAAGCTGGGGCTGAAAGTGGTGGCGGAAGGGGTGGAGACCAAGGTGCAGCGCGCGCTGCTGGTCGATGCCGGCTGCGACTTCGCGCAGGGTTATGTGTTTGCCAAGCCGATGCCGGCGCAGGAATTTGAAGCGATGGCCCTTGCGGGCATGCCGCGCTTGCCGCATTGAAGATCGACGCCGGTCCCGCCCTGGGCGGAACCGGCGCATGGGGCTTACATCCCCGGGTAATTCGGCCCGCCGCCGCCTTCCGGCGTCACCCACACGATATTCTGGGTCGGATCCTTGATATCGCAGGTCTTGCAATGCACGCAGTTCTGGGCATTGATCTGCAGGCGGTCCTTGCCCTCGTCGGTCTTGACGAACTCATACACGCCGGCCGGGCAGTAGCGCGACTCCGGCCCGGCATACTGCGCCAGGTTGACCGACACCGGAATGCTGTCATTCTTGAGCGTCAGGTGAATCGGCTGGTCTTCCGCATGGTTGGTGTTTGAAATAAACACCGACGACAGGCGGTCGAAGGTCAGCTTGCCATCCGGCTTCGGATACGCGATCGGCGCATAGTTTGCCGCCGGTTTCAGGCATTCGTGGTCGCCGTAATCGCGGTGCAGGGTCCAGGGCGCCTTGCCACGCAAAATCAGCTGGTCGATGCCGGTCATGATCGAGCCCAGGTACAGGCCCTTCGACAGCCACGGCTTGACATTGCGCGCCACGTGCAATTCCTCGTGCAGCCAGGATTGCTCGAACGCGGCCGGGAAGCTCGACAGTTCGTCGTGCTGGCGCTGCTCGCCCAGCGCCGCGAAAGCCGATTCGGCCGCCAGCATGCCGGTCTTGATCGCCGCATGGCTGCCCTTGATGCGGCTCATGTTCAGGAAACCCGCCTCGCAGCCGATCAGCGCGCCGCCCGGGAACACCAGCTTCGGCAAGGCTTGCAGGCCGCCGGCCGTGATCGCGCGCGCGCCGTAGGAAATGCGCTTGCCGCCTTCGAAAAAGGTGCGGATTTCCGGGTGCGTCTTGTAGCGCTGGAATTCTTCATACGGCGACAGATACGGATTCTCGTACGACAGGCCGATCACATAGCCCACCATGACCTGGTTGTTTTCCATGTGGTACAGGAACGAACCGCCATAGGTATCCGAGGTGAGCGGCCAGCCGGTGGTGTGGATGACCAGGCCCGGCTTGTGCTTGGCCGGATCGATTTCCCACAATTCCTTGATGCCGATGCTGTACGACTGCGGGTCCTTGCCCTTGTTCAGGTCGTACTTGACCATCAGTTGCTTGCCGAGGTGGCCGCGCGAACCTTCGGCGAACAAGGTGTACTTGGCATGGAGTTCCATGCCGAGCTGAAAGGCTGGCGTCGGCTTGCCATGGCGGTCCACGCCCATATTGCCGGTCGCCACGCCCTTGACCGAGCCATCCTCGTTGTACAGGATTTCCGCGGCAGCGAAGCCGGGGAAGATTTCCACGCCGAGCGCTTCGGCCTGCTGTCCCATCCAGCGCACCACATTGCCCAGCGAAATCACGTAATTGCCGTGGTTTTCGAAGCAGGCCGGGGTCACGAAGCCGGGTGCCTGGTAAGCCTTGTTTTCGGTCAGGAACAGGATGCGGTCTTCGGTCACGGCGGTATTCAGCGGTGCGCCGAGTTCCTTCCAGTTCGGAATCAGTTCAGTCAGGGCGCGCGGGTCCATCACGGCGCCGGACAGGATGTGTGCGCCAATTTCGCCGCCTTTTTCCAGCACGCAAACGGACACTTCCTGGCCTTTGTCGGCCGCCATTTGTTTCAGGCGGATGGCGGCGGACAAGCCGGCAGGGCCTCCGCCGACGACGACAACGTCGTACTCCATCGCTTCGCGCGGACCGTATTGTTCGAGGATATTGATAGGCTCTGTCATGGTCTCTTCATGGGATAGAAAAATTTAAGCACGAGTGTGCGGCTTTTTGTCGAGGATTGCAACTTTGGCGCCATTTTACGGACAATATTAGACGCTGCCATCTAATACTGGCAATTTGTGACATCATTATGCTTTCGCAAGACCACCGCACAGGAGCCGATCGTGGGTATTGAAGTAAATTTCGAAGGAAAAATCGCACTGATCACCGGCGCATCGAGCGGCCTGGGCGCGCGTTTCGCCAAGGCCCTGGCCGGTGCCGGTGCTCAGGTCGTGCTGGCTTCGCGCCGTACCGACCGCCTGAAAGAGTTGCGCGCCGAAATCGAAGCCGACGGCGGCGCCGCCCATGTGGTGTCCCTCGACGTGACCGACCTGGCCAGCATCAAGTCGGCCATCGCGCACGCCGAAACCGAAGCCGGCCCGATCGATATTTTGGTGAACAACTCGGGCGTCTCGACCACCCAGCGCCTGATCGACGTGACGCCGGAAGATTACTCCTACGTCATGGATACCAATTTGCGCGGCGCCTTTTTCGTGGCCCAGCAAGCGGCCAAGCGCATGATCCAGCGCGCCAAGGGCGATCCGAAAAAACAGCATCGTATTATCAACATTGCCTCCGTTGCCGGCCTGCGCGTACTGCCGCAAATCGGGGTGTATTGCATGAGCAAGGCCGGTGTGGTGCAAATGACCAAGGCGATGGCGGTGGAGTGGGGCAAATATGGCATCAATGTCAATGCGATTTGTCCTGGTTATATATCCACTGAAATCAATGAAGAGTACTTCGCCACCGAACAAGGCCAGAAACTGATCGACATGCTGCCGCGCAAGCGCCCGGGCAAACCGGAAGACCTGGATGGCTTGCTGCTGTTGCTCGCGGCCGAAGAAAGCCACTTCATCAACGGCGCCATCATCACCGCCGATGATGGTATGACAGCGCAGTAATGTAAAAGTTCGTCGCCGGCGCTGATTGCTCGCTTGCCTGGCCAGCGTCGGGCCGCTAACACGAGCAATTGCAAAACCGGCACAGGCCCGGTTTTGCATTGAAAGCCAACATCCCGCCGCTATTCCCGCTCCCTCCTGTTTCTCCGCGACACGATGGGTTGCCGGCATCGGCTATCGGCGCTATCGCCGAGCGTCGCATTTATTGCTCCCAAATCCCCTTGAATACACATTTTCTGTTGTTTATCAGATATTTATTTGCATAAAATCCCGTAACAGTGGGACAATTCGCAGTTCTGTTGCTTGCCGCTACTATAGTTTCTCGAATGGAAGTATTCCTCTAGGAGCCAGCAATACCGGCAGTTTATAATTCAGGCTGTATGTACCTTAGAGAAATTAGCACCAAATGCGAGTAGACGGCCTGAAGTTTTCTATTGCTGCGCACACAGCGTGGGCGCCCGGGCTGGCAACGGCCGAGGCCTGGGCCGGATGGGCGCAGGCACCCGTACCGGCTAGGATAGGTGAAGGTCCCGATCCGGCCGTGGCTGCGATGCCGGCCATGCTGCGCCGCCGCGCGGGCTTCCTCGGCAAGATGGCGCTGGAAGTGGCTTATCGCTGCCTGGATGGCCGCACCGATATTGCGGCCGTGTTCTGTTCGCGCCATGGCGAAGTGTCGCGCGCGGTCGACCTGCTGGGCGAGTTATCCCAGGGCGACCCGATGTCGCCGACCGGCTTCGGCCTGGCCGTGCATAACGCCAGCGCCGGCCTGTTCTCGATCGCACGCACCGACCGCGCCAATCACATGGCCCTGTCGGCCGGCGCGGCGACCGTCGAACACGGCGTGGTTGAAGCCTGCGGCCTGCTGGCCGACGGCGCGCCCATGGTCCTGCTGGTGGTGTACGACTGCGCACTGCCGCAGGCCCTCGCGCATTTCGAGGATTGCGACGAACAGCCGCACGCGTGGGCGTGGCTGATGACCGCGCCCGGTGCGGACGCCATCAGCCTGGCCTGCGCCGCCGCCGATGACACGGCGCCGGTGTCGACCCAGCCCGGTGGCCTGGACGTGCTGCGGTTCCAGTTGAGCGGCGCCGCGAGCCTGGTGCGCCAGGCGGGCATGCAGCGCTGGACCTGGACGCGTGATGTTTGACCGGATCGGCCGCTACTGGCGCGTCCTGGCCACCGGCATCAGTTTTCTCGCCTTCGGTATCGGCGGCCTGCTGCTGCGCATTGCGGTGTTCCCGCTGCTGCAGGTGGTGGTGTGGGAGCGCGCCGCGCGCGTCACGGTGGCGCGCGCGATCCTGCGCCTGACGTTTCGCGGCTTTGTGGGCCTGATGCGCGGCCTGGGTGTGCTGCGCTATGAATTCATCGGGCTCGAAAAGCTCGAACGGGGTGGCCTGCTGATTCTCGCGAACCACCCGTCACTGATCGATACCGTGTTCCTGATGGCGTTCGTCAAGCGCGCCGACTGCATCGTCAAGAGCCACCTGTGGAATAACCCGTTCACCCGTGGTCCGGTGCGGGCCGCCGGCTACATCAGTAACGACAGCGGCGAGCAGCTGGTCGAGGCGTGCATCGCCTCCCTGCGCGCCGGGAACAACCTGATTATCTTCCCGGAAGGGACGCGCACCCCGGCTGGCGGCGCGATCAGCCTGAAACGCGGCGCCGCCAACATCGCCGTGCGCGGCGGGCGCGCCGTGACCCCGGTGCTGATCGACTGCCAGCCGCCCACGCTGGGCAAGGGCGACAAGTGGTGGCGCGTGCCGGAGCGCTTCGTGCAGTTCCGGCTTGAAGTGAAAGACGACATTGAGGTCGGCGCCTTCCTGGGCGGCGACATGAGCGAAGTAATGGCGGTGCGTCATTTGACGGACCACCTGCAACAATTTTTTACTGGAGAGTACCAAGGCCATGCTTGAAACAGAAGTGAAACAACTGATTATCGACGTCCTGCAACTGGAAGATATTAGCGTGGACGATATCGACAGCGCCGCGCCGCTGTTCGTCGAAGGCCTTGGCCTGGACTCGATCGATGCGCTCGAACTGGGCGTCGCGCTGCAAAAGCGCTACGGCATCTCGCTGTCGGCCGATTCGGAAGACACCCGCAGCCATTTCGCGTCGGTGCGCGCGCTGGCGGCTCTGATTGAAACCCACCGCAAAAAGTAA
Source organism: Massilia frigida (assembly GCF_011682175.1). GTDB lineage: Bacteria > Pseudomonadota > Gammaproteobacteria > Burkholderiales > Burkholderiaceae_D > Telluria_A > Telluria_A frigida. Next base: position 91,137 of record NZ_WHJG01000006.1, read on the forward strand.
GGAGTTTGTATGGTAGACGTAAACAATATGAGCCGTGACGAGCTGCATGCGTGGGTCGTCGATCTGCTGGCCGACATGTTCGAGCTCGATAAGTCCTCGCTGACGGCGGACTCGAACCTGTACGCCGATCTCGATATCGACAGCATCGACGCGGTCGACCTGGCGGTCAAGCTCAAGCAGCTGACCGGCAAGCGCCTGCAGCCGGAAGTGTTCAAGACCATCCGCACCATCGGTGACGTGGTCAATGCGCTCGACGATCTGGTCGAGGAGCAGGCGTTATAAGCATGCGCCGGTTGGCCGCGCCGTTGGCGGTGATCTCGGTCGTGCTCACGCTGTCTTATCCGCTGGCCGTCTGGTACGGACAGGGCAGGGTGGAGCCGCGCTCGCTGGCGCTGCTGCTGCTGCTCGCCGCCCTGGCGCGCCTGCCGGCCTTGAAGGCCAGCGTGGCCGCGCGCTGGTCGGTTGCCGGCGCCCTGGTGCTGGCTGCCGTGGCGGTGATGGGCAACGCCATGCTGCCGTTGAAGCTGTACCCGGTTTTGGTCAGTGCCGGCTTGCTGGCGGCTTTTGGGTATACGCTCACCACGCCGGTGTCGATGGTCGAACGCTTTGCGCGCATGCGCGAGCCGGACCTGCCGCCCGCGGCGGTGGCGTACACGCGCACGGTCACCAAGGTGTGGTGCGGGTTTTTCGTGGTGAACGGCGCGATTGCGCTGGGCACCGCGCTGTGGGCATCGCAAGAGGTCTGGTCGCTGTACAACGGCGTGATTTCGTACGGTCTGATGGGCCTGCTGTTCGCCGCTGAATTTTTGGTACGTCTGCGCTTTAAGCGATTGCATCATGGTTGATCTGTTTTCCGTTCTGGGCGCGCGCGATGGCGCCGCCATCGCCGGCTGGCGCGAGGCCGCTTCCGTCCGCACGCCGGTCACCATCGGCGCGCTGCGCGCGCGCGTGGGAGCATGGCGCGCGCTGGCCGTGCGTACGCCCGGCGCCAATGCCGCCCTGTACCTCGAGGACAGCCTCGAATTCGCCGCTGCGCTGCTGGGCGCCTGGCAGGCCGGCAAAACCGTCTGGCTCACCGCCGACACGCTCGACGCCAGCTGCATCGCGCTGGCGCGCTCGGTCGACTGTTTCCTGGGCGAGTTCCCGGCGCGCTGGACCCCGCTGCAGCCGGCGAGCGACGACGCCTGCGCGCTGCCATGGAGCGGGCCTGACGGCGCCTTCCCCGCGCTGGTGGTGCACACCTCCGGCAGCACCGGTGCGCCGCAGGCGATCCCGAAACAACTCTCGCAGCTCACCAGCGAAGTGGCCACGCTCGAGGCCCTGTTCGGCCCCGCCATCGGCGAGGCCGAGATCTTCTCGACCGTCTCGCACCAGCATATCTACGGCTTGCTGTTCAAGGTCTTGTGGCCGCTGGCCGCCGGCCGCGCGATCCACGCCGCCAGCCTGGCCTATCCCGAGCAGTTGGCGCAGATGCTCGGACAGCGCCCGTGCGTGCTGGTCGCCAGCCCGGCCCACCTGAAACGCTTGCCGGCTCACCTGGACTGGAGCGCGGCGGCGGCTTGCCTGCGCGTCGTGTTTTCGTCCGGCGGCCCGCTCGCACCCGAGGCATCGGTGGCGGCCGCCCATCTGCTCGGCCAGGTCCCGACCGAAATCTACGGCAGCTCCGAAACCGGTGGCGTGGCCTGGCGCCGCCACCATCCCGGTTCGCCCGGTGCGTGGGAAGCGCTGCCCGGCGTCGCCTGGCGCATCGCGCCCGACAGCGGCCGCCTCGAAGTGCGCTCCAGCCACCTGGGCGACGACGACTGGCTGGCCCTGGAAGACCGCGTCAATCCGGCGCCGGACGGACGCTTCCTGCTGCTCGGGCGCGGCGACCGCCTGGTCAAGATCGAAGAAAAACGTATCTCGCTCGACGCCATCGAAGCGGCCCTGGTCGCGTCCGGCCTGGCCAGCGAAGCGCGCGTGATCGTCTGCCCCGAGCGGGCCGGCGAGCGCCAGGTGCTGGCCGGATTCGTGATTCCGTCCGCCAGCGGGCGCGCGCTGCTCGACGCCGAGGGCAAGCAGTCGCTCAACGCGTTGCTGCGCGCCCACCTGGGGCGCGTGGTGGAAGCGGTCGCGCTGCCGCGCCGCTGGCGCTACCTCGATCAATTTCCGCTCAACGCCCAGGGCAAGACCACCCACGCGCAGCTGCTTGCCCTGCTCGGCGTGGGCGACGCCCGTCCGCGCGTGCCGCAGGTACGCCTGCTGGAGCAGGACGCGCAGCGCGCCTTGCTCGAAATGGTGGTGCCATCGACCCTGTTCTACTTCGACGGCCACTTCACGCAAGCGGCCGTGCTGCCGGGCGTGGTGCAGGTCGACTGGGCGATTCGCTACGCTCGCCTGCACTTTGCGATGGCACCGGCGTTTCGCGCCATCCACGCGCTCAAGTTCCAGCAGGTGGTCAGGCCCGACACCCCGTTCCAGCTGGAGCTCAAGTACGACCGCGCCGACGACGGCACCAGCGGCACCCTGCATTTCCGTTATTTCTCCGACGCCGGGCAACACGCCGGCGGCCGCATCCTGTTTGGTCCTTAACCTAAAGCGTCGCATGTTAGATAAAAAATTCTCCCCTGATCGCCAGACTGCCTTTGAAGCCCGTTTTGAAGCGCAGAAAATCGCCTTCGGCCCGGTTGTATTCCAGTGCGTGCGCTACGCGTGGAAGCGCGGCATGCTGCAAACCCTGGCCGACGCCGGCGAAACGGGACTGTCCATCGCCGAACTGGCGGGCACCGGCCGCTGGACCGAGTACGCGCTCAAAGTCGTGCTGGAGACCTGCCTGTCGGCCGGCGTGGTGTTCGTGCACGATGGCCGCTATGCGCTCGACAAGGCTGGTTTTTGCGTCCTCACCGACAGCATCACCCAGATCAACATCGACTTCAACCACGACGTCTGCTACCAGGGCTTGTTCAAGCTGGACGAGTCGCTCGACGCCGAAAAGCCGATCGGCCTGAAAGCGCTGGGCGAGTGGCCTACCCTGTACCAGGGCCTGTCGGAACTGTCGGAGCCGGCCAAGACCAGCTGGTTCGCGTTCGACCACTATTATTCGGACACTTCCTTCCCCTCGATCATGCCGGACGTGTTCGCGACCGCGCCGCGCAAGGTGATGGACGTGGGTGCCAATACCGGCAAATTCAGCTGCGTTGCGCTGGACTACAACGCCGACGTCGAGCTGCACCTGGTCGACCTGCCGCGCCAGCTGTCGGTCGCCGCGACCTCGCTGGAGACGGCCGGCGTGCGCGAACGCGCGCATCTGCACCCGACCGACCTGCTCGACCCGGCCGTGGCGCTGCCGTCGGGGATGGACGTGATCTGGATGAGTCAATTCCTGAGCTGCTTCTCGGAGCCGGCCATTGCCACCATCCTGCAACGCGCGGCCGCCGCACTGGCACCGCAGGGCCAGCTGCTGGTGATGGACACCTTCTGGGACCGCCAGCGCTACGACATCGCTTCCTACTGCCTGATCAACACCTCGCCGTATTTCACGGCCATGGCCAGCGGGAACAGCAAGATCTACGAAAGCGGCGACTACGTGCGCCTGGCCGAAGCGGCCGGCCTCAAACTGCTCACCGCGCGCGACGGCATCGGCTATTGCCACTCGCTGCTGCGCTTTGGCCGGGCGGCGTAAATCATGTTCAAGCCTTGCGTGATGATCCCCGTGTACGACCACGAACACGCCATCGGCGCCGTGGTCGACGCGGTGCTCGCTCACGGCCTGCCGTGCATCCTGGTCGATGACGGCAGCAAGCCGTCGTGCGCGCGCGTGCTCGACCAGCTGGCGGCGGCGCATCCCGGCACGGTCGTGCTGGTGCGCCACGCCGTCAACCAGGGCAAGGGCGCGGCCGTGCTGACCGGCTTTCGCAGCGCCGCGCAGGCCGGCTACACGCACCTGCTGCAGGTCGACGCCGATGGCCAGCACAACACCGGCGACATTCCGCGCTTCGTGGCGCTCGCGCGCCTGCATCCGCACGCCGTCATCGCCGGCTGCCCGGTGTACGACCAGTCGGTACCGAAGCTGCGCCTGTACGCGCGCTACCTGACCCACGTCTGGATCTGGATTAACACCTTGTCGTTCGCGATCCGCGATTCGATGTGCGGCTTCCGCATGTATCCGGTGGCGCCGGTGGTATCGCTGGCGTCGCGCTGCTCGCTGGGCAAGCGCATGAACTTCGACTCCGAAGTCCTGGTGCGCCTGTTCTGGGACGAAGTGCAGGTGGTGAACCTGCCCACGCGCGTGACCTACCCGAGCGACGGCGTGTCGCACTTCATGGCCTTTCGCGACAACGTGCTCATTTCGCGCATGCATACGGTGCTGTTCTTCGGCATGCTGATCCGCCTGCCCAAGCTGCTGGCGCGCAAATGGCGGACCGCGTGACAAAGCTGCACGCCAGCCACTGGGCCGCGATCTCGGAATCGAGCTTCGTGGGCGGCATGCGCCTGCTGTTCTGGGTGTGCCGCGTGTTCGGCCGCTGGCCGTTCCGGGTGGTGCTCTATCCCGTGCTGGCCTGGTACGTGCTGACCAAGCCGGCCGCGCGGCGCGCCTCGACGGATTATCTCGACCGCGTGCGCGCTTTCGCGCCGGTGCCAGGCGGCTGGTATGGCGTGCTGCGCCACTTCGGCAGCTTTGCCGAAACCATTCTCGACAAGATGCTGCTGTGGGGCGGCCTGTTCGACAAGAACCTGGTCAGCCACCACGGCATGGAACCGTTGCGGCGCATGCTGGACGAAAAGCGCGGCGCGGTGCTGGTCTGCACGCACCTGGGCAACGCCGACTTGTGCCGCGTGCTGTCGAACGACGTGCCGGGCCTGACCCTGACGGTGCTGGTGCACACGCGCCACGCGCAGGCGTTCAATAATATGCTTGCCTCGCTCGACCCGCGCAGCCAGACCAACCTGCTGCAGGTGACGGAGATGAATCCGGCCACCGCGATGATGCTGTCGGAGCGGGTAGGGCGGGGCGAGTTCGTCGTCATCGCCGGCGACCGCGTGCCGGTCTCGCCCGACCCGCGCGTGGCGCTGGCGCCGTACCTGGGCGTCGATGCACCGTTTCCGGTCGGGCCGTACGTGCTGGCCTCGATCCTGCAATGCCCGCTCTACATGATGTTCTCGACCCGCGTCGGACGCGGCTACGAAGTGCACTTCGAACTGCTGCGCGAATCGGTGCGCCTGCCGCGCAAGGGCCGCGACGAGGTACTGGCCCAGGTGGCCGGCGACTTCGCGGCGCGCCTGCAGCATCACTGCATCCGCTCGCCGCTCGAGTGGTTCAACTTTTACGATTTCTGGCACTTACCCCATTTGGACAAGAATGATGCACCCTGACCTCTCCACTACCCGCCGCGCCGTCCAATTCGACCGCGAACGGCTGACGATCGAAGATATCGTCGATATCGCGCGCGGCACCGCCAGCGCGGTGCTCTCGCCCGACCCGGTGTTTCGCGCGGCGATCGCGCGCGGCGCCGATTTCCTCGACCGCCTGCTGCGCGAGGACGGCACCATCTACGGCGTCACCACCGGTTACGGCGACTCGTGCACGGTGTCGATTCCGCCCGACCTGGTGGCCGAACTGCCGCATCACTTGTATACCTATCACGGCTGCGGCCTGGGCGAGTACCTCACGCCCGCGCAAACGCGCGCAGTGATGGCCACCCGCCTGGCGTCGCTGTCCAAGGGCTTTTCGGGCGTGAGCGTCGAGCTGCTGGAACAGATCGCGCGCCTGCTCGACGCCGGCCTGTTGCCGCTGATCCCGAGCGAAGGCTCGGTCGGCGCCAGCGGCGACCTGACCCCGTTGTCCTACCTGGCGGCGGTGCTGTGCGGCGAGCGCGAAGTCTGGCGCGACGGCGTGCAGATGCCGGCCGCCCAGGCCTTGAAGGAAGCCGGCATCACGCCGCTGCGCCTGCGCCCGAAAGAAGGGCTGGCGATCATGAACGGCACCGCCGTCATGACCGCGCTGGCCTGCCTGGCCTACGACCGCGCCGAATACCTGACGCGCATGTGCACCCGCATCGCCGCCATGGCCTCGTTCGCACTGGACGGCAACGCCCACCACTTCGACGAAACCCTGTTCTCGGTCAAGCCGCACGCCGGCATGCAGGGGGTGGCCGCGTGGCTGCGCGAAGACCTGCATGTGGGCCAGGCCGAACGCAACGGCAAGCGCCTGCAGGACCGCTATTCGATCCGCTGCGCGCCGCACGTCATCGGCGTGCTGGCCGACGCGCTGCCGTTCTTCCGCCAGTCGATCGAAAATGAACTCAATAGCGCCAACGACAATCCGATCATCGACGCCGAAGGCGAGCGCGTGCTGCACGGCGGGCACTTCTATGGCGGGCATATCGCCTTCGCCATGGACGGCATGAAAAACGCGGTGGCCAACCTGGCCGACCTGCTGGACCGCCAGATGGCGCTCTTGGTCGACAGCCGCTACAACCACGGCCTGCCTGCCAATCTGTCGGGCGCCGAAGGGCCGCGCGCGGCCATCAACCATGGCCTGAAAGCCTTGCAGATCAGTTCCTCGGCGTGGACCGCCGAAGCGCTGAAACTGACCATGCCGGCCTCGGTGTTTTCGCGTTCGACCGAGTGCCACAACCAGGACAAGGTCAGCATGGGCACCATCGCCGCGCGCGACTGCCTGCGCGTTCTCGAACTGACCGAGCAGGTTGTCGCCGCCCTCCTGATCACCGTGCGCCAGGGCGTGTGGCTGCGCCTGCGCGTCAATCCGGAAAACCCGGCGCCGCAAGCGCTGGCCGACATGATGGAAAAACTCGGCGAAGACGTGGCGCCGGTGGCCGAAGACCGCCGCCTGGAGCCCGAACTGCGCGTGCTGATTTCGCGCCTGCGCGAGCAGGCATGGACCCTGTATGCGTAGGGGAGCGCCAGCAAGCCGCTGGTTTTCCGAAACAGAGATGCTGGTCCAGTTCTTCGACCTGGACCCGATGCAGATCGTCTGGCACGGCAACTACGTCAAATACCTCGAAGTGGCGCGCTGCGCGCTGCTCGACAAGATCGACTACAACTACGTGCAGATGAAGGCGTCCGGCTTCGCCTGGCCGGTGATCGACATGAACCTGCGCTATATCGGACCGGCCGTGTTCGGCCAGCGCCTGATCCTGCGCGCCGAAATCGTCGAATATGAAAACCGCCTGAAGATCGATTACCTGATCAGCGACGCCGCCAGCGGCAAGCGCCTCAATCGCGCCAGCACCACGCAGGTGGCGGTCGATATCGCCAGCGGCGAGATGTGCTTCATGTCGCCGCCGGTGCTGTTTGAAAAATTAGGAGTGTCCCCCGCATGAAACGTTTGATCTTTGCCCTCGCCGTCAGCGCCAGTTGCGCTGTCGCCAGCGCTGCCGCGCCAATCGCCAAAATCCAGGCGCTGCTGGCCAAGCCGACGGTCCTGTGCGGCCGCTTCGACCAGACCAAGCAGCTGGCCGGCATGAAAAAACCGCTCGCCTCGAACGGCCGCTTTTGCGTCGTCGCCGGCAAGGGCGTGCTGTGGCGTACCCTGAAACCGTTCCCGAACACCCTGCGCCTGACGCGCGACGAAATCGTCAGCTTCCAGGGCGAGCGCGTGGCGATGCGCCTCGAAGCGAAGCAGGAACCGACGGTACGCATGATTAACAGCGTGCTGTTTTCGCTGCTGTCGGGCGACCTGGGCCAGCTCGAAACCCTGTTCGAGGTCGATGGCAATGTCGACGGCGGCAGCTGGAACGTCGCGCTCAAGGCGCGCCAGCCGGCGCTGGCCAAGGCCATCGGCGCCATTTCGCTCGACGGCGGTGCCTATGTGAAGAATATCCAGATCGCCGAGGCGAGCGGTGATAAAACCTTTATCGTGTTCTCCGAGATCAAGACTGGCGAGGGCGCGATTGCCGCCGACGAGGCGGCGCTGCTGTGAATCCGGAGGTAAAGCGGCACAAGTGGCTAGCCTGGATCTGGGCATTGGTGGTGTGCGCCCTGCTGGGACATAACGCCTATTTGTGGATCGTCCAGCGCATCGTGCCCGACACCGACATCCTGGCATTGCTGCCGGTGCAGGAGCGCGACCCGATCCTGCAGCAATCGTTCACCCACATGGTGGACGCGGCGCAGCAGCGCGTGATCGTGCTGGTCGGCGCCGCCGATTGGGCCGATGCCACGCGTGCCGCCGACGCCTACAACGCCGTGCTGGCCAGCCAGCCCGGCGTGCTCGAAGCGGTGAAACTGTCCGACGAAACCCAGGGCGACTGGCTGGCGCCATTCCAGAAGCACAGCGTCGCCTTGCTGACCGCGCAGCAGGAAGCGCAGTTGCGCAGCGAGAGTCCGCAATTCTGGACCGACGCCGCCCTGGCCAAGCTGTACTCCGCCTTCTCCGGCCCGAAGCTGGGTGCCTTCCGCGACGATCCATTCGGCCTGTTTTCCGGCTGGGTCCAGGAACGCGCGCAAGAAACGCCGGTGCGCCCGCGCGACGGCAAGCTGTTCGTGGCCGACGCCGAGCGCCAGTATGTGCTCATGCCGCTGACCATGCGCGCGCCGGCGTTCTCGATGACGGCCCAGCAAACCGTGGTGCCGCTGCTCGAGCGCGCCAAACAGGCCGCGCTCAAGGCCGCCCCGCAGGCGAAGGTGATTACCGCCGGCGTGGTGCTGCATGCATCAAACGCCAGCAATCAGGCCGAAGGCGAAATGTCGACCATCGGCGTGGGTTCCCTGGCCGGCATCGTGCTGCTGACCTGGTTCACCTTCCGTTCGCTGCGCCCGATCGCGCTGGTGCTGCTGTCGATCGGGATCGGCTTTCTCGGTTCGCTGTCGGTATGCTGGCTGCTGTTCGGCCGCATCCACCTGCTCACGCTCGTCTTCGGGGCTAGCCTGATCGGCGTGGCCCAGGATTACGGCATTTACTTCCTGTGCAACCGCCTGAGCGCCGACCCGGCCGAGGGTTCGGTGCGCCTGCTCAAACGTTTGCTGCCGGGACTGGGCCTGACCCTGCTGGCGGCGGTGATCGGCTACACGGGACTGGGTTTCACCCCGTTCCCCGGCCTGCGCCACATGGCCGTATTCTCCGCTGTGGGACTGGTGTTCGCCTGGCTGACGGTAGCTTGCTGGTTCCCGCTGCTCGTTTCCGGCGGCACTTTGACAACCGGTGCACTGGCCCGCGGCTACGGCGCCGCGCTGGAGCACTGGCCGCAGGCGCGCATGAATGCGCCGACGCTCGTCGTGGCGGCAGTATTCGTGGCCGTGGCCGGTTTCGGCTGGTCGCGCCTGGGCGTCAACGACGACATCCGCTCGCTGCAAAACCCGCCCAAGCATTTGATCGACGACCAGATCAAATTGGGCAAGCTGCTGGATGCGCCGACGCCCGTCCAGTACTTCCTGGTGCGCGGCGCCAGCGCCGAAATCGTGCTGCAGCGTGAAGAAGCGCTCAAGCGCCGCCTCGACCCGCTGATCGCGGCCAAGCGTATTGGCGGTTATCAGGCGATGTCGAACTGGGTGCCATCCGCGCGCACGCAGTTGGAACGGCGTGCCCTGATCGACAGCAAACTGCTGGCGCCGGGCGGCCCGCTCGACGCCGTGGCCAAGGCCATTGACGAAGACAGCGCCTGGAGCGCCGCCACGCGCGCGCACCTGATGGCGCCGCGCGCACCGCTCACGCCTGCGGAATTCCTGAAAACTCCGCCGAGCGAGCCTTGGCGCCACCTGTGGCTGGGCGACATCGACGGCGTCCACGCCAGCATCGTCGCGCTGCGCGGCATGAGCATGGCCGCGCTGCCGGAGTTGCGCCGTGCCGGCGAGGGCATGGAAGGTGTGCAGTGGGTCGACAAGGTGGCCGAGATTTCATCGGTGCTGGGCCGCTATCGCCAGTACATGGGCTGGGTGGTCCTGGCGGCGTACGCGGTGGTGTTCGCGCTGCTGTACCCGCGCTACCGCGGCAACGCCTGGCGCGTGCTGGCGCCGAGCGCGGTGGCCAGCATCGCTACTCTGGCGGTGCTCGGTCTCACCGGCCAGGCGCTGCAGCTGTTCCACGTACTGGCATTGATGCTGCTGCTCGGCGTCGTAGTCGACTACGGCATCTTCATGCAGGAGCATCCGGGCCGGCGCGATACCACGCCGTGGCTGGCCGTCGGCCTGTCGGCGGCCAATACGCTGCTCGCTTTCGGCTTGCTTGGCCTGAGCCGGACCCCTGCGCTGCAGGCCTTCGGGCTGACGATGCTGATCGGGACCACGCTGGCGTGGCTGCTGGTGCCTTATTTTGCGAATACCAAGGAAAATGAACATGCTTGAAAACCGCCTCCACCTGGCTGCGCCGCTGCTGGCCGCCGTGCTGCTGGCCGCCTGCACCACGCCGCCCGCGCCCCTCGCGCGGCTCGGCATCAAACTCGCCCCGAGCGCGCTGGAATCGACCATCAGCGTGCAGCAGCACTTGAAAGTGGAGCGCAAGGGCCGCATCGACGAACTCGATGCCGCGGTCGAAGTCGACCCGCAGCAGGTGCAGATGGTCGGCCTGGCCTTCGGCCAGCGCGTCCTGAGCCTGAGCTATGATGGCAAGGAACTGACCTCGTGGCGCCACTTGATGCTGCCCAAGCAGGTGCGCGCCGAAGACGTGCTCGAAGACCTGCAGCTCACCTTGTGGCCGGCCGAGGCGATCGCGCGCAGCCTGCCGCAGGGCTGGCGCATCGACGACGCCGGCCTGCGCCGCACCCTGACCCTCGACGGCGCGGTAGTGGCCACGATTACCTACACGCAGATGCCGCGCTGGACCGGCACTGTGACCCTCGACAACCTGCGTTACGATTACCGCCTGACCATCGAGTCGGCGCCTTAAGAGAATATGAAGCTGTATCTAAATGAATGCGGGATCGTCTGCGCGCTGGGCGACTCGCATGAACAAGTCAAACGCGCCCTGTTCGCCGGCCAGAGCGGCATCGCCCCGACCGACGCCTGGTCGCCCGGCCGCGTGCTGCCGCTGGGACGCGTACTCTCCGCGCTGCCCGACGATGCGGCGCTGCCGCTCGGCCAGCGCAGCCGCAACAACCGGCTGGCGCTGGCCGCGCTGGCGCAGATCCGCGCCGCGGTCGATGCGGCGGTGCTGCGCTACGGGGCCGGCCGGATCGGCATCGTGATCGGCACCAGCACCTCCGGCATCGCCGAAACCGAAGCGGCGCTGCACGCGCACTTCAAGGGCGCGCCGCTGCCGGCCGGGTTTCATTACGCGCAGCAGGAAATGGGGTCGCCCGCCGCCATGCTGGCCCGTGAACTGAACGTCAGCGGCCCGGCCTACGCCCATTCGAGCGCCTGCGCATCCGGCGCCAAGGCCCTGGCCAGCGCCGCGCGCCTGATTCGCATGGGCCTGTGCGACGCCGTCATCACTGGCGGCGTGGACACCCTGTGCGGGTTCACGGTGGCGGGGTTTTCGGCGCTCGAATCGGTCAGCGCGGCGCGCTGCAACCCATTGAGCGCCAACCGCGAGGGCATCAACATTGGCGAGGGCGCCGCGCTGTTCCTGATGACGCGCGAGCCGGCCGCCGTCGCCCTGTGCGGCTGGGGCGAGGCGTCCGACGGCCACCACATGTCGGCGCCCGATCCGGCTGGCAGCGGCGCGCGCCTGGCGATCACCGAAGCGCTGACGCGCGCCGGTATCGACGCGACGCAGATAGACTACATCAACCTGCACGGCACGGCGACCATCCAGAACGATGCGATGGAGTCGCGCGTGGTGCATGACCTGTTCGGCGCCCAGGTGCCGGTCAGCTCGACCAAGGGCTTTACCGGCCACGCGCTGGGCGCGGCGGCGGCGCTGGAAGCGGCCTTGATCTGGCTGGCCATGCAGGACGATAATCCCGAAGGGCTGCTGCCGCCGCACCTGTGGGACGGCGTGCCCGATCCGGCGCTGCCGGCGCTGAACGTGGCCGCGCCGGGTGCGCGCCTCGGGCGTCCGCTCGACTGGGCCTTGAGTAACTCGTTTGCGTTCGGCGGCTCGAACGCCACCCTGATCCTGGGACGGACCCGATGAACAGCGACAGTTACCCCGACATCCGCGCGCTGGTCCCGCACGAAGGCGAGATGGTGTTTCTCGACCGCGTGCTCACGGCCGGCACCAGCACCCTGTGCGCGGAAGTGACGATCGGCCAGCACAGCGTGTTTTTCGACGCAACAGGAGTAGAGGCGGGCGTCGGCTCCTGGGTCGGTATCGAATACATGGCGCAGGCGATTGCCGCCCACGCCGGATTTTTGGCGCGCCTGCGCGGCGACGCCGTGCGCGTGGGCTTTCTGCTTGGCGCGCGGCGCTACCAGACCAGCGTGCCCCTGTTCGCGTTGGGCAGCGTGCTGCATGTGCACGTGCAGCACGTGCTGCAGGGCGAGAACGGCCTGGGCGCGTTCGACTGCCGCATCGACGATGGCGCCAGCGGGGCCAATCTGGCCAACGCCACCATCACGGTGTTCCAGCCCGATAATGTTAACGAATTTTTGCAGCGGAGTTTTTAAATGAGTAGCCAGAGCAGTATCAACCAGACAGTATTGGTGACGGGTTCGTCGCGTGGCATCGGCAAGGCGATTGCGCTGCGCCTGGCGCGCGACGGCTACGACATCGTCGTGCATTGCCGTAGCCAGCGCGCCGAGGCCGACGCGGTCGCGCGCGAGATCGAAGCGATGGGGCGCGGCGCGCGCGTGCTGCAGTTCGACATCGGCGAACGCGATGTCGCGGCCGCATCCCTGCTGGCCGACATCGAGCAGCACGGCTGCTACTACGGCGTGGTGTGCAATGCCGGCGTGGCGCGCGACAATGCGTTTCCGGCCATGAGCGGCGAGGACTGGGACATTGTCCTCAAGACCAACCTCGATGGCTTTTATAACGTGCTCAATCCCCTCGTGATGCCGATGGTCCAGCGCCGCAAGGCTGGCCGCATCGTCACCATGGCATCGGTTTCCGGCCTGGCCGGCAACCGCGGGCAGGTCAATTACAGCGCCGCCAAGGCCGGCATCATCGGCGCCACCAAGGCGCTGGCGATCGAACTGGCCAAGCGCGCCATCACCGTCAATTGCGTCGCGCCGGGCCTGATCGAAACCGACATGATCAGCGACGTGCCGATGGAAGAAGCGCTCAAGATGATTCCGGCCAAGCGGATCGGCAAACCGGAGGAAGTGGCCGCCGCGGTCAGCTTCCTGATCGGCGCCGACGCGTCCTACATCACGCGCCAGGTTATTTCCGTCAACGGAGGCATGGTATGAAGCACCGCGTCGTCGTCACCGGCATGGCCGGCATCAGCCCCCTGGGCAACGACTGGGCCACGATCCGCACGCGCCTGGGCGAGTACCGCAACGCCATCGTCCCGATGCAGGAGTGGGCCGATTACGAAGGCTTGAACACCAAACTGGGCGCGCCGGCCGCGCCGTTCGAACTGGGCGAACGCTTTCACCGCAAGGCGATGCGCAGCATGGGACGGGTGGCGCTGATGGCCACGCGCGCCAGCGAAATGGCGCTGGCGCATGCCGGCCTGCTGGAGCATCCGCTGCTCAAGAGCGGGCGCATGGGCGTGTCCTTCGGTTCCTCGGCCGGCACGCCGAGCGCGATCGGCGACTTTGGCCGCATGATGGAAGAGCGCAGCACGCGCGGCATCAACGCCACCACCTACATCAAGATGATGGCGCATACGGCGCCGGTGAACATCGGCGTGTTCTTCGGCCTGACCGGCCGCGTGATCACCACCTCGTCGGCCTGCACCTCGGGCAGCCAGGGCATCGGCTACGCGTACGAAGCGATCCGCAACGGCCAGCAGACCGCCATGGTGGCCGGCGGCGCCGAAGAACTGTGCGCGACCGAGGCGGCGGTGTTCGACACCCTGTTCGCCACCAGCACGCGCAACGACACGCCCGCCATCACGCCGCGGCCGTTCGACAGCGAGCGCGATGGCCTGGTGATCGGGGAGGGTGCCGGATGCCTGATCCTGGAAGAGCTGGAGCATGCGCTCGCGCGCGGCGCCACCATCCATGCCGAGCTGGTGGGCTTCGGCACCAACAGCGACGGTTGCCACGTGACGCAGCCGAATGCGGCGACGATGAAGATTGCGATGGAACTGTCCCTGGCCGACGCCGGCCTGGCGCCGGAGGCCATCGGTTACGTGAACGCGCACGGCACCGCCACCGAACAGGGCGACATCGCCGAAACCCAGGCCACCAACGCCATGTTCGGCGCGCGCGTGCCGATCAGTTCATTGAAAAGCTACATGGGCCACACCCTGGGCGCCTGCGGCGCGCTGGAAGCGTGGATCAGCATCGAGATGATGCGCGAGGGCTGGTTCGCGCCGACCATCAACCTGGAGCAGGTCGACCCGCGCTGCGCGCCGCTCGACTACATCCACACCGAGGGCCGCCGCATCGATACCGACTACATCATGACCAACAATTTTGCGTTCGGCGGCATTAACACGTCGCTGATTTTTAAGAAGTATGGCTAACCTGGAGAACTACACGAATGAAAAAAATCCTCTCGACGATGGCAGTCCTGGCAGTAATCGGTAGTGCCCTGCCGGCCCACGCGGCCGACAAGAAACTCATGTTGCCGTTCGCCGGCGCGCTGGAAGACAACGGCGCCAAAGAACGCCTGGGCGATACGATCAAGTATTATTTCGGTACGCAGAAAACGCCGAAGGTGCTGGAAAAGCGCGGCTCCGACCAGACCAGCCAGAAGACCAATGCCTTCGGCAAGACCGACCAGGCAGTCTGCCACTGGGCGTTCCTGTCGTCCATGCTGGCCTTGCAGAAGCGCGCGCAGGAAGTCGGCGCGAATGCGGTCATCAATATCACCAGCAACTACAAAAACACCACGTATTCGAGCGAGACCGACTTTGAATGCCACGTCGGTAACATCGTCGGCGGCGTTGCCCTGAAAGGCGACTTCGTGCGCCTGGCAGACGGCAAGAAGTAATTCCGCAGTCTTGAGCGCGGCCTGGAAACCAGGCCGCGCTGTATGTCATTCCCCGGCTTTGCCCGGGAAAAGCTGTTCGGTCAACTCAGCGATTTTTTTGTCCCCATTGATCATCTGGGACGCAAGGCTGGGATCGTCGTCCACCTTGTAGGTGGCACTGCCGACCTGCGTGCCCTTCTTGTACACAATGATCCCTGCCCGCTCCAGGTGGAAAGATTTGCGGTAGCGCCAAGTGCCGTCATACGTCGCGGTGACCGGGCAGTCGCTCAGCGAGGCGCCTTCGGGCAGCACCTTGACCTCGTATCCCTTGCTGACCAGGACACCCTGAACGATCTCGCGGATGGGCTGCGCGGCTTTCTTGTTGTCGATGATGCACACCGTCTTGCTGCCGAGACGTTCCACCGGCTTGACGGTTTGATGCATCCCGCAGCCCGAGAGGGCGGCCATGGTAAGGGAAATACAAGCGACTCTGGCGATCATGTCGTTTCTCTGGTGACGTTTGCAGTGAATAAACTATACCATTTCGCCACGCAAGAACCTCGTCCCCCGGCCTCTCGCGCGGCGCCGCGCTGTCTCTACGAGCCGGCCAGGTTCGGGAACAACTGGTCGACCAGTTCCGTGATTTTCTTCTCCGCAGCGATGAATTTTCCCATGTTGCCGCCGCCCCGGGTGGCGTCGTAGGTAGCCTTGCCGGCCGGCTTGGCATTCTTGTAGACGACGATCTCGGCGTACGCCATGTACATGGCCAGGTCCCAGCGCCAGGTCGCGGTGTAGGTCGAGGTGACCGGGCATTCGACCAGCGAGGAGCCCGAGGCCAGCTTCTTGACTGCATATCCCTTGTTGGTGAGCGCGCGCTCGTAGGCGTCCATGAAGCTCGCCCTGACGGAGGAATTGTCGACGATGCACACCACCTTGCTGTCGAAACGCTCGACCGGCTTGACGTTTTGACGAATCGCGCAGCCGGACAGGGCGAGCAGGGCGACGGCAGTACAGGCAAGTTTGGAGAACATGTAATTTCTTTGTGGAAATTTATGTGGATCTGTACTATACCATCGTGTTGTCACGTAAACACATCAGTGGCCGCGGCGCGATGCATTGGCGCCACTTTTGCGGTCATGTCCAGCCACACCGGTGCCGCCGCGCCTGTCATGGCGCAGGATAAAAGCGATCAGCGGCTGACCCCGACCAGCTTGTGCACCAGCTCGGACGAGGTCGACGCCGAAAACTTGCGCATCAGCTTAGCCCTGTGCATTTCCACCGTGCGCGGACTGAGGTCGGTTTCGCGCGCGATGACCTTGCTGGTCTTGCCTTCGACCAGCAGGGCGGCGATTTCGCGCTCGCGCGGGGTCAGTTCGGCCGTGACCGGCCGCTTTTCGCTGACATCCTCGAACGTCCACACGCCCGCGCCGAGCGGCTCGCGCGCATCGAGCGCGCGCCCGCTCACGTGGCACCAGAACAGTTCGCCCCCGGCGCGGCGCATGATGCGCTCGTCCGAATACACGCCGCGCGCGTTCATCACCGGAATGATGCGGTCGCCCGTGCGCAGGAATTCATCCATGGTCGGGTACAGCACCTGGAACGACTTGCCATCGAGGTCGCCGTGGCCGTAGCCGAACATCGATGTGAGCGCATCGTTGCAGGACTGGATCACGCGGTCGACCGAAATGCACATGCCGACCGGCGCGTGGCGAAAAATCGTTTCGTAATCGATGGCGTATGATGCGGTCATTGGAGGCTGTGAGTGATTCGGGGGCATGGGGAAAAAGCCGGTAGTTCTACGGTATTGTGCTTTTAGCCCGCGTATTTTATGCTGAGAATCCACTGTGCAGTGCAGTATGGACGAATTTAGCTCAACTATAAAAAAGGGACAGGGAATGAACAAAGTTTATCCTGACGCGGCATCGGCGCTGGCCGGTATCGTGAGCGATGGCCAGACCATCGCAGTCGGCGGTTTTGGCCTGTGCGGCATACCGGAAGCGCTGATCCTGGCCTTGCGCAATACCGCCGTGAAGCAGCTGACCGTGATCTCCAACAATGCCGGCGTGGACGACTTCGGCCTCGGCCAGCTGCTCACCACGCGCCAGATCAAGAAGATGATCTCATCCTACGTGGGTGAAAACAAGGAATTCGCGCGCCAGTACCTGGCCGGCGAACTCGAACTCGAATTCACGCCGCAGGGCACGCTGGCCGAAAAGCTGCGCGCCGGCGGCGCGGGCATCCCGGCCTTCTTCACCAAGACCGGTGTCGGCACCATCGTGGCCGATGGCAAGGAAGTGCGCGAGTTTGACGGAGAACAATACGTGATGGAGCGCAGTCTGGTAGCTGATGTGTCGCTGGTCAAAGCCTACATGGCCGACCGCGCCGGCAACCTGGTATACCGCAAGACCGCGCGCAACTTCAACCCGAACGTGGCGATGGCTGGCAAGATCACCATCGTCGAAGTCGAGAAACTGGTGGAAGTGGGCGAGATCGATCCCGACCAGGTGCACACGCCGAGCATTTTCGTGCACCGCATCGTCGTCAACGCCACGCCGGAAAAGCGCATCGAACAGCGCACCGTGCGCACCAACTAAGACCACAGGAGAAGAAGATGGCATGGACTCGTGATGAAATGGCCGCGCGCGCGGCAAAAGAATTGCAGGATGGTTTTTACGTGAACCTGGGCATCGGCTTGCCGACCCTGGTGGCGAACTACGTTCCTGCCGGCATGGAAGTGTTCTTGCAGTCGGAAAACGGCTTGCTCGGCATCGGTCCGTTTCCGACCGATGATGAAGTCGACGCCGACCTGATCAACGCCGGCAAGCAGACCGTGACGGCCTTGCCCGGCGCCGCCTACTTCAGCTCGGCCGATTCCTTCGGCATGATCCGTGGCGGCAAGATCAACCTGGCGATCCTGGGCGCGATGCAAGTGTCGGCCCAGGGCGACTTGGCCAACTGGATGATTCCGGGCAAAATGGTCAAGGGCATGGGTGGCGCGATGGACCTGGTAGCCGGAGTCAAGCGTGTGGTGGTGGTGATGGAACACGTCGCCACGGCCAAGGATGGCGCGACCTCGCACAAGATCTTGCCCAAGTGCGATTTGCCGCTGACAGGCGTGGGCGTGGTCGACCTGATCGTCACCGACCTGGGCGTGATCGAGGTCACCCCGGCCGGCCTGAAACTGGTGGAGCTGGCCCCTGGCGTGAGCAAGGAACAGGTGCTGGCCGCCACCGGTGCCGAACTGGACGCCAGCGCGTTCTAGCATGCCGCGCCTGCGCGGCGTTCGTCGAAAAAAGCACCGGAATGAACGCCGGTGCCTTTTTTTGGTTCAATCGTCGACGTTCTTGAGCATCCAGACGTACTTCATATTCATCCAGGCCGGCATTGGCTTGCCGTTCTCGGTGCCCGGCTTGAAGCGGCACTTCATGATGCCCGTGCGCGCCGCTTCGTCGAGCAGCGCATGGCCGCTCGACGAAGCGATGCGCGAGCCGGCGACCCGGCCGTTGGCACCGACCTTGAAGGCCAGCGTCACCGTGCCGGTGTGCTGCGCCTTGAACGACGCGGCCGGCCAGACTGGCTTGGCGCAGCTGGAAAAATCGACCACCGGCGCCACGCGCGCCAGCGCCGGCGTGACGCTGGCCCGGTCGTCGGCGGCGTGGGCGTACAGACTGAGGCAGGCCGCGGCCAGCCCCAGCGCGGGCAGCGAGGCTTTCCAGTCGAGCGCCTGGCGGTCGGGCTTGAGCAGGCGCCGCACGCGCGCCACCAGGTCGCCGCCATTGGCCGCCACCGCCAGGTGGTGCGAAGAAAACTGCAAGCGCTCCAGTTCCGACAAGGCGCGCGCCAGCCGGCGCGGTTCGCCCAGGTGGCGCGCCGCCAGGTCGTCGGCGATCTGTTCGCGTTCGGCCCGGATGCGGCCCGAAATCCACCACACGGCCGGGTGATAGAACAGCAGGATCTCGGCCACGTTCTGGCCCAGGTTGACCAGGTAGTCGACACGCCTGACATGCCCCATTTCGTGCGCCAGCAGCGCTTCGAGCAGGTCGGGCGGCATGCCGGACATCAGCGCGGCCGGCACCAGCACCACGGGACGCAGCCAGCCGATGGTCAGCGGGCTGTCCAGGTTCTCGACCACGCGCAGGCGCACCGTGCGCGTGATGCCGAAGGCCCCCGCCATGCGCGTGGCGCGCGCCTGCCATTGCGGCTCGGCCAGCGGCGCCCGGGCGGCATGGCGGATCCACGCCAGCCCGGCCGCCATGCGCAGCGACAGCAGTGCCGCACACACCGACCAGAAGCCGACGATCCACAGCAACTGCTCCTGCAGCCAGCCGGCGAGGCTGGCATCATCGGCGCGCGCGCCGGCCATCATGTGCTCGGCAAAGCCCAGGTGCGCCGCGCTGGCGCCGCCATCCTGCAGGCGCAGCGTCAGTTCGGCGGCGGGCCACAGCACGCAGGCCAGCAGCGCCGCGCAGGCTACGTTGTAGCGGTATTCGGGGCGGGTGTTGCGCATCAGGGCCAGTACGGCGGCGCTGGTGCAGCCGATCAGCAAGCCTTGCCAGGTGAAGTGGAGCAGGGTCCAGCCGATACTGTCGATCAGGGCAGCCGTCATTTGTCTTCTTCCTTGAGCATGTTTTCGATCTCTTCGCGTTCCTTTTTGCTGATGCCGCTGCGCAGTGCGGCCATGACCAGTGCCTTGGCCGAGCCGGAAAACGCTTTCTGGATCAGGTCCTTGAGCAGGTTCGTTTGCAGCGAATCCTGGGCTTGCGCGGGCGCGTACACGTGCGAGCGTTCGCTTTCGTCGCGGATCAGCAAGCCCTTGGTGTGCATGATCTGCATCAGCCGCAGCACGGTCGCATAGGTCACGTCGGGGCGCTCCTTGAGGATCGCCTGGTGCGCTTGCTTGGCGGTCGCCGCGCCGAGCGGCCACAGGGTTTGCAGCAGATCGAGTTCGGCTGCTGTCGGCTTGGGCGGGGCAGGGAGTTTGGCCATGGTGCGCTAGTGAGGTGAAGGTAAACCTGAGGTTAGCGCATCTAGACCTTCATGTCTAACAAAAAATCTTGAGGCGCTCAGGAATAGCGATTATCCAGTCTTACAAAGGGCTTTAATGTAGAAAACATTGTCTATTCCATGGGCGGCATGGGATAGCTGGATGGCCGGATCGGCGTTGCGGCCGGTTTCCTGCTGCCTGGCTTCGTGCTGTATGGCCTGGGCTATAACGCGCAGCTGCCCGCCGCCCAGCGCGGATTTGTTTTGCCAGCGGCGAGGCAGGCGCAGTACCATGCCTGGACCAATACACCGGGGAGCAGGCCTTGAAAACCGCACACGCGCAGTGGCATCACCCGCTGGCTGGCGCATGACGTGCGGCGCCGCGCATCTTGCGCTCGCGAGCACCGCCATCGCCGGCCTCACCTATGTGCTGGCGATCCTCGTGACGCGGGGGGCGTTTTCGGCATGGACCGGCGGCTGCGGCGATTTCGGCATGCGCTGCGTGGGGCAGGGCGTGATCGTGCTGGGCGTGGGATGCCTGGCCGGCCTGCTATGTGCGTTGCTTTCGCCAGGCCATGCCGACGGCCGGACCTGGCTTGGCTGGGCAGGCCTGCTGATGAACGGTGTGCCGCTGGCCGCGATCGGGGTGGGATCGGCCCTGATCGCGCTGCGTTAAGACGCGCTTGCGCCGGTGCATGCTCCCCGCCGCGCGGGGCGCCTGGATGCCTTGATTACAGCTTCCACACGTAGTCGATGTCGGCCCAGCTTTCAGCCGGCTTGCCCTTGGCGCTGGCGGCGCTGAACTTGCACAGTTTGATGGCATTGCGGGCGGCGCCGTCGAGCGCGGGGTAGCCGCTCGATTTTTTCACCTTGCTGTCGACAACCTCGCCGCCGGCACCGACCAGGAAAGCCAGTTGCACCGTGCCGGCATGTTTCGCGGCCAGTTCGGCGGCCGGGTAGACGGGCTTGGCGCAGGATGTCAGGTCGGCGACGGCGTGGCTTTTTCCGTCTTTGGCGGGTGCGGCTTGCGCACTGCCGGCCATGCAGCCGGCTGCGAGCGCGAACAGGGCCAGGCTGCGTGTCAGGCGGGCCGGAATGACCGGAGTCGAGCTTGGGGATGGGGTCATGCAATCTCCTTGGTTGGCGTCTTGCGCCATGGTTGGGGCGGGTGCCTGATTTATAGATTAATCTGTCTAGACAGAGTTGTCTATAGATTTCTTTCGCCTTTCTTTAGCGGGAATGTTTTTATAGACAATCATGTCTACAATGTTTATTCTAGCGTTTTCATCATCAGACTGACGTCCGGAGAAACCATGCTTAAAACGATTGCCGCCGTTGGCGCCCTGAGCTTGCTGCCCATGGCCGCGCAGGCTGGCGGCTTGCCCGACTATCCATTCATCCATGTCAGCGGCATGGGTACCATGACTGCCATGCCCGACCTGGGGCAGATCGATTTTGAAATCAGCGCCTTCGACGCCGATCCGGGCGTGGCGGTCGGCGTGATCGCAGTGCGCGCCACGGAGATCCGCGCGGCGATGGCGCAGGCGGGCGTGCCGCTGGAGGACGTGGAGATCCGCGATGTGCGCAAGGACTTCCGCAAGCCGGACCCGAACGCGGCGCCCGGACCGGTGCAGTACGATATCCGTGCCGGGGTGCGCATCAATGTGCGCGACCTGGGCAAATGGCGTGGCGCCGCGGCGCCGCTGCTGAACATGCCGAACCTGGACGGCTTCATGACGGTGTTCGATACCACCCAGCGCGAAAAAATCGAGATGGAGCTGGCCACCGATGCGATCAGGATCGCGCGGCGCAAGGCGGAGGGCATTGCGCTGGGGCTGGGGCGCAAGCTAGGGCCTGCAAGCGCGGTCAGTACGGGCGACCTGAAGAACCTGACGCGGGCCATGGGGCTGGCGCCGAACGAGTCGAATTACCGCTCGTCGCCGCAGACCGGCATGGACAAGGCCGATGTGCTGACCGTGATGGCGCTCAAATTCGCGCAGCCGGTCGATGTGATCTACCGCCTGAAATAAGCAAAATTCCCGCAGGGGCTGCAAGCCGCTGCGGGAAGGGGGGTGAAACTGGTGACGGTCAGGCGGCTTTGCGGACCGGGTACATTTCGCGGTCGTCGTCGATGTGGGTCGGATGCGCCAGTTCGCTCTGGAGACGGTCGTGATCGAGTTCTTTTTCCCAGTGCGAGACCACCACCGTGGCCACGCCATTGCCGACGAAGTTGGTCAGCGCGCGGCATTCGCTCATGAAGCGGTCGATGCCCAGGATCAGGGCCATGCCGGCCACCGGCACGGTCGGCACCACGGCCAGGGTGGCGGCCAGGGTGATGAAGCCGGCGCCGGTGATGCCCGATGCGCCCTTGGAGGTCAGCATCGCCACGCCCAGGATGGTCAGCTGCTGGCTGAAGGACAGGTCGGTATTGGTGGCCTGCGCCACGAACAGGGCGGCCATCGTCATGTAGATGTTGGTGCCATCGAGGTTGAACGAATAACCGGTCGGCACCACCAGGCCCACCACCGATTTCGAGCAGCCGAGTTTTTCGAGCTTGCGCATCAGGGCGGGCAGCGCGCTTTCCGAGGAACTGGTACCGAGCACGATCAGCAGTTCTTCCTTGATGTAGGAAATGAAGCGGAAGATCGAAAACCCGGTCATGCGGGCGATGGCGCCGAGCACGACGAACACGAACACGCCGCAGGTCAGGTAGAAGGAACCCATCAGCTTGGCCAGCGGCAGCAGCGAGCCCAGGCCGAATTTACCGATGGTGAAGGCCATCGCGCCGAAGGCGCCGATCGGAGCGACTTTCATCACGATGCCCACCACGCCGAAGATCACGTGCGACATGTCGTCGACCAGCTTGGCGATCGGACGGCCACGCTCGCCCAGCATCGACAGCGCGAAGCCGAACAGGATCGCAAACAGCAGCACTTGCAGGATATCGCCCTTGGCGAAGGCATCGACCACGGTGTTCGGGATGATGTTCATCACGAAGTCGAGGGTGCTCTGGTTCTTGGCCTTGGCCGTGTATTCGGCGATGGCCTTGGTGTCGAGGGTGGCCGGGTTGGCGTTGAAGCCGTCGCCCGGGCGTACCACGTTGGCCACCACTAGGCCGATGGCCAGGGCGAAGGTCGACACCACTTCAAAGTACAGCAGCGCCTTGCCGCCGACGCGGCCGATCTTTTTCATGTCCTGCATGCCGGCGATGCCTGCGACCACGGTACAGAAAATCACGGGGGCGATGATCATCTTGATCAGCTTGATGAAGCCATCGCCCAGGGGTTTCATGTCGACCCCGAGTTTCGGGTAGAACACGCCGAGCAGCACGCCGCACACGATGGCGAATAGAACCTGTACATACAGGATCTTGTAGAAGGGCTTTTTCATGACGGTGTCTCCGTTCGATATTGGAATGAATCTATCTTTATCCAAATCGGGCACGTCATCTATTGTGGATATCCGCAGTGCGGACGAGTTTGCGCATACGGGTTTCGATTGCCGCGCGCGAGCGCCGACACGTCCGCGGGAAAAGCGTGTCGATATGAAAATGTTGCACGTTGCGGTGACGGATCGGCCGGCTCCGGCGTCCGTGTGCGCGTCTGGCGTGACGGCTTACCTGCGATAAATTTTGCCGTCTTTCATTACAAATCGCACTGTTTGAAGATCAGAAATATCGGCCGTCGGGTCGCCCCCCCGACCGCCACGATGTCGGCCAGCATGCCGGCCTTCAGCTGGCCCAGTTCGGCTGATTTGCCCAGCACGGCGGCCCCGGTCACGCTCGCCGAGCGTAGCGCTTCTACCGGCGTCATGCCGAGCTTCAACATCCACGCCAGTTCACGCGCATTGCTGTCATGCGCGAACAGGCCGGCATCGCTGCCGTTGGCGATGCTCACGCCGAGTTTGCGCGCCAGCTGGAAGGCGCGCGCGGCCATGCTGCATGGCCGGCGTGGGCGGTCCGCCGCGCACATGCTTCTGGAAATATTCGCCGGTCGCTTCGGACGCGGTCAGGGGCGGCACATAGGCAAGCTTGCGCTCGGCCATCAGGCGCAACGTGGCTTCGCTGGCGCCGTAGCCGTGCTCGATGGTATCGGCGCCGGCCGGCACCGCCATGCGGATGGCGTCGTCGCTGCTGGCATGCACGGCCACCTTGCGGCCGGTGACATGCGCGGCCTGGACCATGGCCGTCAATTCCTCCATGGTGAAGGTGGGGCCGGCGCCGCCGTCGATGCCGCTGCGGTAGCCGGCGTAGATCTTGATCCAGTCGGCGCCGCGCGCCGCTTGCTCGCGCACCGCTTTGGTGACTTCCGCCACGCCGGTCGCTTCCTGCGCGCCCTGCGGCAGCGTCATGTCGGGCCGGAACTGGCGGGCAGCCGGGCCGTCGCTGTGCGAGGCCACGATGGCCAGGGTGGCGATGAACAGGCGCGGGCCGTCGATCACGCCGTCGGCAATCGCGCGCTTGACGGCCACGTCCGCATAACCCGCGCCTGCGCTGCCAAGGTCGCGCAGGGTGGTGAGGCCGGCTTGCAGGGTCGCGCTGGCGTGCTTGCCGGCCAGCAGGGTGCGCTACTCGGGCGCTTCCTTCATCACCTGGTCGTCCCAGCTGGTTTCGTTGTACGGGTGCAGCAGCAGGTGCGAGTGCAGGTCGATCAGGCCGGGGACCAGGGTGGCACCGGGCAGGTCGATGCGCTCAGCGTCCGCAGGCGCGGCGAGTCCGCTGGCCGGACCGGCGCTGTGGATACGGCCGTCGACCACCAGCACGCCCCAGCCGCTGTGGGCGGAGCCGTCGCCCGTCCAGACGCGCTCAGTGGTCAGCAACACGGGACGCGGCCCGGCGGCGTGGGCCGCCGGCAGGGTCAGGAGGAGGGTGGAAAGCGCAAGGTGTACCAAGGTTCGCATGGCGTCGTCCTGATTGGGGAGAGCGTAATCGTATCCCGGACGCGGCGCGCCGTCAGCCGGTACGTCAGTTGGCTTCGGCGCGGGCGGACACCGTGTTGACCGCTGCAAAAGCCGGTTCGCGCGGTACTGCCGCCTTCCTGGAGGCGCGGCGCGCGTGCACCCAGTGCCACCCGAACGGCAGCAGCAAGGTAAGGCCCACGACCAGGTGCACCAGCGCCGCGCCGCTTCCCAGCGCGTCTTCGCCGGCGTAGTAGATCGCCACCGCACTGGCCGCCAACAGCAGCAGCATGATGCCGAGCGTGGCACCGCTGCCGCGCTGGCGGCGTTTGCGCCAGCCGGCGCGCATATGCACGCTCCACAGGGCGCCCAGCATCATCAGCAGCACGAAGCCGGTCGCGGCATGCATCGCGGCGGTGACTACGCGGCCGGCGCCGGGCAGGCGCCATGCGAGCGCCATCTCGAAGCGCATGACCAGGGTGGTGGGCGCCAGCAGGCAGCCGCTGACGAACACCAGCAGCAAGGCGCCGAGCAAGGCCCGGACAAACCAGGCGGGATAGCCTTTCATTGGCTTGGTCCTTCGGTAGGATCGATCAAGGCGCCGCCCAGTGCGCGGACCAGCGCCGCGCGCGCTGCCGGCGCCGCATTCGCGGCCACCTTGGTCAGGGCATCGGCGCGCCAGGCGCTGCGCGCGAGGACGGTCCAGATGCCGCTGGCGGGCACGCCGCGCGGCGGCGCCACGATATGCGCGGGGAAGGCCGCGGCTTCCTGTGCATCGTCGTGATGGCCGGCGCGCGAACTGGCCATGGCCGCGTCGCGCAGGCCGCCCAGCGGCAGCATGGCGCCGTCCAATTCGCGCCGGTGCATCGGCAGCACCAGCGCGCCGAACACGCGCACGTCGCCGCCCGCGTTGACCCAGCCGGCTTCGGCCCCGGCGCGGCGCAGCGCGCGCACGGCCAGGTCGACCGCGTAGCCTTTGGCGATGCCGTCCAGGGTCAGGCGCACGGGCCGCCGCAGCCTGGCCCAGTGCGCGCCGATCTCGATGTCGGCGGCGCTGCCGCGCTCCAGCGCGGGCCTGCCGCCGTGGTCGGGCAGGGCGCCGCAGCGCACCAGGGCGCCGCCCACGGTGCAGTCGAACAAGCCGTCGCTGGCGCGCATCATCGCGCGCGCGCTGCGCAGCAGGCGCAAGGTGGAGGAAGACAAGGGCACCGCTTGTCCGGGCGCCAGGTTCAGGCGTGATAATTCGCTGGCGCGGTCATGGAAACTCCACAGCGCCTGCGCCGTTTCGATGCTGGCAAAAGCAGCCTGCACCGCGGCCGGCGCGGCGCCGCCGCGCGCGCCGACTTCGACGTAGGTGCCCAGCAGCGGGCGCATGCGCCTGATGTCAGCCATGGCCCAGGTACAGCTTGTGCATGACGAGCAAGCGCTTGACGCCATCGAGCACATTGCGGCTCGACAGGGTGGCGCCGCTGATGTTGGGCACGTCCTGATCGAGCTTGAACGGATCGGCCAGGGTCTTGCCGATGAAGTGCTTGCGCCAGCCCATGTCGCGGATCTGGCCGCCGTGCGTTTCGCGGTAGCTGAGCACCTCGACGCCGATCACCCGGCCATCGGGCGAGAGCGCGGTGGCGTAGGTGATGAATTCGTGCTTGCCCACCACCTCGTCGACGATGAACCAGCCCAGGAAGGCGCCTTCGCGTTCGGCGCGCCACATTTTTTGTTCCTCGGTCCGCTGGCGCACGCCCGCCAATTCCTTGATGCGGTCGCGCTGCTCGCTACTGAGCTTGAGCGGCCGTTCGGCGAAGGTTTTCGCCGTCGGGAACAGCAGCGATTGCGCCGCCGTCACCGTCAGGTAGTCGGTGGCGTGGGCGGGCGACACCAGCGCGGCCATCGGCAGCAGCAGCGCGGCGGGGTCGAAATAGCGTCGCATGGCACTCTCTTTAAAAGTTGTAGCCTACCTTGAAGCGGATTTCATTCTTGGTCTTTTCGATCAGGTGCAGATTGGTGTCGGTCTGGCCGGTATATTTTTCGCCGCCGCCGCGCACTTGCTTGAAGGCGGTCAGCGTGGCCCACCATTTCTGGCCGGCGTAATGGATGCTCGGGCCGGCGAACAGGGTCCAGCGTTCCAGGCCGACTTCGGTCTCGTACTCCGATTCGCGCACCGTTTCGGCACCGGCGTACCAGCCCGGCGCGAAACGGTAAGACACGCCGGCGCCGAACTTGGTGGAGATTTCCATTTCCGGATCGGTCGGCCAGTCGAAGTCCTCGGGCAGGTTGGCGATGGCCTTGCGCTTTTCGCGCGCGGCGCGTCCACCCACATTGCCGATCACGACCAGTTGGCCTTCGAGGAAGTATTTCTGGACCTGCATCTCGAACTCGACTTCGACTTCGCTCTTGTTGCGTCCCGAGTGCGGGTCGAGGCGGCCCAGCTCCACCGAGGCGATGCCGGAGACGCCGATATCGTCCTTGGCCGGGCTGAGGAAGTTGTACTTCATGCCCAGTTCGACGCTGCGCGCGCGCAGGCCGCTCTTTTTGTCGCCCGGCAGATAGCCGTCGACGACCAGGCCCGAGGTGTTGATCGCCAGGCCGTTCAATTCGGCCGAGACCTGGAAGCGGTCGCTCACGCCGTATTCGACTTCGGTCTTGGTATCGAGCGCGCGATAGTGGCCCGCACCCTTGTCGGAACGGTCGGTGAACCATTGGTAAAACTCGCTGCTACCTTTCGGCAAGGTTTCTGCGCCACGCACGTAGCCCAGCAGGTTTTCGTCGGCCAGGGCAGGCAGGGACAGCGACAGGGCGGCGATCGCCAGGAAAAGACGGCTTGGGGACATCGTGGGAGTTCTCCGAAAGGTATGCGGCATGGATGCCGCTATGATTGATCCGGCATTTTAAATACTAATCATTCTCATTACAAGTCGCGATATCAATTGCGCCGCCGTTTCCGGTCCTGGACAATTCTTGATTGCAAGATTGCTTCTTTGTTACTATTTCTATTCCTTGCTGAAGAAAGCCATCATGTTGTTACGCGCCGCTGTTGCCGCCTGCCTGATGTGGTCCATCTGGCGATGGCGATGGCGTCCGCGCCGACCGGGGTCGAGAAGTCGTTCGCGCTGATTGATGCGGGCAAGCACCGCGCGGCGCTGGTCTTGCTCGACAGGGCCAGGGAAACCGATCCGTCGCCCCAGGTGCTGTGGGGCATCGGCCTGGCGGCATTTGAACTGGGCGAGTACGACAAGTCGCTTGACGCGCGCCTGGGGTTCGCACGCGTGAACGCCGACTGGCGCGGGAGGGTGAAACTGGTGCAGACCTGCCAGGCGCTGGGCCGGCTGGAGGAGCGCGACAAGCAGCGCGCGGCGCTGGTGGACCTGTGGACCAGCGGCGCCAACGCGGAACTGAGCAAGGAAGAGTCGTTCCGGCGCGAACAGTTCAGCCGCGCGGGCAGGGCTATTTCCCCGTTCGAGAACTACCTGCCGGCCGGTACCGGCCGGGTGGTGTACGTGTTCGAGGTCGATGCGGACGGCGGCAAGCCCGGCTGCCGCATCAGCCTGGGCAGCTAGGACGCGAGCAATTCGATCGCGGCAGAGTTAGGCGAGGTGCCGAAAGGCAAGAGGATGTATCACCTCGACCAGTACGGCGAGGAGTATCATGAGACGCTCGGCTCTTATATCGGCCAGCCGTCGTGCGACGTGGTGCGCAAGGCCGTGCTGGCCAAGGTGGCGGGCGAAATGAAGGCGATGTCGAGCAGCAGGTACAAGGAAAAGTATGCAAAGAGCACTATTCATCTGCAGCCAGAACCGGCTGCGCAGCCCGACGGCGGAGCAGGTCTTCGCTAGCTGGCCCGGGGTCGAGACCGACTCGGCCGGCCTGGGCGGCGACGCCTCGGTGCCGCTCTCGCCCGAGCAGATCGCCTGGGCCACCATCGTGTTCGTCATGGAAAAGGCACACCGGCGGCGCCTGGGCGAACGTTTCCGCGCGCATCTGAACGGCAAGAAGGTCATTTGCCTCGATATTCCCGACGATTACAGCTACATGCAGCCGGAACTGGTCAGCATCCTGGAAACCAAGGCCGGAAAATTCCTGCGTTGAACGTCCTTGCCGGGCAGTGGCGTATAATTGCACGGTAGAAATTCCTCTTTCCCTCGCGATTAGGCGGACCGGTGCCGCCGTCGCGCCTATCCTGCCATTCATGAAAAATCTGCTTCTGCGTGGCGCCGCCTGCGCGCTGTTCCTGCTGCCTGCAGCCAGCCGAGGTGCGTCCGGCCAGGCGCCGGTGAGCGCGAACCATGCGGCCATCGATGCGGCGCTCGAGCGCGCCCTTGAGGCCGTCGACAAGGCCAGTGAGGCGAGCGCCGCCCATGACGCCGCCAAGGAGCACACCGATGCGCTGTGGGCCTTGATGTCCGTGCTGCACTACGAAAAGCGCCTGGCGGCCATCATCGACAGCGACACAGGCGCCAACCCCGCGCAGCGCGCCAATGCGCATTTCTTTGCGCAGCGCTCGGCGTCGGACCTGGTTGCCCAGATGGTGTTCATCGTGCGCGGCGAGATCGACGCCAGGCAAGCGCGCGCCATGGCCCTTGCCTACGCCACCCCGGTCGGGCAGCAGGCGCTGGCGGGCGTGAAAAGCGCCGCCGTGGATGCCTTCAACGCAGCGCCCGAAGCGCGCCTGCTCGCTGCCAGCGAACAGGCCACCGGGGCGCGCATGCAGGACGCCATCCTGGCCTGGGCCGACCTCCAGGTGGTGACGCTGCTGGCGACGGCAACGGCGCGCGCGCGCGGCTACAACGCCCAGCTGAACGATCCGGCCAGGCGCGGTACGCTGCCGGCGGACCCGCAGCCGACCGGCCACGCCGACATCGACCGCATGATGTCGGCTTCGCTCAGCATGGTGCGCGACAGCACCGTATTGGCATGGCGGCTCGACGATGAGCTCGACCGCCTCGGCCGCGCGCAGGTGCTCAGTCCCGCGAGCCTGGCCAGTGTCGATGGCACGGCGCGCGCACGCCGCAGCGTTGCGCTCATGCGGCCGCCCTCGCAAGCGTTCATCGTGGCCGCAAAGGCGGTGGTGGCGCGTTCGCGCGCGCAACTGAGGACCAACGGCGTCGCTCCCCACGATCGTTTGACCGCCGTCATGCACGGCGTCTTCGACAAAAGACTGGTGCAACTGGCGCAGCTGGATATCCTCCAGCGCCAGCAGTACGACATTGTCGACCGCATGCTCGCTTTCGCCGGCGAGCGCCCGGGCCAACTGATCCTTACCGCCGACGGCGTGGACGCGCCCGACAGCGCCGCGCGCACACGCTGGCTGGCGCTGCTGAGCGAGATGCAGGACAACATGCAAAAGACTGCCGCCGTCTCGGCGCCGGCTGTGCCGTAATTGTGCATGTGACATGCCGCACGGGGTATAGTCATGCTTTCGACCCCGCGTCGGCTACCTGGGACACCCGCCATGAGAATACTCCGTCATCTACTGCTCGCTGCCGTCATTGCCCCAGCCATCGCGCATGCAGCGCCGAAAACGAAGCCGGCGCCCAAGCCGGTGACCTCGTTCTTCCCGCAGCTCGACCTGGGCCGCTTTTTGGCCGATAACTTCGACCTGGCCTCGGTGCGCAGCTCCCTGGCCGCGCGCCGCACCCCGGAGCTGCGCACCTTTGCCGATTTTGGCATGCTGCCGACCAACACCGGCGACGACGTCGTCACCTTCGATGGCGAACGCTGGCTGTACCAGCTGCGCGTGGTGCGCCGTGCCGATATCAACAACGACGGCATCGAAGACCTGGAAGTGTGCTTCACCGACCGCGCCAAGGGCGCCAGCTACGATTCGTCGCAAAGCCTGCTGGTGAGCCGCTATTCCGACGAAACCTACGCGGTCGCGCTGCGCTACGAGTCCGAGGCCTGCGGCCCGGCCACGAAAAACAACGCGGGGCGCACGCGCACCATCGAAATCAAATAAGCGCGCAAGCCGCGCTTATTGCGCGGCCCAGCCGCCATCCATGTTCCAGGCCACGCCGCGCACCTGGTTGCCGGCCGGGCTGCACAGGAACACGGCCAGCGCGCCCAGTTCTTCCGGCGTGACGAATTCGCCGGAGGGCTGCTTTTCGCTCAGCAGGGCCTTCTTGGCTTGCTCGTTGCCGATCCCATCCCTGGTTGCGCGCTCGTCCACCTGTTTTTGCACCAGCGGCGTCAGGACCCAGCCCGGGCAGATGGCGTTGCAGGTGATGCCGGTGCCGGCCGTTTCCAGCGCGGTGACCTTGGTAAAGCCGACCAGCCCATGCTTGGCCGCCACATAGGCCGATTTCTGCGCCGATCCCACCAACCCGTGCACCGACGCCAGGTTGATGATGCGGCCCCAGTTCTTTTGCTTCATGCCGGGCAGCGCCAGGCGCGAGGTGTGGAAGGCCGAGGTGAGGTTGATGGCGATGATCGCATCCCATTTCTCGGCCGGGAAATCCTCGATATTGGCCACATGCTGGATGCCGGCGTTATTGACCAGCACATCGACGCCGCCGAATTTGTCGGACGCGAAGCGCATCATCGCTTCGATCTCGGCCGGTTTCGACATGTCGGCGTTGTGGTAAGCCGTCTGTACCCCGAATTCGCGCGCCAGGTCGGTGTGCAGTTTCTCGATGTGCTGGGCGTCGCCGAAGCCGTTGAACACGATGTTGGCGCCTTCCTGGGCCAGCGAACGCGCCATCCCCAGGCCGATACCCGAGGTCGAGCCGGTGACCAGAGCGGTTTTACCACTCAACATACTTGATTTCATTGTGTCCTCTAGAGAAAGAGTTAGGGGTTGATGATGTAGAATTCTAAACGCAGTGAAGATTGAAACACATATTTAGCAGTGGCGACGGATGACGCCCAACGAGGAGCCGGCATGATCGAAGCAAGAATCAAATCCGTCCAGTGCATCTCGCCCGCCGGCTTGCACCAGATGTCCTACAAGGAGTGGGGCGACGAGGCCAACCCGCGCGTGCTCGTGTGCGCCCATGGCGTCACGCGCGTGGGCGACGATTTCGACAATCTGGCGCGCGCGCTGGCCGGCCGCTACCGCGTGGTGGCGCCCGACGTGGTGGGGCGCGGCCGCTCCGGACGCCTGCGCAACCCGCAGTTCTACCGCGTGCCGCAGTACGTGAGCGACATGGTGACGCTGATCGCGCGCGTCACCGCCAACAGCGGCAGCGGCGGCGTCGACTGGTTCGGCACCTCCATGGGTGGCCTGATCGGCATCGCGCTCGCCTCGCTGCCGGACACCCCGGTGCGCAAGCTTGTCCTCAACGACATCGGCCCCACGCTCGACCCGGCGGCCTTGCTGCGCATCGGCGACTACATCGGCCAGGACCTGCGCTTCCCGACCTTCGACGCGGCCGCGCGCTTCGTGCGCGAGGTGTCGCAGTCGTTCGGCGAGCACTCCGAGGATGAATGGCACAAGCTGGCCAGCGACGTGCTGCGCCAGGAGAGCGACGGCCAGTGGGTGCGCCATTACGACATGGGCCTGGCGCTGCCGTTTCGTTCGGCCACGCCGGAAAGCGCGCAAGCCGACGAAGCCATGCTGTGGGCCGCCTACGATGCGATCCGCTGCCCGACCCTGCTGGTGCGCGGCGAGCACTCGGACCTGCTCTCGCGCGAGACGGCCGCCATCATGGCCGGGCGCGGCCCGCGCGCCAGCCTGGTCGAAATTGCCAACGTGGGCCATGCCCCGACCTTTATCCACGACGACCAGATCGCCATCGCACGACAATTTTTGATTGGTACTTGAAAGACATTATGGAAATTACACGACTGCACGTAGGAAAACGCCTGTCCGAAGTGGCCATCCACAATGGCACGGTCTACCTGGCCGGCCAGATTGCCGATGATACGCTCGCCGACATCGTCGGCCAGACCCGCGAGGTGCTGGGCCACGTCGACCGCTTGCTGGCCGAAGCGGGCAGCCACAAGAGCTGCATCCTGATGGCGCAGATCTTCATCGGCAGCATGGCCGATTTCGAGGGCATGAACACGGTGTGGGACGAATGGGTCGCCGCCGGCCACACGCCGCCGCGCGCCACCGTCGAATCGAAGCTGGCCAACCCCGCATGCCTGGTTGAGATCGTCGTTACCGCAGCGCTGCGCTAAGCCGCATGGTCTCGATTGCAGCACTCGGCAGCACAACGGCCGAACTGGTACAGGGGCTCAGTCCCGACGACTGCGCGCGCGTGGAGTCGGCGCTCGCGTATGCGGGCGACGCCTACAAGGACATGGCGTGCAGTTCGGGCCAGAACGCGCTCGACTTCGCGGTCGGCGTGGCCAGCACCCTGGCGTATTTAAGAAGCGATGCCGAAACCCGCATCGCCGGCCTGATGTTCGAGCTGACGGTGCTCGATCCGAAAGCCGTGGCGGGCCTGGAAGCGCGGGTCGGGCGCGAGGCGACCGATCTGGTGACCGGGGTGCGCCAGCTGATCCGGCTGCGCGACATGACGGTCGGCCAGCAGACGGTGGGTCGCGGCAAGAACGCGGCCCAGCAAGCGGTGGCCCAGGTCGAAACCTTGCGCAAGATGCTGCTGGCGATGGCCACCGACATGCGCGTGGTGCTGGTGCGCCTGGCCTCGTGCATAACGACCTTGCGCTATTTTGCCGACATCAAGCGCTTCGACGACCTGACCTGCGCCTACGGGCGTGAAACGCTGGACCTGTACGCGCCGCTGGCCAACCGGCTCGGCATCTGGCAGCTCAAGTGGGAGCTGGAAGACCTGTCGTTCCGCTTCATCGAGCCCGATACCTACAAGCGCATCGCCAAGATGCTCGAAGAAAAACGCATGATGCGTGAAGGCTTCGTGCAGTCGGCCATCCTGCGCCTGCAAAACGAATTGGCGGCGGCCGGCATCACGGCCGAAGTATTCGGCCGGCCCAAGCATATCTACAGCATCTGGAGCAAGATGCGCGGCAAGGAGCTCGATTTCACCGAGCTCTATGACGTGCGCGCCTTCCGCGTGATCGTCGCCGACGACAAGACCTGCTACACGGTGCTCGGCGTGGTGCACAATATCTGGACTCCGATTCCGAAGGAGTTCGACGACTACATCTCGCGCCCCAAGGCGAACGGCTACCAGTCGCTGCACACGGTGGTGACGGCCGACGATGGGCGCCCGCTGGAAGTGCAGATCCGCACCCAGGAAATGCACAACTTCGCCGAGTACGGCATCGCCGCGCACTGGCGCTACAAGGAAGAGGGCGGATCCAACTTCAAGGGCCAGGCCTACGACGAGAAGATCGCCTGGCTGCGCCAGCTGCTGGCCTGGAAGACCGACGTGGCCGACGCCGTCGTCGGGCAGGAAGAAATCCAGCGCGAGTGGGTCGAAAAACTCAAGTCGACCACGCTGGACGACCGCATTTTCGTGCTCACGCCGCAGGCGCGCGTGCTGGAACTGCCGGTCGGCGCCACGCCGATCGACTTTGCCTATCACCTGCACAGCGAAGTGGGGCACCGCTGCCGCGGGGCGCGCGTGGACGGCATCATGGTGCCGTTGAATACGGCGCTCAAGAACGGCCAGACCTGCGAGATCATCACCGCCAAGGGCGCGCCCGGCACCGCCGGCCCGTCGCGCGACTGGCTCAATGTGGAATACACGGTCAGCACGCGCACGCGCGCCAAGGTGCGCGCCTGGTTCCACGCCATCGACCTGGAAGAGACGCTGGCGCACGGGCGCGCCATGGTCGAAAAATCGCTCCAGCGCGAAGGCAAGACCGCCGTCAACCTGGAACAGCTGGCGCATAAACTCGGCTTTGCCAAGGTCGACGACCTGTTCATCTCGGTCGGCAAGGAAGAATTCAGCCTGCGCCACGTGGAGCAGGCGCTGCACGATACCGGCGAAGTGGTGGTGCCGGAAGACGCGGTGGTGCTTAACAAGAGCCGGGCGTCGAGCGTGGAGCAGGGCGCCAAGTCGGGCGTGCTGGTGGTCGGCACCGAAGGCTTGCTGACGGCGCTGGCCAAGTGCTGCAAGCCGGCGCCGCCGGACGGCATCGTCGGTTTCGTCACGCGCGGCAAGGGCGTGTCGATCCACCGCGCCACCTGCAAGAACTTCGCCGAGATGCGCATCAAGGCGCCCGAGCGCGTGATCCATACCGACTGGGGCCGGGCCGGGCAGGATACGGTCTATCCGGTCGACCTGTTCATCCTCGCCAGCGACCGCCAGGGCTTGCTGCGCGATATCTCCGAGGTGTTCTCGCGCGAGAAGATCAATGTCATCGGCGTCAATACCCAGAGCGCCAAGGGCCAGGCACGCATGACCTTCACCGCCGAAATCGGCTCGACCGCGCAGCTGCAAAAGGCACTGGGGGCGATCATGGAGGTGGGTGGCGTACAAGAAGCGCGGCGGCAGTAGATGGCGATGCTGCCCAAGTCCTTCCTGTACTCCAAGCCGCGCGACTGGGGCCGGCACGCCTTCCGTT
Source organism: Massilia frigida (assembly GCF_011682175.1). Taxonomy (GTDB): domain Bacteria; phylum Pseudomonadota; class Gammaproteobacteria; order Burkholderiales; family Burkholderiaceae_D; genus Telluria_A; species Telluria_A frigida. Next base: position 126,346 of record NZ_WHJG01000006.1, read on the forward strand.
TCGTGTTCAGCTGGTGGTACATGGTGTACCTGGGGGCGATCGCGCTGGTGATGGCGTTTTCGCCCTCGACCTACAACCGCCACAACCGCCTGACTACCTCGCGCTATATTTACACCAGCACCTGGGAGGTGCTGCCGTGGTTCACGGTGCTCGCCGCGCTGGTCAGCCTGGTGCTGATCCGGGTGGTGGTGGTGACCTCGCAAAGCTATGGCCTGTCGCGCTACGCGCTCGAAATGGTGGTGCGGGTGCTGGTGCTCGAACTCATTCCCCTCACCGCGGCCATGTTCGTGGCACTGCGCGCGGGCCTCGCGTTCAACGCCGGCGACGCGCTGGCGCTGGCCGCCGCCGCCACGCCGGACCGCTCGCGCCAGGCCCAGAACCGCCTGCGCCAGGACCTGGTGCCGCAGGTGATCGCCAATGCCTTTGCGGTCCTGAGCCTGGCCATGGTCAGCAGCGTGATCGTGCTGTTGCTGGCGTATATGAGCGTGTACGGGCTCTCGCCATGGGGTGTGGGCGACTACACGCGTACCGTGGGCCGCATTTTCAATCCGGCGGTGACCATCGGCTTCGTGCTCAAGACCGTGTTCTTCGGGCTGTCGGTGGCAGTCATTCCCACCGCCGCCATCCTGGAATCGCACCGCTACGGGCGCACCTCGTCGTCGACGGTGCAGCCGGGCGCGGTGCGCCTGCTGTTCGTGCTGCTGCTGATCGAAGCCGGCTCGCTGGCCGTCAAATACATTTAAATGGAAACGAAGATGAGCCAACCCGACACCAATCCGGTGCACGATGCGCCGGCCGAAGCAGTCGCCCACGTCGAAGTCAAGGCGGTCGTGCTTCTGGTGCTGATGAGCGCCCTGATCGTCACCTTTTTGCTGTACGTGATGTACGCGCGCGGCGTGTTCGAGAGCACGCAGCGGCTGGTGCTGCTGTCCGAGGATTCGGACGGCGTCATTCCCGGCATGGATGTGACCTTTTCCGGCTTTCCGGTGGGACGCGTGCAGCGGGTCGAGCTGGCGCCGGACGGCAAGGTGCGTATCCTGGTCGACGTGCCGCGCAAGGACGCCAAGTGGCTCAAGACGTCGAGCGTGTTTACCATCGAACGGGGGCTGGTGGGCGACACGCGCATCAAGGCATTCACCGGCATCCTGACCGATCCGGTGCTGGCGCCCGATTCGGTGCGCACGGTGCTGCGCGGCGACACCGCCGCCGAAATTCCGCGCCTGGTGGCGAGCGCGCGCGCCTTGCTGGAAAACCTGGACAACATGACGCGCAGCGATTCGGCCATCAATACCAGCCTGACGAATATCCAGGCCGCGACCGGCCGCCTGTCGGGCAAATATGGTTTGCTCGGTACGGCGCTAGGCAGCGAGGACGAGGCCAGGAAGCTGCTGCAAACGCTGGAACACGTCGACACCTTGCTGCTCAAGGCCGACAAGCGCATGTTCGGCAAGCAGGGCGTGATGGACGAGGCGCAGCTGGCCATCGTGCAGTTGCAGGTGGTGCTCAAGGATGCCAGCAACAGCCTCAAAAAGGTCGATGCGGTGCTGGTCGAAGCGCAGGCGGTCGGCGCCAACGCCAAGGTGGCGACCAAGGACCTGGGCGCGTTGCGCGCCGAAGTCGACGCCAGCCTGCGCAAGGTGACGCGCCTGATCGATGAAATCAACCGCAAGTGGCCCTTTGCACGCGAGACGGAGCTGAAACTGCCATGAAAACCCTTTGCCTCGCCGCGCTGCTGTGCGCGGCCTTCGCCGGCTGCACCAGCAATCCGCCACCGCCCGCCTGGAAGGGCAACGCCGGCAGCGCGCTGGCCGCGTTCAGCGATGCTTACCTGCGCGGAGACAGCAATATCGCCGATGCGGAATTCGCGCGTGCGCGTGGCGAGATGGCCAGTACCGGCCGCCCGGACCTGGTCGCGCACGCGGAGCTGGTGCGCTGCGCCACGCGCGTGGCGAGCCTGGAATACGATGCCTGTCCCGCCTTCGAGGCGCTGGCGCAGGATGCCACGCCGGCCGAACGCGCGTATGCGGCTTATTTAGCCGGCCGCTGGGACGGGCTCGATGCGGCGCTGCTGCCCGAGCAGCACCGCGCGGTGGTGGCAGCCGCGCGCGCGGCCGACGGCAAGAGTGTGCTGACGGCGATTGCCGACCCGTTGTCGCGCCTGGTCGCCGCCGGAACGCTGATGCGCCAGGCGCGCATTGCGCCGGCCGATATCGTGGCCGCCACCGGCACCGCCTCGGAACAGGGCTGGCGCCGGCCCTTGCTGATGTGGCTCGGCGTGTCGCTCAAGCGCGCCCAAGCCGCCGGCGACACGGCGCAGGCGGCACGCCTGCAGCGCCGCATCGACCTGGCCGGCGCCACGCCGGTTGCGGCGCCCTGATTTTTGCGACGATAAAGGCCTTATGACGTATTCCCTGCACAGCCTGACCAAATGGAGCGTGCTCGCCGTGTTGTTATCGACCGCCGCTTGCAACGCCAAAGAGATGCCTGACGCGCGGCGCGACTATCTGCTGGCGCACGACCACGGCTGGATCGACCTGACCGTCAAGGCACCGGCCGGCGCCCCCGGCTTCAAGCCTGGCGAACGCTGCTCGGTGGGTTTGATGATCAATGGCGAAATGCTGCTGTTCGAGACGGCCAACCTGGCCGAGGCCGACAGCGCCGGCATGCCGGTCGGCTACCGCTTCGTGGCGCCGGCCGGCAAACTGCAGGCCGAACTGCATATCGGGGACTGCGTCAAGGAGGCGCTGGTAGTGAAGGTGCCGCTGCAGCTGGACAAGGACCACCTGCTCGCGCTGGCGTTTGACGGCACGGCCGCCAAGGCCGGCGCCGCGATGCCATTCGAGCCAGCCTCGCTCGAATGGGTGCGCACCGAAATGCTCAGGATGCAGGCCAGCGGCCAGGCTGGCGACGCCGCAACGGGCAAACTGACCCAGCTCGCCATCGCCGGTCTGGCCTTGAACGCTGCCGGCTTGCTGGCCCTGCTGGGGTTCGTCTGGAGCCGGCGCCGGCGCTGATCACTCCTTGGGAGGCTTGGCCGCGTTGACCGCGTTGATCAAATCGTTGCAGGAACCAAGCGATTGCGCACCGACGGTTTCCATGCGAAGCGGCACGCCCGCGATCTCGATCTGCCGGGTGCGCGGCGCTACCAGCTTGTAGTCGCCGCGCTTGAGGGTATCCACGAAGAGCGGGCATTGCACCATGCCGTGCAACCTGGCGCTGAGTGTCCATTTACCTTCTGGCGCTTGGGAAAACACGACGGGTGCGGAAAAGGCGCCGATGGCGGTCATGAGGATTTCATTTTTGCCGTCAGCATCGAAATCGATCAGGAACACATCGCAGCGTCCTTGCGCCTCGATCAGGCAGGGCGGCACGCCGGTATTGCGCTTCCAGTCCGAACGCGGAAAGCTGGCCGGCAGGCTCGCTGAGGCGGGCCACATTGCCAACTGCGCGGGCTTGACGGTGTACTGTTCAAACATATTGTAATCATCGGACTCGGCCAGGATGCGCGTGGCGTGTTCGGCGGCGAGCGTAGCCTGGGGGCCGGTTTTGCCTTCCTTGAGCTTGAGCAGGGCGGCGGCGCCGTAGCGCTTCGACTGCCTCTTGAGGAACCTGTAATCGAACTCCGACGCACTAACCGCGCCGCTCTCCAGACGGGCGATCTGGCTGTTGACGGCGATCCGGTCCGGATCGGCCAGCGGCGAGAGCAGCGCCAGCAGGACGGCGATGGCGGCATACGCCGCCGCCAGGTTCACCGGGGCCACGCGGCGCAGCCAGGCGCCCTTGTCGATCGCCGCATAGATGTAGCCGAGTGCGTAAAAGCTTGCCACCAGCAGCGCGGCGGCCGCGAAAATGCGGTCCGATGTCCAGCCGTGGTCGGCGACGCGCAAACCCAACGCATAGATGGCGATGGCGGTCAGCGGCAGCAGCAGCACGCACGCGATGCGCGCGCACAGGCGCAAGACAGGCGCCACCGAGTCGCCCATCTCGCCGTTCTGCCAGGCGGCGTTGATCAGCACCACCAGCAGTGCGACAGCCGCCAGCAGGGCCACCGTGGCGTGGCGGGTGGCCCACAGCGCATCGAGGCCGGTGAACGGCAGGCACAGTATGAAGCCGCCGATCAGCGGCGTGGCGACCGGAAGCAGCCATGACATCAGCACCAGCAGCAGGCCGCGGATACCGTGCACGATGGCCGGGCGCACGTCGGTCAGGTGCAGCGCGCAGGCAAAGGCGCAGGCCAGGAGCGGGTTCAGGAACGCCGACGACTTCATCAGCTCGGTCAGGAAGCCGATTTTTACCAGATTGAAGAGGGATGCTCCCAGCCACATGGCAAGATACAGCGCGCCGGTGAAGAATACCGAAAATGCGAGCTGGATGAAGAGCTTCCAGGCGATGTCGAAATGGGTGGCATAGCTTGCCAGGCGGCGCCGGTCGTGGGCCGCGGAAAGGACCAGCGAGTGCGCGATGAACAGGATGATCAGGCTGAAAAAGCACACCAGCGCCAGCATCGGGGGCCATTTCGGGGTGATTGCCGGGACTTCCAGCAGCAGCGTTTCGCGCCACGCGGCATGCATGCCGATCATGGTTAGCACGATCGCGGCGACGGCGCTCCACAGGCCGAGCATGGCCGGGCGCAGGTTGCCGAGGCCGGAAATGGCGACGACGGGCACCAGCCCGCACGCCAGCAGCGCCGCCGTATGAATGAGGGGATCGGTGAAGGCTTTGTCGGCGAACAGCAGATAGAGAAGCACTCCCTGCACCAGGCAGATGGCGGCACGCGCCAGGCCGATGGGTTTCGGGGTTTGCGGGGCGGCGACAGCGGGCATGATGGGCATGAATGAGTGGGTGTGATCGCTTGGTAATCGAGGGCGGGCCGCGCCCATTCGGTCCGGCAGCCGCGTCGCCCGGCGATGGCGCGACACGGCTTTTCCTGCTTTGGTCCCTGCTTACTTGTGCTTGAGCGCCCAGTTGCCCGGTGCGGCGGCGCCAGCCAGCGTGCCGCCCATGTCGAACAGCGCGGCCTGGCCGGTGATGGTGCCGGTGGCGCCACCGCTCACGCTCATGCTCAGTGTTACCACGCCTGCCTTGTCGACGCTGCCGGTCACCGAGGTCGCGCGGGCAGCGGCCTTGCACGCGCCCGTGATCACGCCGGTGAACGTGATGTTGACGTCGCAGGTGCCGTAGTAGGCGCCGAAGCTGCCCGTCCACGGGCCGGCGTAGCGGATCGGATCGAGGAATTCGCGCTTGGTCGCCGCTTGCGAGAAGCTGGCCAGTTCGGAGGCGCTGGTATAGCTCATGCCGCCGGTGCCTTTGGAGGTCGTGGACGTGTTGCAGGCCACGATCAGGCCGGTGACGGTGTCGCGCCAGCAGGTTTTTTCGACCCAGTAGTTGGCCGAGGCGCCGCTGGTGCGCAGATCGAAGTTGGTTTCGCTGGAAACGATCTTGAGGGCGGTGAATGTGCCGGCGGCAACCGTCTTGCTTTCGATGGCCACGACCTTGCCCTTGCTGGTGAGGGCGCGCGAGGATTCTTCCTTGGAGCAAGGAATGCTCATCGTGCTGGCGTAATCGAAGCTGGCGCCGACGGAGGCGCTTGGCGGGGCTTGCAGGGCGGCCGGCGCATAGGTGACGATGCAGCCGTAGCCGGATGAGTTGGTGGACAGCATGCCGCCCTGGCCGTCGAAGACTTCGATCGTTTGCGGGCCTTTTTCCTGGCTGACCGAATCGGCGTTTTCCCAGCCGCCATTGGCGTTGACCTTGGTGATGCGCTGGGTAACCGATACTTTCCAGCCCATCGTCACGTCGGTATAGGTGGCGAAGTCGCCCACCGTGCGCGCGGGGAGGGTGTACGGGCCGCTGGCAGGCGTGGCAGGCGTGGCAGGCACGGTTGGTTCGGTGACCGGCGGCGTGACTGGTACCGGTGGCATGACTGTTACTGGCGGTACCATTGGCCAGCCCGGCGAGGTCGTCGTTGGCGGTGCAACCGGCACCGGCGGCGTCACCGGGGTGGCCGGAGTCGGCTCGGTCGGGGTTGGCGGCGAGACAGGAACTGGTGGCGTTGGCTCGGCCGGCGTGGATGGCGCAGGCGGAACCACCGGAGGCTGCGGCGTGACAGGCACCGCAGGTGCGACCGGGATAGCCGGTGTCGGTGCCGGTGTCGTATCGCTGCCGCCGCCGCATGCAGTCAGGGCCGTCGCCGAAATCAGTCCAAGTAAACGCATCCGCATCGCTGTCATTCCTATTTAATGGTTATATGTATCTCTTTAGTCAATTAAAAAAGTTAATATTGAAAAAAGAGCACGGAAGGCGCGATTATACATCCGCATCGCATAGAAGTTGTCCGGAATTTATTTTCGTTGGGAAAAACTACTGATGGTAGTCAGCGTGTTACGACGCTAAAGCGGTAACACGGCGTGCGCCTTGAACGGATAAACTGCTGGCCGGCTTGCGGGTTTCCGCTATTTTCACCATTCACGGACGAGTATGTATATTAGCGAATTAGGGCGCCGGGCGAATGCGTCGCCGAAAGCGATCCGGCTGTATGAATCCCTGGGATTGCTGGGCCAGGTCGGCCGCAAGGGAAGCTACCGCATTTATTCGGAACAGAATGTGCAGCAGGTTCAATTGATTCGCCAGGTGCAGGCGCTGGGATTTCGGCTGGCGGACATGGGGCCGCTGCTGCACTCAGGCGCGGGCGCGCCGGACTGGGACCAGCTGGTGGCGCTGCTGGAGGCGCGGCGCGTGGCCTTGCGGGCCGAGGTGGCGCGCTTGCAGCAGCTTGACAGCAAGCTGGGCGAGGCCTGCGCCGAGTTGCGCGCCTGCCTGGCCGCGCCGGTCGCGCCCACCTTGGCCGATTGCATCGACCGTCCGCTTGACTCTGCCCCTGGGGACAAGCTGCATACTTCCTGAAACTTTTTCAGGAGAATACGATGGGTAGTAAAACAGGATCGCGCCGTGTTTTGATCGTCGCGGCGCATGCGTCGCAAGAAACCTTCGGTAGCGCCCTTGCGGCAGCCTATGCGGCGGCGGCGACCGCTGCGGGGCATGACGTGCGCCTGCTGGAACTGGACCGCCTGGCATTCGATCCGATCCTGCACCACGCTTACCAGGTGGTGCAGGAACTGGAAGCGGACTTGAAAACAGCGCAGGAGCATATTAAGTGGGCCGATCACCTGGTATTCGCGTATCCGGTCTGGTGGGGCAGCATTCCCGCGCTGCTCAAGGGTTTTCTCGACCGGATCATGCTGCCCGGCTTCGCATTCAAATACCGCAAGGGCAAGGCTTTTCCGGAAAAGCTGCTGAGCGGGCGCAGCGCGCATTTACTGGTGACGATGGATACGCCGCCGTGGTATTTCCGGCTGGTGTATCGCGCCCCCGCTATCCATCAGATGAAAAAGACCACGCTGGAGTTTTGCGGCGTGACGCCGGTCAAAACCCTGATGTGCGGGCCGGTGCTCGATTCGACGCCCGATAAGAGACGCGCGTGGCTGGACCAGGCCCGAGCCCTGGCCGCACGGATCTAAGCGCGCGCCTTGCCTTGCTTGCCGGTGGCGAAGTACAGCGCCAGCCCGGCCAGCGCGGCCGGCAGCCATACCCAGAGCAGCTCCGAGATCATCACGATCATGCCGCGGGCGCCGAGCAAGGCTTTCAGCGACAGCGGGCTGACCCGGATGACGCGGACCGGGAAGAACAGGCGCGCATCGGACACCGGCCATGCCAGCGCCACGCCCATCCCGCCGGTGGTGAACATGTCGAGCAGGCCGTGCGATACGGCGGACGCGGCAACGAACAGGAAGGCGGCCAGGCGCGACGCCCGCAGTTGGCCTGCGAACGCCGCCGCCAGCAGACCCAGCACGATGGCGAACAGCGCCGAATGCGAGGCACCGCGGTGGCCCAGCTGGTCCGCGTAAAGGATTCCCAAGCGCATCCCGATGACGTCGAGATCGGGCACGATCGAGGCCACCACGCCGGCCAGCAGCAAGCGGCCCGGAATGATGCGGGAGCCAAGCGCCAGGCCAATGGCAAGCGGAACAGCGGGGTGGGACAGGATGGTTGGCATGGGAATCGGCGCAGTGCGTGGTCGGTATTGACGGGCGATATCATAGCGTTTCGCCATAGCTGATGGTCATCGCCGACCACTTTTATTTCACGTGCGAGGCCCGTTTGCCCGAGCGCCGCGCTATCGCGCGATTTTCGTCATATCCAGCTCGATCCATGTCGGCGCATGGTCGCTCGGTTTCTCGCGTCCGCGCACGTCGCGGTCGACATTGGCCGCCGTCAGCGCGCCGGCCAGCATGGGACTGAGCAGCAGATGGTCGATGCGCAGGCCGGCATCGCGTCCGTACGCATCCCGGAAGTAATCCCAGAAGGTGAAGATGCGCTCGTCCGGATGCATGCTGCGCAGCGCGTCGGTCCAGCCCTGCGCCATCAGCCGGTGGAAGGCGTCGCGCGTTTCGGGCCGGAACAGGGCGTCGGTGACCCAGCGCTCGGGCTTGTAGACGTCCAGTTCGGTCGGAATGGCGTTAAAGTCGCCCGCCAGCACCACCGGCGCGCCGCTGGCCAGCAAGCCTTCGGCATGCGTGATCAGGCGCTCGAACCAGGCTAGCTTGTAATCGAACTTGGGACCGGGAGATGGGTTGCCGTTGGGCAGGTAAAGGCAGGCGACCAGCACGCCGTCGATGGCCGCTTCCAGGTAGCGGCTTTGCTCATCGGCATCGTCGCCCGGCAAGCCGCGCCGCACTTCGACCGGCGTGGTGCCGCGCGCCAGGATCGCCACCCCGTTCCAGCTCTTCTGGCCGATCCAGAGGGCCTGGTAGCCAGCCTCGTTGATTGCCGCTTCAGGAAAACGTTCCTGCGGCGCCTTGAGTTCCTGGAGGCAGGCGACGTCCGGTTGGGTTTCTTCCAGCCATTCACGCAGGGCGGGAAGCCGGCTGCCGATGCCGTTGATGTTGAAGGTGGCGATGCGCATGGGGTCTCCGCGTGAAGTGTCTGGGATGCTATTTTGACCGCAAATGCGCATCGGCTGCCGCACATGATGACCTTGGGTAGCGCCCCTTATTGCTCCGGCGGCCAATAGCCTTCCGGCTGCGCGTCCCCGACCGGGGGCGTGACCGTCATCGCCACGAAGCCGACAATGTCGTCGTCGCCGGTCAGGATGCCGGCTTGCAGGAATACATGGCGCCCGTTGACGAACCAGTAGCGGGTACGGTCGCTTTCGCAGTCCATCAGGGCGCCCTGTTCGTATTCCGGCGTCCATGCGGTGTCGTCGCGGCTGTCGCCCTCGTGGTCGTCGTCGTACTCCCCGACATCCATCACGCTGCTCCAGTCGCGCGGGCGGTGGCCCAGCGGCGCACCGAGCACCTGGCCGGCCTGCTCCAGCACCTGGTCGAACGCGGCCCAGATGCCCACTTCCAGTTCATAGTCATCGTCTTTTTTGGCATCCTCGTCGTACTGGAAGTCCACGCCGTCGCTGGTGAAGACGAGCACTTTGCGGTGCGGACCGTTGCGGAAAAAATTGCTCACCCTGCTGTACAAGGTTTGGTCGACTGGTTCTCCGACCTCGGCGGGAAAGTCGGTGACGATCGCTTCTTTCAGCTGTTCAAGTCTGGCGGCGATGTCGTGCATAAGCTTGTTTGTCGGCGTTGTGATGGCCGGTGCAGTATAGCGCCATGCGCCTTAGTGACGCAGCAACAACTTCCATGTGGAGATTGCTTTTAGGAATTGATAGTTTCGGATAGAATTGCTTTTTCCTGCGTACTGACGCGCGCGCTTTCCCGAGGTACGCTGTTGTTCACTTTCCCATGACCTTACGCTGGCACAGCACGCCCCTGGCGCGCACGGTCCTGGTTTGCCTGGTGGTCGGGGCGACCTGCCTGCGGCTGGACTGGCTCGCCACGCAGTCCTTCCATGCGCGCGAGCACGCACGGGTGGCCGAACATGTCGCCGCGCTGCGCTCGATGCTGGAACAGCGCCTGCACCTGCATCTGGCGCCGCTGGCGGCCGGGGCGGCCGTGATCCAGCTGAAACCGGACTTGACGCCGCAGCAATTCCAGCGTCTTGGCCAGAGCTTGCTCAAGGATGCGCCCGCCGTGCGCACCCTGGCGCTGTCGCCGCATGCCGTGGTGCGCGATGTGTTTCCTCCCGAGCAAGCGCGCGAGCTGCATGCGATGCCCGGGGTGGAGCAAAGCGCGCGCGACGGCACGCTGCGGCTGGCCGGACCGATGCGGCTCAGCGATGGTGCGCTCGGCATCGTGGCGCGCCGCCCGGTCTACCTGGACCCGGACAGCCGCCTGCAATTCTGGGGTTTTGTCAGCGCGGTGATCGATTACGAACGCTTCATCGTGCTGGCGCGGCCCCTGCTGGCGGCGCCGGATATCGACATCGCGCTGCGCCATGTCAGTCCCTCCGGCGCGCCGGGGGCCGCGTTCCACGGTGTGCCCGCCACCTTTGATGGACTGGCGGAAACGGCGCTGATCTCCACCCCCGACGGTTTCTGGCAGGTCGGCGCGCGCCTGCGCGGCGGCTGGGACCAGCCGCGCCCGTACTCGCTGGCGCTGCGCCTGCTGATGCTGGCCGTCCTGCTGGTCACCGGCACGGCCACGTGGCTGCTGCGTGCCCGTGGTTTGCGCAACAAAATGCTGCTGCGCAAACTGGAGTCGGGCGAGGCGGCCAGGGTGCAGTGGGTGGCCGACACCTCGCACGAGTTGCGCACGCCGATCACGATCCTGGCGACCCACCTGGATGCCATGCAGGACGGCATCATCGCGCCCACGCCGGCCAAGCTGGCGGTACTGTCGGACACGGTCAAGGAGATGGAGAGGCTGGTATCCGACCTGCACGTGCTGGCGCGCGCCGACGCGGGTGCGCAGGCGCTGCGCTGCGAACCCGTCGATCTGGCCGAGCTGTGCGGCGAGGTGGCGGCCGCCTTCGCGCCGCGCCTGGCCAGCCATCCGCTGCGCTACAGCCTGGCTGACACCTTGCCGGCCGGCTGCGTGGCGCAGGGCGACCGCCAGCGTCTCGGCCAGGTGCTGGCCAATTTGCTGGGCAATTCCCTGCGCTACACCGATGCCGGCGGCCAGTTGCGGGTGGCGCTGGCGCTGGAAGGCCAGCAGATCGTCATCCGTGTCGAGGATTCCGCCCCCGGCGTGCCGGATGCCGCGCTGGGGCGCCTGTTCGAGCGTTTCTACCGCGTCGACGAGTCGCGCAGCCGGGCCAGCGGCGGTTCCGGGCTGGGCCTGGCAATCTGCGAGGCCATCGTGGCCGGTCACGGCGGCCGCATGCAGGCCAGCCATTCGGCGCTGGGCGGCCTGTGCATCGACATTCTGCTGCCGGCCCACGCGCCGCGCGCCCACTACGGAGACTGCCCATGACATCGCCCCTGGTTTTGCTGGTCGAGGATGAACCGCGCATTGCCGAGGTCCAGCTTGCCTACCTGCGCCAGGCAGGCATGCGCACCGAGCATCTGCTGCGCGGCGACGAGGTGGTTGACTGGGTGCGCGCCAACAGGCCCGACCTGGTGCTGCTCGACCTGATGCTGCCCGGCCTGGATGGCACCGCCGTGTGCAGCCAGTTGCGCGCCTTTACCGATGTGCCGGTGATCATGGTCACCGCGCGGGTGGAGGAAATCGACCGCCTGCTCGGTTTCGACGTGGGCGCCGACGATTATCTGTGCAAGCCGTTCAGTCCGCGCGAACTGGTGGCGCGCGCGCAGGTGTGCTTGCGCCGGCGCGGCAAGACGACGGCCGCGCCGCGCACGCCGACCAGTGCGCTGTCGATCGACGAGGAGCGCCAGTGCGCCACCTGGAACGGGGCGCGGCTGGAACTGACGGCGCAGCAATTCCGCCTGCTGAGCGTGATGGCGCGCCAGCCGGGACGCATTTTTTCGCGCGCGCAACTGCTGGAACTGGCGTTCGAGGCGGGCAGCGAGCGTTTCGACCGCGCCATCGATAGCCAGATCAAGAATCTGCGCAAAAAGCTGTCCCAGCAGGTTGCGGACCAGGAATTGATTCATTCGGTGTACGGCGTCGGCTACCGCTTCGAATACCAGCCAGCCTGATCGCCATAGCGGGTGCCCTCCTGGAGGCCATGCCCGAATCCATCATTGCTCCACATTTCGCCATCATTGCACCACATTTGCTCTTCAATATGCAGGCTCGGCACATATCGATGCCATCCATGCACCAGGGAGAGAAAATGAGTTTTGGAAAATGGGTCAAGAAAACAGTCAACAAGGTCGGCAAGTCGTTTAGCGATGTCGTCAACGACACGGTCAAGGATATCGGCAGTGGCATCGACGACATCGGCAAGAGTTTCGACGACATGGGCGACGCGGCGCGCGGTATTGCCGAGGACATCGCGAAACTGGGCTATACCAAGAAAAATTTCGGCAACGGTAACGACAATTTCACGTCCAGTTCGGTAGGCGGCAACTTTTTGTATGGGGGCGGCGGCAACGATACCCAGCGCGTCACGGCCGGGGCGTACAACGTGCTCAAGGGCGACGATGGGGACGATACGCTCAGCGTGCAGGTCGGCGGCTACAACAAGCTCGACGGCGGCAACGGCAACGACAACCTGTCCGTCAGCGCGGGCGCCGATAACATCCTGATCGGCGGCGAAGGCGACGATACCATCTCGATCGGCGCCGGCGCGAGCGCCGAAATCGATGGCGGCGGCGGCAACGACCGCATCAGCGTGGCCGCGGGCGGCGCGGTCAAGGTGACCGACTGGAACGGCCACAACACCATCAGCTACAACGCCTTGTCGGGATCGGTCAACACGGGCGGCGGCAACGATACCGTCACCGGCACCGGCGCCAAGAACACCATCAATACCAATGATGGCGACGACAAGGTCGACATGAGCGGCGTGAGCAACACGGTGAACGTGGGCAACGGCAACAATACCGTCAACCTGGGCGGCGGCAGCAATGTGGTCAACGCCGGCAACGGCAGCGACCGCATCACGGTTGGCGGCGGCCGGAATGTGGTCAACGCGGGCGATGGCGCCAACGTCATCAAGGCCGATGGCATCGCCAACAAGATCGCGACCGGCAGCGGCGCCGACAAGGTGACCGTGGGTGCCGTGTCGAACGAGATCAGTACCGGCGCGGGCAACGATGAAGTTACCGCCAGCAGCGCCAGCAACATCATCGATACGGGCGACGGCAACGATACGGTCAAGCTCGACGGCGCATCGAACATTGTTCGCACCGGCAACAACGACGATAGCGTCAATGCAACGGGCGGCTCGAATGTGCTGGAACTGGGCAGCGGCAACAACAGCGCCAATGCGGCGGGCTTGTCGAACGTCATCAAGGCGGGCGATGGCAATGACAGCGTGGTGGCCATGGGCGGCGTCAACACCGTTTCGCTCGCCCACGGCGACAACAGCGTCACCGTCGGTGGCGGCGCCAACATCGTGACGACTGGCAATGGCAACGACAAGATCAACGCTTACGGCGGCAGCAATACTTTGACCATCGGCAACGGCAGCGACAAGCTGGTGGCGCTGGGCGGCATCAACGTGGTGGTTGCGGGCGATGGCAACGACAACCTCATCGCCGGTGGCGGCGCCAACGTGATCGGCAGTGGCGGCGGCACCAACAATATCCTCGTGGGTGGCTTGCTGAACGTGGTCTACAGCGGCGGCGGCAGCAACAAGGTCGGCGCACTCGGCAATACCAACGCGCTGGTGAGCAATGGCGCGTCGAACTTGCTGGCGGCGGTCGGCAATACCAACGTGGTGCTGGCCAACGGCGGCAAGAATACCGTGCTGGCGGCCGGCATGGGCAATCTGGTCGCCAGCACGGTCGGCGGCAACACGGTGGCGGCGGTCGGCGGCGCCAATGTCATCCTGACCGAAGTGGGCGGGATGCTCGATGCCGCCAGCGGCGGCCTGGGCAAGGTGCTGGCCGGCGCGGTGCCCGACAAGACCATTGCCACGGCGATCAACAGCGCCACCGGCAAGCTGAGCGCCGCCATCCAGAGCGGCAGCGGCAAGGATGTGGTGATCGCGGTCGGCGGCACCAACGTCATGTATACCGGCGCGCAGGATGATGTGGTCGCTGCCATCGGCGGCAATAACGTGCTGCTGGCCAACGGCGGCAATAACGTCAGCACGGCGATCGGCTCGAATAACCTGGTGATCAATACCGCCGGCAACAACGTGATCACGACCCTGGGCAGCGCGAACGTGGTGCTGACCGGCGTGGGCGAGGGCATCACCGACCTGGCCAAAAAACTGGACAAGGCCGTGTCCGGCAGCGCCACCAGCGCGATTTCCAAATTCCTCGGCAACAATTTGGCCAAGGGCGACGGCAACGACATCGTCACCGCCATCGGTTCGGCCAACGTGGTCTACACCGGCACCGGCAACGACGTGATTACGACGCTCGGCTCGACCAACGTGGTGTGGGCAGGCGCGGGCAACGACGTGGTGACCACGGCTGGCTCGAACAATATCGTGTGGGCCGACGCTGGCGTGGATATCGTCAGCGCTGCCGGCAACAATAACCTGATCGTGACCGGCAATTATGCCGAGGTGGCGGCCACCGCCGTCGGCCTGGTCGATGCGGTCGCCGCTGGCGTCGCGGCCATCGATCTGGTCGGCAAGGCCGGCCTGGCTGGCGCGGCCAGCAGCCAGGGCGGCACGGAAGTGGTCACCGTGATGGGCAAGAACAATGTGGTGGTCGGCGCCAGCGGCGCGACCGTCATCACCGCGCTGGGCAGCAATAATCTGCTGGTGACCGGCGCCGGTGACGATGTCATCAGCGCGGCCGGCAGCAAGACCGGCATCGTGGCCGGTGCCGGCAACGATGTGGTGACCGCGCTCGGCTCGTACAACGTGGTCGTGGCGGGCGAGGGCAACAACGTCGTCACCGCCATCGGCAAGGGCAACCTGCTCAGCGGCGGCAGCGGCAACGATGTGCTCACGGCGATCGCGGTCGGCTCCGCCGGCACCACCAAATCGAACCTGAACGTGGTGCTCGGCGGCGACGGCAACAATGTCATGACCGTGGTCGGCAAGGACAATATCGCCATCAGCGGCAGCGGCAAGGATGTGCTGGCCATGGCATCGTACGGCTCGCAAGAGAAAACGACCGAAACCGGCAAGGAAGGCGCCGATACCACGACCACCAGCACCACCAAGTTCGACACCCAGTCGAACGTGGCCTGGACCGGCGGCGGCGACGACACCGCCGTGCTGTACGGCTCCCACAATGTGCTGATCGCCGACAGCGGCAACGATACCGTGATCGTGGTCAATGCCGGCAGCAAGCTCGATTACAAGAGCGAAACGACGAATGGCGCCAATGAAGTGCTGTCGTCGACCAAGGTCAGCGCCGATACGGGCTTTAATTTCGTGCACACCGGCAGCGGCAACGATACGCTGGTGCTGGCCGGCACCACCACCGTCGGCATGGGCGGCGAGGGCAATGACTTGATCGTCACCGCGGCGCAAAACAATATCGCCATCGGCGGTGCGGGCAACGACGTCATCATCGGCTTGTCGGAAATGACGGTCTTCAATGCGGTGGAAAGCCTGGTCGAGAATGACTTCGAGTCGGCCGGCGACTGGATCGGCGCGGCCATGAACTACAACTTTGTCTCGTCCCAGGTCAAGGCATTGACCAGCGGCAGCCTGAGCAAGCTCAACCTCGTCGGCAACGTGTTGCTGGGCGGCGAGGGCAACGATACCGTGTTCGCCACCAACGCCGCCACCTACATCAGCGGCGGCAATGGCGACGATGTGATGATGGGCATGGGCTGGGGTGTCATTACCCAGTTGCTGGGCAAGGATGCGAGCAAGCTGAACGGCGCCTGGACGTCGATGAGCGGCGGCTTTGCCGACCTCAGCAAGTATGTGGGCGACACCATGCTCAAGGACCTGTCGAGCGGCTGGGACCAGATGGGCGCGGGCATCAAGGCCAAGCTGGCGGCGGCAACCAGCAGCGCCGGCAGCCTGGGCGCGAGCCTGGATGGCGTGAGCGGCAAGGCGCTCGACGCGGTGTCGAACGTGAGCGGTCTGGAGCTGAGCGATTTCAGCGTCGCCGGCGGCCTGAAAAGCGCGGTCAATGGCGTGTCGGGGGGCGTGAACAGCGCGGTGGCGGGCATCGGCAAGGGCTTCAGCTATGCGGCCGATGCCGATGTGGCGGGCGCCTTGGCGGATAGCGCAAGCTTTCTCAGCAGTAAGGTTGCCGTGGGCAGCGAGGCGACCTTCGACGGGCTGGAGTGGCTGACCGACAAGCTGGGCATCGACATGAACTTCGGCAATTTCAATGGCGCCGAAGGCCTGGTCGGCGGCTTCCTCGCCTATCTGATCGGCTACAAATATGCGGGCGACAACGACTTGCATGGCGGCGCCGGTAACGACACCTTGTACAGCGGCATGGGCAACGATGACTTGCGCGGCGACAGCGGCACCGATACCTACGTCATCTCGATGGGCGACGGCAAGGACACGATCTATGAAACCGCGGGCGGCAATGACATCATCAAGTTCGCGGCCAACAGCATTTTCTCGGGCGTGAAGATGGAGGCGGCCGGCGTCAAGGCCAACATCAGTGGCAAGGACCTGGTGCTCAATTACGTCAACGACAAGGTCTCCTTCGCCAAGGTCACCATCGCCGACTATGCCAGCGTCGACCTGAAGGAAGTGCAGTTGATCGACCAGGCCGGCGCCCTCGTGTCTACTATTAGTATGCATAGCCTGATCGCCGGCGCTGGCGACAGCGACCCGTATGCGATGACTTCGGTGTGGACCGTGAACCATCTCGATGCCTTCGCCGAGCTCATTCTTGTGGGCACGCACCAGCAGGCGGCATAAAGCGGCTTGGCCGGGACAAAAAACGCAGCGCGCGCAAGCCGCTGCGTTTTTTTGTTGCTGGCCCTGTCGCGCGGCGTAGGCAAGGCAGTAATCTTTCCATCAGCATGGTAAAATTTCAAGATTGCCAGGGCGATTGGCGCCATCGGCCTCTACCTTTTCCGGACGCACAACATGTCGATTTCAGAAAGCACTGTCACCTTTTTCAACAGGACGGTCACCGAGTACGATGGCGAAGAACCGGTCGAGTTGTCCGACCATATCGTCTACCGTTTGTCACTCGACTACGACGACGAGCGCACGATGACGGAACTGATCGAAGAGTTCCTCGGCCGCGTCGACAAATCCCAGCTCGACGCGCTGATTATCGGCAAGTGGAGTGATGACTGCGATGAGAGTTCGGAGTCCATCGTCAATGTCCTGGTCGCGCAAGCGGCCGAGCTGCCCGCGATGCGCGCCCTGTTCATCGGCGACATGACGTATGAAGAGTGCGAAATTTCCTGGATCATGCAGAGCGACGTGACGCCGCTGCTGAATGCGTTTCCGCTGCTGGAAGAGTTCCGCGTGCGCGGTTCCAACCATCTGGAAATTCAACCGTTCACCCACGCGCACCTGCGCAAGCTGGTGATCGAAAGCGGCGGCTTGCCATCCGAACTGGTCGAAGCGCTGACGGCATCGACCATACCGGCGCTGACCCATCTGGAGCTGTGGCTGGGCACCGATGAATATGGTTTCTCCGGGAGCGTGGACCTGTACCAGCGCCTGGTGGCCAAGCTGCGCACCCCGACCCTGGAATACCTGGGCTTGCGCGATGCCTCCATCGCCGACGAACTGGCCGAGTGGCTGGCGCAAGACGAGGTGGTCGCTTGCCTGGACACGCTCGACCTGTCGCTCGGCATCCTCGGTGACGTCGGCGCCGAAGCCTTGTTCAACAGCCCGTACGTGCCCAAGCTGCAAACCCTGGACCTGGAACACCACTACATTTCCGAAGCGTGGCAGGAAAAGCTCAAGACCTTGCCGATCACGGTCGACCTGTCCGATCCGCAAGAGATCGACGACGAGGACGACTCACGCTACGTGGCCGTCTCCGAGTAAGGTGGCGCCACTGTCCGAGCCGGGCTGGCGCGCATGCTAGACGGCATCCATGGCGAACGCAGGCCGGACGGCGAGCCGAACGCCGATCCGAACGCCGATCCGAACGCCGATCTGAACGGCAATCTGAACGCCGATCCGAACGGAAAGCCGAACGGCAAGCCGAACGGCGATCCGAACGGCAAGCCGAACGGCAAGCCCTTCGTGTTGTTGGGTGTGCGTGGCGGCAAGCGGGAAAAGCTGGCCCAGGCGGGGCGTGCCGCGCTCGGCCTGCCTGCGGCGGAACTCGTCGACTGGGCCGAGTGGCTGGAACAGCCGGCGCTGCTGAGCGCCAGACTGGCCAGGGAGCCGTGCGTGTTCAAGATTGACTCGCCGGGCGACGATGCACGCCTGCACGATATGCTGATCCGACAGGGCTGCAAGGTGCTTGGCCTCGGCATGCCGCGCTTGCCTGATCGCGGGGAAATTTCCGTATCCGGTGCATGGTTCGCCGGGTTCACCCAGGCCCTGCGGGGCTTGGCGGCGGAACTTTCGGCGCTGCCCCATGTCCAAACGATGAACGCGCCGCATGAGCTGCTGCTGATGACGGACAAGCTGGCTTGCCAGCAGCACTTTGCTGCGCGCGGCATTCCGGTTCCCCGTTTGCTCGGTCCCATCGAGGGGTATGCGCACCTGCGCGCCGTTCTCGACGAGCACGGTCTCAATCAAGTTTTCCTGAAAACGCGCTACGGATCGAGCGCGTCCGGCGTGGTGGCGTACCGCCGCAACAGCCGCGGGGCTGAGCAAGCCACCAGTTCCGCCGACCTCGTGCACGGGGAGGGCGGGGCGCGTCTCTACAACGTCAAGCGCTTGCGCAGCTACAATGCGCAGGCCGATATTGTGCAACTGGTCGACTTGCTGGCGGGCCAGCAAACCTACGCCGAAGCGTGGATTCCCAAACCGCGCCACGGCGATGGCCATTACGACGTGCGCGTGGTGACCCTGGGCGGCCAGCCGGCGCACCGGGTGGCGCGGGTCGGCACGCGCATGATGACCAATCTGCACCTCGACAACCAGCGCGCCGACGTGGCGAGCTTGCTGGGTGAAAAGGATCATGCCGCGCTGGAACAGACCGCGCGCGCGGCAGCCGCCACTTTTCCGCAAAGCCACGTCATCGGCCTCGATATCGTCGTGCGCAAGGGACGCGCTCACGTGCTTGAAGCGAATGCCTTCGGCGACCTGCTGCCCAAGCTGTTGTGGCAGGGGCACGATACCTATGCCGCACAGTGGCACACCTTCGCATCCCATGAAGCCTGATCCACGCTCGATTCCCGACATGAACCGGGTGGTCGGCAGTCATGACATTGTGTTCATCACGCTCGACACCCTGCGCTACGACGTGGCCCAGCGCCTGTACGAGGCGGGCGAGCTGCCGGTGCTCGGACCGCATTTGCCGCCCGGCGGCTGGGAATGCCGGCACAGCCCGGCCAGCTTTACCTATGCGGCCCATCACGCGTTTTTTGCCGGCTTTTTGCCCACGCCCGACCGTCCCGGACGGCATCCGCGCCTGTTCGCGACCGCTTTTCGCGGCAGCGAGACGACCTCGGCCCACACCCACGAATTTGCGCAGGAGAGCGTACCGGCCGGGCTGGCTGGCGCTGGCTACCGTACCATCTGCATCGGCGGGGTCGGCTTCTTCAACAAGGAAACGGCACTCGGCTGCGTCTTGCCGGGCATGTTCCAGGAGAGCCACTGGAAACGCTCGCTGGGCGTGGAAGGCCGCGACTCGACCGAGCGCCAGGTGGCGCTGGCGATTGCGCGTTTGAACGCGCTGGGCCAGCAAAGGGTGTTCTTGTTTATCAACGTCGCAGCCATCCATTCGCCCAATCGTGGCTACCTGCCGGGCTGCAAGAGCGACAATCTCGACAGCCACGCAGCGGCGCTGCGCTATGTGGACGGGGCGCTGGCGCCCCTGTTCGCCACCTGCGCGGCGCGGGCGCCGACGTTTGCCATCGTCTGCTCCGACCACGGCAGCGCCTACGGCGAAGATGGCTTTCGCGGCCATCGCATCGCTCACGAAACCGTATGGAACGTTCCATACGCACATTTCTTTATCGACTTTAAGGGAACGACGCCATGAACCATCCCGCCACACCCGGCACGCTCGCCCAGCGCATGCGTCACACGCCGTACCAGGCGTATTCCTATTCCTATCCGCACAAGGCGGCCTACCGAACGCTGGCGGCGCCAGCCTCGCTGGAGGATTTATGGGCCGGACAGGACCGTTCGGCCCTGTTCGCCTATATCCACATCCCGTTCTGCGAAATGCGCTGCGGTTTCTGTAATCTGTTTGCGATGGCACGTCCGCAACCGGACATGGTGGAACGTTATGTGGCGCAGGTGGTCCAACAGATGCGTGTACTCGACAAGGTGCTGGGCGAGCGCAAGTTTGCGCGTTTTGCGCTCGGCGGCGGCACGCCCACGTTCTTGTCGGCGGCGCAGTTGCAAACGCTGCTCGATGGCGCGCGCGATATCCTGGGCATCGATTTGCAGACCACGCCGGCCGGCATCGAAGCCTCGCCCGAAACCGTGACGCCGGAACGCATGGGAGTGTGCCGCAGCATGGGCATCGACCGTGTCAGCCTGGGCATCCAGAGCTTTGCGGCGGGCGAGATGCGTTCGCTGGCGCGGCCGCAGCAGAACGAGGTGGTGACGCGGGCGATCGGCCATATCCGCGATGCGGGTTTCCCGACGCTCAACCTCGACCTGATTTACGGCATTGGCGGGCAGACGGTGGAGAGCCTGCTGGCGTCGATCGACAGTGCGCTGGCGTTCAAGCCGGAGGAATTGTATCTGTATCCCTTGTACGTGCGCCAGCATACGGGGCTGGGCAAGATTGCCAACAGAAAGGGGGCCGCTTCATTCGATCCGATTGTGCTCAATCAAGAAGGCGACAGCCGCATGCAATTGTACGAGGCGGCGCGCGACCATTTGCGCGCGCGTGGCTACGTGCAGGTGTCGATGCGCATGTTCCGCGCACCCCATGCGCCTGATGACGCAGGGCCGTCCTATTGCTGCCAGAACGATGGCATGGTGGGTTTGGGTACCGGTGCGCGTTCGTACACGCGGGACCTGCATTATTCGACCGATTACGCGGTCGGGCGGGCCGACACGATCGGCATCATCGACAGTTACCTGGCGCTGGACGCCGACAGTTTTACCCATGCGCACCATGGTTTTGCACTTGGGCCGGACGAGCAGCGGCGCCGCTACGTGATTCAGTCGCTGCTGACCGATCCGGGGCTCGATCCGGCGGCGTACACGCAGCGTTTCGGCGGCGATTGCATGCAGGATTTGCCGCAGTTGCATGAGCTGGGCGAGCTGGGCTTGCTGGAAGAGGGCAGTGCGATACTGCGCCTGAACGACCGCGGGTATGAATACGCCGACACCATTGGTCCGTGGCTGGCGTCGGAAGGCGTGCGCCTGCTGATGGCTGACGGCGGCACGACATGCTGAGCATTTGTCCGGACGAGCGGTATTGGGTGGACAATTCCGGCGCCATCCCGCGCCCGAATGAGCGGAGCGTTGGCGGCGCAGTCCGGGGTGGGCCGTGGCTCGCCCCGGAAGGCGTACGCCTGCCGATGATCGACGGCGGCACGGCATGCTGAGCATGCTGCCGGCTGCCGCGCTTGGGCAAGCGCAAGGGGCGCAAGCGCCCGTGCAGCCGCCGCTGTTGTCGCTGCTGTATCGGGGCACTCTGTCGGGATGCAATTACGACTGTGCCTACTGCCCCTTCGCCAAGCGGCGCGACAGCCGGGCCACGCTTGCCCGCGATGCACTCGAAGTGGCGCGTTTTGTCGCCTGGGTCGGTACGCAAGAGCGGCCCATCAGCGTGCTGTTCACGCCATGGGGCGAGGGCATGATCCGGCGCCACTACCGCGATGCCATCACGGCCCTGTCCGGCATGGCGCACGTGCGGCAGGTGGCGATCCAGACCAATCTGTCGGGGCCGCTGGCCTGGCTGGAACAGGCCGACAAGCGCAAGGTGGGGCTGTGGTGCACTTACCATCCGAGCCAGGTGCGGATGGAGCGCTTCGTCGAGCGTTGCGAGCGGCTGGAGCGGATGGGCGTTCATTTTTCGGTGGGCATGGTGGCGATGCGCGAGCATTTCGACGCTATCCGCGCCTTGCGCGCCGCGCTGCCGCAACAGCATTATCTCTGGCTTAACGCCTACGACCGGCGTGGACCGGCTTACTACCAGCCCGAGGATCTGGCGTGGCTCGATGCCATGGACCCCTGGTTCGGCTACAGCCGCAATCCCGAGATGTCGCACGGGAAAGCGTGCCGCGCCGGGTCGGAAGCGCTGTCGGTTGATGGTGACGGCGAAGTGCAGCGCTGCCATTTCGTGCCGCAGCGGCTGGGCAATCTGTACGCGGATCGCCTGGACGACATGCTTGTCGAAAAGCCGTGCAGCCGCCTGAGGAAATGCGACTGCTATATTGGTTATGTGCACCGCCAGGACTTGCCGTTTTATGATGACTTCGGCGCGGGTGTGCTGGCGCGGATTCCATTGCACTTGATGCCGGTGCGGGGGTAAATGCGATGCTGCCAGGAGTTGCAATGCTTCAAATTACCGATCCACACCGTGTTCTCGTCGAGACTGGCATGACGGCATGCTTTGACTCCCATCTTTTTTCCTTTGAACTGGTGCTGGGGGACGACGAAGCAATTGTCAGGTTATCCAGAGGTACCGGCAAGGACCGCACTCGTGGGATGGCCGGCGAACACCGCGCGCCTGCAAGCGTTGCCGCCGGTTTCATCGCCAGTGTCAATGCAGTACTTGCGCGGGAGGAAAGAGAACTCGGGGGAAGGTTCACCACGCAACACTTTGCATGGATTGCCGAAGGCGAACCCGGTAGCGCGCCGCTGCTCGATATTGCGTCGAATGACATGCCCAGGGAGTATTTGGAAGACATGGTTGCCGATCCAAGGACGCAGCCCGGTTTGGCCGAACGGATGCGTACAGCGTTGTCGCAGGATTCCCATAACCGGGCTTACGCTATTCATATGCTGGCGCAGCAATTGGCGCATACCTTGGGGTATGGCCCGATTCGTGCCCCCGCTGTCCGGGTGGCGCCCCGCTGACTATCTGGCGGGGCGCCGCTAGCCTTGGTTTACTCGAGTACGGTTGCGGTGCCCTGGCGTACCTGTTGCAGCGCCGGCGCCGGCGCCGGAACGGTGCGCGTCACCAGCCGCGCGCGCCGCTTGCGCACCCAGATGATCACCCCCGTCACGCTCAGCATGGCCACCATCACGCCCAGGAACGACAGGATGATACGGCCGGTCAGGCCTGCAATCCGCCCGGAGTGCAGGGGGAACTGGAGTTGCAGGAAGATATCGCCCGCGCTGCCGGTACCGGGTACGCGGTCGGCGATCAGCCTGCCATCCTTGCCGTCGAAATAGAGCCAGGGGTTGCCCAGGCCGACATCGCCGTGGTCGTTGCCCGGCTCAAAGAAACCGACCCCGTACAGCCCGAACGCCGACGCGTAAAACACCCCGCCCACCGGCGCTGTCCAGCCGCGTTTGGTCCCTTCGACGCGCGCCAGCGCCGCCACCTCGTTGCGGCTGAGAAGTGCCGGTATCGGTTTGTCCGGCGGATTCATGGTCCGGCTGGAGAAGGCATCCGGGCTCAGTGTGGAGACGGCGGACACCAGCGGCCGCACCACGGGATCGGTCAGGTTCATCGACACCGAGGTGATTGCCAGCACCAGCAGCAACAGCCAGACCCACACCCCGCCGGAGCGGTGCAGGTCGAAGTTGAGCTTGTGCCCGCCGGCTTGCCAGCGGAAGGCGAAGGACTTGCGCCAACTGCGCCAGTTGGGAAACGACAGGTACAGCGCGATGACGCAATCGAGCACCCAGACCATGGCGACGATACCCATGAACCAGATTCCCAGTTCGATGCCTTTGACTTCCGGAATATGCATCGAGTAGTGCAGCTTGTAGATGAAGGGCAGCAGGTTCTCGCGCGACAGCGAAATCTCGCCCCACTGGCGTTTGGCCTGCACCTTGCCGGTCACCGGATCGACGCCGATCTGGTTGAATCCCAGCTCGTACGGCTTGCCGGTGGCCGGATCGATCTTGCCCTCGACCGACATCTTCGAGGTGTGTCCCGGCTCGACCTCGGTCAGGACATAGCCGATGCGCAGGCGCGGATCGGCCGCTTCGATGGCGCGCGCCAGTTCGTTGCCGGGAATCTGGCGCTGGGCTGTCTCGCCGCTGTGGGCGTGAAACAGGTCCGGGTTCAGGGCCGCGTCCAGTTCATGGTCGAACGAGATCAGGGCGCCCGTTGCACCGGAAATGAACAGGAAGATCGCTACGCCCAGTCCGAACCAGCGGTGGAGCAAGACCAGTGCAGGGCGCATATCAGTATGTCCAGCTGAGGGTGGCGCTGGCGTTGCGTGGCGCCGCGTAATAAGCCTGCTTCCAGTACAGCGAGGTCAGGTACTTTTTATCCGTGACGTTGTTCAGGTTCAGGGCCAGCGTCACGTTGCGGTTGATCTCGTAGCGCGCCATCAGGCCCAGCACGGCGTAGCTATCCTGGCGCGTGACGACGCCTGGCTCCTGCTCGCGCTCGATATCGCTCTGCCAGTTGAGGTTGGCGCCGACCTTGAGCTGCGGCACGGCTGGCAAGCGGTACGTGGTCGACATGCGCAGCAGGCGGCGCGGCACGTAGGTCTTGGCGGCCTTGCCCTGGCTATCTTCCACTTTCAGGCGGGTGAAGCCGGCGCTGGCCATCCAGCCTTTGCTCAATTCGCCCGAGAGTTCCACTTCCGCACCAGTCGATTCGGCATCGATGCCGTGATAGTAAGTCTTGGCGCCATTCATGTCGGCCTGTTCGGCGGTATTGTTCTGGCGCGCGCGGAAGATGGCGCCGGAGAAGCTGGCCTTGCCATCGAACAGGTCGCCCTTGAAGCCGGCCTCGGCGCTGCTGCCCATGATCGGATCGAGCGCGACGCCGTTGATGTCCTGTTCGCTTTGCGGGCTAAAAATCTCGGTGTAGCTGGTGTACAGGCTGAGCTGGGGCGCCACGTCGTAGACCAGGCCCACGTAGGGCGAGGTCTTGCTGGCCGATTTTTGCTTGCTGCTGCCGTAGGACAGGCCGGTGGAATCGGCCTTGGTCGCGTTAAAGCCAGCCAGCAGCTTGACCTTGTCGGCCAGCGCGAAGCGTGCCGCCGCGTAGACGGTCTTGCGCACGTCTTCGTAGGTGCTGCCGTCGAAACGGTCATCGAATTCCGGCTGCGGATAGGCGCCGGTAAAGTCGGTGGCCGCCGTGAGCGGGGTGCCGATGCCGCGGCCGTAGCCGGACAGGTCGTCCAGGCGCGAGCGCGACCAGCTGGCGCCGAAAGCCAGGTCGTGCTGGCGGCCCGCCAAGGTGAACTGTCCGCTGGCGCCGATGTCGAACAAGGTCTGGCTGTGATCCGAGCGGTAGGCGGACGGGTAGGAAAACAAGCCGTCGCCTGTTGCTTTGTCCGGCGTGCCGTACACGTAAAACAATTTCGAGCGGGACGATTCCTTGTTGTGGCTCAGGGTCGACTTGAGCGCCCAGCCCTGGCCCAGTTGATGATTCAGTTCGGCAAAGCTGCCCTTGGTCTTGTTATCCCAATGCGACCAGTTGGCCGAGGTGTTGGTGCCGCTCGGGTAGTTGGTCGGGCTGCCGTCTGTGTAGTACAGGGGCAGGGCGCCCCACATGCCGCCGCTGGACTTGTTGTCTTGCCAGGCGTGACCGATGCTGAGCAGGGTATCGCTGCCCAGTTTGGCTTCGACGATGCCGTAGGCGACATTTTTCCTGGTGGCGTAGCGGTCCAGGTAGGAATCGCCTTGCTGGCTGACCACCACCACGCGGCCCTTGACGCTGCCGCTGTCGTTGAGCGGGCTCGACATGTCGGCATCGAGCCGGCGCGTGTCCCACGAGCCGAGGGTCAGGCCGGCGCTGGCCGCCAGGGTGGGGCCGGGACGCTTGCGGATGAAATTGACGGTGGCGGACGGGTTGCCGGTGGACGCGGCCAGGCCGTTGGCGCCGCGCACGATGTCGACGCGGTCGAACAGGGCGGTGTCGAGCTTGCCCATCATATTGCCGAATACCAGAGGCGTGCCGACCCCGTCGACCTGGAAATTGATGATGTCGAAGCCGCGCGCGACATAATAGGTGCGGTCGGTTTCGACTTTTTCGACGGTAACGCCGGTGGTGTTGGCGAGCACGTCGTTGACGTTGTCGAGACGGAAATCGTCCATGCGCGCGCGCGTGACGACCGATACCGACTGCGGGGTTTCGCGCAGGGTCAGGTTGAGTTTGCTCGCGCTATCGCTGTCGCGTGCCTGGTAGCCGTTCTGGTCGTTCGCTCCGGTGATTGTAATGACGGGCAAGACGGCTGCATCGGGCGCCGTAACGGGCGCCTCGTCGGCGGCGCTGGCGGCGCCGGCATGGCCGAGCGCGAGCGACAGGGCGAGAACCAGCGGGCGCAAGCGGGGATGGGAAGACGACGGGACGGACGTGTTGATACGGCGCGGCATGCAAAAACTCCTGGAGTGAGAAAGATCGTCACTGGCTTGGAGACTGCAACCTGGCTTGTCAACGATGGGGTGCACCGTCGTAAAGACAAATGCGAATGATTCTCATTTTACCAAAAAGGGCAAGCGGGCGCAAACCTTGGGGGGTAGTGATGGGTGGTGGGCAATAGTGTGTCGACTGCGAGTGGCAGGGTATTGAAGCGGAGCATCTGCCCAGGCCCTATTGAAGGGCCATTACCAGATCGTCCCCCCGCGCAGGCGGGAACGCATGCGTTCCCGCCCAAGGCCTGTGCATTATCGCGGGCTTCGGAGCGGACTTGGGCCCCCGCCTGCGCGCTACACATTGCCCATATCTTTGCAATGCTCAATAAAATCAAGCACTTACAGCGGCTTTCAGTGACGCAGCCAGCTTCTACGTGTTTGATTTTTAAGCTGGTTTCAACAATGTGGGCATAGCATAGCGCCTGCGCGGGGGCGACGGCGCCGAAGAAAGCGCGCATTGTCGATCACGCCTGCTACAGCCCGCCCGCTACCCGCAACGTGGAGCATCGCAGACCGTACGGCCATCTGGGGCGATGGTTAATAGTCGCAGCGGTAGAAATTCCCCATGATCGGCACCACGCGGCCGGCGCATTCGGCGAAGGGGAACAGCTCGCTGCTGGACCATGCCACGTGCCCCTTGGGCTCGGCAATGCGGCCGCTCGCATCGTAGATCACATAGGTGGTATCGGTCCCGACCGTGCCCCAGTCATAGGCCAGCACGGGACGCTTGCCGGGCGGGTGGGTTTGCATCTTTTTATCGAAGGCCTGGCCTTCCGACATCAGGTGCACCACGTTGGAGGCGCGCCCGACAGTGGCTTGCAGCAGTTCCGGCACGGAAAACAGCGCCGCCAGCACGACGATATAGGTCGCCATCGAGGCGGCCCGGCGCCAGTGGTGGTGGTGCAGGGCGCGCACCAGTCCGAACACCGAACACAGGCCGCCAAGCAGCGCGACCGGGAGGATCAGCATCCCCGCCACGCCCGAAAATGGCACCACCAGCACGAAGGCCAGCAGCGATGCGCTCAGGAGCCAGATGGGCCAACTGAAGTAGGCGTCGCCGCGGTGTGCGGGCGACGCGTGTTTGCTGCCGTGGGCGATAGTTGCCATGATCGTAAGCTTTCGCAAGTTGACTGGCTGCGTGTTTTTGTCCTGCCCGGCCAGTGGCGTGGCCTATATTGTCACTACCTTGCCGTTAGCGCAATTTGTTTTTGCTGTCGTGCGGGCCTTCCTCTATACGGGCCGCTCGCGAAAATGATAAGGCAAGGCATTGTGAATCCGGGTCGCGGCCACCGCAGCTTGCCCGGCGGCTACACTAATCTGGTTCAATCCCTGGGCTACGTCGCCGATGGCGTACACGCCTTGCACGGTGGTGGACTGGTGCTGGTCGACCTTGAGTTCCATGCAGGCCGAGGTCTGTGCGCCGAGGGGAACCGCCAGGTCGGAACGCGCCGTTTCGCCCAGCATGGGGTAGAGCACGTCGCTGTGGTAGGACTCGCCGTCTTCCGTGTGCATGACCGGCGTCATGCGCTCGCTCATGGTCACGCCCAGCAGCGGCGAGGTGATGTAGCGGATGCCGGCCTCAAGCAGGCGCTGGCGGTCGGCCGGGTCGACCAGGGCTTCCCGGGTGCGCTCGAACAGCATCACGTCGGCGGAAAAGGTGCGCATGAACAGCGCATGCCCGACCGGGTTGGTGTCGGAGGTGACCACGGCAATTTTCTGGTCGATCACGTCGAAACCATCGCACACGGGGCACAGCCGGACCGCGCCGCAGGCCACGGCATCGAGGAAATTTTCGATGGGCATGCCGGAATCGGCGATGCCGGTCGCCAGCAACACGGTGCGGGCGCGGATTTCTCCGCCCTCATGCGCGGCCACGAAGCAGCCGTCTTCGCGTACCAGGCGGGTCACTTCGCCCTGGATTACCTCGCCGCCGTAGCGCTGGAGCTGGTGGCGCAGTTTGTCGAGCAATGCCTGGCCGTGGATGCCGTCCGGGAAGCCGGGATAGTTATGCGTGACCGGAATCCAGCCGAGCCGGCAGTTGCCTTTGTCGACCAGGATAATATTGCGGCGGAAACGGCGCAGGTAAATGGCCGCCGTCAGCCCGCCGGGGCCGCCGCCAATGATCAGGGTGTCGTGGATGATGGGGGCGGGCGTGTAGGGGATCATGCCGCATTATCCCAACGGCACCTCAGGCGCGGCATCGGTGCGCCTCCCGCTGTCGGGTAAGACGGGGCTTACAGCGCCACGTGACGGCGAGTTAGTCGTGCGACTCGGGTTGCAGGGTCACATGGTCGATGCCGTGGCGGGTCAGCAGCATCTCCTTGACCGTGGCCAGCACCTGCGGCCAGTCGCGCAGGTTGCCAATGCGCAGATGGCCGATCAGGGCCGGTTGTCCCGGCGACATATCCCACACATGCAAGTCGTGCACCGACAGCACGCCCGGCACGGCGGCCAGGTCGGCGCCGACTTGCAGGTAATCGATCTGGTGCGGCACACCTTCCATCAGCGCATGGTAGGAGTCGCGCAGGATGCCGACGGTCGACTTCAGGATCAGCATGGAGACAAAGAGCGACAGCAGCGGGTCGATCGGCATCCAGCCGGTGAAGTAAATCACGGCGCCGGCCGCGATCGCCGCG
The DNA here is from genome assembly GCF_011682175.1 of Massilia frigida. Lineage (GTDB taxonomy): Bacteria > Pseudomonadota > Gammaproteobacteria > Burkholderiales > Burkholderiaceae_D > Telluria_A > Telluria_A frigida. The sequence goes on from NZ_WHJG01000006.1 coordinate 155,484, forward strand.
ATCGAGCCCAGGATGTCGCCCATCACGTGCACCAGCGCGGCACGGGTGTTCATGCTTTCCTGGTCGCGCGAGAGCAGCCAGGCCACCAGCAGATTGATGGCCAGGCCGATGAAGGCGACCACGAACACGGTGCCGCCCTGTACCTGCTGCGGCGCGCTGAAACGGTGCACCGCTTCAAACACGATCCAGCCGACCACGGCCAGCATGGCCAGCGCGTTGACAAAGGCGGCCAGCGCTTCGGCGCGGCCGAAGCCGAACGAGTGGCGCGCCGAGGGCGGACGCTTGGCGATCAGTTGCGCCAGCAGCGCCAGGCCCAGCGCGGCGGCATCGGTGACCATGTGGCCGGCGTCGGAAATGAGGGCCAGCGAATGGGAGAGGAAGCCGGTCAGCACTTCGATCACGGCAAATGCCAGGGTCAGGCTCAAGGCCAGGGCCAGCGCACCCTGGCTGCGGCCGACGCTGACGTGGGTATGTTTGGCATCGCCCCTGTGGTGGGCGTGCAGGTGGGCGGAGGAGGGTGTCGGTTTGGCGTGCATGGGCAGGAGTGTAATAGAAAAAAGCGTCCGATTTCCCTGCCGCCAGCCGGGGTACTTCCTGGCGCCTGAACATCGTGTTTAAAAAGCGCTTGTCATCCCGGGGATGGCTCTCTATAATGCTGGTCTTCGGGCGGTTAGTTCAGCTGGTTAGAATACTTGGTCGACATCCAAGGGGTCGGGGATTCGAATTCCTCACCGCCCACCAGTTTTTGCAGTACAAGGTAGTAAATGCAGTAAGGCAGAGTTGTTCCAGCAACGCTCATGCTATATCAGGGCGGTTAGTTCAGCTGGTTAGAATACTTGGTCGACATCCAAGGGGTCGGGGATTCGAATTCCTCACCGCCCACCAGAACATGCAGTACTGAGTAAGAGAGAGAAAGGCACCATGGTTATGACACCGCGAACTACGACGGAGTTGTTCCAGCGACGCTAGTCGAGGTGTTTTCTTTTGCTTATTCAAAATGAAAAAACGCGGCTAGTCCGCGTTTTTTTTCGTCCGCGTTTTTGTTTGCACTTTTGTTTGTACTTAAATAGCAGTTTCGTTCAGGAGAACAGCATGGTTTCAGTCCGCCTTCCCGATGGTTCAGAGCGCCAGTTTGATGGCCCAGTCACCGTAGCCCAGGTCGCAGCCAGCATCGGTACAGGCCTGGCCAAAGCGGCACTGGCCGGCAAAGTCGACGGCAAAGTCGTCGATACCTCTTTCCTGATCGAGCAACATGCCGATCTGGCCATCATCACCGATAAAGATCCCGAGGGCCTGGACGTGATCCGTCACTCCACCGCCCACTTGCTGGCGTACGCGGTCAAGGAACTGTACCCGGAAGCCCAGGTCACCATCGGCCCGGTCATCGAGAATGGCTTCTTCTACGATTTCGCGTACAAGCGCCCGTTTACGCCGGAAGACCTGGTGGCGATCGAAAAGAAAATGACCGAACTGGTCAAGAAAGACGAGAAAGTCACGCGCAGCGTGCTGCCGCGCGACGAGGCGGTGGCCTACTTCAAGTCGATCGGCGAAGCCTACAAGGCGGAAATCATTTCGTCGATTCCTGCTGGTGAGGACGTGTCGCTGTACGCCGAAGGCGGTTTCACCGACCTGTGCCGCGGCCCGCACGTGCCGAACACCGGCAAGCTGAAAGTGTTCAAGCTGATGAAAGTGGCGGGTGCCTACTGGCGCGGCGACTCCAAGAACGAGATGCTGCAGCGTATCTACGGCACCGCCTGGCTCAAGAAGGAGGACCAGGAACTCTACCTGCACAATCTGGAAGAGGCGGAAAAGCGCGACCACCGCAAGCTGGGCAAGCAGCTCGACTTCTTCCACTTCCAGGATGAAGCGCCGGGCTTGATTTTCTGGCATCCGAAGGGTTGGTCGATCTGGCAACAGGTTGAGCAATACATGCGCAATGTGTACCAGGTTAATGGCTATCAGGAAGTCAAGGCGCCGCAGATCCTGGATCGCGGCCTGTGGGAAAAGACCGGTCACTGGGATAACTATCGCGAAAACATGTTCGTCACCGAATCGGAAAACCGTTCGTACGCACTGAAACCGATGAATTGCCCTGGCCACATCCAGATTTTCAATTCCGGCATGAAGAGCTACCGCGACCTGCCGCTGCGCTACGGCGAGTTCGGCCAGTGCCACCGCAACGAGCCGTCCGGCGCGCTGCACGGCATGATGCGGGTGCGCGGTTTTACCCAGGACGATGGCCACATTTTCTGTACCGACGAGCAGATTCCGGGTGAGGTGGCAGCCTTCCACGCGCAGGCGATGGAAGTCTACACCGCCTTCGGCTTTGAAAATATCGATGTCAAGCTGGCCCTGCGTCCGGACAGCCGCATCGGCAGCGAGGAAAGCTGGGATATCGCCGAGGAAGCGCTGCGCAGCGCGCTGCGTGCCTGTGGCGTCTCCTGGACCGAACTGCCGGGCGAGGGCGCGTTCTACGGACCGAAGATCGAGTACCACCTGAAAGACAGCCTGGGCCGCGCATGGCAGGTCGGCACGGTACAGATCGATCCCTCGATGCCGGGCCGCCTGGGCGCAGAGTACACGGCTGCGGACAACACCAAGAAGGTGCCGGTCATGCTGCACCGCGCGATCGTCGGTTCGCTGGAGCGTTTCATCGGCATCCTGATCGAAAACTACGCCGGCGCGATGCCGCTGTGGCTGGCGCCGGTGCAGGTGGCGGTGCTCAATATCTCGGACGCGCAGGCCGACTACACCCAGGAAATCGCAACGAAGTTGCGCAAACTGGGGTACCGCGTTCACGCTGATTTGCGCAACGAGAAAATTACGTTTAAAATACGTGAACATTCCGTCCAAAAACTGCCGTACATCCTCGTGATTGGCGACAAGGAGCGGGATGCCAACACTGTGGCCGTGCGAGCTCGTGGCAATGTCGATTTGGGCGTAATGTCCATCGATGCCCTGGTGGAACGCCTCAAACACGAGGTCGATTCCAAGGCTTGAGAGTTCATTCTCGACGCGGCTAATTCATCAGATTTTAAAAGGAAACAACATAGCTACTGACAAGTCGCATCGCATCAATGGCGAAATCACCGCCCCCGAAATGCGTTTATCCGGGGTGGAAAACGAGCCGCTTGGCATTGTGAGCCTGGCTGAGGCTTTTCGTCTGGCCGAAGAAGCGAACGTAGATCTGGTGGAAATTGCGCCAACCGCGCAACCACCGGTATGCCGTCTGATGGACTACGGCAAGTTCAAATATTCGGAACAGAAGAAGGCGCACGAAGCCAAATTGAAGCAAAAGATCATTCTCGTGAAGGAAGTCAAATTCCGTCCGGGTACTGATGATGGCGATTACAATATCAAGCTGAAAAACCTGATGAAGTTCCTCGATGAGGGTGACAAAACCAAGATCACGCTGCGTTTCCGCGGCCGTGAGATGGCGCACCAGGACATCGGCTTCCGCATGCTGGAACGTTTGAAGGCCGATCTTGAGCCGTATGGCCAGGTCGAGCAGTTCCCGAAGATGGAAGGTCGTCAGATGATCATGATCCTCTCGCCGAAGAAGAAGAAATAAAGCAAAGAACGGGCTGCCCAGGCAGCTTGTGCAAAGAAGCGCCCCGTCACGCAAGTGCCAGGGGCGCTTTGTTTTGTTTTGAGCGTTTGTCGTAAGCATGAGGTTGGCGTCGCGCCCATTCCCCTGAAACCGTCATCCCCGCCTGCGCGGGGATGACGGTTTTAAGGGGAGGGGCTTCGGGGGCAACTCCGGTGTGCAAGCGTGTGTCACAAAGAAACTTTACCCCAACAAGCTTGCATTTGCAGGCAACTTCTGTGTTATGATCTCCGGCTTCCTCCTTCACTGGCGGAAGACAATGTGAAAGCAGGCATCTAAGTGCAGCACAGCGTTGCCACCTGCAATCCTATAATGGAGCTGTCCGGAAGGACAGAACTGCTATGCCTAAAATGAAGACCAAAAGCTCCGCGAAGAAGCGTTTTCGCGTGCGTCCAGGTGGAACCGTTAAATCGGGTCACGCTTTCAAACGTCACATCCTGACCAAGAAAACCACCAAGAGCAAGCGCCAACTGCGCGGAATCACGAACGTCGATGCAGCGGATGTCAAGTCCGTCATGCGTATGATGCCGTCGGCTTAATCTCACCACTCAATTTAAGGAGTTACTATGCCTAGAGTAAAACGTGGGGTTACAGCTCGTGCCCGTCATAAGAAAATTCTTGTACAAGCTAAAGGCTACCGTGGTCGCCGCAGCCGTGTATACCGTGTTGCCAAGCAAGCAGTCATGCGCGCTGGCCAATACGCTTACCGCGATCGCCGCAACAAGAAACGCGTATTCCGCCGCCTGTGGATCGCCCGTATCAACGCCGCTTCCCGTGAGCATGGCGTAACGTACAGCGTATTCATGAACGGCCTGAAAAAAGCATCTATCGAACTGGACCGTAAAGTCCTGGCCGATATGGCTGTGATGGACAAGCCGGCCTTCGCCGCGATTGTCGCAGCAGTGAAAGCCAAGATCGCTGCGTAAGCAATGATCGATGCAAGTGCCATCTCCGGGTGGCGCGCAAAGAGCGGGGCAGAGGTTCAAACCTGTGCCCCGTTTTTGATTGTGGCGCGTGCGCCAGTCCCGCTCAACAGGAAAAAAACATCGCATGAACTCCCTGGAAGAACTCGTCGTCTCGGCACAGGCTGACTTTATCGCCGCCGAAGATGCTGCCGCACTGGAAAACGCCAAAGCCAAGTACCTTGGCAAGACTGGCCAGATTACCGAGCAAATGAAGGGCCTGGGCAAGCTCGACCCGGAACAGAAAAAGGCCCAGGGCGCGCTGATCAACGCCGCCAAGGTCCAGATCGAAAACGCCCTGACCGCACGGCGCGATGCGCTGGCTAATGCCCAGCTCGAAGAGCGCCTGAACGCCGAAGCGATCGATATCACCCTGCCGGGGCGCGGACGCTCTGGCGGCGGCATCCACCCGGTGATGCGCACCTGGGAACGGGTCGAGGAAATCTTCCGCTCGATCGGTTTCGATGTGGCCGACGGCCCCGAAATCGAGACCGACTGGACCAATTTCACGGCGCTCAACAGCCCGGAAAACCACCCGGCCCGCTCGATGCAGGACACCTTCTACATCGAAGGCAAGGACAGCACCGGCAAACCGCTGCTGCTGCGCACCCACACCAGCCCGATGCAGGTACGCTACGCGCGCACCCACACGCCGCCGATCAAGGTGATCGCACCGGGCCGCACCTACCGCGTCGACAGCGATGCGACCCATTCGCCGATGTTCCACCAGGTCGAAGGCCTGTGGATCGCCGAAGACATTTCCTTCGCCGACCTGAAGGGCGTGTACCTGAACTTCGTCAAGGCCTTCTTCGAGACCGACGATTTGCAGGTGCGCTTCCGTCCCTCGTACTTCCCGTTCACCGAACCGTCGGCCGAGATCGACATTGCGTTTGGCAGCGGCCCGCTCAAAGGGCGCTGGCTGGAAGTCTCGGGCGCCGGCCAGGTGCACCCGACCGTGGTGCGCAACTTCGGGCTCGATCCGGAAAAATTCATCGGCTTCGCGTTCGGCTCCGGCCTTGAGCGCCTGACGATGCTGCGTTACGGGATCAACGACCTGCGCCTGTTCTACGAAGGCGACCTGCGCTTCCTGAAGCAATTTAACTAATTCAAGGTTCACTGATTATGCAATTTTCCGAAAATTGGCTCCGTACCATGGTCGATCCGAAGATGACTTCGGATGAACTGGCTCACCTGCTGACCATGTCCGGCCTGGAAGTGGAAGAAGTCGAAGCGGTCGCGCCGCCATTCTCGAACGTGGTCGTGGCCGAAGTGCTGGAAGTGGCCAAGCACCCGAACGCGGACCGCCTGAACGTGTGCAAGGTCAATGTCGGCACCGGCACCTTGCTCAATATCGTGTGCGGCGCGCCGAACGTGCGCGCCGGCATGAAGGCCATCTGCGCCATGGCTGGCGCGATCCTGCCGCCGGGCGCGGACGGCAAGCCATTCGTGATCAAGGTCGGCGAGCTGCGCGGCGTGGAATCGCAGGGCATGATGTGCTCGGCCAAGGAATTGAAACTGTCCGAGGAAACGAGCGGCCTGATGGAGTTGCCGGAAGATGCGCCGGTCGGCCAGAATATCCGCGACTACCTCGCACTGAACGACCTCAAGTTCACCATCAAGCTCACCCCGAACAAGGCGGACTGCCTGTCGGTGCTGGGCGTGGCGCGCGAAGTGTCGGCCCTGACCGGCACCCCATTGACCCTGCCGCAGACCCGTTCCGTGCCGGTCAACGGCAGCGAAATCCTGCCGGTGAAGATCAGCGCGCCGGACCTGTGCGGCCGCTTTTCGGGACGCGTCATCCGCGGCCTGAACGCCAGGGCAGCCACGCCGGACTGGATCCGCCAGCGCCTCGAGCGCAGCGGCCAGCGTCCGCTGTCGGCCCTGATCGATATTTCCAACTACGTCATGCTGGAACTGGGCCGTCCGTCGCACGTGTTCGACATGGACAAGATCCAGGGTGCGCTCGATGTGCGCTGGGGTAAGAAGGGCGAGTCCCTGAAACTCTTGAACGGCAATACCATCGAGGTGGACGACTGGGTCGGCGTGATCGCCGACGACAAGGAACTCGAATCGCTGGCCGGCATCATGGGCGGCGACGCCACTTCGGTCTCGCTCGACACCAGCAATATCTACCTGGAAGCGGCGTTCTGGTGGCCGAACGCCATCCAGGGCCGCGCGCGCCGCTTCAATTTTTCAACCGATGCGGCGCACCGCTTCGAGCGCGGCGTCGATTTCGCCACGACCGTCGAGCACATCGAGCGCATCACCGCGCTGATCGTTGAAATCTGCGGCACCCAGGGCACCGTGGTCAGCCCGATCGACGACCAGATCGTCAACGTGCCGCTGCCGAAAGCGGTCACCCTGCGCACCGCGCGCGCGCAAAAGGTGATCGGCGTGCCGATCACCGACGCCATGGTGGCCGACATTTTCACCCGCCTGGGCTTGCCGTTCACGCAGGAACCCGGCCTGTTCTCCGTCACCGCGCCGACCTACCGTTTCGACATCGAAATCGAGGAAGACCTGATCGAGGAAGTGGCGCGCGTGTATGGCTTCGAGAACATCCCGGCGCTGCCGCCGGTGGCTGCCAGCCAGATGATCATCGCGCCGGAAAACACCCGTTCGCTGTTCGCCGTGCGCCACCAGCTGGCCGACCTCGGCTACCAGGAAGTGGTGAACATGAGTTTCGTCGATTCCGCATGGGAAACCGACTTCTCGGACAACACCGACCAGATCAAGCTGGTCAACCCGATTGCCAGCCAGATGAACGTCATGCGTTCCTCGCTGATCGGTTCCCTGGTCGCCAACGTACGCTATAACCTGAACCGCAAGGCGGGCAGGGTGCGCGCATTTGAAGTGGGCGCGATTTTCCGCCGCAATGCGCAAGCGCTTGATGGTCCGCTGTCGGTGGCCGGTTTCGACCAGCCCAAGCGCGTGGCGGGCATTGCCTACGGTCCGGCGCTGGACGAACAATGGTCGCTCAAGTCGGCCCCGGTCGACTATTTCGACGTCAAGGCCGATGTGGAAGCCCTGTTCGCGCCGCGCACCCTGCGCTTCGTGAAGACGGCCCACCCGGCCCTGCATCCGGGGCGCTCGGCGGTCATCGAGCTCGACGGCAAGGATATCGGTTTCATCGGCGAACTGCACCCGCGCTGGCTGCAAAAGTACGACTTGCCGCAGGCGCCGGTCTTGTTCGAGGTGGATGCCATTGCGTTGCAGCAACGATCCGTGCCAAGCTATGAAGAGATCTCGAAATTCCCGGGCGCCACGCGCGACCTGGCGTTCGTGGTCAAAAACACGGTGGCGGCGCAAGACTTGCTCGATGCTTTTGCCGCGGAACTGCAGGTAAATCCAGCAGGAAAGATTGTGCAAGCCATTGTTTTGTTTGATGAATATCGCGGAAAAGGGATCGAGGCCGACGAAAAAAGCCTTGCTTTCCGCTTTGGCTTGCAAGATACTCAAACCACCCTGCAGGACGATGTGGTCGAAGGCGTCATGAAGGCGCTGGCGGCCTCGGCCCAGCAGAAACATGACGCGAAGCTGCGTTCATAACCGATCCCACGAGCAGTAACGATACGAGGCAGGGCTGTAAAATTAATAACAACGACGTTGATTCCGCCGTACTCCAGTCGGCGCTGGCAGCCGACCTGCACCGTGCGATGCAGGTCGCCAGGGTTCGCCAGGACGCGGAGAAGAATCTCCCGACCCTGACCAAGGCCGAGCTGGCCGAACTGCTGTTCGAGCAGGTCGGCCTGAACAAGCGCGAAGCCAAGGACATGGTCGAGACCTTCTTCGACGAGATCAGGAATGCGCTCGAACGCGGCGAAGCGGTGAAGTTGTCGGGCTTCGGCAACTTCCAGCTGCGCGACAAGCCGCAGCGGCCCGGGCGCAATCCCAAGACCGGCGAAGAAATCCCGATCACGGCGCGCCGCGTCGTGACCTTCCACGCCAGCCAGAAGCTCAAGGGCATGGTCGAAGAAACCAGCCCGATGGCGCGCGCCGCCTAAAGTGAACCGATGAACGATCGTGCGAGCAAGGCTGATCTGATCGTGCTGCCGGCTATCCCGGCCAAGCGCTATTTCACGATTGGCGAAGTGAGCGAGTTGTGCGGCGTCAAACCGCACGTACTTCGCTACTGGGAGCAGGAATTTACCCAGCTTAAACCGGTCAAACGACGAGGAAACCGCCGCTATTACCAGCACCATGAGGTGTTGTTGATCCGTCGTATCCGTGAACTGTTGTACGAACAAGGCTTTACGATCAGTGGTGCGCGCAATAAACTCGATAGCCGCTTCGGGCAGCTGCTCGCGCCGCCGTCCGACGATGCTGGCGCGGCTGACGCCGTGGCGGCGCCGCCCAAGCTCGACCGGGCGGCGATCCGCAGCGAACTGGTCGCCATTCTGGCCCTGCTCACAGGCCCGGGCTAGGGCGGCGTGGGGGTCGCACCGTGCAGCGCAGGGGCCTCGTGCCCCTTTGCCGTTTTTGCAGCGCCGTGCGCGCGCGCCGCGCGCTGTGCTGTCATACGTGTTTGTACTGAACAGCCAGAGTGCTAGAATACTAACGCATGCGCAGTGCCGGGCGCGTGGTTTGCCTCGGCTCTTTCCTATGCAAGGATAATTTAAGGGAAGACAATGATACGCGTTGCCATATGTGACGATCACCAGATAGTACGTGCAGGTTTTAAACAGATTTTTTCTTCGTCGCCCGACTTCGATGTCGTGGCCGAAGGGGCCACCGGGCGCGAAGCGCTGGACATCGCGCGTCGCGAAATTTGCGACGTGCTGCTGCTCGATATCGCCATGCCTGACCAGAGCGGCATCGACATCCTGCGCACCATCCGCCAGGGGCAGCCGAACCTGCCGGTACTGATCCTGTCCGGCTATCCGGCCCAGCAATATGCGCTGAACCTGTTCAAGATGGGCGCCAACGGCTATCTGAACAAGGAATGCGAGGCCGACGAGCTCAAGACGGCGGTGCGCACCGTGTTCCAGGGCCGCCGCTACGTCAGTTCGACCGTCGGCGAATTGCTGGCCCAGAGTTTCGACCGCGATCCCAACACGGCGCTGCATACCGAGCTGTCGGACCGCGAGTTCCAGGTCTTCCTGCGCCTGGCCAAGGGCGCGACCGTGTCCGATATCGGCGTGGCCCTGTCGCTGAGCATCAAGACGGTGTCGACCTACCGCACCCGGATCATGGAAAAAATGGGCTTGCAGTCGAACAGCGACCTGACCTATTACGCCATGAAAAACAACCTGCTCGACTGATCCGCCGCCGGGCTGGCCCCGGCGCCGCCTGGCCCGCACCGTCCCGCCCTGCCGCCCGGCGCGGCGCCGCCATCCCCGCCGCGCAATGCGCGCGCACCTGCCCGTCACTACCCCTTACAGTCCAGCTCGGCTGCGCCCCGGCAGTTACGGGACTATAATTGCCCCCTGGCCGGCTCTGCAGTGCGCAAAAGGATTTCCAGGATGTATTTTTCCACCGAACCACCCGTCACAACCGGGTTACCGTTCTATAAGACGGTGGTGTGCCTGACGTGCGTGCTGATCCTCATCATCAATGGCGTCAGCCTGTTCCTCAACCTCGGTTCGCTCAAGGGCGCCAACGAGATCCAGGGCCAGACCGCCAAGGTGATCGACAAGGTCCAGTATGTGAACGTGCTGATCATGGATGCCGAAAGCAGCTTGCGCGGCTATTTCCTGTCCGGTTCCGAAGTCTACCTGGGGCCGCTGCGCACGGCGTCGTCCGAGATCGATGCCCAGTTCGGCGAACTCGACCGCCTGCTGGCCGACAGTCCTTCCCAGCGCCGCAACCTGGCCCAGCTGCACACCCTGGTCTACCGCCGGCTCGACACCATGAACCAGGTGCTCGACGTGTACCGCCAGGGCGGGCTGGCCGACATCCTCAAGATTGCCGGGACCTCCGACAGCAAGGCCGAGATGGATGAAATCCGCCTGCAAGTGGTGATCCTGGTGCAGGAACAGAATGAATTGCTGGCTGCGCGCAGCGCCACCTTTTACCGCGAATACCAGCATGCGGTGTTTTTGGGGATCAGCATCAACGCCATGGCGATCCTGGTGCTGGCCCTGTTCTACCGCCTGATCCGGCGCAGCTACTTCGCCCGCGCCACGACCCAGCGCGCGCTGGAAAACGCCAACGACAACCTCGAATCGATGGTGGTGCTGCGCACCGAACAGCTGTCGGTGCTCTCGCGCCACCTGATCAGCGTGAGCGAGGAGGAAAAGGCGCGCCTGGCGCGTGAACTGCACGATGAATTGGGCGCCAACCTCACCTCGATCAATATCGACATGAATGCCGTGGCCGACACCGTGCGCGCCACCCAGCCCGCGCTGGCCGTGATGCTCGACCGCGCGCGCGCGACCCTGGTCGATACGGTGGAATTGAAGCGCCGCATCGTCGAAGACCTGCGCCCCAGCCTGCTCGACCACCTGGGCTTGTCCGCCGCCGTGCAAAGCTATTGCGAGGAGTTCGGCCGGGTCACGGGGCTCGATTGCGAAGCGCTGATCGATGGTGACGTCGATGTCGCCGGGCCCATGCATGCGATTGCCGTGTTCCGCATCGTGCAAGAGTCGCTCAACAACATCGCCAAGTATGCCCAGGCGCGCCAGGTGATCGTGCACCTGGGGCGCGAAGCGGGTGGCTTGTCGCTGGAAGTGAGCGACGATGGCGTCGGCATCGAGGGCGACGCCGTGGCCAAGCCCAAGTCGCACGGCTTGCTGGGAATGCGCGAACGCGCCTTGCTGCTGGGGGGGAGTTTGCGGGTGAAGCGCGGAGTCAATAACCTGGGAACCTGCGTGGAAGCGTTCATTCCCCTGTCGCGCGTCGCCGACAGCGGCGACAACGGCAACCCGGCGCCGGAAGACCCGGCGCCGCTGCCATTTAGCGGGCTACATCCATCAGAAGGCGATCGTACTCCGTCTTTGCGACCTTATAGCATTCGCCGGCATACTCCTCCAGGCCCTGGCGGTCAATCACCGTGATATTGCCGCGGCGGTATTGAATCAAGCCATCGTCCTGCAGCTTGCCAGCGGCGGCCGTGATGCTTTCGCGGCGCACGCCGAGCATGATGGAAATGAGTTCCTGGGTCACTTTCAGTTCGTTCGATGCGGAGCGGTCGAGGCGGTCGAGCAGCCAGCGGCACAGCTTTTGTTCGATCGAGCTGTGGCGCCCGCCGACGGCATTCTGGGCCATCTGGGCAAACAGCGCATTGGTGTAGCGCATCAGCAGCTGGGGCAGTGCGCCGCCCTGGTTGAAGGCGTCGCGCAGGTACTGGGTCTTGAGGCGGTAGCCGTAGCCCGCGCTCTGGACCACGGCGCTGCACATGGCGCGTTCGCCCATGAACAGCGACATGCCGACCACGCCTTCATGCCCGACCACGGCGATCTCGGTGGTGGCGCCATCTTCCATGACGTACAGCAGGGAAACGATGGCCGTCGTCGGAAAGTACACGTTTTCGAGCTTGCTGCCGTATTCAAACAGTTCTTTGCCAAAAGGCAGGGCCACGAGTTCCAGGTGATCGAACAGGGTTTCGAGATCGTGACGGGGAAGGGCGGCCAGCAACTCGTTCTGCTGGGTACCGCTAAAGCTGACAACGGGGCGGGACGCAACTTTTGACTCGTGCGCGTCGGCAGGAATCTGGCCGACCGGTACTGCGTTTTGGACGGTAGCACCAAGTTGAGTGTTGTTCATTTTTATTCCTCACTATCTGAGACGGACTTCAAGGGCGCTTCACCTGGACTTGCAGTGAATCGCGATGTACGAACAGTAAAGCCTCCGTCTGTTGGCGAACATAAGACTGGCAGTCGCCCCCCTGTAGGTTCACTGCATAAATCCTTGTGGGCCCAGTCCTACTGGGGGAAATCGCTATAAATGGTCATTTTGCTAACATGTTAAGGTGGGTGAACGTACAGAACTTGCACAAAGCGACTGTTTGGGGCTGCGGCAAGGCTTGGGATTTGCCCCTGCCATGCCTCATAATATGAATATCACAACTTACAGAGAGCCACGCGCATGCACGTATTACTGGTCGAAGACGATGCCGTGCTGGCCGATGGCCTGACCCGCCTGCTGCAAGGCCACGGCATGGTGGTCGACGTGGTCGGCAGCGGTACCCAGGCCGACCAGTTGCTGCAGCGCGCCGAGGTGGCGGTGGTGGTGCTCGATATCGGCCTGCCCGGCATCGATGGCTTCGAGGTGGTGCGGCGCCTGCGCGCGCGCGGCAGCAACGTGCCGGTGCTCTTGCTGACCGCGCGCGACGCCATCGAAGACCGGGTGCGCGGGCTGGAACTGGGCGCCGACGATTACCTGGTCAAGCCCTTCGCCACGCCCGAACTGGTGGCGCGCATCAAGGCCCTGGCCAGGCGCAACACGCCCAAGCCGGTCAGCCTGTCGCTGGGACGGCTGACGCTCGACACCTACACCAAGCGCGCCCGCATCGACGAGCGCGTGATCGACCTGTCGGTGCGCGAGTGGGCCGTGCTCGAATACCTGCTGCAGCACGGCGCGCGGGTCGTGTCCAAGCAGCAGATCATCGACGCCATCCTGCCGTGGGGCGAAGACCTGACCCTGAACGCGGTCGAAGTCTATATTTCGCGCCTGCGCCTGAAGATCGCCGACGCCGGCATCAGCATCCGCACCATCCGCGGCTTTGGCTACATGCTCGAACAGCATCCATGATCAGTATCCGGCTGCGCCTGCTGAAATGGCTGATCGTGCCGATTTTGCTGATCAATGTGGCGGGCGCGGCGCTGACCTACATGCTGGCCTGGATTCCGGCCCAGCTGGCGTTCGACCAGAGCCTGGCCGACGCCGCCGGTGCGCTGGCGGCGCGCCTGCGTCCGGGCCATGGCAGGGCCGAGATCGACCTGCCGCGCCAGGCCGAGCAAGTGCTGCGGGCCGACGATGCCGATGTCCTGTACTTCATCGTGCGCGGCGAAGATGGCAAGGCGCTGGCCGGGGACAGCGATTTTCCGGCGCTGGCCACGCCCAGTAGCCAGGCCTATGACGACACCATCCGCGGCGAACCGGTGCGGGTCACCAGCCGCATGGTGCTGGCCGGCGGCGAAAAGATCCGCATCGGCGTGGCCAAGACGCTGCGCAAGCGCAAGCAAATCCGCTCGGCCACGGTGCGCGCGCTGATGCTGGTCGAGTCCCTGTTTACCGTGGCGCTGGTCGGGCTGATCTGGTTTTCGGTCACCAACGGCCTGCAACCGCTGGCGCGCATGCGCGCCAACCTGCTGGCGCGCGAGGGCAACGAGCTCGCGCCCATCGATGGCGCCGCCATTCCCGATGAACTCAGTCCGGTCGTCAACGCCTTCAATGAGCTGCTCGACAAGGTGCAAACCGGCGCGCGCGCCCAGCACGATTTTTTGGCCGACGTCGCGCACCAGCTGCGCACGCCCCTGGCCGGGCTCAAGCTGCAGCTTGAATGGCTGGGCGCGCGCCACCAGGCCGACCCCGACACCGTCCATTCGGTGCGCCTGATGCTGCTCTCGAACGAACGCATGATCCGTCAGACCAACCAGTTGCTGGCCCTGGCGCGCGCCGAGCCGGCCCGCTTCGAAAAAACCCGGCTCGAACGGCTCGACCTGTCGGTGCTGATCGAGCAGGTAATCCAGTATTTCGTCGACGAAGCGGGCAAGAAACGCATCGATATCGGTTTCGAGCTGCAGCCGACCCGGGTCAGCGGCGACAGTTTCCTGCTGCGCGACCTGATCGACAACCTGATCGACAATGCCGTGCGCTACACCCCGGACGCGGGCACCGTGACGGTCCGCTGTTATCGGGAAGGCAAGTGCGGGGTGCTGGCGGTGGAAGATTCCGGCCCCGGCATCCCGCCGCACCAGCGCGCCACGGTGTTCCAGCGCTTCGTGCGCCTCGACGACAAGATTCCCGGCAGCGGCCTGGGGCTGGCGATCGTGCGCGACATCGCCCAGGCCCACGGCGCCACGGTCGAGATCGGCAACGGCCCTGGCGGCGCCGGCGTGCAATTCGTGGTCAGGTTTCCCGCCAGCTGAGCATGGTTGTCGTATTTATCGCGCGAAAAGGCGGTTTACTTCGCCTTGTCAGCATTCTGTCAGCCTTTCCTCAGTGTAATGCAAGCTTCGTTCTTTATAATTAGCAACAACAGGGGCATTCCGTCCCGGCTATCTACTTCAAAGGTGCAGGATGATGTTATCTGCGAAACCAAACAGAGCACGCGGCTTTTCGCTCACCGAGTTGCTGGTCACGCTGACCATTATCGGCGTGACCAGTGCCATCGGCTTTCCCATGTTGACCGAATACGTCGACGATGCGGCCGTGTCGACCCAGGCCGATCTGATGCTCGACACGCTCAATTACACCCGCTCCGAAGCGGTCAAGCGCAATACCCGGGTCACGATGTGCCGCAGCGCCACGGGCACGAGCTGCGCGGTGGGGGTCACCTCCGGCGACTGGCGCATGGGCTGGATTGTTTTTGTCGATGACACCGTCGGCGGCACTGTCGGGCAGGTCGACGCCACCGAAACCGTGCTGCGCGCGCAATCGAAGTTTTCGGGACGCGGCCAGCTGGTCGCTACCGGCGGCGTGCAGAACTTTGTGTCGTATGCCAGCAATGGCCAGACCAGGGATCAGGCCGGGTTGGCCATTGCCGGCAATTTCTTCATGTGCGGCAAATCGGTCAAGACCAAGCGCAGGCGCATTGCGCTGACCGCCGGCACCGGCTGGGTCGGAGCGACGATCCTCAGCCCCGCAAGCAGCTGCTCAGCTTAAAAAGGAGATTTAGAAATGCGACGTCAACAGGGTTTTTCGATGCTTGAAGTATTGATCACGATGATCGTGATCAGTGTCGGCTTGCTCGGCATTGCCGGGCTCATCATCACCAACATGAAAGCCAACCACAGCGCCTACTCGCGCGGCCAGGCGACCATCCTGGCGATGGATATCATCGACCGCATGCGCGCCAACCGCAATATCGCCCAGGCCGGCGCGCCGTACGTGATCGATGTCAATGCGGCCACCCCGGCCGCGGCGGCGACCGTGGGCGACCGTGACATCAAGGAATGGCGCGATGCGCTTGCCAGTGCGCTCAAGGAAGGCACCGGCGGGGTGGCCTTCGACGTCGATGGCAATGTGACCGTCACCATCCAGTGGGACGACACGCGCGCCACGGGCGACGGCGCCAGGATCGGCCTGAAGAAGCAAACATTTACGCAGGAGACGCGGTTATGACAGTTCGTCCAAGCGCGCCGCGCCAGCTCGGCGCAAGCAAGCAGCAGGGTATCGGCCTGGTAGAAGTGCTGGTGGCCATGACGGTCGGCCTGGTGCTGCTCGGTGGGGTGGGCTATATGTTCATCGGCTCGAAGCAGATGAACACGGCCCAGACCGATATGGTTCGCATCCAGGAGAGTACCCGCAATGCCCTCGACGTGGTTGGCACGGCCCTGCGCCAGGCCGGCTACCGGCTCAATATGAACCGCATCGAAATCGAGGGCCGGTCGGTCGAAGGCACCGTCGGTGGCGACTCGGATACCCTGATCGTGCGCCACGATCCGAACTGGGTTGTCGATACGGCCGTGCCGCCGAACCGCATGCTGGGCCGCGAGCGCAACTGCGTCGGGGTCGACATCACCTCCGACAATGCATTCAATCCGGCGACGGCGGGTGCCCAGATCAACAATAACCTGATCATCTACCAATTCAGGGTCTTGAACGGTCAGCTGATGTGCTACGCCAACGCCTCCGCGACAGCGCCCGGCACGGGCGTGGTCGTGGCCGACAATGTCGAGCGGATGAAGATCACCTACGGGATCGGCGTCGGGGGCGGCCAGGAAACGGTCACCACCTATGTGGCGGCACCGGCCGATTTCACCCACGTGTCGGCCGTGCGCGTCAGCCTGCTGTTGCGCGGCCCGTCCGGCGGCGTCACGGTCGGCCCGCAAACGGTCAGTTTCAATGGTGCCAACGTCACCACCAATGATGGCCACCTGCGCCGGGTTGTCACCGCCACCTTCAACGTTCGCAATCGGTCGAGGTTCTAATGTCCCACGCTACTTTTTTCCGTCCACGGGCCACGCAATCGGGCGCCGTTCTGGTGACCGGACTGGTTTTTTTACTGGTCCTGACGATGTTCGTCCTCGCCCTGGTGCGTAGCGGCACGCTCGAAGAGCGCATGGCGCGCAATGCGCGCGACCAGCACATGGCGCGGGAAGCGGCCGAAGCGATCTTGCGCGACGGCGAAACCGTGTTGTTCAACAAGGCGCCCTTCGATCCTTACGATTCCTCGGCGTTTTCGCCGAAGTGTCCGAATGGGCTGTGCTTCAAGCCGGGCGCCGCGTCCAGCTGGGATAGCGTCGACTGGAAGGACCCGGCCGTCACGCGCGGCTTCTCCGCTGCCGCCCTCGACCTGGCTGAGATCACGACCCAGCCACGTTATATCGTTGAAATGATCACGCCACCTGCGAAGGCAAGCAGTTCCGGAGACTGCGATTACGGTGTCGTACGGCTTACCGCGCGTGGCCAGGGTAATGGCGGCGCGACCTCCTTTGTGCAAACCACCGTGCGCTTTCGTGTGTATTCCAAAATTTGCGATTAGTACTGCAACCACCCTTCTGCGGGAGAATTCTCATGCAACTGAAAACAAAAGTCGCCGTCGGGGCGGGCCTCGTCGGCCTCGCCACCGCGGCAATCGTCACCGTCATGGCGGCAGCGCCATTCGATTCGGCCCAGCAGCCGATCGGCTATGTCGGCCAGCCGGTCGCGTCCAATAGCAATGTGGGCAGTGGCACTGCCCGGATGTTTGCCATCGATTACAACGCCGCCACCCTGGGCGGCAACGTGCACTCGTTTCCGATCAGTACCACGGGCGCCATCGGCACCACCGATAACTGGAGCGGCGGTGCCGAGGCCATGATCGCGGCCCAGGCGCTGGCAGGCAAGCGCAATATCGTGACCATGAGCGACGCAGCGACCCCGTCCGGTATTCCATTTACCTGGGCCACGCTGTCGACCGCCCAGCGCAACCTGGTCGACAAGGCTTCGGCCACGGCCAATAGCTCAGTGTCGCCGGTCGTCAGTTACCTGCGCGGCGTCAAGACCGGCGAAGGCACCACCTACCGTGTCCGTACCAGTTCGCTCGGCACGATCATCCATTCGACCCCGGTCTACTGGAAAGATGCGTCAGGCAATGAAACCGTGTATGTCGGCGCCAACGACGGCATGATGCACGCCATCGATGCGGTCACCGGCAATGAGCGCTTTGCCTACATTCCCCGCACCTTGTTGCCGCGACTGGAAGTACTCTCGAGCAAAACTTTCACGCCGCAATACTACGTCGATGGCCGTCTGGACGTGCGCAAGTTCAGCACCAAGACCGTTCTGGTCGGCACCCTGGGCGGCGGCGGCAAAGCCGTTTTTGCGCTCGATGTGAGCGATGGCGCGGCCGCCACCGAAGCGGGCGCCGCGGCAAAAGTCATGTGGGAAGTGAACAATACCTCCACCGGCTTTGCCAACCTGGGCGATACCTATGGCGCGCCAGTGCTGACCCGCTTGCTCAAAAAGAAGGCAGTTTTGCCAACCGAGCAAAACGAGTATTATGAAGCGCTGGTGATGGGCAATGGCTACAACAACAAGGGTACAGGTGCTGCCTCCTTGCTGGTGATCGATGCCCTGACCGGTAAGCTGATCAAGGAAATCACCACCCCGGGCGGCAGCCCGACGGCGCCGAACGGCCTGTCGTCGCCGTCGCTGTGGGATACGGACGAAGACGGTGTCAAGGACACCGCCTACGCCGGCGACATCGACGGCAGCCTGTGGAAGTTCAATCTGAACGACCTGACGGCGGCGCCGGTGCAGGTGCACGTGCGCGAGGACAGCGATCCGGCGCGCGCCATCACCACGGCCCCGGGCCTGGTGCGCCACCCGAGCGGCGGCGTGCTGGTGGCGTTCGTCACCGGCCGTTTGTTTAATGAGGCCGACATGAAAGTGAACGATACCGTTCATTACGCTTACGGCATCCGCGACATTTCCGCCAGCAGCCTGCCGCTGCTCGAGCAGACCTTGACCGAGTACACCTTCGGTACCGGCGCCAGCGCAATCCGGGTACGGACATCGAGCAACAAGCCGATGAACTGGCTCACGAACCGCGGCTGGAAAGTAGCGCTGCCGAAAGGCGAACGCGTGGTTGGCGATGGTATCTTTATCATGGGCGATGTGTTCCAGTTCTTCAGTACCAATCCGACGGTCAGCACCACGGCCAAACCGCCTGGCGAAAACTGGTGGATGCAACTGAACTGGCTCACTGGCGGCAGTACCGGCGATGTCATTTTCGATCTGAACAGCGATGCCAAGTTTAACTCCGATGACATGGTCAAGGAGGCCGGCACCAACCTGAACCTGCCACCGGTAGGCCGCCATATGGGTGGGGGCGTGCGTTCGCAGCTGATCGGACTGTCGGCTGGCGGCCTGGACGTATACCAGTCCAATTTCGACCAGAACGATGCACCGAAACCGGACACGATCAACGTCAGCACCGCCACCGTCGGCGGCGAGCGCGGGGTCGCGGGCGGCCACTTCGATACCGATATTTTCTGCTACGACAAGTGCGGCGGCGCCACGACCTTAGGTTACTTTGGTGGTCCGGCTTCCGCCAGCGGACGGTACGCATTCGGGCGTGAAGCGACCACTGGTGCGGTTGCTAACCAGAACTACATTCACGTCCACGAATACGACGATATTTACGACGTGCTCGGCCTGAATATGCTGCACCCGAGCCAGGATGAGCAACGCCTTTCCTTGACCGTCGCCTCGTCGCAAGACACGTATTCGCCGAACCTGCCGCTCTTGATGAGCCAGAACAGCGGCCCGCCGAATCCGACGATCGTGTCGACCAGCAACTGGACTGGCAAGACGTCGAATGGCCAGGCCTCGCCTTCGAGTACCTATACGGAGGGCGCACGCACGGCTGTGGCCGGTTATCCGGTGACGGTGGTCGCCGCCGACGGCTCGATCACCTTCACGACCCAGGTCACCTATCTCACCACGCGCCGCTCCGTCGAAGTGAGGAACGTCCAAAAAGTATGGGGTACCAACAACACCTATTCGTATGAACAGCGGGTCATCGTCAGCACGTGGACCACGACCCAGACCATGGTCGATACGATCCCGAATACGCGCTTCAAGGTATTGGTGTCGAATCAAGCTTATTCGCCGGCCATCAAACTGAGCCTCCTCGGTTCGGACGGCACCGGCACGGGTGGCACCTACAGTGGCGCGGTGACGGGTTACCAGACCGGTGCCCTGACGGTTTCCACAATGCCTGCTTACAAGATGAATGACATCAAGGACTTGCAGGTATCGATGCCGCTCGACGCCTTCGTCGCCCGCGACTGGGGCAGCGGCATCGTGCGTAACGGCGTCCATCCGATCAAGCCGCAATGCGCCGGCGTGGTCGATGGCTACTCCGATCTGGGCCCGAAAGGCGAGTGGCGCAACGGTGCGCTGACCGTCCAGGTGGTCAAAGCCGACATCGCCCAAAGCGACGTCCAGCTCAACGTGGCGGGCCGTCCGGACCTGGGCTACCGCTTGGTTAATGGCAAACTGCAGGACAAGCTGGTTGCCGAGTATCTGATCTATTGGCACCATCCGACCAATCTGTGCATGGGCGATCCAGGCTGGACATTTGCCGCTGCGCCGGATAACGAGGCGTCCACCGCCATGCAAGGTTCGCCGGCACCCGGCGCGCTCGATCCGAAGGGTTCGTTCCAGCAAGGTAATGGCGATCCTGCGCCACCGACCAAGCCGGCGACCAATCCGCCACCGGTCGTCGTCGTCAATCCTGACGGCAGCACGACCACGACGACGATCAAGTACACCGACCTGGCAAGCGGCGGTTACGTGATTGAAACCACGGTCAAGATCAGCTGGCCGGCCTCGTCGGGCAGCCCGACAACCGGTATCGTCACGGGTGGCGCGGTCAGTCCCGGTGGGACCGACCCGTCCTGCACGGTCAACTGTGGTGGTGGTGTCGTCGATAAAAAAGGGCTACTGCAGGAAACAGCCACACTGGGCCGTATTAACTGGAGGGAGCTGCAGCGATGAAACACTTTCATTTGAATCGGCCGGCCGCCGGCTTCACCCTGATCGAATTGATGATCACGGTGGCCATCGTCGGAGTCCTGTCGGCGGTCGCGTTCGAGTCGTACACGAAGAACGTGCTCAAGTCCCAGCGTTCGGTCGCCAAGGGCGTGTTGATGCAAAACGCCCAGTTTCTCGAGCGTTACAACACGACCAAGGGCGACTATGCGGGGGGAACCCTGTCCTCGGCCACCTCGCCCAAGGACGTGGCTGTTGGGGCGGTGCGGTATAACATCACCAACACCATTTCGGCGGACGGATCGACCTTCTTGCTGAAGGCAACGCCGACCATCAAGCAGGCAGCCGATGAGTGCGGCACATTGACCTTGAGCAACACCGGGGTCCAGGGCCCCACCACGCCGGCCGACTGCTGGTAAGTAAATAAATAGCAGGACCCGGGCGCGGCTCTCCGCCGCGCCCGAATCAGTTCACACGAGCAGGGCAAGTATCGGTAAAATCCACGGTTTTGTGCGAGGCCATGTTATGGCTGAGAATATGGCCAACGATACCGATACTTCCCTTCCCGATTCAGACCTTCCCGCACCGAGCGCGACGGTCGCCCCTGCGGCGATTGCCCGCGAAGTTGCGCGCCGCCGTACCTTCGGCATCATTTCCCACCCCGACGCCGGCAAGACCACGCTGACCGAAAAGCTGCTGCTGTTTTCGGGCGCGATCCAGATGGCCGGCACCGTCAAGGCCCGCAAGAGCGGCCGCCACGCCACCTCCGACTGGATGGAAATCGAAAAGCAGCGCGGCATTTCCGTGGCCAGCTCGGTGATGCAGTTCGAGCACCGCGACCACGTCATCAACCTGCTCGACACCCCCGGCCACCAGGACTTTTCGGAAGACACCTACCGCGTGCTCACCGCCGTCGACTCGGCCTTGATGGTGATCGACGCGGCCAAGGGTGTGGAAGCGCAGACCATCAAGCTGCTGGCCGTGTGCCGCATGCGCAGCACCCCGATCGTCACCTTCATGAACAAGATGGACCGCGAAACGCGCGATCCGCTGGACCTGCTCGACGAACTCGAATCGGTCCTGAAAATCCAGTGCGCCCCGGTGACCTGGCCGATCGGCATGGGCAAGAACTTCCGCGGCGTGTACCACCTGCTGCGTGATGAAATCATGCTGTTCAAGGCCGGCGAGGAAAAGGCCGACGGCGCCTTCGAGATCGTCAAGGGCATCGACAATCCGAAACTGGCGGCCATGTTCCCGCTCGAAATCGAGCAGCTCAAGATGGAAGTGGAACTGGTGCACGGCGCTTCGCACCCCTTCGACCTGGCGCAATTCCTGGCCGGCGTGCAGACCCCCGTGTTCTTCGGTTCGGCGATCAACAACTTCGGCGTGCGCGAAATCCTCTCGGCGCTGGTCGACTGGGCCCCGGCCCCGCGCGAGCGCGACGCCACCGTGCGCGTGGTGGCCCCGGGCGAGCAGCCATTCTCCGGTTTCGTCTTCAAGATCCAGGCCAATATGGACCCGGCCCACCGCGACCGCATCGCCTTCCTGCGCGTGTGCTCGGGGCGCTTCGAGCGCGGCATGAAGGTCAAGCACCTGCGCCTGGGACGCGAGATCAAGGTCTCGTCGGTGGTCACCTTCATGGCCTCCTCGCGCGAGCAGGTCGAGGAAGCCTACGCCGGCGACATCATCGGCCTGCCGAACCACGGCAACATGCAGATCGGCGACAGCTTCTCGGAAGGCGAGATGCTGCAATTTACCGGCATCCCGTACTTCGCGCCGGACTTCTTCCGCTCGGTGCGGATCCGCAATCCGCTCAAGATCAAGCAGCTCCACAAGGGCTTGCAGCAGCTGGGCGAAGAGGGCGCGGTGCAGGTCTTCAAGCCGGTGCAGGGTGGCGAGCTGGTACTGGGTGCGGTCGGGGTGCTGCAGTTCGAAGTGGTGGCCAGCCGCCTGCTCAACGAGTATGGGGTGGATGCCGTGTTCGAAGGCACCAGCATCAGCAGCGCGCGCTGGGTCAGCGGCGACGACAAGCGCATCCTGGCCGATTTCGAGTCGGCGCTGGGCCACAACGTGGCCTACGATGCGGCTGGCAACATGGCTTACCTGGCCACTTCCAACGTCAACCTGCGCCTGACCGAAGAGCGCTGGCCCAAGCTGACCTTCCACGCCACCCGCGAGCACGCGGTCAAGCTGGCGTAAGCCGACTCTAGGCCCGCTCGCCCCAGCTGCTGCGCTTTTCGCGCAGCAGCGCGGTCAGCTGCGCGGCCGGCATCGGCCGCGCAAAATAATATCCCTGCATGATGTCGCAGCCGGCCTGGCGCAGGAAGTCGAGCTGCGCCAGCGTTTCCACGCCTTCGGCCACTACGCTTAACTGCAGGCTGTGTGCCATCGCGATGATGGCCGTGGCGATCGCCTCGCCGTCGCCCGGCACGTCGTGCACGAAACTGCGGTCGATCTTCAGCTGGTCGATCGGGAAGCGCTTCAGGTACGCCATCGACGAGTAACCGGTGCCGAAATCGTCAATCGACAGATGGATGCCGGCCGCCTGCAAGCCATGCAGCAGGTCCAGGTTGGCGTTCACGTTCTCCATCAGGACACCCTCGGTGATTTCCAGTTCCAGCAGGCTGGCCGGCAGGGCGGTTTCGTCGAGGATGGCGCGGATTTCGTCCATCAGGGCGCCGTCGCGGGTCTGGCGCGCCGACAGGTTCACCGCCACGTGCACCAGCGTGTCGAGCAAACCCTGGTCGCGCCACGCCGCCGCCTGGCGGCAGGCGGTGCGCAGCACCCAGCCGCCGAGCGCCACGATGATCCCGGTCTCTTCGGCCACCGGAATGAATTCGGCCGGGCTGACGTGCCCCAGTTCGCGGCAATGCCAGCGCGTGAGCGCCTCCACCCCCACCACGCGCCCGCTGCGCACGTCGATCTGCGGCTGGTAGTGCAGTTCCAGTTCGCCCAGGTCGAGCGCGCGGCGCAGGTTCGCTTCGAGCTTGAGGCGCTTCTGGGCGCGCTGCTCCATGGCCGGCTGGAACGCTTGAAAGCCGTTCTTGCCCTTGGCCTTGGCGTGGTACATGGCGGTGTCGGCGCTGCGCATCAGGGTGCGCGCGTCGAGCGCGTCGCGCGGATAGACGGCCACGCCGATACTGGCGCTCATATGCAGCTGGTGTCCTTCCACCTGGAACGGCGCGGCCAGCGCGGCGAGGATCTTGCGCGCCACTTCATCGACTTCGTCCGGCTCTCCGGCGGCCGTCTCGCGCGGCTCGACGATGATCACGAATTCGTCGCCGCCGATGCGGCAGATGATGTCGTTCTCGCGCAGGGTGTGCACCAGGCGCGCGGCCACCAGCTTGAGCAGGTGGTCGCCGCTGTCGTGGCCGAGCGTATCGTTGACCACCTTGAAGTTATCCAGGTCGAGCAGCAGCAGGCCGACCTCGCCCTCGGCCCGGTCGGCGCGCTCGAGCGCGAACGGCAGGCGCTCGTTGTATTCGTGGCGGTTGGGCAGGGCCGTGACCGAATCGACGTGCGCCAGATGGTGCAGGTGCTCCTCGGCGCGGCGCACCGCGCGCCGCATCGACGACACCAGCGCATAGGCCAGCGCGAGCGACGCCAGGGCCACCGCCAGGGTCAGGCCGGCGTAGGTGAGCAGGCGCGCGAACAGCTGCTCCAGGGTGGCGCGGATCAATACCACGCCGACCCGCTGCTGGTTCACGCGCACCACGTGCACCACTTCCACCACGTCGGGCCCGTAGCGGTAACCGGCATCCAGCAGGGCGCCATCGGGTGCGGCCGGCTGGGCGCCGGTGCCGCGCTGGTAGTGCGCCAGCAGCACGCCGCGCGCGTCGAAAATGCTGGCGCTGTCCACGCTGGGCGAGACCGCCAGGCCCGCCAGCGTTTCCTCGCCCGCCTTGACATCGTTGAACAGCAGGGCCGCGCTGCTGTTGTTGCCGACGATCTGGGCCTGCACCCGCAAGTCGTCCGCCAGCACGCCGCGCATCGACAGGAACTGGAAGACGATCAAGGCCAGGCTGGCCACGAACAGCGCGGCGGCGGCCGTCAGGATGGTGGTCAGCGCCAGCTTCTTGCCGAGCAGGCGCGGAGCGCTCATGAGCGCCGGGCGCGCGCTCACTGCACGCTCCTGGCAAGGCGCAGCAGCTTGGAACTGAGGTTCAGCCGGGCCGCGCGCGCCGGCGCCATGTCGACGTCGAACACGATGCGTTCATCCATCACCGCCATGGCGATGACCACGCCGTCCGGACCGATCACGCGGTCGTCCGAGACGGTCAGCACCGGCGCGCCGGCCAGCTCGCGGCGCAGCTCGCGCCAGCGCTCGCGGTCGATCTGTTCGACCACCAGCACATGGCAGCCGCGCAGGGAAGCGCCGGCATGGCGCACCGCGATGGGGTGGCCGTTGACGACCTTGTCGTGCAGTTTGCTCAGCGACGCGAACAGCGCGCCGCCGGCGTTGGCGCACAGGCTGATCGGCGCGCCGCCTGCCAGCGCTTCCGGTGGCCACTCGGCGAACACGGTGAAATTGAAGACAAAGGCGGCCTTCATCGCGTTTTCCGGCACCGGGTCGGCGCGCGCCGCCGCTGCGGCGGCCAGGCCGGCCGCCAGCAGCCAGAAAAAGCGCCGCGCGCGTGGAGGGCGGCGTTCAGAAGGCATACGCCAGCCTTGCGCGCAGGCGCCGCCCGTCCTGCGCGATCACGCCCTGGCGGTGTTCGATGGAGGCGGGATCGGCATACGCGCGGTCGAACAGATTGGTCACGCCGAGCGAGAGTTCAACATTGCGCAGCAGGCGCGCGCGCACCAGGTTCGCGTTGACCACCACATAGCGCCCGGCCGTGCCCGACATGCCATGGCGCGCGCCCGCATACTGGCCTTCGAGCGCGGCGCGCCAGCCGTCGGCGCCGAGCGGTGCGGACAGATTGAGCTTGGCCAGGCGCGCCGGCGCGTTGACCGGCTGGCCGAGCGCGTCGCTGACCCGGAACGCGCTGTAGCTGGTGCGCAGCGACAGGCCGCCCAGGGTGCCGCGTTCGTATTCGATTTCCACGCCGCGCGCGCCCAGGCGGCCGATATTTTCGAAGCGCACGCTGGCCGGCTCGTGCTGTTCGAGCGGCGCGATCAGGTTGGACAACGCGGTCCGAAATGCCGACACGCTCACGCGCGCATTCTCGCCGAACTGCCGCACCAGCGCCAGTTCGGCCGAGCGCACCCGTTCCTCGCGCAAGCCGGGATTGCCGGTCTGGCCGTCGGCGCCGGGGAAGGCATAGAATTTCTCATAACTGTTGGGCGAGCGGAAGGCAGCGCCGTAGATCGCCTTGACGGTGGTGGCGGCGGCCACATCCCAGATCAGCGCTGCGCGCGGACTCCATACGCCGCCGCTGCCGCTGTTGCGGTCGTAGCGCAGGCCCAGGTTGAGCAGCACGGCCGCGCCCAGCGCCACCTGGTCTTGCAGATACAGGCCGGCGCGCCGCCCGCTGCGGCGGTCGTCCAGGTAGCTGTAAAACGGCGCGACGTCGAAACTGTACTGGTGCAGGCGGTAGTCGCGCTGCAGGTCGATCCCGGCCAGCACGGTGTGCCCGGCCAGGCGCGTGCTCAGCACGCTGGCGTCGATGCCCCACCAGCGCGCGCCGCTGCCGTCGTGGCTGAGCGTGCGCGCCTCGTCCTGCGCCACGTAATCGCCGAACGAATCGTACTGGCCCCAGAACAGGCGCGCCTTGAGCTGTTCGAGCGCGCCGGGATCGCTGCGCCAGGCCGCGTTGACATAGGTCTGGCGGTCGGTGGTGGCCGGGCGCGGATCGTTGAAGCTCTGGCCGTAGGAGGCGGTCGGGATGCCCTTGACCCGGTTTGCGTGGATCAGGCTCAGGGTGGCCGCGCCGTGCGTGGCGCGCGCGAAAAAGCGCTGCCCGCGTTCGTCATCGAGGCCGCTCGCCACGCCGTGGTTTTGCTCAGGCGTATCGAATTCGGGGAAGTACAGGTCGCGCCCATCGCTGCGCCAGGCGCTGGCGGCGAGCAGGTACTCGCTGCCCTGGGGCGAGCGCCAGCCAACGCTGGCCGCCGCCTTGCGCGCGCCGTCCTGGCCCGCTTCGAGCGAGCCGCGCGTGCCGGCCAGCGCGCCCGGCTGCTTGGTGATCACGTTGATCACGCCGATGATGGCGTTCGAGCCGTAGATTGACGACCCCGGGCCGGGCACGAACTCGATGCGTTCGACCAGGTCCAGGTCGAGCGGGAATTCGGCCCCCACCGGCGCCTGGTCGTACACCGCGTCGTTGATGCGGTTGCCGTCGACCTGCAGCAGGAAGCGGGTATTGAAGTCGCCCGGCCGCAGGATGCCGCGCTGGCCAAGATAGCTGTAGTTGCGGTCATAGCTGACCATCATGCCGCGTACACTGCGCGCCACGTCGGCCAGGGTGTTCCAGCCGAACTGGCGAATGTCGGCGGCCGTGATCACCGTCACCGACGAGGGTGCGCGGCTCGACTTTTGCATGAACCTGGAGGCGCTGTAGACCTCCATCGACATCAGCTGTTCGAGGGGCAGGGTGGTCAGGTCGGGCGTGTCGCCGGCGCGCGCGCCGGCGCTGGCGATGGCCAGCATCGACAGCGCCAAAACGCACGCATGGCGCGGCAGGCGGAGCGGGGTCGGACGGGTGGGCGCTGGCATCATAGTGGGTACGTCTTGAGAATTGACGTACAACAACATCTTGGCAGCTTGTGGCTTGCTTGTACAGAAATGACCCTGCGCTTGTCGGTCCAGCGCCACAATCGTGTCTATTTGGCCGGGGTGGCCAGCGGCTTGCCCTGTTCGACCATGTAGACGCCGACCAGGCGCATGGTGGCGGTGCCGGGATTGTGGGCGTCATGCACGGTGCCGGCCGGGATCACGAAGGCCTCGCCGGCGCGTACCGTGCGCGGCGCGGCGCCGTCGACCAGCAGTTGGCCCTCGCCTTCGAGCACGTAGCCGATTTCGTCGCCCGGGTGGCTGTGGCGCCCGGCGCGCGCGCCGGCGGCCAGTTCGACCCGCATCACCACCGCCTCGGTGTTGGGAAAGGAGGATGCGGCCCTGAGCACCGGCGTACGCACGATGCCGCCGGCCTTTGGCGCGGCGCAGCCGGCCAGCGCCAGCACGCCGGCCGCCATCCAGCCGAGGCGGATCATGATGTACTTTCCTGCTTGCGTGGCGGCGCGCCCCGTTCCTGCGCGCGCGCCAGCAGCCAGGCGTCGACCAGGCTCGCCACCCAGCACGCCAGCATCACGGCGGCGGCGATATTCATCAGCGGCGTGGCCGTCTCGCCCTGCCGGTGCAGTTGCTCGGCGATCAGCACCGGATCGGCCGCCAGGGAACCGCTCAGCACGTCGTCGACCATGCGCGAGGCGGTGTCGACCACTTGCTTGAAAAAATAAATGGCCGCGAGCAAGGTCGGCACGATAAACAGGCAGGCGCGCGCGCGCCGGCCCAGGTAATACTGTCCGGCACCCGGAAACACCAGGCCCGACAATAGCAGGGCAACCACAGAACGATTCATCTCTCTTCCTTGACTGATAGGCGCGATCCGCACGATTGATCCCGCGCAAACCGGCGCCCCGCGCGAACGCGTAAATTAACCTATGCGCTCAGGAAACATTGCGCCAACTCATCTTGCGCAGGCCGGCTGGCAGCCAATCATACCTGTCCCGGCGCCCGAATGCGCGTTCACCGACGTTGAAGGACATCATTGTGAAGATACTCATCAAGGCTGGCATGCTGCTGGCCTGTTTCTGGAGCGGCGCCGGCTGGAGCGCCCCTGCCGTCGCCGAGCCGGACGAAAAAGACGCGGTGGCGCTGGTGGAGAAGGGCGCGCGCTTCATGAAGCTGCGCGGCAAGGAAGAAATGATCCGGCTAATCAATACCCGCGACCCCGAGTACAACCGTGGCGCCCTGTACGTGGCCATGCGCGACCTGTCCGGCATCACGGTCGCGCACCCGACCACGGCGCTGATCGGCAAGGACTTGCGCGACGTGCCCGATGCCGACGGCAAGCTGTTCCGCCACGAAATGATCGCCATCGCCAACGGCCCGGGCCGCGGCTGGGTCGACTACAAGTTCAAGAACCCGGTCAGCGGCAAGGTCGAGGCCAAGACCACGTATGTGTTGCGTATTGGCGACGTGGCCCTGGAAGCCGGCGTCTACAAGCACTGACATGCTCGAGCGCCTGCGCATCGGTCCCAAGCTGCTGCTCGCACCCGGCCTGGTGCTGCTGTTGCTGATGCTTTCCTCGGGCAGCGCATGGTATGCGATGGTGCGCCAGAACCAGGCGGTCGACATCATCGTGGGCGAGCGCGCAGCCCGCATCCGCGACGCCAATGAACTGGTGGCCGATGCGCAGCACGCGCATGCGCGCATGTACCAGCTGCTGACCTGGATCAGCGCCAGCTTTTCCGCGCCGCGCATCGATGCGCTCGGGCAGGACATTTATCAGCGCCACGCCGCCATCGAACGCAAGTTCGCGGCCCTGGCCGGGCGCACCGGCAGCGCCGCTCCCGAGCACCGCTTCGTCACCCAGGCCGGAGCCGCGCATGGCGTCTACATGCGCGCCATTCTCGATGTGATCGAACTGTCCCAGGTCGACCACTCGATGAGCGCCAACGCCATGTCCAAGGCCGAACAAGCGTTCGGCGTGGTGGCCTTGCGGCTGTCGGAACTGGCGCGCCTGGAGCAGGAACTGAGCGAACGCGCCTCCGCGCGCGCCGCCGCCGATTTTGCGGCGCTGTCGGTCCTGATGCCGCTGCTGGTCGCCCTGTCGGTGGCCGGCACGCTCGGCATCACCATGCTGGTGCGGCGCGCGCTGCTGCGCGAAGTGCGCGATCTCAGCGAGACCGCCGGCGAACTGGCCAGCGGCAACCTGACGGTCAAGAAGCGCAGCTACGGACGCGATGAAATCGCCGACACCGCGCGCACGCTCGATGCCAGCATCGGCACCCTGAACGCGACCCTGAAAAGCATCCTGGTGTCGGCACGCTCGATCGACAGTGCCTCGCGCGACATCGCCTTAGGCAGTGCCGGCCTAGCCAGCCGCAACGCGGCCCAGGCCAGCGTGCTCAAACACGCCGCCAGCGCGGTCGAGGGGCTGGGCACCACGGCGGGCATGGCCGCCGACAGCGCGTACAGCGCCAACCGCCTGGCCGACGAAACCTCGGCGCAAGCCATGTGCGGCGGCGGTGTGCTCGACCGGCTGGTGCTGACCATGGCCGCGGTACGCGGCAGTTCGCAGCGCGTTGCGCAGATTATTGGCGTGATCGACAACCTGGCTGGCCAGACCAATGCGCTGGCACTCAACGCGGCCGTCGAAGCGGCCAAGGCCGGCGAGCA
Source organism: Massilia frigida (assembly GCF_011682175.1). Lineage (GTDB taxonomy): Bacteria > Pseudomonadota > Gammaproteobacteria > Burkholderiales > Burkholderiaceae_D > Telluria_A > Telluria_A frigida. The sequence continues at coordinate 185,482 of NZ_WHJG01000006.1, forward strand.
GGGCCACGGCTTTGCGGCAGTGGCGGGCGAGGTGCGGATACTGGCGCAGCGCTCGGCCAGCGCCGCGCGCGAGATCAAGGAACTCATTGCGCAGGCGCTCGCCGAGATCGACGGCGGCAGCGCGGGCGCCTCGGAAGCGGGCATGCGCATGGTGGGCATCGCGCAATCGGTGCAGCAGGTGGGGGACATGGTCAGCCAGATCGGACAAGCCAGCGCGGGGCAGGCCGGCGGCATCGGCGCGGTGAGCGACGCGATCGTGCAGATGGACCAGATGACACGGCAGAATTCCGTGCTGGTGGAAGAAGCAGCATCGGCGGCGCAAAGGCTGCAGCGCCAGGCGCTGACCCTGTCGAAAGCGGTCAGCGGATTTCGCATCGACGACAGCGTGCCGGATGCGGCAGGGCCGCCGGCGAAAACCACGCCGCATCTGCGGCTGGCCTCGCGGCGGCCCTGACCAGGGCGGCCCTTACCTGGGCGGCCCTTACCCGGGCGGCCCTTACCCGGGCGGCCCAGGCGACACTACAGGCTTACTCGTAGTCGCTGATCGGCGCGCAGCCGCAGAACAGGTTGCGGTCGCCGTACACATTGTCGGCGCGGCCGACCGGCGGCCAGTACTTCTGCTTGCGCAGCGACGCCACCGGGAAGGCAGCTACCTCACGGCTGTACTTGTGTTCCCAGACGTCGGCGGTGACCACTTCGGCGGTGTGCGGCGCACCCTTGAGCGGGTTGTCCATGCGGTCGTATTCGCCGCGCTCGACCTTGACGATCTCGGCGTGGATCGCGATCATCGCATCGATGAAGCGGTCCATCTCGGCCTTCGATTCGCTTTCGGTCGGCTCGATCATCAGGGTGCCCGGTACCGGGAAGCTCATCGTCGGCGCATGGAAACCGAAGTCCATCAGGCGCTTGGCCACGTCTTCGTTGCTGATGCCGGTGGCGTCGGTGATCGGACGCAGGTCCAGGATGCACTCGTGCGCCACCAGGCCATCGTGGCCCGTGTACAGCACAGGGTAGTGCGGCGCCAGGCGGCGCGCGATGTAGTTGGCGGCCAGGATTGCCGTTTCGGTGGCGGCGGTCAAGCCTTCGCCGCCCATCATCGCGATGTACATCCACGAGATCGGCAAGATGCTGGCCGAGCCGAATGGCGCCGCGCTGACCGCGCCGATGCCGGCTTCGTCGCGCGTGTAGCCGCTCGAACGCTGGTTCGGCAAGAACTTGGCCAGGTGCGCGCCCACGCCGATCGGACCGACGCCAGGGCCGCCGCCGCCGTGCGGAATGCAGAAGGTCTTGTGCAGGTTCAGGTGGCTCACATCGCCACCGAAGCTGCCCGGTGCCGCCACGCCGACCAGCGCGTTCATGTTGGCGCCGTCGATGTAGACCTGGCCGCCGTGCGAATGGATGATCTCGCACAGCTCTTGAATGCCTTCCTCGAACACGCCGTGGGTCGACGGGTAGGTGACCATCACGCAGGCCAGGCTGGCGCTATGCTGTTCGGCCTTGGCGCGCAGGTCCGCCAGGTCGACGTTGCCGCGCTCGTCGCAGGCGGTGACGACCACCTTCATGCCGACCATATTGGCCGATGCCGGGTTGGTGCCGTGCGCCGAGGAGGGAATCAGGCAGATATTGCGGTGGCCTTCGCCGCGCGATTCATGGTAAGCCTTGATCACCAGCAGGCCCGCGTACTCGCCCTGCGAGCCGGCGTTCGGCTGCAGCGACACGGCGGCATAGCCGGTCAGCGCGCACAGCATGTCTTCCAGCTGGCCGATCATGTCGCGGTAGCCGACCGTTTGCGCGTCCGGCGCGAACGGGTGGATGTTGGAGAATTCGGGCCAGGTGACCGGGATCATTTCGCTGGTCGCGTTGAGCTTCATGGTGCACGAGCCAAGCGGGATCATGGTGCGGTCCAGCGCCAGGTCCTTGTCGGCCAGGCCGCGCAGGTAGCGCAGCATTTCGTGTTCCGCGTGGTAGCGGTTGAAGGTCGGGTGGGTCAGGTAGGTGCTGGTACGCGCCAGCGCTTCCGGATAGGCGTCCTGCGCGCTCGCTTCGATGGCATCAAAATCGGGCGAAGCAGGGGCGGTCGAGACGCCCTGGGCGAAGATGGTCCACAGCAGCGCAATGTCTTCGCGGGTGGTGGTTTCATCGAGCGAGATGCCGACGTGGCTGGCATCGACCTTGCGCAGGTTGACGCCATGTTCGATGGCGATCGCGTGCAGTTCGGCCGCGCGCGCACTCTTGATGGTGAGCGTGTCGAAATACGTCTTGTTGACGACGTCGTAGCCGAGCTGGCCGAGCTTGGCGGCCACGATGGCGGTGAAGCGGTGCACGCGGCGCGCGATGCGCTGCAAGCCTTCAGGACCGTGGTAGACCGCGTACATCGATGCCATCACCGCCAGCAGCACCTGCGCGGTGCAGATGTTGGAGGTGGCTTTTTCGCGGCGGATGTGCTGCTCGCGCGTTTGCAGCGCCAGGCGGTACGCCTTGTTGCCCTGGGCATCGATGGTCACGCCCACCAGGCGGCCGGCCATGCTGCGCTTGAATTCGTCGCGCGTGGCCAGGTAGCCGGCGTGCGGGCCGCCGAAACCGAGCGGCACGCCGAAGCGCTGGCTGTTACCGACGACGACGTCGCAGCCCCAGTCGCCCGGCGGCGCCAGCAGGGTCAGTGCCAGCAGGTCGGCGCAAGCGATCACCATGGCGCCGGCCGCATGCAGTTTTTCGACGGCGGCGCGGTAGTCGCGTACATCGCCATTCACGCCCGGGTACTGGATCAGCACACCGAAGCAGGGCTCGGACAGGCCGGCGATGTCGGCCGCCGCGATGGTGCGCACTTCCACGCCGATCGGCTGGGCGCGCGTCTGCACCACTTCCAGCGTTTGCGGCAGCACGTCGTCGGCCACGTAGAACACGTTCGAGGCCGATTTGCCGACGCGCTGGATCAGCGTCATCGCTTCGGCGGCGGCGGTGCCTTCGTCGAGCATCGACGAGTTGGCGATGCCCATGCCGGTCAGGTCGGTGATCATTTGCTGGAAGTTCAGGATCGCTTCCAGGCGGCCTTGCGAAATCTCGGGCTGGTACGGCGTGTAGGCGGTGTACCAGGCCGGGTTTTCAAAGATATTGCGCAGGATGACGCCTGGCGTATGGCTGTTGAAGTAGCCCTGGCCGATCATCGACTTCATGACCTTGTTCTTGGCGGCCAGCGCCTTGAGTTTGCCCAGCGCAGCCTGTTCCGGCATCGGGTCGAAGAACTGGCCCAGTTCCAGCTTGCTCTTCTTGCGGATGTTGGCGGGCACGATGGCGTCGATCAGCGCCGCGCGCGATGGATAGCCGAGCGTGGCCAGCATGGCTGCCTGTTCGGCGGTGGACGGGCCGATATGGCGCGGAATGAACGAATCGCGTGCTTCGAGTTGGGTCAGGCTGGTGCGGGTCATGGTAGTCGGGGCCGAAAAAGGACTGCCACCGGCGCTGTCGGATACACGGCGCGGCGGCGGACTGGAAAGAAACGGCCGCCAGCGGGCGGCGGCCAGGAGTTTTTATTCTGCGGTGGCTTTGCCGTAGGCAGCGGCGTCGAGCAGGCCATTGATGGCGCCGGCGTCGCTTGGTTTGAGCTTGAACAGCCAGGCCGCGAAGGCGTCGGTATTGATCGAGTCCGGCGCGTCGGCGACGGCGTCGTTGACGGCGATGCACTCGCCCGATACCGGCGCGTAGATGTCGCTGGCCGCTTTCACCGATTCGACCACGGCGGCGTCGTCGCCGGCGGTGAAGACCTTGCCTACCTTCGGCAGTTCGACGAAGACGATATCGCCCAGCGCGTCCTGCGCATATTCGGTGATGCCGACGGTGAGGGTGCCGTCAGCTTCGGCGCGTACCCATTCGTGGGACTCGGTGTATTTCAGGTCGGCTGGGATGTTCATAATGTTTGCTCCAAGAGGTCGCGGTCGATGTAAATGCTACTTAATGAGTGTGTTGCCCCGATCAGGCAGCGAGGATTTTACCGTTTCGCACGAACGGCAGCTTGATCACGCTGGCGGCGAGCTTTTTGTCGCGGATTTCAACGTGCACGGTGTCGCCCACGGCCACGCCCATCGGCACGCGCGCCAGGGCGATCGCTTCCTGCATGGTCGGGCTGAACGTGCCGCTGGTGATTTCGCCGGTGCTGCCATCCTGCGCGACCACTTTCTGGTGCGCGCGCAGGATGCCGCCTTTTTCGCGCAGGATCAGGCCCACGTACTGCGCGTTCTGGCCCATCGCCTTGAGCGCGGTCTTGCCGATGAAGTCGCGCTCGGCGTTCAGGTCGACGGTCCAGGCCAGGCCGGCGTCAAGCGGGTTGACCGTGTCGTCCATGTCCTGTCCGTACAGATTCATGCCCGCTTCCAGGCGCAGCGTGTCGCGCGCGCCCAGGCCGGCCGGCTTGACGCCGGCGGCGACCAGCGCATTCCACAGCGCCTCGGCCTGGGAAGCGGGGAAGGCCAGCTCGAACCCGTCTTCGCCGGTGTAGCCGGTGCGCGCCACCATCACCTCGCCGAAGGCGGTGTCCTTGACGATGACGGCGTTGAACGGTTTGAGTGGCTCGGAAACAGCCTGGGTGGTCGGCAGCACCTGCCACACCTTGGCGCGCGCGTTCGGACCCTGGACGGCGATCAGCGCCATCGGCTCGTTGCCGTCGCGGCGCTGGGTGATGGTCACGCCGCTCCTGGTGGCGTGGTTCTGGGCGCTGATCCAGGCCACGTCTTTTTCGGCGGTGCCGGCGTTGACGACCAGGCGGAACCAGGTCTCGCTGAAGAAGTAGACGATCAGGTCGTCGATGACGAAGCCCTGCGGATTGAGCATGCATGAATACAGTGCCTTGCCGGCCACCTGCAGCTTGTCGACGTTATTGGCCAGCAGGCCGCGCAGGAAAGGGCGGGCGCTCTCGCCTTCGATATCGACCACGCACATGTGCGAGACGTCGAACATGCCGACATCGCTGCGCACCCCGTGGTGTTCTTCGATTTGCGAGCCGTAGTTGACGGGCATGTCCCAGCCGCCGAAATCGACCATCTTGGCGCCGGCGGCGCGGTGTGCGGAATTGAGCGGGGTCGCTTTAAGCGTCATGGAATCCTCAGGGCAGAATGAATGGGGGTACGACGAGCAGACGTGGAGCGGCTCTTGCCGTTCCGGTATGCTTCGCGCCCCTCTGTCCTTGGTACCTGAGAGATAGCGGATTGACGTCCGCTTGCCCCTTCGGTGGGCCGCCGGCATGGTGCCGCGGCCGCTCTCCAGAGTTCAGCCGGTAGCGCTGCGCGCCGCCGACCCCTGACCGGTCCTTTTGCCTGAGAGTTTTTGGGTGATGCCCCTTCGGCGGCAGCGTGCGCTGCCCTCTCCCGATCAAGACTGTGGAGCATATGCCAGCAAGGCGTAACTGTCAACCTTGCCTGGGGTGCGCACGAATGAGATACGCATGGAAAAACCCTGGCTCGTCCGATTTGTTAAAATAATTCATCTACTTTGCGAGCAGACAGCCATGAGCGAAGAAAAATCCACCAAAGAGACCGATGCCTGGTTCACCTTGTCGGGCGATGTCAACAGCGATATGGTGCACCGCGTGTTCGAGGCGGTGTCCGGCATGAGCGAAAACGGCGTCGAAACGGCGCACGTGCTGATCCAGTCGAACGGCGGCTACGTCAGCGACGGGCTGTGCCTGTACAACTTCCTGTCGAACTCGCCCGTCAAGTTTGTCATGTACAACGCCGGGGCGGTGGCGTCGATCGCCGTCATCCTGTTTCTGTCCGGCACGCGCCGCTACGCCAGCGAGACTGCGCGCTTCATGGTGCACAAGTCGCATGCGACGGCCTCGCCCGGCGCGCGTCCGGATGCGCTCAATATCATCGTCGAAGGCTTGCGCGCCGACGATGCACGCACCGAATCGATCTTGCGCAAGCATATCGAGTTGCTGCCGGAGCAGTGGGCAATCCACCAGTATTCCGATCTGCACCTGACCGCGCGCGATGCCAAGGTCGCCCGCATGATCAATGACGTGGCCGACTTTGCGCCGCCCAAGGGCGTTCACATTCGCAATATCTGAACGCGCCGCCGTGATTGGCCCTTGCCGTGCCGGCCGCAGCGGCCCGGTCCGGCGTCCGGCCAAAAAAAGAGCCTGTCAACGGCCGGGCCGATGCAGACTCTGTCTATTGTTCCCTGTTTAAATAGGGCATGGCGCCGCCCGCAAACCCGGCGACGCCCGCTGTGCTAGCGGTGATCAGCGTTTGTCGCCGCCGCTTTTGCTGCCGCTGCTGCTGCCGGAATTCGATCCCGACTGCTTGCTGCCCGAGCCCGAACCGGATTGCTTCGAGCCGCTCTCCTTGTCGTCATTCTTGTGGCTTTGGCGGCCGGCTTCCACGTGCTGCTCATGGGTTCCGCCCTGGGTGCCGCCGCCGGAGCGCGAACCGCTGCCGGAACCTTGCGAGCCCGATTGCTTGTTCGAGCTGGAACTATCGCTTTGCTTGCTGCCTTGACCGCTTTTCTGATTCGAGTTCATGTCCATTCCTTTTCAAAGTTTGAAAATGTCGTGCTCGCCGGTGATGCTGATGGGGAGCTCTCTTCAGCGTTTCCGGTAACACAATCATGCGAGCCGCACCGTTGAAGAGGTATCGGAATTCACCTTGAACTTGTGTAGGAGGAGTTCCTACAGGATTGCAACTAATGCACAGCGGAAATCGTTCAGGATTGCGGCGGCAACTGCCCGGTGCGTGCCGCCTCGACTGCGGCATTGACGGCGAGAATGGTGGTGTGGAAGGCGAGGGCATCGATGATCCGGCTCAGCCGTGCAAGCCGGGCCGCCGCCTCGCCCGTTCCCGCCGCGGCGCTGCGCGGCGCCGGAACAGTGTGCGCCCGGGCGCTCCCATCGCCCGCGCCGTGGGTGGCGGCTGCGTCGCGCGGCGCGCCGCCCTCCATGGCACGCACGATCAGGCTGCGGCCGGCCGCGCCAGGCTTGCGCCGCAGCGGCGCCGCAGGCGCTACCGTCACTGCCCGCAGCCACAGCGCCAGCAGGATGGCTGCCGCCGCATTGGCGCCGATGCAAAACCAGACCCACAGGCGGGCGGCGGCGTAATCTTCCCCGGCGCACGCGGCGGCATCGTCGAGCGTGATCCCGGTCAAGGGGCCCAGGCTGCGGCCTAAACTTTGCAGCGCCGGCGCCGTTACCGCTTTCATCTGTTCAAGCTGACTCAGCAGTACAATGGAAAGCCAGGCACCCAGTCCGAGCACGATGGCAAAGCCCAGATACAGGGGGAACTTGAGATCGCGGCGGCACATCGTTATCATGGCGTAGTCCTCAAGAATAAAATTGCTGTGTGGAATTGTGATTATCCTAGAGAAACTTCTGGCTTTGAATTTGTGTTCCATCAACAGTTCAAATGATGAAAACGGGCTTCCTCTGGAGGGAAAAGCAAGAGTGGACATGGAAATAATGCGGTTGAACAAAAAATAACGGGTTGTTTCAAATTTTCCCGTTGCCAGTCGGCAATAATGTGAGAGAATGTTTGTTATGGCAAAAGATATCTAACCCCCCAACGAGCAGACAATGGCTCCACCTTCACCGTCCGTAGCTGCAGCAAGGAAGACAGGTCCGTCGCGCCACGAGCTGTTGGAGGCGCTTGTCGCGACCGTGACCAAGCATGCCAACGACCACTTGATGGCGGTGGCGACACGTCTGGTTGCAAGCTTGCTCGATGTGACGGACCCGGCGCTCGATGCACGCTCCGTGTTCCAGCGGGTCAAGTCGGGGAATCTGCTAAAAAACAACACCTACGCTTTCTTTCATGTCGCTGCCGCCGGCATCGCTCGCGCCATGCGTGCCGAAGTCGACGTGCTATTGCCGCCGCTCAAAAAAGCCGCGCTAGCCTTGCCCACCTCGCTGGAATTGGTGCCCTACGAGGAAATGGATAGCCGCGTCGCCTTCGACGCCATCAGCCGTCCATTCGAAATGCAGTATGCGAGCCAGATCGCCACCCTGAATGTACGCCTCGGCTTCCTGCTGGAGCGCGATGTGCTGCGCATCAGCCAGAATCCCTTCCGTCCCGAAATGTTCCTGTCGGCCTTGAACCAGGCCTGGCGTGAGTTCGAGCCGGACGAGGAGGCCCACGGGCTGATTCTGCCGATGCTGCGCCCGTCGCTGCTGTTCGACTTTGCGCCGATGTACGATGCGCTGTGCGACCTGCTGATGAACAAGGGCGTCCAGCCCGGCTCGGTGGACGCCTTCAAGATCAAGAAAACCGAAAGCGCGGCCGCAGCCAGGAAGGCGCGCGCCAGCGGCCAGGCCGAACTGGCCAAGCAGCTGCGCCAGTTCCTGCGCGACGACGACGATGACGCGCCCGCGTCCGGCTTCGATATCCCGATGATTCCCGACCTGCCGGCCATGGCGCCATCGGGCGGCGGCTGGCGTCCGAGCGGCGCCGCCGCCTTCCAGGGCGCGCCCGGCAGCGCGGGCGAGGCCAGTGTGCCGGCCGCGCCGTGGCATGGCGGCCCGGCGCCCCAGGGCGGTGCGCCAGGGCAGGGCGTGCACGCCGCGGGCGGTTTTGCGCCGGCCGCGTTTGGCGGCGGCGGGGGCATTGCCGCCGGCGGCTTCGGTCGCGCCATGGAGGGCGGCCAGGTGATGGTGCCCGCGTCCCTGCTGGAGATGCTCAAGGGTTTGCAGGGCCGCCTGCCGGAACAGTTCAGCAACGTGGCGCCGACCCCGGCCGAGGCGCAGGCGGGCAATGTGTTTTATCTGCCGCGCCTGAAGGAAAGCATCCCGAAAGGGGCCCTGTCGCGCGGCGATGAGAGCACCATCGACCTGTTGTCGAAGATTTTCGAAACGGTGTTGCTCGACCCGAACATCCCGAAAGATTCGCGCGACCTGATCCAGTCGCTGCAGATTCCGGTGCTCAAGGCGGCGCTGGCCGACAAGAATTTCTTCTTCGAGGAAACGCACCCGGCGCGCCGCATGATCGACCTGATGTCGACCATGGGCCTGGAGCAGCGCTCCGGTCCGGACGATCCTGTGTTCCAGGTCATGCAGCGCAGCGTGGAGCGGGTCGGGCGCGACCAGGACGATGGCGGCGCGCCGGCCGACGTGTTCTCGAAAGTGGTGGCCGAGCTCGAAGAGACGATGAAGGCCGAGGAAACGGCGGCAGCGACCGCCATCGCGGCGCCGATCGCCGCAGCCTTGCGCCAGGAAAAAGTCACCGCCGCGACACGCTCGGCCCGCAGCGCGGTCGCCGCGCGGGTTGGCAGCGGCCAGGTGGTCGCCATGCTGGAAACCTTCCTCGAAAACAAGTGGACCTCGGTGATGACGGTCGCCTACAGCGTCGAGGATGACAAGCCCGGCGCGGTCGGCAACGCCACCAAGACGATGGATGAGCTGATCTGGAGCGTCAAGCCGAAGATCACCCACGAACAGCGGCGCGACCTGATCGGTAAGTTGCCGAGCCTGCTGGCAACCCTGAACAAATGGCTCGATGTGATCAAGTGGCAGGATGCCGACCGCATCCAGTTCTTTGCCGACCTGGCCGAGTGCCATGCGTCGATCGTGCGCGCGCCGCTCGACATCACGCCCGAACGCCAGCTCGAAATCGCCGTCGAAGTGGCCCAGCAAGACGCGATGCGCCGGCTGGAAAAGGAAAACGAAGCCCTGGCCGCCGCCGAGGAAGCCGCGCACGCCGAGCTGGACGACGCCGAACTGGGCGTCGACGCCCTCGAACGCAATATGTGGATCGAATTTACCGATCCGGACGGCAGCATCCGCAAGGTCAAGCTGGCCTGGATCAGCCCGTTGCGGACCCTGTATATTTTCTCGACCGGTGCGCGCCAGGAAGCGTTTTCGCTTTCCTCCGACAAGCTCATCGAAGCGTACCGCGCCCAGCGCGTGCGCCTGATGAAGGTCGAGGGCGTGGTCGGACGCGCGCTGTCGCAGGCCATGGACGAAGCGCTCGGCGAGTCGGAAAAGGCGCAGTCGGTCGCCGCCTGAGGCGTGCGCCGGCACGCCTGATATCGTTGGCAATCCCATATTATTAACATTGGCGTATCATTCGGGCCGGGCCTGATCGGCATTGCAGCGCCGGCCAGGCCCGGCTTTTTTCACTTCCGACCCTGTCTATGAATTGGTATCACCTTACCGCGCTGGGCGGCATCGCCGTCACCGCGCCCCTGGGCATCGCCATTGCCGTCTGGCTGGCCGCCGCCCACTGCCGCCGCCGCGCCCTGTACTGGTGCCTGCTGTTCGGCGCCACCCTGTTGATCGTCATCGCCAGCAAGATTGCCTTCCTCGGCTGGGGGATCGGCATCGAAGCTGTGCATTTCGCGGGCTTCAGCGGCCATGCCGCGCGCGCCGCGGCCGTGTTCCCGGTGGCCGCCTATCTGGCGCTGTGCGGGCGCGCCAAGGCCTGGCGCTACCTCGCGGTCGGCCTGGGCGTGGCGCTGGCGCTGGCCGTCACGCTTTCGCGCGTGATGGTCGACACCCATAGCGTCTCGGAAGCGATCCTCGGCTGCCTGCTCGGGCTGGCGTGCGCTGGCGCTTTCATCGCGCTGGTGCGCTCGAACCGCCAGTTCCAGCCCAGCCTGACCCTGATCGCGCTCACCTTGGCCGTACTGCTCATTCCCTACAAGGGCGAGCCGCACAATTCGCAGCAATGGATGACGGGCCTGGCGCTCGGTTTGTCCGGCGCCGACCGGGTCTACACGACCGCTACCTGGGGCCCGACGCGCAATCCGTACTCGCCGCCATGTCCCAAGGCCGATCGTTACTTCAACTACGTCTGTTTTTAGGCCCGACAAGCGCCGCCTGCCCGCCTGGAGCAACTGCGCGGGCGGGGCGACGGCTGTTCTCCGAAAACATGGCAACAAATGGTATGATGGACACCTTTAGGATTCCCGAGCTAGCTATACAACGTGCGCCTGTCTTCCATTAAATTGTCGGGATTTAAGTCTTTCGTCGATCCCACCAATTTCCAGGTGCCGGGGCAGCTGGTTGGCGTGGTCGGCCCCAATGGTTGCGGCAAGTCGAACATCATCGACGCGGTGCGCTGGGTGCTGGGCGAATCGAAGGCCTCCGAGCTGCGCGGCGAGTCGATGCAGGACGTCATTTTCAACGGCTCGACCCACCGCAAGCCGGCCGGGCGCGCCTCGGTCGAACTGGTGTTCGACAATAACGACGGCAAGGCGTCCGGCCAGTGGGGCCAGTATGCCGAAATCGCCGTCAAGCGCACCCTCACGCGCGACGGCACCTCGACTTACTACATCAACAGCCAGCCGGTGCGCCGGCGCGATATCCAGGACATCTTCCTCGGCACCGGCCTGGGGCCGCGCGCCTACGCCATCATCGGCCAGGGCATGATCTCGCGCATCATCGAGTCGCGCCCGGAAGAACTGCGCGTGTTCCTCGAAGAAGCGGCCGGCGTGTCGAAGTACAAGGAGCGCCGGCGCGAGACCGAAAACCGCCTCAACGACACCCGCGAAAACCTGCTGCGCGTGGAAGACATCCTGCGCGAACTGAACGCCAACCTCGAAAAGCTCGAAGCGCAGGCGGTCGTCGCCAACAAATTCCATTCGCTGCAAGCGGACCAGGAAGAAAAGCAAAAACTGCTCTGGCTGCTGCGCAAGAACGAAGCGCAGACCGAGCAGAATCGCTTCTTCCGCGAGATGGAGCAGGCCCAGACCGACCTGGAGGAGCAGACGGCCAAGCTGCGCCACGTCGAACTCAATCTCGAACACATGCGCCAGGCGCATTTTTCGGTGGGCGACCGCCTGCACACGGCGCAGGGCCACCTGTACCAGACCAATGCCGAAATCGGCAGCCTGGAAGCGCAGATCAAGTTCGTCATCGAATCGCGCAGCCGCCTGCAAAACCAGCTGGCCGCGCTCAACGCCCAGCGCAACCAGTGGCAGACCCAGGGCCAGGATGACCAGCAGCAGATCGAGGAAGCCGAGTACCTGCTCGAAGAACTGGGCGGACGCGTCGAGCAATCGCAGATGAACGCCGAAGCGCAGGGCGAGCGCCTGCCGGACCTGGACGCGGCCTGGCGCGCGGCCCAGCACAAGACCACCGAATCGCGCGCCCGCATCATGCAGGCGCAGCAGCAGATCGAACTCGAATCGGCGCACCAGCGCAATGCCTCGAACATCCTCAATGGTTTGCAAACGCGGCGCGAGCGCCTGCAGCAGGAAAAGAACGGCCTCAATCTGCCCGACAGCAGCCACCTGGCCAACCTGCGCATGCAGCTCGAAGAAAAGCAGCAGGCGCTGGAAGAGCAGACCATGCTGCTCGAAGAAGCGACTGAACAGCAGCAGCGCACCGAGGAAGAGCGCAGCGCCGCGCAGGCGCAGGTGAACCTTGAGACCGCAGCCAACGCGCAGCTCGAAGCGCGCCTGTCGGCCCTGAAGCAGATGCAGGAACGCGTGCAAACGCAGGGCAAGGTCCAGCCCTGGCTGCAAAAGCACGAACTCGACGCGCTGCCGCGCCTGTGGCACAAGCTGGGCATCGAACAGGGCTGGGAAACGGCGCTCGAATCGGTGCTGCGCGAGCGCACCGGCGCGCTCGAAATGTCGAACATCGACTGGGCCAAGGCCTTTTTCAGCGATGCGCCGCCGGCCAAGCTGGCGCTGTACGCGCCATCGCTGGCCGGCGCCGCCGCGCCGCTGGAAACGCCGGGCCTGAAATCCTTCGCCAGCCTGCTCAAGCTCAATGAACCGGGCCTGCGCGGCTTGCTGCAAGACTGGCTGCACAATGTCTTTGCCGCCGAAGACACCGCCAGCGCCTTTGCCGAGCGCGCGCGCCTGCCGCAGGGCGGTTCGTTCATCACGCGCCAGGGCCACGTGGTGACCCAGTCCAGCGTGCGTTTCTACGCGGCCGACAGCGAGCAGGATGGCATGCTCGGGCGCCAGCAAGAGATCGACAACATCGGCAAGCAGTTGCGCGCGCAAACCATGCTGGCCGACCAAGCGCGCGCCCGCGCGGTGCGCGCCGACGCCGCCATGTCGGACCTCACGCGCCGTTTGCAGGATGCGCGCCAGCGCGTCGCCACGCTCACGCAAGGCGTGCACGCGCTGCAAATCGAGGTGGTCAAGCAGTCCGAGGTCGAGGCGCGCTTCAACCAGCGCAGCACGCAGATCCAGGCCGACCTGGCCGAGATCGCGACGCAGGAAGCCGAGCAGCAGCAGGTCCGCATGGAGTCCGAAGAAAAATTCGAACAGCTCGACATGGAACTGGCCGAGCTGCAGGGCGCGCACGAAGATGGCCAGACCGATTTCCTGAACCGTGAACAGGCGCTGACGGACGCGCGCGAAAAGCTGCGCGAGCTCGAACGCGCGGCCCAGGAAGCGCAGTTCGCCGAAAAAACCCAGCGCAGCAAGATCGAGGAACTGCGCCGCAATATCGCCACCGCCACGCAGCAGGCATCCCAGGTGGGCGAGTCCATCGCGCTCGGCCAGATGGAGCTCGAAGCGCTGGAAAGCGGCGCCGCCAGCGATGGCCTGCAAGACTTGCTGGAGCGCCGCACCAACCAGGAAAAGGCGCTGTCGGACGCGCGCCATGAACTGGACCAGATCACGCAGCAGCTGCGCGCCGCCGAAGACACGCGCACCCAGTCCGAACGCAGCCTCCAGCCGCAGCGCGACAGGATCTCGGAAATGCAGCTCAAGGAGCAGGCTGCGCGCCTGAACCAGGAGCAGTTCGCCGAAGCGCTGAAAACGGTCGATGCCGACGAAGCGGCGCTCTCCGAAAAGCTGCACCCCGACATGAAGCCGTCCTACCTGCAGGGCGAGGTGACGCGTTTGACCAATGCCATTGCGCTGCTGGGCGCGGTCAACCTGGCCGCGCTGGACGAACTGGCGCAGGCGTCCGAGCGCAAGAACTTCCTCGACGCGCAGAACAATGACCTGAACGAAGCGATCAACACCCTGCAAGACGCCATCGCCCGCATCGACAAGGAAACGCGCGAGCTGCTGCAGGATACCTTCGACAAGGTCAATTACCATTTTTCGGAACTGTTCCCGATCCTCTTCGGCGGCGGCAACGCCAGGCTGGTGATGACGGGCGACGAAATCCTCGACTCCGGCGTGCAGGTCATGGCGCAGCCGCCGGGCAAGAAGAACGCCACCATCCATTTGCTGTCGGGCGGCGAAAAAGCGCTGACCGCGACCGCGCTGGTATTTTCGATGTTCCGCCTCAATCCGGCCCCATTCTGCCTGCTCGACGAGGTCGATGCGCCGCTGGACGACGCCAACACCGAGCGCTTCTGCCGCATGGTAAAACGGATGTCCGACCATACTCAATTCCTTTTCATCTCGCACAATAAAATTGCGATGGAAATGGCCAATCAACTGATCGGTGTGACGATGCAGGAGCAGGGCGTATCGCGCATTGTGGCGGTGGACATGGAGTCCGCCGCGAATTTTGCTACCGAGGCACAAGCAGCATGACTGATTTACAAATGAGCCTGATCGGCGCGGCCGGCGTATTCGTCGCCGGCGTCTTCGCGTACAACAAGTGGCAGGAGCACAAGGCCAAGAAGAGCGTCGAACGCGCCTTCGCGTCCGAGCACGACGACGTGCTGCTGCGCCCCGGCGACATCGTGCGCAGCGAACCGAGTTTCGACCTGAAACCGGCCCCGCCGGCGGACGATACGCCGGCAACTGCCGCAACGCCGGTCGCGGCGCCCGCCGCTGCGCATGCGGACGAGGCGGCGGAGGAGCCGGCCGCGCCGCTGGCCCCCGTGGCGGCGCCGGTCGAAGCGATCACCCCGGCCACCGAGCTGGCCACCAGCCTGGTCGACCCGCTGATCGATGTCCTGATTCCGCTGGCGCTGGAAGCGCCGGTGCGGGGCGACAAAATCCTGCCGGTCCTGCACACCCTGCGCCATGTCGGCAACAAGCCGGTGCACTTCATCGGCCTGCACGTCAACGGCGACTGGGAACCGATCGTCCACGGCGGCGTGTACACCAAGCTGCAGGCTGGCGTGCAGATGGCCAGCCGCACCACGGCGCTGAACGAACTCGAATACTCGGAGCTGGTCACGCGCCTGCGCGCGGTGGCCGACGATATCGGCGCCGAACCGGAAATCCCGGACATGATCGAAGTCATGGGCGAGTCGCGTACCTTGCACCGCTTCGTTTCCGGGCATGATGCCCAGCTGGGCGTGAACCTGTTGTCCTACGGCGCCCCGTGGTCGATCGCGACCCTGATCGGCGCGCTGGAGAAGCAGGGCTTCGACGTGCGTCCCGACGGGCGCTACATCATGCCCGATGGCGATGGCGGCCAGCTGTTCACGCTGACCACCAACGTCACCCTGGGCGCCGATACCACCTCGCGCCTGACGCTGCTGCTGGACGTGCCGTGCGTGGCGCCGGCGCGCGACGGCTTCGGCGCCATGCTCGCGTGCGCCAAGGCGCTGGTGGGACGCCTGGATGCCGTCATCGTCGACGACAGCGACCAGGCCCTGACCGACCAGGCCCTTGCCGAAATCAACAGCCAGGTGCTCGATTTCTACCAGGAGATGGAAGCGGCCGACATTCCGGCCGGTTCGACGCGCGCCATGCGCTTGTTCAGCTAATACAAAAAGATCATCGTGACGACAATAACTCCAACCACCCAGCACGGCGACGACCTTGGCCGCATGGCGCAGCTCACGGCCGAACTGAATCGCCATATTTTCTCGTACCACGTGCAGGATGCGCCGACCATTCCCGACGCCGAGTACGACCGTCTGTTCCGCGAATTGCAGGCGCTCGAAGCGGCCCACCCGGAAGCGGTATCGGTCGACTCGCCCACCTACCGCGTGGGCGCCACGCCGCTGCCCGAATTCAAGCAGGTCACGCACAGCATCCCGATGCTCTCGCTGAACAACGGCTTCGAGGACGAGGATATCGAGAACTTCGACCGGCGCGCGCGCGAAGGCCTGGACGCGGAGCAGGTCGAGTATGCGGCCGAACTCAAGTTCGACGGCCTGGCGATCAGCCTGCGCTATGAAAACGGCGTGTTCGTGCAAGCGGCCACGCGCGGCGACGGCGCCACCGGCGAGGACGTCACGGCGAATATCCGCACGGTGCGCGCCATTCCGCTGCGCCTGCACGGCGATACGGTGCCGGCGGTGCTCGAAGTGCGCGGCGAAGTGCTGATGTACAAGGCCGATTTCGCCAAGCTCAATGCGCGCCAGCGCGACGCCGGCCAGAAGGAATTCGCCAATCCGCGCAACGCCGCCGCCGGCAGCCTGCGCCAGCTCGACTCGCGCATCACGGCCCAGCGCAGCCTGCGCTTCTTTTCGTACGGTGTCGGCGGGCTGGAAGGCGCCGCCATGCCGCCATCGCATTCGGCCCTGCTGGACTGGTACCAGGCGCTCGGCCTGCCGGTGTCGAGCGAGCGCGCCGTCGTCACCGGCGCGCAGGGCTTGATCGACTACTACCGCGACATCGGCAAGCGCCGTCCCACGCTGGCTTACGAAATCGATGGCGTGGTGTATAAAGTCAACCGCCTCGAACAGCAGCAAAAACTTGGTTTTGTGTCGCGCGCGCCGCGCTTTGCCATCGCCCACAAATTCCCGGCCGAAGAAGCGCTCACCCAGGTGCTCGATATCGAAGTGCAGGTCGGCCGCACCGGCGCGATCACGCCCGTTGCGCGGCTGGCGCAGGTCAACGTCGGTGGCGTGAACGTCACCAACGCCACCTTGCACAACGAAGGTGAAGTGCGGCGCAAGGATATCCGCATCGGCGACACGGTCATCGTGCGCCGCGCGGGCGACGTGATTCCCGAAGTGGTGGCCTTCGTGGCCGAGCGCCGTCCGGCCGACGTACGCGAATTCGTCATGCCGGCCAATTGCCCGGTGTGCGGCTCGCCCATCGTGCGCCTCGAGGACGAAGCCGTGGCGCGCTGCTCCGGCGGCTGGACCCATTGCAGCGCCCAGAAAAAAGGTGGCCTGATGCACTTCGTGTCGCGCCGCGCGCTCGACGTCGAAGGCCTGGGCGACCAGCTGATCGAGCAACTGGTCGACAAGGGCTTGATCAACAACGCGGCCGGCCTGTACACGCTCGACAAGGACAAGCTGGCGGGCCTCGACCGCATGGCCGCCAAGTCGGCCCAGAACGTGGTCGACGCGCTCGAAAAATCGCGCGATACCACCATGGGGCGCTTCATCTACGCGCTCGGCATCCGCAACGTCGGCGAGTCGACCGCCAAGGCGCTGGCCCAGCACTTCGGCAACCTGGAAGCGCTGCTGCACGCGGCCAGCTTCGAAGGCGGCCTGCAATTGCTGGAAGTGCCCGACGTCGGCCCGATCGTGGCGCGCTCGATCAGCGAATTCTTGACCGATGCCGACAACCTGGCGCTGGTGCGCACCCTGGCGGACAAGCTGCGCTGGAAGGAAGGCGAGCACGTGATGAAAAACACGGGCGCCATGGCCGGCAAGACCTTCGTCATTACCGGCACTCTGCCGACCCTGTCGCGCGACGAAGCCGGCGCGCTGGTCGAAGCGGCCGGCGGCAAGGTCTCCGGGTCGGTATCGAAAAAGACCTCATACGTCGTTGCCGGCGCGGATGCCGGCAGCAAACTGGCCAAGGCGCAGGAGCTCGGCATCACGCTCCTCGACGAAGCGGCCCTTCTTTCACTGCTGGCGACAGCATCTTCCACGGAACCGAATCAAGATGAATCCAGTTAGAAAAGCAGTCTTTCCCGTAGCCGGTCTCGGTAGCCGTTTTCTGCCGGCCACCAAGGCGCAGCCGAAGGAAATGCTGCCGATCGTCGACAAGCCGCTGATCCAGTACGCGGTCGAAGAGGCGGTTGCCGCCGGCATCACCGACATGATCTTCATCACGGGCCGCAACAAGCGCGCCATCGAAGACCATTTCGACAAGGCCTACGAACTCGAATCGGAACTCGAAGCGGCCGGCAAGGCGGAGCTGCTGGAACTGGTGCGCAACGTCATCCCGAAGAACATCAACTGCATCTACATCCGTCAATCCGCGCCGCTCGGCCTCGGCCACGCGGTGCTGTGCGCGCAGCCGGTGGTGGGCGACGAACCGTTCGCGGTGCTGCTGGCCGACGACTTCATGGACACCGAACCTGGCGCGCGTCCGGTGCTGGCCCAGATGACCGATGTCTACGCCTACGAGCAATGCAGCGTGCTGGCGGTGCAAGAGGTACCGCGCGCGAACACGCGCCAGTACGGCATCGTCAAGGCCACCTCCTACCGCGAAAACCTGGAGCTGGTGTCCGAGATCGTCGAAAAACCGAAGCCGGAAGTGGCGCCGTCGACCCTGGCGGTGGTGGGACGCTATATCCTGTCGCCCAAGATTTTCCGCTACCTGGAACACATCGGCACCGGCGCCGGCGGCGAAATCCAGCTCACCGACGGCATCGCCGCGCTGATGGCGGCCGAACGCGTGCTGGCCTACCGCTATGCGGGCCAGCGCTACGATTGCGGTTCCAAGCTGGGCTACCTGACGGCGATGACGGCAATGGGCCTGAAGCACCCCGAAACGGGCGAGGGCTTCCGCACCTTCCTCGAACAGCTGCACCGCGAGCAGAACTTCTCATGACCGTCCGCGACATCCTCAAGATGGGCGATGCGCGCTTGCTGCGGGTGGCCGAACCGGTGCGCGAGTTCGGCACGCCGGCCATGGAGGCGCTGATCGCCGACATGTTCGACACCATGCACCATGCGAATGGCGCCGGGCTGGCCGCGCCGCAGATTGGCGTCAATCTGCAGCTGGTGATTTTCGGCTTCAAGGATAACCAGCGCTATCCGGACGCGCCGGCGGTGCCGCAGACGGTGCTGATCAATCCCGTGCTCACGCCCCTTTCCGACGACAAGGAAGAAGCCTTCGAAGGCTGCCTGTCGGTGCCGGGACTGCGCGGCAGCGTGCCGCGCTTCACGCAACTGCGCTATGAAGGCGTGGACCAGCATGGCAAGCGCATCGTGCGCGAGGTCGATGGTTTTCACGCGCGCGTGGTGCAGCACGAAGTCGACCACCTGCTCGGCATCCTGTACCCGATGCGGATCGAGGACTTCACCAAATTTGGCTACACGCAGGTCATGTTCCCCGACCTGGACCCTGACGACGACGATTGACCACCATGATCTTGAAGAACTTGCCGGCCCTGGGCCTGGCGCTGCTGGCATGCGCACCGGCGCTGGCCGAAAATGTCACCACGCCGGACGCCACTGCCACGGCCTTCGACGGCAGCGAAAAGCGCAGCCAGGTATGGCTCACGAGCGGCTTTGCGACGCACCACTTCCAGAGCGACAAGCACCTCAACGGGCGCAATCCCGGCTTGGGCGTGGAGTATCGCCTGTCGGAATATTCGGCGCTCACGGCCGGCCGCTTTTTCAATAGCGACCGCCAGCACTCGAAGTATGTGGGGATGTATTACCAGCCCCTGTCGTACGCGGGCGTGCGCTTTGGCGCGGTGCTGGGCGGCTTCGATGGCTACCCCAAGATGCGCGGCGGCGGCTGGTTCCTGGCCGCGATTCCGACCGCCACCTTCGAGTACCAGCGCGTCGGCGTGAACGTGGCGCTCGTGCCGACCTATAAAGACCGCCTGCATGGCGGGATTTCGGTGCAGCTCAAACTCAAGCTGTTCGAGTAGCCTGCTTGAGGTGCTGTGCGAAAAAGGCCCGCGTCCTGTCGTTGGCCTGGGCGGCCGCCTGGGCGTCGAAATGCACGCCGTTCCAGCGCGCGAAGGCGTGGTTCTGGCCGGGATAGGTGAAGATCTGCACGCGCGGGTTGCCCTCGGCGGCCTTGACGATGGTGGCGCGCGCGCCGGCTGAAATATACTCGTCGGCTTCGCCCAGGTGCATCATCAGGGGGCAGGCCAGGGTCTCGAAGGCGTCGACGTGCTTCTCGGTGCCGCCGCCGTAGTAAGCCACCGCGCAATCGGGCCTGGCGCGGGTGGCGGTCAGGAAGGTCAGCAGGCCACCCATGCAAAAGCCCATCACACCCGCCTTGCCGGTCGCGCCGGGCAGGGCGCGCGCCGCCGCCAGGGTGGCGGCGATATCATCCAAGCCCTTGTCCACGTCGAACGCCTTTTTCAGCGCCATGGCCTTTTTCCATTCGAGGTCGCTCTTGTCGCTCAATTCCACGTTCGGTTCCAGGCGCCAGAACAGGTCGGGGCAGAGCGCGATATAGCCTTGCGCGGCGAGACGGTCGCACGTTTCGCGCAGGTCGGCGTTGATGCCGAAGATCTCCTGCAGGACCACGATGGACGGGGCGGGCGTGGCGGCCGGACGGGCGACGTAGGCACTGAAACTGCCGTCCGGCGTGTCGATGGAGATGCGTTCGTTCATGTGCGGCCTCCTTGCGCTGGTGATGAGACAATTGTGGCACAAACCGGCAAACCGGAACGCCCGCGTGGCGCGGGCGCCACCGTCAGCGCTTCACCTTCCCCAGCGGGTCACCCTTGTTCCAGGTTGGCATGGCGGCCGCATTGGCCACCTCGTAGCCGAGATTTAGCGTGAACTGCGCCTGCTGCACCATGCCGCGCAAATCCCACGCCGGGTTGTACTCGTCGCTGACCTGATGGTAGTGATCCTTGAAGCCGACCATCTTCGCGCTCGACGCGCCGTTGTCATGCTCGAACTCGAAGCTGCCGTCGCCCGAAAACACGGCCGAACCGACGTTAAACGCCGGTACGCCCGCTTTCGCGAAATTGAAATGGTCGGCGCGGAAGTAAGCCCCGCCCAGGTCGGGCGTCTGCGGCGCCAGGCGCATCCCCATGGCCTTGGCCACCTTGGCGGCGCTGGCGTACAAACTGCTGCGCTGCGCGCCGGCCACGCCGATGTCGCGCGTGGGGCCGACGAAGTTCATGCTGTCCAGATTCAGGTCGGCCGCGGTATCGGCCAGCGGCCAGACCGGGTCGCGCACGTAAGCGAGGCTGCCGATCAAGCCTTGTTCCTCGGCGCACGGCCACAGGAAAATCTGGGTGCGGCGGGCCGGCTGGCGCACCGCCGCCTGCGCCATCGCCAGCAGGGCGGCGGAGCCGGACGCATTGTCGACCGCGCCATTCCAGATGTGATCCGGCTTGCCGTCGGCGCTGTCGATGCCGAGGTGGTCCCAGTGGGCCGAATAGATCACGGCCTGCTGCTTGAGCGTCGCATCGGTGCCGGGCACGATGCCGACCACGTTGAACTGCTCGACCGGGCGGATGGCGCTGTCGACGGCGACCCGGGCACGCGCTTTCAAATCGACCGCCTTGAAGCCGCGCACCTCGGCCCTGGCGCGCAGGGCGTCGAGATCCTGGCCGGCGGCGGCGAACAGGGCGCGCGCCGTCTCTTCCTGCAGCCAGCCTTGCAGCGCGTTGCCTTCGCCAGCCAGGTGGAACTGTTCCTTGCTCATGCCGTTGGCCGGCACGCTCCACGGGTAGGAGCTTGACTCGGTCGTGTGTATCAGCAGCACGCCGGCCGCGCCGCGCCGCAGCGCTTCTTCGTACTTGTACATCCAGCGGCCCGCATAGGTCAGTGACTTGCCGCCGAAGCGGTTCGGTTCCGCCGCCGTCGGTTTGGGGTCGTTGACCATCATGATCAGGAGCTTGCCCTTGACGTCGGTGCCCGCGTAGTCGTCCCAGCGTTCATCCTCGGCGCTGATGCCGTAGCCGACGAACAGCAGCGGCGCGTCGAAGCGGACTTTCGGCTTGCCGCTGGCATTGTTGAAAACGATCTCCTTGCCAAGCTGCGGCGCCAGCGTCTTGCCGCCCACCTCGAAGCGCACCGCGCTGGTGGGCAGGGTCTTGGTGCCGACCATGTTCACCGACTGGCGGTACACCTTCCCGACGCCGGGCAAGAGGCCGATCGCGGCGGCCTGGGTTTCGAGGTAGCGCACGGCCAGTTCGCCGCCGCGCTGGCCGGTGCCGCGCCCTTCGAGCATGTCGTCGGCCAGGAAGGACAGGTGGGCGCGCAGGGGCGCTTCGGCTACCTTCGGCGTGGCCGGCGCGGCGGCGCGTTTCTGGGCGAAGGCCGGCTGGCTTGCAAGGACGAGGCCGATGGCGAGTGCGGAAACGCGGCGCATTGATACTCCAATGAAAATGTACAGGGGGAGCATCGTGCCATGAATGGGGCAGGGGCGCAATCGGCCATCCTCGCGCACGGCAGTCGCCCCGTTGCTTCTCGCGCGCCAATCAATTACAATTTTGCAACTTTATCGAGGCGCATGCTGATCTATGACACCCACTCTTCCCCGTATTGCCCTTGTTGCCGAAGCCAGCCCGAGCGGAGTACCGGCATGATGCATCTCAGCGCCGCGCTGGTGACGACCTACGGTCTGCTTGCGCTTGCCGTTTGTTCGGTGTGGCTGGCCCCGCTGACCCTGCGTTCCGGACTGGCGCTGCCGCCGTGGCTGTGCATGCTGACGCTGGCCTGCGCGAGCGGCGTGGCGACCGGCCTGCTGTCCCTGCCAGCCATCGCCGCACTGCTGGCGCTGGGCGCGCTGGCGTACGCCGCGCGGCGCAGCAAGAGCGGGCCGCTGCACGTGCTGCTGATGGTGGCGATGGGGTGCATGCTGCTGGCCATGTCGATGCACCGTTTTCCGGGCTTCGTCAATCCGCCGCTGGTGTCGGACCTGGTGATCAGCGCGGCGGCGGCGCCGGTGACGCAACGGCTCAATTTCGATACCGCCGCCGCCGGACTGATCCTGTTCGCGCTGTTTTGCGTGCCGGCCCGTACCCGCGAGCAATGGCGCGAGGTGGGGCGGCATTCCTGGATCATCCTCGGCACGCCGCTGATCGTGCTGCCGGTCGGCTTGCTGGCGGGCTATGTCGATGTCGACCTCAAGCTGTCCGCGTACACGCTGTGGTTCATCGCGATCAATCTGCTGTTTACCTGCGTGACCGAGGAAGCGTTCTTCCGCGGCTTCATCCAGGAGCAGCTGACGCGCGCCATGCGCCGCTGGAAGGCCGGGCCGACGATCGCCCTGTGCGTGGCGGCGCTCCTGTTCGGGCTTGCGCATGCGCGCGGCGGGGCGCTGCTGGCTGGCCTGGCGGCCCTGGCGGGGCTGGGCTACGGATATGCCTACTTGCGCTCGAAGCGCATCGAAACGGCCATCCTGACCCACCTGGCGCTCAACAGCATCCACTTCATCGCGTTCACCTATCCACGCCTGGGCGCGGCCTGAGGCGGCGCCAGCGTAGCCTGGCGCCCGCTTCCTCATGAATCAATCCGCAATTTTGTTGTTGCGATAATGATTTGTAGGTGGCAATATGCTTGCTCAGCGGCTACAGATTCCTCTGTCGCGCCGCGATCTCATTCAATAAGGATAATTTCATGAAACATTACAGCGCCGAATTTCTCGGAACCTTTTGGCTCGTGCTTGGCGGTTGCGGCAGTGCCGTGCTGGCGGCGGCATTTCCGGGCGTCGGCATCGGCTTGCATGGCGTCTCGCTGGCCTTCGGCCTGACGGTGCTCACCATGGCGTATGCGATCGGCCATATCTCGGGCTGCCACCTGAACCCGGCGGTATCGATCGGCTTGTGGGCGGGCGGACGCTTTCCGGCGTCGAAACTGTTGCCGTACATTGTAGCGCAGGTGATCGGCGCCATCGCCGCCGCTGGCGTGCTGTACGTTATCGCCAGCGGCGCCGCCGGCTTTGACGTGAGCAAGGGTTTCGCGTCCAACGGCTACGGCGACCATTCGCCGGGCGGCTACTCGCTGCTGGCGGCGCTGGTCACGGAAGTGGTCATGACGATGTTCTTCCTGATCGTGATCCTGGGCGCGACCGACAAGCGCGCGCCGGCCGGCTTCGCGCCGCTGCCGATCGGGCTGGCACTGACCCTGATCCACCTGATCAGCATTCCGGTCACCAACACCTCGGTCAACCCGGCGCGCAGCACCGGCGTGGCGCTGTTCGCGGGCGATTGGGCCATCGGCCAGCTGTGGCTGTTCTGGGTCGCGCCTATCGTTGGCGCGCTGCTGGGCGCGCTGGCCTACCGCTTCATCGCCAGCGAAGACAAGTAAAGCCGGCACGACGCGCCAATCCGGCGTGGCTCATGTCAGCCACGCCGGACGCAGTCCGGACGCGGTAAAGACGAGGATAATGTCGTCCACGTTCGCCTCCTGGAACGATTCGCTGAGCGAAAAGCTCGAAAATTGATCGGTCGTTAGCGTAAATTTCCACAAGGCGCCTGTTCCTGCCGCTCCCCTCAACACGCTCCAGCTCGGTGTACCGGATTGCGTCGAACTGGCGAGCCCATGGATCAAGGCGGCCGCTGCACCCGTGGTCGGGGCCGCGCCCCCGGAAGGCGTCAACGCCGGCGCAACGAAGGCCGCCGGATAGCTGCCGTCCTTCAAGTGCATCGACAGCGCCACTTCATCGATCTGGAGATCGGACAGCCCTGCGGGAAACGATCGCGCATCCATATGGAGATCGATCTCGTACACGCCCGCACGCGAGGGATTGGACAGCTGATACCAGACGTCGGGCAGGTCGCGCCGCACGCTATAGGTCAGATCGCCGCTCCAACGGCGCGGCAACTTCTTGATTACCCGGTCACGCAGTTCGTAGCTCATCAGCGCACTGTAATCAACGGTCAGCACCACTTCGGCAAGCGTATCGAAAGCGAAGGGATTCGCGGCCGGTGGCAGTTCGAAGTACCAGGTCGTGTCCACGCCCGTTCCCTCGAAGGGGTATAGCATGTCCGGCTGGGCATCGAGTTCGAATACACCCGTGGCGGCCACGGGCGACGTCAGCGCGACGCTCTGGGGATCCTGGCGCACCACGACGGTCGGAAAGCCCGGCTCGGCGGTGACGACGCGCGACAGGCCGCCGTTGGTCAAGGTGGCGCGGATGCCCTGGCCTGGCGGGATGAGCGCGGCAACCGAGATGCGTGCACGCTTGAGCAAGCGCATATAGTGCCCCGGGAAGCCTTCATCGAACCATTGCATCGGTGTGGAAATGGTCAACACACCGGTACGCCGGAATTCCTCGAATTCAAGGGGCATCAGGCGGGAAAGCGAAAAACTCTGGCTCAGGTTTAGCAAGCGGCGTTCGGAACTGAAGGCTTGCTGGTCGAGCGTGTAGAGGTCTTGCAACAGCCGGGTCGACCCGCCGATCCCGCGCCGGTCCGGTGTGGCGCTGCCATCCGCCCCACCCGATGCTTCCGATGCAGATAACCAATAGTCTGACTTGATCTGACGCACAGGCGTTTCCTGGCGTTCGAAGGCGAGTTGCAGTTCGGCCTGTTGTGCGGTACTGGCTGCCGTACGCAGGAAAAATGCATAGGTCTCGGCCAGCACCCCGGTCAGCCATTGGTAGAATTCGACGCTGGTAAATTTGTTATTGAGAAATGCCAGCATCT
Organism: Massilia frigida; assembly: GCF_011682175.1. Lineage (GTDB taxonomy): Bacteria > Pseudomonadota > Gammaproteobacteria > Burkholderiales > Burkholderiaceae_D > Telluria_A > Telluria_A frigida. Next base: position 210,761 of record NZ_WHJG01000006.1, read on the forward strand.
GGCGCGATTGGGTCAACTGGGTACGGGCGATCAGCGACTCTTGCACGGCGATGGCAATGCGATCGTCCGCGGCCACGAGCTGCTGCGTACCAATCATCACATCCTGCCTGGACAAGTCGTGTTGCAGCTGCCATTCCTGGGCCCTGCGCTCGTGCGAGGCGAGGATGCCGTTCAACTGGCTTCTGGTTTCCTGGTCAATCAGGAACCCCTGGGCTACCGCCTTGCCGGCGGCCGCAGCCGCGATGGTGACACCGAGTGCCATTTTGGCACCCGCCGATAGCACAGTCTCGATCAGGCCGGCCGCCACTTGTATCGCTTGCGTGCCACTCATGACCGCATCGGCAATATTCATGACCTGACGGCTCGTGCTCGACTCTTGAATATACTTCATTTGCAATCGTTCATGCTCGCTCGTGCCGGCGGCAAGCCAGCTTTGGTACCGATCGGTCTGCATTTGCGAACGGCCTTGTTGCAGCTGCGCCAAAACCTTTCCTGTCCGGGCATCGTCCTCGCCTAACTGGCGCAGCGTGACGGTTTGTCCGGCGATTTCGGAAATGAAATTCTCGCGCATGAGTTTTTCGGCTTCCGCCTCGCCTTTTTCCATGACGGACAAATAGTGCGACTCGAACTGCTGGGCCTGTGCGGCCAATTGCCTGGCACGCTCCATCAATATCTTGAAGCGGTACGGTGTCGGCCTGGTCAGGCTCGATGCCGCGCCCGCATTCGGGCCCCGGGTCAGGTCCGGCGCCAAGGGTGTGCCTGAAAAACTCAAGCCGCGCCGCAATTTGCGTAAAGCGACATCGACGTGCGCCCGTTGTGCCGCCACGACCGGATTGGGCAGATAGGCCTGTTCCGGCCGCACCGGTTTCAGGTCGCGCAGTTCATCGAAGGCGAGCACTTGCCTGGCTTCCAGGTAGATCGACAGTGCCTTGTTGCGCGCGTCTTTGGTTCCTGCCGCATACTCGCCGTCCGCTTGCGCCAGCAGGCAGTGGGCGATCTGGGTGATCGTATGGCGCGTGTACGGATTGCCCCAGATGCGCTGGCCATTGTCGTCCGTCCGCAAGGCGACCGCATGCGGGTCGGTCAGTTCCAGGGTCCAGCGGTCATCGAAGAAGGGGGCCGGGGCTTGATGATCGTGTTCGCTCCTGAGCAAGGCGGCGCGCTTGCGTGCGGCTCCCGCCCGGCTCGCATCGAACACTTGCCGGTAGGTGTCGAGGGCGGAGGCATACAGTCCCGCCCTTTGCAGCGCGAGGCCGATTGCCATCGGCGCAAAATACTCGGCCTCGTCGCCGCCGAGCGCATTGCGTGCAAGGGTAAAGGCGGCCGGCGGCCTGGCCAGGCTGCCCGACGACAGCGGCTGCATGTTGCGCAATTCAGTTTGAAATGTTTCGAACGCGGCCGATCGTCCTTTCCTCAGCTCCGGGAACAAGAGATTTTCCGGATACAGATAGCTCAGCACTGCGGCGCGCCAGTGTCCATAGTTGCCCAGCCACTGCCATTCATCGTCGAATTGCTCGCGGTATTCGGGCTTGATGGTCCAGCGCCCGGCCACGTGACTTGCTTCGTACCATGCATGGCGAATGCCATTGATGAGTGTTTGCAAGCTGAGCGTCGCCTGTTCGAGCGGCGTGACCAAGGTGGCACTGGTCGCGGCAAAATCGACCAGCCAGCGTTCGGTCAACTGATCCATGCGTTGGGTTGCGAAAGGCAGCGCCGCGATCCCGAGCAAATCGTCGCGCAGCGAGGGCAGCGTGATGCGCTGCACCTCGCCCACCGAGCGTTCTTGCGCATCCCGGATGGTTTGCCAGGCCCGCAGCCTGCCGCCCAGGCGCCGCTCGATGGCGGTTCTTTGCAGTGCGTTGCCGCGCCAGGGCAAGAAGCCGGACTTGTAGGAGCCGGGATGCCAGGCCGCCGCCGTTGTCGCGGTGGGCCAGAGGCGCGATCCGAGGGCCGTCTCCGCCTGTTTCCAGGGCGTGTAGCGGGTACGCACTTTCCATAATTGCGTGAGCAAATGGGCAAAGTCATTGCGTTCTTGCGGGCCAAGCGCGACAGTGAGCTGGTCGATGTACGCCAGCAGGCGCCGGAACATCTTGTGATCGAGGTGGAAATGCGCGAGTTCGGCGCCAATCGGTATCCCTGCTTTTTCCGCAATCGACAAGGCCTGTAATTTGCTCAGTTCGTCGCGCGAATAGACTTTGTCGAGCGCGGCAGCGGCCGACCCGGCGCCGAGCAGTGCAGCGAAGGCATCGAACTGCACCGTCAATTCCGTGCTGCGCGCGCGTAGCAGGGCTGACCAATCGAGCGCGGCAGGGGCGAGGTCCGCCATCTCCACCAGATCCGGATCGAGTTCCGGCGGCATGGCTTGCCGCGCGTCTTCCTGCGACCATCGATAGCTCAGATTGAAGCGCTGTGCCGACACGATCCCGGTGAAGTCGATGGGCAATTCCGACGGAAACTCTGGCGTGTAGGTAAGAGGCAATCCGAAGGCGCCTGCCAGCCACGGCTCGAACATGGTCGAGCCCGGTGGATAAGTGGGCATGATGGTGGCCAGGTTGTCCCCGCTGGCGACCGGCGTGAGCAGTCCCAGGCGTTCGGCCAGGGCATGGCGCTGGGCGCCGGACAAGGCACCCAGTCCGCGCAGCTCTTCCAGCGAGGTACCCAGTCCGAGCAGCAAGGCCTCGTAGGCGGCTTCATGGTAGTCGGCAATCGGCGTTGCCGTCATGCCGAGGCGGCGATTCAAGGCCAGTTGTTCCACGTCTTCCGGCTGCAATGCATAGCCGTACAAGCGAAGTTCCGCGAATCCGCCCAGGTAGCTATTCGAGTAGGGACTCTTGCCGATAATGAGGGGATCGGTATTGGCCACGACACTGCCCGCCAGTGTCACCTCGGCGTCCAGTTTGCCATCGATGTACAGCTTGAGTTGCCCGCCTGATTTTACATAGGCAAGATGCGACCAGCGCTGGACCGGCAAGGTGCTTGCGGAGGCGCCGCCATCGTCCACATTGCCCGTTGTTGAAATACGAAAGTACACGGTATTCGAGTCGGGCATGAGCCACAGGCTGAAGGTGCGGTTCACATCCGTGGGCCATACTGGTTCATGCCCTTTGTACAGGATCTGGCGCCACGTGCCGTTGCCGGTATCGTTCGGATATACCCAGCACGAGAGCGTGAAATCGCGCTCGTCGCGGCCGACTTCGAGCACCGGGCGGTGCGCGATCTGGGCGTACGATTCGCCGTCGAGCACCATGGCGCCCTCCATGTCGGTGCCTGGGGCGCCAACCATCCGGGCCACCACGTCGGCATAACGGCCGCTACCGTGATAGCCACCGTTCAGGTCGAAGCGTCCGGCCCGGTCGCGTACGCCGTCGGGTGCCTGCTGCGCCAGTTCCGAAAACGTCCAGCGTCCGATCAGGCTGGCCGTGTCGGCGGATTTGACATCCCGCAAGATCTGCACTGGCGTCAGCAGGTCGGAGACGGGCCGCCCGGCGGCGACCGAACCCGGTTGCGCGAGCTCGCCGAATGGCTGCCGAAATTCGCGCGTCAGATCGACGGCGCTTGCCGCGCCTGCGTTTGGGGTATCGCCGGTCAGCAGATGGCTGCGCGCGAAGCGCAGCAGTTCGTTGAGATAGGCTGAAGGGCTGAGCAACTCGTCGATCGACTTCGGCAGATACGAGGACACCACCTCGAACTGGCGTACCGCGATGCGCGCGCGCGTGTTACCCACCCCATCGGCCGCCGTCATGGTCAGCTCGTACTGGCCATAGCTGGCCACGCTCAGCTCGAAAACCCAGGCGCCGCCGGCGACGTTGACCGGCACGTCGGTTTGTCCGGCGAACGAGTAGGTCAGCGTACCGTCCTTGTAGCCGCTTTGCGGATCGCTCACGGTGCCACGCACCGCCAGGGTCAATGGCAGTTGCCCCACCACGATTACCTGGTCTTCAGCCGGTTCGGTGATCGCGATGGCCGGATCGGTGAAGTCGCGCGTCTGGAAGTTGAATTGGGTGGTGGTGGTGACACCGAAGAAATCCGTGTCGTCGACCAGGATGGCCGGCCCCATGGGTGCGTATTTTCCCGGAAGGAAGGACGAGAAGGCGAGGGCGGCCAAGGGCGTACCCGGAGAACCTGTCTGGCGCGGCAAAAGATCGCCTTGCGCGCGAAGCTGCACGCCGATCGCGCGTGTGGGACTGCGCGGCAAGACCTCGATCTGCAAATGACGGCCGCCTTCCGGCAAGTCGATCAGTTGATTGCCGCTTGCGTCCAGGCCTTCCAGCTTGAGCGCGAGCGGCACCCGCAGGTTCGGTGCGATATTGAACGCGACGCTCTCCAGCACCTCGGCCTGGTCGAGCAGGGACACATCCGCATGGCCGGGCTTGCAAGAGGAAAAAGTAATTTTCCAGTCGCCGTTGTGATCGGTCCTTGTATTGCCTGTCTGATCGGGCGTATTCGCTTGCTTCAGCGTGACGGACAGCGGCGCGTTTCTGTAAGGGACCTCGATCGTATGCGTCGCCCCATGGCTGTTCTCGGTCTCGATCACCTCGAACCAGCGACCCGCGCAAAACAAGCCATTTCCTTGCGCCGGACCCGCGACGAGCTGCCCGGCGGTGGGTGTTGCGATGAATGCCATGCTGTCTCCTTTGTTCGACGCTTCGATCCGGGCGGCGTTCCGGCTATCCGGGAGCGCATCGCGGCGGACGTGCCGCCGCGTCTATCCGGATTCAACATCGGTTTCTTCGTTCATTTGTCACGAACAAACAGCCTTTACCCCCGGTCCAGATCGCACTGCCTTGACGCCCTATTGCGGCCGTGGCATTCACCAGGCCGGCGCACCTGCCACCCTGGTCATGGTTGGAATACGCCGCGCATGCCATCGACCGCGCCCGACTCGATTCCCGCTTGCGCCGCTTTCCCGCCTATCCATGCCGCCGCGCCGCCCACCGCCAGGCCGACGAAAAAGCCCAAGGCGGCGCCGCCCGGACCCGCCGCGCCACCCAGCAGCGTCCCTTTGATCGCAAAGGAAAAGACCACGCCCGCAGCCAGGCCGGCGCCCCAGGCACCGGCTTGCCTGATCGCTTCATCCTCAAGAGGCCTCTGCGAACCGGTTTGCACCGACTCGGCGTAGGCCGCATCGAATGACAATTTCGTTTGAATCAGGGCCACGACGGTCATGGTGATGCCAGCCATTGACAGCGTCGCGCCCAGATTGGCCTGGCCACGCGGCCCGCGCAGCGATCTGGATACTTTCAAGGAATCATCATGCTTGACCGCATCGGCAAATTGGTCTCCCGCCGTGACATTGGCCTGGTATCTGGACCTGGTCGTCTCGTTGAGCCTCAGATTGTCGCCCGATAAAACCACTTCCGGTATCACTTCACCGGCCTTGGCGCCTTCGATCGCATGGTAGGCGGTGGAAGGATCCAAGGTGGCGTTGGCGCGGGCGGCGCGGATGTTCGTTACCAGCTGGCCGTAGTCGTTTTTTGCCGCACTGTCGAATGAGCTGATCCCCGCACCTGTTTCTTTTCCGCGAAAGGACTTCGACGTTCCAGTGCGCTCAGGCGCTTGCGAATGCTTGACTTCGCCCATGACGTTGACAGCGGCCTTGTCTTTTCCCACCACAAGGTGGGTATCGACACCGTTTTCCGTCAGACATTTTCCCTGTGGCGTGATGTCCGTGGTCGGTGCGACCTTTGAATACTTCTTCACCAAAATTTCAGTACCGGCTCGCTCGGCGGTAACGGCAGCTTCCACATTGACGTCGCCGGCCGCGTAGCCGTTTGCGTCGCTCAGCGTGATCGGTGAGCATCGCGCGAAAACGTAGAGATTCAAGCCATCGATGGGTCCAGCCGGATCGCACGAGATCCAGCGCGCCAGCGCGCCCGACAGGTAACGCACGCCATTCCGGTTCAAGCCGCTTTCCTCGTCTCGCTCCTTGCCCGCATAGCGGTATCGTTTTTTCCCGAAGCTGCCAAAACTCGTTTCGCCGTACGGGAAGAATTCTTCGCGGTTGATCCAGGCGCCGCTGCCGCCGACAACGACGGTACTGCTGCCCGCATGGTCGCCAAAGTGATACTGCACCGGATGGCCGCTGGCGCCGTCGCCGTCGAACGCGTCGCCGATACGCTCGATGGCGATGCGGCTTGCACCGTCCATCACATGCACATGATTGTTTTCGCGAATGCCGCCCGGCTTGACTTCCCTGTGCTGCTCGAACGTCTCGCCAAGATAGGTCGTGGTGGTGTAACTGCCGCTTTTCCAGACGAGTTTCTTCACGCGCATGCCGGCGGAATCGTACAGATAGAGTGCGTAGAGACTCGGCCCGGAGGCGCCGGCCTGGATGCGAAACGCTTTCATGCGGTCGGCGTGATCCCAGTCGGCATGGCGTTCGGCATGTTCCTGCGTCATATTGCCGTTGCCGTCAAAAGCGTGCGACAGCGCCGCTGCCGCCTCATTGCCGAAGTGCGTCAAGCGGTTGCCGCCACTTCCCCAATCGGGGGCAATGCCGCCGGCGGCCTGCGCGATCTTGTCGTTCCATTGCGCCGGGTTGAATCCGGCCATGCCGAAATGACGTGACCAGACGCTGGCGCCATCTCGCCGGTGGATCAACTTCAACATATTGCCGGCGGCATCGTATGCATAATCCTCGTCATACAGCGAGGTCATGTCCGGCGCATTGTCCTGGTCGGGCGAGCCATGATTGCCCGAGTTAAAGCCGGCACGCGCGTCATCGCTGGCGGCGCGCGGCACGCCGATGGCGCTGCTTTCGCGGCCGCTGGCCGATGCCAGCCGGTACAGCGGGTCATAGGTGAATTCGCGCACCAGCGCATCGCCCGCGGCCAGCAGGGTCTGCAATGCGGGATAGAGCAGGGCGCGCGGATTGTTGCGTACGCCGCAACCCGGGGTCCGATCGGTGGTACGCACGATATTGCCGCCCAGGTCATATTGGTAAGCCAGGTCTTGCAGCACCGCGCCGCCTGGCTGGTAGGCCAGATCACTCGCCCGGGAATAGCCTTCCGTACGCATTCTCAACAAACCGAAGGTCGCCGGATCGTAGGCGTAGCGCTTGATCTTTCCATTGCCGTAGGCGATGAAGGTGCGCTGTCCCCTGGCGTTGTAGGCCAGCCGTTGCACGTAAGTTTGCCGCGCACCGGCGTCATTTGCCCCCAGCGGGCCTTCGAGATCGACCCGCTCCAGCGCCCCGGCGCGGTCGTAGCCGGGCCGCAGGCGGTAGCGCTCGCCGTTGGCGGCTTGCGGATAGTCGGACCACTTGATGCGGTTCATCGCGTCGTACGCGTTGCGGGTACGGTACTCGGCGGCGTCCAGCATGCCGGCCGGCGCGCCGTTCCAGTCGACACGGGGAGCGCTCAAGTCCCAGGCCGTCCCGGTCTGCGCGCGCAGGTTGGCAAGCATGAAGTCGTCCGACAGCACGCTACGGCGGGAATCGAGCACATTGCCTTTGAAATCGTAGTCGGCAATGGTGATGACACCGGCTTCGTCATGGTGCCGGTACAGCTTGCCCAAGAGGTTGTGCTCGGCCGACGCGGCCAGGCTGGGGTCGTCGCCGTAGAGGCATTTTTCGCGCAGTGTGAGCGCATCGGCAGCGCTGTCGCGCGCCCACAGTCCCAGCGGGCGATTGAGTTCATCGTAGCGGCGCAGGCTGCATGCGCCCTTGGCGTCCATGCTTTCGATGGCACTGCCAAGCGCATTGAATACAACCTGGCTGGTCCCGGCATCGATGTTCTCGGTGCGTAAAGCGTGCCTGGCAAGGTCGTAGGCGTATTCAAAGGCGTAACGGCCCAGCGGGTCGATAATGAGCAGCAAATCGCCCTGGACGTCGTACGCGGAGACGGTCAGGTGCTCGTCGATGGCGGCCAGCGCCGTGGGACGATGCCGCGCCACCGCGCCGACGGTGCGTCCCAGGGCGTCGATCATGATACTGGACGGCGTATTCCAGTGGTGCCGGTAGCGTAGCGCCGCGCTGTCGCCGGCATGGGTGCGGCCGGCATTATCGTTCGGATCGTAGGTGTAGGCTTCCCATGGCGTCGGGATGAAGTTGAACGGGTCGTCCAGGCTGGCCGGCACGCCGAACAGGACACGCCGCTCGGAGCCGTCCGGATTGACCGTGCGGATCACCTGGCCGCGCGGGTCGTAATACATCTGCGCATGCACACCGCGCTGCGCATCGGCCTGCGCCTCGTACGCCCATCCCTGCGAGAAAAACGGTTCGTACTTCTCGACCGGTTTTCCCTTGTTGTCATACACCTGCCAGCCGCTGACCAGGACGTTGGGACGGTCGACATCGGCGTTGACAGTGGCGGCCAGCGGAGCGCCGTGCGCTTCATTCTGGTCAGGCGATAAAATGCCGTCGCCGAAGCGTACCGATGCGCCTTGCTTACGGGTCTGGATGACACGGCCGAATCCATCGGAATAGTCGCGCGACTCGATCGTTTCACCGGTGTCGTCGGGGTCGGTGTCGTGATAAACCCGCTGGATGGTCCGCGTATGAATCGGCTGGCCCGAGCGCTGGAAGGCCAGGAAATCGTACGAGCGCCTGCTGCCGGAACTGCTGCCATCGCCTTCGCCATGCTTGCCCTTGACCCAGGTATCGGTAACGAACCCCGCAGGCGAAAATGCCACTTCGCTGACATTTCCATTTGGATCGATCACCTTGCGCGGACGAAGCACACGCAAGTTGTACTCGGCCGTGACGGACATGCCGCGGGCGTCGCGTAGCTGAAGCGGAAGGAACAGGAAGTCGTCGTAGCGCTCGATCCTGGTTTCGTGGTCGAGCGCATCGCGCATCGCCACCGGCAAGCCGCGCGGATTGGCGGCGCCATCCTGGAAATCGAACTTGTGTTGTCCGGTGCTGGCATAGTAGCCGGGAACATAGCCGGCGACATGGTTGCGCTTGTCCAGATACCCATGGTCCGCGCCGAAACCGGCTGGCGCACCGGACGGCGACGCAGCCGTGCCGCCGAGATAGGCGGGGCGCCGCGTGGTGCCGTCAACATGGTAGACACGGTCCAGGATCTCATCGGTGACGACCAGGGACTCGGATCGGGTCAGGGCGCCGTAGCGACCCGCCAGGCCCAGCGCTTCGCCCTGGTAAGCCGCTCCATCGTAGTAGCTCAGCGCATGCGCGATGATGCGGTAGCCGGCCGGATTGCCTTGCTCGGGCTGCCAGCTTGTCAGGCTGGCCTCGAACTGCCGGTGCAGTGCTTCTGCAAGCTGCATGTGATCGCGTAAAACGGCAAGGACATCGGCGGGCTGCGTCTCCACCACCCGCGCCGCAGGCACGAGCGCGAAACCGGTGCTGCGCGCGATGCGGTTGCAGATGCGGCTCGCCGGGCTCGTGGCTTGTGTCGCATACGCGCTGCACGTATGCGTGGCAAGAACAGCGGCTTGATCCGTCGGACTGTTTTCGCGCTGCGGCAAACGCTTGAGGCTACGGCGCGGCATCGCGAGCGCGCTGTGGATCAAGGGTTGACCGTAATCATCGTATTGGCTGGAGAAACTGAATGTCGTCAAGGGATCGTCACCCCGTTCCCACTGCGTGGTGCGCTGTACCGTACTGTGCGCGAAAAAAACGCGGGCGCGCGCCGGCGCGGGGCCGCCGGCGGCCGGTTCTTCGCGCAGCCCGTATGCGTGTTCCGTGACGGTGTACGGCCGCTCTTCCAGCGCCGCCCCATCCAGGGCGAACAGTTCGCTGCGCAAGATCCTGCCGCGCAGCGCGCGTAACGCGTCGCGCTTGGCGCGGCGATGCGGCAAGGTGCTGGTAAACGCATCGACCGCCGCGCTGTGCTTGAGCAGCTGCGGATCACCCGGCCAGTATTCGCTGGTGAAATCGCGCTCTGGCCAATCGCCGGACTCCGCGCCGGCCGGACCTTGATGAAACCATGTCCTGGTGAGCGTGGGCGCCGAAAAGAAGCGCCGCTCGACGCTGGCGAAAAAGGCCTCGGCGCCATGCAGGCCGGCTGCGTTATATTTTGCGAAGGAAACGGTATCGATCTGCTCCACCATGCCAAAGCCGCGAAACTCGCGCTCGGCGCCATCCCAGTAGCCGTGGTGGTAGCGATATTCCGTGGTGAGTTTTCCCTGGGAGATCTGGTCGAGCACCTCGACGCGCGTCACTACCTGTACCGGAAACGGCAAGGGCGTGCGCCAGGCGGTCGCCCGGTCGGCCTGATCGCGCACATACTCGCGCGTGGAGGAGGCATATTCCACGCTGGTGACAGCGCCGATATGGTTGTTCATGCCGGTCAGGAGATACGGCTTTACCGCGCCGGTGAAATCGAGGAAGAAATAGCGATCGCGGCTGCCGCCACGCGCATCCTGGGTCCACAGCACCCCGCTCACGCCGGTTCCCAGCAGGTCGACCAGACGCACGCTATCGTTGTCGGTGACCTGCGGGGTGCCGTGGATCACGACCGGCGCGCTCCAGCCGTTGCCGCACTGGTTAATCCAGAGCGTCAACCGGCCCTGTTCGATATACACGATATCGGCAATCCCGTCGCCATCGACATCGCCGATCAGCAGGCGGCGCGGATCGTAGTCGACCGGCAGATGCGGTGCATCGCGCATGTGCACGCGTGGACCGAACTCGCCGTAGCCGAGGTTCGGCCAGTAATCGATCCGGGCATTGTGGACCAGTACAACATCCTGCATGCCGTCGCCCGTCATGTCGGCCCACCTCACGCGCGGATCGGAGAAACTGGCGGGGAATCCGTCAGGGCGCCGCTCGACAAAGCGCACGTGATCCGTGCCCGGCTGCCATCCCTGGAGCGGATCGTTGAAGTAGCATTCCAGCCGTGTGGCGGCACGAATGGCATCGGTGACGCCATCGCCATCGAGGTCGACCAGGTGCACTTCCGGATCCTCCAAGTTGAAGCCCGGGGCCTGGCGATAGCGCTGAAAGGATTTTTTGCGGTCCCAGGCCCCCTGGAACGTGGCCGCGTAATAGCCGGACAACTCGGCGTTTGTCACCAGCAGGTCGCTGCGCCCGTCGCCATTGGCATCGATCAGCTGGACGCCACGATCGGAAAGGCGCAGGCCGGCAGGGGCGTCCGGCATGGCGCGCGGCAGGTCGAACTGGCCGCCGCCGAGGTTGCGCCAATAGCGCACGCTGTCGCCCATTTCAAACAGGTCCGGCAGACCGTTTCCGGACAGGTCGACCAGGGCGATATCCGGATTGGCTAGCGACACAGGGGGCAGGTTTTGTCCGATCACCGCCGCAAATTTTCGCTGCCGCGGTTCGAAACTGCTGTAGGTGAATTCAACAGGCGGCAATTCGCGGGCCGGCCGATTGTCATCGTCGTAACCGATGACGTCGATCAGGCTCATCAGCGACATCGCATTCAGCGGCAGGCGCTCTGGCAGATCGGGCAAGTCGGTACGCTCATCGAGATAGATCAGTTCAAGCGCTCGCACCAGTTGTTCGCGCGCCGGTACGGGACGGGTCTTGACCACGATCCATTTGCAGCGGCGCCGGGTGCGGATCTGGAAGCCTGCGCGGCCCTCCGAGAAGGGATCGGGACGTTCGCGCGCCGCACTTGCCCCGGGAGGAGGGACATCGTTGTCGTATAAAAAATCGACATGCACCAGATAGTGCAGCTGGCCGGCGGAATCCGGATAGTCGACATAACGGATTTGCTTGAGATAAAGCTGGTCCCATTCCAGCGCACCGGCATCGCCCTGGTCGCGCACATAGGCGTACTCGATGCGGTTGCCGAAAGGGTCGACCGTGCAGCTCAGGTTCCAGGTGAATACCTTGCGCCGGTCGCCAGGGTTGGCGATGACTGCCGGATCGTTTCCCGCCATTCCGGGCGTGCCGTAAAAGCTGGTCAAGCCATCTTTCGTTTGCACTTGCCAGTAATCGTTGCCGGCCTCATGAAAACGATCGATCAGCGCAAACAAGCCTTCGGCCCTGGGCCGGTAGCGCTGGGCGCCGGGCGGCCCACCATCGACCGGAACCAGGTCTTCGGCGCCGAACAGCATGAACACGTCGGGTTTGATCGAGCTGGCACCGGCATTGTCGCGATAGCGCGGAATGCCTTGGGAGGTTTTGCGGCTGAGCGCAGGGATGCCAGTCGACCAGCCGGCGCCGAAGGCACCGTTTCCATGACCGGTGCTGAACGATAATCCGAGCTGTGGCTGGAAGCCGTTGCGCCCTGGCGGTAGCGGGACTGGAATCGAGAAGTTGCCGGTGCCAGTGTAGAGGTCCGGCGAAAATTTCTCGCTCAAGCCTTTCAGTGCGCCTCCTCCCTGTGGAAGAGAAATTGTGGCAGAATTATCACTGGCCATCTGACCCCCGCCCGTGCTGATGGTTGATGTCGGTTGAGTTACATTACCAAGTCATAAACGAGTGTGGGTGACGGACTGCGCTTTGTCAATGTTAGCTGGTCGTACGTGGCCGGATTCGGACAGCCAGCGTTTGCCACCCCTCACTCACACCGCTGAGCTCCGGCCTGCTGTCTAGTTGGCCCGCTCAAGGCGCCAGCGTTGCGGCGCCAGTCCATTGGCAGTCCACTGCTGGATCACGGCGCCGTCGAGCAGGCTGCCATCGCGGTTGTCGAGCATCAGCCCACTGTTGCGGTTGCGCACGCCGACATGCTGGGTCGTGCCCGGCACCAATTGCCACTGCTGGTTGTAGGTCGCCGCGTAAGGATAGGTCTTGAGCGCCACTCCGGGCGCGGTGCTGTGGCCCGCCACGTCGACCACATTGCCGTTGTAGTTCGAGCTGAGCTTGAACCATGCGCCGTCGACCGGGTCGAGCGACCACAACTGGTCGGAATTGTTGAGGTTGGTGAATTGCCAGATGGCGGCGCCGTTGGCTGCGGCGGCGCGGTCAACGCTCATGACCTTGCCGCTGGCCTCGTTGCGCACGCGGTACCAGATCGTGCCGCTTCCTTCACCCGATGGCCGCGTCACGGGCGTGCCGGCAGCGACCGGCGCGCCGATCACCGGAACGTCGCCATTCCAGCTCACCTTCTGGATGCGCGTGGTGCGCGCGTCGCCGCAGCCCTGGCCGTTGGCCGGATTGGCATGGTAGACGATCCAGTCTTCGGTGCCGTCGGGCGACTTGGTAAAGCCGTTGTGGCCGGGGCCGAAGGCGCCGTTGCCCTTTTGTAGGATCGGCGTGGCCGCCTTGCTCCAGTTGGACGGCATGGTCAGGTCCGCGCCCAGGTTGGCGGTCAGCAGGCCGAGCTTGTAATCGTCGGTCCAGCAGCCGCTGGCCGAGATACTCATGTGCACCTTGTTGCCGTGCACGATAAATGCAGGCGCCTCGTTGACCGCCGCGCCGGATTTTTCCCAGGCGAGAGTCGGGGTGGAAATGATCGCGCCCTTGCCGATGAGCGTGGTCGGACTGCTCATGCGTGCGATCTTGATGCGCTGCGGTTGTCCGCCGGAGATGTCCGACCAGGCCATGTAGAGCTGGCCGTTGATGGTGGCCACGGTCTGGTCGATTGCCCAGCTATCCTCGCTGTCGGCCACCTTGACCGGTGCGCTCCAGGTGCCTGTGGTCGGATCGGCGCTGGGGTTGCGGATGGCAAACACGCGGTGCTGGTTGTCGGTGCCGGCTCCCGAAAAATAGATGTACCAGGCGCCGTTGATATGGTTGATCTCGGGCGCCCAGATTTCCTTGCTGGTGCAGTTGTTGCCGCTGCAGGCCGCTGTCTTGACGAACACCGTGACCGGCGTGCGCGCGCCGATGCCGGACAGCGAGGGCGACTTGCGCAATTCCAGCTTGTCCCAACCGGGCGCGGTGGACACGAAGTAGTAATTGCCATCGCTGTGGCGCATGACGTGGGGATCGGCCGAGGAGGTGGTAGCTGGTCCGACCGGATTGATGAAGGTGGTCGAGGCGGCGCTGGCAAAGGCAGGCAGGAACAGGGCGGCGAGGCAGGCGGCGAGCCGGCGCGCCGGGATGACAGGGTGTTTCAACATTGGCAGTCTCCATGGGTGGACCGCCGCCCTGGGGGGCGGACGGTACGGCCATGGTGGGCCACGGCTCGCCAGCGGAGTATGGTCGTCGGTTCAAGGACCGTCCAATCCCAAAGTGGACATCGCGCACGACAAAAAAGTGATCGCAGGTTGTGCTTGTTACCTCGGTTCTCACCGTGCGCTGCTGACAGGCGCGCGGGGCACCTTTATTGATGCGATGCGGACGATAAGCCGACCGGGCCGGGCCCGTCCCGTCAGGCTAGAAAGCGAAGCGCCGGCTCGACAGCTGCTAATGGGACATCCAGAAGCCGTCGCCGTCATCAACGGGGATATTGAGATGGCGATAACAAGCGAATCAAGGAAAATCATGCAGGCCCACCGTATCGGTCGGCTGGAGTCGGGGAGCGGCACTCCGATCGGTTCTGCCGCCGTGGTCGGCGGGGCCGGATCCTTACCGCGGGGCACGTCATCCTCGCAACGACCGCCGACTCGATCAAGTTCGTCCCCGGCTACTCTGCCTCGGAACTCGCCAGCACAAATCAAGATCGCTCAAAAGGGAACTCAGGCGGTCCTCGCCGGGCGGTTCGGACGCAAGCGTCCTATATCGTCGAGCTTACTTCGGGTGAGCATAAAACTCAGTACGGCCCGTTCGGGAGCGACTACGACGTCATGAACGCGGGGGGGGCTAGGCGATGGTGGATCTGATTGCCTTGGCAAGACTCGACATCGACACCACCATTGATGCCAACCCGCCCGACAACGCTTCATCGCACATTTGCTGCAATCTTACCCATTTCTGCGTAAAACAGCACAATCATGCCAAAAGCATAAAAATAATAAAAAACAAATATTTAATGTGGGCATTTTTGCTTAAGATGCATTCCGTCGAGCATTAGTCCATCTGCAAGCACTTTTCCGGTTGAGGTGTGAGCGATGGCTGCGACTTGATGACGTTAGTTGGAATTTTCCTTTACTTAAACTTATAAGAGATAAGCCATGAACAAAGCCATGAACGAAACGATGATTAACTCGATTGAAGCCGAAGAGATCAACGCCGCAGAACTCGACCTTTTCGCTGAAGAAATCGAAGTCCGTGGCAACGCTGTTGCTGTTGCCAGCACTGCCAGCAGCCTCAGCACCGCAGCTTCCATCAGCACCTCGGCCTGCCTCGCCTAAGTGTTAAAAGCGGCGTACCTGCGATCAGGTACGTCGCCAGCATCGAACGCCTGCGCGGGCGGTATGAGCGCAGTCGGGTCTCGCGTCACGACAAGCTTCGGGCTCACGCAAATTCCCGCTCGATGGGGAGATCATTGCGCGCCAACTCGCGCGGCCTGATCTGGTGCACACCAATAAAGCAGCCGAACAAGCTTTGCGTCATTGGCCGTGCGCGCATCATCCGCGTGCCACCGGCAGTGAGGCGGGCCGGACGCATTCGCGCGGCTGACAAACGTGAACGGAACTTGCCGAAAGCAGTCGATTTCCTCGGGGGGCGTCATTGCCGCTTTCCGTAAGAACTTGACCATCGCGTCCTGCCAGGGGATGAACGACGACGTATTTGCAGCATGTCGCCGTACCGAATTCCTTGGAAATTTCTGATCGCTATTTCTGTAAGCGCCCCTCTGGGGCATATCACCCTGGGTTACAACATGTTCGAATTGACATTACGATGCCTTTCCAAGACTTAGATCCGCCCGAATCCCGTTTGCATTGCGACCTCGTTGCTTATAGTCCCGTTTGCGCAGCGCTGGCCGATGATCTGATCTCATGCTGGCCAAATTCACGCACGCCTGCGGCGCTGGAACTGGACGGTGCTGTATTGCCCCAGTGGCTGCATTCGCATGCCGTTCAAGGTTGGGTGCTGCTGCTCACCGCCGAAGCGGCCGATGCGCCGGTCCTGGACTTCAACCGATGGCTCGTGGCTCGCCATGCGCGTACGCTGATTGTTCTCGCTCGGCCCGACAGTCTTTGGGCACTTCGGCGCGACGACGCCCGTGTCTCGCCATGTGTGGCCTGTCTGTGCAGTCAGGGCGAATTCCTGCCGCGACATGCCGCCACTCCCTCGCCCAGCACGCGCGATAGCGCGCAGTCGTTGTCGCACTGGATCGGCGAACAGATGGCGGAGAATCAGGGCGGGGAACATTGCGCCTTGCATCCTGTGCTCGCAGGGCCGGATGCACGTACCTGCCAGATCCTGCAAGACCCACTTTGCCCCGGCTGCTCGATGCATGCAGTGCGGCCCAATCACGTCTACTTTACAGCCGACTCATGAGAAAAAACGGTTATCTTGACGCAGGGGAGTTACTCGAGCGCACCGCGCCACTGGTCGACGCGGAAACCGGGCTGATCGCCCCACCAGCGGAGATTCCGGTCGAGTGCGGCGAGGCCGACATCGTCGTCTATTCGTCGACAGTCTCCTGGCTACCGCACGCTCAAGCGCATATCACGCTCGCCCTGGACAAGTCCCAAAGCCTGGCTGGCTCAGGATCCTCGACGCAACGCAAGTGGGCCAAGGCCAAGGCGATTTGCGAGGCCTTGGAACGTTACTGCAATTGTTCGTTTGACGAGCGGCGCGTCGTCACCGCGACGCGCGACGAACTGGGCGGCGAGGCCCTCGATCTGTGCCGCTTTGCGCACGCGTCGCGCAGCGAATCCAACGATGGCAGCGCACTGCCCCGCAACGACGTGCCTATACGCTGGTTACAAGGCTATTCGCTTACCCATCGTCGCCCCGCGTATGTGCCCTTTGGCGCGGTCTATGTCAGCTCCGCTTACCAGTGGCAGGGTGAGGCGTTTATCCAACCGATCAGTTCCGGCAGTGCGATCGCGGCCAGTTACGAACGTGCTTGCGCCACCGCGATCATGGAGCTGATCGAGCGCGACACGCTCACGCTCACGTGGCTGCATCAACTACCGCTGTCACACATAGACATTGATGAAAGCGCCGGTCCCGAGCTACGTGAACGTCTGGCGCGCGCGCAAGCAAGCGGCATCGAGACCTATTTCTTTGACGCCACGACCGACTTGGGCATGCCCAGCGCCTACTGCCTGCAATGGCAGCCGGAGGGGGAAGTGGCGATGATGGCGATGGCCGCTACGCGCTTTGACATCGAAGACGCGCTCGTGCGCGTCATTGACGAGGCAGCGTCCTCGCGTGCGGCAATCGCGCCACTGTCACGCCGACCCCGCCTCTATAACCCACTTGATTTCCGGACCTTCACGCGTCTGACCGATGGCGCGGTGTACTACGCGGACCCGGCGCATCGCGCGGCCTTCGATTTCCTGCTGCAATCGCCGCACAGGATCGACTTGGCAACGCTCAAGCGGCGCCAGGCAAGCGCGCCAGAAGATGATCATGAGATGCTGGATCGCCTGGTGTCGCGTTTTGCCGAACTCGACTACGAACTATGCGTCGTCGATCAAACCGTCGGGCCGGTCGCCGACTGTGGGCTGTTCGCCGTGCGCGTCGTCGCACCGGATCTGCTCCCGCTCACCGTTAACTACAACCTCAAATTCGGCGCCGCGCCACGTCTCTATGAAGCCCCGAAACGAATGGGCCACCGCGCCAAGTCCTACGCCGAATTCAACCGCTGGCCACAACCCTTTGCATAAGCACATGTTTACAAATACATTCGAGCTTGCAGCATCAAACTGGCATACACTTTATTTGCAGCGCGTCGATGCCCGCCACGCAGACGACGCCCATGTCACCGATCTTGTGCAGCGACGCTTGAGCAAAGCGCGTGTGAGCTTGATCGTCGACAGCGGCATGGCTGTTCCGGTGCTGCACGCGCTCAAGCACCTGCAACTTGGCCATCTCTGCGTCGCACCGCTAGACCCAGGGGCAATGTCGGTACTGGCACATGAACTGCCAGCGGCGACGGCTACGCAGTCGGTCATCGCCAGACCCGTGTTCGATAACAGGACATTTACATTGGGCTTGTATGACATTGATCTCGTTGCGGTCGCGCTGACACGCCCACATCCGCAACAACTTGCCTCCATCAACGCCATTGCAGTGCGACACGGAATTCCCGTCTGCCCGGTACTGCTCGACGGTGCGCGAGTTGAGCTCGGCCCAACCGTCATGCCGGGTGCCAGCGCCTGCCTGGCCTGTGCCGAGGTGCGCAGCGCCGCCAATGCAGCGCACATCGAAGCGTGGGAAGCCGAGCGTCAATTCCATGACCGCAATCCGGGCTTTGAGGCGCCCGGCCGATTCGATAGTCTTGCGCGCGTGGCGGCATCCATGCTGGCGCTTGAAATCAGTGCCTTGATCGGCGGAGCGCGCGCGCCTGCCGCCGTCAATCGCCTCGTCAGCTACGACCTGACGACGTCTTCAAAGTCTCACCCATTCATCCCTTATTACGAATGGTGTCAGGTGTGTCGTCCACCCATGCGGCCAGGCACGCGCAGTACGCATTTCGAGGACTTCTTGCTCAGACGCAAAGTAAAATTAACAAGGAGCACTTCATGAGCCGCCTCGACGCGCGCGAAGGCATAGGTAGTAACCTCAGCCTGCTACTACACCACGCTACGCGCAACGTTCCCGGCGTGCGTGAGTTCCAGGGCGCTCCCTCATGCGCCGAGCCACTCGGCTGGATCAAGGGCGCCTTTCACCCGTCCAAGGCGGGTGCATGCATCGACTTGCTCTCCCATCTCGGTGCATCGGCCAGTTCCGACGAGCCGCCCATTGCCGCCGCGCTGGCGCAGCGCCAAAGTACCCGCTCCTACTCGGAGCGGCCGTTGACTCTGAACGACGTGGCGCGCTTCTTGCACTGGGCCTATCCAGCGCAGGTGCGCACGCCTGGCGATGCGCCATCCGCACAACCGCATCGCACGCTGCAAGCCTGGAATGGCCACGTTACCATGGTGCGCCAAGTCATGCTGGCACTGCGGGTGGATGGCCTAGCGCCTGGGGCCTATCTCGTGGATGAGCAAAATTTGACCTTGGTGCAACTCAATGCCGATGCCACGCGTATTCCGGATCTGCTGGAAACGGCCTGCTTCCAGGCCGAATTCAGAAGCGCGGCTTCCTTGTTCCTGATGGTCGGTTCGCTCGCGGATGCCATCGAACGTTACGGCGACCGTGGCTACCGTTACATGTTGCTCGAAGACGGGGTGCAATTGCAGCGCAATGGCATCGCCTGCGCGGCCCTGGGCTTCGCAGGTAGCATCACCGCCAGCTTCTCTCAGGATAGCTGGGATGGCTGGCTGGGGCTCGATGGCTTCCACGCCAGCGTGCTCAATGGCTATGCTTTGGGACATAGCGAGCGCCCCAAGGCGCTCGCAGCTGCCATGGCACAGGCGAGTCAAAAGGCAGTCCATGCAAGTGAATGAGGAAAGCGCATCGGCGCAGCATCGTCCGCGCGCGCTACCGGGCTTCCTGGCCAGCCCGTACGGCGATCAGTCCCGCTATCTGGTCAAGGACGCCAATCTCACGCACTACATGCTCACCAACGCGCTGGGCGTGCGCGTGCTCGAGTTGGCCAACGGCGAGCGCACCCTGGCCGAGATTGCCACATCGCTCAGCGGCGGCAGCCCGGTCCGGCTCAAGCCCCAACGCCTGACCGCGTTCCTCGATGAAGGTGCGCGACTGTGTCTGATCGATCCCGCCAGTTGGCCAACGCCTGCCACCGGCAAGGCCCAGGGCGAGCCCCAGTCCTTTATCCAGATCGATGCCGCGCTCGCCTGGCTGGACACTTACCGGGTCTGGTGGCTCAACCCGGGCACAAAACTGGCGGCACTGGCGCTCACTGCGGCTGGAATCGTGCAATTGTTTCTTTACCCGCGTGACGGCGGCCTGCTCGCTCCGCTGCAGATGATCACTTTCACACCGGCCGATGCGATGCTGCTCTTGTTGCCGCTCATTGCCATCGTCGAAATTGCGTTGCACGAACTTGCCCATGCCCTTGCATGCCATCTCTATGGCGCACGAACGCGTGGCTTTGCCTTCAAGTTGATGTGGGGCATCGTACCGTCCATCATTACCGATACGCTCGATGCACACAGCATTGCAAACAAATACCAGCGCATGTTCGTGTCCTTTGCCGGACCGATGGTCAACCTCGTGTCATTCGGGATCGTCATGACGCTTTATCATGCGCTTGACCCAACGAGCGTCGCTGCGCGGATGCTGCTGGCTTACTCCGGATTCCAATTGGCGATCATCGCTGTGACGCTGAACCCGTTTCTGCTCAGCATGGACGGGTATTGGATCGCCGCCGATTATCTCGAACAGCCCAATCTGCGCAAGCTCGCCATGGCACACCTTCGGGACGGCTTGAGCCGATTGCCTGGCCTGGGGCGCTGGCGCAAACGCGCCAGCGCCACGCATAGCGCACGGGCAGCTGTCGGCTATGCGCTATACGCTGCGGTGGCCTTATGCTGGACCGGACTCGTCGTCGCATGCTTCGGCTATGAATTAGTGCGCCTCCTGTGGAGCGCGCTCCAACACCTGCCTTGGGGATCTTGAGACGCATGAAACAAGAACAATTTGACACGAGCGGCGCGGGTTCAGGCGGCGCTGTGCGCCTTCCCGCCTGGCAACTCGACGGCCCGGCACTGTTGAGGCTAGCCGCATTCCCGGCCAGCCGCCTGAACACGCTGACCATGCCGCAGAGTGTGGCGTGGCAGCGGCGTCTTGCCGGACAGGAAAACTTGCTTGACGTTGAGCGCAGCTATGTCTGCGAGCGTATCCTCTTCCAGGCGGCCGGCACGTTTGAAGGTAGCAACAAGTCGGCGCTGGTCGCCATCAAGCGCAAGCTCCACAACAGGCTTTCTCTCCAGGCCGGGGATTGGGTCGTGCTGGCCTTGCTGCCAGGCTTGCGCGAGCGCCGCCTGGTGCGGCGCTACACCCACCGCCTTGAGCGCCTTGAACGCTGGAAAAAAGAAGCGAGGCACGTTTTTGCCGCGGAACTGACGCGTCAACGCTGCCGCCTGCAAGATCTGGTCACCAAGCCCGATTTCTTGCTTGGTCTGCAACTACACAATACGAGCCTCGCCGCCCACGCGCGTAAATTGGCATGTGTGGAGCCTGATAACTGGCGCAAGGCCGAGCGCAATACTGAAGCCACGCTGATGCGTTACGTCGCGCGCGCCACCGCCAAGACCAGCCCATTCGGACGCTGGGGCCTGGTGGCCCCGCTGGCCACCGGGACCGCCAAACCGGAACACTGCCCGACGACCGGATTGGTGCTTGATGCGCGGGCCGCGTGCATTGAAGTACGCTCCCGCCTTAATTTGCAACTGTGCGCGCGCATCGCAGCGAGTTTGCAAGCTCGCTACGCGATCACTGATCAACTGCCGCTGACCCCCAACCCAACGCGTTTTCGCGAAGGCCAGGCTATCGGCTTTTTCAGTGCGGCAACGGCGGGCGTGAATATCGCCTATTCCAGACTACGCAGCGGCCCGCTCTCGGCGCCGGTCGAGCAACTGTTGACCTTGCTGGAGAACGCCACCAGGGGGCTGAGCAAGGCGGACTGGATTGACCAGGCACGGCGCCACCCGGAATTAGCTTCCCTGGGAGGCGACAAGGTAAGCTCCCTCATCAGCCAGGTGCACCGCTCTGGCCTGGTGCAAAGCGCCTCACTGTTGCCCAGCGACGCACTGGACGGCTTGTCGACCTTCGCCCGCCGCGCGCACGCGATGCTTGGCACGCAAATACAGCCAGCATGCGACGCGCTGCATGAACTTGAAGCGCTGGG
The DNA here is from genome assembly GCF_011682175.1 of Massilia frigida. Taxonomy (GTDB): domain Bacteria; phylum Pseudomonadota; class Gammaproteobacteria; order Burkholderiales; family Burkholderiaceae_D; genus Telluria_A; species Telluria_A frigida. The sequence goes on from NZ_WHJG01000006.1 coordinate 232,396, forward strand.
GCAGGAGTACGCCACGCGGGACGTTGCGGGACGTGACGCGGCACGCACCCGCATCGTGCAGTTGTGCGCGGCACTGGGGGTGGACGATATCGACGGCATCGCGCCCGTGATCGAGGACAGTATTGTGCATGGCGTTGAGGCAGACCTGGGTTCGCGCCTCAGGCTCGCGTTGGAACATCAACTTGGCCCCTTGCTGAGCCTTTTCGCCCGACGCGATAGCAACGGCCTGCACCATCGCATGCTGGTCGACATCTTCGTCGCCAGCTACGGGGTAGGCGGACGCTGCGGCAATCCTGCGCATTTTGCCGCCCAAGCGCTGCGCCTGTGCGAACGGCACAGGACCGACGATACGCACATCTTTCCGCGCTTTGCCCAGGCCAGGGCCGCGTACGCCAGCTTTATGCACACGTTCGCGGCGCTTGCCGAATCAAAGCACAGTGAAGTGTCGCTCTGCGAGCAAGACTTGCAACAGCTCGCGCAAACCTGTATGGCCGCCGATCATGCGACCGGGGTGCCGCGCCGCCTTGGCGTGCTGGTGCAAGTCGCTGCGGCGAGTGCGGAGGCGATGGAATGTGGTGAGTTCGATCTGATTATCAATCAAACCTTGCCTGGTTGGGGACGCTTTTATACACGCTATGCTCAGTTGATCGACAATCCTGCCTGGGTCGATGCCCTGCGCGCGGTGCTGCAACGACTGCAATCGGTAAGCGGCAACGAAATACTGGAGCTGCAAACGACGCTGCAGCACAACGCGCATGTGCATCCGGCGCTGACGCCGCGGGCTTTGTCCATGCCGGGTGAATCTTCCGCGCGCGCCGACCTGCTCGCATTGGACGGCTTGACGGTGGAACACGATGCGGCAAGCGATACGCTACGCTTTGCTTACGATGGGCAAGCGGTACTGCCGCTGTACATGGGCTGCCTGCACACGATGTCGCTGCCACCGGTGCAACGTGTCCTGTCCGATGCCGTGGCCCCCTATGCTTATCAAGCGGAGGCGAGTAACCTGGTCGACTTCATCGAGCGTCAAGCCAGGCCGTGCACCTCGACGGTACGTATCTACCCGCGCCTGCGTTACGGGCGCGTGATCCTGCAGCGCAGGTCCTGGGCGGTCGATGTCACGGCACTGCCGGAGCATACTGCGGACGATTACACCTTGTTCAGCGCCTATCAGCACTGGCAAAGCGTACACGGATTGCCTGACCGCGTTTATGTTCGGGTGATCCTGCGCAAACCTGGCGAGCCGGGCCGCATCCGTGATCACAAGCCCGTTTACCTCGAGTTCGCCAACCAGCTGCTGCTGCGCAGCTTTATTGCCGGTCTCGATAGCGCGAGTGTACAAACCTTGATCTTCGAGGAAGCGCTGCCCGACCCCGAGCTTTCCGTCGTCGATCTTGGCCTGGGTGGACCGCACGTCGTCGAGTTGCAGCTAGAGCTGGAGGAAGTGCTGCCATGACGCTGATGCAGGCAGATGCGCTGCAAGCTCCTTCCACGTCCGGTCACGGTGATCCCGGGAACGCGATAGTGCGCCCGCCACAGCGACGCAACGCGGACGATTGGGTCTACGCCCAACTGTTCCTGTCTCCGGAACTGTCATCGAGAGACCTCGTGCCCGCTGCGGACGAGATTCTGTTTGACATTTTGGCGCCGCTGTTTGCCGCGTGGAAGGCCCAGGGGCACACCTGGTTCTTCATCCGTTATCAGGAACACGGATACCACCTGCGGCTACGAGTTCATGCGGAGTCGGCCATGCACCGTGCGCGGATCAAGGTGCGCTTGAGTAGCGCGTTGGCCGCGCCGCTCGCGCGTGGTGCGCAGTTGCGCTTTGCCAAGTACGAACCGGAGATCGACAAGTATTGTGGGCCGCATGGCAATAGCCTCGCCGAGCAACATTTTTGCGCCAGCAGCGTCGTGTCATTGCGCATTTTGGCTGACGACAGCACCCCCCTGACCGAACGCGCTTTGCGCTTGCTGGCAAGCACGCTGGAAACGACAGGCTTGGACGCGGCGCAAAGCATTAGCTGGTGTCGCGCCTATTACGACTACTGGTGGCGAGCATTTGGCCTACCGCCCGCCTACGAACAGAAGGACGAGGCGATGTTCCAACATTCGCGCGGCGCGATTGCCAGTAAGTTCAGTGCGGCTCAACAAGCGGGCACCGATGGTTCGCCAAGAAACATCGCATGGCTGCACGACTGGACTCGCGCTCTCAAGCAAGATATTCACGCTCTGAAAGACCTCGAAGGCGGCCGCGTCCTGGTTGATCCAATCCGCCAACGCGACAGTGCGCACACATGCTACCCCTATCCAGTGACCGATCTGAGCATGCTGCCTAATTTCTGGCACATGCTCTGTAACCGGCTCGGTGTTTCGGTACGCCAGGAAATGCAGCTGGTTTATTGCCTGATGCGCCACCTGACCGTGCAGCACGGTATCGAGCCTACCCCAATGACCATGAGTTTAATTTCCGACAAGACATGACTACAATTATCGATTTCCAGGCGGCGTTGGTGAGCCTATCGGCCGAGCCGTCCGATCCGCAAATGCGGCTTCCGATGCATCCCAAACTGGTAGCAGGTGTTCAGCCAGTCTGGCACAGCCGCGAATGCCTGATCATGGTGGGCGGTCCAACAACGATCACGCTGCGTGGGAAAGCGGTTTCGGTCGTCCTTCCTTCGCTCCTGCCGCTGTTGGACGGCACACGCACGCTGGCGCAGATTGGCGAGCAGATGCGCGGTATCGGCGCACGTGCCGTTCAGCAGGCTTTGATGCTGCTCTTCATGCGTGGCTTGCTGGTGGGAGAACCCGTGCCATGCACCGACCCACTGCAGCTCGAACTCGAACGCGACGCGCGTTGGCGGCGTCTGCTCAATACCTACGAGCGGTATCTGGACGAGACCCGCGTTTGCCAGTCCGCCGGCGCAGTCCTCGCCGCGATGCGGCGTGGCAAGCTTCTCCTGATCAGCGATAGCGGGTACGCCATTACCGTGCTCAAGGCACTAAAGGAGCTCGGGCTCGGTTGCGCAACCCTGCTCACGCCGCACGCCGACTTGGTGGAACAGGCAACGGCCTTGTCCGATGCCAGTTGGGACCTGAAGGTACAGCAGCAGCCTCTCGATGCGCTGCTTGCGGCGAACGATGAACACGATGCAGTGTGCGCCTTCATCAGTGCAGAGCCGGCCGTCGAACGCGCGCTAGCGCTCGGCGATGCGCTGCATGGCCAGCGCCTGCTCTACGCAGTGCTTGGCGAGCGCGAGCTACGCATCGGCCCTTGCGTCGATGTGCCATCCTCGGCTTGCCTGCATTGCGCCAAGGCGAGCGGCACGTTCGAGCGAGGCAACGACAGGCATTACGGGGCGTTGGAACTGGAGTTAGGTGCCGAACGCGTGGCCCATAAGCTCTTGCAGCTCTTCACGCACGTCGTCGCAATCGACAGCATTGAGCGCAGCGAAACACTGGACAGCGATACCTTGGTGTTTACCGCCCAGCCCGTATTTCGCCAATTCGGCTGCTCTCACTGCGCGCCCTTGAGTGCATCGTGGCCTGAGCGTCCCGGTCTGGATTTAGGGGGGGCACGGTTGGCCCCGCTACCCTGGTTTTACCACCGCAGTAGCCAACATGCGGCGTATGCGATGGCGCCCAAGGGGCACCAGGTGCATTACGCGAGCAAGAACAAGCAAGCCAGTGCCGGTGGCTATAAGATCTACCGCTCAAGGCCGAGCACGGCGCTAGCCGAGCTGGATAAGCAATCCCCCCGCTTCGCACAGCTGTCGCAGCTGCTGGGCTCGGCCGTGGGGCGCCGCGTCTGGCAAGCTGGGCCAAACTTGAGCTTCGCGCTGCGCTTGACGCCCAGCGGCGGCAACATGTCCTCGCAGAATGTGTACGTACTATCCTATGAAGAACACACGCGCGGTTGCTATTACTTCAACCCACGCGGATATTGGCAGCGCTTGGCCGATCACGCGCCGGCATTGACGCAGCTCGGTCTGCTTTGTGATGGTGACTTGCAGCCGCGCTTTGCGTTGCTGCTGACCTGTTCGCATGCGCGGCTCGAGTCCAAGTACAATAATGCCGCCTACCGTTATGCCTTTTATGACGCTGGGACGCTTGTCGCAAGCTTGCAAGCCTTGGCACCGCAACATGAATTTATTTGCCATACCAGCGCCCATTTCGACGACGATGCGGTTGCGGCATTGTTTGGCGGTTTGCAAACCAACGAATTCGCCACTGCCGTCGTTGTTCTGACGGACGCCTCTCTGACTGCAATACCGAATCAAGTCAATGCAGACACGAACATGTTCGCCGCCAACGAATAGGATTCATCTGGCCTTCCGGCTGCACTGGACTTGGCGCGGCCTGCTTAGCGGCAGATCAACGCGGTTGGACTGCGCCAGTCGCACGGCCCCCGACGGCAGCCGCGCCGACGCCAGTTTCGTGGCCGGGGTCTTGCTCGACAAGTGCGCGCGCCACCAGCCCTTGATCGCAGATTGTGCTTGTTACGTCGGCTCGCACCATGCCTGCACCCATGGATGCGTGAGCAGTCCGGGGGCGGCATGGCGAAGCAGGGCGATGAACTGGTCGCGAAAGACAATGAGCATTCAGAACTGCTCGTCAGGCCGCAGATAGCGCCATTGCCCGACCGGCAGGTCGCCCAGCTTGACCTTGCCGATACGCACGCGTTTCAGGCCAAGCACTTTCAATCCCACCATATCGCACATGCGGCGGATCTGGCGCTTCTTGCCTTCTCTCAAGGTGAAGCTGAGCTGGTCGTCATTCTGCCAGCGCACCTTGGCCGCCAGCAGCGGCTTGCCGTCCATCCACAAGCCGAAGCACAGCTTCTTCAGGTCCGATTCCGGCAGCTTGCCTTCCTTGGTGTACTGCACGCGCACCAGGTATTCCTTTTCGATGGCGGTATCCTGACCGATCAGGGTTTTCGCCACGCGCCCATCCTGCGTGAGGATCAGCAGCCCGACCGAATCGATGTCGAGCCGTCCGGCCGGCACCAGCGAGCGCAATTGGGTCGGGTGGAAGGTTTCCGGCGACGGGTCGTCGGCCCAGCGGTTCTCGGCCTTGATCAGCGCCACGGCCGGGGTGTAGCCATCTTCGGCCTGGCCGCTGACATAGCCCATCGGTTTGTTGATCAGCACGGTAACGCGCTTGGATTGCTCGGCCGCGGCCTGGCGCTCGACGGTGATTTTCTGGTGCGGCAGCACTTTGCTGCCCAGTTCGGAGATGACCTGGCCATCGACCCGCACCCAGCCGCGGGCGATCCATTCATCGGCTTCGCGGCGCGACGAGAGCCCCAGTTCGGACATGCGTTTGGAGAGGCGTACTAATTCAGTCATGGCTTGCTTTTAAGGTTACTTAAAGGGTTACTGGAAAGGGAAATCTGGATATCACACGCGCAGCGCGTCGAGCAGGTCGGTTTCGAGCTGGATCTGGTTGCGTGCGTTGTTGAGCACGGCGCCGTCGACCAGGAACACGTCTTCCACGCGCTCGCCCAGGGTCATGATCTTGGCCGTGTGCAGGTTGATGCGGTAGCGCGCGAGCACATTGGCGATGGCGTACAGCAGCCCGGTACGGTCGTTGGCGGCAATCGACAGCAGGTAATACTGGCCGCGCTCGTCGGGCCGCAAATCGACCGTCGGCGTGAGCGGGAAGGTGCGCGACAGGCGCGAGAGGCGCCCGCGCGTGGGCGCCGGCAAGGGCGCCTGCGAAGTCAGCAGTTCGCAAATCTCGTGCTCGATCAGGTTGATGATGTCGCGGTAACTCTTGGCGAAGCTCTGCTCGGTCACCATGAAGGTGTCGAGCGCGTAGCCGTGCCGGGTCGTATGGATCTTGGCGTCGAGAATGCTGAAATTCTTGCGGTCGAAATAGCTGCAAATGCGTGCGAACAGGTCGGGCTGGTCCTTGACGTAGACGGCCACCTGCAAGCCTTCGCCAATCGGCGCCAGGCGGCATTTGACGACCGGCGTGACGCTGCCCAGCTTATCCCACAGGCAGCGGGTCTGCCAGGCGATGTCGGAAGCGTCGTGGCGCAAAAAGTAGGCGACGTCGAGCTGCTTCCACAGGTCGACATGGGCGATGTCGGGCAGGCCGTACAGGCGCAGCGTGGCCATCGCTTCTTCCTGGCGGTTTTTCAGTTCGCGGTCGGCCGAATGCGGCTCGCCCCCCAGCACGCGCAGGGTCACGCGGTACAGGTCTTCGAGCAGCTTGGCCTTCCACGCGTTCCACACCTTGGGGCTGGTGCCGCGGATATCGGCAACCGTGAGCAGGTATAGCGCGGTCAGGTGGCGCTCGTCCTTGACCACTTTGGCGAAGCTTTCGATCACGTCCGGGTCCGACAGGTCCTGCTTTTGCGCGACCTGCGACATGGTCAGGTGGTTCTCGACCAGGAAGACCACCAGTTCGGTATCTTCCGAGCCGATGGCGTGCTCTTCGCAGAACTGGGCGGCGTCCACGGTGCCGAGCTTGGAATGGTCGCCGCCACGGCCCTTGGCGATGTCGTGGAACAGCGCGGCCACGTACAGCAGCCAGGACTTGCGGAAGTTGGCGATCAGCTGGCTGCAGAACGGGTATTCGTGCGCGTGCTCGGTCATCGTGAAGCGGCGCATGTTGCGCACCACCATCAGGATATGCTGGTCGACCGTGTACACATGGAACAGGTCGTGCTGCATCTGGCCCACGATGCGGCGGAAGTTGGGCAGGTAGCGTCCCAGGATGCTGGTGTCGTTCATGCGCCGCAGCGCGTGCACCAGGCCCACCGGCGCTTGCAGGATGCGCAGGAAGAGGGCGCGGTTGACCGGATCTTCGCGGAATTTGGTGTCGATCTCGAAGCGCGCGTGCCACAGCGCGCGCATGGTGCGCGCCGTCATGCCCTTGAGGTGAGGGCGCTCGGTCATCAGCACGAACACTTCCAGCACCGTCGACGGTTGCCGGGTGAAGGTGTGGTCGTGCGCGATGTCGATCAGGCCGTTGACATCGTTGAAGCGCTCGTTGATCGCCTCGGCCTCGTTGGCCTCGGGGAATAGCTGCGCTTCGATATTTTGCAGCATGATGGTGTTGAGCTGGGTGACCGTCTTGGCCGCCCAGTAATAGCGCTGCATCAGGTATTCGCTGGCGCGGCGCGCGTTGATGCCTTCGCCGGTGGTTTTCAGGCCGAAGCTTTCCGCGATCGGCGTCTGGACGTCGAACACCAGGCGGTCTTCGCGCCGGTTGGCGTGCAGGTGCAGGCGCACGCGGATATCCTTGAAGGCGCGCTCCTTTTCCATCAGCTGGCGCGCTTCGGTCTGGGTGATCAGGCCGCGCGTGGCCAGCTGGCCCCAGGAATTGGCCAGCCCGGCCGCCTTGGCCACCCACAGGATGACTTGCAGGTCGCGCAGGCCGCCCGGGCTTTCCTTGACGTTCGGTTCCAGCGAGAAGGCCGTGTCTTCGTATTTGGCGTGGCGCAGGCGCATTTCGGCCGCCTTGGCGTGGAAAAACGCGCGCGGGTCGAGCGCACCGAGGTAACGCTCCTGCAATTGCTCGAACAGGTGCGCGTCGCCGCACACCAGGCGCGCCTCTAACAGGCTCGTTTGCACCGTGATGTCGGCCTTCGACTCGCTCATGCACTCGTCGATGGTGCGGATGCTGTGGCCGATTTCCAGGCCCAGGTCCCACAGCATCTGCACCAGCTCTTCCAGCTTGGCCTGGGTGATGGCGTCGGCAGGTTCGCCCAGCAAGATCAGCAGGTCGACATCAGAGTACGGAAACAGTTCGCCGCGCCCGTAGCCGCCCACGCCTACCAGTGCGGTGGAGGCGGGCAGGCCGACCGTTTGCCACGCTTCGGTCAGTACCTCGTCGACGCTGTGGCGCAGGCCGCGCAGCAGCTTTTCGGGCTTGCCGTCGGCACGGAAGGCGGCGATCAGCAGCGTCCGCTCCGCCTTCAGCCTTTGCTTGAGGAGGTCGCGGGACTGCTTCTTGAGCGCGGCGGCGGGCATGGCGGCTTGGCCTCAGGCCGTGACGGCGGCGCTGGCCGGGATGATGAAGGCCGGCGGCGGCGGCGAGCCGGCCGAGACGGTCAGCACTTCGTAGCCGGTGTCGGTGACGAGAATGGTGTGTTCCCACTGGGCGGACGGCTTCTTGTCCTTGGTCTTGATGGTCCAGCCATCGCCCATTTCCTTGATCTCGCGGCGGCCGGCGTTGATCATCGGCTCGATGGTGAAGATCATGCCCGCTTCCAGGCGCTCCAGCGTACCTGGACGGCCGTAGTGCAAGACCTGCGGCTCTTCGTGGAAGACCTTGCCGATGCCGTGGCCGCAAAATTCGCGCACCACGCTGTAGCCGTTCTTTTCGGCGTGCTGCTGGATAACGTGGCCGATGTCGCCCAGGTGCGCGCCCGGCTTGACCTGGGCAATGCCGAGCCACATGCATTCGTAGGTGACTTCGGAGAGGCGCTTGCCCAGAATGGTTGGCTTGCCGACCAGGAACATGCGGCTGTTGTCGCCGTGGTAGCCATCCTTGATGACAGTGATGTCGAGGTTGACCATGTCGCCATCCTTGAGCACCTTGTCGCCCGGGATGCCGTGGCAGATCACGTCGTTGACGGAGGTGCAGATGGCTTTCGGGTAGGGCGTGTAGCCCGGCGGGCAATAGTTGAGCGGGGCGGGGATGGTGCCCTGCACGTTGACCATGTATTCATGGCAAAGACGGTCCAGTTCGCCAGTGGTGACGCCGACCTTGACGAAGGGCGTGATGTAGTCGAGCACTTCGGAGCCGAGGCGGCCGGCGATGCGCATGCCTTCGATGTCGGCGGGAGTTTTGATCGAGATGTTGGACATAGTTAGCAATCGGCAATAAATCGGTAAGAATCAGTAACAGCGGGAGGATGGTGCGAAAACCCGTGCAAATATGGCGACCATTATAAGGGATAACTCCGCGTCGTTCCTGCGAGGCTGCCCGGTTGCGCTCGCCGCCCCACTTGACGTAGCCACCCATCGTTCCCGCCGAGTGCCGCCTTGGCGCGCGAACGACGGGGGACTTGAAGTAATCCCCAAATGCGGTTAGAATCTCGGGTTGCTTGAATTCGCTTTCGGGCAATGTTGTTAAGTAATGCCACAAATCTTGTTAAAATCGCGAATCCGGTCGCAAAGGGTGCCTGTATGGTGACTGACCGGATTCCAGACCCAACCCTGGAGAATTACATGTCCGTAACAATGCGTGAAATGCTGGAAGCCGGTGTCCACTTCGGTCACCAAACCCGTTTTTGGAACCCAAAAATGGCGCCGTTCATTTTCGGCCACCGCAACAAGATTCATATCATCAACTTGGAAAAGACGATGGGTATGTATCAGGAAGCCATGAAAACCATCAAGCAAGTCGCGTCCAACCGCGGCACGATCCTGATGGTCGGCACCAAGCGTCAAGCGCGCGAAATCATCGCCGCTGAAGCTGCACGTGCTGGCGTTCCTTTCGTCGACCAGCGCTGGTTGGGCGGCATGCTGACCAACTTCAAGACCATCAAGACCTCGATCAAGCGCCTGAAAGACATGGAAGCCCAGGTTGAAGACGGTTCGGTTGAGAAGCTGTCGAAAAAAGAAGGCCTGATGTTCCAGCGCGAAATGGTCAAGCTGCAAAAAGCCATCGGCGGTATCAAGGACATGGGCGGCGTTCCTGACGCAATCTTCGTCGTCGACGTCGGCTACCACAAAGGCGCGATCACCGAAGCCGGCAAGCTGGGCATCCCTGTTATCGGCATCGTCGATACCAACCACTCGCCAGAAGGCGTGACCCACGTCATTCCAGGCAACGACGATTCGTCCAAAGCCATCATGCTGTACGCCCGTGGCGTTGCTGATGCGATCCTGGAAGGCCGTGCAAACGCCTCCAACGAAATCGTTGAGCTGGTTAAATCGGCTGGCGACGAGTTCGTCGAAGTCTCCGAGCAGGCTTAATTGCTTCAGGCGCCAGGCGCCGCGGAAATCAAAAGGGGTAGCAGCAGCTCCCCCTTTTTTTTAAACAGAATATGTCACAAATTTAGGAGAAACACATGGCAGCGATTACAGCAGCGATGGTAGGCGAACTGCGCGCGAAAACCGACGCGCCAATGATGCAATGCAAAAAAGCACTGACCGAAGCCGATGGCGACATGGCACGTGCTGAAGAAATCCTGCGCGTCAAACTGGGCACCAAAGCAACCAGCAACGCAACCCGCATCACCGCTGAAGGCGTTGTAGCAACCTTCATCGCTGGCAATGTCGGCGCCCTGGTTGAAGTCAACAGCGAAACCGACTTCGTTGCCAAGAACGATGACTTCCTGGCCCTGGCGAACAACGCCGCGCGCCTGGTTGCCGAAAACAACCCGGCCGACGTCGCCGCCCTGCTGGCCCTGCCACTCGATGGCAAGACCCTGGACGAAGTGCGTATCGCCCTGATCGGCAAGATCGGCGAGAACATGACGATCCGCCGCTTCCAGCGTTTCGACACCACCGGCAAGCTGGCATCGTACCTGCACGGCACCCGTATCGGTGTCGTGGTCGAGTTCGAAGGCGCCGACGAGCAAGTTGGTAAAGACGTGGCCATGCACATTGCTGCAATGAAGCCAGTGTCGCTGTCGTCGGACCAGGTGCCTGCTGAACTGATCGAAAAAGAGCGTTCGGTTGCTGCTCTGAAAGCTCAGGAAGATGCGGACGTCGCGGTTGCCGCCGGCAAGCCAGTGCAGTCGCCGGAAATCCTGGCCAAGCGCCTGGAAGGCTCGATCCAGAAGTATCTGAAAGAAGTGTCGCTGCTGAACCAATCGTTCGTCAAGAACGACAAGCAATCGATCGAACAGATGCTGAAAGAAAAAAACACCACCGTGAAAGCATTCACGATGTATGTTGTTGGTGAAGGCATCGAGAAAAAGCAAGACGATTTCGCTGCCGAGGTTGCGGCGCAAATGGCTGCTAACAAGCAGTAAGTGTGAAAGCGGGCCGGAAGGCCCGTTTTTTTAATCTGCGCACATGAAAGTGTGCGCACGGCAAGACCGAATACAAACCGTCATTTTTTGGAGCCCACCCCCATGTCGAAACCAGCCTACAAACGCGTACTCCTGAAATTGTCTGGCGAAGCACTGATGGGCGATGATCCTTACGGCATCAACCGCGCGACGATCGAGCGCATGGTCGCCGATGTCGCGGAAGTAGCGAACCTGGGCGTGGAACTGGCCGTCGTCATTGGCGGCGGCAACATCTTCCGTGGCGTCGCGCCCGGTGCCCAGGGCATGGACCGCGCCACTGCCGATTACATGGGCATGCTGGCCACCGTGATGAACGCGCTGGCCCTGGCTGACGCCATGCGCCACGTCGGCATCGTCGCCCGCGTCATGTCGGCCATCGCCATCGAGCAGGTGGTCGAGCCTTATGTGCGCCCGAAAGCGCTGCAATACCTGGAAGAGGGCAAGGTCGTCGTGTTCGCCGCCGGCACCGGCAATCCTTTCTTCACCACCGATACCGCCGCCGCCTTGCGCGGTTCGGAAATCAGCGCCGAAATCGTGCTCAAGGCCACCAAGGTCGACGGTGTCTACACCGCCGACCCGAAGAAGGACCCGAACGCCACCCGCTACGAGTCGATTACGTTCGACGAAGCCATTTCCAAGCACTTGCAGGTGATGGATGCGACCGCGTTCGCGCTGTGCCGCGACCAGAAACTGCCGATCAAGGTGTTCTCCATCGTCAAGCCGGGCGCGCTCAAGCGCGTGATCATGGGCGAAGACGAAGGTACACTGGTACACGTTTAATATCATTCAGAGCTACAGGAGAGCAGCATGACTATCGCTGACGTCAAGAAAAACGCGCAAGAGCGCATGAACAAGTCGATCGATACCCTCAAGGCCGACCTGGCCAAGGTCCGCACCGGCCGCGCCCACACCGGCATCCTCGATCACATCATGGTCGATTACTATGGTTCGGCCACCGCGCTGACCCAGATCGCCAACGTGACCCTGATCGACGCCCGCACCATCGGCGTGCAGCCGTGGGAAAAGAAGATGCTGACCACGGTGGAAAAAGCCATTCGCGATGCCGACCTCGGTCTCAATCCTTCGTCGCAGGGCGACATGATCCGCGTGCCGACCCCGCCGCTGACCGAAGAACGCCGCAAGGAAATGGTCAAGCTGGTCAAGGGCGAGGCGGAAGATGCCAAGATCGCGATCCGGAATATCCGCCGCGATGCCAACGAGTCGCTCAAAAAGCTGGTCAAGGACAAGGCTTGCTCGGAAGATGATGAGCGCCGCGCATCCGACGAAATCCAGAAACTGACCGACAAGTTCGTCATTGATGTCGATAAAATGGTTGCTGAAAAAGAAAAAGAAGTCCTGACGGTGTAGAGTAAGAGGACGCGAAGGCAGGGTCTGCCCACGCGGAGGCGGACCCAAGCGTCCGCTTCCCATGCATTTGTTCTAGATAGTCTGGATTTATGATCTATAAAAGTTCGACGACAGCAGTACCCGAAGTAGCCCGCGTGCCGCGCCACGTTGCGATCATCATGGACGGCAACGGCCGCTGGGCCACCAAGCGCTTCTTGCCGCGCGTGGCTGGCCACGTCAAGGGCGTCGAAGCCGTGCGCGGCTGCGTGGAAGCGTGCATCCAGCGCGGCATCGAATACCTCACCCTGTTCGCCTTTTCTTCCGAAAACTGGCGCCGCCCCGAAGAAGAAGTCTCGCTCCTGATGCGCCTGTTCGTCACCGCGCTCGAACGCGAAGTGGCGAAGATGCACGCAAACAATATTCGCCTGAAAGTCGTGGGCGATTTGTCGCGTTTCGATTCCAAGCTGCAAGACATGATTGCCTCGGCCGAGCGCCGCACCGCCAACAATACGCGCCTGACGGTGACCATCTGCGCCAATTACGGCGGCCGCTGGGACATCATGCAGGCCACCAGCAAGATGGTGGCCGCCCATCCCGGCCTGACCAGTTTCAGCGAAGAGCAGCTGGCCACCCACCTGGCCATGGCGTACGCGCCCGAGCCCGACCTGTTCATCCGCACCGGCGGGGAAGAACGCATTTCCAACTTCCTGCTGTGGCAACTGGCCTATTCGGAACTGTATTTCACCGATACCTACTGGCCCGATTTCTCGATCGAGTCCCTGGATGCGGCGATCGCGTCCTATCAAAGCCGCGAGCGCCGCTTCGGGCGCACCGGCGATCAACTGGCTGAAAAGAAAAGCTGATGCTAATTACCCGGATCATCACCGCCGTCGTGTTGCTTGTCGTCTTGCTGGCGGTGCTGTTCGGTGGGTATTACCCCGCCTTCGCCGCAGTGGTGCTGCTATTCCTGACGGCCGCCATCACCGAAAGCTTTCAGCTGTTCAAGTCCTCGCGCAAGCAAGCCTTCCTGGTCGCCCTGTTCTGGAGCGCCGCCTTCGCCTACGCCTTCCTGTACCAGGCCAATAGCGCCGTCAAGTTCTGGTTCGGCTTGTCGACCTTGCTGTGGCTGTTCCGTTTCGTGCCCTCGCTCAAGACCGGCCTGCCGCCGGCCGAAGGCGGGCGCAATACCATCCTCGCCACCATGTATGCGGTCTCGATCGTGGCCTGCTTTGCCGCCATTGTGGTGTTCTTCAACCGTTCGGCGGTGTACCTGCTGTCGGTGCTGGCGCTGGTCTGGATCGCCGACATCGGCGCCTATTTCTCCGGCAAGGCCTTCGGCAAGCGCAAGCTGGCGCCATCGATCTCGCCCGGCAAATCGTGGGAAGGCGCCATCGGCGGCGGCATTGCCGTGCTGCTGATCGCCAGCGCCTCCATCCTGTTCGGCGGCCCGGTACTGGCCGACACCTTCGCCGCCGCACTCCAGGCCAAGCTGGGCTGGGTCGGCGCGCTGGCGGTGCTGGTGGTGATCGTCGCCGCCAGCGTGGTCGGCGACCTGTTCGAATCGCAGCTCAAGCGCCGCGCCGGCGTCAAGGATAGCAGTAATCTGCTGCCCGGCCACGGCGGCGTGCTCGACCGGATCGATGCGCTGATCCCGGTGCTGCCGCTCGCGGCCCTGATCCATACCGGGCTGCTCTGAACGAAGTTTGAAAGCACAACTATGCAACGCATCACCATTCTAGGCGCCACCGGTTCGATCGGCGTGTCCACCCTGGACGTGCTTGCACGCCATCCCGATAAATACCAGGTGTATGCGCTCAGCGCGCATGCCAAGGTGGAAGAGCTGGCCGAGCAGTGCGCGCGCTTCCGTCCGGCGCGCGCCGTGGTCGGCAGCGCCGATGCCGCCGCCCGCCTGGGCGTCCTGCTGCGCGAGCGCGGCCTGGGCACCCAGGTCGAGCACGGCGAAGCGGCGCTCTGTTCGATCGCCGCCAGCGGCGACACCGATACCGTGATGGCCGCCATCGTCGGCGCCGCCGGCCTGGCCCCGACCCTGGCCGCAGCCCGTGCCGGCAAGAAGATCTTGCTTGCGAACAAGGAAGCGCTGGTCATGTCCGGCCAGCTGTTCATGGACGCGGTGCATGAGCACGGCGCCACCTTGCTGCCGATCGATAGCGAGCACAATGCGATTTTCCAGTCGCTGCCGCACGCGTACGCGCGCAAACCCGGCGCGGCCGGCGTGGCCAAGATCCTCCTGACCGCCTCCGGCGGCCCGTTCCTGAACCGCGCGGTCGACACGCTCGAACACGTCACCCCGGACGAAGCCTGCAAGCACCCGAACTGGGTCATGGGGCGCAAGATTTCGGTCGACTCGGCCACCATGATGAACAAGGGCCTGGAAGTGATCGAGGCGCACTGGCTGTTCGGCGCGCCGGCCGCGCTGATCGAGGTGGTGATCCATCCGCAAAGCGTGATCCATTCGATGGTCTCTTACGTGGACGGCTCGGTCATCGCCGAACTGGGCAACCCCGACATGCGCACCCCGATCGCCAACGCCCTCGCATTTCCCGAGCGTATCGAGTCCGGCGTGGCCCAGCTCGACCTGACCAGCATCGGCACCCTGCAATTCCACAAGCCCGATTTGGCGCGCTTTCCCTGCCTGGCGCTGGCCTTCGAGTCGCTTGACGCGGGCGGCACCGCGCCGGCCCTGCTCAATGCGGCCAACGAAGTGGCGGTGCAAGCCTTCCTGGAGCGCCGCATCGGCTTTCGCGACATCGATCGCGTGATCGCGCGCGTCATGCACGAGAACGAACACCACGCGGCGAGCAGCATCGGCGCCGTGATGGAGTGCGATGCGCGCGCCCGCGCCGCCGCCGGCAGCATCGTGGCCGGCCTGGCCAGATGACGTTCCTCACCACCGTCCTGGCGTTCCTGTGTTCGCTGGGACCGCTGATCATCTTTCACGAACTGGGCCACTACACGGTGGCCCGCCTGTGCGGCGTCAAGGTGCTGCGCTTTTCGCTCGGCTTCGGCAAGGTCATCTGGTCGCGCCGTTTCGGCGCCGACCAGACCGAGTGGGTCATTTCCATGCTCCCGCTGGGCGGCTACGTGCGCATGCTCGATGACCGCGACCCCGACACCCGCGCCACCAGCGAAGCCGACCAGGCCCGCGAATACACGCGCAAGAACGTGTGGCAGCGGATCGCCATCGTTGCCGCCGGTCCGCTCGCCAACTTCCTGCTGGCCATCGCCGTATTCGGCGGCCTGTACATGGTCGGCATTGACGAGATCGGTACCCGCGTGCGCGCCATGGCCGAGACCACGCCCGCTTTCCAGGCCGGCTTGCGCGGCGGCGACCGCATCGTCGGCGTCAATGGCGTGCCGGTCACCACCTTTTCCGAACTGCGCTGGGAAGTCCTGAAAGCGGTGCTCGACAAGGGCGGTGTGCGCCTCGACGCGACCGGACCGGGCGGGGCGCGCTACAGCGCCACCCTGGCACCAGCCGCCCTGGCCGGCAAGGATCTCGAACACGACTTGCTCGGCGAGCTAGGCATTTCCATGTTCCGCGCTCCGGTGTCCATCCGCAAGATTCCCGATGCCAGCGGTCCGGCCGGCCGGGCCGGGATGCGCCCGGGCGACCGCGTGCTCAGCGTCGACGGCAAGCCCTTGCCGGACGGCGCCGCGCTGATGGCCCTGATTGCCCAATCCTGCGGACGCACGCTGGAATTCGGGATCGAACGCGATGGCCGTCCCCTGGTCCTGGCGCTCACGCCGGAATTGAATAAAGATACTAATCGCTACCGCATCAATGCCGAATTGCTGTCCTTGTTCGAGATGGTCAAGGTCACGCTCGGCCCGCTCGACGCCGTGGTGGCCGGTGCCAACATGACCTGGCAGCAAAGCGTGATGAGCCTGAAAATGATCGGCAAGATGGTCACCGGGCAGGTGTCGCTCGCCAATCTGACCGGCGTGGTCACGATTGCCGACTACGCAGGCAAGACCGCGCGCATGGGGCCGATTGAATTCTTGAGCTTTATTGCCGTCGTCAGCGTCAGTCTTGGGGTGATGAATCTGTTACCAATTCCGGTTCTGGACGGTGGTCTTTTGCTGTATTATTCGCTGGAAGTTTTGACCGGGCGCCGCCTGCCGGACCGGATAGTCGAGCTGGCGCAGCGCGCCGGCATCGTGTTTTTGGT
Organism: Massilia frigida; assembly: GCF_011682175.1. Taxonomy (GTDB): domain Bacteria; phylum Pseudomonadota; class Gammaproteobacteria; order Burkholderiales; family Burkholderiaceae_D; genus Telluria_A; species Telluria_A frigida. The sequence continues at coordinate 248,908 of NZ_WHJG01000006.1, forward strand.
GATGCTGATGGCGCTGGCGCTCTTCAATGATACGATGCGCCTGCTGCGACCGGCGCCCACGCCTCCCGCAAATACATATGTACGTTGTCCAAACGATTGACCCATTGAATAACCCCAATGAAATTAAATTCTGAACGTATTGCCTTGCCTTTCTTTCGTCGCAGCTTGATTTGCGCTGCCGTCCTGGCGATGTGCGCCGGACAAGCCCTTGCAGTGAACCCGTTCGTGGTCAAGGATATCCGGGTCGAGGGCATCCAGCGTACCGAAGCCGGTACCGTGTTCAGCTACCTGCCGGTGCGCGTGGGCGAAACGTTCAACGATGAAAAGAGTATCGCCGCCATCAAGGCGCTGTACGCGACCGGCTTCTTCAAGGACGTGCGCCTGGAAGAAGAAAAGGGCGTGCTGGTCGTGCTGGTCGAGGAACGCCCGGCGATCGCCACCGTGGACTTTACCGGCACCAAGGAATTCGAGAAGGACGTGCTGGTCAAGGCGCTCAAGGAAATCGGCGTCGGCGAGACCAAGATTTTCGATAAAGCGTCGGTCGACCGCGCCGAGCAGGAACTCAAGCGCCAGTACCTGTCGCACGGCCTGTACGGCGTCAAGATCACCACCACCGTGACGCCGATCGAACGCAATCGCGTCACCGTCATGTTCAACGTGGACGAGGGCGAGGTCGCGCGCATCAAGCAGATCAGCATCGTCGGCAACAAGACCTTCTCGGACAAGGAACTGCGCGAAGTCCTGCAGCTCGGTACTTCCGGCTGGTTCACCTGGTACACCAAGGCCGACCAGTATTCCAAGACCAAGCTGACCGGCGACATCGAGTCGATCAAGTCGTTCTACCTGAACCGCGGCTACCTGGAAGCGAACATCGAATCGACCCAGGTCTCGATCACGCCCGACAAAAAAGATATTTACCTGACGATCAACATCACCGAAGGCGAGAAGTACACCGTCTCCGGCATCAAGCTCGAAGGCGAAATGTTCGGGCGCGAGGAAGAGCTCAAGGAACTGGTGCGCCTGCGCGTGGGCCAGACCTATTCGGGCGAGCTGCTCACGGCCAGTAACAAGCTCATTTCGGACCGCATGGGCACCTTCGGCTATGCCTTCGCCAACGTCAATGCGAACCCCGAAATCGACCGCGAAAAGCGCGAAGTCGCGTTCACCTTCTTCGTCGATCCGGGCAAGCGCGCCTACGTGCGCCGCATGAACATCGCCGGCAACACCACCACCCGCGACGAAGTCATTCGGCGCGAGTTCCGCCAGTTTGAGGGCTCCTGGTACGACGGCAACAAGATCAAGATGTCGCGCGACCGCGTCGACCGCCTTGGCTACTTCAAGGACGTGACCATCGACACGCCGGAAGCGCAGGGCACCTCCGACCAGGTGGATGTGAACCTGACCGTGGTCGAAAAACCAACCGGTAACTTCCTGATCGGCGGCTCGTTCTCGCAGGCGGAAAAATTCACCTTCACGGCGTCGATCCAGCAAGCCAACTTTGCCGGCAGCGGCAACACGGTCGGCATCGACCTCAATACCAGCGATTACAGCCGCACGATCGCCTTCTCGCACACCAATCCGTACTTCACCGAAGACGGCGTGTCGCAGCAGTTCGAGCTGTACCTGCGCACCCTGAACCCGCCGGCGCTGAACATCGGTACCTACAAGGTCAAGCAGACCGGTGGGCGCGTCAGCTACGGCGTGCCGTTCTCCGAAACCGATACCGTGTACTTCGGCGTGGGCGTGGAACGCACCACCATCGAAACCGATGTCACCAGCCCGGTCCGCTACAAGGAGTATGTACGCCAGATCACCAAGATCGACACCGGCATCGGCAGCGCCACCACCAACGCCTTGCCGCTGACCGCAGCCTGGCAGCGCGATAGCCGCGACAGCGCCATCACGCCATCGTCGGGCCGCTACCAGCGCGTCAACCTCGAACTCGATGTGGTCGGCGACACCAAATACTACCGCGCGGTGTACAACCAGGAATGGTACCGTCCGATCACCAACAAGATTACCCTGGCGCTGCGCGGCGAACTCGATTACGGCCAGGGCATCAGGAAAAGCCCGTATCCGGTCTTCAAGAACTTCTACGGCGGCGGCATCGGTTCCGTGCGCGGCTACCTGAGCTCCTCGCTCGGCGTGGTCGATCGCAACGGCGACGCTGTCGGCGGCGCCAAGCGCCTGATCGGCAATGCCGAATTGCAGATGCCATTCCCGGGCAGCGGCGCCGACCGCAGCCTGCGCTGGTTCGGCTTTGCCGACGCCGGCCAGGTCTACGGCGAAGACCAGAAAATGCGTTTGAACGAACTGCGTTACTCGGCTGGCCTGGGCGTGAGCTGGATTTCGCCGGTCGGTCCGCTCAAGTTGAGTTATGCTAAGCCTTTGAACGCGAAACCTGGCGATCGCCTGGAACGCTTCCAGTTCCAGATGGGTACCGGTTTCTGATCGCACTACGCGAGCGTTTCCATTTTAGATTGCGGAGAACTATGTTGAACACTGTGACTGCCTCCTGGCCCAAGCACATCGCCTTGCTGGCGTTGTGCGCATGCTCGCTGGCCCAGGCGCAAAATGCGCCGAGCAGGATTGGCTTTGTTTTCACCGAACGCCTGATGACCGAGTCGAAACTGGCCAAGGCCGCCGATGCCAAGATCGAAGCCGAGTTCTCGAAGCGCCAGAAGGCCATCCAGGACACGGTCGCGCGCTTCAAGTCGATGGAAGCGAAGTTCGAGACCGACGCGCCCAACCTGCCCGAACTCGAACGCACGCGGCGCGCGCGCGAACTGCTCGACCTCGAAAAAGACGTGCAGCGCACCCAGCGAGAATTCCGCGAAGACCTGATCCAGCGCAAGAGCGAAGAGCGCGGCAATATCGCGCAAAAGGCGGGCAAGCTGATCGAACAGATCGCCGAGCAGGAAAAGCTCGATATCGTCTTGCAGGAATCGGCCTGGACCAGCCCGCGCATCGATATCACGGACAAGATCCTCAAGCTGCTCGACAAGTAAAATCACACCAACTCAAGACAGGAATCAAAGATGGGCACTCGACTAGGTGAATTGGTCGAACGCTTGGGAGGACAGCTGATTGGCGACCCGAATACCGAGGTATCCGGGGTCGCGCCATTGGCTGACGCAGGCGTTTCGCACATCAGTTATCTCAGCAACAGCAAACTGCGGGCCCAGGCCGCGCAGAGCGGCGCGGCGGCCATGATTGTCTCCGCCGCCGACGACGAGATTGTCGGAGCGACCTACCAGGGCGCGCGCATCGTCGCCAAGAACCCGCACGTCTACTTCGCTTACGCCGCCCAGTATTTCGCCTCGCTCGATCCGTTCGTGGCGCCGGCCGGCATCGACCCGAGCGCCAGCGTCGCGCCGAGCGCGAAAGTGGACCCGAGCGCGCATATCGGCCCGCAGGTGACCATCGAAGCGGGCGCCGTGATTGGCGCGAACGCCATCATCGACGCCGGCAGCTTTGTCGGACGCGACGCCGTCATCGGCGAAGGCACGCACCTGTTCGCGAACGCCACCTTCCATGCGCGCTGCCAGATCGGCAAGCGCGGCATCATCCATTCGGGCGCCGTGATCGGCACCGACGGATTCGGCTTCGCCAACGAGGGCGGCGTGTACATCAAGATTCCGCAGACCGGACGCGTGATCATCGGCGACGACGTCGACATCGGCGCCAACACCACGGTCGACCGTGGTGCCATGGCCGACACCATCATCGAAGACGGCGTCAAGCTCGATAACCTGATCCAGATCGGGCATAACTGCCATATCGGCGCGCACACCGCCATGGCCGGCTGCGTCGGCGTGGCCGGCAGCGCCACCATCGGCAAATACTGCACCTTCGGGGGCGCCGCCATGGTCTCGGGCCACATCACCATCGTCGACAAGGTGTACGTCACCGCCGGCAGCCTGGTGGCCAACTCGATCAAGGAAGCGGGCCAGTACACGGGCTTTTACCCGATCGCCAAGAACAGCGACTGGGAAAAGAACGCCGTCCTGCTGCGCAACCTGACGTCGATGCGCGAAAAAATCCGCGCGCTCGAAAAAGCCGTCAAGGCACTCACAGAACAAAAATAGAAGACATATGACCATTACCGACAACAAGGGCGTACCCGGCAAGACCCTCGACATCTGCCAGATCAAGGAATACCTGCCGCACCGCTATCCGATGCTGCTGGTCGACCGCGTGCTGGACTGGGAAGCGCACAAATCGATCAGCGCGATCAAGAACGTTACCGCCAACGAGGAATTTTTCAACGGCCACTTCCCGCACAAGCCGGTCATGCCGGGCGTGCTGATGATCGAAGCGATGGCCCAGACCGCGGCGATCCTGTCGTTCATGTCGATCGGCGTCAAACCCGACGCCAATTCGGTGGTCTATTTCGTCGGCATCGACAACGCGCGCTTCAAGCGTCCGGTCGGTCCCGGCGACCAGCTGCGCATGGATATTGAAATCGTGCGCTGCTCGCGCGGCATCTGGAAATACAAGGCTGTCGGCAGCGTCGATGGCGCCATCGCCCTCGAAGCGGACCTGATGTGCACCATCCGCAGCGCGAGCGACGCGAGCCAGCCGATGGGGAACTAAATGGCCACGATTCATCCCAGCGCCATCGTCGACCCGCGCGCGCAGCTAGAGAGCAGCGTCGAAGTCGGCGCCTTTTCGATCATCGGCCCGCACGTGTCGATCGACGCCGGCACGGTGGTCGGTCCGCATGTGGTCATCGAAGGCCACACCACGATCGGCAAGGACAACAAGTTCTTCCAGTTTTCCTCGATTGGCGCGCCGCCGCAAGACAAGAAGTGGGATGGCGAGCCGACCCGCCTGGAAGTGGGCGACCGCAACACGGTGCGCGAATTTTGCACCTTCAACACGGGCACCGTGCAGGATGAAGGCGTCACCCGCCTGGGTAACGACAACTGGATCTCGGCCTACTGCCACCTGGCGCACGACTGCCAGGTCGGCAGCAACACGATTTTCTCGAACAATGCCCAGTTGGCCGGGCACGTGGAAGTGGGCGACTGGGCGATCCTGTCCGGCTTCGCCGGCGTGCACCAGTTCTGCAAGATCGGCGCGCATGCCTTTATCGGCATGTACACCAGCCTGACCCAGGATGTGCCGCCGTTCGTGCTGGTGTCGGGCAATCCGGCGTCGGCCCATGGCGTCAACATCGAAGGCATGAAACGGCGCGGCTTTACCCGGCCGCAAATTGACGGCGTGCGCGCGGCCTACAAGCTGATTTACCGCTCCGGCATGACGCTGGAAGCGGCCAAGGCGGCCCTGGTCGACCAGCAGCATGAGTCGCCCGATGCGGCCGCCGATATCGGCGCCATGCTCACTTTCCTGGGCAGCGCGTCCCGTGGCATTGTCCGCTGATTCAGGGCGCGGCGCGTCGGCTGGCGCATCCGTAGCCCTGGTGGCGGGCGAGGTATCCGGCGACATGCTCGCCGCGCGCCTGCTGGCCGGCCTCGCGCCCCATCTTCCCGGCGCGCGCTTGCACGGCATTGGCGGTGCGCGCATGGCCGAACAGGGTTTTGTGTCGGACATCGAGATGGACCGCCTGACCGTGCGCGGCCTGTTCGAAATCATTCCCCGCTACCGCGAAATCAAGGGCATCCAGAACGCGCTGCGCGACCGCCTGCTGGCCGAGCGCCCGGACGTGTTCATCGGCGCCGACTACCCGGGCTTCAATCTTGGACTGGAACTCCAGCTCAAAGAGGCCGGGATTCCGACCGTGCACTTCGTCAGCCCGCAGATCTGGGCCTGGCGCGGTGGCCGTATCAAGAAGATCATCAAGGCCGTCTCGCACATGCTGGTGATCTTCCCGTTCGAGGAAGAGATCTACCGCAAGGCTGGCGTGCCGTGCACCTACATCGGCCATCCGCTGGCCGAACTGATACCCATGGAGCCCGACGTGGCGGCGGCGCGCAGCGCGCTTGGCATGCCGCAGGACGCGCGCGTGATCGCGCTGATGCCGGGCAGTCGCATGGGCGAACTCAAATACCTGGCCGAGCCCTTTGTCGGCGCGGTCAAGCTGCTGGCCGCGCGCGACCCGGACCTGCGCTTTGTCGCGCCCATGGCGGGCGAACGCCAGCGCCAGTATTTCACCGAGCTGATCGCCAAGGCTGGCTTGCAGGATGTGCGCATCGACCTGCTCGACGGCCGCTCGCACGAGGCCATTGCCGCCGCCGACGCGGTGCTGGTGGCGTCCGGCACGGCGACCCTGGAAGTGGCGCTGTTCAAAAAGCCGATGGTGATCGCCTATAAAGTCATGCGCGCCTCCTACGAGATCATGCGCCACATGGGTTACCAGCCCTGGATCGGCTTGCCGAATATCCTGGCGCGCGAATTCCTGGTGCCGGAACTGCTGCAGCACGACGTCACGCCGCAAAAACTGGCGGACGCCATGTGGGAACAACTTAACAACGTGGCCAACCGCAAACTGCTGGTGCAGCGCTTCACCGACATGCACCACAGCCTGCTGCGCAACAGCGCGCAGGAAAGCGCGGCCGCCGTCATGCGCGTCATCGCGGCATCGAAGAAGTCATCATGAGAACCAAAAAAGTCAATTTCTATCCTGGGCTGAAAAAGAACGCCTATCCGTTCACGCCCGAGGATATCGTCTGCGGCGTCGACGAAGCGGGGCGCGGGCCACTGGCCGGCCCGGTGTTCGCGGCCGCCGTGATCCTGCATCCGGACCGCCCCATCGAGGGCTTGCGCGACTCCAAGAAGCTCAGCGCCGAAAAGCGCGAGGCCTTGGCCCCGCAGATCAAGCAATACGCGCTGGCCTGGGCGATTGCCGAGTGCTCGCACGAGGAAATCGACAGCATCAACATCTTGCAGGCCACCATGCTGGCCATGCGGCGCGCGGTGGAAGCGCTGTCGACCATCCCGACCATCGCCCTGATCGACGGCAACCGCAGCCCTGTGATGCAGATCCGCTGCGACCCGATCATCGAAGGCGACGACAAGGTGCACGCCATTTCGGCGGCATCGATCCTGGCCAAGACCGCGCGCGATGCCGCCCTGGTGACGCTGCACGAACTCTATCCGCAGTACGGCTTCGACCAGCACAAGGGCTACGGCACCGCCATGCACCTGGAGCGGCTGCGCGAGCACGGCGCCTGCCCGGTGCACCGGCGCTCGTTCGCGCCGGTGCGCGCCACCTTGCCTGTCTCGGTGGCCAACACCATCGTCGGCATGGACATGTCGTTCGACTTCGGCGAGGCCGCATGAAAACCATCACCTCGCGCGACAATCCGCTCTATAAAGACCTCAAGCACCTTGCCGGCAGTTCGCAGGCGCGGCGCAAGGCCGGCCAGACCCTGCTCGACGGCGTGCACCTGTGCCAGTCGTACCTGGCGCTGCGCGGCGCGCCGCTGCACTGCATCGTCTCCGAAGGCGCGCTGGCCAACCCCGAAGTGGCCGATATCGTGATGCAGTGCGAAGCCGCGCGTGCCCATGTCAGCGCCATGCCGGACGCACTGTACAACGCCCTGAGCCAGGTCGAACACGGCGTCGGCCTGATGTTCCTGATCGCCACGCCGGTGCTGGACGCGCCGGGCGTGCTCACGGCCTCCGCGGTCCTGCTGGACAACCTGCAAGACCCGGGCAATGTCGGTTCGATCCTGCGCAGCGCGGCGGCGGCCGGTATCACCCAGGTCTATTGCAGCGGCGGCACGGCCTTTTGCTGGTCGCCCAAGGTGCTGCGCGCGGCGATGGGGGCGCACTTCGTGGTCGACATCCACGAAAATGTCGACCTGGCCGAACTGGTCAAGGCGGCCGCCATTCCCGTGCTGGCCACCAGCGGCTACGCCACCGACCGCCTGTACGATGTCGACCTGGCACGCCCGGTGGCCTGGCTGCTCGGGCACGAAGGGCAGGGCGTGGCGCACGACTTGCTGGCGTTGGCAACTCATCAAGTCGTGATCCCGCACCTGGGCCAGATCGAGTCGCTCAATGTGGCGGCGTGTGCAGCTGTCTGTTTTTTTGAACAGTTGAGGCAGATTCAATCAAAGTAAGGCGAAACAGTTTCTTGACAGCATAGACGACGCTGGGTTGTCGGGGTAAGGTCAATACCAGAACTTAGCGGAGGTATGATGGACATCGCCCACTTGCACTTTCTTGTCGCCGACGCCGACGCGGCCCAGCGCCAGATCCTGATCGACATGCTTGGCCGCCTCGGCGCCACCCGCATCAGCGCGGCGCCGGACGGCGAAACCGCGTTGCGCAGCATCGAAGCGCCGGCCGGGCCGCCGATTGACATTGCGATCATCGATCTGGGCCTGTCCGGGCGCGACGGACTTGAACTGATACGCGACATCACCGTGCTCAATGCCGGCACGCGCGCCATCATTACCGGCAGCTGCCATGCCAGCCTGCTGTTTTCGGTCGAAAGCCTGGCGCTGGCGTATGGCCTCGACCTGCTCGGCACCATCCCCAAGCCGCTCACCAGCGGCCATCTCGAAGCGGTGCTGTCGCACTACACGCCGCCGGCCGCGCCGGTGCTGGAGCGCCGCGTGCTGCCGCGTTTCAGCTTTGCCGAAGTGGGCGAGGGGCTGCAGGCGCGCCAGTTCGAGCCGTTTTTCCAGCCCAAGATCGAACTGGCCAGCGGCGAGGTGAAAGGACTGGAAGTGTTCGCGCGCTGGCGCCACCCGGAGCACGGGGTGCTGGGGCCGGCAGCCTTTATCGACGCGCTGGAACAGAACCAGCGCATCGACTTTCTCGACTGGACCATGATCGAGCGCTCGTCCGAGCAATGCCGCGCTTTCCTGGACAAGGGATTGCCGGCCGCGATATCGCTCAACATGTCGGCCGAAACGATCGGCCATCCCGATTTCCTGCGCCAGGTCAAAGTGTGCACCGACCGCCACGGCATCGCGCCATCGCTGCTCACCTTCGAGCTGCCCGAATCGGCGGTGCTGACCAACGACCCGAGCTTCCTGGAGCGGCTGCTGCGCCTGCGCATGATGGGCTACGGCCTGGCGGTGGACGATTACGGGACGGGGCGCTCGAATGTGCAGCAGCTGGCGCGGGTGCCGTTTTCGGAATTGAAGATTGACCGCAGTTTTGTCGATGGCGCATCGCGCAAGCGTTCGCTGGCCACGGTGCTCAGTTCCTGCCTGGGACTGGCGCGCAGCCTGGACCGCAAATCCTGCGCGGTGGGGGTCGAAACGCGCCAGGACTGGGACTTTTTGCAGGGCCTGGGCTGCACGTACGCGCAGGGCCATCACATTGCGAGGCCGATGGAGGCGGAACGCTTTCCGGACTGGCTGGCGGACTGGCGCCAGTTTTTCTAAAGTGCGCTCAGCGGGCGCGCCGGCGCACGGCCAGCGTGTGGGCCAGCCATAACAGCGCGGCGGGAAACAGCGGCACCAGGATGCAGGCGAGCATGCCTGCGACGAAGCCGCCGTCCATGTAGTTGATCCTCGCAGCAAAGCCGGAGACGACGGCGAGGTAGGCGAGCCCGTTGAGCAGCACGATGATGCCCGCGCCCAGCCAGCGGTTTCCCTTGCCCGCCACGGCAAGGAAGATGGCGGGGCCAATCGCCGACCCGAGCAGGAAATAGATCGCCGGTCCGAAGCGGATATGCAGGAAAAACACGCCGACCATCATCGACACCATCGTGCTCACGTGTACGTACCAGGGCAAGTAGCGGGGTGCGTCCGGCGCGCTGGCCGTGGGGATTTGGGCGTACGGATTCATCGTGTTATTGGCTAGTTATCGGCGCATGGGCCGGGATATCCAGCGGGTCGCTGATCTTCTGTGGAAAACCAATCGCCGCGTTTTGGAGAAAGTTTTTCAATGATAACATTAATTATCAAGATGATCATAAAAATGAGGCCAGCTGCGTGAGGTTTTTGCGTGGCGAGACAGGATTAACATATTAATATCAATTTGCTTCAAGGGTTATAATGCATAACCTTTTGAAAATATTGCCAAGCTTGCCGGCCGAATTCAGCGCCGATCCGATTTTCATCCCCTCCGATTCCATCAACCAGAGTCACTGCAATGAGCCAATTCAATCTCGACGAAGCGAGCTTCGATTTGCACCCTGATTTGAAAGACCGCACCGTCAATCAATTCATCATCAACGACAACGGACCGAGCGATTTCTCGTTCGTCATCTCGCGCGCCGAAGACTTCACCGAAACCACGGTCGACGCCTTCGCCCTTCGCCTTGCGAGCGAGCTGCGCAAAGCGTTGCCGAAATTTGAACTGCTCGGCAAGCGCGACCTGGTCGTGGACGGCTCGGCAGCAGTGGAATTGCACTACACCTGGCGCAATGGCGATAGCGAGATGCACCAGCGCCAGGTTGCCGTTTTTGTTCAAGCCGCCAGCGTCGACCGCAGCAAGGCATTGCTGCTGACCGGCACCAGTCACGGTGCCTTCAAGGACGAGTGGAATACGGCGTTCGAGACCATGCTCGGCAGCATGCACCTGCACGCGCCGGTGCCGGCCGCGGACCACGCTGCCCAGGAGTCCTGATTGAGCGCGGCGGCCGGACGGGTCGACGATCCCATCGCGCATACCCATGCGATAGGCGGTTTGATCGCCGGCCTGGTGATCGGCGCGCTGGCCGGCGCCTTCATCATTGGCACCGGTGGCCTGGGGCTGGTGGCGGTGGCCGCGGCGGTGGGGGTCACGGCCGGTGCCGCCGGCGTGGGGGAAGTGGTCGGTTCGATGAACGTGACGGACAAGATCTTTGGCGCCAACCTGACCGGGGTGGTCAAGACCGGCTCGGCGAACGTCTTTGCGAATGGCAAGGAGGCCGCGCGAGCCCACCTCTCCACGGCCCTGTGCGCCACCCATGGACCGGCTCCCCAGCTGGTCGTGCAAGGCTCGTCCACGGTGTTCGTCAACAGCCAGCCCTTCGCCCGCGTCGGCGACATGATCAGTTGCAGCGCGAAGATCCATGCCGGCTCGCCCAATGTCTTCGTCGGCGGCGCGACAATCACCACGGATATCGACCTGATCACGCCGGAAGTGCCGGGCTGGGTGCACACGACCCTGCTGGTGGCGGGATTGGCCAGCGCCACGATCCTGGCCGGCCCCCTGGTCGCCCTCGGCGGACTGGCGCTCGGCATGGCGGGCGGCAAGGGCGGTGAATACGTCGGCGGACTGATGTTCGGCGAAGGGTCGGACGGCCAGAAAGCCATGATGCTGGCCGGCAGCATGCTCGGCGGCGCCGCCGGCGCCAAGGGCGGCGCATGGCTCGGCAACAAGTACATTCCCACTCCGAGCACGCCGGCCATGGCTTTTGTCAAGGGCGGGGTACCTGGCGTCGCCAAATTCAACCCCGCCAACGAGCGTCCCAACGGGACGAAATGCAAGTGCGGCGATCCGATCGACGTCATCACAGGCGACGTCATCCTGGAACAAACCGACTTTGCCCTGGCGGGCGCTTTGCCCATCGTGCTGCGGCGCGTGCACACGTCCGGCAATCCAGTCGGCACGGTATTCGGCAAGGCCTGGGCCAGCACCTGGGGGCAATGGATCGAAGTGAAGGGCGACGCGGAACTGGTTTTCCACGCCGAGGATGGCGCATCGATGCGTTTCGACATGCCGGAGCCCGGCGCCAGCGTCACCCATGGCGTCTATCAGGCGTACAGCGTGAGCCGGCTCGACGGCCACTTCCTGATCGCGCAGCGGCATCAGCCCACCTTGCGCTTCGAGCAGCGCGATGCGACCCATTGGCATTTGTCGGCCATCACGGACCGCAACGCCAACCGGATTGCGCTGGTCTACGACGGTGCGGTGCTGGCCGAAGTGCGCCATAGCGGCGGCACGCGGCTCAAGATCGAGGCGAGCGAACACGCCATCACCCGCATCAGTCTGCTGCATGCGGATGGCGGACAGACCACGCTGGCCAGCTACACCTATCACGCTGACGGCGAACTGTCGGCCATCGTCAACAGCAGCGGCTTGCCGCTGACATACACCTATGACGGCGCCCATCGCCTGACCCGATGGCAGGACCGCAATGGCGTGTGGATCGGCTACCGCTACGACGCCAGCGGGCGCTGCGTACAGACCAGCGGCGGTGGCGGCGGCCATATGACCGGCGGCTTCGTCTACGACGATGCGTGCAAGGTCAACACCTACACAGATTCAATGGGGCACGCCACCGAATACCACTACAACGACGCCTGGCAGGTCATCAAGGAAGTCGATGCCCGCGGCGGTGTCAGCCAGTTCGACTTCGATGCCAACGGCAACCTGGTCGCCGCCTTCACGCCGGGCGGCGCGGTACTGCGCTGGGCCTACGATGCGCGTGGCAACATGGTCGGCCACATCGATGCGTTGAGCAAGGAAACCGTCGTCGCCTACAACCAGCTCGACCTGCCGGTGGCCGTGACCTCGCCCGACGGCAAGCGCGTCGAACGCGGCTACGACGAACGCGGCAACCTGGTCCGGGTAGGCGACAGCGGCGCGTGGACGCGCTTCGAGCATGACGCGCAGGGCAATGTGCTGCGCGTCGTCAATCCTGCCGGAGCGCAGGCCGCCTTCGCGCACGATGAGCGCGGGCTGTTGACCAGTGCCACCGATTGGCTGGGCAACCCGACCCGGATCACGCGCGACGCCTTCGGCCGCGTCAGCGCGCGCACCGACCCGCAGCAACATACCAGCCATTACGTCTACAACGTCGAAGGCTTGCCGCTGGAGATCACCTTGCCGGGTGGCAGCCGCCACCTTGCCAAGTATGATCCCGAAGGCAATTGCATCGCACGCACCGATGCGCTGGGCAACGTGACGCGCCACGCTTATGGCGCTTTCGACAGGCTGACCCAGACGACCGAGGCCAACGGCGCGGTCACGCGCTACGAATACGATACCGAGCTGCGCCTGAGCGCCGTCGTCAATCCCATGGGCGAGCACTGGACCTATCTCAGGAACGCCACCGGGCAAGTCATCGCGGAAACCGATTTCGCCGGCCGCACCGTTCAATACGAGGTCGACGCCGACGGTCTGGTGATCGGGAAACGCACGCCGTCGGGCCAGCACACGCGCTACCTGCGCAATCACGCGGGCCAGCTGCTCGAGCAGGTCGCCAGCGAGGGCAGCACCCGCTATGGCTACGATGCACTGGGGCGCTTGAATAGCGCCGTCAACGCCGACAGCGACATCCGCTTCGAGCGCGATGCGCAGGGCCGTGTGGTCAGGGAAACCCAGAATGGCCGCAGCATCCTCAGCGGCTACGACCTGATGGGCCGGCGCACCGAGCGCAGCAGTTCTGGCGGGCACAGCAGCGTGTGGGAATTCGACGCCAACAGCCTGCCGCTCGAACTGACCTTGCCGGATGCGCAGATGTTCAGCTTTCTTTACGACAGTGGCGGCCGTGAAACAGGGCGCCAATTGCCGGGCGGCGCGCGTATCGAGCAGGAATACGACCCGCTCAACCGCCTGACCCGTCAATGGACCGGCATCGCGGCGGACAAGGGCCGGCAGGCGCGCACGCTGCAGGAACGCGCGCTCAATTACGACGGCAACAGCAATCCGCGCAAGCTGGGCGAGCGCAGCGCCGGCGTGGTCGACATCGGCTACGACAGCGTCGGCCGGGTGACGCAAGCGAGCCGCGGCAATGGCGGTGAGCAATACGCCTACGATCTGGCAGGCAACCTGATCGATGCAATCAAGCAGAAGGCGCTGCTCGACACCGACGACGGCAACGCCGATACGCGTGGGCAACGCATTCATCAGCGCGGCAAGCTCATGCAAGCTGGCAAGGTCAAGTATGAGTACGACCCGGAAGGGCGCGTCACGACGCGTATCGAAGGTAAGCGCTGGGGCCGGCAACAGCACTGGCACTATGTCTGGAACAGCGAGAACCGCCTCAAGCGTGTCATTACGCCCGATGGCGATGCCTGGGAGTATACCTACGATGCCCTGGGCCGCAGGCTGACCAAAAAGCAGGTGCCGAGTGATCGCGCTGCGCGCTTTACGGAAGTGGAATACCTGTGGGATGGCCACACGGTCGCGGAGGAAAGGCGTTTTGGGCGTAAGCCGGACGGCAAGGGCGGATCGGACCTCGTCGAAGAGATCTGCGCCACCTGGGATTACGAGCCGGACAGTTTCAGGCCGCTCGCCAAGACCGAGACGATCCGGCGCAAGGGCAAGGAAACCAGCAAGACGTATGCGGTGGTTCTCGACCATATCGGAACGCCCAAGGAGCTGATCGACGCCGACGGTGGCATTGCGTGGCAGGCGAAAAGCAATCTGTGGGGCGAGATCGAGGAAACGACGGTCAGCCAGACCGACTGTCCGATCCGCTTCCAGGGGCAGTATTACGACGCCGAGTCGAAGCTGGCGTACAACTGGCATCGCTATTATGATGCGAGTACCGGGCGCTATCTGACGCTGGATCCGCTGGGCTTGGCGGGTGGGCCGAATCCGTATGCGTATGTGGATAATCCGCTGAGCTTTATTGATCCTCTAGGACTAATGAACTCGTGTCCAAAAGATTTTTCCAAACAAAAGCAAGCTGGACATGTGTTGGGGACTCCGCAGCAGGTGCAGCGAGCTAAAGCCAATAAACCGACGTCAGTTTTCGAAAGCTGGGAAGATGCAATAAAATATACGGTTGAGGCATCGGAAAAAGGAACACCGGTTCCTGGGCGAGACGGAGTGATGGATTATGAATTCGGTCACCCAATAGGGTTAGGGCCAAAGGGAGGAACGCAATCAAAGGTACGTGTTCATAAGGATGCAAAGGGAATGATTCATGGTCATCCTGCTGGGCCAGAAACGCCTCTGTTGTAGAAGGTGTATTGCCGAGGTCATGAAAGGCATGGTTTGGGTTGTTCTGCTGACTTATTTAACGCGTGCCAGAATTTAAATGGGTAATTTTAGTTGTTGCCGCGCCACGCTAAAAAAATTTTAACTTCATTATTTTTCGGATGTTTTTTTATCGATTGACTCTGGTTCTTGTTTGGTGAAGTGATTTGCTGGTCAGCGTTATTGATAGGGTGAATATCTATGCGGAGGATTCCATGAGTTTGGATGATCGTGACATTGGCGTGTTAATTGCGAGATTAATTGGTAAATATGGTTCATTGGATGATCCTCAATTCGAATTCGTCGAAGAAGATTTTGACGGGGAGGACGGAAGAAAATATTTGGCGATGTTTAATGAGCTAGGTGAAATAGATGAAGATACCGATATTAATGATGATGTCAGCTTTGGTTATTTGATAAAATGCGATGCTTGTCAGTTTTACGTAAGAATTTCCATGATCAAACCTTACGCATTTGTGCGAAATTTAGCAGATCGTAGTTTTTTACACGCTGAAAATCGCGGAACCAGTGAATGTAGTCGGCGGCTGGTTGATCTATTAATTGCAAAGGGGCTAGTTGTTCTGGGTAAAGACGATCTTATGAGAACGGTGCCTCTGAGGATAGACGGCGAAGAGCAAGTTAGCATCTTCCGAGCTTTATTTACTGATTCCTATTTCTATTCATGACAAAATGTTCAACGATGAGTTTGCAGCGATAGCTGACCTGCTCGATCAACAAAATGTGGTGGCCGTGGTGCGCTACAATGGAGCCATTCAGTGGTACTTATCAGATCGTGACAACTGGGTGCTTGACTGGAACAAGTGGTGGAGTGCGTTCGCCGCGGCGGGCCACCAGGTTCCAGCGTTGAGTGCGGCTGTTGCGCAACGATCAGGCATTGCGGTTGTTAACGAGGAGTCAGCCGAAGCTTTTTTAAACGCAAAAGAGGTTATCCCTCTGGATGCCGGTTTATTGCGGCAGGTTCTGCTGGAGTACTTTCCAAATGCGCAGTCGTGGTGGGAGGTGAGTTTTTTGTTTCCCGTTGCCTTCGTTGATTTCGATGCCAGGCGTTTTGCCGGTTTTTATCAAGATGGTCCACGGCTGGAACAGTACGTTCCAGACGGATGGCTAGGCGAGTTCGCCGACTTTGCCCATATCTACCGAGCCTCTTGCAAAACTAGCGGAACGGATGAAAATTGCTTGGCAGCGCAAGCGAAAAGGTGGGGGTGGGCGCCCATTTCTGGCATGATTTAGTTTCTAACGCTTAATCAAAACGCCCACACCATGAATGCTACCCGACCTGCTCTGATCATGCAACGCTGGAACGCGGTTCAATATGACGTGCTGCCGGAACTGTGCGCAGAACTGGGCGTCGTGACGCCGAAACTTGAGCGCATTATCTACGTTCTGGAGTGGGCGCGTATCGAGGAGTTCGCTGACGATTCCTGGGACGGCATCGGCCGACCGCCACATGTTCGGGCTTGGCTGGCGAATGCTTTCGTGGCCAAGGCGGTGCTGGGCATCACCACTACCGTCGGGCTGGTCGAGCGCCTGACCATGGACAAGACCTTGCGGCGCATTT
>NZ_WHJG01000070.1 GCF_011682175.1 Massilia frigida
GTTGGAATGAGGCCGATTGCCTCACTAACCAACATAGGAAACAGCTACAATCTTGCAGCAGAAACCCGGCTGTGGCGGGACCACAGGCTGCATCGAAGTCCGACTACCGCGCGAGCGGTTTAGTCCTACGCCCCAAACCGGACACTCGCGCGACTAGCAAGTGGTCATTTGCGTTCACTGTTGAAAGTTTGTATGCGCACCCAAGGATCAGTTTACTGCCCAATGGGTGGATATCGCGCTTGTATTCCAGGAATATTGGTCACTTCAGTCTGCCACCTGATCGGTGTGGCCCAAGACAGGCGACATTTGCTCCGCTATCCAAGGATTGGGACGAGTTTGGGTCCACTTCGCTCATTATCTGCATTGCCAAGATCGTTCGGCAACCGCGGCAAGCGGATTATAAATGTACTTCCCATACCGGTACCCTCGCTGGCAGCAGCGATCGACCCTCCGTGTAGCTCCACCAAACTTCTCGCCAAGGCAAGTCCGAGACCTAGCCCGCCCTGAGCTCGGTCGGGCGTACGACGCCCCTGCACGAACAGGTCGAATAAGTGTGCCAATAGTTCCGCATCCATGCCAATGCCTGTGTCTGACACGATCAATTCTGTTTCGCCCACATCGGCACGCAAGCGCATATTGATGGTGCCGCCATTTGGTGTGAACTTGTTGGCGTTGACGAGGATGTTAGCCACAACCTGGACGATGCGTTTGCGGTCGGCCATGACAAGCACTGGTTCGCGCGGGATGTCGAGCTGCAAGCTTTGATTGCTAGCTTGGACACGCGAGGCAATCTGCTCTGCGGCATCAGTTAAGATCGCACGAAGATCGAGCACGGACGTGTCGAGAGCGATCAGACCCCGCGTGACCCGAGCGACGTCAAGCAAATCGTCAACCAGGCCAGTCATGTGCCGTACTTGCCGCTTGATGACACCAGCCACATGTTGCACCCGTTCAGGATCGTTCGCGACGATTTTGAGCACCTCTGCAGCTGCGCTGACAGGCGCGAGCGGATTTCGCAATTCATGGCCGAGCATCGCAAGGAATTCGTCCTTCGCTCGGTTGGCTTCGGAGAGTTTTGTTACCAGGACTTCTCGCTCACGGTGCAGTTGTACCAGCAAGTGGCGTTCGGTCGCGTCGCGTGTGAAACAACGGGTGTAGCGCAAGCGGCCATTCTCGAAGCAACCGTTTGAACTGATGACCACATGCTGGATTGAGGCGTCTCTGCGATTTAGCCGCGCTGGCTCGTCAAGCAAAGTTTGTCCTTGCTGCAGGCGCGTCAGGATGGACGCGATGACATCGGAGTCGGTATGGAACTCCGAGATGTGATGCCCCACATATTCATCCCATCGGTAACCGAGCATCGCTAGTTCGGCCTTGTTGGCCCAGAGGATCGTACCGTCTGGTCCAACGCGGTGCAGGGCTTCGGCAGCGTTCTCTAGGAAGTCCATTAATTCCCGCTCGCGGTCCTGCAGTGTCGCTTCCGCTTCTCTGCCTCGGACAACCTCACAGCGCAGGGCATGATTCTCCTGCTGCAGGATGGCGAGCTGTCGAGACACATCTGGATCGCTCTTCTCTAGAGCCTGGGGCGAATGACAGACATGGTCATGCGCGAAGCAAATGCGTTGAAACGCAGCAGCGTCTCCGGCCCTCGAAAATTGTTGCCATGGGTAGGCACAAAAAAGCGCAAACCGGCATTCCCGAGCCAAGCTGTTCCACAGTTCTTCAAGCCGCACTGCTGCGTTATACAGGCCGCGGGAACATAGTACAGCGACCATTTCACCAAACGCGTGAACTACTGTTCCAGAATCACAGGCACTGCGGACGACACTGCCGACCGTGCGGTCAAACAGTCGCTCGTCCGGCCAGTCGTCGACCATGAACAGCGCTAGCGTGTCTTCCGCATTCAGCACGATCAGGTGCTTTAGGGGTTGTTCCTCGCCGTTCAAGGAAGCAAGCCCTTGCAGCTGATCTTGTAACGCGGTTATGTGATCGTTGGTAGCAATGACAATTGCCGTGCCACTAGTGCGCAATCCCTGCTCAATGAACTCGGCAACCTCGCTCAGAAGCGTGACCTCGTCTTGGTAGAAGCGTACGAAATGAGGTGGAGGATAAGATTGAGGGAGAGTCGGATTTTGGAGTTGCGTGGACATACGTGGTCCCCTTATATTAGCGTAGGCAACACACCTATAAACGAGCAATTGTACCAGCCGATACACGTCAAAATGTGACAATTTCTCCCCAGATCCACACCCGGTTTGATTTTGCGCTACCGATACCGGATTGATTTGATCTTGTGATGTCCGCTTTTGTTAAGGGTTGTAGGATGCCTGCCCTTTATCGAGAATGCAATAGGACCGCTGGCCCGAGCGGGCAGGCGTCGTACAAGCCTCAAGGGAGGAAACCGCGGGATGTGTCGTTGCGGCCCGATGTTCTACGGGCCTATGGGGATTTGACTGATCGGATGACTGCAGAATGCTCCGGTAGCCCAGCTAAACCTGTCACTGGGACCACGTTTTGGCCTGCGACGGGACCGGCGCCTCCTACTTTGGTTGATACTCCCTGCGCTCGGAGGCCAAATTTCTGTGAATGACACAGCCGTCCCCCTGCGTCGGGTCGTGACGCAGTCGATGGTGGACGGGTTGAACGCATTGGCATGAACTGCGTCATATCGCACCTCGCAACGCAGGTGGCGCTCCGATTGAGTAGTGACGTGGCAAAGTCGCGGTAATGACCATGCCGGCACCGCAGTGAGGACAGACGAAGGTCGCTTGGGCGGTCTCGGTTTGCGGGTCTTTGACTGGTTGGACCTGGGCGGGGATCTGCAGCAGTTGGCGAACGTGTGCGAGATTGCTTTTGCGCTTGGCATTGGCAAGAAGCCCATAGTGGCGAATGCGGTGAAAGCCGCTCGGCAGCACGTGCAGCAGGAAGCGGCGCATGAATTCGGCCGCTGCGAGTGTCATGGCCTTGACCGGCGTTCTCCCTTTGGCGCGATAGTCTTTGCGGCCAAGCGGAAATCGCCTATAACTCGTGCCGCAACCGCCATTGCCCGAAGTGTCAGGCCAGGGCTGCCAAGCGCTGGCTCGAAGCGCGCCAGGCCGATTTGCTTCCGGTCGAGTACTACCATGTGGTGTTCACTTTGCCGGCCCCGATTGCGGCCATCGCCTGGTACCACAAGACCGCGGTGTATGGCCTGCTGTTCGATATCGCCGCTGGGACAATGCGCACCATCGCCGCCGACCCCAAACACCTGGGCGCACAGATCGGCATGACGATGGTCTTGCACACATGGGGATCGGCACTCACGCATCATCCCCAAGTGCACGGCATTGTTCCCGGCGGCGGTCTGTCGCCTGATGGCGCGCGCTGGGTAGCGTGCAAGCATGTCCTCCCAGCGCCGCACTGCGGCACTGTTCGATGGCCGACATCACCTTGAGCTGGCCCAGGCTCAATCGTTCCGTCTGCCGCCAGGCAGGGCCGTGGCGGCGAAAGATGTCAGCAACTTCAAGGGCAGGCCGTGTCGTGGCCACGACCTTCGTCTATCGCACGGCCTCCAGCGGGCTGACCACTTCGCGCAGGAGTTCTGTCGCGACCTGTGCATAGAGGGCTGTGGTGTCGAGCTTCTTGTGACCCTGCAGCACCTGGATAACACGGATATCAACTTTCTGTTCCAGCAGGTGGGTGGCAAGGTGCGCGGGTGGATGCCGCATATCACTGGGTATACAATTGGCCGGCACTCGCTTTCCGCAATCGGGGATGAATTGGCCGGACAAAGTCAAGATGGAATAGAGATTTTTCTTTAGCTCATCGGCTGAAAGCTCGCCGTCTCTTAGCGCCGTTTGTAACAAGTGGAGGGCCATATCCGCAAGGAGATCCTCTGCTTTTCCGTCCAACCCGATTCACCGCGCCTTGACGCGTGCTTCCGATAGGCAGACTCGGTCAGGTCATGCGCCTTGCGTGGATAGTGCGCCAGAGCTCGACGCCGTCAATGTACTTAAGCAGGAATTGTGTCCTGATCACCCGACCCCGCTCATGAAATGCGAAGTACCGCCTGTTTTTCGGTGGTCGGTGCCCAGGCGGCGCAAGATCATCGACGGCGGATGTCCGGAACATGACGGCTTGCTGACAATTCAAAGTCAATGACTACATCTGCCGGCGGCAGAGATAAGCGACCGCTCGCACCCCACCCACGCGGCCGTCGCAGCGGCGCGCGTCGTCCCGCAGCGCGATCAGATTTGTGGCGACCCCGGGTGCGTTCAGCAGGCGCGCGGCGTGCTCGCGTAGCATTTGGGGCGAGTGCCGCACGCGCGAGACGCGTACGCCGACGCCTAGTTCTTCGAGCCGCTGGGCGATCCAGGTCTGGTCGAAGACGAAAGGGAAGGTGATCGCGGGCACGCCGCTATGCAGGCATTCTGCCGCTGTGTTGTAGCCGCCGTGCCCGAATACCAGGTCGAACAGTTCGAGCAGGTAGAACTGGTTGACGAAGGGACGGCTGATGACAGTGGCTTGGATCGGCACGCCCTCGAACGCTTCCCGCAGCACGTCCTCGGGCGCGGAAAACAGGAACAGGCAGTCCGGCTCGTTGTGCGACAGTAGGATATTGCGGAAGATCTTCACGGCCGCCTCACGGTTCGACGCCAGCCCGGCCACCACGGAGCCAAGCGCGGCGAAGAACTTCGTGCCTTCGAATTGGCCAATCTGCGCGGCCAGCGCCGCGTCGTCGGCGCTTGGTGCGCGCCGCAGGAAGGCCGGGCCGATGAACGAGACCGGCCGGCCGCCGCTCAAGCGCGGCGCCGTGGTGGCGCCGCAAAATAGTTCGCTTGCAAAGCACAGATGGCGTTCAGGCGACGGTTGAACGGCGCCGGGATCGAGCCGTTCGGCCAGCGTGGCGCACATTTGCGCAAAGACCTTGTCGAACGCCTGCGCCATACCCTGGCTGAGAATGGCCGATACGCCGTCCTTGGGCAGGAATTCGAGCGGCGAGCTGACCGTGTACATGAAAGGGCAGTACAGTGCGCGCGCGATCATCGGCGCCAGCGGCAGCAATTGGTCGAACAGCAGCAGGTCGGGCTTGAAATCCGCGCAGTGGCGCAGCGTGTCTTCGTACACATGCAGGCAGAAGTGCTGCAGGGCATGGACCGCCTCGAGAACGACGTTGCCCCCCGCCGCGCCAACTACCTGGTCGATGCTGAACGCCGCGACCGTCGCGCGCGCGACGCCTTCCGGCATGCTGAACGGCTGCGCGAAATAGTCGATCACCAGCACCGCGTGCCCGCACTCGCGCAAGGCTTGCGCGAGTGCGGCCAGCGGAGTCATATGGCCCACCAGCGGCGGTGCCGCGCACACGATCCTCGCCATCACGCGCCCCCTGCAAGGATGGTCTGCAAGGCGTCGCCGACTGCGCCGGCGTTCTTGATGACGAAGTCGTGCTCGCCCTCGACGATCGTCAGGCTGCAGTCCTTGATCAGCGACTGCTGGTGCTCGGCGTAGCCGAGATATCCGGCGCGGCTCGAATAGATCAGCGCAGTCTTGCAGGCGATCGCCTCGAATGCGGCGTCGCTGAAGGGCTGGTCGGCCAGTACCTCGTGCCGGAAGCTGGTTTGCCGCAGCGCGTCCAGGCGCGACTTGGCGTTGCCGATCTGGCGTCGGCGGCCCTGGATGTCGTGCCGCAGGCTGTCCTTGATCGGATCGATGAAGCGGCCCGACGGTGCAAAGTCGCCACCCAGCACGGCACTGAGGCCGTCGAGCATGTCGTCGATGTCCTGCGCCGCCACCGGCAGCGGCGGCGAGTCGACGACCACCAGCGCCGCCGCCGACTCGGGGTAGCGCATCGCCCACTCGGTCGCGATATGACCACCGTAGCTGTAGCCGACCACCGTTACCGGGCCGCTGGCGAAGCGGCGCCGCACCCGTTCGAGATCGCGCGCGTGCTCGCCCAGGCTGTAGCCATGCGGCGGCGCCGGCGAGAGGCCGTGGCCGCGCTGGTCGTAGCTGATGACGTGGTAGTGCTTCATCAGCCGGAACGCATACGCGAGCACCCACAGCCCGGCGCTGCCGGCCATGCCGTGCACGAACAGCACCGTTGGCAGGGCCGGGTCGCCCATCTCGATGGCGTTCAGTTCAATGCCACCGTCCTCGCTCATGCCACGTCGGCGGCGATGAACTGGGCGATGTCGCCCACCGTCAGGCCGACGATCGACTCCATCGTCATGCGCTTGAACCACGATTCGAAATCGACCCCGGGGAATTTCTTGAACATCAGCTCGATCACTTTCGCGATTTCGATGCTGTCCAGTTCAATCCCTTCACTCAGGCTGGTGCCTGCCTCGATCTCCATCTCCTGCGCCCACTCCGGGCCCACCACCTGGTGGATCGCCAGTCGGATTTCCTGTACTGCCTGCTCGTTGCTGATACCCATGCTGCTTCCTATTGTGGTTGAACTTCGCGTATCCAACTGATGACATGCCCGTCCTGATGGCGCCGGCCGCTGAAGGCCACGCCTTCCACTTCGCCGGTCCAGCCGGCGCCGCCCGCCTGCACCGCGCGCACCTTGATCCTGCGCGGGGCGCCAGCCAGCCCGCCGCCCTGGCACTTGCCCCAAGCTTCCTTGGCGGTCCAGAATAGGGTCTGCCAGAAGGCTCGCTCTTCGGCCGGCTGGGCGTCGAAGAAGGCGATTTCCTGGGCGTCGTAGTTGAGCAGTTCGAATGCTTCGCCGCGCACCTCGATGGTTTCGACATCGACGCCGACGCGCTGCTCGCCGCCGACGATGACGACCGCGATCTGCGGCTTGTGGCTGATCGACAGCGCCAGCGGCGCCGCCTGGCCGCGCACTCTGGCCCATGGCGCGCCATGGGTGTCGTGTTCGATCTCGATCTCGCTCGGGAACAGCGTCTCGACCTGGCGGTGGTGGTACAGCCAGTGCTTGAGCGCGTCCTTGGCCGCGACGACGCCGCGCAGGCGCGCATTGCGGTTAGGGATCGTCATGCTGGCGTCGACCCGGGCGATCTCGCGCCCGGTCAGATAGCTCTTGGTGAGCATCACGCGCGACCAGTTGGAGCGCAACGCGAGGTCGAACACGAACAGGCCGTCGTCGAGCTGGGAGCAGACGCCGTTGAGCCGTTCCGGGGTGCGGAAGATGGCGAACAGGTTAGGGTCGGCGGTGAAGCGGCGGCCGGCGAACTCGTTCACCCGCAACAGCACGCGGCCGTCGCGGCACAGCTCAAGGTCGTAGGTGAATTCGAGGTCCGTGATCTGGCGCGTGACGACGCGGCAGTCGTACCGATGCCGCGGGTCGCGCAGCGCCGCCCATGGCGCGAACAACTCGACCTTGTCGATCTTGAGCGGCAGGACGACGTTGTCGATGTCGTGGTGCGAACAAAACCAGACGCCGGCCAGTTGGAAGGCGCCGTCGAGCAGCGCGCCCTTGCCGCCGGCTGCGCCGACCACGCCGGCGATCCCGCTGAGGTCCATCGGCCCGATCTGCCGCACGCCCTGGTAGAGCGGGCCGTGGAACAGCCAGCGGTCGCGGTAGATCTCGTCGAACCGCAGCGCAAATGGCGGCGGCTGGTCGGTGCGGATCGGGCGCTCGGCCACGGCGGGAGCGGCGGGCAGGCTGTCGGCCACCTCCACCAGGCACGAGAAGCGGTCTTCGACCACCACCGCGTAGCTGTCGGGCCCCTTGCGGTATAGGCGGGCCTCGAGTGTGACGGCGGCTTGCACCTCGATGAAACGAAACGACAGCACCTTGTGCACGGCGCGGATCGACCGGCCGGGCAGGTAGGCGGACACCACTTCGCAGGCCAGCTCGATCATCATCGTCATCGGCACCACGGCCGAGCGCTCCGCGATCGGCCTGCCGTCGTGCGACTGGTAGATCTCGTGGTGATACAACTCGGGGTAGCGTTCGTGGTCGATGGCGATGGTTTGCCGGTGTACGACGGCGTGCGGATCGAGCGCCGCCTCGGCGCCCCTGCGTAACGGGCCTGCCATGCAAGGCTGGCCTTCGTCGCCCCGAGCCAAAGGTTCTTGTGCGAGGGCCGCGATCACATCCTGCTGCGCGCGCCGGAACAGGTCGAGGCTGGCGTCGTACGGCGTGTCCTGTGGCGCTGGTCCCTCCGGGGCGAAGGGCGCGAACGAAGGCACGGCGTGGAATTCGACCATGCTCGGTTCGAGCGGTATCGCGTGCGTGCGCGGCGCCGGCTCGCGCGCGAGCAAGCCGAACTGCGCGAAATCGATGGTCTTGCCTTCGGCGAACAGGCCGGCCGCCACGCGCCGCAGCATCTGTTCGGTGCTCTTGTCCTGGCCGTTCGCGTCGAGCGTCATGCAGTCTTTGCCCTTGAGGGTGTCGGCGACAAAGCCGCTCAGGCCTGCGTTGCCGATCTGTACAAACACGCGGAAGCCTTCCTCATGCATGCGTTCCACCAGTTCGCGAAAGCGCACTGGCGAGGCCATCGTCTCGACGATCAGTTCCTTGACGGCGGCGTCGCTGTGCGGGAAGGGGCCGGCCAGGCTGGCGGACCACAGTGGAATCGCCGGCTGCGACAACGCGATGCCCTCGACCAGCGGCCGGATGCGCTGCAGCGTCGGCCGGATGTACGGCGTATGCGACGCCGCTTCGATGCCCATGTCGACCGACAGGATGCCTTGCGCGCGCAGGATCTGCTGCGCGGCCTCCAGCGCTGCGGGCGAGCCGCACACGACACTGTGGCCGGGACAGTTGTCGACCGCGAGCGCCATGCCGTCGATGTCGCGCAGCAGGGCGTCGAGCCGGTCCGCGCCGCACCACACCGCCAGCAGGAAGTAGCCCTTGCCCATCACGTCGTCTTGCAGCGCAAGCAGGCGCTCGACCAGCACCGCCAGTTCGCGCTTGCCGATCGCGCCGCTCGACACGCACGCGATCCACTCGCCTAGCGAATGGCCGGCAATCGCGTCGGGCACGACGCCGAGCGAGGTCAACACGCGGTGCATGGTGTCGGTGGCGTAGACCGTTTGCAGGCTGCCGGCCACCAGCGCGTCGCCGCCGCCGGCCGAGAGCTGCGCCAGGTCGAGGCCGAAGCGCAGCGCCAATTCGCGGAAGTCGGGGTTGACCTGGTTGCCCAGGCCAGGGAACAGGAAGGCCAGTTTTCCGCCCGCAGCCAGCAGGGCGTCAGGGGAGAAGAAGATGTCTTGCTTGCCGCGCCATGCCTTGCCGCGCGCGACGAGGCGTGCAGCCTTGGCGAGCCGCTCCGGCGTCGGATCGAACAGCACCAGCCGGCACGGTCCCTGGCCCGGATGCAGTTCACCCCGTTCCAAGTCGGCCAGCAGGGCTTGCGGGTCGCTGCGCGAGAGCGCCAGCACCGTTTCTTCGGTCAGCAGCCGTGGCTTTTGGGCCGTGTTGCGCGCCACCGGCACCCGGCGCTCGGGCGGTGCGCTCATGACCAGGTGGGCGTTGATGCCGCCAAACCCGAACGCGCTGACGCCGGCGATGCGCGGCCTAGCCTCAGGCCATGGCGTGCTTTGCGGCGGCACGTAGAAACCCTGGCCAGCCAGGTCGCCGCGCAGCGAGCGGCAGTGCAGCGACGGCGGCAGGATCCCGTCGCGCAGGGCGCTGGCGGTCTTGATCACGCTGGCGATGCCGGCAGCGCCGAGCGTATGGCCGATCATCGACTTGACCGAGCCGAGCGCAATCTGGCGCCCCTGCATGTGCGGCCCGAAAAACCGTATCAGCGATTCGCTCTCGACCTCGTCACCGCGCGGCATGCCGGTGCCGTGGCATTCGATGTAGCCGGCGCGGCCAGGGTCGATGCCAGCGCTGTTCCAGGCTTTGGTGAAGGCGCCGATCTGGCCGTCGGAGAACGGCGCCAGCAAGCTCTCGGCGCGGCCGTCGCTGCAGGTACCGACACCTTCAATGACGGCGTGGATGCGGTCGCCCGCGGCGAGCGCGGCGTCAAGCGGCTTGAGCACCACCAACCCTGCGCCTTCGCCGAGTAGCAGGCCGTCGGAATCGCGGTCGAAGGGGCGAATCTGTTCTTGCCGCGACAGCGCGCCGATGTTGGTGAACATCGACCAGTAGCCCTGGGTCAGCGGCAGGTGCACGCCGCCGGCCAGCATCAGCTCGCAGCGGCCCAGTTGCAGCTGCATGATGGCGTTCTCGATCGCCACCAGCGAGGAGGCGCACGCGGCGTCGAGGATGTAGCTGGGGCCGGCCAGGTTGAGCCGGTTGGCCAGGCGCGAGGCGGCGAAGCCGGGCACCAGATTGCGCGTGCGGCTGTTCTCGAAGCCGGCCTGGCGCTCCTCGAGGAAGCGTTCGGCGAAGCGGTCAAGCTCGCCCTCGTCGAGCGCGGGAAAGCTGCTGCGTAGGGTCTGGCGTAGCTGCGGAAGCAGCTTGATGCGGTCGAGGAAGCGTATCGTCACGGGGCCGATCGGCATGGTGCGGCCGAGGATCACCCCGGCCTGCAGGGCGGTGGCGCCATGCTCGACGCCGGCGTCGGCCAGCGCCTCGCGCGCGAGGTCAAGCATGATGAACTGGTCGGCCTCGGCTTCGGCCACTTCGCGCGGCACGATGCCGTAGCGTAGCGGATCGAAGCTGATGTCGGTGACGACGCCGCCGCGCCCGCAGTAGGTCTGCTCCAGCGAGGGCACGCTGCCCGGCGCGTAGTAGCCGTCCTGCTTGCCCCAGCGCGCCGCCATCGGGTAGGGGCCGACGGCGTCGACGCCGCCCTTGATGTTGTGCCAAAACGTGGTCAGGTCGGGCGCCTTGGGGAAACGGCTGGCCATGCCGATGATGGCGACTTTGAATGGACTCGTCATGCGCTATGCTCGTTCCAGAACAGGGCTTCGTCTTTGGCGCAGGTGACGATCAGGCGGCCGGAGCGCTTGCCGGCGGCCAGTTCGTCGAACAGGAAGGCGACGCCCTGGTCACGCTTGATCGCGTGGATGCCCATGCCCTCGAGGTGCTTTTGCAGTGTCGCGTCGATCATGCCGGCGCCTTCCCACGGGCCCCAGTTGATCGACAGGTAGTGGCCGGGGCGGCTCGCGTTTAGCGCCATCGCGCGCTTGTCGAGGTAGGCGTTGGCGGCCGAGTAGTCGGTCTGTCCCCGGTTGCCCAGCGTGGCCGAGATGCTCGAGAAGAAAACCACGAACTTGGGCTCGGTGAGCCGGTCCAGGCTGTCGAGCACGTGTTCGACCCCGGCTGCCTTGGTGTGGTAGACGCGGGCGATCGAGGCGTCGCTCTTGTCGCCCAGGAAGCGGTCGTCGAGGATGCCGGCACCGAACAGTACGCCATCGATGCGGCCGTATTGCGCCATCACGGCGCCGAGGGTGGCGTCGACCTGGGCGGTGTCGGTGACGTCGGCCTGGTAGTAGCTCATCTGGCTGCCGAAAGCGTCGAGTTCTTCGATCGTGCGGCGCATCTGTTTTTCAGCCAGGATGGACTGCAGCGCTTCCTCGATCTCCTTCGGACGCGCCGCCGGGCCATGCCTGGCCAGCAGTGCCTGGCGCAGCGCGACTGCGTCGTCGATGCCAGGGAAGGGCTCGGCCCCTTGCGGCAGGGCGGAGCGGCCCAGCAGCACCAGGCGGCAGCGGTAGCGTTCGGCGAACGCGCTTGCGAACCAGCTGGTGATGCCCTTGGCGCCGCCGACGATCACCACGACCGCCTCCGGTTCGAGGTGGTAGCGGTCAAGCGAGGCGATGAAGGGCGGGCGCGGCAACGCCTTGCGGGCGTGGCGCACGCCGTCGCACCAGGCCACCGGCTGGGCCAGGATCTCGGGTTCGCTGAACATCTCGCCGACCAGACGGGCGGCGCTGCTGTCGGCGTCGAGCGTGGCTGCGTCGTGCACGATCAAGGGGCGGATCATGCGTACTTTTGGCCATTCCCAGCGCAGACTCACCAGCAGACCGCTGGCGCCGCTGCCGCACGAGGGGCTGGCGTAGCTGCCGTCGGCATGGCGCAGCGGTTGGGCGTCGAACTGGATCGCCATCACGGTGTCGATGCTGCGCGCGTCGCATGCCTGCAGCGCGTGGAACAGGCCGAGCACATCTTGGTAACTACTGTCGTCGCGGTTGAAGTAGAGGATGCCGTTGGTGTCGAGCCGCAGCCCGGCCTTGAGCTCACTCCATTCGAGGCTGACCAGACGCGCATCGCGCGCGTCGAGCTGCGCGCGCAGCGCTTGCAGCAGGTCGGGTGGCGCGCCGATGGCGTGGTAGGTCTTGCCGCCGGCCGTGGCAACGCTCGTTGGCAGCAGCGGTTTGGGTGCGTACAGCACGTCGAGCACGCGCAGCGGTACC
The DNA here is from genome assembly GCF_011682175.1 of Massilia frigida. Classification (GTDB taxonomy): domain Bacteria; phylum Pseudomonadota; class Gammaproteobacteria; order Burkholderiales; family Burkholderiaceae_D; genus Telluria_A; species Telluria_A frigida. The sequence continues at coordinate 12,262 of NZ_WHJG01000070.1, forward strand.
GCTGCCGGCGCCGCAACTGGCGGCGCTTCTTGCTGCGTTTCTTGCCGCGCCGGCTGGCCATAGTCGGCCAGCCAGGCGCTGATGCCGCGCAGCGTCTTGATCTTCGATACCTGTTCGAGGAACTGGGCCGCGTCCTCGCCCAGCTCGTCGGCGGTGCCGCCGGTGGCCATGCCGAGATCTTTGCCGATCTCCGAGAGCAGTTCGACCCGCTTGATTGAGTCGATGCCGAGGTCGGCCTCAAGATCGAGGTCGGCCTCGATCATCTCCTCTGGATAGCCGGTGCGGGCGCAGATGAGCTGCCTGAGGCGGGCTTCGATCGCGCCGCGCTCGCGTACCGCAGGTGCGGCGGCCGCTGGCGGCGGCGCCGATGGCGCCGATGACTTGACGTAGTCGGCCAGCCAGGTGCTGATGCCGCGCAGCGTTTTGATCTTCGACACCTGTTCGAGGAATTGCGCCGCGTCGTCGCCGAGTTGGTCGGACGAACCGGCCGCCACGCCGAGATCCTTGCCGATCTCGGAGAGCAGCTCGACCCGCTTGATCGAATCGATGCCGAGATCGGCCTCGAGGTCGAGATCGGCCTCGATCATCTCTTGCGGGTAGCCGGTGCGGGCGCAAATGAGTTCCTTCAGCCGCGCTTCGATCGTGGCGCGATCGGTGCGGGCGGGCGCGCTGACGCCGGCCACCACGGCGGGGGCGGCGACGGCGACGGGGCGGGCCGGTTCGCGCGCAGGTGCCGGGGCGGCGCCCAGATAGCCGAGCATGATGTCGCGCTGGCTTTCGACGAAGTTGTCGAGGCTGTCGAAGTAGCTCTTGAGGACGGCTTCGCGTCCGCCGGTGGGCGCGAGGCTCGTCTGCACCTGCACCGGCGTGATAGCCCCCGGCTGGTAGGCCTGAGGCGGGAGCGGCCCCTTGAGTGGCCGCGCGCGCTGACCGTTGACTTCCCAGATGGTCGGCGCCAGCGCTTGCGGCTTGGCGATGGCCAGTGTGCGCAGGCGCCGGTTGGCGAACAGCGCCTTGAGGTCGAGCGCCACGCCGAGGGTGGCGAGCCGCCCCAGCATGTTCATCAGGCCCTTGAGCGGCGGCGCGTCGCGCAGCAGCATCGGGATCGCCTGCACCGGCGCGCCGTCCAGAATGCTGCCGACCAGGCCGGACAGGGCATTGCCGGCGCCCACTTCGACGAAGGTGCGCACGCCGCCTTGCTGGTGCATCGCGCGGATCATGTCGGCAAAGCGTACCGGCGCGGCGATCTGCTGGCCCAGGCGTTCGGCCAGTTCGGCGGCCGATACGGCTGCCGGGTAGGGCGCGGCGCTCTGGTTGGACCAGACCGTCAGGCGGGGGCTGTCCAGCGCGGCCTGGCGCAGGCTGGCTGTGAATTGGCCTGCGGCGCCGGCCAGTGCGCGGCTGTGGAAGGCACAGGCAACCGGCAGGATGCGCGCACGCACGTGGCGCTGGCCGAACTTGTCGCGCGCCGCGGCAATGGCCGCGCCGGGGCCGGCCAGCACGGTCTGGCGCGGTCCGTTCAGGTTGGCGATGTCGAGTTCGCCGAGTTCGCCAAGGACGTCGCGCACCAGCGCTTCGTCGCCCTCGACGGCGAGCATGGTGCCGGGGTCGCCGTCGCCCAGGCTGTCGAGGATGCTGTGCGCGCGCTGGCGGCTTATCGGCGCCAGCGCGGCGTGCGCGATGCTGCCCGCGTGGCACAAGGCGCTTAGTTCGCCGAAACTGTGGCCGGCGGCGTGGCTCGCCGTGATGCCCAGCGAAGCGAGGATCTGGGCCGCTGCCAGGCTGGTGACGGCCAGCGCCGGCTGTGCCACCGAGGTGTCGGTCAGCGCGGCTTGCTGCGCGCTGCGCTGGGCATCGTCGAAGGCCGCCGCTGGGAACATCGCGCCGTGCAGGTCCGGTTCGGCGGCCAGGTGGGCCCGCGTTTCGGGGAAGTAGGTCAGCAGGTCGGCGCCCATGCCGAGGAACTGGCTGCCCTGTCCGGGGAACAGGAAGGCCACTTCGCCCGGGTCGAGCTGCGCGCCGGCGAGATACACGCCCTGCGGGTCGGCCTGGCCTTGCGCGGCCTTCTCTAGGCGGGCGGCCAATTGCTCAAGGCTCGAGGCCACCACGGCCACACGCACCGCGCCTTCACCCTCGTTGTGCTGGTGGTGGCTGAAGGCGACGTCGCACAGCCGGTCCTGGTGGCCGGCGCGCAGATAGGTGCGCAGCAGCTCGACCTGCGCCTGCACGCTGCCGGCGCCGCGGAACAGGAACAGCTCATACGGCCACACCTGCGGCGCGGCCGGCGTGTCGCGGCGTTTGTCGGCATCGCCGCGGTCGATCACAAGGTGGTAGTTGGTGCCGCCGAAACCGAAGGCGCTCACGCCGGCGGTGCGCTGCTCGTCCAGCCAGGGCAGGGTGTGCGACAGGAAGTAGAAGGAGCTGCTTTGCTGGCGGTAGTAGGCGTTGGGCCGTTCCAGGTTCAGCGTCGGCGGCAGCAAGCCCTGGTCGACGGCGTAGGCGGCCTTGATCAGGCTGGCCACCCCGGCGGCGCACTTGGTGTGCCCGATCTGGGTCTTGACGGAACCGAGCGCGCAGCCGGCGCGGGCGCTGCCGGCGCTCGCGAACACCGTCTCCATCGACGCCAGCTCGGTGCGGTCGCCCACCACGGTACCGGTGCCGTGCGCTTCGAGCAGGCCGACCTCGGACGGCGAGATGCCGGCGCGGCGGTAGGCCCGGCTCAGGGCGCGCTGCTGGCCCTGGCGGCGCGGGGCGGTCAGGCCGAGCGACTTGCCGTCGCTGGCGCCGCCGATGCCGCGGATGACGGCGTAGACATAGTCGTCGTCGGCCAGCGCGTCCTCGTAGCGCTTGAGTACCACCGCGCCGGCGCCTTCGCCCAGCGCGATGCCGTCGGCCGTGTCGGAGAACGAGAAGCACTTGCCGCGCGAAGACAGCGCGTGGGTGCTGGAGAACATCAGGTAGTCGTGGATGCCGTTGTGGAAGTCGACCCCGCCGGCGATGGCCAGGTCGCTCTCGCCATAGCGCAGCTCCTTGATGGCCGCATCAATCGCCGCCAGCGAGGAGGCGCAGGCGGCATCGACCGTGAAGTTCTGGCCGCCCAGGTCGAGCCGGTTGCTGATCCGGCCCGACACCACGTTGCCCAGCACGCCGGAGAAGCTGTCTTCGGTCAGGCGCGGTAGCGCGTCCAGCGCCTGGCTCAGCGCCGGCTCGGCGAGCAACTGCGGCAGCACGATGCGCAGGCCGTAGGCGCCGGCGATGTCACCGCCCGGCTCGATGCCGAAGACGACCGAGCAGCGTTCGCGGTTGAAGCTGCGCTCGGCGTAACCGGCGTCGTGCAGGGCCTGCTGCGCCACCACCAGGCCGGCCATCTGGGCCGGGTCGATCGAGCCCAGGCTTTGCGGCGGAATGCCGAACAGGGCCGGGTCGAAATGGAAGTCGGGGATGAAGCCGCCCCATTTGGAATTGGTTTTTTCAGCGCGCGCGCCGCTCGACTTGGGATCGTAATAGAGCGCCTTGCTCCAGCGCTCGTCGGGCACCTCGCCGACGCTGTCGCGGCCTTCGATGATGTTGGCCCAGTACTGCTGCGCCGTGAGCGCGCCGGCGAACATGCCGGCCATGCCGACGATGGCGATGTCGCAGCGCTCGCCGCGGCGGCGCGACGGCGGCGGCAGTTCGCGCAGCAGTTGCGCGGCCGAGGCCACCTCCTGGTGCAGGCCGGCGATGCTGTGCACCTCGTTGCGCAGGCAGGCGACATCGCCGAGCATGTACATGCCCTCGGATAGCTGGGTGTCGGCGCAGACTTCCTGCAGCTCGCCGTCGACGCGCTTGATACCCTTCGAGGCGATGCGCAGGTGGCCGGCGTTCATCTGCTCGAGCGCGAGGAAGATCTCGTCGCGGTTCTTGCCCTCGCTACGCATGCGGCTGCGCTCTTGCTCGAGGAAGTCGACATACGGCGTGCGCAGGCAGCGCGTGACGTGGCCCGGCCGGGTCTGCACCAGTGCCGTCTCGGTGCTGGCCACGGCCAGTTCCTGGTAGGCCCGCAGCACCGCGCCTTCGCGCACCGCTTCGTCGGTGAACAGGTAGGCGGTGCCCATCGAGATGCCGATCTTGGCGCCCAGCGCGGCCAGCGGCGCGCACATGGCCGCCAGCAGCGCCGCCGAGAGGCGGTCGTGCAGGCCGCCGGCAAACAGCAGCGTCAGGTCGGCGGCGCCCTCGAATTCGAGCGCACGCGAGATCTGGCCCTCCCACAGCGTCATCGACGACAGCGGGCCGACGTGGCCGCCGCACTCGCGGCCCTCGAACACGAAGCGGCGCGCGCCGCCCTCGAGGAAGCTGTCGAACAGGCGCGTGGTGGGGCAGTGCAGGAAGGTTTTGATGCCGCAGTTGTCGAACTGCCTGGCCTGGTCGGGCCGGCCTCCCGCCAGGATGACGTAGGAGGGCGCGAACTCGCGCACCAGCTCGGCCTGTGCGTTGTAGAGCTCCGGCGGCAGGAAGCCGAGCAGGCCGACGCACCAGCTCTGGCCCTGCAGGCGGGCGCGGGTCTGCTCGAGGATGGGGCGGGCGCGCTCGGGCTGCAGCAGCGCCAGCGCGAGCGAGGGCATGCCGCCGGCGGCGGCAACGGCGGCCGCAAAGCCGGGCCGGTCCGACACCTGCGCCATCGGCCCTTGTACGAAGGGGTAGACCAGGTCGTGGGCGGCGGCGAACGGGGAGTGGGGGGCGAATACGTCGTTGCGCTGCGCCTGGCGCAGGTGGCCGTCGATGGCCTCGTCGGTGGCGTGGACCAGTGAGACGGCGTCGCGGTAAAGCGAGTGGAACAGCTCGGCCAGCGCCAGGTCTTCGCCGGCCAACAGCGGTGCGTTGGCGCCGGCGAGCTGGGCGAGCACCTCGTCGCGCTCGGCTTCGTCGGCCAGGTCGGGCAGCAGCTTGTGGCGCAGGAAGCGGTAGCCGCCGGCCACCGTGGTCTCGGAGCCGTTGGCGGCGCGTACGATGCCGGGCAGCGGTGCCGGCAGCGAGACCGTGTGCAGCAGGGCCAGTTGCGAGTCGTACAGCACGCCCTGGGCGCCGGCCAGCACGGCCGCCGCCGCGCCATGCGGCCCCATGCCGCCCTGTATCCAGAAGGGCAGGCGCAGGCGGCCATGCATCTGCTGCAGCAGGATGAAACTGTTGAAGGCGCCGACCCGGCCGCCGCTCTCCGCACCTTTCAAGACCAGGCCGTCGGCGCCCAGGCGTTCGGCCTCCAGCGCCTCCTCCAGCGAGACCACCTGGACCAGGTGGAACACGCCTGGCAGCGGCTCGAAGGCGGCCGGCGAAGCGTGCATCAGCAGCTGGACTTGGGGCGGCAGATCTGCCGGCGCCAGCCGCACGCCTTCGGGAAGGCGCAGGCCGAACACGCCGTGCGGATCGGTCCTTACCTTGGCGATCGCGCGCCGTGCCTGCTGCCAGTCACGGCCGACGTCGAGGAAGGCGATGGCGCCCGCCCGCAGGAAGTCACTGACAAGGCGGTAATCCGGTCGTTCAAAGGGGGATACGATCAGAACGCGCTTCTGGGTGCCTTGCAACATAGTCTCGAATGGCATGCTGTTTTCCTTAGGTCAAGGCCGACGAGGTTAACATATTCATATGCATGTTGCATATCCATGCGGATATTGACGCATGGCATGAGATTTATTTCTTGTGGCATTTCGAACAAGCACATGAAGCGTGTCGGACAGCGTGGTTGTAGGGCGGATTCGGAATGCTGGCCGCTCTGCATGCAAGAATTTCTACATGTCTATATCAAGCAAGAATTTCTACATGTCTATATCAAAATAGGCTTGAAATGACGCCACACCGGCATACAAAAGTGACTATTGAGATACATTACCTATTGGAAATATGGTGAATTGCAAGTATGGTTGCAATGTTGCAAAAATGTTAAATTATTTGTCGAATAGAAACGTTGCTCGCGCAGGCCAGGCACCAGGTCGTCGCGTTCGCGCGCCGCCTTCAAGGCATCGATGTCGTTGAGCAGGTCGGCGTGCTTGAGCATAGGCCGAGCAAGGTCGGGCTGCGAGGCTTGCAAGAAAACATCGACACCACCTCGAGCGGTGGCAGGCTGGTCTTTCACCTGGTCGGCGCACTGGCCAAGTTCGAGCGTAAGCTGACCCGCGAACGGACACGGGCCGGATTGGTCGCGGCACGCGCACGCGGGCGCATGGGCGGGCTGCCGAAACGACGCGATCCGGTTAAGCTTGTGCGCGCCGTGAAACTGCCCCGGGAGCGGAACCATACCGTTGAGGAAATCTGCAAGATGAAGGGGATTTCCACAATTGGAATGAGAATTTTTCTGCGGATTTGCGTCTTTTAATCGTAGCTGTCCCGTGCAATCAAGCCTCCTTTGTCGCAACTGCTCAGCGTCCAATGATCGCACAGGGCAGGCTGACTCGCCGACGTCCGCTTTTGGCCGGAGGACTAAACCGCTCGCGCGGTAGTCGGACTTCGATGCAGCCTGTGGTCCCGCCACAGCCGGGTTTCTGCTGCAAGATTGTAGCTGTTTCCTATGTTGGTTAGTGAGGCAATCGGCCTCATTCCAAC
>NZ_WHJG01000071.1 GCF_011682175.1 Massilia frigida
GGGGGGGGCACCGGTGGGGGTGTCACCGGTGGGGTGGTCACCGGTGGGGTGGTCACCGGTGGGGTGGTCACCGGTGCCGGGGTCACCGGTGGGGTAGTCGCCGGTGCGGTGGTCACCGGTGCGGTGGTCACCGGTGGGGTAGTCACCGGCGGGGTGGTCACCGGTGGGGTGGTCACCGGCGGGGTGGTCACCGGTGGGGTGGTCACCGGTGGGGTTATCAGCCGCACTCGCCGTACCGTTATTTTTAAATTGCTTCATGGATAAGAATTTTTCGCTCCAGTGATAGAATTTTCTTTGCGCTATTGAACAACAAAAAATCATCCCAATTATGCAAAGATTACTCACTCGGCGATTGCGCGACCACGCCTCAATGAAATCCCCATCACCACTTCACGTGACTCAGGCTAGCCCGAACTGTACCGGTGCCGCATCACCGCCGTGGGCCGATCCTTTGCTAGCGCAATGGCTCAATCGCTGGCAGGCAGACGGGAAAACCAGAGTTACGTTTGTCCACGCCGCGTTCCAATGTGCGTTTTACGCTGATGACGGTACTGACGCACTTGATCGTGCCGATCCTGAGAAGTTCTCCTTCGGGGTATTGCGAAAGCTTGCAAAGGCGGGTCGATTGTTTCAGCTCGAAGTACCGGTTGCCGAATTTCAGGCTGCCAAGCATCGAGGAGCCGATTGGGACAGCCGATCCTCACCTGCATCGCAACCAGGCTTAGCCGCCTGGAAGGGGCAACGGGACTTGGCCTTGGGGCAAGGCAGAGGGCGTCCGCTCAAGGCAGGTGACGAAAAATTAATTTGGCACGATGCCGGCGGACGCTGTATGTATCGCGGTTGCGCAAAGGACGTTGGCCGCACTCCCCTGACCGGCAAGGCCGCCGCAGCTGCGTATCTAGCGCACATCGTCGCTTCTGACGAAGATGGCCCGCGCGGAGACTACACGTCGCAGACATTGTCGGACGACCCTGAAAACGTCATGTTGATGTGTGACGAGCACCACCGGCTGATTGACCGCATCGATGTCGATGGGCACCCAGCGCAAAAGCTAAACGATATGCGCAGGGAGCATGTAGAGATGGTGCGACGAGCGCTTGATGGGCTGGCCTTCAGACGGTCAAAGGCGGTTGCCCTGCTGGCAGACGTCGCGGACCTCAAAACATCAGCTGCGGAACGAGACATTCAAAAGGCCGTCCTGCAGCGCGGGCTAACGGGTGTTCCAGGAGTCGACTACTTAGTCCGGCGCACACAACGAGATGATCGTACACAACCCGACTTCTGGCGACATTTACTACATGAACATGAGGGCGAGCTGCTCGAGCTTCGGCGCAAGCTGGGCAGCAACCAGCCATTGGGCGACGGCTGCGAGGTGCTTTCGGTATTTGCATTGCATCCGGTCCCACTGCTGGTCCTGTTCGGGCGAATTGTCGGCGAAGCCCGTCCTGTCGAGGTCTACCAGTATGACCGTACCAGAGCGACTTGGTGCTGGGATGAGCGGGCCACACCTAACGCACCAGGGACGTTTTCGCTCGATACGTCGAACACCGTTTCCTCATCCGATGTGATGCTGTCCATCGAACTGACGGCAGAAGTCGACGTTGATGCTTTGCCCCCTGAACTTAAACAGAGGCTTGACGCCAAGAGCCTTCCATGGGTTCGCATCAGGAATGCGAACCCAAGTGAGTCGTGTATTAGAACCGGCGCGGATCTCGACGCGTTCACTGCAATAGCAAGGGAGGCTGTGAGGCATATCCAGGACACCATGCGTTCGTCGCACGTGCACTTAATCGGCGTTGCCCCTGTCAGCACCCTATTCCGCTTTGGCCAACTGCTGCAACCGGGCCATCACAGTACTTATACCGTGTACGACCGGCCGAACCGCAGCGTGAACTTCCTGCCAGGCTTAACAATTACTGGAGACAGCGTCGTGGATGCAGCGCAGTCTCACAGCAGTGGCGTTAAAACAATCCTATTACGATGATGAGGAGAGGCGGATGGCAATGACAAAATACGCCGAGCTGGTTGAGGCGGCATCGCGGGGACGACGAGACGTTCTCCAGAAAGCATTCCAAGACACGCGAAGTCACGGCATGCTTACTGAGTGCGCACGCGAACTGGACGCGGTGAATAATCACATTACCGTGCCGTCAGACCTAGTCGATGAAGCGGCTCAGGCCTATACTGAACTCGGGGAGCTATTGGTCGAGAAACTTCGCTGGCCGAGCGAAGCCATCAAGATCATGCCTCAGGGATCGACAAGTACCCGAACGCTGGTCGCTGCGCCGACCGTCGAGAAGTTTGATATCGACGCCGTTTTCCACGTCGATCTTCATAGAATTGAGGCTAAGAATCCGATGGGTTTTTTCGAAGAAATCGGTGCAGCGCTCGCCGAACTTCGTGCTGAAGAAAAAAACCGCTGCTGGCGTGTACATTACCCGAATAAACGTTTCTTCATCGATTTCACGCCATCTGTTCCGCTCGCTAACGTCCCAACGGAGGTGCGCGCCGGGATGCGCCGGGTATCTCAGTACGCCGCTACCGCGATTGCCGTCGTTGATCGCCCAACCGGACAATGGAAGACATCAAATCCTCAAGGAATGGTGAACTGGATTTCGACGCAGGCGGACCGCCGCATTTTGCTTCAAGTGTTGCTCGACAATGATGTCCTTGCGAAGCGGGCCGATATTGAAGCGGTGCCAACCCAGGTCGTCCCGCTTTCCGATACCCTACGGGTCGCCATTCGCCTGTTCAAGCGGCATCGTGACATGGCAGTACGGCGTGATCTCGTGGTCGGAGAATTCAAGCCTATTTCGGTCATCGTTACAACGTTGCTGACGCAGTGCTACGAAGGGCTTGCGGACAAGGGCCATTATTATCATCACCCCGTTGAACTGTTGGCGGATTTAGCTGCTTTGCTGCCGCATATGGTCGAACGGCGCAACGGTGAATTCTGGATTGCCAACCCGACTGTCGATGGCGAAAATTTCGCCGAGCGCTGGAATCACGACAACAACCAGCGTTACGATGCGTTTCGCAGGTGGTGCAATCTTCTTGAGCGCGATTTTGCCCGGATTCTTGAAAGCGTATCGCCAGCGCAGCTCCGCGAATGCGTCCGAGAAACGTTCGGCTGCACGGGCGCGGAGGCTTCGGTGGCACAGGTTGTACGTCCCGGTTGGCTAACGGCTGCGGCGCCGACTACTGTCAAACCAGTCCCTGCCACACGCGGCTTGGCGTAAGCGGCGTCAGGCGGATCAAACGTGCTCGACGAGTTTTTATCACGCCATCCCGCGCTGCTTCACGAGGTTGCAAGCCTTCAAGGTCGGGAACGCAGGTTTGCAATCGAACTGCCAACGCTTCCGACGGGGCGAGAGCTGGGTGCCGCATTTCTTATCATCCCAGATGGTTTTCCTGTCGCACACGCTCGCGTATGCGTATCGGAAACTCTGGCGCTGCGGGTGCCTCATGTTGAAAGTGACGGAAACGTCTGCTTTCAGGGCGACTTAGGTCCATGCTGCGGCATGACGCCTGAAGAGAGGATTGATGAGACGCTGCGTCGCTTCCTACTGCAATTTTTCATTCCCTGGGGCGAAAGTAAGCTGGACAACGACTTTCAGGGAGAAGCACGTACCTATTGGGCACTCCATTGCAAAAAGAGCGGTTCGGCCGGTGATGCCATATCCGAGATATATACATTCGAACCTCGTCCGACCGTTCCACGCGTTTTCGAAGCATCACTCGTTCTGCCAGTGCGCTGGCTGCTTGCAGGAACTGACCGGGAAGTCTCGGAACGCCTGATCACGTCATTAGGGCGGCGAGCTTCCCAAGTACTCAAAACGCTTGTCGTGCAGGTCCCAATCGAACACGACCTGACGCCGTTGACTTGGCCCCGAACGCGCGAGGAGCTCGAACTCATATTGAATTTACGCCTCTCTGATAAGGAGCGACAACAATGTGCTCCAAGATCAGGCGTCCAAGCAACGCACCGCGTATTAGTGCTAAGTTCGCCCAATGTCGACTATGGCTACATGTTGTCGGGAGGGCCTGCGACCACGGACACGGCACGAATCGGCAAAACCCGGACGAGGTCACGCTCCTTTCCTGTACGAGTTACTCAGCCTCTTTCGGTAAGCCGCCTTGAACCTGCTTGGACATATGGGCGCGGTCAGCTGGCAGAGATTCCAACGCGGCAGCGTTTACACATGCTTGTCTTGGGTGCCGGTGCGCTGGGCAGCCACCTTGTGGACCAGTTGGCACGGGCAGGTGTAGGGAAAATATCGGTTGTCGACCCGGAAATAATGGAGGGCGCCAATATAGGTCGCCATCTGCTGGGTGCTGAGTCGCTTGGACTGTCAAAAGCAAAACAGGTTGCGCAACGGGTTGGCAGCACCAACCCCGCATGCGCTGTACTTCACTTTCATATGACAGCGCAAACTTGGCTTCAACGCTATTCGGATGCCACTATCGATATGATTATGGACCTTACTGGCGAGCCAGACGTTCGCTACTCAGTGGAGCTGCACCGTGTATTAAAGCCCACGGCTTTGTTGATCGGCTGGATGGAACCATTTGTTGCTGCCGCGCACGCCTGTCAACTTCCTGTGGATATCCTCTGGCTGGACGGGAAAAAGGATCGGATGGGCGACTTGCAAGCGGTAACTTGGCCCCACGGCGTGATGCTTCACGAACCGGCGTGCAATAGCGAATTCCAAGCCTACACGCCAGCCGCTGCGGCTCATGCTGTGGCTCTTATCGCAGAGTCTGCCCTTGAACTTCTTGATGGAAAGGTGGTAACACCCAAAGTTAGGAGCTGGGTCCGGGGACAGCGCTACCTGGATGTCCAGTATGCAGGACTCGCGCTTCGCGAATGGGCTAACGAAGCAGGCAGGTTCGATGGCGTCATGATTGAAAGGCAGTGGAATGAATAGCCGCAAATTTCGCCTGCCCGACGGGGCAGGTACAGTGGCTTTCCCGCCATCCGTGCTAAATCATATGTATCAATTTGCCCAGCGGCGGTTTTTTGCGCGAGAGGCGGGTGGCCAGTTGTTCAGTCCAAATCCAGAACATATTAACGTGGAGGTAACGCATGTCAGCGGACCTAATCCCGGTGACAGCCGCTCAAGGCATGGAATTATTTGGCATATTGGACAGGCCAATATGGATCGGGAAAAGCATTTCGCATCCGAACGGCATGCAGTTGGTCTTTGGCACACGCACCCTGAAGAACATCCGATGCCGTCCGCCCAGGATGAAAAAACCACCCGGCAGTTCCTCGAAGGGTTTCACGGCACCATGACGGGTTTTCTCCTCATAATTATCGGAAATAAAGGAGATTTGCCCAACATGGCAGTGTGGCTGGCGAGAGACGGCACGTACCAATCGTGGATCCCCTTAGTAGAAGTGCGCGATGCGCAGATCGAAGCGGCGTCCGGCACGTGCACTGCTAACTGTACGGAAGCATCAGTGACCACTCGGCCGAGATTCTCTCCTTGACCAACGCTGGATACGGTAGCGTGCAACATTTGAACTTGGACCTTGACAAAGGAACCATATATTGGCGGAAGCAAAGTGGGCAGTTCTAAATATGCAGATATCAAGCCAGAGCGGTCTCAGCGAGCATGTCTCGCTACATGCTGGCCCTGAGACCGACTGGGAGCCTCCAAGGACGACGTTGTATAACGTGCTGCCATCCTGACAGCGTGGTTTCATCAAGTTCGCCGATCCGTTGCCGCACTATTGCCACGTAGTGGCTACGCGCCCGACATCGTTGATACTGATCGCGCGCTGCTACCAAGCTGGATTGGTGCCGCTAGCGCCTTCGCGCTCGTTAGTCGATGCAATCCGGGCGATAAAAGTATACGCACCGAACTTCCGCCCTCCTAACAACTTTTCCAGGACTGTTTTATAAATTGTAACATTGACTCTGGTACAATAATCCTACGCCTGCGAGCTCAAGTGTACGCACTGGCCACTCAACCTTCATGCCCGTCCAGGCAGCCATTTTACTTATTGATCAAAATATAGGAGCCGCCGCATGAGCCTGCAGGAACTGGTCAGCGATCGTCAACATGACCGTTTATTGCGTTTGTCGTTTCCCAACGGCGACGGACCTTCCGCAACTCTTCTGGTAAATCGTATCGACGCCTTTGAGTGCCTATCGCGTCCCTTCGAGTTCACGGTCGAACTGCTAGCGGATGATCCGAACGTCGCACTCAAAGATCTCCAGGGCAAGATGATGTGCATCCAGATGGTGCGGCGCGATGGTTCAATGCGCTATTTCACTGGGCGGGTGTTTGGTTTTGGATTGAAAACAGTTGACGGTGGCGTTTCTTTTTACGAAGCGAAATTGGGCCCTTGGTACAGATATCTGAGCATGCGGAAAGATAACTACCTGTTCCACTACACCACCATGTACGATCAGACGGCGAGCATTTTTGGAGATTACGGCGGGCTCGCCGATTGGGACTGGCGTGTGCAGGGTGCCACTGATGTATTCACGGATTGCTGCCAGTTCGACGAGAGCGACCGCAACTTCCTGGAGCGCCGCTGGGTGGCCGCCGGCATTTTTTATTGGTTCGAGCACACTGCCTCCGGTCACAAACTCGTGTTGTCCGATGATTCCACTGCCACTGCGCCGATAGACGGCAATCCTGAAGTTCCGTTTCAGCGACACGGGGGATCTGCGCTCGAAGACGGGCTGGGGGAATGGTCGCCCGCGCGCCAGATTGTGACTAGCAGCGTGGCGCTCGCCTCGTTCGATTTCAAGTCTCCGTTCCCGGCAATAACATCCCTTCCGACTGTCAACCAGCAGGGCGATGTACCCAACATCGAATCGTACGAATATACGGGCGCTTTGGGATTCAAGAGCGGGGCCGGACGCTCGTTGGCACAACTGCGCATGGAAGAGGTAGAAGCGGCAGGCAAGCAGTTCGACGGCAGCGGCAATTGCCGCAGCCTCATGCCGGGCCGTTGGTTTCGTCTCACCGGGCACTTCGATACCAGCAACAGTGGCGGTGACGAACAGGTACGCGAATTCCTGATCATTGAAGTCACGCACAGTGCCTCGAATAACTACCATGTGAAAGATAACTCGGAATCGTATTACGAGAATCGCTTGGCATGCATTCGCAAGATCATTCCGTTTCGTGCTGGGCGTGACCACAACAGTGTCGAAACGAAAATTCACGGCATCCAAACGGCAACAGTGGTGGGCCCGGCTGGCGAGGAAATTCACACAGACGAATATGGCCGTGTGCGAGTCCAGTTCCACTGGGACCGCGCTGGCAGTAATGACGAGAAGAGTTCAGCTTGGATTCGAGTGGCCACACCATGGGCTGGGCCGAACTTTGGCATGAGTTTCATCCCTCGTATTGGAAGCGAAGTGCTCGTTCAATTCCTAGACGGGAATCCCAACCGCCCGCTGATTACCGGAATGGTCCCGAACGCTGGCACGATGCCGCCCTGGACCCTCCCAGCAAACAAGACGCAGAGCGGCGTCCTGACGCGCTCGACGCCAAAGGGAAACTATGACAATGCGAATGCACTGCGCTTTGAAGACAAGAAGGGGCAAGAACAGCTGTGGCTTCATGCCGAAAAGGATCAGCTCACTGAGGTCGAACATGACGAAGACAAGTGGGTCGGCAATGACCGGCGCAAGACGGTCGACCGGGACGAGACAAATCGCATCAAACGCGACCGAGTAGAAATCGTCGACCGGGACGAGACGATTACCGTGCATAACAACCGCACCGAACGCGTTGACCACGACGAAAAAATCAGTATCGGCGATAACCGGACTGAGGACGTCGGCAAGAACGAGTCTATTAGCGTCGGTCAAAATCAAAATGTCAGCGTTGCAAAAGAACAGACATTCGCTGTGGGAGGCAATCGCAACAAGACGGTTGCGAAGAACGGCAAAGACAAGATTTCAAAGAACTGGTCCATCAACGTAGGAAAAATAAAAACCGAAACAATCGGGATGGCCTACATGCAGAATGTCGGCATGGGGCGGCTTGAGAATGTCGGTATGGGCTACAGCCTGAACGTAGGGATGGTGATGTCCACTGTGGTGGGTGGGAACCAGATGACGAAGGTCGGGAAAAAAATCTCGATCAGCGCTGGCGATGAATTGGAAATCACAGTTGGGAAGGCAAGCCTGGTCATGAAGGCAGACGGTTCCGTTATCATCAACGGCACCCAGTTCAATTTCGAAGCGAGCGGCCCGGTGCAGATTTCGGGTAAAGACGTCGATATCAACTGACCGGGGCGACTATGGATTTCATCAACCACACGCCATTTCCGGCCCAGGATTTCGGCGGGGTCGACCAGCACGACCAAGAATTTCATGTCGTTGCCTTGCGCCAGACCCTGACGTGGGGCGAATCGGCTGTTCTGACCTACGCCCACAAACAACTGCCTTTGTGCGAAGAAGATCACCATGCCGGTCCGCCAGAGAACAGCTACGTCCTTCAGGAGTCCGATTACTGCCAGTACAAGCCCAGGTGCGACGTTATCGTGAACGCTACCGCGTACGCGCCGCAAGGCAAGCCCACGCGGCGATTTCGCGTCAAGCTCGTAGTCCGGCGTCCCAACGAATTGTCCCCAGTCCCGCCCCGTCCTGAAGGAATTAATCAGTTTGTCGCACCCAGTGTTTCCCAGTTGAGCGCGTGGGAAACCGAGATGCGAGCACGCACAATTTTGCCGGGAGAGCAGTTGTTGTCGAAGCAGCTCGACGTTTGCGGAGAACGTTATTTCGTGCGACGTTTTTGGCCTATCCGGGCTGTAGCCGCCATCCTTCAATACGCCACATTAGGGCTCATGCGACTACCGGGGTGGCGGTTGACGACTCCCCTGCCCGCAGTCGCCGTCCCTGTCAATAAACAATACGCATTTGGCGGGAGGTCGCGGGTCAATACCGAAGACAAAGCGGCGGGCCGCATTGCGCAGCGCCACCGCCTCCCGGCTGACCAAATCGCCGCACAGCCCGATGGTGAGGGGCGTGCTGTCGCGCACGTGGCGTGCGCTGCGAACCCGGCGGGCCGCGGATACGTCCGTCAATGGCTTGTCGATGCCCTGCGACTGAGCACCGTTCGAGCCCCTCAGGTATCCCGCCCCGATTATCCCGTTGGGCTGGGCGACTTTACGCAGGGACTACGCGGCAAGCTCGATAGCAAGCGCGCGAGTTCGCTGGTAGCCGATTTTGGCGTGCGGCCAAAGTCACATCCCGAGCGGATCGCCTTGAGTGGTACCGTAGATGAGAGTTTTGCGAACAGTGCTGCATGGCTGCCACTCGACTTCGACTTTGCGATGTGGAACGCCGCCGAGCCGGATCAACAAATTGACTACTTGCAGGGCGATGAAGTCATTGAGCTGACAAACCTGTGCGCGCCCGGCGCGTCAGGTGCGCGCAGCGATGAAGGAGGCAATACGACGTTGGCACTGGCATTACCAGAAAACGAATGCCACGTTCTGGTTCGTTTGGTCAGCGGTGAGATGTTCCTCTCGCCGATGCAAATTGACACGCTCATCGTCGAACCGGACCAACAACTGCTTCATCTGGTGTGGCGCGTTGTACTTGCTAAGAGCCCCAGCGCGCCAATTCGCGCTGTGGAGGCACGCATGTACAGCTTTAAAGAACGCGATCGCATCCGTGCAGAGGTTGATACATTAAAACAGCAGCTAGGCGACGTGTGGGATGCACGGGCAACGCTTACCGGCGGAGTCGACCATGTCTAACCCAATAGGCGCCCGCAAAAACAGCAATTTCAAAGCCATTTCCACAGCCCCTTCGTTCAATAAAACTCCTGTTGGCAGTGCCACACCGCCCCTGCCATACGCGACTTTTCAGGACCTTGGCAATAGCGTCGGAGTTGTCCCGTCCGTCAAATTTAACGGTGATCCCGCCTACGTACTCCGGCAGTCGACGCAGCCCTCAGGAAAAGGCGACGCTGTTGGCGTGGCCAAGGGGGTTAAATCGGGAACGGTCACCGGGGAAGTAAAGCCCACGAAAGGGTCGACCACCGTAAATGTCGGTGGACGCCCCATCGTTCGCAAGGGCGATTCATGCACCATGAATGGTGGAAATAATCCCGGCATTTTTTGCACTACGGTTGTTCCCAGCGGCGCCTCGCCAAAAAATGCGGCGGGCACCTCCGCACCGCCAACCAGCGCGCAGACGAAACCTGAACAGAGCATGCTGGACAAGGTGGTAGACGGTGCTAGATCGGCCGCGAAGCATTATCGCGAAAACGTGTCCGATGTACTGCACAACGCTGCCGCCGACGCAATGGACAAGGGTGGAACGATCGCCACCGCTGGCGGGGGCGCGGTCTTAGTGGGCGGTGGCATGGCCTTGACTGGGGTGGGCGCGGCGCCTGGAGCAGTCATCGCAGCAGGCGGGACCGCCGTTGCTGCAGTGGGCGGCGGCGTGAGCACTGTCGGTGGGGCTGTCGAGACGTTTGCCACCGGGATGGACGCGCTCGCGGATTTTGCGATCGATGGAAAGGTGCCAAACGTCACAGGCATGGCCACTGCCTACGCAGAACGCGTCATCATGAGCAAGGTCGAGAAATTGACCAAGTTTATACCTGGCTTCAAAGCTGAGGCTCAGGCTGTAAAAGCCGAAGCGAAAGCTGCAAAGGTCGAGGTCAAGGGAGCAGCAAAGACGGCAAACAATGAAGTCAATGCACGACCAGCTCCACCGAGAGCGGCTGGCGATGGCACTACGATTACAAGCAGGAGGCGTTCGCGCGGCCGTTG
Organism: Massilia frigida; assembly: GCF_011682175.1. Lineage (GTDB taxonomy): Bacteria > Pseudomonadota > Gammaproteobacteria > Burkholderiales > Burkholderiaceae_D > Telluria_A > Telluria_A frigida. Next base: position 10,759 of record NZ_WHJG01000071.1, read on the forward strand.
CGAGTTACGGCCTTACAGCGAAGGCTGTGCGAGCGGCACACCACACCATGTGGTACCGGATCATTGCTTTAAGCAACCGGGCGAAAGTGGCGAGTATTACAATGGCGCAATTAAGCACAAAGATGGCTTATGTATTTGCGTTCAAGGCCCGACGAAATCGACGACGGTGGGCGGCACGTCGATGAAGATGAAGGGCTTGCGCCTCAAAGATTACTATGGCCAGTTGGCGGATCATGGAAAAATTCACGCACGTTTTGACGTTCTTGAGTCTGCACTGGGTGCGCGCGGCGACCCGAAGGGAACCGCAAAACTCGGTGATCTGGAACGGACGGGCGCCAACGTGGTCGGAAAAGTAACCGGGTGTGATGCCGAAGATCTCAGAAAACAATTGCGGGATTTTCACGGCGCGAATGGCCTGGGTCAAGACGTGAAACTTCGCGCAGATCCATTCGGTAGTGTAAAAAATCTTGATCCGTCGCTCATGGGCAAGCCACGCCAGGGATCGGGCGGTTCGGGTCGCTAATAAGTCGGAGGTTATTGTGGAAGCTAAGATTAGCAATGAAGTTTACTTTCTTGACGGTTGCGTGATTGAAGACGATTTCGTCTATGTCGCGTGCAATCTGGAGGACGTTGATCCGCGTGAATACACGCACTCACGCCTGAGCGTCTACGACGCGCAAAGTACACAGGAATGGAAATGGTTCTATCACGACGTAGACGCCAATATCGTTTCGGTTTGTGTCAAACAACCTGACGCCACGCGTGGACGGCTGCTATGCAGCCTCTCGAAGGAAGGCGAAGTCGAATTGTTCGACAATGCTAACGGTCCGGCTCTTCACGAAAAGATCAGCGGTGCCGGGGTGCGTCTAGGAACGGGGGGCTACGTCTCGCAAATTCGCGAGATCGGTGCAGCCTTGTTCGTTTGCGGTCAGCATGGACAGGTGTACAAGCGAACAGCCGCGGGCTGGATACATGTGGATCAAGGATTATTCAACGTGCCAGAAGGGTTTGATTCGGACGCAATCATGCTCAACAGCATCGATGGCAACCATGAAAATGACGTCTATGTCGCCGGCGACGACGGCAAAATTTTTCATTTCAACGGCACTAGTTGGTCTTCCGTCGAAACGGGCATAGATGAACATCTCAACTGGATTCGCGTGTATGGAAATGCGGTGTGGGCCTGTGGTTATAACGGCGCCCTACTTACCGGAAACGCACGCTCAGGTTTTCGCGATGTAAGCAGTTCGGACGATAACCTGACATTCCAGTCACTGGCACGGTTTCAAGACAAAATCTTTTTAGCGACCATTAACGACGGGGTCTTCGTCTACGACGGTGTAGGCATTCGCACCGTTGACTCTGGGCTGAACCCGCCAGTCCAATCGCATCATTTGGACTGCCGCAGCCAAGTTCTCTGGTCGTTCGGCGTCAAGGATATTTGCTGGTTTGATGGGAAGCGCTGGGTAAGGGTCGACCACCCCGACAATCCGGCGCTGTAAGCCGTCTGTGCCGAGTCTCGTATGGTACTTGTGCGATATGTCCAGACAATGCTGTAGAGTGGCCGCGCGAATCTAACCCCGAGCAATCTCGTTGATCATGCCAAGACAGAAATTAATAGACCGAGCCGAAAATTGACAGAGTACAGCGGCTCCAAATCGCGGAGCAAGGGCTTCGATGCTAATTGCGAGCCCTCAAAGGCCGGCGACGTAGAGGGTGTCGCGGCCTTTCAGCGAAGTCACATCAGCGCATTTCCATACCCAGGATTTTTGCCAAGCACAACCGCACAGTATGGGCTATTGTACCTACTGGGTCATTAAGTCCGCCCTCAGCCTCTGCGTCAATTGCCAGCCATTTCAAGCCATCGCGGATGCGCGCAGCAACGCTGTCCATTATCAATTCGGCCAAGTCACAGTCCGCGTTAAGCCATGTATTTTTTTGATGATATATATCGCTTGCGATCGTATCGTATATAAGATCTCTAACCCGATCAAAATCGACTGCCTCCCAATCTGGATATTGTGGCTCAAATACGCTTATTACTTTTTCCGCAATGACTTGTCCGTACAACTCAATTCGCGGCCCAATAAATTTAGAAAATACTCGATCTTCCTTCTGTTGAACAAGCCTAAAATTAGAAGCAAAAATTTCCGTGGTATCAGTCTCTAATAGCCCATTTACCACCTCAAGAACCAATGCCGAGCTAGTAGCAAACCACTCAGTTTCTGGCTCTCGCCCATTCAAGAACGGCAAATTTCCGACAGGAATATAGCCGGGATATTTCGCATCCATTACTCCTAATTTTACGGAGTCACTACCTGCCTCAATGAGGAATGAGCCAGTAGTCTTGCAGAATGAAAGAAGCTCGAGCATGCCAGGGGATAACGCCGCGAGATCCTCCTCAATCGCCTCAGAAAAAAGCTCAACGGCTGTATCTAAATTTATCTCACGGCTTCGGGCGCGCAGTAAGGATTGAATACGTTCTGCGTCAACGGGGATAGCGAAGATGCCATCATCCTTTGTGGCTTGAGGTTTCGCTGCAGAAAAGTTTTTCCCGACAACGATATTGGCCCAGACGTTTTGGGCAGCGCTGAGCGACAATCCCAGCCCGCGCGAGGCAAGTGCTTTGGAGAATCGGGAACGAGTACTGCTCAAAGTGACATATGAAAATTTCATCGATTACCTTTCAGTTAGTTTGATCAGAAGCTGGCCGCTTAATCGATCAAACATTGGTATCGAAAAATTCAATGCTTTAAGACAAGAATGGAGTGCTGGTCGGCCAGAACCAAGGAATTATCCTTCATGCAGAACGATATCGATCCGCAATCCTAGGAAAATATTAACGCATCGTCCCCTGCCTGACAAGGAGATTTTTGTCGTATGTCTCCCATCGGTAGTGTAGAAAGAAGCCAAACGATGCTATTTTACAGCCGTGCTCGTGTCCCATCGCGGCCCAATCCACCGAACTTAGCAGCGCCGCACATCAGCACGGCTTCTGATTCATGAATTTGTGCGATTTCGGCCGTGCAACTCGTGGTTTGGATTTGATGATGCCAGGCCGGTGCGAGTAGGTCCGGCCGGCGATCAAGCGTAGTGCGTCGAGCAGACGCGTGGCGATGTCGGCGCCGAGCAGAAGCGCTGGCAGCAGCGGCTTCAAAATGGAGTGGGCAGCGGCGCGGTTTATGCGCCGCGTCGGCGGCAACGACGCCTCGCGCAGGACTGTCCCCGTGGCCAGGGACTGTAGGTTGTCGCAAACGATCTTCGCGGCGAAGTCGTGCAACGCCGCCTGCTGCGAAAGACCGGAGACATGCTCAAGATTGAGCCGGTGCTTGAGGCGCTTGAAGGCTTCCTCGATGCGCCAGCGCTGATGGTACAGGTCGCCGAATTCGTGGGCCGGAAATGCCACCGGGTCGAGCAAATTGGTCATCAGCACGCGCACCTTGCCGGTGCTTGCAACATGGCGCACCAGGCGCACCGTTTGTGCCGTCGCCGGGCACTCGTAGTCGGCGGCGTCGCGCCGGTCGGGGGCTGCCAGCGTGACGATCCGCTCGTCGGCGGCGTCGCGCAGGAAGTCGCGCACGCACGCGAAGCCGGCGTTGCCGGCCTTCTCGACGCGCATGCAGAAGCCGACGCCGCGCGCGTTGAGCGCGGCGACCAACCAGCGCGACGGATAGCCTCGGTCCATCAATAACAGGTCGGCGCCGGACAGGCGGTCAAGGTGTTGGAACAGCATCTGGCGCTCGCCCTCGTGAACGCTGTGCAGCGAGGCGGCCAGCATCATCTCGGCGCCGGGAAGGTAAAGGCCAAAGGCGATTTGGTCGGCACTGGCGGCGCGCGCGACATGGCTGGCGCGGCGCCCGAAACGCAAGGTCGACGCGTCGGCGGCGACGAGTCGCCGGCCGCGCCAGCGCGGCACGAAGCCGTCGGCGTCGGCGCGCTCGACAAGCCAGTCGTTGAGCGCCGGGATGGCGGTGGTGGACAGCTTGGCGCGGGCCTTTGCGAAGGCTTGCTCGGAGACGTGGTGCACCAGTTGGGCCTGCTCTTTGAGGTGGGCGAAGAATTCGTCGAGTTCAGTCTGCACGCTCTTGCGCATGCCGCTGAGCATGACGGCGACCAATGGTAAGCGGCCAGCCGTCCCACCTATGAATTCTTGATGTGTGAGGCGACACTGTGTTCTCGATTTTTTCAGGAGGATGATGGTGGCCAATAAGGAACGTGAGCAGTTATGGCGGGAGCGCGTAGCGCAGTGGCAGGCCAGCGGTACGTCGCAGCAGGCTTGGGCGCTCGAGCACGGCTTTCCCATACGCCAGGTCGGCTACTGGGTGCGGCGCTTGGCCAAGTCGCAAAGCATACCTGCGCTGTTGCCCGTGCGGGTGACGCCGCCGATACGGGCGGCCGCTGCGGCGGTCCCGATCAGCCTGTGCAGCGAGCGCGGCTGGACCGTGACCTTGCCGAGTAATGTGCCGGCCAGCTGGTTGGCCGAGTTAATGCGAGCGCTGTGATGCAGCTGGCGGCCGATGCGATCTGGCTGGCGACGGCAGCGGTGGACATGCGCACCGGGATTGATGGACTGTCTCTGCATGTGCAGCAAGCCCTCGGCCGCCCGCCTTGTGATGGCACGGCCTACGTGTTTGCCAACCGCCGCCGTACACGCCTCAAACTCGTGTGCTGGGATGGCACCGGCGTGTGGATGTGTTTGCGCCGGCTGCATCGCGGCCAGTTCGTATGGCCCCAGCCGGACGACGCCTGCTGGCAGATGAGCGCCGAGCAATGGCAGTGGCTGGTGGCGGGCGTGGACTGGCAGCGTCTCTCGGCGCCAGCGCCTGGGCAGTGGCGCTTGTGAGGACGTAAACGGTTGCGCTTGTAAACGTCATCGACAGCCGGTAAACTACTGAGCCATGAACCTGCTCGACGAACTTGCCCGCACCGATGTTGATCCCGCCCTGGTGGCGCAGGTACGGGCGCTGCTTGCCGAGAAGGACTTCAGGATCACGGCGCTGACGCATGAGTTGGCTTATTACAAACGGGTCCGCTTCGGCAAGGCCAGCGAAGCGCTGGTCGGCGAACAGCGCCTGCTATTTGACGAGACTGTCGATATGGATCTGGCGGCCATCGACGAGGAGCTTGAGGGCCAGGCGCCGGCCAAGCGGCAGCGCAATCGCGCCGGCCGCCAGCCGCTGCCGGCGGAACTGGAACCCATCGAGCACCGTCATGAGCCCGAGTCATGCCAGTGCGGCCGATGCGGTGCCGACCTGGTCAAGATCGGGGAAGATGTCAGCGAACAGCTCGACGTGGAGCCAGCGCGCTTCTTCGTGCATCGCCACATCCGCCCGCAGTACGCCTGCCGTCCTTGCGAAACGGTGACGGCGGCGCCGATTCCGCCGGCCGTGATCGATGGCGGCATGGCCGCTGTTGGCTTGCTGGCCTGGATTGCTGTTTGCAAGTACCTCGACCACCTGCCGCTGTATCGGATCGAACAGATTGCCGCGCGCGCAGGCGTGCCACTGGCCCGCTCCACCATGGGCGAGTGGATCGGACGCATTGGCGTGGCCCTGCAGCCGCTGGCCGACCGGCTGGCCGAACTGCTCAGGGAACGAAGTTGCCTGCATGCCGACGAGACGCCGGTACGCCAGCTCGATCCCGGCAGCGGCAAGACCAAACACGCCTACCTGTGGGCCTATCGATCCAACGCGCTCGACGATGGACCGTCGATGGTCGTGTTCGACTACCAAACCAGCCGCGCTGGTGCGCACGCGCGCGCCTTCCTGCAGGACTGGCGCGGGCACCTGATGGTGGACGACTACGCCGGTTATAAGGCGCTGTTTACGGCCGGCCTCACCGAGCTCGCTTGCCTTGCTCACATTCGCCGCAAGTTCTTCGACGTGCACGCGGCCAGCGGCAGCCCGGTGGCCGAGGAAGCGATGAGGCGCATTGCGCAGCTGTACGCTATTGAGCAGCAGGCAGCCGGTATGGCGGCGCCACCACGGCTGGCATTGCGTGAGCAGCACGCCATGCCGGTCCTGGCCGACCTGCACATCTGGCTGACCGCCACGCAGCTTACCGTCGCTACCGGCAGCGGCACCGCCAAAGCCATTGAGCATGCGCTCAAGCGCTGGCCAGCGCTGCAGCGTTACGCCAACTCAGGCAGCCTGCCGATTGACAACAACGCCGTCGAAAACGCCATCCGCCCCATAGCGATCGGCAAAAAGAACTGGCTCTTCACAGGCTCGGAGCGTGCCGGCCGCCGCGCCGCCGCCATCCAAAGCCTGTTCGCCACCGCTAAACTCAACGGCCTCGACCCTGCACGCTGGCTCGCTGATACTCTCGCAAAGCTGCCTACCTGCCCCAACAGCAAAATCGACTCGCTGCTACCGTTCGCAAACTCTACACAGGCCTGAGTTGGGAGGGAAGGTGGTCTCGCTGGCCGCTTACGTTTGATCGGCTCTATGTCTTTATATCTCCGGTTTCTCTCGACTTCACTCGAGACAATACTTCGGTTAATTCGTGAAGATTTGCAGGTTTTACAAAGTAATGGTCGAATCCGGAAGCGGCAGCTTGATCCCGGTCCTGAGCCATACCATACCCAGTGAGGGCAATCAGAGCCAATTGCAAAACGATTTTTCTGAACTGGCCGGCATCACGGGAGCGCGACTTTCCATCGCATTTTCGTGATGCTGGACGAATTCTGGTCGGTTATGGTGGCGGAATCATGGTTAATCTCATTC
>NZ_WHJG01000072.1 GCF_011682175.1 Massilia frigida
AAACTCTTCAGTTCAATCTCTGTTTAATGTCCTTGCGGACAGATCGCTCACTCAAAATACTGACAAGCTCATCTTTCGATGCGCCGTGTTTCTTTTTTGTGAACATTTGATAATTTAAGTATTCAACATCGCTCGCGCTCTGTTGGCACCTTCATCAAACGCCCACACTTATCGACTGTTAATTGTTAAAGAACTTATTCTGTGCTACCTTCTGCCGTTTGCTACGAAGCGTTGTGTTCGTTGCAGCAGAGAGATGAGATTATGCGGCGTTTTGCGTTTTTCGTCAACCTCTTTTTTACTACACCGTCTCGTTTGAGACGCCCTTTACAGCCCGCCAACTACTTGATTTCGTTAACGTTTTCTTCGGGGAGGCGAACTATAGCAAACCCTCTGCCAGCTTGGCAAGGCGTTTAATGAAGCCCGCTGTCAGGCCTACATTTTCGCAACGCTCACGGCTTCCTCAGGTACTCCAAAACGTTCAGCGTGATGCGTTCCACAACCGCATCATTCCCCGTAGCAAGCACCTGCGCCCAATCTGTCGTGCCGGTAGTGAAGACGGTCCCCTTGCGGGCGTAGATACCCATCGTGGCAGCATGCATTCCCTCCCTGGCCGCAAGACCGGAACGCGCCGGGAGCTCCTGCCAACCCTCACCCAGCATGCTGGCCGCCAGAAGGATAAAATTGGCGGGGGTTCCATTCCTGCAAGCCTGCTCTGCGAGCCTGACGCCCCCATCAGAGCCGTCCGTACACGCAAGCTGCGCGCCATCGCACTCGTACCCGACCAATGGTGGCAATGACTCCGCGCCGAACACATCGCCGTTCTTCAGGCCTGTCCCCGCAAACACCCAATGACCCGCTTGCTGAACCACGTAGCCCTGGGTGGACCGTGGACCATCCCACCAGCCCCCTCCATGCCGGTAGCTCACCCCGGCGAGCGCATCTTCAGGCCGGTTGACTCCCGTGACCGGCCACCAATGGTCGAGCGCGCCGTACGGTCCACCCTGGTGACAAACGATCGCGCTCCCCTCGTCCACATAATGGATGCGCCACCAGCACACGTTCGCAGCGAAGAAAGCGACATCCCCCCCGCTGCCGATAAGATCCTCGACATGGTTGCGCGCATCCTCGCTCCAGTATTCGTCATGCCCGACGCTGAGCAGCAGGCGATAGCCGCGCGCCAGCAGGCCCGCATCCTCGTGAATATCCGAATCGAGGCAGAAATCCACCCTGTATCCTTCCTCGGCGAGCCAGCGGATGAACGGCGCGTCCCAATGGGCGAATGTCTGCCGGGCGGAGCGCTCATCGTAATAGTCGGCCGCGCCCCAGGTCTCGCCGCCGATCCCGCCACCAGGCCGTAACAGCGATACGCGCGCCCCGGGCGGCGACCTCGAACGCGGGGGATTCACGTAAAAACATCCCCCGCCGCTATAGTTATAGGCATGAAAGGTCGCCAGCGGTACCTTATAGAGCAGGTTCGCGCGGCCACGCCCGCGCACCACGAACAGTGCCGCCGCACTGGTCAATGCGATGTCAAATGGCGCGCCGCCCTCTTCCTCCAGATAAGCGATATACACCGACGAAGGCCAGGCGAGAGGAACCGCAAACTCATAGCGGGGCCAGTGCCAGTCATCGGCAACGCCCCTGGCAGGCGCGAAGCGGCCAGATTGCCATTCCGAACGCCACATCAGCTCCGGCCCTTTCCACCAGCGGTAAAACCACACCCTGAAGCGCGCAGCGTCGGTTGACACATGCAGCGCCAGCAGTTCCCCCGGCGTCACGCTGGCGCGCGCAGGATAGCCACGAATCACGGCCGCTCCAGCACATTGCCGCGCAACCGCCCGTACCCATCCCGCTTTCGCAGCAAATACGGCGGCATGGCCAGCGCATGGATTGGCGTGCCGCGAAAGGTCGCCACCGCCTCCGCTGGCGTTTCGACGATCGGTTCCTCCCTGCGGTTAAACGAGGTATTGAGCAGCACCGGCACCCCGGTACGCGCCTCGAACGCGCGCAGCAAGCTGCGCAGGAAAGGATCGTCATCCGGCCCCACCGTTTGCAGGCGCGCCGTGCAGTCCACGTGCGTCACCGCCGGAATCAGCCGTGCCGCCTGCGCGCGCACAGGGGCGGCGTACTGCATGAATGGCACGGGCCGGCACACGTCGAAGAATGCCCCGGCCCGTTCAAGCAGCACCACCGGCGCCAAAGGCCTGAACCATTCGCGCTGCTTGACCTGCGCATTGATATCGTCGCGCAGCGCGCCAACACGCGGGTCGCCCAGAATGCTGCGGTGTCCGAGCGCGCGCGGGCCGAATTCGCTGCGGCCCTGGTACAGCGCCACCACGCGCGCCTCGCACAGCAGGTCGACCATGCGCGCACACATGGCGGCCGGATCGTCGATGCGCTCGACCAGCAAGTCCGCGCAACTCTGCGCCGCCGCATCGATCTGGTCCGGCACCGGTTGCGGACCCAGATAATCGCTGGTCCAGCGGAAATCGCAGGACGCACCGCCCAGCTCGGCCAATCCGTACAAGGCGCACCCGATGGCCGTACCCGCGTCGCCCGGCGCCGGTGGAATGAACACGTGGCGAAACGGCGTCTCGCGCAGCAGACGCTCATTGGCCGAACAATTGAGCCCGGTGCCCCCGGCGAAACACAGCGTGCGCTTGCCGGTGCGGGCATGCAGCCAGCGCGCCACCTCCAGCAGCGCGTCTTCGAACGCCCGTTGCCCGGCGGCGGCGAGATTGGCGATGTCGGCAAAGCGCGCATCATCCGCTCCGCCATAGCGAAAGCGGCCGCGTTCGGCAAGCAGCTCGCGCCAGCGCGCCGGGATCGTCACCTGTCCGTCGCGCACATCGAGCGGCGGCATGCACAGCGCAGCCGCCTTGCCATGCGGCGCCAGGCCCATGACCTTGCCTTCGTTCCCTTCGCCCGGAAAGATCGCCTGCGTCAAAAGAAAATAGAACATGCCCAATCCCACGGGCTGGCGCTCGTCGCGGTTCCACAGATGCTTGCCGAGACAGTCCACCCGCTGCCGGTCCGCGCTGTAGAACGATGCCACCTCGCACCAGTCGCCCGGCACGCCGGCCGCGCCCGCCCAGGTTTCGGTCAGGTCGGCCACGCGGCTGCCCTGGCCGTCGATGATCATGACGGCGGCATCCTCGAAAGGGGAAGGATGAAACGCACTGTATACATGCGAGAGGTGATGCGAGATGCGCGCGCGCCGGCAGCCGGGCACCAGCGCCAGCGTGGCGGCCAGCTCGCGTTCGTACTCGGCCACCCGGGCGAACTCGGCGTCGCAGGAGTAGCACTCGACCAGGATATCGATGGGCGCATCGAGCCCGGGCAGGCGCGGCCGGTAAATAGTGCGCAGGTCGTCCAGCCGCCCCCAATGATGCTTGTGGCGCGTCAGACGCTCTTTCTGGATCGCCCAGGCCAGCTCGGACCCGCGCATCAGGCAAATACTAGCGTCCTGCGTCCGGTTAATGCCGAGGACAAGCGGCGCGCCGCCGCCTTGCGTCACAGACTGCTTCCACATGATGCCGCCTCCACTCCAACAAGTGAGTACACTTCATTGGAGCGGCCGGCGGGATTTAAGTTCAATATCGATTTATCGCAGGCTGAGCGTCTGGCGTTTCCACGCTGGATCTTGCCAACGGTAAAAGCCGCTGAGCGCATCGGGCCGGTCGGCGCTTTTCTCCACCGCCAGCGTATCGATGTCCACAATCTCGAATGCACGCTTGATGCGTCCCTCGATCCGCGCCTCGCGCGCGACCAGCACCTTGGGCGAGCCCGGTACCCAGCCGGCAAATTCGGCGTAACCGAGGGTCGGTTCGATCGGCGCCGGCGGCAGCACATCGATGCGCCAGCCGCCCGCCCCACGGTGAAACAGCCACAGTTCGCGCCAGCCATCGAGCGGCTGCACGGCCAGCGCCAGCGCGCTGGCCTGCGCATTGGCGCGCGCCGACGCATTCCACACGATGCCATATGTACAGCGCGACGCCAGCGGCGCGCGCTGGTCGTGCTGCGCGTCGACCAGCAGCACACAGGTTTCGCCCGGCTGGCCGGGCCGCGTCACGACGTTCAGCCCCGCCGGCGCGGCCACGGGTGCTTGCGCCGCCCAGCGCACGCTGCCCGCGCGCACCGCCGCTTCTGCATAGGCAGTGCGGTCTTCCTCCGCCAGTTCGGCCTTGTTCACGCTGGCCAGTTCGAGGATGGCGCGGTTGGCCGCCTCCGTCGGCGACGCGTTCTTGCGCGCCAGCTCGAAGGCGATCGAGGACCACACTGCCGCGCGTCGCGTGTACACGCGGTTGCGTACATGCTCGGGCAAGTCCTTCACGTCGACCTTGTCGAGCACCTCGGCGCGCCACTGGTCAAGCGCATTGCGCTGCGCCACCTTCAGCGCAGGATCGACGCATTCGTCGCGCGTCAGCCCCAGCGCCGCAGTGGCGCGCTGGGTCGGGCTGGACGCCATCGCCAGCACCCGCCGGAACGCTTCGCCGTCGTAGCACAGCTGGATCGCACCTTCGCGCTCGTAGCTGCGAATGACCACGCCGTAGTTGGCCACCACTTCCAGGTGCGCCGCCACGACCGCCTCGCTGCGCTTGTCCAGGCGCGAAGAACCGCGCCGCGCCAGCCGTTCGGCCATGCTGCCCAAGGCATCGAACACCTCGGCATCGATGGCGGTCGCCGGTGCGGCCTTGAGAAAGGCGGCTGCGTATCCGATGCCGAGCGCCTCCGCCCCCGGCGTGTCGCGTACGAAGCGCACCACGGCTTTCAGTTCGGGCGCCGCCGCCGGCGTCAGGTCGATCTGGCGCACCTGGGGCATGCGCACATAGCCGGCCCGCTCGCGCCGGTGGTCGTAGACCTGGAGGAAATCCATCTTGACGCCGCGGATTTCCAGGCTGTCGCCTTGCCACAGCACGGCCTGGGAGGGCGCCGAATCGCGCGGCGCGGCGCGCAGCTGCATCTCGTCGCGCGTGACGATGGCAATGGCGGCTGCGGCGGTCAGGGTAGCGAGCATATTATTCTTCCTCGGCTGCGGTGTCGGCTGCCGGAGCGGCTGCCATGGCGGCGGGGGCTGGCGTGCCCTTGCCCTGGCCCAGCAGCGCGGCCCCGATAAAGCCGCCGTCGGTCGGTGGCGCGGCGATGATCACCGAGACCTTGTCGGACAGCTTGTCGGCCATGGTTTTCTGGATCAGCAGCGGGTGGCGGGTGATGACGGCGCCGTCGCGTTCCATCTGCGCGGTACTCACCTTGCCGACCACCTCCTGGCGGTACGCTTCAGCGTCGGCCAGCTTGCGGCGCGAATCGGCTTCGCCAGTCGCTTCGATCACGCGCGCCTGGGCCGCGCCTTCGGACGTCTTGATGCGCGAGGTCTTTTCCGCTTCCGCTTCCAGCCTGCGCTGCTCGATCTGCTTCTGCTTGAACGGCAGCACGTGCGCCATGGCCTGCTCCTGCGCCCTGGCGGCGATAATCTGCTCATTGCCAGCCGCTTCGGCAGCCTTTTCACGCTTGATCTTGTCGGCGTCCGCTTCGAGTGCGGTCTGCTTGACCTGCTTTTCCTTCAGTTCGAGCGTGTAGCGCATCTTCTCGGTCTGCAGTTCCTCGGCCAGCAGCGTTTCCATCCCGGCCATGTACTCGCGCGGCAGCGTGATCTTGCCGATCGTGACATGGCGCAGCAAGATGCCGTCGGCCGCCAGCTTGGGTTTGAGTTCCGCCTCGATCACCTGCTGGATTTCGGCGCGCTTGCTGGAAAAGATTTCGCGCACGGTGTAGCGCGTGACCACTTTGTAGATCACGCCCTGCACCGCCGGGTCGATCACGGCGCTGCTGATATCGTCCGGCAGGGTTTGCGCCACCGCGACCAGCCTGGCCGGGTCGATCGCATAACGCACGCTCAGGTCCACGCCCAGCGCCAGCCCTTCGACCGACTGGTAAGGCTGCTCGCCGCGCCCGGCCGGCTTGTAGATCTGGTCCAGCACCGGCAACTGGCGCAGTTCATGCACGCCGGGTATCAGCATCACGGTACCGTCGCGCACCACGCTGGCCGCGCCGCTCAACTGGTTGATGCGGACGCCGACATTGCCGCGCTCAATCTTGGCCACCGGAGGATGCTTCACCAGCAGGTAGCCGGCGCCGCCGATGGCGCACAGCGCCAGCACGCTACGCAGGCCCGGGCGCGGCAGCACGCCCGCGCCGGAACGCGCCACCGCGCCGAGGCCCGCCGCGCCCTTGCCCAGCACCGCACGCACCGCCAACACCACCTTCTTGATCCGATCGGACATTTGCCTCACCTTTTCAGTTTGCCGGTCCTGCACCCGCATGACCCTGAGACGTATCGTGCGCGCCCTAGGGTGGAAGTATCAATCCGTCCCCCGGGCCAGAATCCTCACCGGGCGGAGCTTTCGCAGCGCCGTGTGAAGAAAAGCTCACAGGCCCCGTATGACTTTTCAGCCAAAAGCGTGGATACTGGCACCCTCACCAATCAGCAGGAGCAGCCCATGCCCAGAGTGGCCGTCATCGAGGACGACCTCCCGACCAGTAACCAGCTGCGCAGCTGGATCGAGGCGGCCAGACCGGGCATCGTCGTCGATCAGTGGTTCAGCCGCGACGAGGCCGAGGCGGCAATCGCGCGCGAGCGCTACGACCTGGTGGTGCTCGACATCGAGCTGGGACGCGAGCGTCACGCGGGCGTGGCCATCATCAACGCCATCAACAAGAAGCACGCGACGCCGGTGCTGGTGGTGTCGGCCATGCCGGCCACCATTTACCGCAGCATCATGAAGGCGCTCGACGCCTGGGACTATCTGCAAAAAGCCACCTTCGAGGAAGCCGACTTCACCGATACCTTCCTGGAGATCCTGCGCGCGGTCAAGGAGCGCGACAAGCCGGCCCCGGACGCCGACGAACTGGCCATGGACCCGCTGCGCCAGCGCTCGCCCACCTGGCGCGGCCAGCGCATCAACCTGCCGCTGACAGCGCAGCGCATCCTGGCGGCCCTGTTCGCGCGGCGCGGCCAGGTCGTGTCGTACGAGGAGTTGTACGAGGTGGTCAAGAGTGGCCGCAACCGCGACAACATCCGCAAGCACGTGAGCACCATCCGCGACGCCTTCCGCGAGATCGATCCGGCCTTCGAGTGCATCGAGAACGTGCCGATGCGCGGTTTTCGCTGGGCCGATTAAATGACACCGCGCCGGCCCTGGTTCGCGCCCTACCGCCTGCGCATCCTGCTGCGCGCGGCCTTCCTGCTGCTGGCCCTGGCCACCCTTGGCCTGGCCGTATCGGTGCTGCAGCAGGAAAAGCAGCTCAGTTACGCCAGCTACCAGGCCAGCTTCCGCAAGACCGGGGAGCAGATCAGCGCCACCCTGCGCCATCCGGCCGGCCAGCTTGCGCTGCTCAATCCACCGTCGCCTGGTGCGGCCGCACCTGGCCTGCGCCCGCTGCTGCTGCCATTTCCCGCACTCGACTTCGACGACCAGCAAAAGGTGCAGCAAGCCGTGGCCATGTCGGGCTGCATGCGCCAGTTCGGCCCCAGCGCCAGCCTGTGCGCCGCCATCGGCAACAACCCCTGGGCCGGGGGCTTCATCTACGTGGCCGGCAGCGTCGACCTGGCGCGCCTGGTCTCGCACCGCAGCGGCGATGAAGTGCTGAACCAGTCGCACCGGGTGCGCATCAAGGTGTCGCTGCGCGGACGTACCTATCAGTGGATCGCCCCCTTCGAGGAAGAAGCGCGCAAGCCGGCCGGCCCTTACGCGCCCCTGCGCGGACGGCTGACCGGCTTTAACGCGGCCGACGAGGGCCGCAAGAACACACGCCCCGTGAAGGATTTCCGTGGCTGGATGTGGCAGAACGCCCAGTGCAACGAGCCCACCGCCGGCGCCAATCCGGACACCTGCCCGCGCAATGCCTTCTTTTCGGTGCGCCTGCCGGTCAGCGTGCTGCAGGAAGACCTGTTCGGAGACGACAGCGCACGCCGCGTCTGGCCGCCGGCCGATCTCGATCAGATCCGCGTCGGCGTGGTACTGCTCGCACCAGGCGAAGGGGCGGTAGTGCTCGACAGCGACCAGGCCAGCGCGGCGAGCGGCTTTTCGCTGGCCGACCTGGCACCCATGCTGCTGCCGGGCGAAACGCTGCGCATCGACAAAGCCGGCGCCACCGGCGCGGTCACGACACCCGCGCTGATCAAGCTGGCCGGCGCCAGCGGCACCGAAGACGCGTCGCAGCACGTCCTCACGGCCCTGATCCGGCGCCTGCCGGTCGACACCTACGACACGCCGCTGGCCGCGACCCACCGCATCGCCACGCCGCTGGGCAGCTACGACGTGGTGCTGGCCGGCGACGTGCGCAGCGTCAGCCAGAGCCTGGGCGTGGTGGCCAGCCGCATGGCCTGGTTCGTCGGCGCCATGCTGCTGGCGCTGATGCTGGCCTGGCTGGTGATCGAGATCGGCATCATCAGCCGCATCAAGGAACTGATCGACCGTGCCGATTCGGTGGCGCGCACCGTCAAGGAGCGCGGCGACGCCTCGCAGCCCGACCTGTCGGACCTGCGCGGGGAAGATGAACTGGGCGTGCTGGCCACCTGCCTGCACGACCTGCTGCGCCGCGTGCGCGAGGATGTCGAGCGTGAAGCCATCCGCGCGGAACAGGAGCGCGACATGTGGCACGCGGTCGGCCACGAGATCATGTCGCCGCTGCAGTCGCTCATCGCCCTGCACGGCACTGACGGCAACCAGAGCGCGCGCTACGTGCTGCGCATGCAGCAGGCGATCCGCGTGCTGTATGGACGCGCCTCGCCCAGCGAAGCGTTCCAGTCGACCGTGCTGCAGGTGACCGAAGTCGACCTGACCGTTTTTTTGCGCAACGTGGCGGCCAACGCCCCCTGCGCCGGCATCACCGATGTGGTCTTTCACGGCGCGCCGCAGGCGGTGCTGGTGCGGGCCGACGAATATTCGCTGGAAGACGTGGTCACCCATGTGCTGGTCAACGCCCAGCGCTACCGCCTGCCCGGCACCAGCATCGACATCACGCTCGACGCCAGCGAAACGAGTGCCGGCGTCACCATCGCCAACCGTGGTCCGACCATCGCCGCCGATGTCATCGGCACCATTTTCGAGTACGGCGTGTCGGACCAGGAAGAAGCTGGCGCGCACGGCAACCGTGGCCAGGGCCTGTTCGTGGCCCGGACCTACATGGCGAAAATGGGCGGCACCATCGTCGCCAAGAACCTCGACGACGGCGTCGCCTTCGTGCTCACGCTACAGCGCGGCGCCGCCTAGATTTGCATTGCCTGATTTACAAGCAGTTCTGCCCCGGGTTACTATTCATCCCTATTCAATTATAGGCAGACGCGGTGAGACTGATTCGTACAACCCGCCTGGTACGCAGGCAAAAACACAGTGTGGTCGAGTGCGAAATCGACCTGTGCGAACTGCCAGACGGCGATGACCGCTACCTCGTCAACGTGCGCCAAGGGCGCAGCGGCGACGAGTGGCGCGAGGCCACGCGCACCCCGCAGCCGGTCGGCCTGCCCACGGCGGAACGCCTCTATGCCCAACTGCTGGCCGAACGCCAGGCGCAGGGCTTCACCGACGCGGCAGCGCTGCTGCCGGCGCGCCTGGACGACGCCGCACCAAAGGCGCCACCGACGGCCGAACGGCGCGCGGCCGATGCCGTGCTGCTTGGCCGGCTGGACTCCGGCGTCTGGCGGCGCCTGAAGGACCAGCAGCGCACCCGCACCGCATGGCGCATCGGCGAACGCCGGCTGGCCGCCGCAGTGCCGTTGATGGTCGGCCTGATCGGGCGCGGCACCTCCGCACTCGATTACTGCCTGGCCTGGGCCATCGGCCGCTGTGGCGACACCGGCGCGACCCAGGCCATGCTCGAACTGCACGCACGCGGCAGCTCCGATGCGGTACGCCGCATCGCCAGGCAGGCGTGGCTGCAACTGGCTGGGGACGCGGCGCTGGCCCAGAACGCTGCGCAGCTGACCGGCGACTGGCCGGCGCGCCTGCGCGAGGCCTGGGCCGCGCGCGACGAGGAAGCGATTGCGCAGCTGTGCGCGCGCCCCGATCAATGGACCACGCTGTCGCTGTCGGACTGGCTCGAGCAGCTCGACCAGGTGGCGCTGGCCGACCCGCTGGCGCGCGCCATCCTGCTGGCGCAACTGCGCCAACTGCCTCTGCGCGCGGGCACCTTCCGCGCCGTGCGGCATCTGTACAAGGCGGCCGAAATGCGCGACGACGGCGACCTGTTTGGCCTGCTGCAGCAGCGCTTCGACACCACCGCGGCCCAGACCTCCAGCACCTACGTTCGCATCGACCGTAAATGGGTGCCCTACGCGGAAATGGCGGCCCGGCCCGACAGCACCGTCGCTTACAGCACGCGCACGCGCGCCTACCTGCGCCTGCGCGGCTGGCGCACGCTGCGCCGTCTCGGCCAGGACAACGACCCGGCTTTCGTCACGATGGCGCTCGGCGCCTTGATGGCGATGGATGATGCCGACTCCGGCCAGCCCTACACGCGCGAGGGCCGCTATTTCATGCGCGCCAACCGCAGCTACGACACTTACAGCCACTGGACCATGTTCAACCGCCTGCTGCGCAGCCATGGCGCCTGGACTGGCAACCGCAGCGGCAGCAGCTGGTTCCAGGTCGGCCCGATCGTGCCCGCCAACGGACGCGAAGAAGCGTTTCCCACACTGTGGGATGCGCGCCCCGCCGCCCTGCTCTGGCTGATGCAGCGCAGCCGCTGCGAGGGCGTGCACGCCTTTGCGGCGCGTGCCCTGATCGACAACACCGCCTTTTGCGAGCGCATCACGCTCGACGAACTGGGCGCGCTTTTGCGCAGCCCTTACAGCGAGACCGCCAGCTTCGCCTTCCAGCTGTGCCGCCAGCGCTTTGCCGACGGCGTGCCGGATACGCGCTGGCTGCTGTTGCTGCTGCAATCGAGCCTGCCGGAGGCGCGTACCTTCGCGCTGGAATGCATCAGCCGCGCGCCGGACCACTACTGCGCCGACGCGCTGCTGGTCGCCACCCTGGCCTGCTCGCCCGATGAAGCGGTGCGCCGCCATGGCCGCATGCTGTGCCAGTGCGCGCTGGCCCTGCCCGGCCAGGCCGACGCCATCGTCCTGCTGCTGCTCGACTGGCTGGACAACTGCGGCGACCTCGATCAGGCCGAGATGGTGGTGCCGGCCATCGCCGCCGACCTGGTATGGCTGCTCGACCGTCCCCTGCGCACGGCTGCGGCGCTCGCGCCGTATGCGCGCCTGCTTGCCCTGCTCGCGCACCGGCTGGCCAGCGTGCGCATCGCCGCCGGCGAATGGCTGCTGCGCCATGCCGAGCCGGCGGGCGCGATCCCGCCAGCCACCCTGGCGGCGCTGCTGCAGGAAGCGGATGCGGGCGTGCGCGCGGTCGGCATCAAGCTCTTTAGCGCACTGCCGGAGCACCTGCTGGCGGATCAGGTCTTGCTGTTCGCCGTGTTCTGCACCCACCCGGATCCCGACGTGCGGCGCGCCATCGACGGTGCCTTGCAGCGCATAGCGCCGAACGACGCCACATTCCGCGCCACCCTGCTGCCGCTGCTGCTCGATACCCTGTTCCACAGCGAACCGGCCGACGGCGTGCACGCGGACCTGATCGCATGGATCCTGGGGCCGCTCAATTCGGGCGCCGACCACCTCGACCGCGCGCTGCTGGTGCGCCTGTTGGCCGCGCGCAGCAAGGGCGCGCAACTGCTCGGTGCCCAGATGCTGCCGCGCTTCGTTAACACGCAGTTCAGCGTGGCCGAATGGGCGCAGTTTGGCCGCAACGAAAACGCCAGCGTACGGCGCTGGGCCTGTGCGGCCTTTACCGAACACGCAGCCCTGGTGCGCACCCAGATGGAAGCGGCGCTGCGCCTGCTCGACAGCAGCTGGGACGATACCCGCGCCTTCGCGCGCGAGTTCTTCAGCAAGCAATGCGGCACCGAAGACTGGAATCCGTCCCTGCTGGTGAGCCTGTGCGACCATCTCGATCCAGAAGTGCAGCGCTTTGGGCGCACCATGCTCACGACCCATTTCGACGTCGCCGACGTCACCGAATACATGCTCAAACTTAGCCAGCATCCGTCCGCCAACATGCAGCTGTTCGTCAGCGGCTGGCTCGCCAGCGCAAGCGCCGGCGACCTGTCCAAGCTGGAACGCCTCGAACCGTACTTTTTGAACGTGCTGTCGCAGGTCAACCGCGGCCGGGTGGTCAAGAACCGCGTGCTCGACTTCCTGCGCGCGCAGGCACAGGCATCGGAGGCGATTGCCGCTTTTGTTGCGCGCCTGTTCGCGCGCCAGGTACTCACGGTCGCCATCGCCGACAAGGCGCAGTACATCGAGGGACTGCGTGCGATCCAGGAACGCTTCCCGGCCCTGCCGGCGGTGATGACCATCGAGCCGCCGCGCGCGCATGCGAACCTGCGGGGACCACGATGAAATTCGAATACCGCTACTACGGCGCCAGCACCGTCAGCAACAGCGCCTCAAGCACCGAGATGCGCTTCGCACCCGACACGCTGCGTCCGCCGACCCATTTTGTCGCGCAGTTGAACAAGCACATTCCCTTCCGCGAAGCCATCTCCGCGTTGCACGACGTGGTGGTGGCCGACCAGCGCTACCAGCCGCCCGACAAGACCGCGTACCTGGCATGGCGCGCCCAGAATGAAGACCCGGCGCTGGCGGAACTGATCGACCGCAATGCGGACCTGCGCGCGCGCATGGCGCCGCTGAGCGAGGAGCTCAAGGCGCTGCGAGCGCAAAAGAGCATCATCCTCAAGCCCTTCGCCGCAGCCCAGGCCAAATACTTCGACTATATATACAAGGCCAATTTCGACGCCTGGGTGGTGCTCGACCCGGTGATCACGGTCCATCCCGACCGCGTGTTCTTCGAGTGCTTCAGCCGCGACGAATCGAGCTACGCCTCGCTCAGCTGCAGCCACAATGTGTTCGACCGCGTGGGCGACTTCGCCTGCGGCACCACCAATGTCGACTATTCGGAAGGCCTGTACGGCGAATTCCAGAAGATCCGCGACTACAAAACGACCCGCCTGGCGATCGATCCGAGCGGCTTCCAGGTCGCTACCGCAGGCGATCCATCGTTCAAGGAAGAGAAGATCGACGTGCCGGAAACCTGGGTGCGCGGCTTTCTTCAGGTGAGCAGCGCGATGAACCTGCCGGCGCGCAGGCTCGATCTGCATCCGATGGATGTGCATAATTTCTGCCACCTCCTGCGCCGCAAGAAGGAAAGAGTCGGCCCGCGCTCGATCCGCTTCGTGCTCACGCCGGGTGAACCGATCCGCGCGCTGTTCGAGCCGTGGAACGATGAACTGGTGTGCCGCCGCTCGGTCTACCAGGGCAATGCGGCCGAAGAAATCCGCATCTGGGGGCGGCGCCGCCTGATGCTGCTCGAACGCCTGATCCCGGTGGCGCACAGCTTTACCGTGCACCTGATGGGCAGCGGCATGCCGAGCTTCTGGATCGCCAACCTGCCGGACATGCAGCTCACGCTCGGCCTGTCCGGCTGGACCGCCAACGACTGGGCGCGCGCCGGCCAGTTCGACCTGCTGGCGCCGCGCGGCGCCGTCGACGACGACAGCAAGGCGCGCATCTTTGCGGCATTGGGACAGCGCTGGTTTGCCACCGCCGACCAGCTGGCGGCCGATACCGGCCTGACGCGCGCCATCGTCGAAAGCGCGCTCACGTTGTACACCCAGGCCGGGCGCGTGATCTATGATCTGACGCAGGGTGTGTACCGGCTGCGCGAGCTGTCGCGCGAACCGTTGCCGCTGGACGTGCTGCGCTTTGCCAGCGCGATCGAAGAAAAGGCGGCGACCCTGCTGGCGGTGCAAAGCCTCTCCGAGCAAGCCAGCGAAGCGCTGCCAGAGGGCGGGCTGCGCCTGCGCGCGCGCAGCAAGGAAAACGGCCGGCCGTACCAGGTCATGCTGCGCCTCGACGCCGACCGGCGCATCGTCGACGGCAGCTGCGAGTGCAACCACTACACCCAGAACCGCATGCACAAGGGGCCGTGCGTGCACATGCTCGTGCTGCGCATGGACCAGGCCAGGCGCGACGCCGCGTGAGCGCGGCGCACGCATCTTCACTAACCCACGTATTCAAACCAATGCTTGAGGAGCCCGGAATTCACCTGTTATACTCGCATCAACAAGCACGGCGGGATGGCTCTTGCAAACCGGACGGCGGATCGCCGTCCACGTTGTCAGCTCTTCCCACGCGTCACTGGCACGCTCTTCACTGTGCCGTACCTGCACCAGTAGCGCGACACGGTTTGGCTTCCCTGAAGCCGATCAGCGCTACTGGTGCGGTACGGCGTCGAGTGGAGCGCTCCAGTCCTGCAGGCCCTTCGATGATTATCCTGCCGTGCTTGTGTAGTTTGCGTTTTCCCGACAGTGTTTTCCGTGGCGCTCCTTGCGAGACCAGGACACGATGACTTCCCCTACTCCCTCTCCCTCCGAACTGACGCGCGCGCAGTTGTACGAGCGCATACGCGCCAGCTCCAAAGAAGAAGTCGTGCTGACCGAGATGCAGCGCCTCGGCTTCTGGCCGGCCGACAGCGGCAAGCCGTCGGTCGAAGCGGACCTGATCCGGCGCGAAACGGAACTCACGCAAGCCTTGCAGAAGCTCGGCAGCGAGCTGCATCACCTGCAAAATCCCGAGGCGGCACTGCGCATGCTGCGCAAGGAGCGCATGGCCAAGGCCAAGGCGCGGCGCGAGGAAACGCGTCAGAAGCGCGCACTGGTGCGCTTCGAGAAGGCGCAATCGTGGCGTCTGCGGCGCGAACACGAAGTGCTGTACCTGGGCGCGGGCGTGTCGGGTGGCCTCAGTCGCGCCGATAGCGATGCCGGAAAACTGGCGGGGCTGGCCATGCCGGTGCTGCACAAGGCGGACGAACTGGCGCAGGCGATGGGCATCACGCTGTCCGAGCTGCGCTTCCTGGCGTTCGAGCGGCGCGTCTCGCGCATCAGCCATTACCGGCGCTTCGCGATGCCCAAGAAGACCGGCGGCGAGCGGATTATTTCGGCGCCGATGCCGCGCCTGAAACGCGCCCAGTACTGGGTACTCGACAACGTACTGGCGCGCGCGCCGCTGCACCAGGCGGCGCACGGCTTCGTGCCGGGCCGCTCGATCGTCAGCAATGCGGCGCCGCACGTCGGCCAAGCGGTGGTCATCAATCTGGACCTCAAGGATTTTTTCCCGTCGATCGGCATGCCGCGCATTAAAGGCGTGTTCGCGCAGCTGGGCTACAGCGAGCAGTTGGCAACCGTCCTGGCGCTGCTGTGCACCGAGGCGGCGACCGACGAAGTGCGCATCGATGGCGAAACGTTTTTTGTCGCGCACGGATCGCGCGCGTTGCCGCAGGGCGCGCCGAGCAGTCCGGCGTTGACCAATATTTTGTGCCGCCGGCTCGATGCGCGTTTGCAGGCTTGCGCGGCCAAGCTGGGTTTCAAGTACACGCGCTATGCGGACGACCTGACGTTTTCGGGCGACGCCGACGCGCGCAAACTGGCCGGCAAGCTGCTGTGGCGCGCCAAGCAGATCGTCATCGACGAGGGCTTCACGCCGCATCCCGACAAACAGCATGTGATGCGCGACGCGCAGCGCCAGATGGTGACCGGGATCGTGGTCAATCAAAAGCCCTCGCTCGAACGCGAGACCCTGCGGCGTTTTCGCGCCACGCTGTTCCAGCTCGAAAAGGATGGGCCGGAGGGCAAGCAGTGGAACGGCAATACCAATGTCATCGATGCGCTGGAAGGGTATGCGCAGTTCATCCGCATGGTCGATCCGGCCAAGGGCTTGCCGCTGCTGGTGCGCGTGCGCGCCGCGCGGGCGCGGTGGGGAGTGGCCGGTATCGACATGAAGCTGGCGCAGTCGAAGCGCAGCAGTGCGTTCCGGGCGCTGTCGGCCCAGGGCAAGGCACCCTGGGATGGCTGGTGGCAGGCCACCCTGGCGTCAGCGCCGGTGCTGGAAAAAACCGCCGCGCAGCTGGCAGCGGAGAAGAAGGCGCGCAAGGAGGCCGAGGCGCCGCCGCCGACTCCCGTCAACATGACAAAGCCTGCGGCTGCGGATACCCGTGCCGCAGCGCTTCAGCCTCCTCCGGCGGGCGATGCCCCGGCCGATCCGCCTCGTGCCGGAAAACCGGATGGCGATAACAATTTTCGGATGGCGATCGCGGTGCAGGTCGTGTTTGTTTGCGCTTTTGCGCTGACCACGCAACGCGTGCTGCCGAGCGTCTGCATGGCGGTGATCGTGCTGCAATCGGCCATGTTCCGCAAACCGCGCTGGGGGTGGTTCCTGTTTATTGCCCTGATCTGGAGCGCGGTGACGCTCAAGTGGTAAGTGCGGCTGGGTCAGGCGCTATGCCTGCGCAGTAGCACCAGTTGCGCTGGCGATTCCACCTGCGTCGCGGCCGCCGGTTTCAAATACCGTGCGGCCATACGGGCCAGCAGATCGCGGGTGGCGCCGCCGAGCTTCACTTCCAGATAGTGGTGCGAGAGCGCGCCGACCGGAATCGCGAACAGGGTAGTAATAAAGACACCTGCCCATGGTTGAGTAGGAAGCCCGTATTGCCGCCACCACGGCGAATTCCCCTACGCCGCACTGTACAAGATTGACGCCTTTAACAGTGTCAAAAACTTAATATTTTCAGCGTACGTTAAATTGATTTGCATGCAAGAAGCGAGAGGATACGGGCTGACGCGAGCCATTCAGGAGGATGATGAATACCCGGTTTCGCGCAAATGCGTGTTTGCGGACGAAAAAAAACCCCGGTTTGCACTAAGCGCGATCTTGAGCGCGCTTAGGCTTACCGGGGTCTTTCTCTTATAACTAGCCTGACGATAACCTACTTTCACACTGGTTGCAGCACTATCATCGGCGTAAAATCGTTTCAC
>NZ_WHJG01000073.1 GCF_011682175.1 Massilia frigida
CACAGCTTGACGACAACGACACATCCCGCGGTTTCCTCCTTCGCGGCTTGCCCAACGCCGGCCGGAGACGCTTGCGTGCATCAGTTTGAGTCTGTGACGGCGGCCGGCATCGGACAACCCTTAACGGAATACGCACCAAGAGTGCTCGTTCGGGCGCAATGGAACAGAAACTTGGCTTAGCGCCTGATTTTTTCCGAATTCTGCGTGCTCCACATAACAGGCCGCTCTCGCGGAATTTTCGGCGGTTCCGGCTTACACCCCAGGAATGCGGCGGGTCTACACCCTGGCTGATCGGTGGGCGCCGCCGGTGCGGATCATGTCGCGCAGGGCGTTGAGCTGGGCCAGCGCACCCTGCTTGAATGCCAGCTGGTCGGCCACGACCGTAGCCAAATCCGCGTAGCAGGCTTCCGCCAGCACATCAAGCAGGTCCAGCAAGACCCTTGTCTCGGGCATGGCCCGAAATTCGAGCAGTGCGGCCGATTCGCTGGCGATCTTCGTCCGCAGCTGTTCCGGGGAGCGGATCATTCGATTGCCGCCGTCTCGATGCCGGCGTGCTCGCCGACGTTGGCGCCGACCTGGCCGCCGCGAGGATCGCGCTGGGCTACCAGCTGCTGCGGATCGGCAATCGGTACCTGAGCAGCGCCGGGCGGCGCCGATCCGGCCGGGGTGGGCTGGCCGGGGGTGGAATCGACCCAGCCGGCCGACTTCAGGATGGCGTCCCCCGCCGGCGCGATCTGCGGCCGCTCCGTGGCGACGCCGGCGGCCTGCATGCCTGCGTAGGCCGCGTCGACCTTGGTTTTGGTGGCGATCGCGTTGATGCGTGTGACCTCGGCCGCCAGCTTGGCCACCTCTTGCATCAATTTTTCCGCCCCAAGCATGGCGACCTTCATTTGCAGCTCCTGCATCTGCTGCTGCTGCGCGGCCGCAGCCTTGGCGGCGTCGTTATTGCGCTCGGCCTCGACCTCGTCCTCGGTCTTGATGATGCTCGACAGGTCGTGCGCTTCGGCGCGCTGGCGCAGCAGTTCTTCGCGCTTGATGTAGGGCGCATCCTCCGGGGTGAGGGTGGCGGCGAAATTGTCCAGCTGCTGCGCGCGCACCTCCTTCGCCATCAGCGAGGCCGTGCCGCGCGCCTTGATATCGAAGTCGCCCTTGCAGCTGTTGTCCGGGTTGAACTGCATGTTCCACTTGTACAGGTCGGAAATAAACGGCCTGGTCACGCCCTCGTCGTAGTTCGTGATCAGGTCCTTCATCACGATCGAGGCGTTCGCCATGAGCATGGACATGCCCGATGCGGTACCGGCGGCGCCCTGGGTGGCGTTCTCCCCCTGCATGTAACGCGGAATGGCGGTGACGTCGTCCGCGTTCTTCTTGAACATTTCGACAATGGGAAGCAGTTCTTCCAGCCCGTTCGGCACGTTCAGAACCCGGATCGCCGGCTGGCTACCGTCCTGCCCCGCGCGTTTCCAAATCTTGAACGGGTACATATCGTCCGCGTCCTCCGCCGGGGACAGAAGGGCCATGTTCACCTCGATCTGCGGCCCCGCCGACAGCGCCGCGTTGTCGAGCACCATGCGCGTGGCCGCGTTCACGGTCGTCTGGTCGTCGCGCATGATCGCGGCGAAGCCATCGCCAAAGATGCTTGTTTCGTCCTTGTCGGCGTAGTACAGGTGGTAGGGGTAGGTGACGCCATTGATCGGCTGCAGGGTGATCTTGACCACGTCGCCGTTCGGCAGCATCCACACGTTCGAGAAGAACGTTTCGTGCATGCGGTCCTGGGGAACGTCGACGCCGGCCTGCGACAGCAGTTCGCCGCCGATCCACCCCCAGCGCTCAAGGATTTCGTAGTTGCCGTCGTGATTGAGCTTTGCCGACTGGCGCTCGCCGATCTGGCGGATTTCATTGTCGTACGCACGCGAGGTCTGCGCCCCTGTGGGATTGGCGAGGATGTAGGCGCGGATCTTGGCGCCGTTGAATGCTTTGCGCTTGGCCAGCGCCGCCAGCGCGCCGCGCGTCATGATGTGCTGCTCGAAAACGTAGCCGCAGTCCGCCAGCTTGGTTGCCGACATATCCGGGTAGAAGCGCCACAGGGGCACGTAGGCCACGAACGGCACCACGTACGACTCGGTCTTCATCACCCAGTTTCCATTGACCCGCACAAACTTCTGACGGGTCTTCCGCTCGACCAGTGGAGCCTTGAGCACGCCCGTGCCGTACAGGTGGCCGCTGTGGAGCACCTCCCTGGCCGTGCTCTTGTACTGGGCCTCGGCCAGCTGGTCGTCCATGATGCTGGTCATCTTGTCGGCCGCCATCATGACCAGCTTGGCGATCGCGGCGTCCAGTTCGCGGCGCGTCGGCACCGCCCCCGTCTTCGCCACCATCTGGCTGATCAGCTTGCGCCTGGTATCGCGGTCGACGGATGGTACGGCGGTGGGCTCGGCCGTCCAGTTGCGGTCGGACGTGGTCGGGAACAGCAGATCGGCGACGCGGGCGTTAGCGGTTTTTACCTTCACGCGCGTCAGGCGCACAAAAGCCCTGGAGCGATTCTTTCCGAATTTCGCTTCCACGTCCGGATCGTAGAGCCCGCGATACTGGCGCAGGTCCATGAGCCAACGCTGTTCGGTTTCGCGCCGGTCGAGCACGGCTTGGGCGAACTCCGCCAGGAGCGTGTGTGACGCCCAGCGTGTCCAGCGCGACATAGGCGGCGTTATCGTCGCGGGCCATGCCTTCGGTAGCCGCCCGTACATATTCTTCGTGCGCTGTATCTACTGTATCGGTCATTGGCGTGCTCATAAAAAAGGCCCGCGCATTGGCGGGCCGGAAGGTTGTTGCAGGAGATCAGAGCGGTCGGTGACGATGGCTAGGTGTAACGGCTCGCGTTTGAAAGTAGCCGTGCTCGCATTCGACGCTGATTTCGGCTCGAATTAACTGCAAATGACGGGGTGCCCGTGCTTACGCTATCTGCAAATGAGCTTGCAATCGACGCCGCCGGCAGTGGCAACAGGTCATCCCGTTCTTTGCCTGCCCGCCGGAAGTGCGAACGATCATCTATACGACAAACGCCATCGAGAGCTTGCATATGCGCTTGAGGAAAATCGTTAAGATCGTGGGCACTTCCCCAGTGACGAAGCTGCGACGAAGTTACTGTTCCTGGCCTTGCGCAATATTGAAAAAGATTGGAAGATGCCGCAGCGGACCTGGAAGCAAGCGGCCAGCCAGTTCGCCATCAAGTTCGGGGAGCGATTCACGAACATGATTCACTAGAACCTAACCAAGCGGCCCCAGCACACAAAATTCCTGACAGGTCCTCCAAATGGCAGTTGATGACTGGCGAACGCTTTTTCGCTTGCTGGGCAAAAGCGCTCATTGCTACTTCCCAAAGTCTTCCAGCAAGGCACGGACTACTTCACAACGTCGCCGCCTTTGCCGATTGCCCTGCACTCGGCAAGCAGCAGCTTTAATTGGGGCAAATCAACTTTGTCGGCAACTTTAGCGGCCGAATCGAAACAAGACGCAGCGCCGAGATTCGCGTAATACGCCGCCATGCCCCTCGTGAGATTTTGAGAAGCGACGCCCGTCGAAAACACCTTGCCCAGTACCACGGAGGCTCCGTCGGTCTTGGCTTTGTTGGAGCCTTCAAACCTTCCGAAAACGGAATAGGCGTCCTTTGATTTGATTTTTCCGAGAATAGCCTCCGCTACGCTGACGCTTGCGTTCAGCTTTTCCATTTCCTGCTTCAGCCTAACCACGTTCGACGATGCGTTATCCAACTTGTCTTGTATTGGCTTCGTTTTTGCCTCGAGCAAATCGAACTCGGACGTATCGGCAGCGGTCCATACGGAGGACGCTGCCATTTCCCTTTGATCGGTAAGCGATATACGATTTTGTTCGTACCCTGGTAGGGTCGTATCCAATTTGGTCAATTGCTCGTCGAGATCCTTTGTACGCTTTGCGGCGGCCGTGGCAGCCTCCCTTTTTGCCTTCAACTCGGACAAACGTTTTAAATTGGTTGCCATTTCCTCTGCGCTGCCAGCCCTGATGTTCTCGTTGAGCGCCACCTGCCTGCTTAATTCCCCATACTGCTTCAAAGTATTCTTGGCAGCCTCCTCATCTTGGCCGGACCGATGATTGCCCTCTACGTCGGACTCACCTGTAGTGAGCTGGATCTTGTAAACATCATTCTTGCAATTCTCAAGGGCCGGGTCGTCGCATCTTTTCGCCACTGCCACCGGTACATAGGCTGCGTCGACTTGTTTGTATCCCACACTGAGTGACACACCTGGCGTCTCGGTCGAGGTCCCAGAAATGTCTACGCCGACCGAAATCTTCGAGGCGTAGACCAGCGGCGCCTGCTGCAGCGGAGCACACGCTGAACAAAGGAAAAGCAGTACAACGGCAAAGTTTTTCATCGCTACCCCGGTGGTTGTGCAGTACAGATATGGGATGCCGGCGTACCGGCCTCTTTGAGCATGACGAGCATTCGCTCGAGCTCTACAGGTGTGTTATTAATCAGTATCAATCGACAGTCATTGCCGTCAGGGAGGTACAAACGCTCGTCTTTCAAGAAGCCGAACGTGAGGCCACCATCTCGAACAAACACGCCCAGACCAGAAGCTTTCACATACAATAAATCCGCCCTTGCCGGTGGAGTGACCGAGCACCCGGAAATCAAAGGGACAGAGACCGATAGCAGTAATGAACGCAGCAAAGTTTTGATCATGAAAGCTACCGAAAGTTGGCAGAATGAATGATCAAAATATCATGATTATTTCGAGGAATTCTATCGAATAGTAACTACCCGAAGAAAGGGGAGTCTTGGACCCTTCCCCGCTCAACGAACACGTTGCTGGTCAAGCGCTTCGCCACTGAGCGCCCGTTCAGGACCGTGAAGGAGGCGCATGAAACGCTTTACCATTTCCACAAGCCGGAGACGGAACGTCAGGCCAACGAATGGTTGATGCGCTACCTGCTGCGTTACAACGATCAGAGCCATCGTTCAGAAAAACACTCACGTCTGGCCGATTGGCTGGCCAACCTCCCCGCCGAGGGCGTGCGCGACATGTGCGCATGGGAGCAGTACTGTCGGTTCGCGCGCGAACCCGAGAGCCGCAAGGTCGGCGTCGACGCGCGCATCGCCATCGGCGGCACTTCCTATTAAGTGGAGCCGGACATGCGGGCATGGCCGGCGCCGTCGAATGCGAGCTCATTTGCAGATAATGTGAGCATGTGCCCTCCGTCATTTGCAGTTAATTTGAGCCGAAACCGACGTCGAATGCGAGCACGGCCGGTTTCAAACGCGAGCTGTTACAGCTAGGGTTAGTAGCCTGCCCGCGATGCCGCGCGCTGCTGCGTGTGACCGCCCCCACGGCTGTGATCCTCACGCAGGGCGCGGGGGATCACCGGCTCGGCAAATGTCATGGCGATGGCGTCCGCGCCGTCTGGCGAGCGCATCTGCCGTTTCTTCATGTCCTCCTTGGCCTCGATGAGGCGCGCGCCGTTGGAGGACGTTTTGTAGCTTGGCGCGGAAATGTCGGCGATCATGGCTACGTCGTTCGGTAGCCGGTTGGGGCCATCCTCGATCCACTCTTTGAAGCGATACCAGATCTCGGCGCGCTTGTTGGCGTACAGCTCCGGATCATCGGCCCTTGCGGCAGAGTTCACACCGATGACGGGCACGCCCAGCTCCTTGAGCCGGTCCACGATCCCCGAACCGATCCCGATCTTGTCCACGAAAATGGCGTCGGGCTGCATGTCGCGGTAGTAGCCAGCCAGGATGCCGGCCACCTCCATCGGCCCTTTCTTCTCGTGGTACTCGATGCGGAACACGGTGCGGCCGTGGCGGAAGGCAATCGCCGTCCTGTCCGGGCCGTATTCGGCCGGGTCGCAGCCGATCACGAAGGCCCCTGTGCGTTCGCGATAGGTACTGTTGACGGCGGCCATGACGCTCGTCGGACTGATCAAGGGGTCGGTGGTCGCGGACCGGAACGCGAGTGCGGCCGTCGCCGGGTACTCCTGATCGAAAAGCCACTCGAAGCCCTGGCCGTACGTGATGACTTTGTTCTGGCGCCACGCCATCTGCTCCATGTCCAGCCCGTAGGCGTCCATGTACTTCTGATCGTCGGCCGTGACGATGAAATTTTCCGGCACGGTCGCGCGGTACTCGTCCTGCCAGAACCAAGGCACGAAGATGGCGATGTACTCGCCGATCCCCGCCTCGGCGTCCTGCCACATGCTGTGAAAACCACCGCCGGTGCCGTTGGCGGTCGATTCGATGATGATCTCGGTGTCGTCCAGGTCCGCGATCGTGTTGCCCAGCCCGGCCATGTGCATCTGCGCGTTTTTCCAGAACGCGAATTCGGACAGGTGCGCTACCTGGGCGGTGTTGCCCCGGCCGACGTCGGCGGTGCCGGCGGTCGCCAGCTTGTATCCGCCGTCGAGCTTGTCGAAGACCAGCTCCTTCGAGTTCGTCGCGCTGGTGGACGGAGCGAACGGGTTGTGCCCGTGATAGCGCTTGACCATCTTGAACAGATTGTCGGTCGCCTTCTGCTCGTGCGCCACGATGAAGGCGGACCGGCCGAAGTTGATGGACGAGATACAGTAGAAGCGCGCGCCGATATAAGTCGATGCCCCCTGCTGCCGTCCTTTCAGGATGATCACCCGGACCTTGCCAATCTTCCTGCGCTGCTCCTCGATGCGCGCATGGATATAGCGCTGTGCCCGGTTAAATTTGAGCAGAACCTTCTTGCCGGCCTTGTCCAGCACGTACATGCACGTTTCGCAGTGCAGCTCGATATCATCCCGCAGCGCTTCAATGGTGGCCTCGATCTCGGCCTGGCTAGGCGCCGCCATTTTTCGCCATCACGCGCTTGATCACGTCCTCCACGCCGGTGCCGATCTCGTCTTCCTTCTTGTCGTCCAGCCCGAACGCCTGGCGTTCCATGGCGATGAGGTTGCGCAAGGCGTCGGCAAGCGTCTTCATGGTGCCGGCGCGGGAATTGAGGGACATAACCTTCTCAAACAGCTCAAGGCGCTTGTTGACGCCCTTCTCGTCCGGTGCGCACAGCATCGCCGCCAAGTCGCGGAACAGGTCCGCATGGTCCGTCTGGATTTCCAGTTCTTCGAGCAGCTGCATCGACAGGCGCCGCGTGCGCTGGATATCCGAACGGTGCGACAGGATGATCTGCGACTGCATCGCCGCGTTGACCTCCACAATCTCGCGTTCGCGCGCCGGCGACAGCTGCTCGGAGGTAGCCGGAACGACTGATTGCTCGACAAGCGACGTCGCCTTGGCGCGAATCCTGACGCCCAGGTGCCGGCTGACGTTGAGCTTGGCGAACCGTTTATCCATGGCGGCGCGCGAAACGCCGTGCTCGACAGCCATTTGCTGCTTTGTCTTGATACCGGCGCGCCAGTCCTTTTCGACCAGATCCCAGTCGATGACCTTCTTTTCTTTCGCCATGGGATCAACGCGCCTTCTGATATTTGCCCTGCAGGGTGCCAATCGAGTCCACACCGTCGTGACCCAATGCCCAGCTGCGGGCGAACTCGACGTCCTCGAAGTCGTCTTCCGGAACCTGGGCGCGCAGCCAGGGCGCGGCCGCATTGCGCGCCTGGTAAATCGTGGGTTGCTCCTGCCCGGCCACGGGGCCCTGCTCGACGGGGATTACTCGTGCCATCACGGACGCCCAAAAAAGAAGCCCCGCACGCATTGCTGCGCCGGGGCCGGTTGCCTGATTGCTCAGGCGATGGTGGAAGGGAAAATTCTGCACTCATGAAAAAAGCCAGCGGGACGAGCGTCGCACTGGCTTCAATCTGCTTGTTGCTCGCTGGTAGGCCCCGCCCTATCTGGACGGTGGCATGCCGCGCGAACATGAATTGGCCGCCCCTGCCCCTTGGCGAGCACGACGCCGGCGAATTGCCAGGTGCGTCATGCCCGCCCAACGGCGAGACTATCCGATGTCATCCCCTTGAAAGTGCCCAAGTTGAAGGCCCTTTTCGCAAGAGTCAGTTTTTCAGACTATCGAATTGAAGCGAATTTTACGGCTTTTTGCGCAAGTTTTGCCATGCCTATTTTGCGCACAATTTTTTGCACATTTAACGTGGCGAGAACGGCGAGCTTCTCGTTAGCGACTTTTCCCAATAGCGGTTCTTGCTATTGATCGGCCGAATCGCCAGCGGAATTTTTCCCCTCACCGATTTTTTCCAAACATCAGGCTTTCGCTGGATCTGGTACCATTTTTGAAAGCTCCCCTAGTTGAACAATAATCCGCTTCGTCACTTCCACCCATGCATCGTGCACCCAGTGTGGGACGGGTTCGCCATACTGCATTCTGAAAACCGGATTTATCACTTTCTTTGGATTCTTCCATGCGGCACTTAAGATGACCAAGCCTTCCGGCCGAATTTGAAACACAGGAAGCGCCTTAGGCTGCCCCCCGTACCGCTCAACGGGTTTAAGTTCTTCCCAAACGGTCTGGACGGTCTTATTCAGCTCGTCCACTAAATGATACGGCATGGTTTTTAAGCAGTGCGCGGTTAGCGCGGTAACGGACTCAAATTGAATTCGCGCTCGCGTTCGCCGATTAACTAAATCCTGCCGTTCCCGCAGACTCTTTTCCCTTTCTTTATCTGCTAAGGCCTCTTCTTCAGCTCTGACCGCCTGTTGTTTTGCCTTTGCTTCCTGGCGACGCTTTTCTCCTTCCGCTGTTAGTGCAGGCTTAACCAGTTCGCCAGATTTGGCCTCAATAGTGATTATGACCGGTTCCCCTCTATCGTCTCCAAGATCGAACGGTTGACCATCGGCATCAAAGGCCGAAAGGTAAAGGTTTGCACCATAAATTTTTGAGCCCGGCCTAACTACTTGGTATTTTTCAGATGCTATATTCAACGCTTCTGCAAGGCGTTCAGCTGTGACTTCACCCTTTATTTTTACCCTCATAGCACATTCTCCGTGCCTTGGAGGCCGTCCAAGTGGCGGACGCCGAAGCGCTGGATTTTTTTTACATCAATTTTGCAACTAATGCGATGTCTGCAACAAGTGATGCAGAGGAGTAAGCAACCAGTTCCAATCTTCATGCTTTAGTTTTCCTCGTTGGCCGACACCACGCTGGCCTTCTCAATGCACCACGCGCATTATGGGAGTGGTGGATGCTAGGGTGAATTTTCCTAATTACCACGACTATTTTTTGTTGCACAGTCGCCATGCTTCAGCAGGATCTGACCAACAAAAACCCGGTCACTGTCGTAATATAAGTTCAGTATGTCTACTCTTCTTATTAAATTTAGCTGCTCCGGATCAGTGCACCATGAATTGGTCTGTTGTCTCCTCATTTCTATTAAACCAGATTCAAAGTTATGTAGCTTAGATTTTAGCGCACCCATCAAGGCACGATAATTGAGAATTGGTTTCAGCCTACCTGGTGTGCAAAAAGTACTGTCCAATGTCGTGAACGTGTCGATTACCATCGGCACGTTCTTGTTGATCTCAGATGAAAGCCGACTACACTCCTTCAATGTGAGCGGCCTATCTGAAGCGTAGGCCGATTTTATATTGCAACAAAGGACGACAACGGCTGAAATATAGATATATGTACTCTTCATTATTTTTTCTGTCGGCACCGGCCGTATGCGGAGCGTATATGCGCCAAAATTTTTCGATTACATATCTTTTAACGTTAAAATTTCTTAAGTCCATCCATCTTGACGAAACGCCAAGTCGTCACGAGTTGGGATTTTCCAAGCCTATTTACGTAGCAAAGGATGCTTATTTCGAGGCTGACGTAACCTTAATTTCTTCTGTATCGACCTTGTAGTCCCCTCCAGCGATGATATTCTTCAAGAGGTCCACAAAGGCGTCAGAGTACTTGTGCGACTTGCTCGTCTCGGCGACGCCGAACTTTACGTTAACATGGTACTTGTTGTCGAAACCCTTGATGTTCACGCCTTTCTCGTCCTCGATCCGCTTGATGAGGTCGTTGACACTCTTCCAATTTTTCAAGCCGAGCAACTTGTAAACCTCCGTGATCACATACCTGTGTGTGAGATTGACCTTGGATGAGTCACCGACCGAAGTCACGCCGAACAGGTTGGCAAAATTCTCGCCAGACTCGACCGCATGTTCCAGCATCTTGAAGTTGATCTCGATTTGTTTTTTGGGGATGTCGGAGCGAACTAGGTTCACAGCACGTGCCATTAAAGCGCGAAGCAGCTTGGTGTCGATCTTTTCAAGATTGCCAGCTTGACCGAACGCTCTGAAAACCCACTCGAACGACTTCGCCGTGATGCTCTTAATGCGGATATTGCGATCAGGGGTTACTGCCAGAACCTTGTCACGCGGCGGATAGGAAAGTTCGTCTTGAGCGTCATCCCATTCAAGGATGTAAATGTTCGGGACAAGCTCATATTCCTGAGCCCTGACCATGCGGTCGACGTCGGACAGGATCTTCTTAATGTTTGGATCATTGGCGCGATAGCCGATGAAAACTAGCGGATGCTCAATGAAGTATGTCAGAAGCTTTGCGCTGAGATACTTGTGGTCATCCTCGAAGCGTTGATAGTCAGCTTCGTTTATGACGATGGAATCAGGCATTGATCGGCAGCCATGAATTTTGAAAATCTCGCCGATAGCGAGGTAGGGCTTACGCAGAATCTGTTGGCTGATGACCCGCTCGTAGTCGGGAAATAGCGGCTCGATCACCTCGTCGTAATTAGTGGTGACGATGGCATGAGCGCTGATGGCCTTCAGTGCGATGATTTCGGCATCCAATTCGGGAGAACCGTATGAC
Source organism: Massilia frigida (assembly GCF_011682175.1). Lineage (GTDB taxonomy): Bacteria > Pseudomonadota > Gammaproteobacteria > Burkholderiales > Burkholderiaceae_D > Telluria_A > Telluria_A frigida. The sequence goes on from NZ_WHJG01000073.1 coordinate 10,782, forward strand.
CCTTCCGCATCAGGGCCAAGCGTCGCGAGGATGTCGGCAACTGCATGCTTGATGAAGATGTCACTGGATGTGTTCGCGGCAAAATATTCTTGAGGGAATTTCTCCTTGCCAGCATTCCATGCCCATTCATGATAGAGCTGGGAGAAGACCGTACCAATTTTTGTCAGGTCGTTTCCATGAGCCTGCTTGTAGTACGCAAAATCCTTGTCGATCAGAGGACAATTCTTTGCCAGCAAACCCAGCAATTCGATCCAGTTTGGACCTTTGGCGTAGCGCTTCGTAAATCCAGAACCAATAAACAAGATCGGCTGACAACTTGCGTCAGCAATAACTTTTGCAACATCTGCGGTTACTTCCTCTTGATATTGCTTGTAGTCCATCGGCATTGAATATCTCCTAGTTTGAGCTGCAAATTTTCGAGTTGGGACACTTCTCAAGTAGGGGTCTGAGGTGCAATGGAACGTAAAACACAGTTAAGCCTGGCTCGCTAAACGAGTCCAGGCACGTCCAAGTCACGTGGACTAAGAGCCATGTCGTTATACACATCTTTTTTTATAATAAAATCAACGACTTGCGCCTGACATCGCTAGGGCGCCGTCGACATGAAACGACAGAGAATCAGTGCGGTTGATCTTAAAATACCCGCATTTCGCTTAATTTTTAGGCAAAACCTCATGGAAATTGCCGCCCCGGGCTGAAATGACGTTGCGCGGAAAAAGATGTGTATAACGATATGACTAAGAGCCCTTCATTACCAGGAAGAGCAGGAACACGGCGATAAATCCGCCTACCCATTTAACCGTCCCACGTAGCTTCTCAATGTTTGCTCCTAACTTGTCCAGTGCAATTGCCTCCGCTGATACCGCCGGCTGACTTTGATAGCCGTGTTGCTCCGTGTCATCCGCGTCGCGGGGCGCTGCCTCTGGTGGAGGACCGAGCCAGATGCTAGTCAATGCCAGGTTGAAGCTGGTGATGTCGCCGCGAGCCATGTCCGCTCCATACTTTGGGTTCTCTAAATTCGGCTTAATGAACCAATCTGCGCTGACAGAAGGCGGAGCGTAATTGTCGTTCGTGTAGATGTTGTCCAGGTCGAGCCCGATTGAGGCCTTCTTGAGAGTGCCCGCTGCTACCGCGTTCTCCATCTCTGCGAAAACCTCAGCAGATACATAGCACTCAACGAACCAATCGTCGCCGTTGCCAATTTCCCAGTCAGCTTCAATGAACCCTACGGTGACACCCGTGTGTCGGAGCGGCTGCTTGTATTCCTCTGCGTTCTGCTCCGCACTCAATCGCTGAGCCTCCGAAAGGACACTGAAGCTGATAGGCACCACACTTGTCGCGGTGCAGGGGGCACCTATCACAGCCAGTTTGCTACGGCCCATCGAGGCGGAACCCCTGAGATGTCGCGTCGGCACAGGCAGCGGCTCAATCTCTCCGCTCATCCGGTAAACCGTAGCACTGCGATGCATCTGCAACTCGAACACCTCAAGCGAAAATGTCCTGATGGGATTGCGATAGTACTTGTCGGTCTTGCCGTCGGCAACGTCGATCACGAGCGCTTCATCATCATTCGATACGACCTTCAGTGCAGCCTTCTCGCTCATTAATCCCCCGAGTGTTCAATTAGTTTCCAGCTTGGATTATAGGCACGAACCGCTGGATCAGGATAGGCGGCGGCCCTCCCCATGCGGTCCCTTGGCATATTCAAGTTATTCCTTGTCCGGGCCGGTCGGGCGGGGCTGGCCGGGGTCGGCGCGGCCAAAGCGGGGCGCCCGCAGAATTCGGAAAAAATAGCACGCTAAGACGTTGCGCAAACGAACCTTTGTGCACGAACGGCGCTTTTGTCCGCTCAAGGCGGCCGGCTCGCTGATCGGCGGCGCCGTGTGCTGGCCGATTAGACTGCGGCGCCGTGGTCCTTGTCGACCAGCCGCTGGCGGCGACATCTGGTCGAGCTCCAGGGGGCCAGCCCGGCCTGGCGATGGCCGGTGCCGACGGCCTGCTTGGTGAACGTTCCCAGCGTTTAGCCCGTGGCGGGAACCTTAGCGTGCTATTTTTTCCGAATTCTGTGTTCTCCCCCAATTGCGAACGTTGCGCGACTCGAAACCTCGCCCGACGGCTGTCGCCGCCTTGATGATTTCGCAGGGAAAGGCATTCGCGCGGCCGTCTCCAATCGGCCCACTGCCAAGCGCCACAACGTGCTGACCTTTGCATGTGTTACCATGTGATTACGTTGTAACACATAGGAGTACGGTCATGAGCGAAGCAACTTTTACCTTCCGGGTGGATGAGAACCTGAAAGACCAATTCACGACAGCCGCCAAGGGCCGCGACCGTACTGGCGCCCAGCTGCTGCGCGACTTCATGCGTGACTTCGTTCAGAAGCAGCAGGAAGCGGCAGAACAAGAAGCTTGGTTCCGCCGCCAGGTGCAGATCGGCCTCGACTCGGCCAATGCTGGCAACCTGGTCCCGGTGGCTGAGGTGGAGGCCAAGTTCGCAGCCAAACGCGCCGCCACACGTCGCCGGCTGGAAGCCGCTGAATGATGGAGTTGTTTTGGACAGCAGTCGCGATCCAAGACCGCGACGACATCTATGAGTACATCGAGGCCGACAACCCGGCCGCCGCGCTCGCCCTTGATGAGCTGTTTGCAGAAAAGGCGGGCCGCTTGGTCGATCATCCAGGGCTCGGCAAGCCTGGCCGCGTTGCCGGCACGCGTGAGCTGGTAGCACACCAGAATTACATCCTCATCTATGACACTGCCGGCGACAAGGTGCGCGTCCTGCGTGTGCTGCACGCCGCACGCCAGTGGCCACCTTCCCGACGCGGCTCGCAAAGCCGTTGAATTGACTTAACGTTAACTCTTGAATCGGCCGGGCGAGGTTACATGTAAAAAGTGAACGCAACTTTTCTTGTAACCTGATTTTGTGTAACTTTTTGGGACCCTCAACAGACCCCGAATTTTGACCGAATCGCCTGGTCACGAGCTGGTCGCGCAGCTGCTCCGTGCGGCACGGCGATGCGTGCGTAACCCCTTGATTCATTGCCAAGTATTACGCACTCGCCGCGCCGCGGGATGAACGACTTGCGCACCCGTGGAACATACCGGCCGGCCCCGCCGCCCTGGTTGCATTTCGGCGCTGGCCAGCCTGCGCAACCGCGCGCGAACCCGGCGATATTTTCACTAAGCAATAACAGGCTACGGTTTGACACTGAGGACTAAGTGTTGTCACGAGAATCAAGCACCGCTAGGGCCGGTTTGACGCGCGTCGCCCATTTTTCGCCCACCGTAAATTTTGTCCTCGATCCGGTCCTGCGCACGGCTGGCCACGTCCATGTTCACTTCCAGGTAGCCCATCGTGGTCTTCGGGTCCTTGTGGCGCATGATGGCTTGGATGGTCTGAATGGGCGTGCCTTCCTCCGACATGAGTGTGGCGCAGGTGCCGCGCAGGCGGTGGGGCGTAATCCCGGTGAGGGAGGTGGCGGCGTTGGCGCGGCGCATCGCGTATCGGGCGAACCCATCCGGCAGTGCCCTACCCTGCTTACTTGGCGCGATGAGGCCCTGCGGTTGTCGTTGGGGCGCCAGGTACACAACCAGCCAGCGCGGCATCGGTACTGGAACCGCCTCCTTTCCCTTGGTAATGCCGGGCGTGAAGGTTCGCCGCTCCCAGTCGATCCACTCCCAGCAGGCGCTGGCCGCTTCCGACTCGCGCAGGCCCAGGCCGTACATGAGACGCACAGCGATGGCGACGGACGGCGAGCGCGTGGTCGCCTTGTCGATCTCTGCCAGCCAGTCGTCGGTGGTTTTGGTGGGCAAGGTGGCGCGCGGGATCTTCTGGACCGGCAGCATGGGCACGTCCCACGGCAGCTTGGGGATGATCTTGCGCTTGACGGCCCAGTTCACCAGCAGCTTGAGCTTGCGCAGCCAGTGATTCGCGGTGGCCGGCTTGCGCGTGGCCAGGTGCGCGTTTCGCGCCTTCTCGATGATCTCGGTGCCCAGGTCGCTAATGGGCAGCTGGCCCAGCCCGTGAAGGTGCCGGCGCTTGAAAACGTCGATCCCGCGGCGATGCGACTTGCTGGCGATCGGCGCGCGCAGTTCCTCCCATTGCTCGATCAATTCTTCCAGCGTCGGGACCAGCTGCATGCCGCTCGCGAGCAGGACGGCATCGGCGTACGCCTTGGACATGATCGCGTGTGCGCGCTTGTGGTTCACCTCGTGGGTGGTGCGCTGGCGCCGCGCGCCACCGGCGAGCCGGAAACGGTAGTGGTAATACTTGCCAACCTTGAACAGGGTGCTGGACATGCCGCCCCCGGTCAGGCTGGGGGGATGAACGAACCGAGCTGGTGCAGCACCGGCGCCGGCGGCGGTTCCGGTGGCAGCGCCGGCGCGGCCATCGCTTCGTGGGCCTTCTTGATGCTGTGGCTCATGCTGTAGGCGGCCTGCCCAAAGCTTTTCACATGATAATAATAGGTGCGCTCGCTGATGCCGAGCGCGCCGGCCGCCTGCTTGGCCAGCGTCGCATCGCCGACGTAATACGCCTTGAATGCCAGGAACTTGCCCTTCCATTTCTTCATGTCGGCCAGCGTATGCACGGCCATGTTGAAATACTGCATGTCCGGGTGGTTACGGGCGTTTGGCTCTCTCCCTACCTTGGACGGCTGCAGGCGCCCAAGGGTCCCGCTGGCGGCCGGCCGCATGTAAAAGCTGCGCGTCTGGCACCAGCGTACCCACTCGTCACAATATTCTGCTACTACATCCCGATTTTTCATCCGCTCTGCCTCCGTGGTCAACTTGCGGGGCAGTCTAAAGCCGGTTAATGAATAACTTAGATTTTCACCTTAAAGAGGCGGACACAGAATTCGGGAAAAATAGTACGATGAGCTCAAAAATACAGCCGAATACCCTGGGGCGGCGACGGAAATCGTCTAAAGTACCATTTCCGACTGCCACTCGGTCCCGCAAGGTTTTACGCATACATTGCTTTTTATCAACAAATGCAGTTCGTATCGGCCGAACAAGGGGCGACAAACACTTGTTTTCTGACGGTTCGCTTTCGTTAAGGGTTGTCCGATGCCGGCCGCCGTCACAGACTCAAACTGATGCACGCAAGCGTCTCCGGCCGGCGTTGGGCAAGCCGCGAAGGAGGAAACCGCGGGATGTGTCGTTGTCGTCAAGCTGT
>NZ_WHJG01000074.1 GCF_011682175.1 Massilia frigida
CCTTGTCTTCATGGGACAAGCCGGTGAGATTGAGACGGGGAGGTTTTGGTGGCATGCCCAAATCATGCGCGATAACAGCACAGTTTACAACTGTTTATTGCGGCCTGTACTCCGGCTGAACAGTTACCGATCTGCATGGAATCGGTATAAAGAAGAAACTGGCGCCGAAATTATTTGAAGTTAACGACATTCAGCCGGCAAGCGTTGGAGCCGCCGCGGTAACGCCTGTTGAAATCCAGGTGCTTACAATAACCAAGCGGAAGCGTCACCGGAAAGCCGATATTGGAAGATTGCAAGGCATCCTGGCATCGGAACTGCTCACTTCCCCTGAGTAAAGTCTGCTTTCGCCACGTCAGAGCCGGCCGTCAGCTATTGGCTTGTATCTTAAATCAACATTATATGAATAACCAGATTGACTGTATTGAGATTTGGTAACGTCTATTGCTCAATTCCAGCATCATGGCCTACTTTGCCTTTGACAGGAAGAATTGGCGAACTACTCAACTTCTCATTGCGCCACGCGCTATCCCGGGTTCCTTCCCGATACAGATTCCCCCCCCACTACTCTGCTGAATAGTCGATAGGCACGGTGCGGCCAAGCCGAGCACGCACGCTGTGCGAGTCACTGGCCGCTTACCTCCTTCGCACCGCAGCGATCCAAAAAAAAACAACAGTGCACCTCATATTTTTCGCAATTTGCCTGAATAAATGTAAGACTGAAACATCTTGTCGTTCCATACCTGCCAAATTGATGTCGACACACATCCGACCGCGTCCGGTCAAGATTGATGGCATCCGTGATTTTAATAATGCCTCGTATTCTTCGCCACCAGACGTTGATATTGCAGCGCCCAACCGGAACGATTCAGGCCCTTGTTTTTATCCGTAACATACTGGAGAAATCATGATTATTAATAACATTCTACGTACGGCCAGCGTCCTGCTGATTTCAGCGAGCCTGCACAGTTCTGTATTCGCTGCCGAGCGCGGCACCGCTGAAGAGGCAACGGCGCTCGTCAAGAAAGCGGTCGCTTATCTCGAGGCCAATGGCAAGGACAAGGCATTTGCCGAATTCAGCAACCCAAAGGGCGCATTCGTCGATCGTGATCTGTATATCTTCGTCATCGACATGGACGGTATGGAGTGGGCCAACGGCGCTAACGCCAAGATTATCGGCAAAAATGTGCTCGAACTGAAGGACGCCGATGGCAATACCATGGTCAAGAATTTTATTAAATTGGCCAATACCAAAGGAAAGGGATGGGTCGATTACAGCTGGCCTAATCCTGTGACGAAAAAGGTTGACAAGAAATCCACTTATCTTGAAAAATCCGGTGACGTTCTTGTCGCCAGCGGAATCTATAAATAGCCGTCACATCTCGGACCGGATAGTGCTGCTGGTGCAAAGGCCGGGCAAATCTGACAGACGCATGGTGCGCCAGGCGGTACCGGGCTGTTCACCTCACAATGAAACTCGTCAGGACATCGTTCCCGGCCGCCATACGCTCGTGGCATGACGTTGTCTGGACAAGTCGCCGAGACCCGGACAACAGTGCCAGTAAATATTCAACCTATTTGCAAGGAACTACCATGAACAAGCATGTCTTCGCCGTGTGCGGAATTTTTTGCAACGTTGCCATGGCGCAAAGCAGTGTCACAGTGTATGGCGTGGCTGACGCCGCTCTCGTCAAAGAATCCGGCGGTGTTGCAGGCGGCGTTACCAAGATGGTTGGCGGGGTGGAAGGTGGATCCCGTCTCGGGTTCCGCGGCACGGAAGATCTGGGTGGCGGGCTGGCGGCAATATTTACGCTTGAAATGGGTTTCAATCTCGACACTGGCACCAGCGCGCAGGGCGGCGTGGCGTTCGGCCGCCAAGCCTTTGTCGGGTTGAACAGCAAGGCTGGCGCCTTGACCTTGGGCCGTCAATATACCCCCCCCTGTTTCTTACTCTTTCGGCAATTGATCCCTTTCAGGCATTCAGCACTGCCGGATCCGCCGCCAATCTGATGTCCAACGCGGGTATTCGGATGAACAACACGGTCAAGTACGCGTCGGCACCGGTGAATGGCTTCAGTGGGGAACTCGCCTATGGACTAGGTGAAACGTCCGGTAATTCGAAGGCGGGAAGACAGCTCGGCGCAGGGCTTGGCTACGTACGGGGTCCGCTTAGTCTGCGGCTGGGCTACGCCAACGTCAATAGCATTCCCGCGGCCACCGCGCTTACTACCGGAAAAACGATCTTGCTTGGCGGGGCGTATGACTTTAAGGTGATAAAAGTTTCGCTCGGCTTTGCTTCGAATAAGGGGACTGTTAATGTCAATACCAGGGTTGACCCGAATCCATCCGCGAAATCGCACGATACGATTCTGGGAGTGACCGTGCCGCTAGGCGCGGGAAATATCCGGGCTTCATCCATCATCAAGCAAGACCGGCGCCCGACCGATCGCGACGCCAGCCAGTGGGGTGTGGCTTATAACTACTTCATCTCAAAGCGCAGCGACGTTTATGTTGCCTATGCCCGCATCAATAACGATGTACTCCCCGGCGCGACCGGTTTTTACACCGCTGGCAATGCCACCGAGGCTGGCGGCGGGGACCGGGCTTTTAATGTTGGCATGCGCCATAGTTTCTAGCCTGAGTTTCTACAGGGGCCACTGTGTAGTTGGTGACGAATCATTCAGGTGGCGATGAATAGTTGGTGAATCGCGCGCACATGGCAGCCCGGGTTTTGATGGACGTGGGCGGCCTGGCTGGAATTCGCCCTGCGGCTATGTGCGCTTGATACCGAAATCGCTCGCCTTGATTTTCGCCATTCGCCCATCCGGGTGATGCCAGACAATGCCTTCGATGACATGCTCGATCAGATAGCCGCGCAAGGCGTCGAAGGTGCACGGGCAGTCCGGCAATTGGTCCTTGCCGTGCGCGACCAGGATATGTTCGGTCAGGCGCTCGGGATTGGCGCCGTGGCGGGTGCCGATTTTCGGCCCGCACACTTCATACGTACCATCGGGAACCGGGCCGCCGCCGAACAGCGTGCGCGCGCCCCACTCCACGCCTTCGATAATACGCGCCGAATCGGGTCCGACTGCGGGAACCCAGCCCGGCCAATGGCCGGTCGCCTCGTCCGCCGCCGGCTGAGCGGGCAGGAAATCGGCGGGCGGCGTGCGCCCCGCTTTGGCGTCGTAGCGCTTGAAAATGGCGCCATCGGCAACCATGACCGCCATGCCGTCCCACTTGCGCGTTGCCATGCCTTCGCCAGCAGCCACCCACTCGGCCCCGGGCACGACCTCGTCGCGCACCTGGCGGTCACCATCGTAGTTGCGCTGAAACAGGGAGACGATTTTCTTCATATGATCCTTTGACGTGTCGCGATAATCGGGTCGCGACTGCCCGCATAGCCTGTATTTTCATGTCGGACAAAGCTGCTTTATGCATATATGCACTGAAAAGACAGACAGTATACCGTCTATTTATCAGGCAATATTGCACGAATAACAGAGTTGACATTATCGCTATCAATCCGGTTATAATTCCACGTAGCAATAGCCAATTCCTCGTCAGGCTATCGCACCAACTTTACCAGGATAAATTATGCGAATGATGTACAGCAGCGCCCTTCTGGCGTTGGCCGCCGGCTTTTCCCTGTCCGCTTCGGCGGCCCCCGATGGCGCCGGCGCGTATGCAGGCACCTCGATCGGCCAGGCTAGAGCGTCGAATAAGCAGATCGAACGCGACAATGTGTCGTTCGGACTGCGCGCCGGCTATCAGTTCAACAGCAACGTGGGCGTCGAAGTGTTCACCAACACGCTCAGTTTCATCGAAGCGCCGTATTATTTCGAGCACAGGCACGAGGCTTTCCCCGAGGAGCATTATGGCGTGGCCGTCACCGGCGCCGTTCCCCTGGGCGGGCGTTTCAGCCTGACCGGCCGCGCCGGCATCGGCCGCACCAAAATGCACGCAGCGTCCCCGCGTTACAGCGATTACAACGAAACCGATCCGAGTATTGGCGCGGGCGTGCGCTTCTCCTTCACTCCGCACCTGTCGATCAATGCGGAAGCGATGCGCCTGACCAAAACCAAGGTAACGGTACTCTCGACGGGATTTCGCTACCAGTTCTGAACTTTCAAAAACGCCGGGATGCACTCCCGGCGTTTTTTATCAGGGGAACACCATGCACGATAAGGAAGCGCAAGACCGCATCATCGCGTTGGAAGAACAGCTGCGCCGCGCCATGCTGGCGTCCGACGTCGAAGCGCTCGACCGCCTCATGTCGCCCGGCCTGCTGTTTACCACCCACATGGGCCAGGTCATCGGCAAACAGGAAGATCTCGACATGCACCGTTCCGGCTTGCTCAAATTCACCGCGATTGGGGCGGCGGAGCGGCAGATCGTGGCTGACGCGCGCCTTGGCGTTATCTCGGCGCGCATGAATCTGGCGGGCAGCTTCGGCGCAGCGCCATTCAATCTCGACTTGCGCTGCACCCGCACCTGGCGCGCGCCCGACGATGACGGACAATGGCAGATCGTCGCCGGCCACATGAGCCTCGCGTGAGCAGCTATTCCCGGCGCCGCTGATCATGAGTTAAAGGCACAAGCGCAGTGTCGTGCAAAACACATTGATAACGTCGACACCGAGCATGGGAGACTGGAAGAGTTTATGTTCGCCTGGCACGATTTTTTGTGCCATCGCTTGCGCCAGTTCCAACCCATTTTCACTGTTGGTCAGCATCACAAAGCCATCCCCGGTTCGGACCGAGGCGATGACGAAAGCGCGATAACCGGTATTATTCCCCCATTGCCAAAGAGAGACATCGTCCCGATCGCGCTCGATTCCCCAACCCAAGCCCCAGCTGAGACCAAGGCCGGGCTCCACCGTGACCGGCGATGCGCTTATCTGTTTGATCAAACGGTCATCGTTCAGCACCGTGACGAGGAATTTTCCATAATCCGCCGCACTGGTGTAGAGCGAAGCGGCCGCAATCGGGCGGTTCCACTGAATTGTCGCTCTCGGCGCCCCGTTCGCTTTGGTCCCGGGCAGAAGGTTTTGCGCGATTCGTTCATTCCATACGAAGTCGCTGTGATTCATGGCCAGCGGCTTGAATACCTGGGCGCGCATGAATTGATCCAGTGGCTGACCGGTGACCGCCTCCACCGCCCGCTGCAGCAGCACGTAAGCTTCCCCTGAATATTGCCATTTTTTTCCGGGAGTCGAATCGACGTTCAGGGGCCCGGAAGCCCAGTTCGGCAATCCTGAGGTGTGATTCAGAACCATCCGGACGGTAATTGCCTGAAGACGCGTGTCTGCTACCAGTTCGGAAGGCTCCTCTTTCAAAGGATTGAATTGATGCCGATAGCCATGCGGCAGATAGCTCATTACCGGAACGTCAAGCGCCAATTTCCCTTGCTCCACCAGCTTCAGCACCGCATACGCAAAGACCGGCTTGCTCAGCGATGCCGCTTGAAAAACGCTGTCCGGAGCCAGCGTCGAAGCTGGCAAGCAGCCCGTCGCGGATTCGATTGAATCAAGCTGCCGGTTCTTGATAACGGCCACCGCCACACCACAAACATGATGCCTTTTCGCAAGAACTTTTAATGTGTCGCGCACACTCGCCGACGTCAAATCCGCCCGATTGGAAGCAGCACAGCCAGCCAGCAATGTCGATATTAGCGGCATCAACAGCAGGAAACTGGCATGCCGGGCCAATACGGCACCCGGCTTGGACGTGAGCACGCGTGAGGGTTGCATGTGTACCTTTTCTTTATCGAGACTCATCTGCCTGCCATTCCGTGTTCCGGGGACGAGCCCGTAAAGCGGCGCCACAACGCTTCCACAGGGCCATGACGATGGAACCGCATCCACCGGCGGCTCAGCAGCACCTGCACGATCATGATCAGCACGCACACGCCGACCAGCGCGCCGTGCGACAGCGTCGCCCCTAGGCCAAGGCCGGCCCCTTGCAGCAGCAGGTTGCACAGCAGCGACTGCACCAGGTAGTTGGTCAGCGCCATGCGGCCGACCGCTTCGAACCACTGCGCCAAGGCAGCCGCCACCGGCCCGGAGGCGCACATCAGCGCCGCGACGTAGCCGGCCGCCAGCAGCGGGCCGGCGACTTCGACCAGCATCGACACCAACGCCGCCACTGGCGCGCCAGCCATGGGATCGAGCGCGTCGCGCAGCGCCGCCCAGCCCCACCACAGGTTGACCGGCACGCCCACCCACAGCGCGGCCAGCAGCACCTTGCGCCACAGCGCGCGGTGGCGTTGCGGATGCGTGAGCCAGCCCAGGCGCACGCTGAACACGCCCATGAGGAACAGCAGCGCCACCTTGGGCAGGAAAAATACCGCGTTGGCCAGGTTGCTCCAGAAATCAGCCAGCCGTTCGTGCGCAATCGCCATCAGCGTTCCCTGGCTGTACACGGCGTGCGCGCGCGCGCCGTCGCCCATGCCCCAGGCGATGGCGTCCGGCGTCAACGTCATCAGCTCGTAGGTAATGTGCGCCATGAATAGCGTCACCGCCACGTTGAGCGCGACCACCCAGCGCAGCGACACGGCGATATCGGCCAGCCTGCGTCCGGCCTGCGGCACCAGCCAGAAGCCGCAGACCGCGTACACGGTCAGGATATCGCCGAACCACAGCAGCGTGCCATGCAGCAGGCCGCATCCCAGCAGCCATATCAGGCGGCGCCGGTAGGTCATCTTGATCCGGTCGAGCTGCGCACCGGGGGCGCGCCGCCCGCCCGTCTGCAGCGCGAAGCTGGCGCCGAACAGGAAAGCGAAAATGGGATAGAACTTCTGTTCCGCAAAGGCCGCAACCAGGAACACGACCAGCTTGTCGGCCAGGGCCGCGTGCTCGCCCAGAAGGCCGTAACGCGACAGCCCGCTGCCGTACGTGAAGCCCCAGACGTTGACCAGCAAAATCCCGAAGACGGCAATCCCGCGCAGCGTGTCGATGCGCGCCGAACGCACTACCTTCATTGGCGCATCCAGTCGCGCAATTCGTAATACCAGTACGCCAGCTGCGCGGCGGCCAGCCCCGCCGGACCGCCCGCGAACGGCAAGCCCCAGTCGGAAAAGCGCGCCAGCGCGGCGCCATCGCCGGCAATCGCGGCGGCGATGACTTCGCCGGCCAGCGTGGTCGGCGCCACGCCGTGGCCGCCGAATCCCATGCCGTACCACAGCCCGTCCGGCAAGCGCCCGATCTGCGGCATCTTGTGGCGCGCGTAACTCATCATGCCGCTCCACGCATGCTCGATGCGCACACCCGCCAGTTGCGGGTAGACCTTGAGCATATCCTGGTGCAGCAGGCGCGCCACGTCGGCGCCGCTGCGCTCGCGCACCGCGATCCGTCCGCCCCACAGCAGACGCGTGTCGGGCAGCGGGCGGTAGTAGTCGAAGGCGAAACGCGTGTCGTACACCGCCGCACCGGTACGCAGCGCCGTGTGCAGGCGCTCGCCCAGCGGCTCGGTCGTCATGACGTAGGTGGCAATCGGCAGCACCGCGCGCGCGAGCCGCGGCAGCAGCTTGTCGATATAGCCGCCGCAGCACACCACCACGTCGCGCGCCCTGACGCTGCCGGCGGCCGTGGTGACGCGCCAGCCGGCGCCGTCGGCAACAATCGCATCCACCCTGCTCTCCTCATGCACGCGCACGCCGTTCTGCGCCAGCACGCGCGCCAAGCCTTGGGCATATTTCAAAGGATGAAAGTGAAACGCGGAAGGCTCGAACAGGCCGCCGAAGTAGCGCGCCGAATCGAGCTTGTCGGCGAGCTGCGCGCGCGACAGGCGCTGCCACTCGACGCCCATGCTCTCGCTCATGAAGCGCTGCTGCTCGTCGAGCAGGCGGGCGTCGTCGAACCAGTTGGCGAGGACCACGCCGTCTTCCCTGGCGTCGCACGCGATGCCGTATTGGCCGATGCGGCGCCGGATGCGCTCCACCGCCGCCAAGGTCATGTGATACAGCGCGCGCGCTTCCTCCACGCCGACGCCGGCGGCGAGGCTGCGCTCGCCCTGCGAAAAGCCGCCGAACACAAAGCCGCCGTTGCGCCCCGAGGCGCCATGGCCGACCCGCTGCGCATCGAGCAGCACGATGTCGCGCACGCCGCGTTCGATCAATCCGATGGCGGTGGCCAGCCCCGCGAAGCCGGCGCCGATGATGCACACGGCCGCGTCGTGCCGGCCAGCCAGCGGAGCATGCTGCTCGCCCGGCGACGTGGCCCGGTAATAGTCGCCTGCCCCCAGGGCGTCAGCCATGGGCGACGGTCGGGTAGTCGCTCATGGTCAGCGTGAAGCCGGCATCGTCGGAGACTAAATGCGCGCGCGCGCCGAAGGGAATCGTGGCACGGTGCGGCGTGTGGCCGAACGGCAGTCCGGTCAGCACGGGAATCGGCAGCGTGGCGCGCAGGTAGGCCAGCATGGCGGAAAAATCGTAGCCGTTATCGGCCGGCGTGAGGCGGTAGCCGGAAAATTCGCCCAGCACCAGCGCCTTCTGGCGCCCCAGCACGCCGGCCTGCAGCAGTTGCAGCAGCATGCGCTCGACGCGGTAGGGATGCTCGTTGATGTCTTCGACGAACAGGATGCCGTCGTCGATGCGGGCAAACCACTCGGTCCCCAGCAGCGAGATGAGCATGGCCAGGTTGCCGCCCCAGATCGTGCCTTCCACGTCCGCCAGCGGGTTGCCGCCGGCGCTGGCGCGGATCGTGTGGCACGGCCCGCGCAGGCAGCGCCAGAAGTCGTCCTGCGTGAAGGCCACCGGCTCGGCGGCGCCGAAGTCGCTGTAGAACATCGGCCCGGCGTAGCTTTGCGCACCGGTCTTGGCCATCAGGCCCATATGAAAGGCGGTAAAGTCGCTGTAGCCGACAAAGACCTTTCCGCTGTCGGCCATGCGCGCGAAATCGATCTCGGGCAGCAGGCGCGTGAGCCCGTACTGGCCGCGCAGCGCCATCACCACCTGCACCTGCGGGTCGCTGGCGGCGGCATTCAACTGCGCCAGGCGCGCTGCGTCGGTGCCGCCGAAGCGCTGGAACACCTTGTCGGCCTCGAAGTAGTTGTGGACCGTGTGGCCGTGCGCCGTGAGGGTGGCGATGCCGCGTTCGATGGCCGCGTTGTCGCTGCCATAGCCGCCCGGGGCGACGATGGCGATGCCGATAGATTGTGAGTTCACTGTTTTTCGAAAAGCCGCGCTGTGGAGTCGGGACTCATCTTACCGTGCGCGTGCGCATCGATCAAGGCAAGCAGCCGCTCGATCAATTGCGGCGGCAGGTCGTGGCCCATGCCCTCGATGACTTCGAGGCGCGAGTCGGGCACCAGGCGCGCGCTGTCCGCGCCGCAGGCCAGCGGCACCAGCGGATCGGCCGCGCCGTGAATGACCAGCGTACGTACGCGGATCGCCTGGAGCAGTTCGCTGCGGTCGCCCGAGGCCGCAATGGCCACCAGCTGGCGCGCCACGCCGCCCGGACAGACATTGCGCTTGATGGAACGCGTAATGCGCTCGCGCAGCAGCCGTTCGGGAGTGGGATAGGCCGGGCTGCCGATCACGCGCATCGCATGGACCATGTGCGCGACCAGGGTGTCGAGGTCGCTGGCATTGCGCGGCGGGCGCGTCAGCACCGCGCGCGCTTCCCTGGTCGGCCCGGGCAGGCCGCGCCGGCCGCTGTCGGACATGATGGAGGTCAGGCTGATGACGCGTGCGGGATGGCGCGCCGCCAGGATTTGCGCGATCATGCCGCCCATGGAAACGCCCACCACGTGGGCGCGCGCGATGCCGAAGGCAGTGAGTACGCCGAGCGCGTCGTCGGCCATGTCGGCCAGGTTGTAGGCACTGCGCAGCGGCCAGCGCAGCCGTTTCTTGAGCCAGGCCAGCGCCAGGCTGGGGGTGCCGGCGTGGTCGAATTTGGTGGATAGTCCGCTGTCGCGGTTATCGAAGCGGATCACGTAGAAGCCCAGCTCGACCAGGCCATCGACGAAATCGTCGGGCCAGGCGGTCAGCTGCATGCCCAGGCCCATGATCAGCAGCAGCGGCGTGTCCTTGGGGTCGCCTGCAGTTTCGTAGGCGATCCGGATCCCGTTGGCGGTAAGAATAGGCATGCTCAGGGTGCCTGCTGTTGATTGGTAAGGTCGCGCGGCGCGCAATGCCTGCCGCAGGATGCGCTTGACCGCAAACCAGCATACCATTTTTGTGCAAGGGCTGGCATACGGTGCGTACCGTGGCGCAGGCCCCAAGCGTATGGCGACGCTATTGCAGCGCACCATCCTGCGCGCCCGGCGCCGCCTGGGCCGCCCGCCGCGCGGCCTGGGCCGCCTGGCGCCGTTCGGCGAAAAAGGCGCGCAGCATGGCGCTGGCTTCCTCCGCCATCACGCCGCCAAGCAGTTCGGTATGGTGGTTCAGCTGCTCTTGCCCGAACAGATTGAGCACCGAGCCGCAGGCGCCGGTCTTGGGGTCGGGTGCGCCGAACACCACGCGCGCCAGACGGGCGTGCATCATCGCGCCCGAACACATCGCGCACGGTTCCAGCGTGACGTACAGCTCGCAGCCGGGCAAGCGGTAGTTGCCCAGCTTGTCGGCGGCGGCGCGCAGGGCGACGATTTCCGCGTGCGCGGTCGGGTCGTGGCGCCCGATCGGCTGGTTAAAGCCGGTGGCGATCACTGCGCCATCCTTGACCACCACCGCGCCGACCGGCACTTCGCCCAGGCTCCATGCATGTTGCGCCTGTTCCAGCGCCAGTTGCATGAAGGCCGGATCAGGCATCGCTAATCTCTGCCCAGCAGTTCGGGGTTTCATGCAGCACCAGTTTATGCAGGTGCAAGCCGGTGCCGAAGCGGTCGGTGTAGGCGGCCTTGAGGATGTCGAAGGCGATCTGGGCCAGGTTTTCGACGGTCGGAATGCGGTCGATCACGACTGTCTTGTGGCCCGGCAGCGACGCCAGGAAGTCGCGCACCTTGTCGTCTTTTTCGTAGACCAGGAAGGCATGGTCCCAGACATCGACCAGGTGTTCCTTGGCCAGCGCCTTGATATCGGAAAAATCCATGATCATGCCATTGTCGGAATTGCCTTCGGCCTGGATGACGGCGCCGGTGAGCGTGATTTCGAGCGTGTAGCGGTGCCCGTGCAGGTTGCGGCACTGGCTTTTGTGGTCGGGAATGCGGTGCCCTGCATCGAATTCGAGCTTGCGTGTGATGGTGAGCATGAAGTGCTTTAAGGTATCTGTAAAAGTTTATGGGTTTGCAAGCTCAGCTTCCACTTGGGATGGCGCTTGCAGGTCTCGATGGCGAGACGGGTGTTGTGTTCGCCGAGCGGGCCATCCATCGGCTGCACGAAGAAATTCTCGAAATCGAGTGCTTCGTAGGCGCCCAGGTCCTGGCCGGTCTGCGGAATGACGACCTTGAGTTCGTTGCCCTTCTCCACCACCAGTTTCGAGCCCATCTTGGGGCTGACGCAGATCCAGTCGACCCCGGGCGGGACCGGCAGGGTGCCATTGGTTTCGATGGCGATCTCGAACCCAACGGCGTGCATCGCATCGATCAGGGGCGCGTCGAGCTGGAGCAGCGGCTCGCCGCCGGTGAAGACCACATATTTACTATGCGGGTAGGACGTGGGCCACAGGCTGTCGATCAGCGCGGCCAGGGCGGCGCCGGTAGCGAACTTGCCGCCGCGTTCGCCATCGGTACCGACGAAATCGGTATCGCAGAAGGTGCACACGGCGCTGGCGCGGTCGCTTTCGCGCCCGGTCCACAGGTTGCAGCCGGAAAAACGGCAAAACACGGCGGGACGCCCCGCGTGCGCGCCTTCTCCCTGCAGGGTGTAGAAAATCTCTTTAATGCTGTAAGTCACTTGATTGTCCTAATCGTCAACCCTCCATTATAGCAAGGTCGCGTGGATCATCGGGAAATCACGAAAAATGATGCCGTTACGACAGACAAATTCCGAAATGAAATAGAGTTGACCAGAGACAATATCCGTGAGGATCGTGCGGAGTAACTTGATCGGAGTCGGCTTGGTTTTGTCGGATTAGTCTTGTCAGATTCTTCGGAAGGTTCTCATGCATATTACGCCCACCGCCCTGCTCGCCCTGGTTTGGATGCTGCTCATCGGCTGGGGCTTTTACGCCCTGCTGCAACGCCACCTGCGCCTGGACGACCAGCTTGCCGACAAGGAAGCCCAGCTCTCCATCGAACGCCACGCGCGCGACGTGGCCGAACTGGCGCTGGCCAACACCCATCTGTCGCTGTGCCAATTGAGCAAGGAACAGGAAAGCGTGCGCGAAAGCGAGCGCCAGCGCATCGCGCGCGACATCCACGACGACCTCGGCCAGAATTTGCTGACCCTCAAGATCGACCTGCAACTGCTGCACGTGAGCACCACCGGCGCCCATCCCCTGATTACCCAGAAGGTCGACTGCATGATCGGCAACCTCGACAACACCATCAAGTCGTTGCGCGCCATCATCTACGACTTGCGTCCGGTGGTGCTGGAAGCCGGTTTCCAGAGCGCGATGGAGTGGCAGCTGAGCGAATTTACCCGCATGCACGGCATCCGCCATGCCTTCACGGCCGACCCCGCCGCGCTGGACGCGCCGCCGGATCCCGAGCGCGATGCCATGCTGTACCGCATCGTGCAGGAAGCGCTGTCGAACGTGGCGCGCCACGCGCAGGCCACCGAGGTCGAGGTCAAGCTGCAGCGCTTCGGCGACATGCTGACCCTGCGGGTGGAAGACAACGGGGTCGGCATGGTGGCCATTGGCAATGGGCGCGGCTGCGGGCTGCCCGGCATGCGCGAACGGGTACGCGCCATCGGCGGCTGCTTCGCCATCGACAGCCTGCCCGGCAACGGCACCCTGCTGTCGGTATCGATCCCCTTGACGGTTGCAATTGCCGCACACTAAAAGCGCGATCGCGCGCACGCTTGCGCTTTATCAATAGAACGGCGGTCCGCCAGAGGCAAAATTAAGTCTTGTCGGCAATTAATATTTTGCCTTCAGGATACATCCAACAGGGGCGGCACATGATGAGCAGAATGAAACACCACAGCGCGACGGCGCAAGGCATTCCTGACCAGGAACGCGCGTTCGCCTACAAGCTCATGGAAATGCTGGCCGTGCCCGCCTTTGTGCTGGACACGGAGCGGCGGGTGATCATCTGGAACCGCGCCTGCGAGCGCCTGACCGGGGTGCAAGCCGAGGAAGTGCTGGGCACCCAGGATCACTGGCGCAGCTTTTACCGGGAAGCGCGGCCGACTCTGGCCGACCTGGTGGTGCAAAACCGCAGCGACGAACTCGATTCGCTGTATCCGCACGCCGCCCGGAGCCGCCACGTGGCCGGCCAGCTGGGCGCGGAAAGCTGGTGCGACATGCCGCGCGGCGGCGAACGGCGCTACCTGGCCACCGACGCCATTCCGATCCTGGACGAGCACGGCAAGCTCGAAGCGGTGGTCCAGACCCTGCGCGATATCACCGAGGAAAAGGCGGCCCAGGTCGCGCTGGAACAACTGGCCACGCTCGACGGCCTGACCGGCCTGGCCAACCGCCGCTGTTTCGACACGACCCTGGCCGCCGAATGGGCGCGCGCCCTGCGCCAGAAGCAGCCGCTGTCGCTGCTGATGGTCGATGTCGATAATTTCAAGGCCTATAACGACGCCAACGGCCACCTGGGCGGCGACGAATGCCTCAAGCGCATTGCCAGCGCCGTGGCCAGCGAAATGCGGGCCAACGACCTGGTGGCGCGCTACGGCGGCGAAGAGTTTGCCGTGATCCTGCCCAACCAGTCGCTCAAGGGCGCGGCCATCGTGGCCGAGCGCATCCGCTGCCGGGTCGAGCAGCTCAAGGTGCCGAACGGGCGCGGCGCCAACGACCACGTGACGGTAAGTATCGGCGCGGCCACCGCGATTGCCTCGTGCGACACCACCGCCTGCCAGCTGGTGGCCACCGCCGACGCGGCCCTGTACCGCGCCAAGCACATGGGCCGCAACCGGATCAGCCTGCCTGCGACCGAGCCGGACCCCGCCGCCACGGCGCGGCCCGATAGCCACGCGGCCATGAACGCGTCCTGATTCAGGCGATGCCGCGCGTGCGGCGCTCAGGCCTGGCGTTCCGAAGATGAGCGCCGCCTCGTTTTCCGCATGGCGGCACGCGTGCGTGATAGCGTCGGCCTTGCCCCGGGATAGGCAGACCGGCCGCGCCTGGCGCCGTACGTACGGCCTGCGTCACGGCAACGCCGCATCGCTCGGGCGCCCTGCCCCGGCCATCGAGTCCACACCGGACCCGGCAAAGCGGGCAGTGCACATCGCCGCTGCCACCGCCGGCGCTGTCCATCCAGAGCGCTTCATCGAGCATTTCCTCCCGCGCGTCAATGCTTACGGGGGTTGTCGACCTTTTGCAGACTGATGGCAATGCCTGAGTCGGTCGTTGCCCTCACTCAGACTCTCGACATTTCGCGAACGATCGGAGAGTCCGCTGCTCAAACGAGGTCTGCGGCTTCAAGAGTCGCGTTCAGAAAGGCCGCTGTCGACGTAGGGCGACGATGGTGGTTGCCCCGAATTGTCGCCACGCAAAGTTTTGTCGATCGCTTTGGCGCAGTAGTCGTCGTCCACGGCGTCCTGCGATCTCTCCAACTCGCAATCGTCGATCAAGCATGAGATGGCAAAAGGAAACATATTGGTTAAGATGGCAACTTCTTTGGGCGTGAGTTGCCTTTCGCCAACGAGCAGCATACTGTCGAGTGAAATGGCAACATTTGATCGGGAACGGACATTGCCGCCTGATAACCCATGGCTGACTGAGCGAACATGTCGGATTACCCCCAAACAAATGAAAATCATCTTCTCTTTGATCACTTGCGTTTTGCTGTGGTCAAAACCAAGTACATCAATCGCAAACGAGTTTGACGAATACGCCGATGCAAGCAAGGCATACCAAAAAATCGTCGCTGCCGCAGCGTTGCAAAAGCAACTTCCACGACTTTCTGACCCTGCTGCCGCAAAGGTCTTGACACTCCGCCGGTTCGCTCACATACAGTACCAAACCTACGCTAGGTTTCTTGCAATTGCCGGGATGCTGGAAGATGCTTCGTGGCCTACGCAATTTCTCCATCGAGTACAATCGGCAGAGATCGTTAAGGGTTGTCCGATGCCGGCCGCCGTCACAGACTCAAACTGATGCACGCAAGCGTCTCCGGCCGGCGTTGGGCAAGCCGCGAAGGAGGAAACCGCGGGATGTGTCGTTGTCGTCAAGCTGT
>NZ_WHJG01000075.1 GCF_011682175.1 Massilia frigida
CGAATTCGCTGTCAAGCACGGCAAATCGGCTCACGTTTGAGCCTGAAATCGGAGACGGCCTCGCGGCTCGCCGCGTCCGCCTCGGTTTCGCGAGGTCAAATTCCGTCTGCCGCGCAGACTCCTAGGCAGCAACGCGATCTGTCGCTCACCGGGCGAGCCACGCTGCCACAGCGGCGCCGCACCATTCGTCTCCCATGGCAGCAGCGACGGCTGGTCGTTCAACGGCCGCGCAATGTTGGGCGAGGGACTTGTCCAGGATGAAATTATTTCAAGTCAGAGCTCTGACCCCGGTGTGGGGAAACGCTGCCTGATAACAACTAATTTCTAATCAGAGGTCAGACCCCGGTGGTAGGAGCTTGCTTCAGGGGGTAGTCTTGGCGTCGGGCTTGGGCGGCGGCAGCGGAGTGGCCGACTCATTGGGCTGGCCGTTGGCGTCGAGGATCTGGATGAAGATCTCGTTTTTCTTGATCATGCCCAGCTCGAAACGCGCGCGCTCTTCCACCGCGCCCGTGCCATTGGTCAGGTCGTGCACTTCGGAGTCGAGCTTGGCGTTGCGCGCCTTCAGTTCGACTGTCTTGCGCTGCGCCAGCGAAACCTGGTTTTCCAGTTCGCCCACGCGCAGCCAGCCACCCTTGCCCAGCCAGAGCGGCAGTTGGATCAGGAGCAGGAGGGTCGCGAGAACGAGCGTAATGAGGCGCATACATGAGGGTGGCACCGGCCGCCACGCGGCCAGCCGGTGCGTTCGGCTTACTTCAGGTTGTAGAAAGCGCTGCGGCCAGGGTAGCTGGCAATGTCGCCCAGGTCTTCTTCGATGCGCAGCAGCTGGTTGTACTTGGCCATGCGGTCCGAACGCGACATCGAGCCGGTCTTGATCTGCAGGGCGTTGGTACCAACGGCGATGTCGGCAATCGTCGAGTCTTCGGTCTCGCCGGAACGGTGCGAGATGACGGCAGTATAACCTGCGCGCTTGGCCATTTCGATGGCGGCGAAGGTTTCGGTCAGGGTGCCGATCTGGTTGATCTTGATCAGGATCGAGTTGGCGATGCCTTTTTCGATGCCTTCTTTCAGGATCTTGGTGTTGGTGACGTACAGGTCGTCGCCCACCAGCTGCACCTTCTTGCCCAGCGCTTCGGTCAGGATCTTCCAGCCATCCCAGTCGTTTTCCGCCATCGCGTCTTCGATCGAGATGATCGGGTACTTGTCGCACCAGGTCGCGAGCATGTTGGTGAATTCGGTGGCGGTCAGCTGCATGCCTTCGCCTTCAAGGTGGTATTTGCCATCCTTGTAGAATTCGGACGCGGCGCAGTCCAGGCCCAGGCAGATCTGGGTGCCCGGCTCGTAGCCAGCCTGCTCGATCGCTTGCATGATCAGCTTGATGGCTTCTTCGTGGTTGGCCACGTTCGGCGCGAATCCGCCTTCGTCGCCAACCGAGGTCGCCAGTTTTTTCTCGTGCAGGATCTTTTTCAGGGTGTGGAAGATCTCGGCGCCGTAGCGGATCGCTTCCTTGAAGCTCGGTGCGCCAACCGGGATGATCATGAATTCCTGGATGTCCAGGTTGTTGTCGGCGTGCGCGCCGCCGTTGATGACGTTCATCATCGGCACCGGCATTTGCATCGCGCCCGAACCGCCGAAATAACGGTACAGCGGCAGGCCGGCTTCTTCAGCGGCAGCCTTGGCCACGGCCATCGAGACGGCCAGCATGGCGTTGGCGCCCAGACGGCTCTTGTTTTCGGTGCCGTCCAGGTCGATCAGGGTGCGGTCGAGGAAGGCTTGCTCGTTCGCGTCCAGGCCCATGATGGCTTCGGAGATTTCGGTATTGATGTTTTCGCAGGCTTGCAGCACGCCCTTGCCGAAGTAACGCTTCTGGTCGCCGTCGCGCAGTTCGATCGCTTCGCGCGAACCGGTCGAGGCACCCGATGGCACCGCCGCGCGGCCCATCACGCCCGACTCGAGCAGCACGTCGCATTCGACGGTTGGATTGCCGCGCGAATCGATAATTTCACGGCCGATAATGTCAACGATAGCACTCATATTTCAATCTCCAAAGGGTAAGAAAAAGGTGGGCGGAGCGCGCACGGTCCGCCTGCATCTGTCAGGGCGATCGGGACGGCGGCAACTGCCGCACTATACAAACTTACGCAAAGCTCGATTCGAGGAAGCCGGCTTTCTTGACCACGCGGTCGAGTTCGACGAGGGTGGTGAGCAGTTCCTTCATGCGTCCGAGCGGCACGGCATTCGGGCCGTCCGAGAGCGCCTGGGCGGGGTTCGGGTGCGTTTCCATGAACAGGCCGGCGATACCGGCTGCCACGGCTGCGCGCGAGAGCACGGGAATGTGCTCGCGCTGGCCACCGGATGTGGTGCCCTGTCCGCCCGGCAGTTGTACCGAGTGGGTCGCGTCGAACACGACCGGGCAGTTCGACTCGCGCATGATCGCCAGGGAGCGCATGTCGGAGACCAGGTTGTTGTAGCCGAACGAGGCACCGCGCTCGCAGGCCATGAAGTTGTCTTCATTGAGGCCTGCGTCGCGCGCGGCCTGGCGTGCCTTGTCGATCACGTTCTTCATGTCGCCGGGCGCAAGGAACTGGCCCTTCTTGATGTTGACCGGTTTGCCCGACTGGGCGCAGGCGATGATGAAGTCGGTCTGGCGGCACAAGAAGGCCGGCGTTTGCAGCACGTCGACCACGCTCGATACGGCAGCGATTTCTTCGATCGTGTGGATGTCGGTCAGCACCGGCACGCCGATTTCGCGGCGTACGTCGGCCAGGATCTCGAGGCCCTTGTCCATGCCGGGACCGCGGAACGAGGTGCCCGAGGAGCGGTTAGCCTTGTCGAAGGACGACTTGTAGATGAACGGAATACCCAGCGCCGAGGTGATTTCTTTCAGCGTGCCGGCGGTGTCCATCGCCATCTGGCGCGATTCGATCACGCAGGTGCCGGCGATGAGAAAAATCGGGTGCTCGAGGCCGACGTCAAAACCGCAAAGCTTCATGCTGCATCTCCTGTGGGTGCGGCCGCCGCTGCATGGCCGTTGGCGGCCTGGTGCGCCAGCGCAGCCTTGATGAACGACGTAAACAGCGGGTGACCGGTGCGCGGCGTCGATTTGAACTCGGGATGGTACTGCACGCCCATGTACCATGGGTGCGCGTTCTCTCCGGTGCGCGGCAGTTCCATGATCTCGCACAAGTCTTCGGTCGGGGTGCGCGCCGACACGATCATGCCGGCCGCTTCGACCCGCGCCAGGTAGTGGTTGTTCGCTTCGTAGCGGTGGCGGTGGCGTTCGGTAACCACGCTGCCGTAGATTTCGGCGGCCAGGGTGCCCGGATTGACCGCGCAGGTTTGCGCGCCAAGGCGCATGGTGCCGCCCAGGTCGGATTTTTCGTCGCGCTTTTCGACCTTGCCGTCATGGTTCTGCCACTCGTTGATGAGGGCCACGACCGGCTGGTCGGTGTCGGTGTCGAATTCGGTCGAGTTGGCGTTGGCCAGGCCCGCCTTGTGGCGCGCGTATTCGATCAGGGCCACTTGCATGCCCAGGCAGATGCCCAGGTAAGGGATCTGGTGTTCGCGGGCGTAGCGCGCCGCCATGATCTTGCCTTCCACGCCGCGCTTGCCGAAGCCGCCCGGCACCAGGATGGCGTCGTACTTGGCCAGGTGATCGCAACCCTTGGTCTCGATGTCTTCCGAGTCCAGGTATTCGATGTTGACCCGGCTTTCGGTGTGGATGCCGGCGTGGCGCAGCGCTTCGGTGAGCGATTTGTACGATTCGGTCAGGTCGACGTATTTGCCGACCATGCCAATGGTGACGGCCGCTTTCGGGTTTTCCAGCGCGTAGATCAGCTTGGTCCACATCGACAGGTCGGCCGGCGGCGCTTCCAGGCCGAGCGCTTCCAGGATGATGGCATCCAAACCCTGGTCGTGCAGCATCTGCGGCACCTTGTAGATGGTGTCGGCGTCCCACACGGAGATCACGGCCTGCTCTTCGACGTTCGAGAACAGCGAGATCTTGGCGCGTTCGTCGTCCGGAATCGGGCGGTCGGCGCGGCACAGCAGCGCGGTCGGGGTGATCCCGATTTCACGCAGCTTTTGCACGCTGTGCTGGGTCGGCTTGGTTTTCAGTTCGCCCGCCGAAGCGATGTACGGCACCAGGGTCAGGTGCACGAAGGCGGCCGATTTGCGCCCGGCGCGCAGCGACAGCTGGCGCGCCGCTTCGAGGAAGGGCAGCGATTCGATGTCGCCCACGGTGCCGCCGATTTCCACCAGCGCCACGTCCACGCCTTCGGCGCCGCGGTAGATGTAATCCTGGATCTCGTTGGTGATGTGCGGGATCACCTGCACCGTCTTGCCGAGGTATTCGCCACGGCGTTCCTTGCGGATCACCGATTCGTAGATCTGGCCGGTGGTGAAGTTGTTCACCTTGCGCATGCGGGTGCTGATGAAGCGCTCGTAGTGGCCCAGGTCGAGGTCGGTTTCGGCGCCATCGTCGGTGACGAAGACTTCGCCATGCTGCATCGGGCTCATCGTGCCGGGATCGACGTTGATGTACGGGTCGAGCTTGAGCATGGTGACTTTAAGGCCGCGCGATTCGAGGATCGCGGCGAGAGAGGCGGCGGCAATCCCTTTTCCAAGGGAAGACACAACGCCACCGGTGACGAAGACAAATTTGGTCATTGCAGATGGTGCCGAACGGCACGTGCGGGAAATTGAAATTATACCTTAAACCGGCCAATGCTTCCGTAAAACAAGGTAAAAAACAGCAACGGCGGCGCAGCGGGCGGCACCGTCGGGGATGCTGCATTGATCAATTTGAAAGATTGCTGATTGCTTATTCGGCGTGCGCCAGCGAACAGACATGATCTTGCTCAAGCCTCAGGATTGAACTTTTACCACAGGAGGTCAAAATGTCCTACGAAGAACGCGATGCTTATGGCATGTATGTCGACAAGGGTTCGAAAGGCCCGGGTCCTGAACTGATGGGTGCGGATACCCTGATCGGCGACCATGTGCACAATCTGAAGAACGAGCATCTGGGTGAAATCAAGGAAATCATGCTGGACATGCGCACCGGTAAGATCGCGTATGCCGTCATGTCGAGTGGCGGCGTGCTGACCATCGGCGAGAAACTGTTTGCCGTGCCCTGGTCGGCGTTGACGCTCGACACCGCCAACAAGCGCTTCACGCTCGACATCGAGAAAGAACGCATCGAGAACGCGCCCGGCTTCGATACCGATCACTGGCCCGATATGGCCAACCAGCAATGGTCGAGCCAGATTCACAGCTATTACGGCACCAGCGCGCACTAAGCGCCTCCGGTTCCATCGCGCGCGCCCGCCGTCCTGCCAGGAGCGGGGGCGTGGCGCGCGGGGTGCGGTAGCGCTTGCCACCCCGCCCCCATCGCCACCCCTTTCCGACCTCGTTTGCCGCGCTTGCCGCCTCCCCCCGTCGCGCCCCTTTCCGACCTCGCTTGCCGCGCTTGCCGCCTGCCTTCCCGCACTGTTTCCGCACCTTTTCCCGCGTCGATGCGCCGCGCGCACTTGTCGCCGCGCTTGCCTGCGATTTATAATTTCCTTTTATTAACTTTGCCAACCTGGCAAAACAAGGAATATGATGCATCGATTCACACGTTTACTCGCCTGCCTGCTGGCGCCGGCCGTGCTGGCCGCCTGCGGCGGCGGTGGCAATGGCGGCGCCAGCGACAAGCCGCCGGTCACCGTCGTGCCTGGCGACAAACCACCCGTCACTGTCGCCCCCGGTGGCGACTGGCTGACCATCCATAGCGCGGCGCTGGAGATCGGCATGGCCGAAGGCCAGACCAGCGCTTTCGGGATGGATATCTCGCTTGCCCGCACCCCGTCCAAGCCATTCAATCTGGGCATCGTCGATGGCGGCGGACTGATCGCCTCGTCCGAGGTGCTGGCCGGCACGGCGCGCCAGTACTCGGCCACCATGCGCAGTTCGAGCGACCTCCAGCCCGGCACCCACCGCAGCACGCTGGAACTGCGCGCCTGCGAGGATGATCCCCGGGTCTGCGCCAAGCCGCTCGAAGGTTCGCCCTGGCGCCTGCCGCTGACCATCAACGTCAAGCCGAAGACCGATACCAGCGGGCGCATGAGCTTCGCGCCGGCCATGGCCGAGATCACCATGCAGGCTGGCCAGGCGGCCAGCCTGACGGTCGAGGCCAGCACCAGTACCGTGCTGGGCGAGAAGGTCCATGTCGCGCTGATCGACCCGGCCGGCATCCTCGCCACGCCGCTCGCCATGCGCACGCTGTCCGACCGGCAGTTCGCGGCAACCCTGGTGCCCGCCAAGGGCCTGGCGCCCGGCGTCTACATCAGCAAGCTCGAAATGCGCGCCTGCGCCGACGATGCCGCCGTGTGCCATCTGCCCTACGCCGGTTCGCCCTGGACGCTGGCGCTCAAGGTGACCGTCCTGCCCGCCGACAGCGTGAAACCCTTGCCGGTGCTGCCGCAACTGGGGCCATGGAGCACGTACCGGGGCAATCCGGCGCACACCGGCTATGTGCCGGCCAGCTTCGATCCGGCCAGCTTTGCGCTGCGCTGGCAGCGCCTGTTGGCGAAGGAGGATGGCTGGGCGACCGCGCCGGCCCACGATAACGGCCTGGTGTTTCAGGGCGTGGTCACGTATCGCGGCGATCGCGCCGCGCTGGTCGCCATCAGCGAGGAGAGCGGCACCGAAGTCTGGCGCACCAGCCTGGGCCTGCCCAGCCCGGTCCTGACAAGCCACCTGAATCCGCCGGCCGCCGCCAACGGCAAGGTCTACCTGACCTCGACCAGCAGCGACGAGGCCTCGCTGTGGGTCTTCGAGCAGAAAACCGGCAAGCTGCTGAGCCGCCAGAAAATGGACACGCAGGGCCGCTATGCGCTGGCGCCGACCGTGCTCGGCGACACGCTGTATGCGCCGAACGGCAGCGCCGGTGGCTTGAGCCAGTTCCGCGCCGGCGGCCAGCAGCCCGCCTGGAGCAGCGCCCTGCCCGCTTTTGCCGACTGGACCCCGGCCGTCGATGCCAGCCATGCGTATGTGTATCTGGACGGGCGCCTGTACGCCATGGACGTGGCCGACGGCCGGCTCGCCTACCAGGTGGACGATCCGGATCACCTGTGGCCCAGCTATAGCGGCGGCACGCCGGTCCTGTCGGATAATCAATTCGGGTTTATCTCGGATAGCGGCCGCCTGGTCGCGTTCAACCTGGCCAGGCGCACGCATGCCTGGACGCTCCAGGGCAAACGGGTGAGCACGCCGTCCTATGCCAAGGGCGTGCTGTACCTGTTCAACAATACCGGCAATGCGCTGGAAGCGTATGCGCCGGATTCCGGCAAGCTGCTGTGGACGGCGGCCAAGCTGAGCGACCCGGCCGACGCCACCTGGTTCGACCAGCTGGTCGTGACCGATAACCTGGCCTTCATCAGTTCCGAGCTCAGCACCCTGGCGATCGACCTGGCCAGCGGCAAGACTGTGTGGCGCTATGCGCTGGGGGGCAAGCTGTCGATCTCGGATCGGGGCATGCTGTATATCGTGAACAGGAGCGGACGGGTGGCGGCGATCGGCTTGCAGTGATCCGCCGGGGGCGCTGAAGGTCTTGCGAATCAGCGCTCTGCCCCCGGTTAGGAAATCTTTCGAATCAGAGCTCTGACCCCGGTTGGGAAATATTTCGGGGGGCTAGCAGAAGTCGCGGCTGCTGGTGTCGAGGCGGCCCATCAAGTGCGACAGGTCGACCAGGCGCTTGGCCACCAGATGCCGCACTTGCCCGTCGCTTTGCCACACGCCGTACACGCCCAGCAAGCTCGCGCCCAGCACTTCGCGCCGCTGTTGTTCCACCAGGCTGGGCCAGACGATCACGTTCACGTTGCCGGTCTCGTCTTCGATGGTGACGAACAGCACGCCCTTGGCCGTCGCCGGCCGCTGCCTGACGGTGACGATGCCGCAGGCGCGCGCCAGCTGACCCTGCTTGTAGCCGTTCAGTTGCGCGGCCGGCAGGAAGCGCTGTTCCAGCAGGCGCGCGCGCAGCAGCGCCAGCGGGTGCCGCCCCAGGGTCAAGCCCTGCGCGCGGTAGTCGCCGACAATGTCTTCGCCTTCGCTCGGGGCATGCAGCAGCGGCACCTCTTCCTCGGGCGTGGTGGGGCGCAGCAAGTCCTTGTCGGGCACCGCGCCCACCGCTTGCCACAGCGCCTGGCGCCGGTTGCCGGCCAGGCCATGCAGGGCATTGGCACCGGCCAGCACCTGCAAGTCGTGCCGGTCCAGGGCGGCGCGGCGCGCGAGGTCGGCCACGCTCTCGAACGCGCGCACGGCGCGCGCCTCTTCAATCCGCGCCGCCGACGCGGGACGCATGCCGCGCTGCAGCGACAGCCCCAGCCGCACCGCCGGCTGCGCGCCCTCCCCCGCTTCCAGGCTGGAATCCCAGCCGCTGATGGCCACGTCCGCCGCGCGCACCTCGATGCCGTGGCGGCGCGCATCCTGCACCAGTTGCGAGGGGCTGTAGAAACCCATCGGCTGGCTGTTGAGCAAGGCGCATAAAAACGCGGCCGGTTCGTGGCACTTGAGCCAGGAACTGGCGTAGGCCAGCAGCGCGAAACTGGCGGCGTGCGATTCGGGAAAGCCGTATTCGCCAAAACCCTTGATCTGGTTGAAAATCGATTCGGCAAAGTCGCGCGTGTAGCCGCGCCCCAGCATGCCGTTGATGATCTTGTCGTAGTATTTTTCCAGCCCGCCCTTGCGCTTCCAGGCGGCCATGGCGCGCCGCAGCTGGTCCGCCTCGCCGGCGCTAAATTCCGCCGCGATCATCGCCACCTGCATCACCTGTTCCTGGAAAATCGGCACGCCCAAGGTGCGTTCCAGCGCGACCTTCAGTTCTTCCTTGGGATACAGCGGCTGTTCCAGTCCCTGGCGCCGGCGCAAATAGGGATGGACCATGCCGCCCTGGATCGGCCCCGGCCGCACCACCGCCACTTCGACCACCAGGTCGTAAAAGGTGCGCGGCAGCATGCGCGGGAGCATGCTCATCTGCGCGCGCGATTCGATCTGGAACACGCCGACTGTGTCGGCCGCGCAAATCATGTCGTAGGTGGCGCTGTCGTCGGCCGGGATGTCCTGCATCGAAAACACCGTGCCGCGCAGCTCACCCAGCAGGTCGAACGCGCGCCGCAGCACCGAGAGCATGCCCAGCGCCAGCACATCGACTTTCAGCAAACCGAGTTCTTCGAGGTCGTCCTTGTCCCACTGGATCACACTGCGCTCCGGCATGGTGGCGTTTTCGATCGGCACCAGGCGCGACAGCTTGCCGGCGGCGATCACGAAGCCGCCCGGGTGTTGCGACAGGTGGCGCGGGAAGCCGAGCAGGCGCTGGGCCAGGGTCGCCCATTGCTGGGCCAGCGGGGAATCGGGGTCGAGCCCGCATTCGGCCAGGCGTTTGACGAGGTCGTCCTTGCTGTCGAACCAGTGGTGGGTCTTGGCGACCTTTTCGACGATGGCCAGGTCGACCCCGAGCGCCTTGCCGCTGTCGCGCAGGGCGCTCTTGGGCCGGTAGCTGATCACCACGGCGGCCAGGGCGGCGCGCGCACGGCCGTATTTGTTGTAGATGTACTGGATCACTTCTTCGCGCCGCTGGTGCTCGAAGTCGACGTCGATGTCGGGCGGTTCGTCCCTTTCCCTGGAAATGAAGCGTCCGAACAGCAGGTTGCCGCGCGCGGGATCGACTTCGGTGATGCCGAGGCAGTAGCACACGGCCGAATTGGCGGCCGAGCCGCGCCCCTGGCACAGGATCCCGATCGAGCGCGCATGGCGCACGATGTCGTACACGGTCAAAAAATACGCTTCGTAGCGCAGTTCGCCGATCAGCTGGAGTTCGGTTTCGAGCTGTTCCTGCACCTTGGCCGGGATGCCGAGCGGAAAGCGGTGGTGCGCGCCGATATAGGTTTCGGCGCGCAGGTAGCCGGACGGGGTCTGGCCGGGCGGCACCAGTTCGTCCGGATATTCGTAGCGCAGCTGGTCGAGCGAAAAGGTGCACAGGCGGGCGATGCGCAGCGTTTCGGCCAGGGCCTCGGGGCTGTACAGATTGGCCAGGCGCAGGCGCGCGCGCAGATGCTGTTCGGCATTTTGCGCCAGCGCATAGCCGCACTCGTCCACGGGCGTGTTGAGGCGGATCGCGCACAGGGTGTCGTGCAGGGGCTTGCGCGAGCGCACGTGCATGCAGACGTGGCCCAGCGCCACCACGGCCAGCCCGTGCTGCCAGGCGACTTCCTCGACCGTGGCGCGGTGCGCTTCATCAAAAGCGCGGTGCAGCAGGGTCAGGCCCAGCCAGGCGCGCCCGGGAAAGGTGGCGGCCATCCAGGCGGCCTGGGTGTGCAGGCGGTCGAGCTCGGCCGCATCGTGGCCGGGGTAGGCGGGCAGCAAGATCGCCAGGCAGTCGGGCATGCCGGCCAGGTGGGCCGGCGCGGGCGCTGCCAGGTCGGCCGGGGTAAGCAGGTAAGTCCCCTTGGCCGTGCGCGTGCGCGCCAGGGTGATCAGTTCGGCCAGGTTGCCGTAGCCATTGCGGTTCTTGGCCAGCAAGATCAGCGACAGGGCCGCGCTGCCATCGGCATGGTGCAGGTGGAAGTGGGCGCCGATGATCAGGGGCAGCGCCGCCTTTTTGGCTTCGGCATGGGCCCGCACCACCCCGGCCAGCGAACATTCGTCGGTGATGGCCAGCGCCGCGTAGCCGAGCTGGACAGCGCGGGCCACCAGTTCCTCGGCGTGCGAGGCGCCATGCAGGAAGGTAAAGTTGCTCAGACAATACAACTCGGCGTAGTCGGGCAGGCTGGGGACGGGGGCGGCGGTACTCATGAAAAAATATTACAATCAATGTATTGAGGAAACTACTGTATGGAAACACAGTATAACCCTGGAACATTTTCTTACCAATTGGGAATAACTATGCAGGTGCATACAGTGCGCTGTTTTGGTGCAGTGGCGGGCTGCGGCAATGTGGCGCTGGTGATTGAAGGCGGGCCGGCCACGCCCGCGGCGCGCCAGGCGTTTGCGCGGGCCCAGCCGCATCCGGCCTGCGTGTTTCTCGACCCTGGAGCACAGGGAGACGGGATCGCCGACTATTACTACCCGCACGCCAGAAGTCCCCTGTGCCTGCACGCCACCCTGGGCGCGGCGCAAGTGCTGTTCGCGCGCGCCGGGCAGGCGGACCAGGACATCGTGCTGGCCACGGTAATGCGTGGGCAGCCCTTGCGCCTGTGCCGGCAGGGGGACGATTTTTTCGTCGCGCTGCAGCCCCAGAGCGTGCCCGAGGTCGCTGTCGATGCCGCGCTGGCGGCCTGGCTGCTCGACCAGCCTGAATTGAGGCTGGCGGCCGCGCCCGTGCTGGCCTCGGTCGGCAGTCCCAAGCTGCTGATCGAGGTGCCTGAGCGCGCCACCCTGCTTGCCTTGCGCCCACCGCTCGAGCGCATCCTCGACTGGGGCCGCGCGCATGGCGTGAGCGGCTGCTATGTGGTGTGCCGCATCGGCGCGGATGCCTACGAAGGGCGCAACTTCAACCACCTCGATCCCGCCATGGAAGACCGTGCCACCGGGGTGGCGGCCGGCGCCCTGGCGGCCCACCTGGGCCGCGCCATCACCCTGCACCAGGGTGGTGCACTGGGTGCGCCCTGCCTGATCCGCACCCGGGTGGAAGATGGCGCGATTCTGGTGGGCGGGCGGGCCGAGCCCGTGCCCGGCAATTGACAACGTTGTCATCGCACCACACCGCACTGGACTTGTGCGGTGAAAATTGCATTAGAATCATTCACCTTTCGATAATAAAACCCGGAGACTGTCGCGTGTTCACTACCACCCCTTTACGTAGGTCCGTCTTGCTCGCTTTGTACGGCGGAGCCGCTTTCGCCGTGTACGCCCCCGCCAGCTTCGCCCAGTCGGGCCAGCAAGCCACCAAGGAAGAAGTCATCCCCAGCGTCAGCGTGGTCGGTTCGCGCCGCGTCTCGGCCACCTCCGCCACCGATACGGCGGTCCCGGTCGATCTGATTCCCATGACCCGCATGGCCGAGCAAGGCGGCCAGTTCGACCTGGCCCAGACCCTGACCTATATCTCGCCCTCGTTCAATTCCACGCGCCAGAGCGGAGCCGATGGCGCCGACCTGGTCGATTCGGCCGCCCTGCGCGGCCTGGGTTCCGACCAGACCCTGGTGCTAATGAACGGCAAGCGCCGTCATAGCACCTCGCTGGTGAACATCTTCGGCGCCCGCAACCGCGGCAATACCGGCACCGACATGAATGCGATTCCGCTGCTGGCGGTGAAAAACATCCAGGTGCTGCGCGATGGCGCCGCCGCCCAGTACGGCTCCGACGCGATTGCCGGGGTCATCAATATCGAACTGAAACGCTCGCTCGGCTGCGAAAGCGTGCTCGGCGCGGGCCAGTATTCGGCCGGCGATGGCAAGAATGTCCTGGCCTCGGCTTACTGCGGCGTGGCCGTGGGCGGCGGGGTGGTCGGCATCACGGGCGAGTATCTCGACCGCGGCCGCTCGAACCGGGCCGACGCGGGCAGCCTGCGCACCATCGGCGACAGCAAGGTCCAGAACCAGACCCTGTACCTGAATGGCGACATTCCCCTGGCCGACGGCAAGCTGTACTTCACGGCCGGCACCCAGAAGCGCGACGCTTCCTCGGCCGCCTTCGGCCGCGGTCCGGACCAGATTCCGACGCGTAATGCGCAAGCCATGTACCCGAACGGCTTCGCGCCCTTCATCAATGCCGACATCGACGACCATTACGGCACCATCGGCTATCGCGCCAAGCTGGGCGAGTGGAATGCGGATTTCTCGCAAACCTATGGCTACAACAAGATGCATTACAACGTCAGCAATACGCTCAATGCCTCGATCGCCAACCTCGACCTGATCAAGGGCGGCAAGGGCGTGTCGGCCTCGCAATTCGACGCGGGCGGTTTCGCGGCCACCCAACTGACCACCAATGCCGACGCCAGCCGCTTCTATCCGAACATCCTGAGCGGCATGAACCTGGCCTTCGGCGCCGAGTTCCGCAAGGAAAACTATGAAATCTTCGCCGGTGAAGCCGGTTCCTACAACGATGTCGACGGTGCCGGCTTCGGAGGCGACCCGGGCAGCCAGGGCTTCCCGGGCTTCCGTCCGGGCGACGCGACCGACCGCAGCCGCCATAGCGTGGCCGCCTACGTCGATGTCGAGACCGACATCACCGAGCGCCTGAAAGTGCTGTCGGCCGTGCGCTATGAAAAATTCAGCGACTTCGGCAACAGCGTGACCGGCAAGCTGGCCGCCGCCTTCAAGATCAGCGACAGCGTGCTGGTGCGCGGTTCGGCCAGTACCGGCTTCCGCGCGCCATCGCTGCAGCAAGGCTACTTCTCGTCGACGTTTACCGAGTTCGTCAACGGCAATCCGGTCGATTCGGTGTTCGCGCCGAACGGCGGCAACGTGGCCAACGCGATCGGCATTCCCAAGCTGAAGGAAGAAAAATCGGTCAGCTTCACCCTGGGCGGCACCTGGACGCCGACCCCGACTACGTCGGTCACGGCCGACCTGTACCGCATCGCCATCGATGACCGCATCGTGTTTTCCGGCCGCTTCGACGCCGACAACTACGCGCCCATCGTGCCGCTGCTGAGCAGCCTGGGCGTGGGCGCGGCCCAGTTCTTCGTCAATTCGATCGATACCAAGACCCAGGGCCTGGACCTGACCGTATCGAACCGCAGCGAAGTGGCGGGCGGCAAGCTCAATACCTTCCTGGCCATGAACATCAGCAAGACCGAAGTGACGGGCGTGAATGCGCCGGCCGCGTTCAAGGGCTATGAAGACGTGCTGCTGTCCGAGCGCGAGCGCCTGTTCCTGGAACAGGGCGGACCGCGGCGCAAGGCCACCCTGGGTTTCGAGTATTTGCTGGGCAAGATCGGCACCGATTTCAAGGTGATCCACTTCGGCAAGCAAACCCTGGGCACCTGGTCCGGTGCGCCAACCCCGAACCAGGTGTACAAGCCGAAGACCTCGGCCGACCTGAGTTTTACGTATAATTTCAGCGACAAGACCAAGCTGACCCTGGGCGGCGCGAACATTTTCAGTGTCAAGCCGACCGAGCAGAATCCGGACGAGACCGACAATGGCTTCAAGTACGAGTCGGTCCAGTTCGGGATGAATGGCGCGTCGTACTTTGCCCGCCTGTGGCATAAGTTTTAAATGCATCGCTAGCCAGGCAGGTAGCTACGCAGGTAAAGGGCAGACATCGTCTGCCCTTTTGCATTATTGTGTCGGCTGGCCCCTTGTGGGCAGCCCTGTGATTGTTGAAAAGGATTGAGAATGAAACCAACTTACGCGCTGGCATTGGCCGCGCTGTTCGCCTGCGTGCCGCTGACGCGTGCAGGCGCAGCCGCTCCTGCCGCTCCTGCCGCTCCTGCTGCTGTCCCGGCCGCCTCGGTACCGGTGACCACGCCCGATGCGGCCCGGGTGCAGGCCGTGCAAGCCATGCTCGCTGCCATGCAGTCGGAAAAGATGATGCGCTCGGTGGCCGGTGCGAGCCGCTATGCGAATGAAGAGCAGCGGGCCAGTGTGTTCGCCAAGCTCGACAAGGTGCCGCCGCAAGAGATTTGCCAGCGCCTGGCCACGCCGGTGGCACGCGTGATCGGGGTGGCGACGGCCAATGAATTGACGGCATTTTATGCGTCGAATTACGGCAAGCGCTTGTTGCAGCAAACGTATAACAGCCGGGCCAGTATGTACCCGCCGGAACCGCCGGTGCCGAATACGGCGGAGAAAAAGATGCTCAAGCGGCCGGAACTGGTGCAGGCGCGCAAGGAGCTGGCCGGGGCTGAGGCGACCATCCGGCATGAGGCGTTTGTGTTGTTGCAGGCGATTATCAAGAAGTAAGCGTGGGCTAGGAGTCTGCGCGGCAGAAACTTGATATCATCCATGTCAACCGAGCAAACGCATTTTTGACCGATGACATCAAGCTATCTTCCCTACGAGCCGCAGCAGCAAATGCTGCTGCCCCACGCACT
>NZ_WHJG01000076.1 GCF_011682175.1 Massilia frigida
TCATGGTGTGGGCGTTTTGATTAAGCGTTAGAAACTAAATCATGCCAGAAATGGGCGCCCACCCCCACCTTTTCGCTTGCGCTGCCAAGCAATTTTCATCCGTTCCGCTAGTTTTGCAAGAGGCTCCATTATCACGCGCAATACAAAGGACTTCCGGAGCAGGGACATACGTGTCCCATACGAGCTCAGAACGACATCAACGGTGAGTGTGGCGAATGTCAATCCGCCTGGTGATACTTCAATATCGCCACGGGCAGGTCAGCCTACGCTCACGCGCCGCACATAGCTGCAGTAAGGAGCACCGGCGGCCGCAGCCAACAACTGTGGCCGCGCCGCCGAACGAAGGGGTGTTCCAGCCTCATGATGGCAACTAGCCCGCATGATTGGCCAACACCAACACCGGCCCGCTCGCCACCAGCACCATTTCACGCACCATCAGGTTCAGGCGCATCTGCACCGCTTCCCGCAACGGTCCCTGGATCGGTTTGAAACCGAACATCTTCAGCACCGCCTGCACGATCTCTTCCTGGCTGGCGCCGAAGTGGCGTTCCACCACCTCGATGATGGCCACCTCGATCTCCTTGGGCGGCAGCATGTTCGCGCGGCGCAGGCCTTCCGACTCCACAAACGTGCGGTCGCGTACCGTGACCGGGCTGCCCGGCTTCCACACAAAGCCGTTCAGGCGCGCCACCAGGCCGCTGGCGACCGCCGCGTCGACCGCTTTCTCGGTCGCCGCTTCCATGCGCGAGCCGACCCGCTGCAAGCCCCAGGCCTTGCGCAGCCGGACCACGATTTCGTCGAGATGGACCGGGCCCTCGATGTAGACGATCTGCTCGACCAGGTCGACCAGCACCTCCAGCGGCGCTTCATGCAGTTCGTAGTCGCCTTCCGGGCGCACCATCGACGCTTCCACATAGCGGTTGCGCCGCTGCGGCGCTTCTTCCACCGGAACGATCGCCACTTCGGTCACGATCTCGCGCTCGATGCGGACACTCTGCGGCGCCGGCGCCTGGTGCAGCTTCTTACTCTCCTCGGCGCGCGCGTCGAGCGTCTTGCGCGCCTCATGGATGGCGGCGATCACGCGCGCAAGCTGCTCCTGCGGACGCTGGAACCAGTCAGTGCTCCAGATGCGGTGGATGATCCAGCCGTGATCTTCCAGCACCGCCTGGCGCAGCCGGTCGCGGTCGCGCGCGGAACTCGACGAGTGATACGCCGCGCCGTCGCACTCGATGCCGAGCAGGTAGCGCCCCGGACGGTCCGGGTCGGGAATGGCCAAATCGATGAAGAAGCCGGCGATGCCGACCTGCGGATGGACCTCGAAGCCGCGTTCCTTGATGGCGGCCGCCACGTCGACCTCGAACATGCTGTCGTAATCGCGCCCGCTCCGGAAGGCCACACCAAGCTGGCCGGTGCGCGCATAGCGCAGGAACAGCTTGAATGCCTGCACACCCTTGCCCTTGCCGCGTTCGAGGTCGATATCTTCGTCGGTAATCGATGAAAACACTTCGCAGCGGCGCTTGGCGCGGCTGATCAGCACATTCAAGCGGCGCTCGCCGCCTTCCGCGCTCAACGGCCCGAAACGCATGTTCACCTGGCCGCTGGCGTTGCGCCCGTACCCGACCGAAATGAGGATCACATCGCGCTCGTCACCCTGCACGTTTTCCAGGTTCTTCACAAAAAACGGCTCGCTCGGATGCGACTGGAAAAAGCCTTCGGCCTGCTGATTGGCGCGCCGCAGCAGCTCCAGCTGGTCTTCGATGGCCTTGCGCTGCACTACCGAGAAGGTGGCCACGCCCAGCGAATGTTGCGGCGTTTGCAGCGCGTGGCGCATGATGGCCTCGGCCACCGCCTTCGCTTCCGGTACATTGGTGCCCGTATTGCCCGAGTCGAAAACGCCATCCGCCACGTGCGTGAAGCGCAGTCCCATGCCCGCTTCCTGCGTATACGGACTCGGCACGATGAACAGCTTGTTCTCGTAGAACTGGCTGTTCGACACCGCGATCAGCGACTGGTGGCGGCTGCGGTAGTGCCAGCGCAGCATGCGCTGCGGCAGGCCGCGCGCGGTGAACAGGCCCAAAATGCTTTCGATGTCGGCCACCTGCGCTTCGCCGCCGTCGGTATCAAGCTCGTCGCCGGCGTCGCTGGTCATCTTGGCGAAGAAGCGGGTTGGCGGCAGCTGGCGTTCGTCGCCCACCACCACCACCTGGCGGCAGCGCGCAATCGCGCCGAGGGCGTCGACCGGCTGGATCTGGCTGGCCTCGTCCATCACCAGCAGGTCGAACGTGAGCTGGCCGGGCGGCAGGAACTGCGCCACCGACAAGGGGCTCATCATCAGCACCGGCTTGAGCGCCTGGATCGCCGGCGCTGCCTTGAGCATCAGCTGGCGAATCGGCATGTGGCCGCGCCGGCGCGCCATTTCGCCGCGCAGCACGCCCAGCGGGCCGATGGCGCCGCCGCCTTGCGGAATGCGCTTGAAGTGCGCGCGCGCCACTTCGATGCTGGCGGCCGCGATGCGCTGCAGGTCCAGTTCCACGAACTGGCGCACTTCGCTGTCGTGCACCTGGCCGTCGAATGTGGCCAGGGCCGGTTCGGCGCGCACCTGGGCCGCATACAGTGCCTCGAAATAGCTCATGTTGAAGCAGGCCGGCGCGGCGCTGGCCGCGAGGCGGCCGCTCTCCATTTCGTCGACGAAGCGGGCCATGCCCATCAGGCGCGCCTTGCCGCTGCGCTCACGCCAGGTGACCCAGCGCGACAACTGTTCGGCGTGCGTGATCCATTGGCCGAAGTGCACCAGGATGTCGGCAATCGGTACCTGCGCGATGCTGTCGGCGCCGAACAGCGCATGGGCGTCGGTGCACAGCGTCTCGAACAAGCCTGCCAGCTCGTTTTTCCAGGCGATATAGGTCTGTTCCAGCACGTGGGCGCGCCGCAACGGCAGATCGCGCTCGTCGTGGCGTGCCACCATCGCCGGCAGGGCCAGATTGGCGGCGATCCACTGCGCCGCGCCGACCAGGAACGGCCAGTCCGAGGCCGCGCCTTGCCAGTGCGCGCCAAAGGCTTGTTCGCCCAGTACCCGCGCGCCGTCGATGCTGGCCGCCAGGCGCTGCGCGCTGGTCAAGGCGTCCAGCACCGGCAGCAGGTCCGACAGGCGCGCCGGCCGGAACGCCAGCGCGCTGCGCACCGTGCCCAGGGCGCCATCGATGGCGGCGACAAAGGTGCCCACCGCCGACAGGTCCGCGTGTTCGACCGTCAGGATGTCGGGGAACATGTCGCGGATCGCCGCGCCGCAGTCGTTCCAGCAGTCGCGCAGCAAGGTCAGTGTGTTGTCGAGCGAGCGCTGGACGTGGTCCACGCGCACGGCCAGGGCAGGGCGGTCGCTCACGCTGGCGGCGATCAGGCGCGGTTCCGGGCCCATGCCGCGCAGGGTGCGCATCCATGCAACCAGAGCGCGCAGCGGCACCGGCGACGAGCGCTCGGCGCGCCAGTCGGCGCCGAATGCGGCGCGCCCGAGCTGGTCGTTCTCGCGCAGGAAGCGCATGGTCTGCTGGCCGGCGGTCAGGCGGTCCAGGATGTCGATCTGGCTGGCCAGCTCGATGTCAGGTATGCGCAGCACCGATTTGACCAGCCCATTGGCGCGGCGCCAGTCGTCGCGCAGGAAGCGCAGCATGCTATTGCCGTGAATGGCCAGCACCTGGCGCACGCCGGCCAGGTCGGTTTCCCAGGCGAAGTCGAGGACCTTGTTTTGCAGGTAGCCACGCGCTTCCTGGAGCGACGCCACCGCCTCGGCCAGGTCGGCAGCCTGCTCGATGCCGTGGTCCCAGACGCTGGCGGCCAGCACCTCGGCGCTGACATCCGGCGCGCAGGCGATGCGCTGGCCGAGAATAAGGGCCTTGCCGATGTCGGCCAGGGTGCCGGTGCGGGCCGATGCGCCAAGGTGCTGGCGCAGGCGCTCGGTATCTTGCAGCAGCGCGGGCAGCTGGGCCGCCAGGCGCGCGATGCGGCCGAACGCTTCGTCGCTCATCCCGGCCGGCAGGGGACGCAGCGCCATGCGCGCCGGTTTCAGGTCCATGGTCCAGGCGGCGGGCGAGACTTTGCCGTCCAAAAAAGCGAGCAGCTGGGCGTACTGCGCACCCTGTTCCACCAGATTGGCCAATTCTTCGCGCTGCGTGCGCCACACCGGCGACGACAGGGCCTGGCGCGACAGGCGCGGCGCGCTGGCCACGCGTTCGGCCATGGCGGCGATGCGGGCAAAATCGTCGCAGCTGTCCGGCGGACCCATGTCGAGCGAGGCGGCAAGGCCGGTCTGGCTGGCCGCCAGTTCCGACAAGCCGGTGCTCGAATGCGTGATGCGCTGGCCGAGGCGCTCCAT
This sequence comes from Massilia frigida, assembly GCF_011682175.1. Lineage (GTDB taxonomy): Bacteria > Pseudomonadota > Gammaproteobacteria > Burkholderiales > Burkholderiaceae_D > Telluria_A > Telluria_A frigida. The sequence continues at coordinate 4,370 of NZ_WHJG01000076.1, forward strand.
TTCGGTCGGCGAGATATTCGTCATGCGTACGCCACGCCATGGGTGCTGGGCCGGCAGTCCCATGTCGGCGAGGCGCTGCGCCAGTTCGCTCGCCAGCTGGTAGCGCTGCGCGCGATCGTCCGGTGTCCAGGTGTCGGGCTGGTCGAACGCATCTTGCAGCGGCGCGACGCGCTGGCGCTGCAATTCGGTGATGTGGCCGATCACCTGGTAGGGCGTCAGGCGCGCCACCGGGTGCGGCGCGTGCATGCGGTCCGCATGGCCGTTGAGGGTGTCGCGCGCCAGTTGCAGGCGCGCGTTGAGCGTGGCGGGCAGTTCGCCGCGCGGCGCGCCCAGGTCGGCGGTGCGGCGCAGCTCTTCCAGCAGCACGCGTTTGTTGGCCTTGTTGCTGTGCAGTTCAAGGCAGGCGTCGCCTACACCGGCGTGATCCAGCCGGCGCTTGACGACGTCCAGCGCGGCCATTTTTTCGGCCACGAACAGCACGCTCTTGCCGTCGGCGACGGCCGAGGCGATGATGTTGGCGATGGTTTGCGACTTGCCGGTGCCGGGCGGGCCCTGGATCACCAGATTGCGCCCGCTGCGCACGTCGTGCACGGCCAGCGCCTGCGAACTGTCGCAGTCGACGATATGCAGCAGGTCCGATGGCGGGATCACCGAATCGATCGGCGTGCCGTCCGGGATCGTCAAGGCGTTGCTGGTAAAGCCGTCCGACAGCAGGCCGCGCATCAGCGGCTGGCCGAGCAAGCCTTCCTGCACCGGCCACACGGCCGGATCGAGATCGCGGTACATCAGGAATTTGGCGAACGAGAAAAAGCCCAGCACGACGTCGTCGGCGAGGACACGCCAGTCTTGCTTGGACGCGACGGCACGCGTGACCTCGGCGATGTAGGCGGCCGGATCGAAGTCGTCGCCGGCCTCGAACGGCGGCAGGGTGATGCCGTGCACGCGGCTCAGGAAGGCTTCGAGCGAGAGATTCGCCGACAGTTCTTCCTGGCGCCAGCGCAGCTTGAACTGTTCGGCCGCATTGCCGCGCTGGAGACTGACCGGTATCAAGATCAGCGGCGCATAGCGGATATTCCTGGCGTTGGCCGGGTCGATCCATTTCAGGGTGCCGAGCGTGAGGAACAGGATGTTGACGCCCTGTTCTTCTTCCAGGGTGCGGGCGTCGTTGCACAGGTCGAGCAGGCGCTTTTGCAGGCCTTTCGAGGTGAGCTTCGTTTGCAGCTTGGTGTCGTTATGGCGCAGCATGACGCCGCGCTCGTCGACGGCGTCGTCGGGCTGGGCCAGTTCGTCGAGCACGTCGGCATCCTGGTCCAACTCGGCCGCGCCGCCCGGGTAGGCCGCGCTGCGTCCGGGCAGGAAGGTGAGCGAGCGGTTTTCCGTCACCAGCATGCGGAAAATATCGCTGGAGCGCTCGTCGGTCACGTCGATGATGCGGGTCGCCTTGGCCGAGCGCGGAATGTTCAGCAGCCGGTTGCGCGCCGACAGGTCGAGCAGCTCCATGCGCGCGCGTTCCAGCTTGTCGTGCGCGCTGAGATTGCCGTCAAGGAACTCCGAGAGTTTTTCCGGCGCCGCGCCGCTTGCTGCCCCGTCAGGGTTCTTGGCCAGCAGGTCGGTCTTCTTGTTCTCAGCTTCACTCATGAATTAATACTCGCGCCGATCCGGTTTGATTTCCTGCAAGATGGTGGTAGCAATTTCTTCGATGGACTTGGTGGTCGACGACAGCCAGCGGATGCCTTCGCGCTTCATCATCAGCTCGGCCTCGTTGACTTCGTAGCGGCAATTTTCGATGGAGGCGTACTTGCTGCCGGCGCGCCGCTCATGGCGGATTTCCGACAGGCGTTCCGGGGTGATGGAGAGGCCAAAAATCTTGTCGCGGAATGGCGGCAGGGACGATGGCAACTTGCCACGCTCGAAATCGTCGGGAATGAGTGGATAGTTGGCGGCTTTGATGCCGTACTGCATCGCCAGATACAGGCTGGTCGGGGTCTTGCCCGAGCGCGACACGCCCACCAGGATCACATCGGCCGAGGCCAGGTTTTTATGCGACTGGCCATCGTCATGCGCCAGCGAGAAATTAATCGCTTCGATGCGGTTCTTGTACTCTTGGCTGTCGACAATATTGTGCGAGCGGCCGATCGTATGGGTCGACTTGACGCCCAGTTCCTGTTCCAGTGGAGCAACAAAAGTCTGGATCAAGTCCATGTGCATGCCGCGCGACTGGCGGATCACGTTCGACAGGTCGGGCTTGACCAGGGTCGAAAACACGATCGGACGCTGGCCGTCGGTGGTGAGCGCTTCGTTGATCTTGCGCGCCGCGTCGTAGGCCTTGTCGAGGGTGTCGATGAAGGGCAGGCGTACCTGGCGGAAACGCATCTCGAACTGGGTGAGGACGGCATGGCCGAATGTCTCTGCGGTAATACCTGTGCCGTCGGAAACGAAAAAGACCGTACGGGCCGAGGTGGGCAGGGGTGGGCGTGGTTCTGTGGTCATATTTGTCGTGTCGGCTTCCTGTGCTGCCATTGTTTCAAGTTGTGCGCTGTAAATTCGCGGCGCAGGCTGTAAAATGCTCTGCAACGCATCAATTGTGCGGCACGACCCAAAGAATAACAAGAAAACATAGTCAGTCCCGCTCTGCGTACAGATTTCTACTATCAGTAAGGGTGTTTGTTATGACCAGCTTGTCTACCGCAGCATTGAAGGAACCGGATCGCACCGGTGTGTACGTCGCATCGTTCGAGACATTGCGCATGACGGATGTGGAATCCGTCGGCGGAAAAAATGCCTCCTTGGGCGAAATGATCAGCCAGTTGGCTGGCGCCGGTGTACGCGTGCCTGGCGGCTTTGCCACCACGGCCGACGCTTTCCGCGATTTCCTCGCGCATGGCATCGACGGCGGCCCGTCGCTGGGCGACCGCATTGCGACCCGCCTTGAGGGCCTGAACATCGACGACGTACGCTCGCTCGCCGTGGCTGGTGCCGAAATCCGCAAATGGATCGTCGAAACGCCATTCCAGGCCCGCCTGGAAGAAGAAATCCGCACCTTCTATGCACGCCTGGTGGCCGATTCCGAAGTCGAAATGTCGTTCGCCGTGCGTTCCTCCGCCACCGCGGAAGACTTGCCGGATGCGTCCTTCGCGGGCCAGCAGGAGAGCTTCCTGAACGTGGTCGGCATCGACAACGTGCTCGAAGCCATGAAGCACGTGTTCGCGTCGCTGTACAACGACCGCGCCATTTCGTACCGCGTGCACAAGGGCTTTACCCACGCCGAAGTGGCTCTGTCGGCCGGCGTGCAGCGCATGGTGCGCTCGGACCTGGGCGCCGCCGGCGTGATGTTCACCATCGATACCGAATCCGGCTTCAAGGACGTGGTGTTCGTCACCTCCAGCTATGGCCTGGGCGAGACGGTGGTACAGGGCGCGGTCAATCCCGACGAATTCTATGTGCATAAACCGATGCTGGAACAGGGCAAATCGCCTGTCATCCGCCGCAATATCGGTTCCAAGCTGCTGAAGATGGAATTCACCAACGAGGCCAAGGCCGGCCGTTCGGTCAAGACCGTCGACGTGCCGATCGAAATGCGCAACCGCTATTCGCTCAACGACGCCGAAGTGGTGGAACTGGCCAAGTACGCCGTCATCATCGAAAACCACTACGGCCGTCCGATGGACATCGAGTGGGGCAAGGATGGCCGCGACGGCAAGCTGTACATCCTGCAGGCGCGTCCCGAGACCGTCAAGTCGCAGCAAAAACCGACCGACGCGCAGCAGCGCTTCAAGCTCAAAGGCAGCGGCACGGTGCTGGCGCAAGGCCGCGCGATCGGCCAGAAGATCGGCGCGGGCCGCGTGCGCGTGATTCACGATCCGTCCGAAATGGAACGCGTGCAGCCGGGCGACGTGCTGGTGGCCGACATGACCGACCCTAACTGGGAACCGGTCATGAAGCGCGCCTCCGCGATTGTCACCAACCGTGGTGGCCGTACCTGCCACGCCGCGATCATCGCGCGCGAACTGGGTGTGCCGGCCGTTGTTGGCTGCGGCGACGCCACCGAGACGCTCAAGGACGGCATGCTGGTCACCGTGTCCTGCGCCGAAGGCGACGAGGGCATGATCTACGACGGCTTGCTGGAAACGGAAGTATCGGAAGTGGCGCGCGGCGAACTGCCCCCGATCGCCACCAAGATCATGATGAACGTCGGGAACCCGCAGCTGGCCTTCGACTTCCAGTCGATCCCGAACGGCGGCGTTGGTCTGGCGCGTCTTGAGTTCATCATCAATAACAATATTGGTGTGCACCCGAAAGCGATTCTCGAGTATCCGAACATCGATGCGGACCTGAAAAAAGCGGTGGAATCGGTCGCGCGCGGCCATGCCTCGCCGAAGGCCTTCTACGTCGACAAGCTGGCCGAAGGCATCGCCACCATCGCTGCGGCGTTCTGGCCAAAGCCGGTGATCGTGCGCCTGTCCGACTTCAAGTCGAACGAGTACAAAAAGCTGATCGGCGGTTCGCGCTACGAGCCGGATGAAGAAAACCCGATGCTGGGCTTCCGCGGCGCCGCGCGTTACCTGTCGCCGGACTTCGCCGAGTCGTTCGAGATGGAATGCGCCGCCATGAAGCGCGTGCGCAATGACATGGGCCTGACCAACGTCGAGATCATGGTGCCATTCGTGCGTACGCTCGGCCAGGCTGAGAAAGTCGTCAACCTGCTGGCCAAGAATGGCCTCAAGCGCGGCGAAAATGGCCTGCGCCTGATCATGATGTGCGAAGTGCCGTCGAATGCGATCCTGGCCAACGAGTTCCTGCAGTTCTTCGATGGTTTCTCGATTGGTTCGAACGACCTGACCCAGCTGACCCTGGGCCTGGACCGCGATTCGGGCATGGCGCTGCTGGCAGCCGATTTCGACGAGCGCGATCCGGCCGTCAAGGCGCTGCTGTCGATGGCGATCAAGGCTTGCCGCGAGCAGGGCAAGTACATCGGCATCTGCGGTCAGGGACCATCGGACCATCCGGATTTCGCGGCGTGGCTGATGGGCGAGGGCATCGAGTCGATGTCCTTGAATCCTGACTCGGTGATCGATACCTGGCAAAAACTGGCTGCACTGTAATGCATGACCGTCCGGCGTGACAGCGCCGGGCGTGCCCCCCGAACCGTCGTTTCCGCCATGTGCGGACACGGCGGTTTTTGTTTTTCAGCGGCCTTAATGAGGCTGCCGCGCCCTCAGGGGCGAGCCAGCCGTTCCAGGTAGGCGCAGAACATATCGGCCATGGCGTCCGCGTACGCCGCGATTTCCGGCGGCGTGCGGGGGCTTTCCGAAAAATCCTTCCCCACGGTACTGAGCGTGGCGGTGATCAAGTCGCAGGCCAATGCGCGGCTTGCCTCCGGAGCCTGCGGCAGCACCTCGCGCATGAACTCCTGGAAAATCCTGTCTCCCGCAGCGTTCGCTGCTTGCGCTTCGGGCGCATCCCGGTAAAGCGGTGCCGCGTCGCTGAGCGCGACGCGCATGCCGGCTTCCTCGCACTCCGACCGGATAAAGGCATGCACCAGTGCGCGCAGGCGGTCGAGCGCCGGCATCTGCATCTGCTCCAGGATGTTTCGCAGCATGTCCGTGGTCTGCTGCCATTCGTCGCTTTGCAGCCGGAACAGGATCGCCGCCTTGTTCGGGAAATATTGATAGACCGATCCGATACTGACCCCGGCCCGCTCGGCTACGCGCGCAGTGGTAAAGCGCTGGGCGCCTTCCTGGGCCAAAACCTGAATAGCCGCTTCCAGGATGGCTGAGACGAGTTCGGTCGAGCGGGCTTGCTTGGGCGCCTTGCGCGAGGAGATTTGCGGAATTTGACGTTTGTTCATGGCACCTTGGCAGCGTGAAAAAAATGCGAATAGAAAATGCGATCAATTCCTCATATTATAACAACACGACGAATCAGTCGCATTTTAACCGGGCGCCGGATGCGCCCACATTCAAATGGAACATTTTCATGACCAACACACTGACTACCGCTCCGCTGCCGGCCTTGCTGGACCGCCTGTACCGGCAAGCCGCTGCCGCCACCAGCCCCGCCATCGCCGCCATGTCCAGCGAGGAACGCGAGCGATTCATGCTGAGCAAAACCGACTACCAGGAGTTCTACAGCCGCATGAAGGATCTCTGGCTGCCTGTCGCGCGCGATACCGGGACCCTGTTGTACCTGCTTGCGCGCAGCACGAAGGCCCGCTCCATCGTCGAGTTTGGCACCTCGTTTGGTATTTCCACCCTGCACCTGGCTGCCGCGCTGCGCGACAACGGTGGCGGGCGCCTGATCACCAGCGAATTCGAGCCATCCAAGGCGGAGAAAGCGCGCGACCATCTGATCGAAGGCGGACTGAGCGACCTGGTGGAAATCAGGGAAGGCGATGCGCTGCGCACCCTGGCCTTCGACCTGCCCGAGTCGGTCGACCTGGTGCTGCTCGATGGCGCCAAGGCGCTGTACGCCGAGGTCCTCTCCCTGGTGGAGGCGCGCCTGCGGCCGGGTGCGCTGATCGTCGCCGACAACGCTGACTATTGCCCGGAATACCTGGCCTATGTGCGTTCGCCCGGCAGCGGCTACCTGTCGGTGCCGTTTGCCGGCGACGTCGAACTGTCGATGCGGCTGGGCTGACCCGGCTTCCAACGTTGTTACCAATTTCAATTGAGGAGAAATCACATGCATGTATTTGTCACCGGCGCCACTGGATGGCTCGGCTCGGCGGTAGTTCAAGAACTGATCGGCGCGGGACACCGGGTCACGGGACTGAGCCGCTCCGGCGAAAAGGCGATTGCCCTGGCGGCAGCGGGCGCCACGGTCCTGCACGCCACGCTCGACGAGCTCGACGTCCTGCAAGCCGCCGCCGCCGCAGCCGATGCCGTGATCCACACGGCGTTCAACCACGACTTTTCCAAATTCCTGGACAACTGCGAACAGGACCGGCGCGTGATCGAGGCCATGGGGCGCGCCCTGGAAGGTTCAAGCCGTCCCTTGCTGGTCACTTCGGGGCTGTATGGCATGGCCAGGGGCGCCATCGAGACCGACCTGCCCAATCCCGCCTCGCCGCGACTATCGGAAAGCGCCGCGCGTGCGGTCGCCGAACGTGGCGTGCGCGCGGCCACGATTCGCCTGGCGCCGTCGGTGCACGGTCTTGGCGATTATGGCTTCGTGCCGATCCTGGTGCGCTTGGCAAGGCAGACCGGCGTATCGGCCTACCTTGGTAAAGGGGATAACTGCTGGTCCGGTGTGTATCGTCACGATGCCGCGCGGGTCTACCGCCTTGCGCTGGAGCAGGGTGTGACCGCATCGGTGTATCACGCGGTTGCGGACGAGCAAGTGCCTTTCGAGGTGCTTGCAGGCATGATCGGCAAGCATCTTGGCCTGCCGGTGGCCTCGCGGGAACGCGACCACTTCGGCTGGTTCGCCAATATGGCTGGTGCGGACATGTCGGTATCGGGTACGCGCACGCGTGAACTGCTCGGCTGGACTCCGCAAGGCCCCGGTCTCCTCGCCGATCTGGACCAGCCGGGCTACTACGCCGGATAAGGCGGCGCCGCAGGAATGAGCATCATTGAGTAGTTGACTCTTCCCCAAAAGTCGATAGACTAAGCGCATTAAAGTTAATCCAACAAGACCATTATAAATACTAACTTTCTAACAAATTCTCACCCTCGTCGTCCATCCCGGGCCACGGGGGTTTTTGCTTTTAATAACCTGGAGGAGTGTCATGGCTGACTGGACGTGGTGGCTGGCGCTGGCTGGCGCACTGGTAATTTTTGAACTTTTCACGGGCACGTTTTACATACTGATGATCGCCATCGGGGTGGCGTGCGGCTCGATCGCGGCGTTGATGGGCTACGGCACATCGGGCCAGATCCTTACCGCCGCCGTCGTCGGCGTGATCGCCACCGGGCTGCTGCACCGCAGCCGCTTCGGCGCGCCCGGCCGCCAGAATACCGCGCGCGATCCGAACGTGAACATGGATATCGGCCAGAGCGTCAACGTCGACACCTGGAGCGAAGGCAAGGCGCGCGTGATGTACCGCGGCGCGCCGTGGGATGTGGAACTCGGCCCCGGCGCACTGGCCGAAGCGGGCAGTTTCCGGATCGTCGAAGTGCAGGGCAGCCGCCTGATCGTCGCCAACAAATAAATAACAAACTCAAAGAGGTAAGCTATGGAAGTTTTCGGAATGATGACAATCGTCCTCTTCATCGTGGCGCTGGTGTTCGTCTTCAAGACCATCAACGTGGTGCCGCAGCAGCATGCCTGGGTGGTCGAACGCCTTGGCAAATACCATGCGACCCTGGCCCCGGGCCTGAACATCGTGGTGCCGTTCATCGACCGCATCGCGTACAAGCACGTTCTCAAGGAAATCCCGCTCGACGTGCCGCCGCAGGTCTGCATCACGCGCGATAACACTCAGCTGCAGGTGGACGGCATCCTGTACTTCCAGATCACCGATCCGATGCGCGCTTCGTACGGCTCGTCGAACTACCTGGCGGCCATCACCCAGCTGGCGCAAACCACGCTGCGTTCGGTGATCGGCAAGATGGAGCTCGATAAAACCTTCGAGGAGCGCGATCACATCAACATCACCATCGTCAACGCCATCGACGAATCGGCCGCCAACTGGGGCGTGAAGGTCTTGCGCTACGAGATCAAGGACTTGACGCCGCCGGCGGAAATTCTGCACTCGATGCAGGCCCAGATTACCGCCGAGCGCGAAAAGCGCGCCCTGATCGCCGCTTCCGAAGGACGCAAGCAGGAACAGATCAACATCGCCACCGGCGAGCGTGAAGCGGCGATTGCCCGTTCCGAAGGCGAGAAGCAAGCCTCGATCAACCGCGCCGAGGGCCAGGCCAAGGCCATCGTGGCGCTGGCCGAAGCGAACGCCGAAGCGTTGCGCCAGATCGGCGCCGCCATTCGCGAGCCGGGCGGACAGGAAGCGGTCAACCTCAAGGTGGCGGAGCAGTACGTGGATGCGTTCTCGGAACTGGCCAAGACCAACAATTCGATCATCGTGCCGGCCAATCTGGGCGAGATGAGCGGCTTGATCGCCAGCGCCATGCAGATCGTCAAAGCCCAGAAGTAAGGAGCGGCCATGCGCGTGATCGTCATCACCGGTAGTTCGGACGGCATCGGGGCCGAAATGGCGCGCCAGCTGGCCGCGCGCGAAGGTGCCAAGGTGGCGCTGGTGCTGGCGGCCCGCAACGGCGCCATGCTCGATGCGGTCGCCGGGCAGTGCCAGTCGCTCGGCGCGCAGACGCTGTGCGTGCCGACCGATGTGTCGGTGCAGGCCGAGTGCATCGCGCTCATCGACGCGGCGGTGGCGCGCTTCGGCCGCATCGATGCCTTGATCAACAATGCGGGACGCTCGGCGCACGCCTTGTTCGAGGATGTGCAGGACCTGGGCTGGTACGAGGACCTGATGCGCGTGAACCTGTGGGGCAGCGTGTGGTGCACGCACGCGGCCCTGGCGCACCTGAAGGCGGCGCGCGGCAGCATCGTGGCGGTGTCGTCGCTATCAGGGCTGGTCGGGGTGCCCGGACGCAGCGCGTACGCGGCGAGCAAGTTCGCCATGGCCGGTTTCTTCGAAGTCCTGCGCGCCGAATTGAAAGACGCCGGGGTGAGTGTGACGACTGCGTATCCGGGCGTGGTGTCGACCCAGATCCGCCATCATGGCTACAACGCGGCCGGCGGCATGCTGGGCAAGAGCATGCTCAAGGAAGAGGGCGCGATGACGGTCGAGGAGTGCGCTCGCCTGATCGTCGACGGGATGGAGCGGCGCCAGCGCGAAGTGGTGATGACCGCTAAAGGCAAGTTTGGACGCTTCCTCAAACTGATCGCGCCAGGGATGGTTGAGCGCATGGCGCTGGCGGCGGTGAAGGAGCCGTAGCCGGCCAGCGGCATGGGGACCGGAATTGCTTTCTTGGTTGGAAGGTGATTCGTGTGCTATTACATGAATAGTATTTTTGTAACTGTTCAGCCGGAGTACAGGCCGCAATAAACAGTTGTAAACTGTGCTGTTATCGCGCATGATTTGGGCATGCCACCAAAACCTCCCCGTCTCAATCTCACCGGCTTGTCCCATGAAGACAAGG
>NZ_WHJG01000077.1 GCF_011682175.1 Massilia frigida
TTCATGGTGTGGGCGTTTTGATTAAGCGTTAGAAACTAAATCATGCCAGAAATGGGCGCCCACCCCCACCTTTTCGCTTGCGCTGCCAAGCAATTTTCATCCGTTCCGCTAGTTTTGCAAGAGGCTCTAATAAGGCAATGAGCCGGGGAATATGTTCTTCCGTAATCCATGTCGTGGTGGATTCACGGATGAGATAAGTTTTTTGGTGTTTATTTTTCTGTAAAAAACTTAAAAAATCCACAGGACTTTTACGCACAAAATCGAATTTGGCAGCATCTGCGCTCCAACCGTTGATTGAGATGCATGATGAGAAAAACAACATGGCCAATATTAGTCGATGATTGGTAAAAATTTTCATGGAATCTCATTGGAAAATCAAGTGAGAAGAGGGCAGGCGCTAGCGAGAAAATTCTTCGGCAGCCTCCGCAAGCGCTGGGCGCAGACACTCTGCGTCGATCTCGTCAAGGGTGCTAATTAAATCCCATGCTCTATGATGCAGAATTTCTGCCCGGTCTTTATAATGAGGATTGTCATTATGGAATTCCTTATCGATTCTCAACACGTTACATAAAAGATCGCCTCTGTAATGCATTCCTTCGGAATATGAATCCATCTCAAGATATGGTAATGCCAAAGGTAATAAAAACGCTATCCCGATATCTTGGCCCAAACATAGCCTGAGGTCCTCAGCGCCGAACTCTCCGATTGGGTTTGTGCCGCAGCTCCGCTGTGCGGCGAATCATGGGCGATTCATCATCCGGCACCAACCCCCATTCATGCCGCTCAAGTTGACTAAGTGTTTTTTTAAGATTTGATATGTGTTCGATTGTAAAGATTGTAGATCATTAACTAGGCCTTCAGTTGACAGCAATAGTCATTTCCCCAAAACTTGCAATCCTCTCTCTTCCCGGCGCCGGGATGACGTCTGAATCGTCCCGCCAATTGTGAAAAATCATGCTGGTGGAGATACAGATTGCTCAGCTGAGGAGTCGACTCGATCTGGCCTCGATGACATTCGACGAACCAATTCCGCGCCCTGGAGCCGGTTAACACCCCGTCCGCCAATGCCGGTCATGTGTCTCCCATTGTATGTTCCCACCGCACACGGGAACACTTCCCCCGGTGTACTATTCTGCTTCGCGTCCCGCTAAGGAAGTCATGTTTGCCTTTTCGTTGAAAGCGCCGGCTCACGCCCTCGCGCTGCTCCTGCTTGCCCTCTCGTTCCTGTTCGCCAGCCCTGCGCGCGCGGAAGACGATTACCTGGCCCCCGAGGTGGCCTTCAAGTTCTCGGCCCGCATGGTCGACCCGCAAACCATCGCCGTCACCTACAACATCGCCGACGGCTACTACATGTACCGCGAACGCTTCAAATTCACCGCCGCCAACGCCACGCTGGGCTCCCCGGTCATCCCGCCCGGCAAGGTCAAGTTCGACGAAACCTTCCAGAAGGATGTCGAAACCCACCGCAAGAGCATCACCATCACGATTCCCGTCGAGTCCTCCGGCATGTTCACGCTGACGGCCACCTCGCAGGGCTGCGCCGACGCCGGCCTGTGCTACGCGCCGCAGGAAGCTGAGGCCCGCCTGGTGGGCGCTGCCGGCGCGTCGCCAGCGCCCGGCATGTCCAAGCCATCGATGTCGACCCCGCCCGCCTCCATCCCCGTCGCCAAGCCGAAGCAGGGCACCGCCGACGAGGCCCTCACACCCGAGCCGCCCACTGCACCAGCGCCAGCCCCGGCCGCAGTCCAGACCCCGGCCGCCACGCCCGCCACCGGCGACGGCGCCGCGCTGCTCGGCGGCGGCAAGCTGTGGCTGATCATCCCCACCTTCATCGCCTTGGGCCTCGGCCTGTCGTTCACCCCTTGCGTGCTGCCGATGGTCCCGATCCTGGCATCGATCATCGTGGGCGAGGGCGCCGGCACCACGCGCGCGCGCGGCTTCATCCTGGCACTGGCCTACTCGCTCGGCATGGCCCTGGTCTACACCGCCTTGGGCGTTGCCGCCGGCCTGATGGGCGAAGGCCTGGCCGCCGAGCTGCAAAAGCCGTGGATACTGATCGGTGTCGGCATCATGATCGTGGCCCTGTCGCTGTCCATGTTCGGCGTATACGAGCTGCAAGTGCCATCCTTCCTGCAACACCGCCTGGTCGACGCCTCTGGACGCCAGTCGGCCGGTAAACTCATCGGCGTGTTCATCATGGGCGCCCTGTCGGCCCTGATCGTCGGTCCCTGCGTGGCCGCGCCGCTGGCCGGCGCGCTGACCTTTATCTTCCAGTCGCGCGATGGCGTCGTCGGCGGGGTCGCGCTGTTTTCGCTGGCGATGGGCATGAGCATTCCGCTGTTGCTGGTCGGCCTGTCGGCCGGCTCCCTGCTGCCACGCACCGGCGCCTGGATGAACCACGTCAAACGCTTTTTCGGTGTCACCATGCTGGGCATGGCCCTGTGGCTGACCTCGCCCGTGCTGCCGCCGCTGCTGCAAATGCTGCTGTGGAGTGCGCTGCTGCTCGGCTACGGCGTCTACATGCTGCGCCACGTCCGCCATTGGGCCGGACTCGCGCTGGGCGTCGTGTGCGCCCTGCTGGGAGCGATCCAGCTGGTCGGTGCGGCCACCGGCGGGCGCGATCCGCTCGCGCCGCTGGCCCATCTGGGCGTGGGCGGCCAGCAGCATGGCCTGGCCTTCACCCGCATCAAAACCGTGGCCCAGCTCGACGCCGCGCTGGCACACAACGCCGGCAAGACCGCGATGCTCGATTTTTATGCCGACTGGTGCGTATCCTGCAAGGAAATGGAAAAGCTGACCTTCGTCGATGCGCGCGTGCGCCAGCAACTGGCCGGCACGCTCTTGCTGCAAGTCGACGTCACCGCCAACGATGCCGACGACAAGGCCATGCTCAAGCGCTTCGGCCTGTTCGGGCCGCCGGGGATCATCTTGTTCGATCAGCGCGGCCAGGAAATTGCAGGCAGCCGCGTGATCGGATATCAGAATGCGGACAAGTTCACGGCCTCGCTGAAGAAGCTGAACTAAGCCCGCAGGGGCGCGGACTTAATTGTCCGGGAGGATGAAGTCTTCGTGCTCGGGCTTGCCGCCCAGCAGCTCGTCGAGGCGGCCGCGCAGACTGCGCGCCATTTCGCTGCCCTTGGCCTTGAGCACCGCTTGCAGGTACTGCAGGCGCAGCGCGCGGAAGTCGTCGACGTTATTGCACTTTTCCACCTTGAGCTGCAGCATGATGCCGCGCAGCCCGATCGTGCTCTTGATGGTCTGGTTGTAGAAGTCGTACAGGTGGCGAAAGCGGGTGGCGTCGTCGAGCTGGCTCTCGGCCAGCGCTTGCGCGGATGGCGCCTCGGCACTGGCGACCACCGGCAACGGGGCTGCGGCGTCGTCGTGTACCTCGTCATGGTGAGCGCCCTCGGCCCCGGCCGCGCGCCGCGCCACCTGGCGCGCCCGTGCCGATGCCGGCAGCTTCGGTGCCACCGGCGCCACGGGCTCTTCCCCGCTGGCGAGATAAATATAGCCTTCTTGCAGCAATTCCTTGACGCTGTCCGCCGTCACGCCCACGCCGGCAAAATTACGCAACAAATCGTCGAGCGAATGACGCCCGTCGATCATCACCAAAATCGTGCGCAGGCGCGATGATAGTTGATGTTTGCGTGTGGAAATTTCCTCTCGACCCTTTTCGGTCTTGTCGTACACCATCGTGCTCATGCTGCCCCCGGAATGTGGTTGATGCCGCAGCCGGAAACTGGTTTTTGATTGCCGCGCGGATAGATTTTCTTGAGGATACACCACGTTACACTTTGCAGGAATCCCCGCACGCGCATATTTATGGCGGGAAGACACAATTGAGGTGTAAGTACAACGTTAAAGACGTCCATACCGCTTCGTATGGCGGAGATAGCGGAAATGGCGGGCAGGCGCCATTCCCCGTGGCGCGCGAGGAATGGCCGGCATCTGACGCTGCTTATGCGTGGCGTTTGTGCTTGCCGTGATGGCCGCCGCGCATGCTGTGCTCGTCAAATACTTTCTTTTGTTCCGGCGTGAGTACTGCATAGAAAGTGTTGAGCGCGGCCAGCCGGGTTTCCATGGCGGCCACATGCTGCTTGGCCATGTCGAGTTGCTTTTCCATGCGTTCCGGGGCGGTCAGGCTGGCCCACTGGCCACGCTCGCCACGGGCGGGACGCTGGCCCGGTTTGCTGGCGGCGGTAAACGCCGCCCAGGCCGGTTCCTGTGCCGCGCTGAGCTTGAGCTGGTCGTGCAAGCGCGCCTGGCGCGCGGCCATGCGCGCGCCCCAGTTGGCGCGCTCGCCGTGGTGGCGTTCCACGCTGGCCGCTTTCGGATGGCCGCTCTCCTGCGCGTGCACGGCGACGGCGGCGGCGCCCATGCCCAGCACGGCAAAACCGATCACAAGACTGTTGCGGACATTATTCAGTACGTTCATGGCGTTTCCTTTGGGTGAATGTGCGGGGTGCAACTGCATCATGTTCCCTGCATGTTTCCAATCGGTGTCCGCTGCCAAAGAGTTTGTATCAATATGTATCGGCGCCATGGCAATATACATGACGATACAAAACCGCTATCCGGGGCCACGCTAAGTGGGGATAATTGCGGGCATGGATACTCCTTCTACCATTCTCATCGTTGACGACGACCGCGACATCCGCTCGCTGCTGGCCGATTATCTCGAATCGAACGGCTACCGCGCCCTGGCTGCGGCCGACGGTACGGCCATGTGGAAGACGCTCGACGAAGCGCGTCCCGACCTGATCGTGCTCGACCTGAACCTGCCCGGCGACGACGGCCTGACTCTGTGCCGCAAGCTGCGCGCCACCTCGACCCTGCCGGTCATCATGCTGACCGCCCGCAACGAGCCGCTCGACCGCATCCTGGGCCTGGAAATGGGCGCCGACGATTACCTGCCCAAGCCCTTCGAGCCGCGCGAGCTGCTGGCGCGCATCCGCAGCGTGCTGCGTCGCAGCCACGCGATGCCGTCCAACGCGCCGTCCGACAATGCCCAGCAAATGCGCTTTTCCGGCTGGACCCTGGACCTGACCGCGCGCCACCTGCTCAATCCCGAGGGCATCGTCATCATGCTGTCCGGCGCCGAATTCCGCCTGCTGCGCGTATTCCTCGAACATCCCAACCGCGTGCTCAACCGCGACCAGCTGCTCAACCTGACCCAGGGCCGCGATGCCGATCCCTTCGACCGCTCGATCGACATCCAGATCAGCCGCCTGCGCCAAAAGCTCGGCGAAGATGCGCGCCTGCCGCAGATCATCAAGACAGTGCGCAACGGCGGCTACGTGCTGGCCGGCCAGGTGACGGTGGAGCCCGGCACGTGAAGGCCTTCTTCGGTTCGATGACCGGGCGCGTGTTCTTGACACTGCTGCTCGGCGTCGTCATCACCGCCGTGCTGACCCAGCTGCTGGCCGAAAACGAACGCCAGAGGGTGATCGAAGCCTTCCGCGACCAGCACGCCATGGACCGCGCCGAACAATTGATCACCGCCACCGAAACGGTGCCGGCCTCGGCCCGCCTGGCCTATCTGGACGCCGCCAACCGCCCCGGCATCCAGCTGGTCGTCATCAACGACGAGCTGCCGGTCAATCCCGTGCCATCGGCGTTCACGGCGGCGCTGGCGGTGCGCATGGGGCCGCAGTACAAGCTGGCCAGCATCGCGGCCCGGCCCGCCGCCTGCGACGTGCCGCGCATCCAGAACAGCATGTTCGGCCCCACCGAATCGCAATGGAAGGGCGTGTGCGAGAGCATCAACGTACGCCTGCGCGATGGTGAACTGCTGCGCCTGATGGTGATGCCGCCGCCGCCCTCGGTGATCGCCCACGAGACCGATTACCGCATGATCATCGGCCTGTTCCTGGTCAGCATCGCCTTCCTCGCCTACCTGGTCGCGCGCATGACCACGCGTCCGCTCAAGCAGCTGGCGCAGGCCGCCAAGGACCTCGGCAACGACATCAACCACCCGCCCTTGCAATTGTCGGGCGCGAGCGAGATCCGCCAGGCCAGCGCGGCCTTCAACGCCATGCAGGCGCGCATCCGCCAATACATTTTCCAGCGCACCCAGATGCTGGCCGCCATCACCCATGACTTGCAAACACCCTTGACCCGGATGCGCCTGCGCCTCGAAAAAGTCGGCGACGGCGAGCTGCGCGACCGCCTCGTGGGCGATTTGTCGGCGATGCAGGAAATGGTGCGCGAAGGGCTTGATCTGGCGCGCAGCACCGACACCACCGAAGCGATGCAGGCGCTCGACCTCGATTCGCTGCTCGACAGCGTCACCTGCGACGCCACCGACGCCGGCCAGCAGGTGGTGGTCCACGGCCACGCCGGCATGGCCTTGCTGGGGCGCCCGATGGCGCTGCGGCGCTGCCTGGTCAACCTGATCGACAACGCCATCAAGTACGGCCAGCGCGCCCATCTCACGGTGGAAGCGGGCGCCGGCGCGGCGCGCATCCGCGTGCGCGACAATGGCCCCGGCATCGCGCCGGGCGAGCTGGCGCGCGTGTTCGAGCCGTTCTACCGTGTGGAAACGTCGCGCTCGCGCGAATCCGGCGGCACCGGGCTGGGCCTGACCATCGCCCGCAATATCGCCGAGCAGCACGGCGGCAGCATCGCCCTGGTCAACCATCCGGAGGGCGGCCTGGAGGTCACCCTGGTCCTGCCGGAGTATTACGCCGGCAAATAGCTCCGCCCGCCAGCGCCGTCATCGCTTACCATTGAATGTACTGAACCGATCATAAGCCGCCCGCAGTGGCGACCAGGGAAACGCATGAAACAGAAAAGCATCGTCATCATCGCCGGCCTCGCCGTTCTCATCGGCGCCGGCGCATGGTATCTGGGCCGGGGCGCGCAGCACGCCGGCCCGGGCGAGCATCAGGGCGCCGCCGCCGCGCCGGGCGACAAGAACGGCAAGGGTGGCGCCCAGCCGCCGGCCATCGTCAACGTGGTGGCGCCGCAGCGCCAGGACGTGCCGGTGCTGCTGCAGGCCAATGCCAGCGTGACCCCGGTCAGTACGGTCGACCTGCATCCGCAAACGACCAGCACGATACGCACGGTGCATATCAAGGAAGGCCAGTTCGTCAAGGCCGGCGAACTGATGTTCTCGCTCGACGACCGCAGCGAGCGCGCCAATATCGACAAGGCGCGCGCCCAGATCGCGCGCGATGCCGCCACCTTCGCCGACCTGGAGCGCCAGTACAAGCGCAGCGAGGAATTGTTCGCCCAAAAATTCATCGCCCGGAGCGCCGTCGATACCCTGAAAAGCCAGGTCGATTCGGCGCGCGCGCTGGTCGGCGCCGGCCAGGCCGCGCTCAAGGCCGAGCAGGTCAACGCCAGCTACAGCGCCATCCGCGCGCCGATGGCGGGCCGGGTCGGCGCCATCAATGTATTCCCGGGCAGCCTGGTGCAGCTGGCCACCTCGCTGGCCACCATCACCCAGCTCGACCCGATCAACATCGCCTTCAGCCTGCCGGAAGCGGCGCTGGGCGACTTGCTGGCCGCGCAAAAGAATGGCCCGGTCACGGTCGAGGCGCTCGGCACGGCCGGCGGCAAGGCGGCCAGCGGCAAGCTCAGCTTCATCGACAATAGCGTCGATCCGCTGGCCGGCTCGATCAAGGTCAAGGCCCTGTTCGACAACAAGGCCACCAGCCTGTGGCCGGGCCAGTACGTCAGCGCGCGCGTGACGGTGCAAACCATCAGGAACGCGGTGGTGATCCCGCAGGCGGCCATCATCAGCAACAGCCACGGCACCTTCGTGTATGTGGTCGACGCCGGCCAGGCCGCGCAACAGGTGCCGGTCACGCGCTTGCACACCTTTGGCGTGAACGCGGCCGTCTCGGGCTTGAACGGCGATGAAAAAGTCATCACCGAAGGCAAGCAGAACCTGCGTCCCGGCGCCCGCGTCAAGCTGGCCGACGCGCCCGCGGCGAAACGCGATGGCAAGGCCACGGTGGCGACGCAATGAATCTGTCCGAACTGTGTATCCGGCGCCCCGTGATGGTGGTGCTGCTCTCGCTCAGCCTGATTCTGGTGGGGGTGCTGTCGTACATGGCCATTCCGGTCGCCGCGCTGCCCAGCTATAACACCCCGGTCATCAACGTCCAGGCCAACCTGTCCGGCGCCAGCCCGGAAACCATGGCCTCCTCGGTCGCGCTGCCGCTCGAAAAGCAGTTTTCGACCATCGCCGGCATTAACCTCATCACGTCGACCAGCACCCAGGGCCAGACTTCGCTGACCCTGGAATTCGATCCCAGCATCGATGTCAACGTGGCCGCCATCGATGTCCAGGCCGCGCTGCTCGGCGCCCAGCGCCAGCTGCCGCAAGAGATGACGGAGTTGCCCTCCTACCGCAAGGTCAACCCGGCCGACGCGCCGGTGCTGTTCATGGCCATGACCTCGCCCTCGATGAATTTGTCGGAGCTCAACGATTACGCCGAAAACCTGGTCGCCCCCAGCCTGTCGACCCTGCCCGGCGTGGCCCAGGTATCGGTCAACGGCCAGAAGCGCTTTGCGGTGCGGGTGCGCGCCAAGGCCGACCTGATGAACGCGCGCAACCTGTCGATGGATGAGCTGGCGCTGGCGCTGCGCGCCGCCAACTCGAACGCGCCGCTGGGCGTGCTCGACGGCCCGAGCCAGACCATGACCATCCAGGGCAACGCCCAGCTGATGAACGCGGCCGCGTTTTCCGAGCTGATCGTGGCCACCCGCAACGGCGAGCCGGTGCGCCTGAAAGACGTGGCCGCGGTCGAAGACAGCTACCAGTCGGTGAAAGCGGCCGGCAGCTACAACGGCGAGCGCTCGATCGTGCTGCTGGTGCAGCGCCAGCCCAACGCCAACACGGTGCAGGTGGTCGACGCGGTGCGCAAGCTGTTGCCGCGTTTCGAGGCCCAGCTGCCCGCCTCGATCAAGATTACCCTGGTCAATGACCGTTCGGTATCGATCCGCGAAGCCATCCACGACGTCAACCTGACCCTGGCCGGCACTGTGGCGCTGGTGGTGCTGGTGATCTTCCTGTTCCTGCACCGCGCCGCCGCCACCTTCATTCCGGCCGTGACCATGCCGATTTCCCTGCTGGGTGCCTTGTCGCTGCTGTATGCCTTCGGCTACAGCCTCGATAACGTGTCCCTGCTCGGCATCACCCTGGCCGTGGGGCTGGTGGTCGACGACGCCATCGTGGTGCTGGAAAACATCGTGCGCCATATCGAAATGGGCAAGAAGCCGGTCGAGGCCGCGCTGGTCGGTTCGCGCGAAATGGGCTTTACCATCGTCTCGATTTCGATCTCGCTGGTGGCCGTGTTCATCCCGATCTTCTTCATGCCGGGCGTGATCGGCCTGCTGTTCCATGAATTCGCGGTGGTGGTGGGGCTGTCGGTGCTGGTGTCGGCGCTGGTGTCGCTGACCCTGGTGCCGATGCTGGCCAGCCGCCTGCTGCCGCCCCATGCGCTTGATGAGGGCGGCGAGAAAAGTTTCATCGGGCGCCACTTCGAGGCCGGCTTTGCGCGCGTGCGCGACGCTTACGCGCGCTCGCTCGACTTTGCGCTGGCGCACCGCTTCATCGTGCTGCTGGTGGCGCTCGGCACCTTTGTGTTGACGATCATCCTGTACAGCACCATCCCCAAGGGTTTTTTTCCCGAGGAAGACCTGGGCCAGCTGCGCATGACCATCGAAGCGGCCGAGGATACCTCGACCGACGCCATGCTGGTTTTGCAGGAAAAAGTGGTGGCCGTGATCCGCGCCGACCCGAGCGTGCAGGATGTGACGTCGTTTACCGGCGGCGGCAATACCGGGCGCGGCTTCATCGCCCTGAAGCCGCGCGACCAGCGCGTCAAAATGCCGCAGGTGGTCGAGCGTTTGCGCAAAGCCACGCGCCAGGTGGCCGGCGTGTCGGTATTCCTGTCGCCGATCCAGAACCTGCAACTGGGCGGACGGCCCAGCAAGAGCCGCTACCAGTACACCTTGCAAAGCGTCAGTTCCGACGCGCTGGGCGACTGGGCCAACAAATACCTGGAGCGCATGCGCGCCGACCCGGACTTCCGCGACGTCACCAGCGACTCGCAGAACCGCGGCCTGCAAGCGACCCTGAAGATCGACCGCGACAAGGCCAACGCCATGGGGGTGCAGATCGCCGACGTGCGCACCGCCCTGTACGCGGCCTTTGGCGAACGCCAGGTATCGACCATCTATTCGGCCGCCGCCAGCTACAACGTGATCCTGGAAGCCGAACTGGCCGACCGCCAGTCCGAGGATGCCCTGGGACGGGTGTCGGTGCGCAGCAAGGGCGGCCAGCTGGTGCAGTTGTCGAGCTTTGCGACGGTCGAGCGCACGGTGGGCCCGACCTCGGTCAACCACCAGGGCCAGCTGCAGGCGATTACCCTGTCGTTCAACCTGGGCGCCAACGTGCCGCTGGGCGTGGCCACCGGCAAGATCGACCGGATGGGCGTGGACATGAAGCTGCCAGCCTCGGTGATCACCAAATACGGCGGCGACGCCGCGGTGTTCCAGGATTCGCAGTCGAGCCAGATCATCCTGATCGTGGCCGCGCTGGGCGTCATCTACGTGCTGCTGGGCGTGCTGTACGAAAGCTTCATCCACCCGCTGACCATCCTGGCCGGCCTGCCCTCGGCCGCCGTGGGCGCCCTGCTCACTCTGCGCATTTTCGGGCTGGACCTGACCATGATCGCCATCATCGGCATCCTGATGCTGATCGGGATCGTCAAGAAAAACGCCATCATGATGATCGACTTCGCCCTGCACGCCCAGCGCAACGAGGGCTTGAGCCCGGCCGAGGCGATCCGCGAAGCCTGTATCCTGCGCCTGCGCCCGATCCTGATGACCACCCTGGCCGCGCTGATGGGCGCACTGCCGATCGCGCTCGGCGTGGGCGCCGGCGCCGAACTGCGCCAGCCGCTCGGCCTGGCCGTGGTCGGCGGCTTGCTGTTTTCGCAAGTCATCACGCTCTACATCACTCCCGTGATCTACTTGTTCCTCGACAAGTACAGCGGCAGCGGGCCGATGACCGATGCCCAGCTGGCAAGCTTGGAAAAGGCGCATTGATATTTCCGCTAGGGATTTAATTGACTGGAAACAACACGATCTTTTGACCGTCTGCCACCATGGAAGCTGCATTTTTTCATTGACGGGCGGTCACCATGAAACCTTACAGCGTCACCCTCATCGGCATGGGCCCGCGCGGCCTGTCCCTGCTTGAACGCATCGCCGCGTTTGCGCGTGCGCACAATACACCGCTGCAAGTCAATCTGATCGATCCCGGCGAGTGCGGGCCGGGCGTGCATTCGCCCAACCAGCCGCAGCATCTCCTGATCAATACCGTGGCCAGCCAGGTCACCATTTTCCCCTTCCGCGAGGCGGTCGAGCTGGCCCCGGTGTGCGCCACGCCCTCGCTGACCGAATGGGCCCATGCCGAGGGTTACCGCCGCTTCGGCGAGCAGTTCGTGCAGGTGGCGCCGGGGGAAGAGGGCGGCGCCACCATCACCGAATCCGACTACCTGCCGCGCCAGTTGCTGGGACGCTACCTGATCTGGGCCTTCGATGCCATCCGCGCGGCCCTGCCGCCGGCGGTGACGCTGACCCACCTGCGGCAGCGCGCCATCGACATGTTCCAGATGCCGGACGGCAGCTTCATGGTGGAACTCGACAGCGGTTTTTCGGTCAGCAGCGATTTTGTGTTCATGACCACCGGCCACAGCCGCAATAACCTGACCGACGAGGAAGCCTGGTGCCACAAGTTCGCCCAGGACCATGCGCGCTACAACGGCAAGCTGGCCTTTATCCGCCATGTGTATCCGCTCGACAAGCTGGTGGGCATTGCCAGCGATGCCCGGGTCGCCATCGAAGGGCTGGGCCTGACCGCGCACGATGTGGTGTCGCAGCTCACGGTGGGCCGGGGCGGGCGCTTCGAGCCGGCCGGCAGCGGCTTGCGCTACCTGCGCTCGGGACGCGAGCCGGCGCTGCTGCTGTTTTCGCGCAAATGCCTGCCGGCGGCGGCGCGCGGGGTCAACCAGAAAGGCTTGAACGGGCACCACCAGGCGCGCTTTTTCACGCGCGAGGCGGTGCGCGCCCTGCGCCAGCAAGCCCAGCGCGAGCGCGGCAGCCCCCAGCTCGACTTCGACCGCGAACTGTTGCCGCTCCTGATGAAGGAAATGGGCTGCGCCTGGCGTGGCGCGCTGGGCCGCCCGGTGCCCGAGGGCGCCGCCTACGAGCCGGGCGCGGAGGAGCGCGCCGCGCTCGACGCCATGCTGTTTCCCCTGCACGGGCGCCAGTTCGCCAACGCCGACGACTTTTCGACCTTTTTTACCTGCATGATCGCGGACGACCTGTCGGAAGCGCGGCGCGGCAACCAGGGCAGTCCGATCAAGGCGGCGGCCGACGTGCTGCGCGACGCCCGCAGCGTGCTGCAAGACATGATCGAGCATGGCGGCCTGAGCGCCGCCTCGCACCGCAAGTTCCTCAGCGTCTACAACCCGGCCATCAACCGGGTCACCTTCGGCCCGCCCAGCCACCGCAACGAGCAATTGCTGGCCCTGATCGAGGCCGGCGTGCTGAGCGTGGCGGCCGGCCCCAACGCCGCCATCCGCATCGACGAGGACCTGTCCCAGTTCGCCCTGCACACGCGCTTCGCTTCCGGGGCGGCCATCCAGCACGTCGATGCGCTGGTGGTGGCCCGGCTCGACGTCTTCTCGCCGGAAACCGATGACAGTGCGCTGATCCGCAATCTGCTCAAGCGCGGCACCATCCGGCCCTTTTACAACGGCACCTTCCACCCGGGCGGGATCGACATCGACCAGGCCAACCATCCGCTCGACAGCGCGGCGCGCCCGAGCGCCAACCTGTGGGCGCTCGGTTACCTGGTCGAAGGCCCGAATTACTATACCCACGCCCTGCCACGGCCGCGCATGCACTCGCGCCAGGTGCTCGACGCCGAACGCTGCGTGCGCGAACTGTTCGGCCAGCTGGCCGAGCGCGACAGTGCGCGGCGCCAGGCGCGCCCCCGCTTCCAGTTCGCCGCCGAGCGCGCCACCACCTGAATCCCGGACCGGCCCGATTGTTGCAGCACTGATACATATAGTAACAACCATCAAGACACTCATCTTGTAAGCTGCACAGGGTGAGCTTGCCAATGCGCAAAAGCCGCAAAACGTATAGACTTCGGCACCTGTGCCGCATTTCGTTGACGCCGTACCCTGGAAAGCTGTTCTATTTTGCGTGACCATTCCCACCATTCGACCGAGAATACCGGCTACTGCGAGCATTGCGGTCAGCCCTTGCCCGGTCACGCGGTGCCCAGTTACGAGATCAAGCGCTTCAACTCGGTCGGGATCGCCGTCACGGTGGCCTTGCACCTGCTGCTGGTGCTGCTGTGGGTGCTGAAACCCCAGAGCGAGAAAAAAGCCCCGCCGCCGCCCTCGGGCGCCGAGATGGTGTACGTCACGCTGCCGCAATCGAAGCCGCAGCCCAAGGAACAGCCGAAAACGACGCCCAAACCGACCACCCAGGCGCGCCCCAGCAAGCCGACCGTGGCCAGGGTGCAGCGTTTGCCGAACACGATTACCATCCCGAATGAAAAACCGGTCAAGCAAGCCGATACGGCGGAGCCGCCCAAGCCGGTGAAGCCTGCCGTGGTGGCGCCCGAGACCGACATGGCGGCTGCCATCGAGGCCCGGCGGCGCGCGCGCGGCCAGGCCGAGGAGCAGCCGGCCGAGGAAAGCGCGGCCGAGCGCGGCATGCGCATCGCCAAGGCGAATATCGCGGCCGCCAATGGCCGCAGCCAGGGCGACGACCGCAACGATACTGGCGGCGTGTTCGAGGTGAAGAAGAATGCCATGACGGCCACCGTCAAGTTCCGCGGCTGGAATCCGAGCTTCAAGCGGCGCTGGCTGCAGGAAGTCACGGTCGAGCTGGGCACGGAGAAGGATATCGAGACGGCCGTGATCAAGAAAATGATCGAGATTATCCGCAAGGAAAAGACCGGCGATTTCGAGTGGGATTCGCACCGCTTGCAGCGCGTGGTGACGATGAGTGCGCGGGTGCAGGATACGGCGGAGCTGGCCGATTTCTTGCAGAAGGAAATGTTTCCGGAAAACCGGCGCGGACGCTAGCCCCTAGCCCGTCGTTCCTGGCACTGCCAGAAACGACTTCCCGCGCAGGGCTAGGAGTCTGCGCGGCAGAAACTTGATATCATCCATGTCAACCGAGCAAACGCATTTTTGACCGATGACATCAAGCTATCTTCCCTACGAGCCGCAGCAGCAAATGCTGCTGCCCCACGCACTGC
>NZ_WHJG01000078.1 GCF_011682175.1 Massilia frigida
AAAACTGAGAAACGTGCCATTACACAAATTTCGCGAAATCCGAGGAAATTTGACCCTAAGTACTTGATTCATATGGAGCGTGCTCAGGAAAAAAGGTGAAAAACCGCTTCAAACTGTCGAACTCGGGTGGGAACGGTCATTGGGCTTGGGTTCGTGATGTCCCAAGCGTTTACGTCGTTCACTACAGGGACTTACTGGCGAAATTCCGTGATCTTAAAGAATCGAAGGCCACTTTTCACGCGGACGATAGCTCCTTTACCTTCGAGTCCGGTATAGGAAAGACCACACTCCACTGGGCCGCCGTGAAAGAGCTTTGGAAATTTCAAGACGTGTGGCTTCTGCTATTTTCAAAGGCTAGTTTCAGTACGCTACCTGTGGCGAATCTTTCGCCCGAATTACAACGATTAATAGTCGGCAGTGTCACGGCCGCAGGTGGAAGAATTCTCTAACTTGGGCTAGTCCAGACTAGCCGATGGGCAGCAGAGTTCTCGATGCTTTGGCGGCTCGCCGCCCAGCCGGAACCTAGTGTGTTATTTTCATCTTCACCAACGGCTGCTATGGGGCAATAGCGGAAGTATCAGCCACAGTCCGGGCATTTCGATTGCGGCCGTGTTCGCAGACGGCATGATCCCATGGCGCGCTTATGGGAGCCCATCTCCCGGCCCACCGTCAATCGCCAAAAGGCGACGGCCGCGCCTCAATGATCGCGCGGTCCTAACAGGGTGTTGATTTAATCGCCGTGCCCGTCAACCGCCCCGAGCTGGTAAACGTTGTTCAATCAACCCTACTTTCGACCGCCATCATGCGCAAGACCGACGTCACCCAGCATTCGCTGTACAGTTACCGCACGCTGGAGGAGCGCATCCCTGATGCGCATCCACTGCGCAAGCTACGGGTGCTGGTCGACGCCATCCTAGCCAATATGAACGACGATTTTCAGGCACTGTATTCGCGACGCGGGCGTCCCTCCATCGCTCCTGAGCGCCTGCTGCGCGCCAGCCTGATTCAGACGCTGTTCTCGATCCGCTCCGAGCGGCAACTGGTGCAGCACATTGAATATAACCTGCTGTACCGCTGGTTCGTCGGCATGAACCTCGACGAGCCCGTGTGGAACCACTCGACCTTCAGTGCCAACCGTGATCGCTTGTTCAGCGAGGCGATGACGCAGCGCTTCTTTGCCCAGGTGCTGCGTATCGCCGAATGGCAAAGCCTGATTTCGGACGAGCATTTCACCGTCGATGGCACCATGATCGAGGCGTGGGCCTCAGTCAAGAGCTTCACCAAGAAGGATGGCAGCGGGGCTCCGCCGAGCGACGAGGGACGCAACGCCACGGTCGACTTCAAGGGAGAGAAACGCTCCAATGAGACACATCAATCGACGACCGATCCAGACGCGCGGCTGTACAAGAAAGGCGACGGCGACAAGTCCAGGCTGTGCTATCTGGGCCACGCGCTGATGGAGAACCGTAACGGCCTGGTCGTCGATGCCACCACCACACTGGCGAGCGGCACCGCAGAACGTGACGCGGCACTCATCATGGCCGCGCGCAGCATCAAGAAGGCCGGCGCGACACTGGGCGCCGACAAGGGCTACGACGCCGCCGAATTCGTCAAGCAGTTGCGCGACCAAGGTGTGACGCCGCACGTGGCACAGAAAAAACACAGCGCCATCGATGGGCGCACCACGCGCCACGCTGGCTACACGGTCAGTATCAAGAAACGCAAGCTGGTCGAGGAGATCTTCGGCTGGAGCAAGACCATCGGCGGGCTGCGCAAGGCGCGCTTCGTCGGCCTGGACAAGGTGCGCGCGCAGACCACGTTCACCTTCGCCGCTTACAACCTGACCCGCATGGCGAGCATCTTTGGCTGGCGTTTGTCGGCGGTGGTGGGATAGGTCCGTCCAGAGTGGGCGGGAAGCGCCGAAAAAGCGGAAAAAACAGTCTAAAAACCAGCTAGAAACCGGTTTTTAGGCAGAATGCGGGATCCCGCCCGAAAAATTCGAGTTTCGGGCGACGGAATCCGAAGGATTGCAGTCCTTTTTCAACGCCCTGCTAAGGGGGAATCCTATTTGTCCTCAAGACTAGAATGCCTTGGGAGTACCCGCCACGTGAGCTCGACTGCGGCGGCGGCATGACGTGCTGGCGCTGCCTTGACGAATGGATGCAAGCAGGCGTTGGGCAGAGCGTCCATGAGGCTGTCTTGTGTCGCCTCGCGAGCACGACCAGATCATGCAGGATCGAGCCAATGCCGAGGCCACTAGCGTGCCAGCTCCGTTCGGTGGGGTGCACACCGGCCGAAACCCGACTGATTGCGGCAAGCTCGAAGGTGCATCAGGGTTACTCATATCAACTCCCGATGTGCGGACGGACAGCGGCGATAGCCTCGATTTCGATCATGGCCGCAGGATCGTACAGGGCCTTGATTTCGGCAATCGTATCGGCCGGATAGGGTGCAGCAAAGAACTGACGGCGCAGTTCCACTACCTCCTTGAAGTTACCCATGTCGGTCACGAAGATGGTGACCTTGATGACGGCGTCAAGGCCCGAGCCGCCGGCTTCGAGCGCGCGCCTGAGGTTGGCGAACGCCTGCTCGCCCTGGGCCCGGAATCCGCCGGCCACAATCTTGCCATCGTCGCCGGCGCCCCCTTGACCGGACACGAATAGCAGATTGCCGAATTTGATCGCTTGCGAAAGCAGGAAGGGTTCGTAATTGTCTGGCTGGGTGATGATTCGTTCGAGCATGATGTTTTCCTTTTGTCACGGTAGTGGATGGATGTCCGGCGCTCTCAGTGCCGCAGGGACAAGATAGGCGGGCCCCGTTATGTTGACAAACGGTGATTCGTCAGGCATAAGGTGAATTATTTTCACCTGTAGGCACGATGCGGCGACTTCCCCCACTCTCGGCACTGCGCGCGTTTGAAGCGGCAGCCCGCCATGGCAGCTTCAAGAACGCTGCCAGTGAACTTGCCGTCACCCCGACCGCGATCAGCCATCAGATTCGCTTTCTCGAGCAGTCCACCGGCCTGAAGCTGTTCGAGCGGCAGGTGCGCAAGGTCGTCCTGACCGATGCCGGTCTGGAGCTCTATCCGGTGCTGCGCGACGGGTTCAATGCGTTCGAGACGGTCCTGCAGCGCCTGGGGACGGCCCAGGCACGCCGCCGGGTCATCATCTCGGCGACCAATGCGTTCATGGCGCGCTGGCTGGCGCCCCGGGTGGCGGACTTCCGAACCTCGTACCCGGACATCGATCTGGAGCTGTACGCATCCGATCAGGCAGTCGACCTTGAGTCCGGCGTCGCCGACATCGCGATCCGCTACGGGCGAGGGCCGTATCCCGGCATGGTAGCGGAGCCGCTGTTCGCCGACAGCTTCGCACCGGTGTGCAGCCCCCGGCTCGGGCCATTAACACAGGCGGATCTCGACCAGGTCCCCTTGATCGATTTCAGGTGGACCCGCGACCATCCGCTCAACCCTACGTGGAAGAACTGGTTCGCGGCAGCCGGCCTACCGTGGAAGACACGCCACGGCCAGCTTCTTTTCTCGGACGAAGACCATGCGATCCAGGCGGCATTGGCCGGCCAGGGGATCGCACTGCTGAGCCTTGCGCTGGTGGCCGCCGACATCGCGGCCGGGCGCCTGGCGCAGCCGTTCGGCCCGAGCATGCCCGGGCATACCTATCATCTGGTCCGAAGTGCGGGCCATCTGCACGGGCCGCACGTCGACTCGGCATTGGCATGGCTGCGCGGCCAGGCCTGCGGACCGGCCACGCCCTTGGCGCTGCCTGACGACGCGGATGGCTGCGCTAAGCCGTGATGTCGCGGCGGACCAGGTTCAATCGCACTCCACGTCGCCGGAGTCTTTAAACTCGAAGCAGCGCGGCAGCGTGCCGGTGTCGCTGTGTTTGGCCAGCGCCATGCAATAGGCGTAATTGCGCTTGCTTCCCCAGAACGCAGGCTCGACGCCGGCGCCCAGCACGTCGAGCTGCTTCTTGAGGTAGCTCGCATCGCGGGCGATGCAAGCAAACGTGCCGAGATAGTTTCGTGTGCGCTTTTCATCGAACGTGGCCAGGATATCCTCGAAGCCGGTCTTCATCCTGGCCCAGCTGACGTCGCCGGACGTGAACATGTCCCCCGCTTGCGAGTGCGTCCAGTGCATGCGCGTGTACATGGTTTGTCCGAGTCGTTCCTTGGTCAGTTCGACCGCGCGCTCAACGACGTCGTTGAACTCCTCCTTGGATCCATGCCACCGTTCGGAGTGGTAGCGCGCCGCCTCATAGTGCAGATCCATATAGTAGGGGGCGAGCGCGACCCCCTTCTCATACAGGGCATCGAACTTTTGCGCCGTCTCTCCCTGTGCCAAGCCAACGTTCAGCATGGCGGCATACCAGGCCGGATTGGTCTTGTTGGCCGGAGCGAGGGCAGCGAGCTGCGCCTTGGCCGATGCCATCCGGAGCTTGAATAATTTCCACTCCGCCGGGCTGACTGTCCCTCCGAAACCTGTTCCGCGCGCAAACCAGGCATATTTGGCGGTGAATAACGCCAACGCCAGCTTGGGCGCTTGCGACCTGGGCGACGCCTTGCGCCAGGCGCGCAAGGAGGCCTCCTGGCTCCGTGCGGTGTCCTCCGTCACGGGCGTGGAACCGCAGGTATCGAAAGACTGCTCAATGCCTTCGAAAAACGCCTGCAGCGAGGAAATGCTGTCGGCAGTCATCGACTTTTCTTCCAGATATCTGGCGTACAAGGCGTCCAGTTTTTTATAGTCCTTTTTCTCGAAAAGCGCTTGTACCTCGTCGACCACAACATTCGTCGGCCGCGTGCGCTTGGTTGGAGTGCAAGCTGCGTACGCCGACTGGATGGATACGAGCAGCACGAAAGACCATGCTGAAATACGGGATAAATGTTGCCAGGATGGGGTCATGAAAGAGTCGGGTGGGCAAACAGCGTGTGTCCGCCAGGGTGAAGTAAAGGCATCGTGTCCGATGAACTATTGAGTATCCGGCAAGCATTCTACAGTGCGCCGCAGCGCCGTCTGCTGCCGCTGGACCGGGACCACATCAAGCCGGCGACGATGGCCGGCTGCACAGCCGACACGCCGAAGAGCGAACATGCCGGCTGACGCGGACTGGCGGAACGCCTGAAACGCCTATTTTTCGGGATGTCGTGGGCGCTCCACGTATGCACAAATTTTTACTGTCCTTTCTTGCCCGATTCTTTTATCCTGCGGCTACCATTTTTAGCCCCAGGAGACAACGTGTCGAAACTCATCCCGATTACCCTGCTGGCCCTGCCCGCGTTCGCCATGAACGCGGTGGCGGCCGGCCCGGCGGCGCCCGCCAGCGCAGGCGCCAAAGCCGACGTGCTGCCATTCAAGGCCACCGAAAAAACCCTCGCCAACGGCTTGAAAATCATTGTCGTCCCGACCGGCTTTCCCAACCTGGTGTCGGTACAGATCCCGGTGCAAACCGGTTCGCGCAACGAGATCGAGCCGGGCAAATCGGGTTTCGCGCACTTTTTCGAACACATGATGTTCCGGGGCACCAAGGCCTATCCGCCTGAAAAATACCAGGACGTCATCACCAAGGCCGGCGCGCGCCAAAATGCCTACACCAGCGACGACCTGACCAATTACTACACGACCTTCGCCAAGGACGACCTCGAAACCGTCCTCAAGGTCGAGGCCGACCGCTTCCAGAACCTGTCTTACGGCGAAGATGCGTTCAAGACCGAATCGCGGGCCGTGCTGGGCGAATACAACAAGAACAGCGCCAATCCGACCTCGAAAATGTTCGAGGTGCAGCGCGACACGGCCTACAGCACCCATACCTACAAGCACACCACGATGGGCTTCATCAAGGACATCGAGGACATGCCGAACCAGTTTGCCTACTCGAAAGTGTTTTTCGACCGCTGGTACCGCCCGGAACGCACCACGGTGATCATCGCCGGTGACGTCGATCCACAAAAAGCCATCGCCCTGGTCGAAAAATACTGGAGCACATGGAAAAAAGGCAGCTACAAGAGCGAGGTGCCGATGGAGCCGGCAGCACGCGGCGCGCTCTACAAGCACGTGCCATGGCCGACCCAGACGCCACCGCTGGTGACGGTCGGTTTCCGCGCGCCGGCGTTTTCGGCCACCGCCAAAGACCATGCCGCGCTGTCGATGCTGCTGTCGCTCTCGTTCGGCCGCACCTCGCCGCTCTACAAACGCTTGATGCAGGATGAACAGAAAGTCGACCAGTTCAGCGACTACACGCCGGGCCGGGTCGATCCCAACCTCGCGACCATCATCGCGCGCGTGAAAAAGCCCGAGGATGCCGTGTACGTGCGCGACCAGATCCTGCAAACGGTGGCGCAACTGCGCAACGTGCCGGTCACCGAGCAAACCCTGGCGGACGCCAAGTCGGCACAAAAATACGGCCTGATCCGCTCGCTCGATAACACCGAGCAGATCGCCGGCACCCTGGCCTCCTACGTGCACTACAACCGTTCCTACGGCACGCTGAACCAGTTCTACCGCCTCACCGACAGCCTGACCCCGGCCGACCTGCTGGCCGCCGCCCGCACCTACCTGGTCGATGACGGCATGATCGTCACCACCCTGTCCAAC
Source organism: Massilia frigida (assembly GCF_011682175.1). Classification (GTDB taxonomy): domain Bacteria; phylum Pseudomonadota; class Gammaproteobacteria; order Burkholderiales; family Burkholderiaceae_D; genus Telluria_A; species Telluria_A frigida. The sequence goes on from NZ_WHJG01000078.1 coordinate 6,605, forward strand.
CAGGCCCTGCCGGAAGCGATGGCTACCCTGCCCTCGCTGGCGAGCCTGGCGGCGCCGGCCGCCGAAGCCAAAGTTGATGTGCTGGTGCAAAAATCGGCACTGCCGCAAATCCGCTTCAAGCTGCTGTTCGCCGCCGGTTCGGCGCACGATCCGAAAGGCAAGGAAGGCCTGGCGGCGCTGACCGCGATGATGGTGGCCTCGGCCGGTTCGAGCGAGCGCAAGATCGACGAAGTGAGCAAGGCCCTGTTCCCGCTGGCCGGCTCGTTCACCGAGCAGACCGACAAGGAAATGACCACCTTCACCGGCTCGATCCACAAGGATAACTGGAAGCAGTACCTGGCCGTGGCCATGCCGCAGCTGGTCGCCCCGGGCTTTCGCGAGGAAGATTTCCGCCGCCTCAAGGATTCGCTCAAGAACGCCCTGCTGGTCGACCTGAAAGACAATAACGAAGAAGAACTCGGCAAGGAACGCTTGCAGACCAACGTCTTTGCCGGTACGCCGTATGCCCATCCCGTGCTCGGCACGGCCAAGGGCATCGACGCGATCACGCTCGACGACGTGAAGGACTTCTACAAGAAAGCCTACACCCAGGGCGCGGTCCGGGTCGGCATATCGGGCGACGTGTCGGACGACATGACGTCCGCGCTCAAGCAGGCACTGGCCAAGCTGCCGGCCGGCGCGGGCTTGCCGGCCACCAGCGCACCGCTCGCCCGCACGCCGAACGGCCTGGAAGTGGAGATCATCGAAAAGAACACGCGCGCCACCGCCCTCTCGTTCGGCCTGCCGATCGAGGTGCGCCGCGGCCATCCGGATTTCCCGGCGCTGTGGCTGGCCAAGACCTTCCTGGGCGAACACCGCGCCTCGAATGCCTATCTGTACCAGCGCATCCGCGAGCTGCGCGGCATGAACTATGGCGACTACACGTACATCGAAGCTTTCCCGCGCGGCATGTTCCAGTTCTTCCCGAACCCGAACGTCGGCCGCAAGGGCCAGCTGTTCGAGGTCTGGATTCGTCCGGTCGCACCGGAAAACGCCCACTTGGCGCTGCGCATCGCCTTGACCGAGCTCGACAAGGTAATCCAGCAGGGCTTGACCCAGGAACAGTTCGAGATCACGCGCGGCTACCTGATGAAAAACGTGTTCGTGATGACGGCCACGCAAGACCAGTACCTCGGTTACGCGCTCGATTCCCAATGGTACGGCACGCCTGAATTCACCACGATGATGCGCGACGGCTTGAGCAAGCTGACCCTGGCCGACCTCAACGCCGCGATCAAGAAGCACCTGTCGACCAAGAACCTGTCGCTCGTGTTCATCACCAAGGATGCCGCTGGCCTCAAGGAAAAACTGGTGACCGACGCGGTGTCGACGATCAAGTACGACGGCAACAAGCCGCAGAGCTTGCTCGACGAAGACCAGGTGATCGGCAGCATGAAGCTCAACATCAAGCCCGAGGCGGTGAAAATCACCCCGGCCAGCGCGGTGTTCGCCGAGTAAGACCGTCAGTCAAGCGTGCACTTGGCACCCATCCCGGAAGGACGGGTGCCAAGTGCAGCGCGGCGCGCTCAGGAAGTCATGCGCTCCCAGCCATGCCTGATCGCCGCCTTCATCTTCTCCCAGGTCGAGCCGGGATTGCGCGCCTCCCAATTGGTGCGCAGCCCGGTCTCGATTTCTTCCCACGGACGTCCGCGATACAGCGCGCTGCCCGCCATGCTGCTGCCATAGCGGTAGGCCGGCGCGTAGTCGTCGTAGCTGCCGCCTCCGCGCGCGAAATTGCTGCTCCAGTGGCCCCGGAAATAGGCGTCGTCGTCGGGTGCGATCTGTTCGATGTCCACCTCGGTGTGGCGCACGGTATCGTTGATCTGCTCCTGGCGCTGCGTCACCTGCTTGCCGATGATGACTTCTTCCACCATGCGCGCCGTCTTCTCGACCACGGCTTCTTCCGCCGTTTCGCGCAGTTCGATCGTGTTTTCCTGGAAGGCGGCAAGGTCGGCCGGGTCGACCATTTTATCCACCGCGCGCCGCTCCACGTTGATGTGTTCCTCGCGCAGGCCGATGCTTTCGCTCACCGGCGTTTGCACGATGCGCTGGTAGATCCGCACCCCGCCGCGCTGCACCTCGCGCTTGCCGATCTTGAGTTCTTCCTGGATCACGGGAATGGCCGTGGTATCGGCCGCGCGCTGCTGCGAGCCGGCCATGGCCGCGCCCTGGGCGCTGCCGGCGCCGCCGCCCTGAGACGAACCGGACGCGGACTGCTGCGACAGCGCTTGCCCGCGCATGGCGTCGCCGCCCTGCATGGCGCCCTGCCACTGCCTGGCATGCTCGTCGATGTCGACCGGCCCATGGCGCTCGACGATGTCGGCGGCGCGCTCCACCTCGGGCTCGTTCGGCGCCGTCACGGTCAATACGTAATGCCCGCGCGCGATCGCCTCGGAATACATGCGCGCAGGCTCGCTGCGGTCACCGCCGAACAGGTCGGTGAAAAAGTGCTTGATGCCCGCTCCGAACGACTCCTCCTCGCCGGCACCGGCCGCCCGGCCCGGACCGCCATCGCTCAAGCGCACGTGTTGGCGGGAAAAACCCGCGCCCACCAGGTCGTCGAGCGCCTGCTGGGCGTCGCCGCGATGATCGAATACCGCTACCAGTGTGTGTTCCATGATGACTACCTCCGTGTTGTTGAACTCGCTTCCTTGTGAGGGCCTTCGTCGAACCGTTCGACGACCACGTCTTCCGCGCGCAGCATGACGGTCCCGGACTGGGTGCGGGAGCGCTGGATGCGCGTGATGTGCACTTCTTCCTTGATGCGCAGGCGCCGTTCGGTCACCAGCACTTCCTCGACCACCGGCACGATCAGCGTGTCGCCTTCCTGGCGCGCGGACGGGGCCTGGGACAGGGGCACGATCCTGTCGACGATCACATGCCTGACGTCGAGCTCGTCGTACAGCAGGGTTTCGTCGACGTGATGGGGGTGTTCGCTGACCGTTTTGTGGAGCCGCAGGCCGCGCCCGGTATCGACGACGCGCGTTCCCACCCGTACTTCCTCGCGGTGCAGTGCCACGCTCAAGGTGTCGCCGTCGGGCGCGCCGGGTGCGTCGGGGCAGTCGCTTGCCATGAATGTCGCTCCTCGAAAAACGCTGCGGAGCGCACGAGAGTACCGCAAAGTGCGCCGACCCCGCACACCATTGACCTCCCTCAAGTTTTGATTGCTCGCGTAGTCGAAGCTGGAGTGTCGCCCGCATCCGGGCCAAGGAGGAAACCGCCATGGCAGTGCTATCCACGACCCTGACCGAATTAAGCGGGCGCGCCGCCGCGCCACAGGCATCGCAAGCGCCCGACATCGAACCGCCCAGCCCGCTCGACCGCTTCCTGCACGCGATGCAGGCGCACGCCACGCAAGGCATCTCGCCCGCCAGTCTGGCGCTGGCGCATGCCGACTGGCTGCTCAAGCTGCTGCAATCGCCCGCCAAGTGGCAGCGCCTGCTGCAAAAAGCCTGGACCAAGGAGCTGCGCTGGCTCGATTACGCGCGCCGCAGCACGCTGGGCCAAGCGCCGCCGCCCTGCATCGAGCCGCTGGCGCAGGACCGGCGTTTTCGCGATCCGGCATGGCAGCGCTGGCCCTACAACCTGGTGCAGCAGGCTTTTCTGCTCAACCAGCAGTGGTGGCACAACGCCACCACCGGCATCGATGGCGTCAGCCGCCACCACCAGGACGTGGTCGCCTTTAGCGCGCGCCAGCTGCTCGACCTGGCCTCGCCGCTCAACGTCGTGGCCACCAATCCCGAGGTGAGCGACGCGGCCGTGCGCGAAGCCGGCGCCAATTTCGTGCGCGGCGCGGTCAACCTGGCCGACGATGTCTGGCGCAGCCTGACGGGCGCGCCACCGGAGGGCGCCGAGGCGTTCCGCCCCGGCATCGAGGTCGCCGTGACGCCGGGCCGGGTCGTGTTCCGCAATCATTTGATCGAACTGATCCAGTACGCGCCGGCGGCGGGCAGCGCCAGCGTGCACGCCGAGCCCATGCTGATCGTGCCGGCCTGCATTATGAAGTATTACATTCTCGACCTGTCGCCGGGCAATTCGCTGGTGCGCTACCTGGTCGGGCAAGGACACACCGTCTTCATGATCTCGTGGCGCAATCCGGACGCCGACGACCGCGAGCTCGGCATGGACGACTACCTGCGCGATGGCGTCATGGCCGCGCTCGGACACATTCGCGGAGTCGCGCCCGTACGGCCGGCTATTGCCTCGGCGGCACGCTGCTGTCGATCGCGGTGGCCTCGCTCGGCTGCGAGGGCGAGGCGCTGATCAATTCGATGACCCTGCTGGCCGCGCAGACCGACTTCAGCGAAGCTGGCGAGCTCAGGCTGTTCATCGACGACAGCCAGGTGGCCTTTCTGGAAGACTTGATGTGGCAGCAGGGTTACCTCGACAACCGGAAAATGGCGGGGCATTCCGCCTGCTGCGTTCGAACGACCTGGTGTGGTCGGTGTCGGTCCACCAGTATCTGCTGGGGCACCGCGGCCGTCATTACTACACGGCGCGCCGCCGCCGTGGCGACTGCTATATCGATCCCGAGCGCTGGCTGGAGCACGCCAGCGAACACGAGGGCTCCTGGTGGCCCGCGTGGACCCACTGGCTCGACGCGGTGTCGACCCAGCAGCGCGTGCCGCCGCGCACTGTGGAGGCCGAACTCGGCCCGGCGCCGGGGAGCTACGTTCTGCAGCGCTAGCGACGCAGCACAGGTGGCTGGCGCGCCCATCTGCACGATGCCCTTCCGGCTGCGCGCGCCGCGCACCACCGTGCGTCATCCGAAAGCGGGACGCCAGCACCGCCACGGTCATTTCCGCAAGGCTGCCGGCGCCCTGAAGGATGTCGTGTGCGTAGCTCAAGCGAATGTGGCGCGCACGGCCAGCCTAGACTTCGCGGTAGTCCTGAATGTGCAAACGCGCCAGTTCTTGTGCATTCCCTACCGCTTCCTCGCCGACAGCGGCTGAGTCGGGTAGCCAATTGAAGAAACCAGGCCCTTGAAAGAGCAACAAGCCATCCGCGAACCGTCGCGCACGTGTAAAACTTGCCCACCCGATTCGCACCTCGCTATCTCGGCCAACAATGTGCGACCCGCTTTCTGACATGACGAACGCAATGTCATCATTGTGAAATGGCGATTTTCTGAATCTTCTGCGAATAAGCCAGGCGTCGATAGGCCGACCGAGTAGCAGGGCCCCGACGATGCCACCTACTATTCCCGCAAGCAGCACCGAGCCGATGAACACGGCAAGCGCCAAGAGCACAGCCAGCGCCGCTCCCAGCAACCATTTCAGTCCGATGAATGGCCGGCGCCACCACAGCTGCTTCCTGTAACGCAGGAATGAGGTGATCAAATGGTCTTCCGAGAAGGGGGGTGTAAGCCGGAACCGCCGAAATTTCCGTCCCGCCCAAGAACGGGCCACAGGAGCCACAGGACTTGCCGAATAGGGCGCGACCAGCCGATTCTCGGCAAGGAATTACGGGAACTGAAGCACTA
>NZ_WHJG01000079.1 GCF_011682175.1 Massilia frigida
GCTTGACGACAACGACACATCCCGCGGTTTCCTCCTTCGCGGCTTGCCCAACGCCGGCCGGAGACGCTTGCGTGCATCAGTTTGAGTCTGTGACGGCGGCCGGCATCGGACAACCCTTAACGAAAGCAGACGGTCGTGCTGAATCGGACGAGCGAGTCCATTCCCCTGACTAATTACCGCATCCCTCCGCCGCCGGCTCCCCGCAGGCAATCATGCGCTGTACCGTGGCGTTGCGCGGGTAATCGAGGTGCGCGTTGGTCGGCAGTTCAACCAGCCCCAGGTAGGTCGGCGCATTCGACACCACCACATCGATGATCGGATACCCCGCGCGCGCGGCGACCGGGCTTTTCACCAGAGTGTACCCGAGCACGTCGTTGGGATCGGTGAACGCCACCACGGTCGGCACATCGGTCGGCTTGCCGATGCCTTGCGCGTTGCGCTGCGCGATCAGGGCCTGGATCGGATCGGCCGGAAAATCATCCGGCCCCGGCGGCGCCATGGAGCCGTCCAGGTCCATTTCGGCTAGCCTGAGCAGCGGCATCTGGTTGGCGCGCATGAACACCAGCGAGGTGCGCTTGAACACTTGCAGCGCCGCCGCCGATTGCTCTGGCGTGGTGGACAGCTTGAACAGGGCGTCGAAGGCCACTTTGCTGCCCAGGCTGTCGGTGATCATCACCAGCGGGATGGGCGCCGGCGGCACCTCGCCACCGCCCGGCACCAGTGGCCGGCCCGTCCCGCCGGCGCTGCCGACCGCCTGCAAAATCGCCGCCTGCATGCGCTGGCTGATCGCCTGCCGTGATTTGCCCTGGTAAATCACGGCATCGGCCAGGCAATCGTCGAGCAGCTTGTCTTTCAATGCGCGGTTGAGCGTGGCCCGTTCGTAGGGATAGGCATTGGCCGCCTGGTCCGCCGGGCAGAAGCCTGACTTGTTGCTCTGGTCATAGCACAGCCCCGCCTTGAGCGGCGTCGTCAGGGGCGACCAGAGAATGGCGTTGACGTTCAGCGCGCCGGCCGCCAGCGGCAAGGTCTGGCGGTACAGCACGATGCCGGTATCGGTCACCGTGGTCGCAGACAGCGCCACCTGCGCCGCGTCGCCGCCCAGGCTGGTGTACAGCTGCGTCACCGATTCCCTGGCCCAGCGCTCGTCCTGGGTGCACATGCCATGCACCAGCAGCACGTCGAGCGCCCGCCCGGGGGTGAGCAGGCTGGCGACGCCGGTGAAGGTCGGCAGGGTGGCCGGCGTCGCGTCCAGCACGGGCGTGCGGTAGGGGGTGGAACAGGCGACCAGTAGCCCCAGCGTGGCTGACAGCACGAGTGTACGTTTCATCATCATTCTCCGAAAAGTTCGCGGTGAACTTGAAACATACCCCTTCCAGGCTGAGCCAGGCCCGGCTATCGGCACGCTCTTGGCCTCCGGTCAATTGCGGCGCTGCCGCCCGGATAGTTTGCCTGACCGAATGAATTGACTTAGCGAATAAATTGACCCGGCGAATGAAAGCGGATCAGCCCAGCCCCGCCAGGCGCGCGTTGCGTTCGCGTTCGAGCTTGGTGATGTACTTTTGCACGCTGGCCAGGCCGCCGCGCGAAATGTCGACGAAGGCGCAGCCGAGGCGGCGGTTGGTCTTGTCGTTGAGCATGGTCAGGTCGACCGAGTTGCGGATCATCAGGGTGGTCTGGACCGCGCCCACATCGGGCAAATCGATGCGGCACCCCGTGTAGCTCTGGCCGATCGTGGTGCCCAGCACCAGTTTGTTGTCGAGGATGGCGATCCCGCCGCAGCTGATATCGGCCAGCGGAAACACGTGGGTGCCGCCGCCGGCATCCTGCGCCAGGCGGATCACCACCGATACCGGATTGCTGACCGGCGTGGCCATGCGGTAAAACTCGCGCCGCTGCAACCGGATCAGGGTCTCGGGAATGGGAATCGTAAACGCCGGCGTGTCCTCGAAGGTGGTCGCTTGCACCTCCTCGGAGGAAAACAGGATGCGGATCTTGTCGAGCGAGGTTTCGAAGGCCATCCGGCCCACATTGGCAAAGCGGCGGTGCTGCTCCGGGTCGGCCGAGCCGTCCAGGGTCAGGGTGTTGTTGTCGGGATCGACCTCGAGGATGGCAGAGACGCACACTTCGGTGCCGCGCCGGATGACCATGCGCACCAGCTGGCGCTTTTCGCCGATGCCGCGCAACAATGCGATGATTTCCTTGCGCGAGGCGACTTCAAAGTCGTGCCAGCTTTCAATATCGGAATCATTGGTTGATTGCATCTTTGTCTGCCGCTTCTTGTGGTCGGTCGATGAAAAGGGCTGCGTCCGGCGGGGCGGGCAGGGGGCCACCTGTCGCTTGCGCGGCTTCAATATGATATAGCCAGGCCAGCAGTTCCGCAATCGCCCGATACAGACCGGGCGGGATCTGGCGGTCCAGGTCCACGCCCATCAGCAGGGCTACCAATTCCTTCGACTCGTGCACGAACACGCCGGCATCCTTGGCGCGCTCGATGATCTGGGCGGCAATCAAGCCCTTGCCCTTGGCGACCACCTTGGGCGCCGGGTCGCCGTTGTTGTAGGCCAGCGCGACCGCCGACTGCGGGCGCTTGGGCAGCGGCTCAGCCATCGCCAGCTTCCGGGGTGCGGATGATGAGCGAGGCCAGCGCCGTGCCCGACACGTCCAGCGCCGAGGTCAGCTCGCCCGCGCGCGCGCGCAGCGCCTCGCCCGTGCCCTGGCTGGTGGTGCGCAATTCGATGTGGACCCGCGCGCCGGTGGTGACGATGCTCGCTTCGATCTCGCCCAGCAGCGGAAAGCGCAGCCGCATGCCGCTCTTCCACACGGGGGCGGTGGGGTCGTCGTCGCCGCGTCCGCGCTGCTCCGGTGCATCTTTATGGATTTCCCATTGCAACTCCTGGCCCGGCGCCAACTGGCCTTGCCAGGTCACGCGCGCCTGTTCCTGGGCCGTCAGCTGCAGGCTGATCAGCTGGGCGCTGGCCAGTTCGGCCGCCGCCGGGCGCGCCCCGGCGCCGGGCGTGGCCATGGCTTGCTGCATCTGCGGCTCGCGCTGCAGTTCGCTCAGGGGACGCTTGCCGTCGGCCCATTCGGCCACGTGCGATTCGTAGAACACGCCGCTGCGGCTGATCGTTTCTTCCAGCTTGTGGGCCAGCGTGGCGGCGTCGGGCGCGCCGTGTTTCGGATTGATCAGGGGCGTGGCGCCGGCGATCGCGGCCTGCTTGCCGGGGGCGGGATGGCCGATGTCGAGTATGCGCGCGAGCAATTGTCCGGTGTTGCTGAGCGTGGCGGGCGGGGTCGAGGCATCGAGCGAGGGCAGGTCGGCGCTGGCGGTCAGGGGCGCCTTGCCGAGCAGGGTGGCGGCCAGGCTGGTGGCGCGCCCGGTGAGATTGGCGGCGCCGGCGCCCTGGCTTTCCTGGGGCTGCGCCTGCGGCGGCGCGGGAGCCTGCAGTGGTGCGCGTTCGGGCGTGGCGCCGGTCGGCAGGGGCTGGCCGGCGGCAGCGGGCAAGGGCGTCTGGGCGGGGCCGCCCGGGAGGCCAGTCGCACTGCCCGGCTGGTTGTCGAGGCGGAACTGGGGGCGCGGATTGATCGCGACCAGGGTCATCGGCATCTCGGTGCCGGCTTGCGCGCCCTCGGGCAGGCTCATGCGGGCCTGTTCACCCGCCACCCGGACCAGGAAGGTGCCGTCGTTGAACCTGGACAGGACCGCTACCCGCATCGACTGGCCCAGCTGGGTCGACAGCGCGCGTGCCAGCGCATCCTGGCGGGTGTCGCCGACGCCGAGCGCGGGCCGGACCGGGTCGACCTTGCCGACCGCATGCACCCCCGGGCCGTCCGTGCGCGCCAGCATCGCGAGCGCGACTAGACGCCGCCGTAGGCGTTATTCAGCCGGCGCGAGGTGCCGCTGCTGTTGATCAGTTGCGACAGTTGCGCCATCCATGGGGTGGTCAGGTCGCGGATGATGCGGTCGTACGCCAGCAACTGCTTGATGATCGCCACTTTCTTGACCCGGCTGGCGTCTTCGAGCAAGACTTGCTCGTCATTGGCTTGCAGGGCTGCGACATGCGCGCCGACCCGCTTTTCGAGCAGGCTCAGTTCATCCCACTCGCCGCTTTCGGCGGCACTGACCATCTGGGCCGACAGGGCCAGCATCGCTTCGTAGGTCGACAGCACGTCATCGTTGGTCATCGTCATGGTTCAGGCACTCACAAGGTTGGATATGCGTACTGGCGCCACGTCGGACGCGGGAACGACGGCCGGGGCGGCACCGATGGCATTCCAGGTTTCGCGCAGTTCGGTCAGCAAACCCTGGATTTCGATCATGATATCGGTATCGTTTTTCAGATTTGCGGTGAGCAGGCGCGCGCTCATGTATTCGTACAGCGAATCGAGGTTCTCGGCGATCTGGCCCCCGGCTTTCTTGTCGAGGCTGGCGCGCAAGCCATTGTCGATGATCTGGATGGCTTTCGAGATCGCCTTGCCTTTTTCCGGGATGTTGCCCGACCTCATGTGCATCAGGCCGCTGAGCACCGCCACCAGGGCGCCGTCGAACAGCATGACGATCAGCTTGTGCGGGGAGGCCGCCACCACACTCGTTTCCAGGCCGACCTTGGCATAGCTGCTTGCGCCCCTGTTGGAAGATCCAAACATAATTGATGTCCTCTTTCTGTCGTATGCTATCGAATGGTGCCAAGGGAGGCGAGCTGCTGCGCCAGGAAGTTACTCGTCGAACTCATGCCCGAGAGTGTCACGTCGAGCGTCGAATATTGCCTGCGCAAATCCTTTTCGGTCTGGGTCAGGCGCACATTGAGTGCCGCGCGCTGCTTGGCGATATCGGCCAGGCTGGCATTGATGCCGGCATTCTTGCCAGGGATGGTGCCCTTGGCGTTGAGAAAGCTGTCGACCAGCTCGGTAAATTGCGCGCCCACCCCTTTCGAGATGTTCACGGTGCCGCGTTCGCCGATGACGCCGCCGGTGATTTGCACCTGGATCCCGGAACTGGCCGAGCCGACGTCGCCGGTCAGGTTCTGGCCGCTGCCGGTGGCGAGCGCGCCGCCGATGGTGCCGGCCACGTCGAGTCCGTCGACCACGGTCGGGGTGCCCAGCAGGGCGGACGCGCCCGAGCCGCTCAGGCTGATTTTCGAGGTCGACCCGTATTTGTTCGAGGTGATCGTGAAGATCCCGCTGTCTTGCTTGACCGTCACTCCGGTGCCGCTGGTGGCGCTGGCGCCGGTTGCGCCGACCGCGCCATTGATGATCGATTGCACATGGCTGGCCAGGCTGGCCGCCGTGTAGTTACCCGCCAGCAGGGTCGCGGTCGAGGTCACGCCGTTGATGGTCAGCGACAACTGGTCGTTGACGCCCGCGGTGATGCTGGTGTCGGCGGCGGTGCTGCCGGTGGCGCTGCCCTGGGTCGCCATCTGGGTCAGCAACAAGCTCTTGGTGCCGACCGTGCTGTTGCTGGTGGAACCGACGAAGCTGACCAGGCTGTCCGAGGTCGAGCCGACCGTGCTGAGCAGCTTGGACACGTCGTCCAGGTTGGTATCGATGGCTTTTTGCAGCTTGGTGTTGTCGAGCTTGAGCGAACCGTCCGGCTGGAACGACACGCCCAGCTGGCTCAGGCTGCTGATATCGCCATCCATGCCCGGCACCGGCGTGAAGAACATCTTGCGCAGGCTCGATTGCAGGTTGCGGGTGGTGGCGTCGCCCAGCAGCACGCCGGCACCCTTGCCTTCGCTGGCCTTGGGCGCCGTGGTCAGGCCGGCGATGGTGCTGTTCAATTCATTGTAGGACTTGATGAAATTGTTGATCGCCGTCTTCGCGCCCGTGCTGTCGCTGGTGATGCTGACGGTGCTGGTGCCGACCTTGAGCGCGCTGATGGTCACGCCCTGGATCGCTTCCGAGACATTGTTGCCCGGGCTGCTGATGGCCACGCCGTTGATGGTCAGCTTGGCGTTTTGCGCCACGCTGTTTTGGGTCATGTTCTGGGTGCCGTCGGCCGCATAGCCGAGCAGGCTGTCGATGGCCGGGTCGCCCGAGACGCCGATGCGCATGCTCGACGTTTCGCCGGTCTGGGTCGAGGTCAGCACCAGGCGGTTGGGATTGGCGCCGCCATCCGAAATGATGGTCGCGGTCACCCCCACGTTGGCCTTGTTGATGGCGTCGCGCATGCCTTGCAGCGAATTGTTACTCGAATCGATGGTGACGGTGCGCGCCGAGCGCGTCGCGTCCTGGGCGAAGGCGGCGCCGGTGTAGGCGCCGTTGGTCAGGGTGCCGCCCGTGATGCTGCCGAATTCGAAGGTGAGGGTGGTGGCCGCGCCGCTGCCGATCAGGGCGCTGGTGCTGGCCTGGCCGGCCGAGGTCAAGGTCTGCGCCTGCGACAGCTGGGTCACGTTGACGGCGTAGCTGCCCTTGACGGTATCCTTGCCGGCGGTGGCGGTGAGCACGCTCGATTCGGTCGAGCTGGCGCCGACGGTCTTGAACTTGGTCGGATCGGCCAGGCCGCTGACCGCAGTCTGGAATGAGCCCAATGCTCCGCTCAGGGTGCCATAGGCAGACAATTTGGCGGTGTACGCCTTTTCCTTGTTCTGCATGGCGACGAAAGGCCGGCTCTCCGCCATCATCAATTTATTGACGATGTCGTTGACGTCGATAGAGCCGCCTGAACTGACGGAAGAAATGGCCACGAACGCCTCCTGGTAAAAGCATGAATATACTAAGTTAACGGCATCTTCTATCCAGACTTTAGAGGGGTAATCCGCTGCTTGTTCGGTTTATGCCCGGTTTTTCGCCTTACGCGGTCTGCCTGATGAGCAAACCCTGCACTTTTTCCAGCGCCTTGCCGATTTCGAGCGCCTCGGCGGTCGGCATCTGGCGGATCACTTCCTTGGTGGTCTGGTCGATGATCTTGACTACCGTGCGCTGGCTGTCGGTATCGATCGAAAACTCGATATTGCGCGACATCGCCTGCATCGCCACATTGATTTCGCCGACCACCTTGCTCACTTCCCTGGGATCGGGCTCGGCCGGGGCGCGCGCGGGTGCGCTCTTGCCGGGGGCGGCGGCCGGCGCTGCCGTCCTGGCGCTGGCGAAGGCGTTCTCGGGCGCTGCCGGGCGCAACGGGGGCGCCGCCGGTGCGTTGTCTAAGGGACGAAGTTCCATGACTTGTTTCCTTTAACGAAAATTCCCCGGCGCTGGAACAGCGGCCGGGGAGTGCAGCGAAGCGGAGCCGGGTGGATCAGCCGCGCAGCAGGGACAACACACCATTCGGCAGGGAGTTGGCCTGGGCCAACATCGCGGTGCCTGCCTGTTGCAGAATCTGGCCGCGGGTCAGTTTCGCGGTTTCCGAAGCGAAGTCGGTATCCTGGATCCGGCTGCGCGAGGCGGACAGGTTTTCCGAGGTCGATTCGAGGTTGGTGACGGCCGTTTCAAAGCGCGACTGCAGGGCGCCGAAGGAAGCGCGCTGGCTGTTGACGTTGGCCAGGGCCGAGTCGAGCACCTTGAGTGCGTTCGATGCACCCTTGGCGGTCGAGACGTCGATACCGGACACGGTATTGAGCGAAGCGGCGGTGCCGGCGGTGATCGCGGTCGAACCGCTGCTGCCGACCGAGAAACCCTTGTCCGAGTTCATCGACACATAACCCATCGAGGTCGAGGTGGCGCCGGTGGCGACGGCCACGGTGGTGCCGACGGTGCCGGCCGAGTCGATCGCCCCTGCCGTGACCGAGGCCGATGCGCTGTTATTGGCCAGGGTGATGTTGTTGCCGGCCGAATTGGTCAGGATCAAGCCATTGTTGGTGTCGTTCAGCTTGGCGGTGACGCCGGTCTTGGACGAGACATCGTTAAAGGCGCTGACCGCCGATGCCAGGCCGGAGGCGTTCAGTGCGGCGCCGACGGTGAAGGTGACGTTGGCGGCGGTGCTGTTGTCGGAGGTGACAGCGAGCGAATACACGCCGGCCGCGGTCAGGGTCAGCGCTTCCTCGGTCTTGGCCGAAGCGGTCACGCCGGTGTTGGCGGTGGCGCCGTTGATGGTCGATGCCAGCGACTGGGCGGTATCGGTGGCGGTGACGGCGATGTTCGAGGTGGCCAGGCCTTGCAGGGCGAAGCTGCCGGCGGTGTAAGCGGTGCCGGTGGTGGCCAGGGTGGTCGGGGCTGCGGTCGAGGCTTCGTTGTTGCCGTAGTTATTGGTACGGAAGTTGGCGGTGGTGGCCTGGATGCTCTGGCCGGCGTTGGCGCCGACCTGGAAGGTGGCGGTGCCGAAGCTGCCGTCGAGCAGTTTCAAGCCGTTGAATTCCGAGGTTTGGGCAATACGGTCGGCTTCCGACAGCAACTGGCCAACTTCAGCCTGGATGGCCTTGCGGTCGCCGGCCGAGTTGGTGGCGTTGGACGACTGCACAGCCAGTTCACGCACACGCTGCAGGATGTTGCCGGTCGATTGCAGGGAGCCTTCCGCCGTTTGCAGCATCGATACACCATCGTTGGCATTGCGCTTGGCTTGATCCAGGCCGCGGATTTGCGACGTGAAACGTTCAGAAATGGCCAGGCCAGCCGCATCGTCTTTGGCACTGTTGATACGCAAGCCGGAGGACAGGCGTTGGAGCGAGGTCGACAGGGCGGAAGCCGAGGTGCTCAGGTTGCGTTGTGCGTTCAGGGACGAGATGTTGGTATTGATGACGCTCATGGTATTACTCCTTGCAATTGCTACTTATTCATGTTGGCTCCGTGCCGTTTGCCTTGGTGTGCCCCTTTGTACCGGGACAATCACACCGCAGTCCTTATCTATAACGGATTGCGGGCTGGAAAGTTTAGGGGGATTTCGGGTGACTATTTTTTATTTTGGGCCTCAAGGCGCGACCAGGCACGGCGCCAGACGACAGCGATGCGCCAAACTTGAGGGCAATAAAAAACTATTTGTCGCCGCAGGACGGACGCCAGGGAAGACCTCGCCGGGCAGGGCGCCGCGGCTTTATTGCATGTAAAACAAGAATTTACTGCGGAGATGACATTCCCCGGCCAGCCAGGAGCTGGCCGGGGAAGCAAGGCGCGCTCGGCGATTAACCGCGCAGCAGGGACAACACGCCGTTCGGCAGCGAGTTAGCCTGGGCCAGCATGGCGGTACCGGCTTGCTGGAGGATCTGGCCGCGCGTCAGTTTGG
>NZ_WHJG01000007.1 GCF_011682175.1 Massilia frigida
ACTGCCGCGAACTGGGACATGTCCCCCTGATCGACCACAACCCGCGTGGGGGCGAGAAGGAGCACTTCGAGCCTGCCGATGAAGTTCGCTACCGTGAGCGCACTGTAGCCGAACGGACCAACGCGCGTCTCAAGGACGAATTCGGCGGCCGCAACATTATGGTCAAAGGACATGCCAAAGTCATGAGCCATTTGATGTTTGGGCTGCTCGCCCTCGGTGCTGACCAGTTGATGCGACTTCGACGATGACCCGACTAATCCGCATAACTCAACCACCGATTTCGCACCAAATTTTTCCGGTGCGGCATCCACACGTCTTCAGAATGAGATTAACCATGATTCCGCCACCATAACCGACCAGAATTCGTCCAGCATCACGAAAATGCGATGGAAAGTCGCGCTCCCGTGATGCCGGCCAGTTCAGAAAAATCGTTTTGCAATTGGCTCTAATGCCGTTGTCAGATTTCGTCAATGGCGCATATTCGTGCAGCGCGGCGGTCCCTCAATAGCAGATGAGCGCGCCCCTGAATCCACAAAACCCTTTGCTACGGGAAAAATGGGCCTGCAGTCTTGCAATGAGGTTTCTCTTGTAACCGCCTTTCACAGTTTCTGCGATGCCTATTGCTCTTGCTTTGTCAGCTTCGGCCAGGAGGGGCACGATAAACGACATTTCGCTATATTTTTGTTGGTTGTAAAGTTCACTCTCGGAATCGTCCAGGCAAGCGATTTTTTCCAAAGCCATGCTAATGACATCGCTCTTTTCCAATGTTTTTAGAACGGCGCCAAAATGGTAAAGGTTGTGTATCAATTCCGAGCTCGGTTCCAGCGTGTTGAAGTCTTCCATGAATCGCTTGAACAATGCTTCGATTTCACCGGCAGGCAAGTGCGCGGTTAGCTTCAGCAGGCAGCGGTTCCTGAAATAATCCGTGGGGAACATCCTGACCCTCGCCGCAATCCTGTTCGCATCTGAGGGCTGGAGATATTGCACATTGCGGATAACGAGGAAGGCGATCAATCTTTCCGGGAGGTCCGGCAGGTCAAGGTGAAGAGAAATTACCTCGGTTCTGGATTCCTCGTCCAAGTGCGGAAACATCCGCTTAAGCTGATACGCGGCCTCTGGCGATCCAGACCGAAATTGTTGACATATGTAGGGAAAAATCTCTGCCTTGTGAAGCTTGTCCATTCTGGGATAAATTCCCCCAAGAGCTCTGGTCTTGTATATGTCGGGCATCGCAAGAATGGATTGATACGACAGACGGGCCATTTCGCCGGTGAATAAACGTGAAAATTTACCGATGCAATTTGCCTTATCATAACCGTCAGGAAGATCGTGGATCGCCAGCCAGATGGCGGCAATATCATGATTTTCGGCGGAGAAAGGATTTTTCTCATTGTTTCGATATTCGAGAAACAGCGGGATTAAGAATCTCTTATTGCGCAGATAGGAATCCAATGCATTGAACAGATTTCCCGACCGTCTTTTTGTTCTCTTTCGATAGAACTTGTCGAGCAATGACTTGGCATAGTAGGCCGTCATCATGTCTGCCGGATGCGCATCGATAAATTCAGCGACTTTGAGCACTAACGCGTCCGGAATTTCGCGTTTCCCCGAGTAGCCCAGAGACTGGGCAAATTCCTGGTCGAGAGAGCGATAGGTATTGTAGGGATCCATCTTGTCCATGGTTTTTCATCGCCGATCAATGGCAGGTATTGGCCGATTTTAGACTGGCAGACCGGCCGAATCTGCTCGCAGACTATTCATCGACGAAGGGGCCGCTACTGTCGATTGTAGCGGCAGTTCCGCATGTGTTCCAACCTTCCGTGCCCTGCCGTCATCTCATCCATGACAACAAGAACGAGTTCCTACTTCACGATATGGAGCCCGAAGCTGGTCCACACAGCGCAAACGCGACAGGAAACGAAAAAAGCCAACCTCGTCGGTTGGCTTTTTTCTTTTCACATCAGTTACTTGCTTATTCCTGGCGGAGAGACGGGGATTCGAACCCCGGATAGGCTATGAACCTATACACGCTTTCCAGGCGTGCGACTTCAACCACTCATCCATCTCTCCTGCATTACATCTCCGCCTTCGCGAAGCCGCAGATTATAGCAAAGATTCCGCGGGGTATGAAGAAAATTTCGCGCGCCCTTACGAGGCTTCCTTCAACTGCTCCAGGATCGCCGGATTTTCCAGGGTCGAGATGTCCTGCGTGATGGTCTCGCCCTTCGCCAGTACCCTCAGCAAACGCCGCATGATCTTGCCGGAACGGGTCTTGGGCAGGTTGTCGCCGAAGCGGATTTCCTTCGGCTTGGCGATCGGCCCGATTTCCTTGGCCACCCAGTTGCGCAACTCCAGCGCCAGCTTCTTGGCCTCTTCCCCGGTCGGCCGGGCCTGCTTAAGCACGACAAACGCGCAGATCGATTCACCGGTCGTGTCGTCCGGCTTGCCGACCACGGCCGCCTCGGCCACCATCGGATTGGCCACCAGCGCCGATTCGATCTCCATGGTGCCCATGCGGTGGCCCGACACGTTGAGCACGTCATCGATGCGCCCCGTGATCGTGAAGTAGCCCGTCTCCTTGTTGCGGATCGCGCCGTCGCCCGCCAAATACATCTTGCCGCCCAGTTCATCCGGGAAGTAGCTGGTCTTGAAGCGCTCCGGATTGCCCCAGATGGTACGGATCATCGACGGCCACGGCCGCTTGACCACCAGGATGCCGCCCTGCCCGTTCGCCACGTCCGCGCCGGCCTCGTCGACAATCGCGGTCATGATGCCCGGCAGCGGCAAGGTGCACGAACCCGGCACCATGGGCGTCGCGCCCGGCAGCGGGGTGATCATGTGGCCGCCCGTCTCGGTCTGCCAGAAAGTGTCCACCACCGGGCAGCGCTCGCCGCCCACGTTCTTGTAGTACCACATCCAGGCTTCCGGATTGATCGGCTCGCCTACCGAACCGAGCAGGCGCAGGCTGCTCAAATCGTACTTGGACGGATGCACGCCCGGGTCGACATCGGCCGCCTTGATCAGCGAACGGATCGCCGTCGGCGCCGTGTAGAAGATGCTGACCTTGTGCTTGGCGATATTGGCCCAGAACCGCCCCGCGTTCGGGTAGGTCGGGATGCCCTCGAACACGACCTGGGTCGCGCCCACCGCCAGCGGGCCGTAGGCGATGTAGCTGTGGCCGGTGACCCAGCCGATATCGGCCGTGCACCAGAACACGTCCTGCGGCTTGATGTCGAAGCTCCACTTCATGGTCAGCGCGGCCCACAGCAGGTAGCCGCCGCTGGAATGCTGCACGCCCTTGGGAGTGCCGGTCGAACCGGACGTGTAGAGGATGAACAGCGGATGCTCGGCCCCCACCCATTCCGGCTCGCACTCGGCGGCCTGGTCGGCCACCAGCTCGTGCAGCCAGAGGTCGCGCCCTTCGGTGAAGGCAATGTTGCCGCCGGTACGCTTGTAGACGATCACATTCTTGATGCTGGCGCAGCCGCCCAGCGCCAGCGCTTCGTCGACGATGCTTTTCAGCGGCAGGTGCTTGCCGCCGCGCAGTTGCTCGTCGGCCGTGATGACCGCCACCGCGCCGGCGTCGATAATCCGCTCCTGCAGCGATTTGGCCGAAAAGCCGCCAAACACCACCGAATGGGTGGCGCCGATGCGCGCGCAGGCCTGCATGGCGGCCACGCCTTCGATCGACATCGACATATAAATAATGACGCGGTCGCCCTTCTTGATGCCGCGCGCCTTGAGGCCGTTGGCAAATTTGCAGACGCGCTCGTACAACTCCTGGTACGTTGCGCGCGTGACCGTGCCGTCGTCCGCTTCGAAAATGATGGCGGTCTTGTCGGCGTTGCCGTTCTTGAGGTTGCGGTCGAGGCAGTTGTACGACACGTTCAGCTCGCCGTCATCGAACCATTTGTAGAACGGCGCATTGGTTTCGTCCAGGGTCGAGGTGAACGGCTTGTGCCATTCGAGATTTTCGCGCGCCAGGCGCGCCCAGAAACCTTCGTAATCGGCTCCCGCTTCCGCGCACAGTGCATGGTAGGCATCCATCCCGGAAATGGCGGCGTTGGCCACGAAGTCGGGCGGCGGCGCAAACACGCGGCTTTCCTGCAAGCCTGGGTTGTCCTGCTGGGTGGAATCTGTTGCTGCCATGCTGGTCTCCATTGGTGGTGTTGTTTTGCTAAAACCATAGTCCCGCTCGCTTACTGCGCCCTTACGTGCACGTCGGCGAGGAAGGTCGATGAGACATTAAAACATGGATAGCCCCATCAAGCGGTATGGTCACTTGCATTAACGACAAGATCAATGCGCACGGCATGACGATCAGCTGTGGTTTGCGCCAGATCAATACGAGGTCCGACCGAGGCCGCTCTCTGCAGCCGGGCCAAGCGCTGGTAAAATGACGCAGCGAAAATTTTTGCCTTACTCTGGAGCCAAGCATTCATGTCTGAACCGATTTTACCGAAAGAACGTCAAAAACTGACCCCCTTGAATAACCTCATTTTCATGAGCCGCTGGCTGCAGTTGCCGCTGTATCTGGGCCTGATCCTGGCGCAGTGCGTGTATGTTTTCCATTTCTGGGTTGAACTCAAGGACCTGATCGGTGCCGTACTCGGTAACGAGGCGGCGCTGCAGCATATCTTCGATGCAGTTACCGTACCGGGCGCCAAGCAGGCGACCAAGCTCAACGAAGCGACCATCATGCTGGTGGTGCTCGGCCTGATCGACGTGGTGATGATCTCGAACCTGCTGATCATGGTCATCGTGGGCGGCTACGAAACCTTCGTCTCGCGCATGCACCTGGAAGGCCATCCCGACCAGCCCGAGTGGCTCTCGCACGTGAACGCCTCGGTGCTCAAGACCAAGCTGGCCATGGCGATCATCGGCATTTCGTCGATCCACCTGCTCAAGACGTTTATTAACGCCAACGCGTACGAACCCAAGGTGCTGATCGCGCAGACGGTGATCCACATCGTGTTCCTGCTGTCGGCGCTGGCGATCGCCTATACCGACCGCATCATGATCGGCACCCAGAACCAGTCCAAGACCCCTCACTAAGCCAACGAGAATAGCCATGACTATCATCAAGCAGGAAGACCTGATCGAATCGGTTGCCGCCGCCCTCCAGTACATCAGCTACTACCACCCGGCCGATTACATCGCCCACCTGGCGCGCGCCTACGAGTCGGAACAGAGCGATGCCGCCAAGGATGCGATCGCCCAGATCCTGACCAATTCGCGCATGTGCGCCGAGGGCAAGCGCCCGATCTGCCAGGATACCGGCATCGTCAACGTGTTCCTCAAGATCGGCATGGGCGTGCGTTTCGAAGGCTTTTCCGGCACCGTCACCGACGCCGTCAACGAAGGCGTGCGCCGCGCCTACAACTTCGACGACAACAAGCTGCGCGCTTCGATCGTGGCCGACCCGCAGTTCGAGCGCAAGAACACCAAGGACAACACGCCGGCCGTGGTCCACATGGAATTGGTCGAGGGCAACACCGTCGACGTCAAGGTGGCGGCCAAGGGCGGCGGCTCCGAGAACAAGTCCAAGTTCGTCATGCTCAACCCGTCCGACTCGCTGGTCGACTGGGTCATGAAGACCGTGCCGACCATGGGCGCGGGCTGGTGTCCGCCGGGCATGCTCGGGATCGGCATCGGCGGCACCGCCGAGAAAGCCATGCTGATGGCCAAGGAAGTGCTGATGGATGACATCGACATGTACGAACTGAAACTGCGCGGCCCGCAAAACAAGACTGAAGAACTGCGTATCGAGCTGTGCGACAAGATCAATGCCCTGGGCATCGGCGCCCAGGGCCTGGGTGGCCTGACCACCGTGCTCGACGTCAAGATCATGATGCATCCGACCCACGCGGCTTCCAAGCCGGTGGCGATGATTCCGAACTGCGCCGCCACCCGCCACGCGCACTTCGTGCTGGACGGCTCGGGCGCGAGCTACATCGAGCCGCCGGCGCTGTCGACCTGGCCGGACGTGCACTGGACCCCGGACACCGAGAAATCGCGCCGCGTCGACCTCAACACCCTCACAAAGGAAGAAGTCGCCTCGTGGACCCCGGGCCAGACCTTGCTGTTGAACGGCAAGATGCTGACCGGCCGCGACGCCGCGCACAAGCGCATCCAGGACATGCTGGCCAAGGGCGAGCCATTGCCGGTCGACTTCAAGAACCGCGTGATTTACTACGTCGGCCCGGTCGATCCGGTGCGCGACGAAGCGGTCGGCCCGGCCGGTCCGACGACCGCCACCCGCATGGACAAGTTCACCGACATGATGCTGGAAAAAACCGGCCTGATCGCCATGATCGGCAAGGCCGAGCGCGGTCCGGCGGCGATCGAATCGATCCAGAAGCACAAATCGGCCTACCTGATGGCGGTCGGCGGCGCGGCTTACCTGGTGTCGAAAGCGATCAAGAGCGCCAAGGTGCTCGGCTTCCACGACATGGGCATGGAAGCGATCTACGAGTTCGACGTGATCGACATGCCGGTCACGGTGGCCGTCGATTCCAATGGAACGTCGGTGCACAACACCGGTCCAACGGAATGGGCAGCGAAGATCGAATCCTTGTCGAGCGTCGGCAAGATTCCTGTCAGCGTGGCCTGAGTGACGCACGAGTGACAACACCAGTGACAAGCGCGAGCGTCCCGGCGATGGCCACGGCGTCGGCTACCGCGTCGGCTACCGCGTCGGCTACCGCGTCGGCTACCGCGTCGGCTACCGCGTCGGCTACCGCGCCAATCGGCGTGTTCGATTCCGGCGTGGGCGGCTTGTCGGTCCTGCGCCATATCCGCGCGCAGCTGCCGCATGAGCATTTGCTGTACTTCGCCGATTCCGGTTTTGCGCCGTATGGCGACAAGCCGGAAAGCGTGGTGGCCGAGCGCTCGCTGGCGGTCGCCGCTTTTCTGGTTGCCAACGGCGCCAAGGCGCTGGTGGTGGCATGCAATACGGCGACGGTGGCCGCCATCAAGGTGCTGCGCGCGCACTATCCCGACATGCCCATCGTCGGGGTGGAACCTGGCCTCAAGCCGGCTGCGGCAGCCACGCGCAATGGCAAGGTGGGCGTGCTGGCGACCAGCGTGACCATCGCCGGCGCCAAGTTCCTGCTGCTGCGCGACCAGATCAGTGCCGCCAGCAATGCGCAGTTTTTGCTGCAGGGGTGTCCGGGGCTGGTCGACCAGATCGAGCTCGGCGACCTGGAATCGCCCGCAGTCAGGACGCTGCTGGAGCGCTACGTGGTGCCGCTGCTGGACCAGGGTGCCGATACGCTGGTGCTGGGCTGCACGCACTACCCGTTCGTGCTGGCGATGCTTGGCGAGGTCATCGCGGCGGCGACGGCGCGCGAGATCGTGCTGATCGACACCGGCGATGCGGTGGCGCGGCAACTGGCGCGCTTGCTGGGTGCCGCCGGCTTGCTCAATCGGAGCAGTGCTCCCGGCGCGCCGCCTGGTGCCACCGGCATCACTGTGGATGCCAGTGCGACTCCCGCCACCGGTTGCGCGGTGGCTGCCAGCGCGAAGTCCAGCACAGCTTACGTCGTGGCTGCGGGTTCGGCGTCTCGTGCCACCGCTAGCGTCATCGCGGCAGGTGACATGGATGTCGCGGCGACCCTGCAAGGCTATACCAGTTCCAGCGCAACGGCGCTGTCGCTCGCGTTTGCCAACTTGCTGGGCATCGAAGCGCCCGTGCGCGAAGTGGCAATTTGAAAATATTTCGCTTTCAGTGCATTTTGATTTGCCAGTTCGCTCAGATGTTTGTATAATCTTTTTCTGTTCAGGAAGCATCTGAACAAAATGCAGATTCGATGGTGGCTGTAGCTCAGTTGGTAGAGTCCAGGATTGTGATTCCTGTTGTCGTGGGTTCGAGCCCCATCAGCCACCCCATCGTTCGCATTGAAATGAAAGACTTCCACGTGACATCGCATTGCACAATGCGTCTCTGACAGCGGTTATCTCAATTTTCCCAAGACATGGCCACCTTCGAGGTGGCTTTTTAATTTGCGCACGCTTGTGCGCAGGCCGGGCAACGGGGCACCGCACAATCCAGCCACCGCTGCGCATGCAGCGCGCGCTCGGCGGCTGCGCGCACCGGTAGGGCAGCCTCGGACGACACGGACGTTGATCGCTCAACCAGCCGGTCACCTTTATTCAACATCATTTATCAATGCGATAGCCACGTGTAATTGCTTGATTCACTAACAGACACGGCGGCAAACATGGCAAGCAATCCAACCAAGCATATCCCTTACCTTGACGGGTGGCGCGGACTGGCCATCATCGCCGTCCTGGTATCGCACTTCAAGGCGACGCAGGAATTCTCCTGGCTGGGCGGATTCGGCGTGCAACTCTTCTTCGTGCTGTCCGGCTTCTTGATGGGCAATCTCTTGTTCATAAAGAAGGTGCCGCTGAAGGATTTCTTTGTCCGCAGGATGAGCCGGGTATTCCCGACCTTCTGGGTGTTTGTGATTGCAATGGCGGCCTACGCGGCCTTCCTGCAACCGGTGCGCTATGTGGCCACGCGAGCCGAGCTGCTCTCCACCTTCACGTTCTTGTGCAACTACTTCCCCGTCGACATGAACATCTGGCACCGCGGCTGGCCGATCGGGCATCTGTGGTCGCTCTGCGTCGAGGAGCACAGCTATCTGTTGCTGGCGGCGGGCGCCGTCCTGGTCGGCAAGCTGAAGAACCGGTACGCCGGCGCGGCCTTCCTGCTCGTCAGCACAGGCGTCATCATGGCCATCAATGCCTATTACCCGTCGCACACGCCGGCCGGCGCAACGCCGTGGTTCCTGCGTAGCGAGGCCGCAGCCTTGGGACTGATCGCGGCGGCTGCCTATCGCGTTACCGCCGCAAGCACGCAGGCCAAATGGATCCGGGAAACCCATCCATTGCTTGCGGTACTGAGTTTTGTCATGGCGATTGCCTGCTACTCGATTTTTGCGCACAAGCGGCTCCTGTTTACCATCGGCCCGCTGTTCCTGGCGTACTCGATCAACCATCTGGAACGCATGCCGCAGTTTATCCGCCAACTGCTGGCAAGCCGGGTGATGCAATGGTTCGGCGTCTGTTCGTTTTCGCTCTACCTGTGGCAGCAACCAATTTACTATGCCGTGATCGAGGGCCGCTGGCCGCATATGGCCGGCTTGCTGGCGGCAATCGCCGTGGGTGCGGTGTCGTACTACCTTTTCGAGAATCCAATGCGCCTGTATTTGAACAGCAAGTGGTCCGAGCGGCGCGCGCTGCCGGCCCGCTCCTTGCCGGCCGCCGAGGCCCCGGTCGCCTAGCAGTTCGATGCGGGGCGATGCCGTGACGCGCTCGCTCGCAGGGCGATATCGCCCGTCCCCGCATGGCCGGGCAGCAGCCCCCAATTCCACCAAGGCGGATGGCTAGCCCACCCGGTGTTCGACAGCGCGGCCTTCCGCGCTCGCGCTACGCCGCCGGCGCGGCGTCGATCAGGCGCCGGTAGCCGGCAATGCCCTCCTCGACCGCATAGCCGGACTTGACCGATTCCACAGCCCGCGCGCGCAGCGGCGCGCACTGTGCAGGCTCGCGCAAGGCCCGGCTGACGGCGCCGGCAATCGCATCCGTATCGAAAAAATCGACCAGCAAGCCATTCTCGCCGTGACGGATGACTTCCGTCACCGGCGCCGTGTCCGAGCCGATCACCAGGCAGCCGCACGCCATCGCTTCGAGCATCGACCACGACAGCACAAACGGATACGTCAGGTAGACATGCGCGGCCGAGACCTGCAGCAGGTCGCGGTAGCGCGCGTAGGAAATGCGGTCGAGGAAATGCACGCGATCCGGATCGATGGCGACTTCGGCCAGCATCCTGGCGCGCCACGTCTGGCCGCCGGCCGGACGCGCGCCGTAGCTCACGTCGGCCCCGCCGGCGAGCACGATGTCGCAGTCCGGATTGTCAGCCAGTATCTTGGGCAGCGCGCGCATGAAGGTGTGGAAGCCGCGGTACGGCTCGAGGTTGCGCGACACATAGGTCACCACCGGGTCGCCCGGACGCAGCACTTTGCCGTTCGGCAGTGTGAACGTGGCGTCGGGATTCGGGCATAGGTAGGCGGTGTCGACTCCCTCGTGAATCAGCGCGATCTTGTCGTGGTAAGGCTTGGGGTGCAGGCTTTTCTGCCATGCGGTCGGCGCCACGGCGATGTCGCAGGCTTCCAGGTTGAGCAGTTGCAGCGCGTTCTTGGCGCGCACCCGCGCCCGATCGTCTATCGTGCTGGGAAACTCCGGATCGAAGCCGACATCGGCGTTATCCGTGTGATAGTAGAACTCGGAAAAATGCACCAGGCGCGCCTCCGGAAACGCTTCGCGCACGAACATGGTGTCGCCCCAGCCCGGATGGGCGATGATCACGTCCGGCGCGAAGCCCTTCTCTTTCATCGCCAGCAAGACCCGCAGGCATGCCTGTCCATGCAGGATGCCCGCCTCGAAAGGCCTGGCGTAGTGGTGGGTTTCCTTGGCCGCGCCACGGTGCAGCTTGTAGGTCAGCGTACGCACATCCGGCAAGCCGGGACAGCCGTCCTTGCCGATCGCCAGCACGTCGTACGCCGGATCGCGCGCCAGGTGCGAGGCGATGCGCTTGAACTGGCCGGGAAAGTTTTGATGAATGAACAGGATGCGGCGCGCGCGCGGCGCGCCGGAAGGCAAAGGCTGGGCTGGTGTGAATGTCATAGGGTCGTGCGCTGGCCTGCAAGATGGAGATTGGGCATCTTACCAGCCGGAGCCATGCCCAAAACTCGCCAATACTCATGCAATTGAGAAAGAACCCGGCCTTCATCCGCCACGCGGGCAGAGAAAGGCCGGACGGGCGATGCCCTTACATCAGGCGCGGCGACAGATCCTGCAGCGCCGATCCGGCTTGCAGGGTTTGCGCCGCCGTGCCGAACGATGCATTGGCCAGGATGGCCGCCGCCGGCGTCAGCGAGACGTTCGACAGCGTGCCGTTTTTCGCATACTGATACGCCAGGTCGCCGCCGATGGCCGCCGTATCGCTGCCGCTCAGGTAAAAATTGAGCAGCGATGAAGACAAGGCCCAGCTCGTCAATGCCGGATTGGCTGTACGCGCCTGGTCGAAGGCGGTCGCCAACCCGTCGAAGTTGAATTGCTCGATTTTCTTGTTATTCAACTTGTTGGTGGAAGTCGCGTTGTAATCGCTCGTTCCTTCAATCACCATCTGCAGATTGGCGACGCTGCGGTTGGTCGTGCCGAGGTACCAATCCTTGAGGTTGATTTGCTCGCTGGCGCCCGTCACGAGGATCAGGTCGTTGGCCGATTTCTTGAACAGCAAATCGGCGTACAAGATGCCTTTCCCAAGCGACAGCGTATTGTCCTTGCCGGTGCTGGCATTGACGATATCTTGTCCATCGCCGCGGTTGAAAGCGATCACATCGGCGCCGGTACTGCTGGTGACGGTGTCGTTGCCGGCACCGCCAATCAGCATGTCCTTGCCGATACCGCCGGTCAGAATGTCGGCCCCGGCGCCACCATGCAGCAAGTTGTTGCCTGCCGTATCGCTCAAAGTATCGATGCCATCTCCACCTTGCAGGACGTCGTTGCCAGCCAGTCCGTTCAAGGCATTGTTGCCGGCATTGCCGACAAGGAGGTTATCAATCGGATTGCCAGTGCCGCTGACTGCCCCGGTCAAGGTCAGCTGGAGAGCTTCCAAGTTTGCACCCAGGGTGTACGAAGCTGACGACTGCACCAGATCGTTACCTTCACTGGCATTCTCCGTGACCACATCGCCCGCATTGTCGACCAGATAGACGTCGTTGCCGGAGCCACCGGACATCTTATCGTCGCCGGCGCCGCCGTCGAGCGTATCGTTGCCGCCACCACCAATCAGGGTATCGTTGCCCGCCAGCCCATTGAGCACGTCGTTACCGCTGCCGCCCGTAAGTGTCTCGGCATTGGCGCTACCGTTCAGAACCAGGTTCTGGACAGTCGCGCTCAGATCGAACACATCCGACACGCTCAGGCCGCCAGCGTCTTTTGCGCTTACCTTGATGCTGACCGTGCCGGCCGAAACCGGCGTGCCGCTGAAGGCACGGGTGGCGGCATTGAACGCCAGCCATGCCGGCAATGCGCTGCCGTCAGCCAGCGTGGCTGCATAGGTCAGCGTGTCGCCCGCATCCGGATCGGCATACGAGTTTGCCGGTACCGCGTAACTGAACGGCGCGCCCAGTACCACGGTTTTATCGGCCAGCGGTGTTGCCACCACCGGCGCCCGGTTGGGAGCACCGATCTTCATCGTGACGGCATGACCGGCGGTTTTGTCATAGTTATCGCTGCCCCACAACCCCAGCTGGAGCGTGCCGAGGTTGGTGCTGGCCGGCGTGCCGGACAGCTCGCGCGTCGCCGGATTAAATGTCAGCCACACCGGCAGGTCGGCGCCGTTTGCCAGTTTGAAGCTGTACTTGATCGTATCGCCTGGATCGGGGTCGGTGATGGCATTCACGGATACGGTGTAGGTAAACAGGCTTCCCGCCATGGCTTGCAAGACGGGCGGCGCGATCGCCTTGACCGGAGTCTGGTTGCTCAGCGCACGGTCAGCCATCGTTTCAAAGTCAGCCTGGTTCCACGTACTGCCGTCTGCGAAAGCCACATAGTTTATTTTACGATCAGCTCCCGCGCCATCGGACTGAGCGGCCGGGCCGTAGTACTTGTTGATCGTGATTTGATCGGTGCTTCCGTTGAGCTTGAACAGCAAATCAGTGCCGCTGCGCATCACGGATACATCGGTCGTGGCAATCCCCTCGCCAAAGCGCACGATGTCCACCGAGCCATTGACCCCGACGTTCGAGATCAGATCGCGGCCATCGCCGCGTCCGTACAGATAAACATCGTCGTCTCTGCCACCATACAGGGTGTCATTGCCGGCCAGACCGCTCAAGGTATCGTTGCCACTCTGTCCATACAAGGAATTGGCAAGCTCATTGCCAGTAATCGCGTTACCCAATCCATTGCCGATGCCCTGCACCGCGACACCCGTCAAGACCAGGTTTTCAAGAACGGCAGCAAGCCCATCCTGGGTATTGTAGGAG
Source organism: Massilia frigida (assembly GCF_011682175.1). Classification (GTDB taxonomy): domain Bacteria; phylum Pseudomonadota; class Gammaproteobacteria; order Burkholderiales; family Burkholderiaceae_D; genus Telluria_A; species Telluria_A frigida. The sequence continues at coordinate 13,065 of NZ_WHJG01000007.1, forward strand.
CGCACGAGCGTGTCAACCCCTTCGTCATATAACTCGAGCACCTCGTCGCCCGCCGTGTCGACAATGTACGTATCGTCACCACGCCCGCCGGTCATCGAGTCGGCACCGGCGCCGCCGTCGAGAATGTTATCCTCGGAGTTACCGGCGAGGGTGTTCGCCATCGCATTGCCCGTCCCATTGATGTGGCCACCGTCGCCCAGGATGAGCGACTCGAGATGCTCGCCAAGGGTATAGCTGACCTGTGTCTGGACGGTGTCGTAGCCGCCGTTGTCGTTCTCCACGATCTTGTCGAAAACGGAGTCGACGATATAGGTATCGTCTCCGGCGCCACCCGCCATGCCATCCGTACCGTCGCCACCGTCGAGGATGTCGTCACCGCCGCCACCGTTGAGGGTGTCGTTGCCGGACAGTCCACTCAGGGTGTCGTTGCCCAAGCCGCCTGTGAGTTCGTCGCCGAGTTCGGTGCCCTCGAGGTTCACGCCTTCTAGTTGCATCGCTATATCAAATTCATCGCTGACGCTCAGACCTGCTTTATCCGTCGCCGTCAACACAATGCTGACCCGCCCCCGGACAGTGGGCGTACCGCTGAAGGTGCGGCTTGCGGCATCGAAGTGCAGCCATGCCGGCAGCACGCCGCCGTCGGCCAGGCTTGCGCTAAAGGTCAGCTTGTCGGCGCGATCGGGATCGGTCAGCGCATAGTTCGGAACCGTATAGCTGAACTCTGTATCCAGTAACGCAATCTGGTCCTCCTGTGCCTGCGATACCAGCGGCGCCCGGTTCGGCGGGGCAGCGTTGACGATCAGGGTCTTCATCATGCCCATGCGCGCACCGTCGTCATCGGTTCCCCAAAGAATCAACGGCACGTAACCGACGGCGGCACTATCGGGTGTGCCCGAGAACGTGCGCGTCAAGGGATCAAAGCTCAGCCACGCCGGCAATGGGCTGACGCTGTCGCGCATGGTCACGCTATAGGTAATGTGTTGCCACGGGTCGGGGTCGATAATCGTATCGGCCGGCACCGTGAAGCTGAACGGAACGCCGGCTTCCGCTGCCAAGTATCCAAGCTCCAGATTGTCCTGCGGCGGCGAATTGGCACGAATTTTCGCTTTTGCATCGATGACGCGCTCATCCCACACGGTGCCGTCGGCGAACTGCAACACCGCACCCCTACGACTGTTATTCGCGAAAAAATATTGGCGTACGAAGAGTGCATCATCCGTCGACGCGATCGAGACGATCAGAGTTTTTCCTGTGCGAAATAAAGCGATATCGCCGGGAGTCACACCGGGTTTAAGTTGGATAATGTCAGCATTAGTTTTTTCATAATAAGACACGTTGTATGCCGAGATCGTATCTCGTCCCGAACCGCGTCCGAAAACGAAGGTATCTCTTGAGTCAAAATGCGTTTCCAGGAGGTCGTCCCCCGCTCCGCCGTCGATGAGATTCTCGCCGCGCCCGCCGCGCAAGGTATCGTTACCGTCCCCGCCGCGCAAGGTGTCGGCGCCCTTGGCCCCATAAAGTGTATCTTTGCCCGCGCCCCCTTCGAGCAGGTCGTCAGTGTCGTACCCGCCAAGCTGGTCGTCGGCGGTCGTGCCGGTCATCAAGAACGGCCTGATCGTTTCGGAGTCCCAGACAGTGCCGTCGGCAAACTCTATCCGTATGACCGGCGACAATCCGGTCATCTCCATCTCCTCTGTGAAGTAAGTCAACGCGGTCACGGAATCCGTGCTGCCCGCGATCGAGAGCAGCAGATCGCTGCGATTTCTTTTGACAACAACGTCTGCCGCAACAATACCAGGCTTGAAACGCAGGATTGCCTGCCTGTCCGCATCGTTGTTGTTGAACTGGCCCAGCGTATCCTGGCCATCGCCAAGGCCAAAAACGAAAACCTCACGCGCGCCGCCATCGGCCAGAAAATCGTTGCCGGGCCCACCCTCGAGCGTATCGGCGCCGCCAAGGCCATAGATGGTATCGTTGCCCTTGCCACCAGTCAGATAATCAGGTTGCCGAGTACCGGTAATATGGTCGTCGCCGTCGGTTGGGGTCAGCACAAAATCTTCCAAAAACGTTCTACTCCAGACCGTGCCGTCGTCGAAACAGACCTGCATCAAAGCGGTATACTGAACGCCCGAGTACTCCTGATTATCGAAGAAACGCTCAATGGTAATTTTGTCGTCAGTGCCGGCAATGGCCAGTTCAAGCGCAGTGTGGCCGTATGGACGTTCCCACCATGCTGTGCTGGCAACCTGCTTGATCTTCACGTCAGATGGCCGAATCCCAGGTTTGAATTGAACGGTGTTCAACGTGGATGGATCGAAATGGCTGTTATCGACGATATCCTGGCCATCGCCTCGTCCGAACAGATAGATGTCGTTTCCCCCGGCCCCATCGAGATGGTCGAGCCCGCGGCCGCCATCGAGCGTGTCATGGCCACGACCGCCGACAAGATAATCGTCGCCGTTTCCGCCAAACAGCCAGGTATCGCTGCCCTTCGCCAGAATAAAATCGTTGCCCTCGAATCCATACATCATCTCGATCCCGGGCCATGTACCGGGACCCGGCACGCCATCGGGCAGCGTGGTTTTCGCGATGATGATCGAGTGATCCCACACCACGCCATCGGCAAAGACGACCTTGCCCAAGGTCGGGCCCGAGGCTGCATAGTAGTCCTGGATAATGACCGGCTTACCAGCTGTGACAGCGACCTGCAAATCGTTATTTGCGCGCACCAGGCTGACCGTCGTGGCGGCAATACCAGCGCCCAGCGCCAGGATATCGCCTGGGCCACCATTGACGATCGTCGTCATGCCATCGCCCACAGCGTACTCGTAGGTGTTGACGTTCGCACCGGCCATCTTGCCATTACCGTTCATGATCGTCTTGCCGATTCCGGCAACAAACGTGTTGCCGCCGCCGCCGCCATTGAGCACGCTGTCGCCCATGCCAGCAACCAGGGTGTCGTTGCCGTCACCGCCGCTCAGCGTATCGTTGCCATCGCTGGCAACGATGTAGTCGGCCAGCGCGTTGCCCGTCGCGCTCAGGCCTGCGCTGCCGGTCAGCTGCAGATGCTGAATACCGGCCGGCAGCACGAGACTGGCCGCCGAATACATCGTGTGCCCCCTGGCGTTCGACTGCACCAGCAAGGTATCGAGTCCGATCATGCTGCCATCGTCGAACTTGAGCTGGTCGAGCATATTGCCGGCTTGGTTGCCCTGCACCACGACGCTCGCACCGGATTCGGAGAAAATCTGGACGGACTTGCGGCCATACGCGTCGATCACCATGCCCGCCGACAACTGACCAGCGCGCACACCGGCGCCGAAGGCGATGGCTTCGCCCGGCACGCTGGCGTCGATCGTCGTGATGCCGTTCGCGCTTGGCACATAGGTCGCCACGCCGCCCGAGCCGTGGCCCGAACCGGTCAGGGTATCGTTGCCGGCTCCGGCAACCAGGGTGTCGCGGCCGGCGCTGGCGCGCAGGATGTTGTCGAGTTCATTACCACTGGCAATCACAGCCGTCTTGCCCGTCAGAGTCAGCGCGATCATCCCCCCCGGAAGCGCCATGCCCACCTCTGTGGACAAGGTTGCCACGGCCGGATCGGCTTGCAACAGCGCCTCGCTCAAGGTCCGGCTGTCGCGATTGGCGAAAGCCAGCCGTCCCAATATGCCGCTGGCGGCACTGCCTTCCACGGTCACCGTAGGGCCACCAGCGACCTTGAGCGTGACGACCGATATGCCAGCGCTGCCCGCGTGCGCGCTGACCGTCACGCTGGCTGCCGTGATGCCCGCACCGAACTCCAGTGTATCGTCATGCTGGCTGTGCTGGATCAGGACATTGCCGCTATTCATGTTGACGATGAAGCGCGAGCTGCCCGTGCCCGCAATCATGGTGCTGCTGCCGGTCCCTGCAATGAATTCATTGGCGCCGCTTCCACCGATCAGGGTATCGTTCGCACTGCCACTAACCAAGGTGTCGTCGCCGCTATTGGCCCGGATCACGCTGGCGACATTGTTGCCCACGGCTTGGATATCGGCGCTGCCCAGCAAGTTGACCGTCTGGATAGGCGCCGTGCCCGACGGAACCGCCGGAACCGCCGGAAGTGTCACACTGACCGAGGAATACGTGGAAGTGCCAATTTTGTAGCTTGGCGAACGCAGGGCATCAAGCGTGGTTTCTTGGCCGTTGAAGGTGATGCGCTGCAGGCCTGGCTGTAAAAAGATGGTGCCGCTGCCGGTACCGATTTCCACGCCGTCGTGGTTGTCCGCGATACTGAGCTCCTCCGGCTTGTAGCTTGCGTCGAAGGACAGGGTATCGTCACTGTCGCACTGCAAAATCACGACCGTGCCGGCATTTTTGTTCACCACAAAATTGGTCGTACCCGCCGCGCCGAACAGCTTGTTGAAGCCGGTTCCGGCGACCAGGGTATCGTTGCCGGCGCCGGCCCACAGCTCAGTCGGCGCGACGATGGTGCCACCGCTGCCGCCGTACAGGATATCGTTGCCGGCACCGGCAAACAGGTGGTTGACACCTGAGCCACCATGAATGGTCGTATTTCCGCTGCCTGCGACGACCTGGGTGAAATCGACAGACGTCGTGCCGCCCCCCCCTGCCCCGGCATATATAACGTTGGCGCCGCTGCCGCCGTAAATCAGGTCCTTGCCTCCGCCACCGTGGATGGTGGTCGCGCCTGTACCGGCACGCACCGTATTCGGCGCGGCAATGGTGCCCCCGTCGCCGACGTAAATGATGTTGGCGCCATCGCCGCCATGCAGATAATCCTGGCCGCCGCCGCCACGAATGGTGGTCGCGCCGGTGCCGGCGAAAATGGTGTCGTTGCCGCTGCCGCCCACCAGCGTGTTAAGCCCGGCTCCACCCATGATGGACGTGTTGCCCGTTCCGGCAACGATATACTCGTCGCCTGCCCCGCCATAGATGGAGGTCTTGCCGGCGCCACCGATCAGCGTGTCCTTGCCGCCTGAACCATGGACGCGGGTCGCCCCATCGCCGGACTGGACCAAATTGTTGCCCTTGTCCCTGCTTGCCCAATCGTCTCCGCTGCCCCCGGCGTAAATCACGCTGTCACCGGCGCCGCCGATGATCGTATTGTCACCGGAATTACCGCTCGCAAAATCATTACCGGATTCGAGCGTGATGTAGTCATTGCCCCCTCGGCCCCTCACCCGGACGTTACCTGTACCGCCGAAAATCGTGTCGTTGCCCATGCCCCCATAGATGGTGCTGTTGCCGCTACCGGCGTCCACGTAATTGTCTCCGTTCGAAAGAAAGAAGCGCGAATCGCCGCTCCCGCCGAAAACGGTATCGTTGCCAAAGCCCAAGGGGTACGGAAAGCGCGTTGGAAGGTGTGTGACCGGCTCTTCACCGTATGCGAGATAAATATTGCCCTCATACGTAGCCATGTCGATATTTATCCCTGCGGGGTGACGCGCTTGGGTGAATGGCGTTGCGATCGTCACGGTCCCTCCGTCATCGTGCACCGCGGCATTCCAGTCCAGACTGGGCGCGGAATACTGGTCCAATACCATGCCACCCAAGAATACATTCTTGCCAGGCCCCATCACAACCACGTTGTTGCCGGCACCGACACCGATGATGTCATTCCCATTTCCGCCAACAACCGTACTGTTGCCCTCAGCGACCGAGACCAACATGCCGTTCTGCCCGGTTGGCGTACCGGTATTGGCATCGATGATCGCCTGGTTCAGGTCGACTTCCTTGTTCACATATACGCGATTATTCCCGTTGCCAAGCCGCACCCAACCGTGCGCATTATTCGCCGTCACAAGATTATCCCCGTCCCGGAGAGTCACGACGGCGTTTTTATCAGTGACATTAATGCGATTGTTGAGTTGGTACCCCAGAGCCCGGATTAACTGGAACGATGGCGTCGTCTCAGTACTGTATGGGCTACTTTTTCCAGCGGGAAGGGTTTGATACCAGTCGGCTGGGAAATCCGTTGGATCCTTGGGACCGGCATCGCCGTTAAAGGTCACCGTCAGCGCATTACTGATAGGCACGAAGTCAGGCCGGTCGGGTTGGGCAAGGCTGGAGGAGAGGCTCAAGGTACGGGTTTGCCTGGCCGGTCCGCCATACACGAGGCCGACTTCAACGCTGTCCTGGCCGGCGGGAATCACGACATTGACCGAGCCACTGCTCATGTCGAGCATGCCATCGCCAATATCGAGGTACATATTGGAAAAGCTGCCGCTGGTCCCGCGCACGGTGACGGTGCGGTCCTGGTCGCTGATGCCGGCAACCGAAATCCGGAACGGCTGGATCGTCGTGGCCGTGGTCAGGGATTTATCGGCCGGGGCGTCGGCCGAGTCGAACAGGGGGGTGCCGGTGTTGGCGGCCATGCCGATGCGTTCGGCCAGCTTGATGCCGAGATAACCGTCCTTCTCGCTCATCGCCTTGCCGAGGTCGAAGTCGTCAATCGCGATTTTTCCCTCGCCCAGCACGCCGCCGGAGAGCAGCATTTTTCCGAGCTGGCCGCCCGCGCCGACGGCATCGAACTGGTAGCGCACGCCGGCGCTGTCGACCCAGGTGTGGCCGTTGCCGACCAAGGTGGCGCCTTGGCCGGCAATGGTCGTCTCGCCGATGCGGATAGAGCCGAGGCCGTCAAGATCCTCGATCGATTGGATTGAAGGCGCTATCCCAGCATTGCCATCGGAAGGCAGGAAGGTAAATATATCGATACCCTTGCCGCCAGCGCACACATCGCCGCCCAAGTGGGCCCCAACGCCGGTCACCATCTGGATAGAACCATCGACGGCGATTTTCGCCGTTTCGGTCGTGCCGTCGAGGTTATGCGAGGAGAACAACAGCTCGCCTCCAGGAAAGTGCCTCAGCCACCCGCGCGTTCCGCTTTTTGACCACTCCAAATCATTCAGATTCTGTTTTATAACGGTGCCGTCGCTGTACTTCACCTCGACCCCATCAAACATTTTCGTGGTCGAAACAACCGTCCAGCTGGTCGCGGTCGGATTATCGGTATGCGGACCGGGTGCAAATTTAAAGGCCATCAGGCGTCCGAGCATGATCAACAGTCCCGCATTCGTCATCGATTTCTGGACATCAGCCGGAGCAGAAGCGTGGCTCGCCGTGCCGATGGCATTCCACACCCGGGATATCAGCTCCGGCCAGCCGCGCGCGATCATGCGATTCATGAGGGTCATTCCAATAAACGAGTCGGTCTCGCCGAACGCCTTCAGCAGCGATATGCCGATATCAGCAATCGCATTTCCGTTATCCCAGAAAAATTCTTGTCTCGATGTCCGGTTGACTTCGCCGCCGACGGTCGACGGCTGCCCACTCGGGGTATTAAACGGGGTATTCCAGTAATAAAAAGAGCCGCCCCAGCCGCCGATGGTCTGTGGATATTTTCCTTTGATGGCCCCGTTGATATCATTGTTCAGCATTTTCGTGAATTGCGGAATGCCGCTTGCCGCAATGATGTCGTTGATGACGCTCGCTGCAATGGCATTCGAGGTCCCTTGCAGCGCAGCATCTTTCTGGACTTGCGTCATGTTTGCGAACTTGCCGTTTAACTCAAGCCCGTACTGACTGGCGCCGCGTATGTAATTGACCCCGTCGACTTTTCTGTTATCGCCATTGATATCCGGCGCCACGTGAAACCAATATGCGGTGTCATGGTCGAGCTTCCCCATGTTTTTAAAAGCATTCTCACGAATGAACTGCGTCACCAGAGCATACACAGGCACAAACAGCCCTACCGGTTGCGAAGCCAACTTGGTAACATCGATCACGTGTTTTTTATCCGCAGCCAGCAGATTCATCGCCGCGAGCTTGTTGATGATGATCTTGATTTGGGCAGATGAAAATGGCAGCTGTACTGCATCAGTTTTGGTGGACATTGTATTTTCCAGTAAGGGGGCATCGGCGATGAGAATGTTTTGACAAAGCCGGGGTTACGTTGGCGAATCGACGGTTACTACGATCCTGCAGTTCGCGGGCGCCATGAAGGCAGCCGGACCGAGGTATCAGATAGGTCATTTTTCTTGTTTATGGGCGCAACCGGCTACATGTCGATCATGCTTGCAGCCGCGCGTCGCGGGTGTCGGCCTGGGCCAGCGCCGTCCGGATCAGAGCCCGGTATCCGGCGATCCCTTTGTCGACGCCGTAGCCTTCCGTGATCGACTGCACGGCGCGCTCGCGCAGGGGACGCAGCGGCGCCGGATGTTGCAGCGCCCTGCTCACCGCCGCCGCAATCGCAGCGGTATCGAAGAAATCCACCAGCAAGCCGTTCTCGCCATCGCGGATCACCTCCGTCACCGGCGCCGTATCCGAGCCGATCACGAGGCACCCACAGGCCATCGCTTCAAGCATCGACCACGACAAAACGAACGGATAGGTCAGGTACACATGCGCGGCGGACACCTGCAGCAGGTCGCGGTAGCGCGCATAGCTGATACGGTCGAGGAAATGCACGCGCTCCGGATCGACCGTCACTTCGGCCAGCATGGTGTCGCGCCAGCTGCGCCCGTCGGCCGTGCGCGCGCCGTAGCTGACATCGGCCCCGCCCGCCAGCACGACGTCGCAGGCCGGATTGTCGGCCAGGATTTGCGGCAGTGCCCGCATGAAGATGTGAAAGCCGCGATACGGCTCCAGGTTGCGCGACACATACGTCAGCACCGGATCGCCTGGCCGCAGCACTTTGCCGTTTGGCAGCGTGAACGCCGCATCCGGATTGGGCCGCATGAAATCGGTATCGATGCCTTCGTGGATCAAATGAATCTTGTCGTGGTAGGCCCTTGGATGAAGGCTTTTCTGCCATTGCGTCGGCGCGACGGCCAGGTCGCACGCTTCCAGGTTCAGCAACTGCAACGCGTTCTTCGCGCGCACCCGCGCCCGGTCGTCTATCGTGCTCGGAAACTCCGGATCGAAGCCGACGTCGGCATCATCCGTGTGATAGTAAAACTCGGAAAAATGAATCAGCCGCGCGAGCGGAAAGACTTCCTTGACGAACAAAGTCTCGCCCCATCCCGGGTGGGCGATGATCACATCCGGCACGAAGCCTTTTTCCTTGACCGTGATGAGCAGCCGCAGGCATGCCTGGCCGTACAGGATGCCCGCCTCGAACGGCTTGGCGTAGTGGTGGGTCGCCGGCGCCGGCTCGCGGTGCAGCTGGTAGGCCAGCGTGCGCACGCCGGGCAGGCCGGGACAGCCATCCTTGCCCACCGCCAGCACGTCGTAACGCGGATCGCGCGCCAGGCTGGCGGCGATCCGCCCGAACTGGCCCGGAAAATTCTGGTGGATAAACAGAATGCGCTGCACGCGCCGCGGCGGCAGCGCGGTCATGGTAATCGTCTCGGCGCTCATCGTTCGCGCGCCGCTTCGGACACCGCTTTCTGCACAGGAGACAGCAGATATTCCAGCACCGTGCGTTGGCCCTGGTTAATCTCCGCCATGACTTGCATGCCCGGGGTAATCCGCAGCACCGTGCCCTGCGGGTCCTTCAAGCTTTGCTGGTCGAGCCGGATGCGCGCCTTGTAGCTGGCCATGGCGGGCACCGCAGCGCCTTCCTGCGCCTCGGCGCCGCCCTGCCGGGCCGGCTCACTGGCATCGGCGCTGACGTGCAGCACCTCGCCCTTGAGCATGCCGAAGCGCTGGAAGGGATAGGCCGACAACTTGATCTGCGCGCGCTGGCCGACCCGCACGAAACCCACATCTTCATTCTTGATATTGATGTCGGCGAACAGCTGCTCGCCCTCCGGCACCAGGGTCAGCACCACCGAACCGGGCTGCACCACGGCGCCGACCGTGGTCGTGGCCAGGTCCTTGATCACGCCATCCTGCGGCGCGCGCAATGCCATCTGGCCTTCGCGGTAGCTGGTCTTGTCCAGGTTCGGCTGCAACTGGCCGATGCGGGCCCGGATCGCCGCCAGTTCCTTTTCCAGTTCGCTGGTGTATCCGCTGTGCAGCTGGCTGATCTTCTGCTCCTGGGCGGCGATGGTGGCGCCGAGCGCGGCCACGGTAGACTGTTGCGCGTCCAGGTCCCTGGCCTTTTCGGTCGCTTCGCGTTGCTTGTCGGCGCTGCGCAGCGCCGGCACGTAACCGTCCGCCGACAAATCCGAAAAGCTTTTCGCCGCCGCCTGGTACGACGGCAGGGTCTGCTCCAGCTTGGCCAGGGTTTCACGTGCGCTGCGCATTTCGTGCGCGGCTTTGACCAGCAGCGCTTTTTCATGTTCCAGGCTGTCCGCGAACGCCGTGCGGCGCGCGGCGTACTCGGCGTGCACCTGGGCATACAGCAGCGTATCGTCGCCGGCCTTGGGCAGCATGGCCTTGCCGCTCAGCTCAGCCTCGATGCGGCGCGCCTGCATCCGCTGCGCCGCCAGGTCGTTGGCAATGCCGCTCTTGTCGGCGCTGGCCAGGGTGGTGTCGAGGCGCGCGAGCACCTGTCCGGCCTTGACCTTGTCGCCTTCGAGCACCAGCAATTGCTTGACCACGCCGGCCTCGGCCGGCTGCACGATCTTGACCAGCGTTTGCGGCACCAGCTTGCCGTCGGCGCTGGCGATGATGTCGAGCTTGCCGAAGGCGGCCCAGACAATCAGCACCAGCACCAGCACCGAAACGATCCATAAGACGATGCGGCGGCTGCGGTCGGGCGCGTTGACCTGGATCAGGCCGAGCGGATCGTGCCAGCGGCTCGGCACGCGCAGCGCGATAAGCTGGGCGCCGCCGGGCTGGGCCAGCGGCTGGCCCATGGTGGAAGTGGTGTCAGTCATGGGATCCTCAGGCTGCGGGCTGGCGCGCATCGCCGCCAGCGCTATTGTTGTTCAGTGCGCTCGCAAGCGCCACGCGCTGGGCGCCCTGGGCACCGAGCCGGTAGATGGCATCGACCTGCAAACCCTTCGGCAAGCCGTGGGTGATGAACAGCATCGTGATCTTGCCGCGCAAGGCGTTGATGGTGTGCGCGAATTGCTCGGCGGTGGGACCGTCGAGGGCGCTGGTAGCTTCGTCGAACACCAGGATGGTCGGGCGCTTGAGCAACGCGCGCGCAATCGCGATGCGTTGCCGCTGTCCGCCGGACAAGCCCGAACCGCGCTCGCCGATCTCGGTCTGGTAGCCTTTCGGCAGCGCTTCGATGGCGCCATGGATTTCAGCCATCTTGCAGGCGGCGACGATTTGCTCGAAGCTGGCGTCGGGGCTGGCCATGTGCAGGTTGTCGTAAATGGTGCCCGAGAACAGCACGGTTTCCTGCGGCACGACCCCGAAGTGGCTGCGCAGCTCGTTGGCCGACAGATAGCGGAGATCGACCCCGTCGATGACGATGCGCCCGGCACTCGGCTGATAGAAGCCCTGCAGCAGCTTGGCCAGGGTACTCTTGCCGCAGCCCGACGGCCCCATGATGCCGATGGTCTGGCCGGGCTGGATGGTCAGGGACAGATTCTCGTAGACCAGCGGCAAATGCTCGGCATACTTGAACGCCAACCCATCGATCTGCACCAGGCCCTTGCGGCTGCCGTCGCGCGAAGGGACCAGGGAATACGGCTCGGTGGGTGCGTTCATCAGGTCGCCCAGGCGCGCGACCGACAGGCTGGCTTGCTGGAATTGCTGCCACAGGCCCACCAGGCGCATCATCGGCTGCGACAGGCGGCCCGAGAACATCTGGAACGCCACCAGCATGCCGATCGTGAAGTGGGTGTCGTGCATGACGGTGTAAGCACCGATCGCGAGGATCAGCAAGCTCATCAGTTGTTCGAGCAGGTTGGCGCTCGAGTTATAGGTATTTGCCAGCTGTTTGGTGGAAAAGCCGGCCGCCAGGTAACTGGCCAGGTAAGCGCTGTACTTACTGTTCAGTTGCGGTTCGAGCTGGAGCGATTTCACCGTTTCCATGCCGGCGATATATTCCGTCAGAAACGCCTGGTTGCGCGCGCCAAGCTGGAATTGCTCTTGCAGGCGGGTCTGGAACAGGGGCGCGACGATGGCGCTGAGCGCCACGATCACGCCGAGAATGGCCAGCACCAGCAAGGTCAGCGTGACGCTGTAATAGAACATGATCGCCACGAAGATCAGCAGGAACGGCAAGTCCAGCACCAGCGTCACGGCGGCGCCGGCGATGAATTCGCGGATCGTTTCGACGCCCTGCATGCGCGCGGCGATCACGCCGGTCGGGCGGTGCTGGAAATACATTGGCGGCAGCTTGAACAGGCGCTCGAAGACGGTCGCGCCCAGCACGGCATCGACCCGGTTGCCGGTGTGCAGTACGAGATATTGCCGGACCCACGACAAGGCCGCCGAAAACAGCACGAACACCGCCATGCCGATGGCAATGACGATCAGGGTGCTCTGTGTGTGGTGCACCACGACCTTGTCGATGATGGCCTGGGTAAACAGCGGCGTGGCGAGGGCGATCAGCTGGATCACCAGCGAGGCCAGCAGCACTTCGCGCCAGAGCTGCTTGTGCTTCATCAGTTCTGGAATGAACCAGCGAAAGCCGAAGCGGCGCGACTTGAGGGCGTCGGCTGCGCTGTCCGGATCGGCGCCGCCCGCGTCGCGCGGCGCGATGCGCGTGACCTGGCCCAGGTAGCGCCCGGCCAAGTCGGCCAGGGTCATTTGCCTGGGAGCGGGGTCGCCTGCTTCGACAATCAGCACGCTGGCGCCGTCGGCCTGCAAAATCAGGGCCGGGACCGCGTCGGCGGCACAGTCGCCATCGGGCGGCGCTTGCAGCCATGCCACGAGCGGAAACGCTTCGTGCCGCAGCTTGCCCGCCTGGACTTTGCGCAGCGCCGCATCGAAGCCGTATACGCCCGCAGCCTGCGTCAGCGCCGCGACCGTATGCGGGGCGGCCAGCTGTTGCTGTGCAAGTTCGAGGGAAAAAGGCTGTCGGTGGAGCGCGCAAATACCTTGCAGCGCCCAGAAAAAGGCGTCTGCCTGGATTTCTTTGTGGTTCATAAAAAACTGCGTTTCCGAGTGAATTGCCGAAGCAGAAATAAATACAAATTTGGCCCAGAACGATACCCGAAAATGGCATCGAATTCAATTTTTATGGAAAATTAATGTTTCCACTCGGCAGTTATTAACAAAAGACATTGTTACTTTACGAAAATAGACGGCTGATGATAGGTCGATATCACGAAGCCGCTGAAACCGCTGTCATACGGCTCGGGAATCAGCCGGCACGGGGCGTCACGCGGCGGCCGGTCGACTACAATACCGAACGTGCCGTCCAGCGCATATCAACTTGAGAGGCCCACACGCATGAGTTACGATCTGATGGTTTTCGCCCCGGAAGCCGCGCCCAAAAAGCGCGAGGCTTTCCTGGCCTGGTATGACGAACAAGCCGAGTGGGGTGAAGGCCATTCCTACGCCGACCCCGCCGTCGCCAGCCCGGCGCTGCAAGCGTTCTACGCCGACATCGTGCACACCTTCCCGGCGCTGGCACTGGAAGACCTGGCCGGCGAGGATAACGACGAGGACAGCCCGGGCACCGACTACACCATCGGCAAGTCGCTCATCTACATCACGTTTTCGTGGGACCAGATCGACGAAGCGCACGCCACCGTCACCCGGCTGGCGGCCAAGCACGGTGTGGGCTTTTTCGACGTCAGCTCCGACATCGCCGAAACCTGGCTGCCGGACGGCAAGGGCGACCTGTACATCGCCCATTCCGACTGAGCTTGCGGCACCTTGCCGGCATCTGCTGGCCGCACGAGGCCACGGTCGGGCACATCACGGTGGCGACAGGCCAGCTGTCAGGACACTTTCCCGCCGATCATGGCGACGATGCGCTGGTCGCCTGCGTGCTGGTCGCGGCCGGCAAATACCGCAACGGCGCCGCGCGCCACTGGTGCCGTACGCACCAGACCTACTGGGGCGTGAAGGCAGACCTGGCCGCGCTGGCGCACAGCGGCCAGCGCCGCTGCGCGCGCCATGCCGAGCCGATGAGCTACGCCCTGCATCCCCCGCTGATCGACCTGGCGGCCTGCGCCAGCGTGACGATTGCCAGCGCTGCCGGGAGCGGCATGGAGGTGGCCAGCGTGCCTGCCGGTCTTCAAGCAAGCCGGTCCGGACGCTACCCGGCCGTGGCGATCTGCAACAGCGGCCCGCGCGCGCCGTTTCCCGGCAGCGGCATCGTGCAGGTCAACATCACCCCGCCCGCCCTGCTGGCCTACACCCGGGCGGCATCCGCCGGACCGGCGCCCGGCTGCGTGCACTGCGCGCGCTGCGGCCATCCGCACCTGGACCTGGGCAGCTTTGCGCAAACGCCCCACCGGCGCCATTACTGCGGCAATTGCGGCTGCGACAGCACCCACAGCCCGGCGTCCATGACGTCCTCGCCCCTGCATGCATTGAGCATCCTTTTCGCCGGCCGGCTGAGATTTGCGTAAGAAGCTGCGTTCGGTACGCGGATTTCAAGCATGCATTTTCTCTGCGTGCTATAAATGCAATACAGTAACCGGGAGAACAACATGGACGATGCAGACCGCCGCCACGAAGACCGTCGCCAGGACCTTGAAACCGCAGCGCAACTGCACGAAGCTATTGCATTGCAGCGCGCCTTCGGCAGCGATGCCGCCCAGCGCTTTCTCAAGCTGCGCGGCATTGGCGATGAAATCTCACAAAACGCGCTGATCGAAAGCTACGACCGCCGCCAGGCCGCACGCCGCTTGCGCGCCGCCGCAGTCAGCTAGCCTGCTCCACAGGCGAGAATCCCGCGCACTGCGCCGCGGCAGCGCCTGACAGGCGCGCCAAGCGGCAGCCTGCACAGCCAGCCCTCGCTGGCCCGGGGACGGCGCGTGCCTGATGTTATGATTCGCTCAACATCCACCCCTTGCCCCTGCCATGAAATGTCTTTTCGGTGTAGCCGTCGTCCTTCTGCTGTCCGCCTGTTCGCAGCAGCTCGGTAAAAGTGTCGAAAGCACCATCCCGAGACAGCTTTCAAGCAAAGCCTCCAGTGCGGCGCTCGATACCCCAGCGGCCAGGCGCTACATCGCCACGCGCCACACGCTGCTGCTCGAAGCGCCCGAGGCCGAGCTGCAGAAGCAGTTCGACGCCATCCAGGCAGCCTGCGTCAAGCTGGCCTGCGTGGTGCTCAGGGCCGACCAGACCCAGGCCGGCCCGCACCGCCCGGCCCAAGCCACGCTGACCGCGCGGCTTCCCCCGCAAGCGTTCGACAGCTTTCTCAACACCATGCTGGAACACGGCAAGCTGCTCCAGCACCAGCGCGAAAACGAAGACCTGACCCCCGAGGTCATCGATGTCGACGCCAAAATCGCCAATCTGACGGCACTCAAAACGCGCATCCTCGACCTGCTCGCCAAACGCTCGGGCACCCTGGAAGACGTGCTGGCCGCCGACAAACAGCTTTCCATGATCCAGGCTGAGCTCGACAGCATCCAGGGCAAGCGCAAGGCGCTGGCCGGCCAGACCGAGATGACCCGGGTCGACCTGACCCTGGTGCCCCAGCCGCTGGGTGCCGAAAGGAGCTGGGCCGCGCCGGTGGCGCAGGCGGCCGGCGCATCGGGGCGCGTGCTGATGTCGAGCCTGGCGACCCTGATCACCGCGACCGTCGCCGTCCTGCCGTGGCTGCTTGTAGGCCTCCCCCTGTTCCTGTGGCTGCGCAAACGCTACCGCTTGCGCAAGGCGCGCCGCGCGCAAGCGGCACGCTAGAACGCGCCGGCGCACCGCAAGCCGCCCGGGCACCCGGGCGGCGTTGACCGCGCCCAAGCGGCCATCATTGAATGGAAACGCCGCCCCACGCGCGCTGCCGAACCGCTAAAGGGTACAATCACGGCGTTTTCGACAACATTTACAGGCGCGCCGTGTTGAACTCTTCACAACCCGCCTGGGCGCTTCCTCTATAATGCGCGTGTTATCGGCCTTGTTTTTCACCCAATCTTCCTGGAGACAGTCATTCAAACCAATTCGCATACCGCGCACGCGGGCGCCCTCGCCTACCGGCCCGATATCGATGGCATGCGTGCGCTGGCGGTCGTCGCCGTCATCGTGTTCCACGCCTGGCCGACCTGGTTCGCCGGCGGCTTCGTGGGCGTCGACATATTCTTCGTCATTTCCGGCTTCCTGATTACCTCGATCCTGCTTTCCCAGCTTGAAAAGGGGAAATTCAGCATCGCCGACTTTTACGTGCGCCGCATCCGCCGCATTTTCCCGGCCCTGACCGTGGTCATGCTGGCCACCCTCGCCTTCGGCTGGGTGGTCTTGCTGCGCGGCGAATTCGAGCAGATCGGCAAGCACGCCGTGGCCGGCACCACCTTCGTCTCGAACCTGGTGCTGTGGAACGAAGCGGGCTATTTCGACAACGATGGCATCACCAAGCCCTTCCTGCACCTGTGGTCGCTCGGGGTCGAGGAACAGTTCTATATCCTGTGGCCGCTGATCCTGTGGCTGGTGTTCTCGCGCAAGCTGCGCTTCCTGTGGGTGGCCGGCATCATCTTCGTGATCTCGATGAGCGCCAACCTCCTGCTGGTGAACGACCATCCGGTGGCCGCGTTTTTCTCGCCGCTGACGCGCTTCTGGGAACTCATGGCCGGCGGCGTGGTCGCCTGGCTGCACCTGCATCACGCGCAGCGCTTCGAGCGGCATGGCACGCTGCTGTCGCTGGGCGGCGCGCTGCTGCTGGGCCTGGCGTTCTGGCTGACCAATGCGCAGTCGCTGTTCCCCGGCTGGTGGGCCATGCTGCCGGTCGGCGGCGCGTGCCTGCTGATTTTGGCCGGCAAGAATGGCTTGCTGAACCGCCTGGTGCTGGGACGGCGCCTGCCCGTCGCAATCGGGCTGATCAGCTATCCCCTGTACCTGTGGCACTGGCCGCTGCTGTCCTACGGCCACATCATCTACGGCCAGAAGCCGCCGATCGCCATCAAGCTGGCGCTGGTGGGCGCCGGCTTCGTGCTCGCTTATCTTACCTACCGCCTGGTCGAAATCCCGCTGCGCGACCGGCGCGACCGCAGCCGCGTCACCTGGTCGCTGGGAATGGGCATGGTCGCCATTGCCGTGCTGGGCCTGGCGATCGGCACCAGCGTGCTGCGCGAACGCATCGACACCCATGGCGCCGAGCCTTACCTGGCGGCCCTGAACGACAGCCAGTTCCCCGGCCCGACCCTGGCGCCGATGCGTTACGATGGCGTGGTATTCCAGAAAGCCGTCAGCCGCGGGCCGGGCCTGACCGTGTTCCTGGGCGACTCCGTGATGCAGCAATACGGCCCGCGCATCGAACACGCCGTGGCCAGCGATCCGGCGCGCTTCAGCAGCGTCATCTTCGCCACGGCCGGCGGCTGTCCGCCGATCGAAAACACGGTGCGCCTGCCGCAAATCCGCTTCCCCCTGTGTCCCAAGACGGTCAATGCGGCCTACGCGCTGGCCAACAGCCCGCAAGTCGATACGGTGGTGGTGGGCGCGGCCTGGTACGGCTACTTCAACGCCGGCCAGCACGAACTGCTGTTTGAAAAAGGCGGCGTCACGAAAGCCTTCCCGGCGGCCGACGCCCAGGAACTGGCGTACGCGGCGCTGCACGCCAGCCTTGCCAAGCTGCGCAAGAACGGCAAGCGCGTGTTCCTGGTGCTGCAACCGCCGGCCGGCGCCGCCTTCGATCCGCAGTCGATGTACACCGGCTCGCGTTTCGGCGCCATCGCCCCGCTGCCCAAGGTGCCCGCGTTCGACCTGGCCGACTACCACCAGCGCAACGCCGCGCCGCTGGCCCGCCTGACCGCGATTGCCGCCGACACCGGCGCCATCGTCATCGAACCGGCCCAGTACATGTGCAAGGACAATGTCTGCCCGGTG
This sequence comes from Massilia frigida, assembly GCF_011682175.1. Classification (GTDB taxonomy): domain Bacteria; phylum Pseudomonadota; class Gammaproteobacteria; order Burkholderiales; family Burkholderiaceae_D; genus Telluria_A; species Telluria_A frigida. Next base: position 30,846 of record NZ_WHJG01000007.1, read on the forward strand.
CTCGACGATGCCGGCGCGCCGCTGTACACGGACACCATCCACATGCGTCCCGCCTATAGCCGGCGCGCCGCCAGCTTCCTCGATCCGACCATCCAGCGCGCTGCGCCAGGCGCCAGCGCCAGCGCGTCCGCGCTGCCGACGGCCCAGGGCAAGCCGGCGCCGGCAGGCTGATTCCCGCCTCAGCCTTCGGGGGGCCCGCCTGACACGGCGGGACCCGCCATCCCCACGCGCCAGCCCAGCAGGCGCCATGCGGCCCAGGCCGACAACAGCGCGCCCAGCAACAGCACCAGGCGCGTATCAACCGGGGTCAGCACCGACCCGACCAGGGCCATGACGATATTCGCCAGGCAAAACGTGGTCGACAGCAATCCCATCACCGCGCCCTGCCCCAGGGCGCCGAAACGCTCCGCGCACCAGCCCGGCACGATGGCGTTATAAAACGCATTCGGAATGCCGAACAGCACGATTGCCGCCAACCCCAGCCAGACATTGCCCAGCGCCAGCGCGGCGATGGCGGCGGCGCCGCCGAAAGCGCTCCAGGCCGCCCGCTGCAAGGGCGCGATGCGGCTCGGGCGTCCGGCGAACACGGCCGTGAACGTCATCACCGCGCACAGGGCGGCGGTGATCCAGGCGATGCCGGGCGCGCCGTAGCCGGGAAATTCCACCAGCCACAAGGGATAAAACTCGTAAAAGGCGGTCACGCCGCAGGTATAGGCGAACTGGACGACGAACAGCTTGCGCAGGCCGGCGTGGCGCAGCAGGTGAAACGCGTGCTGGTGGCGCGCCACGTACCACCACGAGGTAGTGGCCAGCGAGGCCGCCTCGCGCGGCAGCACCGCCGCCACCAGCGCCGTGGTCAGCACCAGCGCACCGGCGGCGATCCAGAACGGCACGGTGATGCCAAACACCACGGTGGCGCCGGCCAGCAGCGGCCCGGCCAGCCAGCCCAGGTAAAAAGCGCCGTTCAGCCACGACAGCGCGCGCACGCGCAGCTCGCCTTCGAGGCGGTCGGCCAGCATGGCGCGCACCACGGCGCCGTTGCCTTCCAGCAGGCCGGTGCCGAAGCGGGCCAGGATAAACAGCGGATACGATTCGAGCAGCAGCGCCAGCGCCGTGAGCACATGGCCGAGGGCGGCGCCGAAGGTCGTGGCCATCAGCAGCGGGCGGCGGCCGTAGCGGTCCGACAGCGGGCCGAGCAGGGTATTCCCGATCAGCAGGCCGAGCGGATTGATGGTCAGGGCCAGGCCGAACAGCATCTTGGGCGGCAGGCCGAGAAAGGAATTGAGACCGTTGCTGGCGCCCGACGCGAACAGGGGCGGCAGGATGGGATAGGGCAGCGCGGCGCCGATGGTCGAAAACAGGCCCAGCAGGCAGGCTGCGGCAATGAGGAGGTGGATGTGCATGCGCGCGACCATACATGCGCGAGGACAATATGTAAACCGGTGCCGCCGCCAGGCAGCGCCGGCGCCAGAAAACGGTTTGCCGCGACCAGTCCGGGCGGACCGGCCGCGTGCAACGGGGCTAGCGGATCAGTCGAGTTTCCAGGCGTAGTCGACCTTGGTCCAGGTCTGGGCCGGGGCGCCATCCTTGGTGCCCGGCTTGAACTTGCAGGCGCTGATCGACTTGATGGCGGCCTTGTCGAGGTTCTTGAAGCCGCTGGTTTTTTCCAGCTTCGATTCGACCACCGAGCCGTCCGCGGCGACCAGGAAGGACATCGACACCGTGCCCTGTTCCTCGTTCATCAGCGAAGCCTTGGGATACTCGGCCTTGCACTTGGAGGCATCGAAACTGGCCGGCACTTCGCCCGCCGCCGCCGCGCCGCACACCAGCAAGCCAGCGATCACACTCATCGAACGCGTAGAGGTCAACATACAATTCCCTGACAATAAGGTACAACCGCGCGCCTGTATCACGTCGGCGCTAACGCTGCAGCTTGCACTGCACCTGTCCGTCCGTTGCACCCCGCGCTTGCCAGCCGGGCGGGAAACGGATCAGAATTCTTCCCATTCATCGCTGCCGCTGGTGGCGGCGGCTTTTTTCGGCTTGGCGGGCGTTGCCGCCGCAGCTGGCGCCGGACGCTTGAGGAGCGGCTTGGCCACGCGCAGCGGCGCCGGCTTGGCCGGACGCGCCGGAGCCGCCACCGCCATCGAGGAAGGCGCGGCGACGTGGGTTTCTTCGCCTTCGACCAGCTTGAAGATGCTGACCACGTGCGCCAGCTCGCTGGCCTGGTCCTGCAAGCTTTGCGCGGCGGCGGCGGCCTGTTCGACCAGGGCCGCATTCTGCTGGGTCATGCTGTCCATCTCGATGATCGACATATTCACTTGTTCGATGCCGGCGCTCTGTTCCTGGCTGGCGTTGGCGATCTCGCCCATGATGTCGGTGACGCGCTTGACGCTGGCGACGACTTCATCCATCGTCACGCCGGCCTGGCCGACCAGCTTGCTGCCGCGCTCGACCTTCTCGACCGAATCGCCGATCAGGTTCTTGATTTCTTTCGCCGCCGCCGCCGAGCGCTGCGCCAGGTTGCGCACTTCCGAGGCGACCACCGCGAAACCGCGGCCCTGTTCGCCGGCACGGGCCGCTTCCACCGCTGCGTTCAGCGCCAGGATGTTGGTCTGGAAGGCAATCCCATCGATCACGCCGATGATGTCGACAATCTTGTTGGCCGAGGCGTTGATGGAACCCATCGTGTCGACCACTTGCGACACCACTTCGCCTCCCTTGCGGGCCACGTCCGAGGCGCTGGCGGCGAGCTGGTTGGCTTCGCGCGCATTGTCGGCATTCTGTTTCACGGTCGAGGTCAATTCTTCCATGGCCGAGGCGGTCTTTTCGAGCGCGCTGGCTTGCATTTCGGTACGCGATGACAGGTCGATATTGCCGGCCGCGATTTCACGCGAGGCGGTGCCGATGGTTTCCGTGCCGCCGCGCACCTGGCCGACGATATCTTTCAGGCTGTTGCGCATTTCGCGCACTTCCATCAGCAGGCTGCCCTTGTCGGCGCCGCTGGTTTCGATGCGGACCGACAGGTCGCCGTGGGCGATGCTGCTGGCGATCCTGGCGGTGTAGTCCGGCTCGCCGCCGAGCTGCTTGAGCAGGCCGCGGGTGATGAACACGGCAGCGATACCGCCCAGCAGGATGGCGACGCCGCCCAGGATCAGCATGGTCAGGCGGGCGTTCTCGAAGCCGCGTTCGGCATCCTTCTGGGCTGCGCTATTGAGCTTGTCTTCGAGGGCGGCGAGCTGTTCCAGCGCTTCCATCCATTTTTTCTGGACCGGACGGATTTCCTTGATCATCACGCGGGTCGCGTCTTCGGCCTTGTTGGCCAGCCACAGTTCGGACGCCTTGGCCAGGGCCGGCATGGCCAGCGCTTCGTGTTCCTTGATCTGGGACAGCAAGCTCTTTTCCTCGGCCGAGCCGCCGGCGGCGAACTTCTCGCCCAGCTTCTTCTGGGCATCGTCGTAGCGGCCGGTTTGTTCCTTGATGCGCTTCATTTCCGGTTCCATGTCGGCCGAGTCGGTCATCAGGGTCAGGATGCGCAGCGACACGATGCGCTCGCTGACATTGGTGCGCATATCGATCACGAGACGGGTCACCACATTGTTGACGCCGACCACATTATCCAGACGGGCCTGGATCTGCGCCATGCTGATGATACCGACGATGGTGACCGCGACCAGAAAAGTCAGGACGAGGACAAATCCAAGACCTAAACGGGTGCCGACCTTCATGTTGGATAAATTCATTTCGCGTCTTTTCTATGGAACTATTGATCGAATTAGCTATGGTAACCGTGGGCACCGTGGGTGCAGCCGGCACCGGCCTGCCGATATCTCTGAAGAAACGCCTGGCTATCTGCGTTCCATTTAGGATAAATCAAAACAGTGACTGCGCATGCAAAAACGTTGATTTGAGAACGAATTGTTTCAGCACAACAACAGGATGAGCAAGGGCCGGCGCCGATTGCAAAACAGGCAAAAGATAAGGGAATTATAGAGGCATTTTTTGCTCTAGAGCAAGCAAAAATGCGCATGCGCAATTGAAATGGCTTCTTGGAGGCAAGCGCGCGGCGCGGGAAGGCGATCGCGCATGCCCAGTCAAGGCCAGGCCTGCGGGAGGGAGGGAAAAGCGAGGGAGGCTGGCGTGAATGCCAGCCGGGAGGGAAGGATGCCAGCGGGCAGTTACTGCGCTAGGCGCTACGGCGCCCGGCGCTACGGCGCCCGGCGCTACGGCGCCCGGCGCTACGGCGCCCGGCGCATCCCGGCGGCCGCTTCGAGCAGCAGGTGCGGATCGGCCGCCGCCAGCCGTTTCGGGTCGGACATCACCTGGCGGAAACTGCGCGCGCCGCCCAGCCCTGCCATCAAACCCAGCATGTGGCGCGTGATGGTGTTCAGTTTCAAGCCGCGCACCGCATGCTGCTCCAGCTGCGCCTGGATGTACGGGATCATCGCGGCCAGCACTTCCTCGCGCGTCTTGACCGCTGCCGTGTCGCCGTAAAAGCGCGCATCGTACTCGGCCATGACATAGGGATTATGGTAAGCCTCGCGTCCCATCATCACGCCATCCACATGCGCCAGGTGCAGCGCGATCTCGTCGGAGGACTTGATGCCGCCGTTGATGATGATTTCCAGGTCCGGGAACTCGCGCTTGAGCTGGTACGCCACCTCGTACTTGAGCGGCGGAATTTCGCGGTTTTCCTTGGGCGAGAGCCCCTTCAGGATGGCATTGCGCGCATGCACGATGAAGGTGTTGCAGCCGGCGTCGGCGATGGTACCGACGAAGTCGCGCACGAAACCGTATTCCTCGTTGCGGTCGATTCCGATGCGGTGCTTGACGGTGACATCGATGGTGACGGCGTCGCGCATGGCTTTCACGCAATCGGCCACCAGTTGCGGTTCGGCCATCAGGCAAGCGCCGAACGCGCCCTTCTGCACCCGCTCCGACGGGCAACCGCAGTTCAGGTTGATCTCGTCGTAGCCCCATTGCTGGCCCAGCCTGGCGCTGGTGGCCAGGTCGGCCGGATCGCTGCCGCCCAGCTGCAGGGCGACCGGATGCTCTTCTTCATTGAAGCGCAGATGGCGTTCGACGTCGCCGTACACCAGCGCGCCGGTGGTCACCATCTCGGTGTAGAGCCAGGTATGGCGCGTGATCTGGCGGTGGAACTTGCGGCAGTGACGGTCGGTCCAGTCCATCATCGGGGCGACAGAGAGCGTCCTGCCCCGGTAATTCGTTGATTTCAAGTGATTTTACCTATGATGTCCGCCGTGCTGCGCAGTAGCTGCGGAAATGTAAATAGTGCCGGTTATAACAGTGGGCGGCAGAGGCGCGCCAGCGCGGAGCACGCACCGGGAAAGACGAATCATATCAAAAATGACCGCACCTGAGCCGGATTGTTGCGCCCGGACCATGGCCATTCCCGGGTCGACGCAATCCACGCTGATCTCGCGAAAAATATTCATGAGCGCTTGAAACTATCCAGCGGGGTTGAGGTCCGTATGATCATACCGCCCGCTTAGGGCCGCAATGTCGGCAGCAAGCCCACGCCTCCCCAAGCTGGTTTCTTCCATGCTGCGCCGCACGCCAACGGCCCCTTGTCAGGCCGCCGGCGCCAGTTGCGGCGCTGCCCGCCGCGAGGGATACCAGCGCGCGCGCAACTGCATGAACGGGGTCTCCACGCAGCGAAACAGCAGCCAGCCGGCGACGATGCTGACGGCGAACAGCAGCAGCACGGTCAGCGGCGCATTGACGTCGACCTTCATCTCGCGCAGACGCGGCGCGGCGACCATGAAGATGGGTTTGTGGATCAGGTAGATGGCGTACGACCACAGCGCCAGCTGAGTTGCGCCCGGCACGCGCAGGCGGCCGAGAAGCGAGGTCGGACTGAGCGCCGCCATGACCAGCACGGCGTAACTGATGGCGACCAGCGAAAAGCCGAAGGTGGTCGAGAGCATCGGGTCGGGAAATTCCTGTTTCACGCAATACAGCGTGGCGACGACGGCGGCCAGCCCGGCGGCCAATAACACATTGCCCTTTGCCAGGATCTTCTCATACAGGGCGCCATGAAAGTTCTTGAGCAGGGCAATCGCCACGCCCGGCAGCAATTCGTCGAAGCGGCACCAGGTGGAGTAATACGTTTCTGCCGAAAAAGCATCGTACTCATGCAGTACAAAAGCGCTGCCGCGCGCCAGCATGCCGGCGGCGATGGCAGCGCCAATGAGGCACCAGGCGATGGCGAGCGGCCGCTTGCAGCGCACCACCGCGAGCGCCACCAGGGGTAGCGCCAGATAAAATTGTTCTTCGATACACAATGACCAGGAGTGGGTAAACGTTTGCCCATAAGCCAGGCCGACATTCTGCGTAAAGGTCAGGAATCGCCACAGCGGCGTGGTGCTCGAGCCGCTGAGCAAGCCCGGCAGCAGAAAATACACAGCCAGCATGAAGTAGTAATTCGGCAGCGTGCGCAGCAGGCGCTTGGCGAAGAAGGCCTTCAGGGAAAAGTCTTCCTTGCGCGCGATCGCCGACAGGATCTGGTTCCCGATCAGATAGCCGCTGAGCACGAAAAACAGGTCCACCCCTGTCCAGCCGACGCTGCCCACCACGCCGAAGGTGTCCTTGCCGCTGACAAAACCACCATAATGAGACATCAACACGAGCGCAATGGCAATCGCGCGCAAGGTATCCAGGCCGCTGGCGCGGATCAATTCATTTTTCGGGGGCATACCATCATGGTGGGTTGAGTTGGGGAAGTGCGTGTGGCGCGCAGCGCGCCGTGCCGACGATGACAATGATAAGCCAACACGAACCGGCTGCGCAGCACTTATTCGGAAGCGGACGGCAAACGCCGCCCCGCCTCCGGCCCCCGTCCGCTATGCAGCCTGGCGCAGCGATAAACAGTGGCGCGCTTCGGTCCTGAAGGCGGGAGCGTCCAGGTCCGCGCCGGGGTAGTCCGGCAGCCTGTCGATCATGCCCGCAAACTGGTTCAGCGCCGCGCTGGCCTGCTCCAGCAAGGCATTCAGGTCGCCCTGCGCGCCACCGGCCAGGAAGGCGGCCAGGGTCTGGTCGATCTGGCGCGCCGCCCGCAGTGCCGCCAGATAGTCGTGGCGCAGCCCCTCCTGTCCAGGGCGCGCGTCGAAATACGCCATCGCCGCCGCTTCGCAGTCGGCAAAGCGGGCCGGCGTGCCATCCCAGGCGGTCATCGTCCCGTTCGCCATCCAGGTGGCAAGGACGTCAGCCATGCCGTTGAGCCGCTGGACCGCGAAGATGAAATATTGGATGCGTCGAAGGTCATCCGATCCGATGGAAATCATGCTCTTTCTCCTCACAGGCGACGGCTTAATGGGGGAACCTGGCGATGCATTCTTGCCACAGCTGCTGAAAGAGCAACAAGTTCTGCTCCATGCAGATGGTCGGATCGCGGACCATGGTGCACACCTCATCGCGCATGATCTCGAAGGTCTCGCTCGCAGCGGACAGGCAACTCATACGTGTAGGCAAATTGGTCGGGTAGCGCGGGCCGTAGCCGCCGCCGTCGCCACTTCCGCCCCCGCCCCCGTCAGCGCCAGCGCCGCCGCCGGAAGGAGCGTTATCGCCGGGCGTCCAGCCAGTGCCGCCGTAGGGCGCGCCGCCGCTGCCACCGCCTTCTCCATCGCCACCGCCGCCGCTGTCGCCGCCCCCTCCCCCGCGCCCGATGCAAATGGTCTGTTCATCGGGCGCGAGACGGCATTCCCAGCTCTTTTCTTCCCAGCCCACGATGGCCATCAGTTTTTTGTTGAGGGCATCCGGCGCCGCCGTTCCGGCGGCAGCGGGGACAGCTGCCGCCGCGAGCTGCGCCTGCCTGCCGGGGGCTGCTGCCGTCCGCTTGTCCAGCGCCGCAGCCGGCGCCATGAACATGCGCTGTCCCGAGGAACTGTCGATCGATACCAGCACCCCAGCCTGATACACGGCCCGCTGCACCTGCCCATCGGAAAATTCGATCCGCTCCAGGCGCTTCTCGTCGTCATAGTAATACGTGGCGAACTTGCCATCCGAACGGTAGACGTTGGACAGCCGGCCCTCTTTATAGAAGTAATGCGTGCTCTGTTCATCTGTCAGTCTGGCAATGAACCGGTCTCCCTGCATGACCAACGTTTCCCCACCCGCAACGATGGTGCGGACGGCGCCGCCCGCGCGCTGCGGCGTGGCTGCCGGCGCGGCCCCGGCCCCCTGCGCCAGGCAAAACACGGCGCACAACAAGACAGATGATTTAAGCAAACATTTCATGATAGCTCTCCGCAAGTTGAAAGAACCTCATCTTGGCGCCAGCCCGGCGGCCGGGGTTTATCCCTCCTCAATCGGGTCATGCATTCACTAAGTCATTCATTACAAAGGGAAATATGATTCCAGGCCGGTGAGGTCCCAGCGTGGCGGGAAAATAATTCAAATTATTTCCTTTGGGCACTTAATGACTTCGGAGAAACGGTCGTCTTGTACTTGGGAGAGCGCGCAGCAACGCGACTCCGAAGCCCCCCCCCCTACACCTGGAGTTCGATCATGCTGAGCCTTCACACCAACAACGCTGCCTTGTCCGCGCAAAACTCGATCAACCGCACCCAAGGCAGCCTGTCGACCTCGATGACGCGCCTGTCGACCGGCTACCGCATCAATTCGTCGATGGACGACGCCGCCGGCCTGCAGATCGCCACCCGCCTGAAAGCCCAGACCAGCGGCATGGCTGTTGCGATGCGCAACACGCAAAACTCGACCTCGATGCTGCAAACCGCTGAAGGCGCGCTCGACGAAGTGAGCAACATGCTGGTGCGCATGAAGGATCTGGCCACGCAAGCCGCCGATGCCTCCTCGACCTCGGCCGACAAGACCGCCATGCAGTCGGAATACGATGCGCTCGGTACCGAACTGAACAACGTGCTGACCAACACCTCGTTCGGCGGCGCCAAGCTGCTCGTCGGCGGCACCATCGCCTCGGCCATGACGTTCCAGATCGGTTCGAGCACCAGTGAAAAAATGACGGTCGATATGTCGGCCAGCATGGCTACCCTGGTGACCGACGTCACCGCCACCACCGCCAACTACGTTACCCCGAACTCGGTCGGTACCGAACTGACCGCCGCCGGCACCGCCTCGACCACCATCGACAAGCTGTCCACCGCGATCGCCTCGATCGGCACCGTGCGCTCGTCGCTGGGCGCCTCGGCCAACCGCCTCGAACACGTCTACAACAACTTGTCGAACATCAGCACCAACAGCAAGGCCGCCACCGGGCGCATCATGGACGTCGACTTCGCCAGCGAAAGCTCGAAAATGACCACCAGCCAGATGCTGCTGCAAGCCGGCACCGCCATGCTGAAACAGAGCAACAGCATGTCCTCGATGGTCATGTCGCTGCTGCAGTAATCCGCAAGCAGCAATGCGTAGTACGCCCGGCTGAGCAAGCCGGGTCCCCAGAAAGCCAGCCGTCCACCCGGCTGGCTTTTTTTTCGTCCCTGCGCGCCGCAACATGCAGCAGCGGCAACACCGAAATATATTTCCGTACGGCACTTAACGATCCGACTGAAGCTGTCGCCTTGTAGTGATGAGAGCGCGAAGCAACGCGACTCCGGAGCCCCCACCCTACCACTTGGAGTTTGACCATGCTGAGCCTTCACACCAACAACGCTGCCCTGTCCGCGCAAAACTCGATCAACCGCACCCAGGGCAGCCTGTCGACCTCGATGACCCGCCTGTCGACCGGCTACCGCATCAATTCGTCGATGGACGACGCCGCCGGCCTGCAAATCGCCACCCGCCTGAAAGCCCAGACCAGCGGCATGGCCGTTGCCATGCGCAACACGCAAAACTCGACCTCGATGCTGCAGACCGCTGAAGGTGCGCTCGACGAAGTGAGCAATATGATGGTGCGCATGAAGGATCTGGCCACGCAAGCTGCCGATGCCTCCTCCACCGCCGCCGACAAGACCGCCATGCAGTCGGAATACGATGCGCTCGGTACCGAACTGAACAACGTGCTGACCAACACTTCCTTCGGCGGCGCCAAGCTGCTCGTGGGCGGTACCATCGCCTCGGCCATGACGTTCCAGATCGGTTCGAGCACCAGTGAAAAAATGACGGTCGATATGTCGGCCAGCATGACCACCCTGGTGGCCGACGTCACCGCGACCACCGCCAACTACGTCGCCCCGAACACGGTCGGTACCGAACTGACCGCCGCCGGCACCGCCTCGACCACCATCGACAAGCTGTCCACCGCGATTGCCTCGATCGGCACCGTGCGCTCATCGCTGGGCGCCTCGGCCAACCGCCTGGAACACGTCTACAACAACCTGTCCAACATCAGCACCAACAGCAAGGCTGCCACCGGGCGCATCATGGACGTCGACTTCGCCAGCGAAAGCTCGAAAATGACCACCAGCCAGATGCTGCTGCAAGCCGGCACCGCCATGCTCAAGCAGAGCAACAGCATGTCCTCGATGGTCATGTCGCTGCTGCAGTAATCGGCACGCATGCCCGGCCGGCAAGCCGGCCTCCCCGGAAAACCAGCCATCCACCCGGCTGGTTTTTTTTCGCCCATGCGCAGCGCCATATGGCCGCAGCGGCAACACTAAAATATATTTCCATGTGGCACTTAATGATCTGGATCAAAGTGTCGCCTTGTATTGATGAGAGCGCGACACCAGCGCGGCTCCGAACAGCCCCCACCCCCAACACCCAGGAGTTTGAGCATGCTGAGCCTTCACACCAACAACGCCGCCCTGTCCGCGCAAAATTCGATCAACCGCACCCAAGGCAGCCTGTCGACCTCGATGACGCGCCTGTCGACCGGCTACCGCATCAATTCGTCGATGGACGACGCCGCCGGCCTGCAAATCGCCACCCGCCTGAAAGCCCAGACCAGCGGCATGGCCGTTGCCATGCGCAACACGCAAAACTCGACCTCGATGCTGCAGACCGCTGAAGGTGCGCTCGACGAAGTGAGCAATATGATGGTGCGCATGAAGGATCTGGCCACGCAAGCTGCCGATGCCTCCTCCACCGCCGCCGACAAGACCGCCATGCAGTCGGAATACGATGCGCTCGGTACCGAACTGAACAACGTGCTGACCAACACTTCCTTCGGCGGCGCCAAGCTGCTCGTGGGCGGTACCATCGCCTCGGCCATGACGTTCCAGATCGGTTCGAGCACCAGTGAAAAAATGACGGTCGATATGTCGGCCAGCATGACCACCCTGGTGGCCGACGTCACCGCGACCACCGCCAACTACGTCGCCCCGAACACGGTCGGTACCGAACTGACCGCCGCCGGCACCGCCTCGACCACCATCGACAAGCTGTCCACCGCGATCGCCTCGATCGGCACCGTGCGCTCATCGCTGGGCGCCTCGGCCAACCGCCTGGAACACGTCTACAACAACCTGTCCAACATCAGCACCAACAGCAAGGCCGCCACCGGCCGCATCATGGACGTCGACTTCGCCAGCGAAAGCTCGAAGATGACCACCAGCCAGATGCTGCTGCAAGCCGGCACCGCCATGCTCAAGCAGAGCAACAGCATGTCTTCGATGGTCATGTCCCTGCTGCAGTAATCCCCGAAGGATGCCCGGCCAAGGCGCCGGGTTCCCGCCAAGCCAGCCCTGCTCCGGCTGGCTTTTTTCATGCACAAAAAATAGTTCGATTAATTTCCATGCGGCACTTAACGCGCTTGACGAAACGGTCGTCTTGTACTTATAAGAGCGCAAGATACCGCGGCGCCCCCCCACCCCCACCCTCTGGAGTTCGATCATGCTGAGTCTGCACACTAACAACGCTGCCCTGTCCGCACAAAATTCGATCAACCGTACCCAAGGCAGCCTGTCGACCTCGATGACACGCCTGTCGACCGGATACCGCATCAATTCGTCGATGGACGACGCCGCCGGCCTGCAGATCGCCACCCGCCTGAAAGCCCAGACCAGCGGCATGGCTGTTGCGATGCGCAACACGCAAAACTCGACCTCGATGCTGCAAACCGCTGAAGGCGCGCTCGACGAAGTGAGCAACATGCTGGTGCGCATGAAGGATCTGGCCACGCAATCGGCCGATGCCTCCTCCACCGCGGCCGACAAGACCGCGATGCAGTCCGAATACGATGCCCTGGGCACCGAACTGAACAACGTACTCAACAACACCTCCTTCGGCGGCGCCAAGCTGCTCGTCGGCGGCACCATCGCCTCGGCCATGACGTTCCAGATCGGTTCGAGCACCAGTGAAAAAATGACGGTCGATATGTCGGCCAGCATGACCACCCTGGGCACCGACGTCGGCGCCACCACCGCCAACTACGCCGCCCCGAACACGGTCGGCACCGAACTGACCGGCGTGGGCACCGCCTCGACCACGATCGACAAGCTGTCCACCGCGATCGCCTCGATCGGCACCGTGCGCTCGGCCCTGGGCGCCTCGGCCAACCGCCTGGAACACGTCTACAACAACCTGTCGAACATCAGCACCAACAGCAAGGCTGCGACCGGCCGCATCATGGACGTCGACTTCGCCAGCGAAAGCTCGAAAATGACCACCAGCCAGATGCTGCTGCAAGCCGGCACCGCGATGCTGAAACAGAGCAACAGCATGTCCTCGATGGTCATGTCGCTGCTGCAATAACCGGCACGGCCGCCGGCGTTTCAGCCGGGAACGACCGAGCCAGCCGGGAACCCGGCTGGCTCTTTTTTTATCCTGACCATGCGTGAACGCCATGTCTACCATCACTTCGCAACCGCTGGGCGCGCCGCTGATTGCAGCGCTGGCGCCGGTGTCGCTGCTGCCGGCGCCGGCCAGGGCGGGCGCCGCTGGCACGGGCTTGCCGCTGCCGGTCTCCGAACCGGTGGCCGCGGCCGCGTCGGGCGCCGGCCTGCCGGCCAACCTGAACGAAAGCGCCTCGATGCGCACCGACCAGGTCTTCATGGCGCGCCAGCTGGCCTGGCCGGTACTCGACGGCGCCAGCCTGGCCAACGCGTGGCGCACCATGGTGCGCGCCTACGGCGCCCAGCTGGCGACACTGCAAGAGCAGGGGCGCTCCCAGTTCATGCCGGGCAACTTGCTGAGGTCGGGCGTGCAGCACGCCTTGCAGGTCACCCCCACGGGGCAGCAAACCATGCTGTGGCATCCGGAAGCGTGGCGTTTCGTGCTGCCGGGGGCTGGCGGCCAGCAACTGGCGCTGCGCCTGCTGACCGGCGTGCCCGATCCTCCGCCCAGCCGGCGCAAGCGCGCCAAGGCGGCCTTGCGGCTGGACGTGGTGCTGGCCGACGGCAGCCATGCCACGGTGCAGCTGGAACTGGTCGATGGGGTCTTGATGGAGCTGGCGGCCGAGCATCCGCGCGCGGTGGCGCAGTTGCGCCAGGCGCTGCCGGGGCTCAAGCTGGCCGTCGAACAGGCCGGGCTGCGCCTGGCGCGCGCCAGTGTCCGGCAAGGATTATGGCCGGGCAAGCCGCTGCAACAGTATTCGGCCCAGATCAGCGCCGCCCTGCCCCCGTCCCTGTTCCGCGCGATGGCGGAAGTGGCGCTGCTGCTGACCGGCTCAAGCAGGCCGGATGCGACCACGACGGTGCGCTTCACCCAGGAGCCGCTGCCGGGCGACATGGCGTACGGCGAACCATGAGCCGTCGCCCCCAGAGGCCGGTGCCGGGGAACATGGCTTATGAAGCTTGGGGTCTGACCCCGGTTAATGAAGCTTGGGGTCTGACCCCGGTTAAGACACTTATCCAACCGTTCCGACGATGCTGACATCACGGTTTTCCGGAATCTCGTTGTAAGAAAGCACATGCAAGCCCGGCGCAAACAAGCGCGCATAGCGCGCCAGCAAAGGCCTGATCTGCGGCAGCACCAGCAATAGCGGCGCACTCTGCTGCTGTTTCATCTGCTCACGCGCCACCGGCATGTTCAGTTGCAGCTGCGACAGCAGTTGCGGATCGATCGGGAAATTGTCGAGCGCGACCTTCCCGCCCTGGCGCGCCTGGTTCAGGGAACCGAGCAGCATATTCTCCAGCTCGGCCGACAGATTGAACGCCGGCATTTCCTTCTTTTTCCCGAACAGCGCGGTGACAATCTGGCGCCGCAGCGCGCAGCGCACTTCGGCCGCCAGCAAGATCGGGTCCTTGGTCGTTTCCGAGCTGTCGAGCAAGGTGGTGCCGATCACCACGATATCCTTGAGCGACACATTTTCGGCCAGCAGTACGCGAAATACCCGCAGCAACTGGGTATGCGTGAGCGCCTTGTCCAGCGCCGACGACAGTTTCGGCGAGAGCGCCGTCAGCCGCTCCAGGATCGCCGGCACGTCTTCATGGCGGAACAGATCCGGCAGGTAGTCGCGCACCACCTTCGAGCAGTGCGTGGCGATCGCACTCGGCACCTCGACCACCTGGTAGCCCAGCCCCAGCGCATGCGCCTTGTCGTCCGGCGCAATCCAGGTGATGGCCATGCCGTACGCCGGTTCGATCCCGGGAATGCCGTCCAGCTGGCCGTACACCGAGGGCGAGGGAATCGCCATCAGGCAGTCCGGCACCACTTCCGCTTCCGCCACCACGGTGCCGCTGAGCATGATCGAATACTGGGTCGGGCGCAGCGACAAGTCGTCGCGCACATTGATCGGCGGCAGCAGCAAACCCATCGCTTCCGACAAGCTCTGGCGTACGCCCTTGATGCGCTTGGTCAGCGGCTCGCCCTGGGCGGCGTCCACCAGAGCGACCAGCTTGTAGCCCACCGCCACCGTCAGCGGCTGCACCGCCGGCAACTGGTGCCATTCGAGGTCCGGCGCGCGCTCGTCGCGCAGGGCCGCTTCGATCGCCGCCACGCCGGCCTGGTCGGGCGCCTTGACCATGCGCGCCAGGCGCCAGCCGACATAGCCGAGCACGGCGGCAAAGATGCCGAACATCAGCCACGGCATGCCCGGCACCATGGCCAGCACCAGCATCATGCCCGAGGCGCTGTACAGCACCGCCGGCGAGGCCAGCAATTGCCCGCCGACCTGCTGTTCGAAGTCGCCCGAATCGCTGATCCGGGTCACCAGGATGGCGGCCGCGGCCGACAGCAGCAGCGCCGGGATCTGCGCCACCAGGCCGTCGCCGATGGTCAGCAGGGCGTACTGGCGGAAGGCGTCGCCGAACGACAGGTTGTGCATCAGCGACCCAATGGCCACGCCGCCCACCATATTGATAATCAAAATCAGGATACTGGCGACCGCATCGCCGCGCACGAACTTCGAGGCCCCGTCCATGGCGCCGTAGAAGTCGGCTTCGGCGGCCACGTCGCGCCGCCGCACCTGGGCTTTTTCCTGGTTGATCAGGCCGGCGTTGAGGTCGGCGTCGATGGCCATCTGCTTGCCCGGCAGCGCGTCCAGGGTAAACCGCGCCGATACCTCGGAAATGCGCTCGGCACCCTTGGTCACCACCGCGAAGTTAATGATCATCAAAATCACGAACACCACGAAGCCGACCACGAAATTGCCGCCGATAACCACGTTGGCGAAGGCTTCGATCACTTTACCGGCCGCGTCCGTGCCCTGGTGGCCGTGCAGCAGCACCACCCGGGTCGAGGCCACGTTCAGGGTCAGGCGCAGCATGGTGGTGCCGAGAATGACGCTCGGGAATACCGAGAAGTCGAGCGGCCGCTTGGCCGAGACCGACACCAGGATGACGATCATGGCCAGCACGATATTGAAGGTAAACAGCACGTCGAGCAGCACCGGCGGCAGCGGCAGGATGATCATCGACAGGATCACCAGCAGGAACACCGGAGTGGCAAATTTATGCCGCTTCAACTCGACCAGCAGGCTGTTCAAGAAACTCATGTGGCGGGAACCTCACTCAGATGAGATGGCACGACCACCTCGTTGGGAAAACGGGGCGGCGCAGTGCGCCGGCCGGCACGAAAAGCGTTCAGTTGCAGCACATAGTTGAGCACCTGCGACACGGCCTGGTACAGCTGGGCCGGAATTTGCTGCTGGACCTGGCTGGTATTGTAGATCGCGCGCGCCAGCGGCGGCAGTTCGAGCGTCTCGATATTGTGCTGGCGCGCAATCTGGCGGATGTACAGGGCCATTTCATCGACCCCCTTGGCCACCACGAACGGCGCTTCGGCGCGGCTGGCCTCGTACTTGAGCGCCACCGCATAGTGTTCCGGGTTGACGATCACGACGTCCGCCGTGGGCACGGTCTTGTTGACGCTGCGGCGCGCCATCTGCTGCTGCAACTGGCGGATGCGCTGGCGCACTTCGGGCTTGCCTTCGCTGCTCTTGTGTTCTTCCTTCTGGTCGTGCTTGCTCATGCGCTGGTTGCGTGCGAACAAGAACGCCTGCATCGGCACGTCCAGCACGGCGAACATGACGAACACCATGCACATCGCCATCAGGGCGTCGAGCATCAGGCCGGCGCCGGTCGGCAGGGCCACGCCGAGCGGCATCTTTTGCAGCTCGACGAAGGCATTCATGCCCGAGCGGCTCACGTGCACCAGCACCGACCCCAGCACCACCGCCTTGCCCACCGAGGTGGCCACGCCGATGCCATGCTTGGCCGTCATCAGGTTGCCGAGGTTCTTCATCGGCGACAGGCGCTCCATTTTCGGTTCCCAGTGCTTGGTGCTGATCACCCAGCCGCCCGGGATGAGGGACGAGAGCACCACCGCGAATGGCACGCCCAGCAGCGGCAGCACCATGCTGATCAACAGCCACATGGCGCTGCTGAAGATGGTCGACATGGCGTTTTCGATGACCCCGTCCGCGCCCAGCGGGATGAAGACCAGGTCGAACAGGCTGCGGAACGAGGCCAGGTAGGTCGGCAGCAGCATGGCGAACAGTTTCAGGCTGATCAGGATGCCGATGGCGGTGCCCAGGTCGCGCGAACGCACCACCTGGCCTTCCTGGCGGGCCTTGCGCAGCTTTTGCTGCGAGGCCTTTTCGGTCTTGTCGCCACCGCTCGCATCGTCAGCCATGGGCCGCCTTCATTTGTTGGGCTATCAGTTCGAGCACCTGGTTACTCATCGCAATGTAGTGCTGGGGAATGAAACGCACGATCTGGATCAGCATCATCAAGCCGAACAGGGTGGTCAGCGAAAAGCCCAGCGAAAACAGATTCAATGAGGGCGCCACCCGGTTCAACAGGCCAAAGCCGAGCTGCACCACCAGGGTCGAAAACACGATCGGCAGCGCCAGCAGCATGGCGGCGGCGAAAATCCAGGCCGCCTTGAGCGCCACGGTATGCAACAGCAGCGCCCCGTAACCGCCGCCCACCGGCCAGGCCTTGAAGCTGGTCGCCAGCACCCCGGTCAGCACCAGATGGCCGTCGATGGCGAAAAACACGATGATGGCGAGCAGCGAGAGCAGCCCCGACACCACGTCCGAGGCGGTGCCGTTGACCGGATCGTTCATCTGCGCCATCGAAAAGCCGATCTGGCTCGATACCAGGTAGCCGAGCACATTCACCACCGACATCGAAAAATGCATGGCCAGCCCCAGCACGCCGCCGATCACGGCCTGCTCCAGCGTGGTGGCGATGCCGAGCACGGAAAACGGGTCGACCACCGCATTGCCCGGGGAAAAAGGCAGCATCAGGAAGGACAGCACCAGCGCCAGCAGCACGCGCACCGGCAGCGGCACCAGGATGTCGCCTACCACCGGCGCCGCACTCAGCAGTGCCAGGATGCGGATGAACGGCCACCACAGGGCGTTCAGCAGCGGCAGCAGGTAGCCGGCCAGTTCCATGCGCCTAGCCGACCAGCGCGGCGGCGCGCTGGAAGACGGAGACGCAGTAATCCATCAGGTAGCTCGTCATCCAGTGCCCGGCCACGATCACCGCCAGCAGGGTCACCAGCAGGCGCGGCAAGAAGCTCAGGGTTTGCTCGTTGATCTGGGTGGCGGCCTGCACCAGCGCCACCAGTAAACCCGTGATCAGGCCCGGCACCACCAGCACCAGCACCATCAGCATCACGATCTGCAGTGCGCCGACCATCAGGTCCACGGCCACGTCGGGGGTCATCGCCTCTCTCCTCCCATCACAATCGGTCTGTCAGAACGGCCGGATGCTGCCGACCAGGGTGTTGACGGTCAGGGTCCAGCCATCGACCAGCACGAACAGCAGCAGCTTGAACGGCAGCGAAATGACCAGCGGCGAGAGCATCATCATGCCCATCGCCATCAGCACCGAGGACACCACCAGGTCGATGATCAGGAAGGGAATGAACAGCATGGCGCCGATCTGGAATGCGGTTTTCAGTTCGCTCAGCACAAACGCGGCCAGCTTGACGGTGAACGCGCGCTTGTGCGGCTCCAGCGCGGCCGGTTCGCCCGCCAGGTGCGCGACCTGGGCCAGCGCGGCCTTGCTGGTCTGGGCCAGCATGAAGCGCGAGAGCGGCACTTCGGCCACTTTCAGGGCATCCTGCATGCCGATCTTGTCCTGGTCGTAGGGCACGAAGGCGTCGCGCCAGATCTGGTCGCCGATCGGGCGCATCACCAGCAAGGTGAGGATCAGGGCCACGCCGGTGATGATCCGGTTCGGCAAGCCCTGCTGCAAGCCGAGCGCCTGGCGCAGCAGCGAGAGCACGATCACGAAGCGGGTGAAGCAGGTCATCATCATGACCATGATGGGCAAGAGCCCAAGCAAGGTCATCAGGACCAGCACCTGCGACTTGACCGTCAGGTCGGTCTTGGCGCCGGGGATCACCCCGGCCAGCAAATCCTGGGCCGCGGCCGGCGCGCACAGCAGCAGGCCGGCGCCCAGCAAGGCCAGCGCGGCCAGCCGCGCGCCATGGCCGCGTGCGCCCCCTCTCATGCAGTGATCAGGTCCAGGTCCAGGCCGTCGAGGTCGATGACCTTGAGCCCGTACTGTTCGCCGGCCACCACCACTTCGGCGCGCCCGATCGGGGTGCCGTTGACCTTGATGACCAGCGGCTCGCCCGCCAGCACGTCGAGCGCGATCACGCTGGCCGGCCCGATCGCCATCAATTCCTGCAGCGAGATGCGGGCCGAGCCCACTTCCAGGGTCAAGGTCACGGGAATCTTGCGCATCATCTGCGGCAAGTCGCGCTGGGGACGCTTCTCAAGCGGGCGCGCGCCCTCCAGGCCGGAAGGCACCCCCATCCGGGGTTCATCGATGATCAATTCTTCGTCGATCCCGGCGTCCTGGTCCTGCGCCTGAAGTTCGTTCTCGTTGATTTTCATTAGTCGCTATCTTCAAAAGAGGTTAAGCAGAGCGTCCCGTTATGTTCCGTGACCGCCGCCGTAAACAAGCGCGACTCGGCCAGCAAGACATCGGCCCGGCCCACCGTCACGGGAATGATGTCGCCCAGCTTGAGCGCAAACAGCGCTTCGAGCGTGATTTCCTTGCTCACCAGGCGCCCCTCCAGCGTCACTTGCAAGGCCGTGCCGAGCGCCACGCTGGCGCGCGGCGGCGCGTGCTCGCGCGCACGCTCCGGCGCCAGCCCAAGCAGCACGCGCGCCACCATGTCCTGGTCCAGCGCCAGCCACAGCTGGCCGCATTCTCCGCTCTGGGCCTGGCGCAGGGTAATGCCGAGCGTCCAGCCATCGGCGCTGGGCGGCGCCGGCGGCACGCTGCCCGGCACCAGTTCGGTGGAAGCTGCGTTGGGTTCATTATTCGCCCGCGCAAGGTTTGCATCCACCCGCTTGGAGAGCACCGACGCTAATTGTTGACCTAACACAATTGCGAGGCGTTCTTCCGTGGCCGTCACCCTGACCGTGGCCGGGTCGACCGAGGGCGCGGGGGCCGCGCCGCGCCGTCCGTAGCGCTGGTTGAGCACGCTGAGCAGCAGGGAGCGTTCGAGCGCGAAGGCGATGCCGCCGGCGCCGCCGCTAAAGCCGAGCCAGCGCCCGCTCTGGCTGGGGTCGGGCGGGCCGACGAAACCGCTCGCCGCGAGCTGGAAGCCATCCCAGTAACGGCGCAAGGCCGGCTGGCGCAAGGCAGCGGCCAGATCCTCGGCAAACTGGGCCGCGAATTGGGGCAGTAAATGGACGGGCCGGCCCAGCAGCCGGGGATCGAGCACCTGCGGTGTTGCCGGCAAGTTTGTCTTATTTATCATGGTCATAAGTAACTCGGCAAGTGCATGGCAAAGAGGGCAACTCTTTGTTTTATTTGAGGAAAACAGTATATCAGAGCATTTTTATTTGATGCATTTAATTTCCATGTGGCATTATAGTTGCAGCGCGGTAAGCTGTGATATAGTGCCGTACGGCAATAATTTAGCGGGCAGGCTCAAGTTCTGACAGTCCCTCCCGTTACCAACAGTAAGCGATTTTGTTAGGCATTTCGACACCTTTGCTTCTGCTCCAAGCGGTTTGGCGAAATTTGTTGGTTTTACCCGACTCAGCAATAAATTATTTTGCCGTCGAGCATGTTTTCGTTTGGAATCGCGGCACGGAACGCGCACACTTGGCGCTTACCCGTTCAGGCCGGCTACGACATGGAATTCGTCGTAACTGTTTGATTATGAACAAAAAATTATGCAGGGAAGACAACATGGAAGTCGGAATTACAACATCGAATTCACTCGCCAGCCAACTCCAGTCGGAGCTGAAAGTGCTGGCCAACGATGCGGGCCAATTGGCCGCGCACGCCAACCTGGGCCGCGCCGCCGGCGAAGCGCTCCCGGCCGGGTTTTCTTTCACCCAGAGCATGAAAAACGCGCTCGACAGTGTGAACCAGCAAGATGCCCAGGCCGGCCAGAAAATGAACGATGTCGACAGCGGCAAGAGCGACGACCTGGTCGGCGCCATGCTGGCCAGCCAGGAAGCCAGCCTGTCCTTCTCGATGCTGATGCAAGTGCGTAACAAGGTCATGGGCGCCGTGGACGAGCTGATCAAGCTCCCGGTCTGAGCACCTGTTTGCAACGTTACCTTAACCGCAGGGAAAAACCAGCGTGATTGCCTCTCTCAAATCCAACTTCGCCGGGCGCATGGGCGCCATGCCTTCGCTGCCGCCAGCGCTGCGCAACAACCTGACCCCGATGCTGGTGCTGGCGATCGCCATCACGGCCGCCGTGATGATGTACATGTGGAACGACCAGGCTGGCTACAAGCCGGTGTTCGGCGCCAACGAGCGGGTTGCCTCGGGCGACATGATGGCCGTGCTCGACGCCGACAAGGTGGCCTACCGCCTGCATCCGGAAACCGGCCAGCTGCTGGTGCCCGCTTCGCAGCTGGGCAAGGTGCGCATGCTGCTGGCCGCCAAGGGCGTCACCGCCCAGCTGCCGGCCGGCCTGGAATTGATGGACAAGAACGATCCGCTGGGCGTGTCCCAGTTCGTGCAGGACGTGCGCTTCCGGCGCGGCCTCGAAGGCGAGCTGTCGCAGAGTATCCTCTCGCTCGACGCCATCGCCTCGGCTAGAGTGCACCTGTCGATCGCCCGCTCGACCTCGTTCGTGGCCAGCGACGGTGAAAAATCGTCCGCCTCGGTGGTGGTGGCCGTGAAACCGGGCCGCACCCTGGCCCCGGAACAGATCGCCGCGATCATCAACATGGTCTCCGGCAGCGTCGCCAGCCTGTCCCCGCAGCGCGTCAGCCTGGTCGACCAGGCCGGCAACTACCTGTCTTCGCGGGTCGACCTGAGCGACGGCTTCGACGGCGCCGCCCAGGGCGCGGATGCGAACGCCAAGAAATACCAGGACCAGGTGCGCGGCAACGTCAACGAATTGCTCGGCCCGGTGCT
This sequence comes from Massilia frigida, assembly GCF_011682175.1. Classification (GTDB taxonomy): domain Bacteria; phylum Pseudomonadota; class Gammaproteobacteria; order Burkholderiales; family Burkholderiaceae_D; genus Telluria_A; species Telluria_A frigida. The sequence continues at coordinate 52,520 of NZ_WHJG01000007.1, forward strand.
GGGCGCGAATAACTTCAAGCTCAGCGTCACCGCCGACATCGACAACGACAAGATCGAGGAAACCAGCGAAAAATACGGCGACACCCCGAAAGTGACCAGCGAAGCGGTGCGCGAAGAGCAGGAAAAGAACCGCATGGCAATCGGCGTGCCAGGCACCCTGTCGAACCGTCCGCCAGCCATGCCCGAACCGCAGGTCGCCGGCGCCGGCGCCGGCACCGATCCGAAAGCCGACGATGGCAGCGCCCGCAAGAATGCCAGCACGCGCCAGTTCGCCTATGACCGCAACATCACCCAGATCAAGCGCAGCCGTGGCCGTTTGCGCAAGCTTAGCGTGGCCGTGGTACTGAACAACCACGTGGCCGCCGCCAAGACCGGCTGGAGCGCCACCGAACTGGCGAATATCGAAAAAACCCTGAGCAGCGGCCTGGGCATCAACACCGAACGCGGCGATGTGCTGACCGTGTCCGCCATGAGCTTCCCGGTCCAGCCCGTCGCCGCCCCATGGTGGCAGGAACGCGACAACGTGGTCGACATGAGCAGCTGGGCGGCGTGGGCGGTGGGCATCCTGCTCGGCTTCCTGCTGATCATCCGTCCGCTGCTGCGCCTCTTGACCGTGCGCCTGGCGCCGCCAGCCACCGCCGACGCCCAGCTGCTCGCTGGCCCGGCCGGTGCCGCCAGCGCGGTGGCAGGTCCCGCCATGCGCGTCGGCGACCGCGCTGGCGAGGCGGCGGGCGGCGCGGTCCCGGCCCTCGGCGCAGCGCTGCCGATGGTGCCTTTGCTGGAAAACTACGATCTTCCCCCTGCCGGCTCGGCAGTCGATGTGATGGTCGATCACTTGAAAGTTCTCGCTGCCAAGGAACCGGAGCGGGTCGCCGAAGTCGTCAAACAATGGATGCAGAAAAATGGCCGAACTGGACAATAACGTGGACGCCGAAGAGGCGCCTGGACTGACCCCTGTCGAACAGGCCGCCATCGTCCTGTTGAGCATTGGCGAAGAGCCGGCCGCGGCCGTCCTGCGCTGCCTCGACCGCGAGGAATTGCTGGAAGTGACGCAAGTGATGTCGCGCATGAGCGGCATCAAGGTCGATTCCGTGCGCGTGGCGATGCAAACCTTCTTCGACGATTACCGCCAGCAGTCGGGCGTGCATGGCGCTTCGCGCAGCTACCTGAAGCGCTCGCTCGACCTGGCGCTCGGCAGCGACATCGCCAACAGCGTGCTCAACAACATCTACGGCGATGCCATCCGCCCGATGATGGCGCGCCTGCAGTGGGCCTCGCCGAAATGGCTGGCCGATTACGTCGCCAACGAGCACGTGCAGATGCAAGCGGTGTTCCTGGCCTTCCTGCCGCCCGCGCTGGCCGGCCAGATCCTGGACGCCCTGCCGCTCGAAGGGCGCGACCTGGTGCTGCTGAACCTGGCGCGGCTGGATGAAATCGACCGCGACCTCTTGACCGAACTGGAAGAGCTGGTGACCCGCTGCCTGGGCGCGCTCGACACCCAGAGCGCCAGCGTGGAAGGGATCCGCCAGGTGGCCGAGATCCTCAACCGGCTGCCGGGCAACCGCGCCGGCATGGTCGAACTGCTGCGCGCCCACGATCCGGACGTGGTGTCCGAAATCGAAATGAGCATGTACGACTTTTTCATCCTGTCGCGCCAGACCGAGGCCACGATTACCCGCATCCTCGACGACGTGCCGCTGGAACAGTGGGCGATCGCCCTCAAGGGCGCCGAACCGGCGATCCGCGACGCCATCCTCACCACCATGCCGCGCCGCCAGGCCCAGAACTTCGACGACCTGCTGCGCCGCGCCGGTCCGGTGCCGCTCTCGCGCATCGAACAGACGCGCAAGGACATCATGGCAACCGTGAAACAACTGGCCGACAACGGCGAGATCGAAGTGCAACTGTTCGCCGAGGCAGTCATAGAATGAAACAATTCCGCCCCTATCATTTTCCGCCGCTGTCGCAGCTCGACGCGCTCGGTGCCGCCCATTCCTCCGAGGCTGCGGGCCAGTGGCAGAACGCGGTCGAAGAAGGCTACCAGCAGGGGCAGCGCGAGGGATACGAGAGCGGCCAGGCGCGCGGCAGCGCCGAAGGCTACGCCGCCGGACTGGCCGAGGGCCTGGCCGCCGGCCGCCAGCAAGCCATGCAGCAGGTGCAGGACCGCTTCGAGCAGCTGGCCGGCCCGCTGGACGGCATGTTCACCCAGCTCGGCCAGATGGTCGAGGAATTCCGTTCCGCCCAGCGCAAGGAAGTCGTCGACCTGGTCGGCAAGGTGGCGCGCCAGGTGATCCGCGCCGAACTGGCGCTGCAGCCGGTCCAGTTGCTGGCCCTGGTCGACGAAGCATTGGCCGCCATGCCGCCGACCCGCGACAGCATCGAAGTGTGCCTCAATCCGGAAGAACTCAAGCGCATCACCGAACTCGATCCGGTGCGCGCCGCCAAATGGAGCTTGCTGCCCGATCCCTCGCTGCAAGCGGGCGAATGCCGCGTGCGCGCCGGCGACAATGAAGTCGACGCCGGTTGCCAGGGCCGCCTGGCGGCCTGCATGTCGCAGGTCAGCGCCCAGCTGCTGGCGGTGCCCGAACGGGTGGCCGAGGAGGTCGAAGCATGAGCAATCTGGCCGATTCCCTGCGCACCGTCGAGCTCGACGACGTGCCGGTCGCGATCCCGACCGGCCGCCTGGTCGGTGCCTCGGGCTTGCTGCTGGAATCGGCCGGCTGCCGCCTGCACACGGGCCAGCGCTGCCGCATCGAAACGGTCGATGGCGAGTGGCTCGATGCGCAGGTGGTCGGTTTCCGCGAACGCCTCTCGTTCCTGATGCCGTTCAAGCAAGCCATCGGCTTGACCACGGGCGCCCGCGTGCTGCCCAGCCCGACCGCCGCCACCCTCCAGATCGGCCCTTCGTGGCTGGGGCGCATGGTCAATGGCCTGGGCGAGCCGATCGACGGCCTGGGCCGCCTGGGCGGCGAGCATCGCCTGGACATGACGCCGCCCAAAATCAATCCGCTGAAAAAACAACCGGTGGTCGAGCCGCTCGATGTCGGCGTGCGCGCCATCAATTCCATGCTGACCATCGGCAAGGGCCAGCGCGTCGGCCTGATGGCCGGCAGCGGGGTCGGCAAGTCCGTGCTGCTGGGCCTGATCACGCGCCAGACCGTGGCCGACGTGGTGGTGGTCGGCCTGATCGGCGAACGCTCGCGCGAAGTGCGCGAATTCGTCGACATGTCGCTCGGCCCCGAGGGCTTGAAAAAAGCCGTGCTGGTGATCGCCCCGGCCGACGAATCGCCGCTGATGCGCATCCGCGCAACCGAACTGTGCCACGCAATCGCCGCCCATTACCGCGACCAGGGCTTGAACGTGCTGCTGCTGGTCGATTCCCTCACCCGCTACGCCATGGCGCTGCGCGAAGTGGCGCTGGCGCTGGGCGAGCCGCCGGCCACGCGCGGCTATCCGCCGTCGGTGTTCTCGGCCCTGCCGCAGCTGGTCGAAAGCGCCGGCAACGGCGAGCACGAACACGGCAGCATGAGCGCCATCTACACCGTGCTGGCCGAAGGCGACGACCAGCAAGACCCGGTGGTCGATACCGCCCGCGCGATCCTCGACGGCCACATCGTGCTCACCCGCGAACTGGCCGAACGCGGCCATTACCCGGCGATCGACGTGGCCGCCTCCATCAGCCGCTGCATGGCCCAGGTGGTGCCGACCCAGCATGCGCTGGCCGCGCGCAAGCTCAAAGCCGCGCTGGCCCGCCACGCCCGCGTGCGCGACCTGATTCCCCTGGGCGCCTACGTGCCGGGCGCCGATCCGCTGACCGACCACGCGGTGCGCCTGGAACCGCATATCGACGCTTACCTGTGCCAGGGTACGCGCGAAGCGGCGCCTTTGCCTGAATGCATTTCCCAACTGGAAGCGATGATGTCATGACCATCAAGCACACGATCGACAGCCTGGACACCCTGGTACGCCTGCGCACTACCAAGGTGGACCGCCTCCAGGCCGACCTGGCGGCGCAGCAGGCGACCCAGGCGCGCTACAAGGCCAACCTGGAACGCCTGGACGGCCTGGCCACCGGCAGCGGCGCCAGCGGCGCCCTGCCGCTCGCGCTGGCGCTTAACTGCGGCCAGTACAAGCTGGCCGTGATCGCGCTGGCCGACACCCATCGCACCGACCTGAGCCTGCACGAAGCGACCATGGCCGTGTCGCAGCGCGCCCTGAACGATGCCTGGAGCGAGCGCCAGTTGCTCGACCAGGTACTGGAACAGAAAAAAGGCGTGGCGGCGTTGGCCCAACACCGCGTCGAGCGCAAGCGCGAAGACGACCTGGCCACGCAATCGTGGCTGGCCGGCCGCAAGTAATTTCATTTTAGATACTCTGGAGAACCCCATGGCGAGCATTGGCAATACCTACGATCCGGCCACCACCGCAGCCGGCCTGGCGACCAACTACACCTCGGCGCGCCAGAGCATCCTGACGGCCCAGACCAAGCAGGCCGCCCAGGCCGCGCAAGCCCTGACCGCCCTGCGCTCGGCGATTTCGTCCTACCAGGGCTCGCTCAGCGCGCTGACCGCCAGCAAGACCATGCTGAGCCAGACCGCGACCTTCAGCAACAGCGCGATCGGCACCGCCAGCGCGAATACCAACGCCAGCGCCGGCAGCTACAGCTTTTTCGTCGAAAAAGTCGCCACCGCCAACCAGGTGTCCTACAACAACCTGGCCGACAGCGCGGCCAATGGCGGCACCCTGGGCATCGAACTGGGCGGCGTGCCCGGCTTTTCGGTCAACCTGGCCACCGCCAACAGCGACGCCGACGGCACCCTGACCCCGCGCGAAATCGCGGCCGCCATCAATGCCGAACCGACCAACAATGGGCGCGTGTCGGCCTCGATCGTCACCGTCAACGGCGTCACCCAGCTGATGCTGACCTCGAAGACGACTGGCGCGGCCGGGAATATTTCCCTGAACACGGCGGCGGTCAACAATGCCGGCCTCAAAGCCGCACTCGACGATCCCCTCAACGCTTCCCAAGTCGTGACCGGCCAGGATGCCCTGGTCTGGCTCGGCGCTCAGGGCAGCGGTACCCCGATCGCCCAGGCCTCGAACGTGTTTACCAATGTCGACGGGGTGACCATGACCTTCGCCAAGGCCCAGGCCACCGGCGACGCGCCAGTCACCCTGACGGTGGCCAGCGACAACGCCGCCACCGTGGCCAAGGTGCAGAAATTCGTCGACGATTACAACAAGCTCAAGGGCGTGATCGATGCCATGGTGGCGCCGGGCGACCCGTCCAAGAGCGCCGCCCCCGGCGTGTTCGCCAACGATGGCGGGGTGCGCGTGCTGCAAACCCGCATGGTCAGCATGCTGCGCGGCGTCAACGGCGCCGACAGCCTGGCCGCCTACGGCATCGTGGCCACCCGCGACGGCAGCCTGTCCCTGAACGCCACCCGCCTGACCAGCCAGCTCGCGGTCTCGCCCAAAGGCCTGGACACCCTGATCGGCAGCAGCCTGAACGGCAGCAGCAGCGGCATCGCCGGCAATCTCGACAGCTACCTGAAGGAATGGAGCAGCAGCACCGACGGCCAGCTCAAGCAGCGCCTGGAACAAAACACCAAGTTGCAGACCAGCCTGACCAAGCGCCAGGACCAGCTCGACAAGCAGTACGACAGCGCCTACAAGCGCTATCTGACCCAATTTACACAGTTGCAAACACTGCAAAGCCGCATGGCGTCCAACACCTCCATGTTCGACGCGCTGTTCGGCGACAAATCCTGATCAAGAGAGGAAAAGATGTCCTATTCCGACGCTTACGGCGACTACCACGCGGTTAACCTTGATGCTCAGACGGCGCGCGCCTCACCGGTCGAGCTGGTCCTGCTGCTGACCGACGGCTTGCTGGACGAGCTGGCCCGCGCGCGCGCCCACATCGTCGGCAAGCGCTACGAGCAAAAGGCGGCCAGCATCGACAAATGTGTCGAAATCATCAATGGACTGTCCAGCTCGCTGGACTTCGAGCAAGGTGGCGACGTGGTGGAAAACCTGGCAACACTGTATGACTTTTGCGCCGCCCGCCTGCACGGGGCCGGCATCAAGATGGACCCGGTGCTGCTGGACGAAGTGGTCGAGATTCTCGGCACGATCCGCCAGGGCTGGCTCGGCGTGCAGGCGCGCAATGCCTAGGCGCGCCGCCCTCGAGGCCCTGACGGCGGCCCTGGCCAGCGCCGGCGCTGCGCGCGACTGGGTTGCGCTCGACCACGCCGTGGGCGCCCTGAGCACCCAGCTGCGGGTGCTGGCCGCCAGCGGCCCGTGGAGCGCGGCGGAAACACATGCGCTGGAAGCGCTGCGCGCCCAGCACGACAAGGCCGCCGAGCTGTGCGCCGCCGAGCTGGAAGCGCTGGGAGCGCAAATGCACGATATGCACGCAAATAAAGCTGGCTTTATCGCCTACGCCCTCGACAATGAAATTGACACAGAACGTAACCAGGCATAAATCATGATGCTCGCTAACCTGACCCCTTCTCGCGCCGCCCCGGCCGCCCCCGGCGCCGCCGCGCCCGCCGCCACCACCACGCCAGTCACCCCTGGCACCGATGCCGCCGCGCCGTTCGCCAACTGGCTGATGTTCGACAGCGCCGCCGCCGGACTGGCCGTGGCCGAAGGCGACACCGATAGCGCCGGCGCCGGCGCCGCGCCCACCGACACCCTGGCCGACCCCGGCATGCTGCCCGACAGCGCCGCGCCGCCGGTCGCCGCCGCCACCCCGGACCAGGCCAGCACGCCCGCGATGAGCATGACGATGAGCATGACCCTGCCGCTCGGCATCGTCCTGCCGCCGGCCATGCCGATGCAGTCCAGCTTGCCTGCCGCCATGGCCGCGCCAGTGCCTGCTGCCACGCCGCTTGCCGCCGCCCCGGTCAGCTTTGCCGCCCCGGCCAGCTTTGCCGCCCCGGCCGCTCCGGCCGCCGTCGCGACCCCGGCCGTGCCAGCCGCGCCGTTCGCCGCCGCCCTGCCCGCCGCCCCGGCCAGCACCGTCTCGTTCACCTTCAGCGCCCCGCCAGCGGCCAGCGCCAGCAGCACTGCCCCCGCCGACAGCGCCAGCGATAGCGGCGCCGCCGCACCCCGTACGCCAGCGGCGGCCGCGCTGGCCGTGCCGCCACCAGTCCTGGCCGCCGCGCCGGCACCGGCAGCGGCCCCGCGTGCCCCCGTGCGCACTGGCGACAGCGGCACGGCAGCCGCGCCCCTCGCCCAGAAAACCGGCGTCGCCGCCACTGCCCAGCCGATCGTGGCCGCCACAGCCGACAGCGCGCCGCGCAGCGACGCCCCCGTGGCCGGCCCTGGCAACGTCATGAGCGGCGCCAACGCCCTGGCCTCGCAAAGTACCGGCGTGGCCGCCCCGCTCGACCTGAAATTGCCGGCCAACCCGGCCGACTGGCAGCAACCGCTGCGCGACGCGCTGGGCGAGCGCCTGCAACTGCAACTGGGCCGCAACATCGACCAGGCCGTGATCCGCCTCGACCCGCCGCAGCTGGGCCGCATCGAGATCGCGATCCGCCACGCCGCCGGCGGCGTGCTGGAAGTAAATATCAGCGCCACCCACAGCGAAGTGCGGCGCCAGCTGGGCAGTGTCAGCGATGCCATGCGTTCCGACCTGGCCCAGCGCCAGTTCAGCGATGTCGCCGTGACCATCACGGCCACCCCGCGCAGCGGCGCCGCGTTTGGCGAGCAGCAGGGCCGCCAGCGCCAGCCCGAGCGCGACACGCATGACAACGATCCTGGCCGCGCGCTGGCCGAAGCGGGCCATCCGTCCGCCACCTTCTCCCTGTCCGGGCGGGAGCTTGCGGCATGAAGAAGACCACCAAACTGATCGTCGCTTTCGTGGTCATCGGCATCCTGGGCGCGGCCGGCGCCGGCGCGGCGCTCTACTTCAAGCAGCCGCTGCCGGCCAAGGATGGCAAGCACGCCCCGGAAGCGGCAGCGCATCCGAAAAAACCGGCGCGCTACGTCTCGCTCGACAAGGTCATCGTCATGCTGCGCCGCGCCCCTGGCGAAACCCAGGCCCATTACATTTCGACCGACCTGGTGCTGTCGACCACGCTCGAGCAGGAAAAGAAAGCCAAGGATGACTTGCCAATGCTGCGCAGCGTGGCCGTGCGCGCCCTGTCGGCGTACACCATGAGCGCCGCCCAGGACCTGACGGTCGAGCAGTACGCCGAACAGCTCAACAGCACTTTCGCCGCCACTTATGACAAGGACAAGCTCGAAAAGCCGTTCTCCGAAGTCATGATCGGCAAACTGATCATCGAATAGCGAACCGGGGATCCTGTGGCCTATCACGCCGATTACACCGATTGCAGCAGCGGCGCCAGCTACGTGGGCGGTAACCCGCTGGCCCATGGCGCTGCGACCGGGCACGCCAGCGACTACGGCGCCGCGTATGGCGCCGCCCAGGTGGCCGAGTACGCGCCCGTGCTCGACGCCCGCGAAGAGCAGCGCCAGCTGGTCGCTTACGCGCCGCTGGTCAAGCGCATCGTGCGCCAGCTCAACGCCCAGGTGTCGGGCGTGATGGGGCGCGAAGACATGGAACAGATCGGCCTGATGGGTTTGCTCGAAGCGCTGCGCCGCTATGGCATGCCGGATGCCGGATTCGGCAGCTTCGCCTCCTTGCGCATCCGTGGCGCCATCCTCGACGAGCTGCGCCGCCAGGATTGGCGTCCGCGCGCGGTGCGCCAGGACAGCCACAAGATGCGCGACCAGGTGCGCGCCCTGACCCGCTCGCTGGGGCGCGAGCCGACCGACCAGGAAGCGGCCGCCGCCCTGGGCCTGAGCCAGGAAGCCTATGTGCAATACCAGCTCGACGATGGCGCCGAACTGCTGCTGAGCTTTGACGAAGTGCTGCAGGAAGCCGCGGAACGGGCCCACAGCGCGCCCGGCCCGGAAGAGCAGTTCATGATCAAGCACAGCCTGGAACAGGCCCTGATGGCCCTCGACGAGCGCGAACAGCGCGTGATCCAGATGATTTACGAATTCGAACTGAGCTACAAAGAAGTTGCCGCCGTCCTCGATTTGTCGGACGCGCGCGTCTGCCAGCTCAACAAGGCGGCGCTGGCCAAGATGAAGGCAGCCCTCAAAGGCTGATCAAGACATGGTTTACCCGCTTCTTTCGCACTTCACGACTTACCAAAGGAATTTAACATGCAGCAACTAGTCGGCATTGCTATCGTTCTCGGCTGTATTTTCGGCGGATTCGTGCTCATGGGCGGCACCTTCGATGCCATCTGGCACCCGGTCGAGATCCTGATCATCGCCGGCGGCGGTGCCGGTGCGCTGGTGTTGGGTAACCCCAACCATGTGCTCAAGGAATTGACGACCCAGTTGCGCAAGATCATCGTGCGCAAGAAGCAAGGTTCCGAGTTCCAGCGCCAGTTGTTGTTATTGATGTATGAACTGCTGCAGACCGCGGCAGGTGGTTTGAAGGCACTCGATGCCCACGTGGAAGACCCGGCGTCCAGCCCGCTGTTCCAGCGTTACCCCTTGGTGCTGGAAGAGCCTAAACTGTTGGCGTTTATTGTCGATAATTTCCGTTTGATGGCCATGGGAAAAATCAATGCCCATGAGCTTGAAGGCGTACTGGAGCAGGAACTGGAAGCCATTCACGAAGAGCTGGTGCAGCCCTCCAAGTCGCTGCACAAGATTGCCGAAGCCATGCCCGGATTCGGCATCCTGGCGGCGGTGCTCGGTATCGTGCTGGCGATGAACTCGGTAGCCGAGGGCGCCGATGCGGGCGCGATCTCGGCCAAAGTGGGCGCCGCGATGGTCGGTACCTTCCTCGGCATTTTCTTTTGCTACGGCGTACTCGACCCGATCAGCAACATGATGAAGCAACTGGTGAACCAGGAAGCGTCGAACATGGAATGCGTCAAAGTCGTGCTGGTCACCCACGTGGCCGGCAAACCGGCCCTGCTGGCCATCGATGCCGGCCGCCGCCTGGTGCAATTGAACATCAAGCCAAGCTTCGCCCAGCTGGAAAGCTGGATCAACGCGATGGGCGGCGAAGGCGAGGATTCGCCATCGCCGAAACGCCGCGCCACCGACCGTGCAGGAGAGCCGCGTGCAAAAGCAGCATGACAAGCATGACAAGCACGACGCCGCGATCATCGTGCGCGGCCGTGGCAAGGCGCACGAGGACGACCACGGCGGCGCCTGGAAAGTCGCGTTCGCCGACTTTTGCCTGGCGCTGCTGGCCTTGTTCCTGGTGCTGTGGCTGATGGCGGCGCGCGACCAGCAAACCATGAAAGCCATGGTGCGCGAGCAAAACGGCAGCTACGCCGATGGCCAGGGCAACAAGCCGGAAATCGGCGGCGGCCCGCGCGGCAGCCTGATCGAGCGTTTCGCCATGCCGCACAGCGGCACCTCCTCGCAAAAGGAAAACGGCGGCGAAGGCCCGAAAGTGCGCTACGACTCGCCGGCCGAACTGGCCGTGCTGTCGCGCAAGCTGGGCACCATGAGCGTGGATGCGGGTTTGTCGAACAACCTGGAAGCCGTGATCACCCCGTACGGCTTGCGCGTCACCCTGCACGACACCGACCGCCAGGGCATGTTTTTGCTGGGCAGCGCCATGCCGACCGACCGCTTCGGGCGCCTGATGCGCGAGATGGGTCCCTTGTTTGCAAAAATGGAAAACCAGATGCTGATCGTCGGCCACACCGATTCGCGCAAGTATGCGGGTGACCAGGATGGCAACTCCAACTGGACCTTGTCGAATGCGCGCGCGATGGCGGCCCGCTCCCAGTTGCTGGCCGGTTCCATGAATCCGGACAGCGTGCTGCAAGTGGTCGGGATGGCCGACCGTGCCCCCTTCGAGCCGGAAAATACCGGCGCGGCCGTGAACCGCCGCATCGAACTGCTGATCCTGACCCACAGCCAGGCCAATACCGTGGCCGCCATGTTCGGCGTGCCGGGCAAGAACGAGGTCGGCGCCGACACGGCGGCCGGCACCAAAGGTTCGGTCGAGGAACTGCGTAACAAACTCAAGAACGTCAAGGGCGCCGGCGCCCAGGGCAAATAATCATGACGATCCAATCCAAAAGCCGAGGTCCACGCATGAAAATCTCTTCTGGCGGTGCCTCCGCCGACGCCTCGGCGGTGCAGCGCAGCAGCGCCGCGCCCGCGCCCGAGGCCAAGACCCCGGTAAGCGGCGGCGCCGGCGTGGCCGCCAGCGCCGCCGCCCTGCAATCGGAAGTGCTGCAGCCGGCCATGGCGGCCCTGGCAGCCATGCCCGAGATCGACCACGAACGCGTAGCGCAATTGCGCGACGCGCTGGCCAAGGGCGAATTGCCGTTCGACCCGGCGCGCCTGGCCGGCCTGATCACGCGCTTCCACGGAGGCCAGCGATGAGCCGCATGACGCGCGAGCAGGCACTCGGCAAGCTGAGCGCCGGCGTTAGCGCCGACCTGGACGCTTGCCAGGCCATCCTCGCGCTGCTGGCGCGCCAGTTCGACGCCGCCCTGCGCCACCGCAGCGCCGAGCTGGCCGACCTGGCCGAACAGCTCACGCCGCTGCTGGACGCGATGGAACAGCGCCGCGTGCAGCGCGTCTCGCTGGTGCGCGCCCTGTGCGGCGCGGCCGCCGGCATGGCCACCCTGATCGCCGGCGTGGCCGCGGCGCAAGGCGAGCAGCTCGCCGCCGACTGGCAAGCGCTGGAGCAACTGGTACTTGAATGCAAACGTTTGAATGTTCGCAACAGCGCCTTGCTGACCGAACAATTTTCCATCATGCAGCGTGTGCTGCACGGAGAGGAGACCTTGTATGAGGCACGCTGATTTCCATACCGCCAGCATCGCGCCCACCGCGCCAGCCCAGTCCACGCGCCCGATGGCGGCCGTGGGCGGCGGCGCCGGTTTCGGCGGCGTCTACAGCGCGATGCAGAACGAGATTGCCGATTTCATCAGCCAGGGTAGTGCCGACAGCGGCGCCTCCATGCTGAGCCCGCAGGGCCGCATGCTGCAGGCGCGCCTGCAAGATGCCGAGGCAGCGCCGGCCAGCGCCGCTGTCGGCGCCGCCTTTGCCGACGGTTCCGAACAAAAAGCCTTCCTGGAACAGATCGCGCCGTGGGCCCGCCAGGCCGGCGAACGCCTGGGCGTGGCGCCGCAACTGGTATCGGCCCATGCCGCGCTGGAATCGGGCTGGGGCCAGCGTCCGCTGCGCCAGGCCGAAGGCGCCAGCACCCACAACCTGTTCGGCATCAAGGCCGGTCCCAACTGGCAGGGCGAGGTGGCCGACAATGCCACCACCGAATACGAACACGGCACGGCCGTGAAGAAAACCGAACGCTTCCGCAGCTACCCGGACCAGGGCGCCGCTTTCCGCGACTACGCCCAGGTGCTGCTGGACAATCCGCGCTACGCTGGCGCGATCGGCACCGGCACCGATGCGCGCGCCTTTGCCCAGGGCCTGGCCAAGGGCGGCTACGCCACCGATCCGGCCTACGCCGCCAAGCTGACCAAGCTGGCCGCGCGCTTGCAGGGAGCGTCGGAGTGAACTACGGCTGCGCCGAGCGCGGCAGCTCGACCGGTTCGACTGTGCCGGGGGCGATCACGCGCATGCGCACCACCCGGCCATTGGCCAGGTTGCGCACCCGCACCAGCGCATGGAGTGCGCCGGCGTCGAGCGCTTCGCCGGCGGTGCTGATCTCGATCGCCTCGAAACGCGCCAGCATCACCACCGGTTCGCCGCGCTTGACCAACAGCGGTGCGCTCAACTGCGCCTGGCGCAGCACTTCGCCGGCCCGCAGCGAGCGCCGCGTGGCTTGCCCGGTGGCCGCTTCGGCCGAACTGATGGCATCGCTTAATGTGGTGACATCGCGCCGCTCCAGCGTGACATCCTGCGCCGTCAGCAATTGCCCGGCCGCGAGCGGCGCGGCGGCGACCGCCACCAGCGCGCTGACCGAGGCGCGCAGCACATATTCATATTTCCATCCGCCGGCATCCGGACACAGCACGGCAAAGCGCATGCGCGCCGGCGTGCGCGTGTCGACCGCTTCGATCTCGACCGGCTTGGCGCAGGGCGGCGCGGCGCGCGGCGTTGCCACATTGACAGTAAATTGCGCTTCCGCCAAGCCAGCCGTTTCCGCCTGGCGCGCCAGCTGTTCGCGCGCGGCCTGCTCCAGCCTGGCCGTGATCGCATTTTCTGCCGCATTTATGTTGCCCCCGGCTAATGAAATCAGCGCAGCGGCCGTTAATGGCAGGAACAAGGCGCTGGTGGCGCGACGGACTTCAAGCATAAGTAGCACCCTGGCAAACGTTGCGCACGACGCAAGGAACGCCGCACAGCCTCATTCTAACCAGATTCACACTGCAGTTCATTCACGGAGGAAGCTTCATGTCGATTGATTTCCAAAAGGCACTTGGTGTGCACGCCGACACGCTGCATGTGCGCGCCGACCGCACCCGCGTACTGGCAGCCAATATCGCCAACGAAAACACGCCAGGATTCACCGCCCGCGACGTCGACTTCGGCGCCATGCTGCAGCAGCGCATCGAAACCGAGTCGGACATGCCTGGTTTGGGCGCCGACGACCAGGACGCCTTGTACCGCGTCCCGTACCACCCCACCGCCGACGGCAATACAGTCGAAATCGGCGTCGAACAAGCCGCGTTCTCGCAAAACGCATCCGATTTCCAGACCAGCCTGACCTTCGTGAATATGCGCCTCAAGGGTTTGGCCAAAGCCATCGCAGGACAATAATCATGAGCTTTAAAGATATCTCCCAAATTGCAGGTTCGGCCATGGCGGCGCAGTCGGTGCGCTTGAATACCATCGCCAGCAACCTGGCCAACGCCGATTCGGTGTCCGGCTCGGAAGGCGAAACCTACCGTGCCCGCAAACCCGTGTTCGCCGCCATGCTCGACAGCGGTTCCGGCAAGCTCGGCGCCGGCAGCCGGGTCCAGGTACTCGACGTGGTCGAATCGGCCGAACCGCTGCGCAAGGCCTACGAACCGGGCAATCCGGTAGCGAATGCCGATGGCATGGTGTTCTACCCGAACGTCAACCAGGTGGCCGAGATGACCGACATGATGTCGGCCTCGCGTGCCTTTGAAACCAATGTGGAAGTCCTGGGACGCATCAAGTCGATGCAAGCGGGCCTGCTGCGACTCGGCGAAGGCTGATCCCATGCTCACCAATAACCTCAACGGCGCCAATAACCAGGCTGCCGGCAATGCCAACACCATCGTAGGCCAAGCCCCGGCCAGCGAAACGGCGGACATGTTCACCAAATTGCTGGTGGCGCAGATCCGCAACCAGGATCCCCTGGAGCCAAGCGATCCCTCGCAGTTCGTCAACCAGCTCTCGCAGCTGAGCCAGACCGAGGCGATGCAAAGCCTCGCCAAGCTCAACAGCGCCAGCGCCAGCGTGCTCGAAAGCATCCAGACCCTGGCCCTGGGCGCCCAGGTCGGCTCCGACATCACCGTCAGCACCAACAGCGTGCGCCTGGACGGCAAGCCGCTCAAGGCCAGCATCACCCTCCCCGCGGCCAGCGCCACCAACACCGTGACCCTGACCGGTGCCGATGGCGTGAAACACGACGTGCAGCTCGGTTCGCGCGGTTCGGGTCCGCAAGCGTTTTCCATCGATCCGGTCGCGCTTGGCCTGGCGCCAGGGAAATACGATATCAAAGTACAAACGAGCGCCGGGGCGCAGGGCGCCATCGAAGTCATCGGCCGCCTGGACAGCGTGCGCATGTCGGCCGGTGGCGGTGTGGTCCTCAAGGTGGCAGGAATCGGCGATGTTGCGCCCTCGTCCGTCACTGGCTTCAACGGCAAGTCCGGCGCATCGCTGGCGGCCGCCAACTCCTCCACCGCAAATTAAAGGATTACATCATGAGTTTCGAAATCGCATTGTCGGGTATCCAGTCGATCAACACCCAGCTTGAAGCAGTCAGTAACAATATCGCCAACGCCGGCACCTACGGCTTCAAGAGCACCCGCGCCAACTTTTCGGCCATGTACGCCGGTTCCCAGGCCACCGGCGTGGAAGTCGGTTCGATGACCCAGAGCATCGGCCTGAACGGTGGCGTCACCACCACCGGGCGCAGCCTCGACGCCGCCATCGATGGGCGCGGCTTTTTCGTCAGCCGCGACAGCCAGGGTATCGTCAACTACAGCCGCGTCGGCATTTTTTCGGCCAACAAGGATGGCTTCCTGGTCGACAGCAACGGCCGCTCGGTGCAGGGCTACGCCGCGATCAAGGGCAGCGCCGCGCTCGGCGTGATGGGCAATATCGAAGTGCCGACCGGCCAGATCCCGGCCGTCGCCAGCACCAAGGTCAACTACGTCGGCAACCTGTCCAACGATTGGGTGACCCCGGCCGGCGCCTTCGACCCAGCCAACGCCACCACCTACAATATGGCCAAGCAATCGGTGGTCTACGATTCGCTCGGCAGCCAGCACACCCTGTCGCAGTATTTCATCAAGGGCGCCGGCACCACCATGACGGTGCACTACGCGGTCGACGGCGGCGCCCCGCTGGCCACCACCACCACCCTGACCTTCAGCAACCTGGGCCAGCTGCCGCCGGTGCCGCCGGTGACCACCCTGAACATCACCCCGACCAACGGCGCGGCCGCGATCACGCTGGACGTGAACTATACTGGCACCACCCAGTTCGCCGGCGAAGCCATCACCACCACCAACAGCACCGACGGCTATGCCTCCGGCACCTTCATCGGCGTCGAAATGGGTACCGACGGTTCGGTCCTGGCCAAGTACAGCAACGAGCAGCAGCAAGTGGTCGGTACCGTGGCGATCGCCACCTTCGCCGATGAAGGATCGCTGACCGCCATGAGCGACACCAGCTGGACCGCCAGTTCGGCCTCCGGCGCGGCCCTGTACGGCACCCCGGGCAGCGGCCTGGCTGGCAAGCTCAATACCGGCGCCCTGGAACGCTCGAATGTTGACATTACGTCAGAGTTGGTCGGCCTGATGACGTCACAGCGCAACTATCAAGCCAATTCCAAGGTGATTTCAACAGAAAATCAGATGATCCAGTCCTTGATGCAGGCACTATAGTATCCGTACGGAAATAATGAATGACGTGAGGGAGCAACATGGATAAATTGATCTTTACAGCACTGAGCGGCGCCGAACGCGCGCTGAAAGCCCAGCAGGTCCACGCCAACAACCTGGCCAACATGGACACCACCGGCTTTCGCGCCAACCTGGAGTTATCGGCCACGCAAGCGCTGGGCGGCGCGGGTTTCGACGACCGCCACTATGTGCGGATGCAGTCCGATGCCGTGTCGGGCCGCTCCGGTCCGATCAAGGAAACCGGGCGCGACCTCGACGTGGCGATCACCGGCAACGGTTACCTGACGGTCCAGTGGCAGGGTGGCGAAGCCTATACCCGCGCCGGCGCCATCAATATCGATGCCGATGGCGCACTGTCGGTCAACGGCCATCCGCTGCTGGGCGAAGGCGGCCCGGTGGTGCTGCCGCCGCATAACGCGGTGACCATCGGCGCGGACGGCTCGGTGTCGGTGCTGGCGCCGGGCACGACCGACATGCAAGTGATCGACAAGCTACGCCTGGTCAACGCCGAAGCCGGCGAAGTGACCAAGAACGAAGGCGGGCTGATCGTCTCGCGCAGCGGCCAGCCGCTGGCGGCCGATGACAAGGTGACGGTGCGCGGGCGCCATCTGGAAGGCAGCAATGTGTCGGCGGTCGAAGAAATGGTCGCCACCATGAGCCTGAACCGCAGCTTCGAGCTCCAGATGAAGCTGCTCAAGGCCAGCGACAACATGAACGAAGTGGGCAACCGCCTGCTCGGCGCCTGACGCGCCCCCAACACGTAAAAGGAAAAGATCATGAATCCAGCAATGTGGATCAGCAAAACCGGGGTGCAAGCCCAGGACGCCAAACTGCAGGCGATCGCCAACAACCTGGCCAACGTCAACACCGTCGGCTTCAAGCGCGACCGCGTCGTGTTCGAGGACTTGTTCTACCAGGTCGACCAGCAGCCGGGCGCCCAGCGCGCCGACAATACCCTGTCGCCATCGGGCGTGCAGCTCGGTAACGGCACCCACTTGCTGGGCACCCAGAAAGTATTCACCAACGGCAGCCTGCAAACCACCAGCCAGCCGCTCGACGTGGCCATTTCCGGCAATGGCTTCCTGCAAGTGCGGCGCCCCAACGGCGACCCGGCCTACACCCGCGCCGGCCAGTTGCAGGTGGACGCCACCGGCACCCTGGTCAATGCCCAGGGCTTGCCGCTGGTGCCGCAGATTACGGTCCCGAACAATGCCACCGCGATCACCATCGGTGAAAACGGCATGGTCTCGGCGACGATTGCCGGCAGCACCACGCCGTCGGAACTGGGCCAGCTGACCTTGTCGAACTTCGTCAACCCGACCGGCCTCTTGGCACTCGGCGAAAACCTGTTCTCGGAAACGCCGGCCAGCGGCGCCGCCGCCGAAGGGCGTCCGGGCGATGGCGCTTTCGGCAAGCTCAAGCAGGGCGCGCTGGAAGGCTCGAACGTGCAAGTGGTCGAGGAAATGGTCGACATGATCGCCGCCCAGCGCACCTACGAGATGAACACCAAGGTGCTCTCGGCCGCCGACAACATGCTGCAGTACCTGGCCCAGGCGGCGCGCTGATGAAAGCCGGCGCCGCCACGCTCGCCTTGGTGTTGCTGGCCGGCTGCGCCAGCAGCGTCCAGCCGCCGCCGCGCGCGATGGCCGACGAAAGCGCGCCCCTGCCGCGCGCGCAAACGCGCGGCGGCCTGTCGGGTGGCGTGTTCAACGCCGACGCCGTGCCATTGACCTCCGACAGCCGCGCCTTCCGCACCGGCGACGTGGTCACCGTGATCCTGCAGGAAACCACCCAGGCCAGCAAGCGCGCCGGCACCAGCATCAGCAAGGAATCGAGCGTGGGCGTGACCGCGCCCGGCTTGCTGGGCAAGAAATTTCCCAAGGCCGCGATCGACCTGTCGGCCGAACGCGGCTTCGAGGGCGACGCCACCAGCACCCAGCAAAACGCCCTGTCCGGCGCGCTGACCGTGATCGTGCAGGAAGTGCTGCCCAACGGCTTGCTGCGCGTGGCCGGCGAAAAAAGCCTGACCCTGAACCAGGGCGAAGAATTCGTGCGCCTCAAGGGCTTCTTGCGCGCCGCCGACATCGACGCCGACAACCAGGTCTCGTCGCTGCGCGTGGCCAATGCCCAGATCAGTTATTCGGGCCGCGGCGCCCTCGCCAATGCCAACGAACCCGGCTGGCTGACCCGTTTCTTCCTCGGCCCCTGGATGCCGTTCTGAGCGCTCTCGCCAGCGCCGTTTTGAGGTAATCACATGATCCAAGCCCGTCTCTTCACCCTCGCCCTGACTCTGCTGGTCTGCTTTGCCCTGCCGGCCTCGGCCGCGCAAACGCTGCGCAACCTGGTCAGTGTCGAAGGCGTGCGCGAGAACCCGCTGGTCGGCTACGGCCTGGTGGTCGGCCTGAACGGCAGCGGCGACAGCAGCCAGGTCAAGTTTTCCAGCCAGTCGGTGGTCAATATGCTCAAGCAGTTCGGCGTCAAGCTGCCGGACGGCGCCGAAGCGAAAAACAAGAACGTGGCCGCGGTCATGGTCAGCGCCGTCTTCCCGCCCGGCTACCGGCGCGGCCAGCCGATCGACGTCACGGTGTCCTCGCTGGGCGACGCCAAGAGCTTGCGCGGCGGCGTGCTGCTGCTCACGCAAATGCGCGCGGCCGACAATGAAGTGTATGCCCTGGCCCAGGGCAATGTGGTGGTCGGCGGCCTGAACGCGACCGGCGCCAGCGGCTCGAGCGTCACCGTCAACACCCCGACCGGCGGACGGATTCCCAACGGCGCCCATATCGAACGCGAAATCGGCAGCGATTTCTCGACCCGCGCCGAAGTCATGCTGCGCCTGAAAACGCCGCACTTCGAGACCGCCACCAATGTCGTCGAAGCCATCAACCGCCGCTTCGGGCCCTTGGCCACCACGGCCGACGGCGCCAGCATCCAGGTGATCGCCCCGGCCAACCCGACCGAGCGCGTGGCCTTCATGGCCAAGCTGCAAGCCTTGTCGGTCGACGTCGGCAGCGACGTGCCGAAAGTGGTGTTCAATTCGCGCACCGGCACGGTGGTGATCGCCGAAGGCGTGCGCGTCAAGGCGGCCGCCGTCACCCACGGTTCGCTCAAGGTGGTGATTTCCGAAAGCTCGGCCGTGAGCCAGCCCGGCCCCTTGTCGGGCGGACGCACCGCCGTCACCCCGCAATCGAAGCTGTCGGTCGACCAGGGCGCCGGGCGCGCCATGTTCAAGTGGCCCGCCAGCGCCAAGCTGCAAACCATCATCGACATCGTCAACAGCCTGGGCGCCACCCCCGACGACATCATGGCGATCCTGCAAGCGCTCGACCAGGCCGGCGCCATCGAAGGCGAACTGGTCGTCATTTAAGGAATTGCTGCCATGAATCCACTCGACCTGACCACCAAGCTCAACCGCGCCGGCATGGGCCCCGGCCAGGAGGCCGCTGTCGCCCCGGCCGCCGACCCGGTGTTCGTGGCCAAAGCCACCAAGGCCGCCATCGAATTCGAAAGTTTTTTTATCGGCAATATGCTGCAGCAAATGCGCAACGGCACCCGCGCCATGGCCGAGGACGAGAGCGTGTTCAAGGACCCGGTCAACCGCGACATGCAAGACATGGCCGACAAGCTGATGGCCGGGCAAATGGCGCACCAGCGCGCCTTCGGCGTGGCCGACGCCATCCTGCGCCAATTATTGCCGGCGGTCGCGGCGCCGGCAGCGGGCCCGCTGCCCATGCCGCTGCAAACTTCCCGCCAAAAAATTTAATGGAAGCAAGTAAACGGTCGCCTTGTCAGTATGACGGCCCATCTTGCCGGCCCATCGAGAAAGAAGTGACACCATGAGCATCATGAACAACGCCCTCAGCGGCGCCCTGGCTTCCCAACTCGCGCTCCAGACCACCAGCCAAAACATTGCAAACCTGCAAACCAAGGGCTACACGCGCCAGTCGGCACTGCTGACCGCGGTCGGTCCGCAGACGGGCACGCGGTCGGCCGGCGGCGGGGTGGCGGTCAATTCCCTGCTGCGTTTTTCGGATGGCTACAAGAACCAGCAACTGTGGCGCGCCGCTTCCGGCGTCGGCCAGTATTCCCAGACCCAGCCCTACCTGACCCAGCTCGAACGGGTCATGGGCGACAACGACGCCGGCCTGAGCAACGGGGTCGACAAATTCTTCCAGGCGCTCAACGCGGTGGCCGGGGTCGACCCCACCTCGACCCCGCTGCGCCAGCAAGTACTGACCGCCGCCAGCGCCATGGCGCAGCGCTTCAACAGCATGAACAATGTCTACAACGGCCAGCTGCAATCCTTGCGCGACCAGCGCGGCGCGATTGTTGCGTCGGCCAACGCCTCGATCCAGACCATCGCCGACCTGAACCGCCAGATTGGCCTGGCCACCGCCTCCGGCAGCAGCACCTCGACCCTGGTCGACGCGCGCGACCTGGCCATCGACGCCCTGTCCACCCAGGTCGGCCTGGAAGTGACCGACCAGCCCGACGGCACGCGCAGCATTTCGCTCAAGACCGGCCAGGCGCTGGTGATCGGCAACGTCGCCGCCACCCTGGTGGCCGAAGGCGGCGCGGCGCAAAACCTGCGGGTCGACTTCGCCGGTTCCTCGTTCCAGCTCGACAAGACGGCGGTCGGCGCCCAGCTCGGCGGCCTCGGCTTGTACGAACGCGACATCTTGCTGCCGATGCAGCAAGGCGTGTCCGACCTGGCCCAGCAGCTGGCGCAAAAGGTCAACACCCAGCTGGCGGCCGGCTACACCATGAACGGCACGGCCGGCGGCCCGCTGTTCGTGTTCACCCCGGGCAGCCCCTCGAACATGCTGCAGGTCACGGCCGGCTACCAGACCGCCGACCTCGCGTTTTCGGGCGATAATACCCCTGGCGACAGCGGCAACCTGCAAAAAATGATCGACATCAAGAAGCAGCCGGTCATCATCGGCACGCTCGGTTCGGTCATGATCAGCGACGCCGATTCCCAGCTGGTCGGCAAGCTGGCCGTCGACAGCCAGCAAAACCGGGTGGCCCTGGCCACCGCCGAAACCATGCGCAACCATGCGATGGATGACTGGACCTCGACCAGCGGCGTCAACAAGGATGAAGAAGCGGTCAATCTGGTCGAGTACCAGAATATGTACCAGGCGAACATGAAAGTGATGTCAGTAGCCAATTCGCTGTTCGATGCGACGTTGGCCATGATGGGTTAAGGAGAAACGTATGCGGATTGCCACCAGCCAATATCAAGCGACGATGAATATCTCGCTCCAGCAAAACCAGGAGCGCATCAGCTACGTGAACCAGCAGATGGCGAGCCGTACCCGGATCCTGCTGCCGTCCGACGACCCGGTCGACACGGTGCGCATGTCGCGCCTGCACCGCGAAGAGTCCGCCGTTGGCCAGTACCGCGACAATATCGCCGCGCTCAAGATCCGCCTGACCAAGAACGAAGCCTACCTCGGCAGCATGGTGAACGACATGATGCAAGGGCGCGACCTGCTGGTCTGGTCGTCCGACGGCGGCAACGCCCCGGCCGACCTGGCCGCCATGGTCTCGCCCCTGACCGCCCTGCGCGAAAGCCTGCTCTACAGCGCCAACTCGATCGACCAGGAAGGGCGCTATGTGTTTTCCGGCACCCAGACCGGCACCGCCCCGATCGCCTACAACGCGGCCGCCGCAATCGGTTCGCGCTACAGCTACGCCGGCAACACCAACGACCAGACGGTGGTGGTCGGCAATGGCATCACCCAGGTTGCGAACGGCAATATGAGCGGCATCGAAACCATGCTCAACCAGCTCGACATGACCCTGGCCGCGCTCAGCGCGCCGGGCGCCAGCGCCAATGATCCGGCCACCCGGGCCACCCTGGCGGCCAACCTGGACGGCTTCGACACCGCGCTCGAGCTCATTTCCGGCAAGATCGCCGTGCTGGGCGGCTCGCAAAACATCCTCAGCACGCTCGACGAAAACCACAGCAATGTGAGTTTGTCGAACCAGATGGCGCTGACCGACATCGGCCAGCTCGACTACGGCCTCGCCGCGACCGAGCTGAGCGGCTACACCAGCGCGCTGGAAGCGACCTACAAGGCCTATGCCAAGATAGGCAACCTGTCCCTGTTCGCGGCACTCTGACGCCATGGAAGCGATCCGTCCCACCACCGGCAGTACCAGCGGCCCGGCCGGCGCCAACGGCAGCGGCGTGCGCAGCGAGGCGGCCCCGGGCGCCACGCCAGGGGGGCGTCCGCCCCAGCTGACCCCGGTGGCGCCGGCACGCAGCACCCCCGCCCCGCTGCGGCGCGGCCTGGCCAGCGTCGACCACCAGCTGCAGGGCGACGTCGCCAGCGCCCAGCAAGCGCTCGATTTCCTGGAACAGGTGGCCGGCCAGCTGCAAGCGCTCAAGGGCGAGCTGAGCGCCAAACTCAGCTCGCGCCGTGGCGACAGCGGCGCCATCGAAGCCCACCTGCGCCAGCTTGGCGCGACCATGGACAAGCGGCGCCAGGCCAGCGGCGGCAGTGTCGACGCGCGCCTGAGCTTCAGCAGTCCGGCGCCGGCCAGCCAGCGCTTCCGCATCAAGGGCCTGAACCTCGACATGCTCACCGCCGGGGCCGGCCAAACCCTGTCGTTTTCGGTGGGCGGCAACACCCAGCCGCTGACGGTGACGGTGGATCCCTCCATGACGCGCGACGACATCGTGGTGCGCTTCGACCGCGCGCTGGCCCCGGCCAATATGCGCGTGAGCGCCGACGGCAGCGGCGCGCTGGTCTTCAGCACGCCCGAGACGGCCTGGCCGATGGTACGCGATTCGCTCTCGATCCAGGGGGTGGGGCGGGTCGCGGTGGAAGCCGATACCGACGTCGTCATGCCACAGCAATGGGGCGCCAGCAACGCCGACGCCCTGCGCCAGAGTTTGCATGAAGTCGTGCAAGCGCTCGCGCAAGTGCAGCGCTCGCAGGATGCGGCCAGCCAGGCGCTCAGTGCGGCGGCCAGCCGCGCCGCCGTCGACCAGGCGCCGCCGGCCGACATTGAAGTGATGGCCCAGGATTTCGCCGACACCGCCAGCACCCCGAACTACGAATCGCTGCTGGCGCTGACCTCGGCGCTGGTCGGCATCAGCCGCGAGCGCGTCCTCGCCCTGCTCGGCCTGCACTAAGCAGCCCACCGGGGTCTGACCTCTGATTAGAGCCCACCGGGGTCTGACCTCTGATTAGCAACAATGCTAATTCGTCCGACTCCGGCCTGATTTTCCCTACAACCGGGGTCAGAGCTCTAATTTGCAACATTGCAAATATCGCTCAGCTCCCGGTGTGGCGATGTTGCATTCAGCTAAAACGCCTCAGGTGCCTGGAGCGCGCTGCTGCGACGGCTTAACAGCAGGACGCCGACCGCGCCCGCCAGCGCCAGCACCAGCGCCACGATCTCGGCCTGGCTGGCCTGAACACTCCCCAGGGCGAATTTCGGATTGACCCGGATCTGCTCGATCAGCAGCCGCTCCAGCCCCGCCAGCACCAGGTACACCGAAAACAGCCAGCCGCTTTTGAACTGGTGCTTGCGCAGCTTCCACAGCAGCGCGAAGCAAGCCAGCGCCATCACCGTCTCGTACACCGACGTCGGATACACGCCCGGCGCCGCCAGCACCTCACCGAAAATATTGTTGTCGTAGGTCTGCGCCCAAAACCAGGTCGGCAGCCACTCGGGTTTCAGCGCCATGTTCGCCGCCGTGCCCCAGTCGCCGTCGCCGGACACCTGGCAGCCGACGCGGCCGAGCGCGTAACCGAGCATCATGGCCGGCGCCACTGCGTCGAGCAGCGGGCGGATCGGCAACTTCCAGCGGCGCACGCAAATCACCCCGGCCACCGTGCCAAGGATGAGCCCGCCGAACACGCTCAGGCCGGAACGGCTGAAAATCATGCTCCACGGATCGGCCATAAACTGATCGGTATGCTCCAGGATGTGGAACAGGCGCGCGCCGACCACGCCCACCAATACCACCACAAAGGCGAGATCATTGACGATCTCCTGCGGCGGCACCGCCACCTCGCTCACCACGCCATCGTCACCCTTGACGCGCTTATGTGCCGGACCGATGCGGCCGGCCGCGTACAGCCGGGCCAGCTCGCGCTTGAGGCACTCGGCGCCGGCCATGATGGCGCACGCCACCAGCAAGCCGAAGGTGGCGATCGGCAACGGCAGGTCGATGCCGGTCAGGTCCCTGATGACATCGCTTAAATACGGATACGACATGCCTATTCTTTCTGCAATGTTTCGAGTCAGAGCTCTGACCCCGATGAAGGAATGTTTCAAGTCAGAGCTCTGACCCCAATGAAGAAATGTTTCGAGTCAGAGGTCAGACCCCGGTGGTGCCGGGTTGTGCTGAAAGCCGAAACGCCTTCCGCCAGGCCAGCATCGTGTCGATGCAAGCCCAGGGGAAGGCGTTGTCGCTACGGAATGCGAGGCACTCCGTGGGCGTCAATTACGCGGAATCGCGGCCAGCTTTTTTACGCTCGTGCTCTTTCAGGTAGCGCTTGCGCAGGCGGATCGATTTTGGCGTGATTTCGACCAGTTCGTCGTCGGCGATGAATTCCACCGCGTATTCGAGCGACATCTGGATCGGCGGTACCAGGCGCACCGCTTCATCGGTACCCGACGAACGCACGTTGGTCAGCTGCTTGCCCTTGATCGGGTTGACGACCAGGTCGTTGTCACGCGAGTGAATGCCGATGATCATGCCTTCGTACACTGGGTCGTTGTGCACCACGAACATACGGCCGCGGTCTTGCAGTTTCCAGATCGCGTAAGCAACCGCCGCGCCGTCGTCTTGCGAGATCAGCACGCCGTTGCGACGGCCAGCCATTTCGCCTTTCGAGTTGTCGACCGGTGCGTATTCGTCGAATACGTGGCTCATCAGGCCGGTGCCGCGGGTCAGGGTCATGAATTCGCCCTGGAAGCCGATCAGGCCACGCGCAGGAATCTTGTATTCGAGACGAACACGGCCCTTGCCATCCGATTCCATGTTTTGCAGGTCGCCACGACGACGGCCCAGTTCTTCCATGACGCCGCCCTGGTTGGCTTCTTCAACGTCAACCGACAGTTGCTCGAACGGCTCGTGGCGCACGCCATCAACCATTTTGAACACCACGCGTGGACGCGATACGGCCAGCTCGAAGCCTTCGCGGCGCATGTTTTCGATCAGAATCGTCAGGTGCAGCTCACCGCGGCCCGAGACTTCAAAAATCGTGTCGTCGTCGGTCGGCGCTACGCGCAGGGCAACGTTGGCTTTCAGTTCGCGGTCCAGACGGTCGCGCAGCTGGCGGCTGGTGACGAACTTGCCTTCGCGGCCGGCCAGTGGCGAGTTGTTGACCATGAAGTTCATGGTCAGGGTCGGCTCGTCGACGGTCAGCATCGGCAGCGCGTCCGGGGTGTCCGGCTGGCAGATGGTCGAACCGATGCCGATTTCGTCGATACCGTTGATCAGCACGATGTCGCCGGCGACGGCTTCGTCAACCAGCACGCGCTCCAGGCCCTTGAAGTTCAGCACCTGGTTGATGCGGCCCTTGATCGGGGTCGAATCAGGACCGTTCAGGACGATGACGTCCTGGCCGGACTTGATGCGGCCGCGCGAGATACGGCCAATGCCGATCTTGCCGACGTACGAGGAGTAATCGAGCGAGGTCACTTGCATCTGCAGCGGGCCGTCCGGATTGTCGTCACGCACAGGAACGTGCTTGAGGATGGCTTCGAACAGCGGGGTCATGTCGCCTTCGCGCACTTCCGCATCGAGGCTGGCGTAGCCGTTCAGGGCCGATGCGAACACGACCGGGAAGTCGAGCTGTTCGTCGGTGGCGCCCAGTTTGTCGAACAGTTCGAACGTCTGGTTGATCGCCCATTCAGCGCGTGCGCCCGGACGGTCGATCTTGTTGACGACCACGATAGGCTTCAGACCCAGCGCCAGCGCTTTACGCGTCACGAAGCGGGTCTGCGGCATCGGGCCTTCTTGCGCATCGACCAGCAGCAGCACCGAGTCAACCATCGACAGCACGCGCTCGACTTCGCCGCCGAAGTCGGCGTGGCCTGGGGTGTCGACGATGTTGATGTGGGTGCCGTTGTATTCAACCGCGCAGTTCTTCGACAGAATCGTAATGCCACGTTCTTTTTCGAGGTCGTTCGAATCCATTACGCGGGTTTCGACTGCCTGGTTTTCACGGAAGGTACCGGATTGGCGCAGCAGCTTGTCCACGAGCGTGGTTTTGCCGTGGTCAACGTGGGCGATGATAGCGATGTTACGAATTGCGCGTTTTGAATTTGACATGGTCGTAAGGAACGGAAATGTACGTGGTGTACGAAGGTGTACGGTGCTGCTTAAATCAGGAACCGACTAGTATAGCATGCTAAACCGGCGTATTGCGCACCACCAATTTGAAAAGCCCTGCAATTTCAATGGCTTGCTGCTTTTTTCACCACAGGCATGCACCGCTCCGGTGCAATTGTGACTGCTTTTCGTGTCAGCAGCATGACAAGCTCACCGCGCCGCGATTGCCGAGTCGCGCCGATGCGTCGCATCATCGCCCTCTCTTTACCAAATGGAATCATGATGAGCGATCACGCCGGCAGCGACACCACCAACGATGGCTGGGACGCCATCGACGCCAGCCTGGCGCGGCTGTATCCCGGCCAGCAGCCGCGCCACGTGGGAACGGTGCTGCGCGCGAGCATGGGCGGGGGCGATCCGCTGGACGGCATCAGCGTCTATCGCAGCACGCAGGGCCTGCCGCACTGGCATTACGTCACCTACGGCCTGTCGGAACTGTACGGCAAGGAGTCGGGCGACCCGGACGACAGCGGCTATGGCCTGGAACTGACCTTGCGCCTGCTCGCCCTGCCCGGCGAGACCGAAGCGCCGTCGTGGCCGTTCAATTTTCTGCACAACCTGGCGCGCTACGTTTTCCGCACCGGCAACGTGTTCGCGGACGGCCACTGGATGACCGCCAACGGCCCGATCGCGCTCGGTACACCTACCGACATCTGCTCCATGGCGTTTGCCAGCGACCCGGAATTGCCCGCCATCGATACGGTCAACGGCCGGGTCGAATTCCTGTAGGTCGTCGGCCTGACGATCGGCTAAGGCCCGTCCCGCTATTCGTACAAGGTGCCGATCGCCAGCGGGCGCGTGGCGGCCGTCACCTTGGCCCCGGCCGGCAAGTCGGCAAAGCGCACCGTCACCACCTGGTACAGGCCCATCGAGCCATCCTCGAACGGATGGGCTTCGGCCGGCGCCAGCATGCGCGGCGGCGCACCGCCCACCTCCAGCGCAACCTCGGGCGCCGAACCGGCCGGATACACGATCTTGATGCCGGCGCACCGCTTGCCGAACAGGCGCATGCGGTAGCCCGAGGCACGCTGGGCCGCCAGCAATTGCTCGCAGGCGTCGCGCAGCAGGCTGGCCTCGTACACGCCGTCGTCGCGCTCGCGGATGCTATAGCGCCCGCTGAAATAGTAATTGCCCTTTTGCCGGTTCAGGGTGATCACGGCATCGTCTTCGTAAGCCTTCTTTTCCATCGGCAGTTCGGCCCGGCCGATGGCGTCGACCGCCACCTCGAAGCGGGTGCGTGCACCCGCCACGCTCAGGCGCAGGCCCTCGAGCGGCACCTCGGGACGCTGCGGCCGCACCTGCAAATGGGCCTGGATCAGGGGCCGCGTGCGCACGAACGGGGCGAAGAAGGCGGCCGCCTTGTAGGCATGGCGGTAGCCGATCCATTCGGAATCGCGCTGCGCGTTGATCTCCACCGTCACGACGGAATCGGCAACGACAGTATCGGCGGCCGGCACGGCGGTCGGCAGGCAGGCGGCAAGCAAGAGCAATTTCGTCAGCGTTTTCATCGGTGGCAATACAGAAAGTGGGACTGCCATTCTAGTCCAGGGCGGGCGCGCCGCCATGTGCCACAAGATAGAGGCGCCGCATGACTTCCGGCACTGACCCGCGCCGCGCCGCGTCACGTAGAATTGCCACCTCGACAGCAAGCGCTCCCGGCGCTCACAAAGCGCCATGACGACATCCCGATTCGACAAACTATTCCCCCGCGCCGTATGGCCGCTGGCCTGCCTGGTGGTGACGGGGCCGGGCTGCGCGCTGCTGTGGAGCTACCAGGTCGACTTCGACGCGCTCCATAGCGCGGCCGGCCGCCTGGCCAGCATCGTCGCCAACCACTTCACCACGCCGCCATCGGCGCTGAGCGCCGGCACCGACCGCAGGGAATTGACCGCCCTGCTGGTGCGCCTGCTGCGCACCGGCTGCGCCATCGGCTTTGCCGCGCTGGCCTGGCTGCGCGCCAGCGGGCCGGCCTGGCCAGCCGTGCTGCGCTCGCCGGCGGCGCTGGGGCTGCAACTGGTGCTGGCAGTGGTCGGCGACATGGGCCTGGTCTATGTCTTCACCGCCCAGCTCGGCACACTGCCGCTGCGCAGCGCGCTGCGCTGGCTGGCGGCGGCGGCCCTGGTTTCGTCGGGCGCAACCCTGCTGGTGATCCTGGACCTGCCCATGTCCGACGCTCGCTTCATCATGGCTTGCATGCTCGCGGCAGGCGAAGCGATGATCATGGCCGTCGTCACGACGGTGGTGCATGTGGCCCTGGGCGAACGGCGCGCGCGCGTCGCATTGGCCGCGGCGCACGCGCAACTGCAGGCGACCCAGGCCCTGCTGGGCGAAGCGGTGCGCGCCAGCGAACGCATGCGCCTGGCGCGCGACCTGCACGACATGGCCGGCCATCACCTGACCGCGCTCAAGCTGCACCTGGACCTGGCCAAGCGCCAGGCCGGCGACGCGGCCCCGGCCGCGCTGGCCACGGCCAGCAGTCTCGCCGCCACCCTGCTGGCCGACGTGCGCCTGCTGGTCAGCAGCGAACGCGGCGGATGCGATATCGATATGCGCCTGGCGCTGGAAACCCTGTGCGCCGGCATTCCGGCGCCGCGCATCGAGCTATGCATCGGCGAACGGCTCGGGATCGATTCGGCGGCGGTCGCGCATGCGCTGTTCTGCGCGGTGCAGGAAGCGGTCAGCAACGCCATCCGCCACGCCGGCGCGGCCGTCATGACGGTCGCCTTGCGGCGCGACGCCGGCGGCGAGCTGCTGCTCGACATCGCCGACGATGGCCGTGGCAGCGGCGGCGCGGCCGAAGGCAATGGCTTGCGCGGCATGCGCGAACGCCTGGCCCAGCTGGGCGGCAGCCTGCACGCCGCGAATGGCGCGCGGCATGGCTTCGCGCTCGGCATCCGCCTGCCGGCATCGGGAGCGGCGGCATGATCCGCGTGGTGCTGGTGGACGACCAGATGCTGGTGCGCAGCGGCATCCGCGGCTTGCTCGACCTGACCGCCGACATTCGCGTGGTGGCCGAAGCGGCCAATGGCGACGAAGCCGTGGGCGTGATCGCGCAGGCCCAGGCCGATGTGCTGCTGCTGGACGTGCGCATGCCGCTGTGTTCGGGCATCGAGCTGCTGCGCAGGCAGCAGGGCTTGCTGCCGCCCACCATCCTCCTGACCACCTTCGACGATGACGAAGCGCTGTTCGACGGCATGCGCGCCGGCGCGCGCGGCTTCCTGCTCAAGGATATTTCGCTCGAACGCCTGGCCGAGGGCATCCGCAGCGTCGCCGCCGGCGCCACCCTGTTCCGCCCGGGACTGACCGAACGCACGCGCGCCGCCTACGAACAGGCTGGCGGCACGCGCATACCGGCCGAGGGCGGCGCGCGCCTGACCGCGCGCGAAACCGAAATCCTGGCGCTGATGGCGGCCGGCTTGAACAATAGCGAAATCGGTGCCGCGCTGGGGCCGAGCGAAGGCACCATCAAGAATCACGTTTCAAACATCCTTGCCAAACTGGCCGTGCGCGACCGCGTACGCGCGGTGCTGCGCGGGCTCGAACTCGGCTACATCTGACCAACGCACTTCCACAGGAAACCATGACCATCCCAACCCGGGCGCGCGCCCGCGCCAGCTTCGCCTCCATCGCCACGTTCACGACCCTGGGCGCTTGCTGCCTGCCGGCGGCGGCGCAGTCGCCGACCACCCAGATGCCGGAAGGAACCACGGATGTCGACATCAGCCTGATCGCCGCGCTGGTGCAGGCGAAAGAGGGCCGCAGCGGGATGAAAGCGATCGTGCTGCCGAGTATTTCAGCCCAGTGGAGCAACGGCATCTTTGCCGAGCCGGGCGAAGTCGGCATGCAGCTGTCGGAAGATCCCATGCTCAAGTACGGCCCCCTGCTCACCTATGGCGCGCGCTCGCACCGTGGCGACGACAAGGACAGCAAATTCCAGCTCGGGATCGAGGCGGGGGCGTTTGCCAGTTACCGGCTGGCGCACAATATCGGCTTCCATTCAAACGTGCTGTACGGAGGAAGCGATGACCACGGCGGCGTGCGCCTCAATCTGGGTGCCAATTACAGCATGCGGCTCGGTACCCACCAGTCGCTCAATGCCGGCGTGGGGATGAACGTGGTCAACCACAGCTACATGCAATCGTATTTCGGCATCTCGCCCGCGCAGGCCGCGCGCAGCGGCAAGCCGGTGTACCGGGCCGGGGGCGGGGTCAAGGACGCCTATCTGTCGCTGCGCTGGAATATCGACCTGAGCACCAAGTACGCGCTCAGCAGCGGCATGGTCGCCTCGCGCCTGATGGGCAATGCGCTCGACAGCCCGCTGGTGGATACCCGCAGCAGTACCGCCGTGTTCACGGTCTTGACCTATCACTGGTGATGTCGTGAAGCGGGGGGACGGCCGTGTGCGACGCGCTCACCCCGTCGCGCGGGCGACGCGGCTAATACGGCCGCTGCCGGCTTGCCTTGTACAGCCGCCAGGCGGCCACCGCGCCCCCGAGCAGCGCCAGCCCCAGGCATGCCAGATGCAACTCGTTCACCGACACCAGGTCGAGCAAGCCATTGCTGCTCGACAGCGGCCGCCACGGATGCATATCGCTGTGCATGATGGCGTCGAGCATGATGTGCGACAGCGTGCCGAGGAACGCCCCCATGCACGAGGCCAGCCAGCTGATCGGCTGATGGGCGATCTTCAGCAGGCGCAGCACCAACTCGCTGACCGGTTTGCCAGTCAGCGCGGCCGCGCTCCCGATCAGCAGCGCGCCAGCCAGGGTATGGGTCGGACCGTGCAGGATGTCGGCGCCCTGGATCAGGCCCACCAGCGGCTCGATATCGATCAGCACTTGCGCGCCGCCGAACACCATGAAGCTGAAATGGCGCCCGCCCACGGCCTTCATGGCCGCGCCGGGACCCAAGTGGAAGGGTGTGAACGGCATTTACGCGTGCACGGCCGCGATCAGGCGCTCGGGCGCCAGGATCGCATATTCCTGCAAGTTCGCCGTGCCCAGCAGGCGGGTCTCGTGATACACCCGCACCCGGCCCAGGCTATCCGGCAAGGCAAGCGCTTCCTTGCCGAGCGCCAGGCGCTGGCCCTGCAGGAAGCGCTTGGCCAGTTCCTCGCTCAGCTGCACCGCCGGGAAACTCGACAGCAAGGCATCCACCGGCGCCAGCAGGCTGAGCGGTTCCGCATGGGCCTGCAAGGCTTCCAGGGTCACCATGCCATCGATGGTCAGTGCGCCGACCTGGGTGCGGCGCAGCTGGATCAGGTGCGCGCCGCAGCCGAGCGCGTGGCCGATGTCTTCGCCCAGCACGCGGATATAGGTGCCCTTGCTGCAAGTAACCGCTAACTTCAGCAGCGGCGTTTCAAACGAGATCAGTTCCAGCTTGAGGATGGTGACCGGGCGCGCTTCGCGTTCGAGCGTGATGCCTTCGCGTGCGTACTCGTAATAGGCCTTGCCGTCGCGCTTGAGCGCCGAATACATCGGCGGCACTTGCATGATCGGGCCGCGGAACTGCGGCAGCACGGCTTCGATCTGGGCCAGGGTGACGTCGACGTCGCGCATGTCGATCGCTTCGCCTTCAGTGTCGCCGGTGGTCGTGGTGATGCCCAGGTGGACCGTGGTTTCATAGGTCTTGTCGGCTTCGAGCAAGTCTTGCGAAAACTTGGTCGCTTCGCCGAAGCACAGCGGCAGCAAGCCGGTGGCAAACGGGTCGAGCGTGCCGGTGTGGCCGGCTTTCTTGGCGTTGAGCACGCGCTTGGCCTTGATCAGCGCGTCATTGGACGACAGGCCGACCGGTTTGTCGAGCAGCAGCACGCCGTCGACCAGGTCGCGCACGCGTTTGATATGGGCTTGTTTCATGCCGCGTTATTCGGTGTCGGGCTTGCTGGCGGTAGCCGCCGTATCTTCAGGCACCGGAACCGGGTCCGGAACCGGATCCGGAACCGGGTCCGGCTCGGCATCGGCCGCGCGGGTGGCATTGGCCTGGTCGATCAGCAGCGACATTTCCATGCCGCGCGAGGTCGAGGTGTCGTGCACGAAGTGCAGCATCGGCAAGGTATGGATGTGCAGGCGCTTGCCCAGCTGGTTGCGGATGAAGCCGGCTGCGGCGCCGAGGCCGTCGACCGTGTTCTTGATCGTTTCCTTGTCGTCCTTGAACATGGTAAAGAACACCTTGGCGTGGGCGTAGTCGGGGGTGATCTGGACTTCGGTGATGGTGATCATGCCGATGCGCGGGTCTTTCAGACCGTACGCGACGATTTCAGCCAGGTCGCGCTGGATCTGGTCAGCCACGCGCAAGCCGCGGGCGGGAATGGTTTTGCTGTGTTTAGCCATGTTCGTATACTACTCTTTATGATTTTGTAAGGTGGAAAAGCGCAGCGCCGGGGTCGGCGTCATGGCCTAAAACCACAAACTTAAAAACCGTCATTCCCGCGCAGGCGGGAATGACGGTTTGGGAGGCGGTGGCCGGAATAGCGTCAGCTGGCGGCCACCGGTTCGGCGCCCGTTTCCAGGGCGCCGCACCGTTGTGCATCCAACGATTACAGCGTACGGGCGATCTCTTGAACTTCGAACACTTCGAGGACGTCGCCGACTTCGATATCGTTGTAGTTCTTGAGCGACAGGCCGCACTCCAGACCGGCGCGCACTTCTTTCGCGTCGTCCTTGAAGCGCTTGAGCGAGTCGATCTCGCCAGTCCACACCACGATGTTGTTGCGCAGCAGGCGAACCGAGGACGAACGCTTGACCACGCCATCGGTGACCAGGCAACCGGCAATCGCGCCGACTTTCGAGACCAGGATCACCTGGCGAATCTCGACCTGGCCGGTGATGTGCTCGCGCTTCTCCGGTGCCAGCATGCCCGACAACGCCGCCTTGATCTCGTCGATCGCATCGTAAATGATGTTGTAGTAGCGAATGTCCACACCATTCGACTCGGCCAGCTTGCGCGCCTGGGCGTCAGCACGGGTGTTAAAGCCGATGATGACCGCTTTCGATGCGACCGCCAGATTGACGTCCGATTCCGTAATGCCGCCGACCGCCGCGTGCACAACCTGTACCCGCACTTCGGACGTCGACAGTTTTTGCAGCGAGCCAACCAGCGCTTCCTGCGAACCCTGCACGTCGGTCTTGACGATGACAGGCAGATTCTTGACTTCGCCTTCGCCCATGTTGTCGAACATGTTTTCCAGTTTCGCCGCTTGCTGCTTGGCCAGTTTGACGTCGCGGAACTTACCTTGACGGAACAGACCAATTTCACGCGCTTTACGCTCGTCGGCCATGACCATGACTTCTTCACCGGCCACCGGCACTTCGGTCAGACCCTGGATTTCGACCGGGATCGACGGACCAGCTTCGCTGATCGCCTTGCCGTTCTCGTCCAGCATGGCGCGCACGCGGCCATACGAGGAACCAGCCAGGATCACGTCGCCGCGACGCAGGGTACCGGACTGCACCAGGATCGTCGCAACAGGACCACGGCCCTTGTCCAGACGTCCCTCGACCACCAGGCCACGCGCTGGCGCGTCGACCGGGGCTTTGAGTTCCAGCACTTCGGCTTGCAGCAGAACCTGCTCCAGCAGCGCATCGATGCCTTCGCCGGTCTTGGCCGACACCGGCACGAATGGCGATTCGCCACCGTATTCTTCCGGCACGACTTGTTCAGCAACCAGTTCCTGCTTGACGCGGTCCAGATTCGCACCCGGCTTGTCGATCTTGTTGATCGCCACCACCAGCGGTACGCCGGCAGCTTTTGCGTGAGCAATTGCTTCCTTCGTCTGCGGCATCACGCCATCGTCGGCGGCAACCACCAGAATCACGATGTCAGTCGCTTTCGCTCCCCTTGCACGCATGGCCGTAAACGCTTCGTGACCCGGGGTGTCGAGGAAGGTGATGATGCCGCGCGGCGTTTCGACGTGGTAAGCGCCGATGTGCTGCGTGATCCCGCCCGCTTCGCCCGACGCCACTTTGGCACGCCGAATGTAATCGAGCAGCGAGGTCTTGCCATGGTCGACGTGACCCATGACGGTGACCACCGGTGCGCGCGAGACGGCTTCGAAGTGGGCGTGTTCGCCCTGGTCGGCCAGCAGTGCTTCCGGATCGTCGAGTTCAGCCGCAAATGCCTTGTGGCCCATCTCTTCCACCAGGATCATCGCCGTTTCCTGGTCCAGCACCTGGTTAATGGTGCACATCTGGCCCAGCTTCATCAGCTGCTTGATCACTTCCGATGCCTTCACGGACATCTTGTGCGCCAGTTCGGCGACCGTGATGGTCTCAGGAACGTGAACGTCCTTGATGACCGCTTCGGTCGGCGCCTGGAAATTGGTTTCGCGGTCATCGCTGTGCGATGGACGACGGCCCTTGGCGCCACCGCGCCAGCTGTCGCGGCCACCCGGCGAACCGGTGTTGCCACGTGGCTTGATCGAGCCCGGCGCGCCGCGTTTTTTCGCGTCGTCCGACCAGGTCGACGAGACATTGGCCGACTTGATCGACTTCTTGTCCGCCGTAACCGGCTTCTTGTCGCCCGGCTTGTCGCCCGGCTTCTTGTCGGCTGGCTTGTGCAGCGTGCCTTCGGGCGGCTTCGGCTTGATCGCGGCCACTGGTGGCGCAACCGGTTCCGGCGCCTTGATCGCGCGCCGCGGCGCATTCATCATGGCCTTGATCTGCGCGACTTCGTCGGCCACGGCCTTGCGGGCGCGGTCGTTCGCTTCGGCGCGGGCAGCAGCTTCCTGCGCGGCGACAGCAGCCTTTTTCTTGGCTTCGTCGGCGGCAGCTTTCTTCGCTTCGTCGGCGGCAGCCTGGTCGGCACCAGCGGCGGCGGCGGCAGCAGCAGCGGCTACGCGCTTCGCTTCGGCATCCGCTTCTTTCTTGGCGTCGGTCTCGGCCTGCTTGACCTGGGCTTCTTTTTCGGCGTCGAGCTTGGCAAGGCGCTCCTGCTTTTCACGCAGGTCGGCTTCCTGGCGCGCGATCAGCTCTTGCTGGCGGCGTGCTTCTTCCTCGCGACGCGCCACTTCGGCTGCGTCGATCACCGGTGCAACGGGCGCTACGGCCACTGGCGCTGGCGCCGGTGCCGGATCGTCGCGCTGCACGAAGGTGCGCTTCTTGCGCACTTCGACCTGGATCGTGCGCGACTTGCCAGTGGCGTCAGCCTGCTTGATCTCGGTGGTTTCTTTGCGCGTCAGCGTGATTTTCTTCTTCTCGGTGTCGGTCGCCGTGCCGTGGGTACGGCGCAGGTGATCCAACAACTTATCCTTATCATCTTTCGACAATGGATCTGACGTCGAACTTTTATCGACGCCGGCAGAACGCAGCTGCGTCAGCAGCAAATCTGCAGGCATCTTCAGTTCGGTGGCAAATTGGGCTACGTTGTTACTCGCCATTCAGTCCTCTTTTCTTTGTGTCGAGACAGATGATAAGGTTACTCAAATTAAGCCTTGGCCACTTCTGCCAGGCTCCAGGCTTTCGCCTGCAGCGCCTTGGCGCGGTCGTCATACTTTGAGTCGACCAGCTTCATCTCGTCGTCGGTCACATCATTAAATTCATTCTTGATCAGATCACGTGCACGGTCCGACGCCAGCGCCAAGATGGCACCGAATTCGTCGTACGCGAGCGCCGCGAACGCCTCAACGTTCTTGATACCGGCCAGGCCCAGCTTGCCCGCAGTGTTGCGGTCCATGCCTTCCAGGTTAACCAGCTGCTCGTCCATCCCTTCCAGGCCTTCTTCCGAAGCAATTGCTTCAGTCACCAGCGCATCACGGGCACGGGTCCGCAGTTCGTTGACGGTATCTTCGTCGAAGGATTCGATATCGAGCATCTCGGAAATCGGCACATACGCGATTTCTTCGAGGCTAGCGAAGCCTTCTTCCACCAGGATGTCGGCCACTTCCTGGTCGACGTCGAGTTTTTCCATGAACAGCGCGCGGACTGCCGCGGTTTCCTGAGCCGATTTATTCTCGGACTCTTCGGCCGTCATGATATTGATCTTCCAGCCGGTCAGCTCGGCAGCCAGGCGTACGTTCTGGCCGGAGCGGCCGATCGCGATCGCCAGGTTTTCCTCGTCGACCACGACGTCCATCGCATGCTTTTCTTCGTCGACCATGATCGACGACACATTCGCCGGCGCCAGGGCGCCGATGACGAATTGCGCCGGATCTTCCGACCACAGCACGATGTCGACGCGTTCGCCGCCCAGTTCACCGGTCACGGCCTGCACGCGCGAACCGCGCATGCCGACACAGGTACCGATCGGGTCGATGCGCTTGTCGGCCGTATACACGGCGATCTTGGCGCGCACACCCGCATCGCGGGCAGCCGATTTAATTTCCAGCAAGCCTTGTTCGATTTCCGGCACTTCCAGTTCGAACAGCTTCATGATGAATTCCGGCGCGGTGCGCGACAGGATCACCTGCGGGCCGCGCATATTGCGGTCGATGCGCAGGATATAAGCGCGGACACGGTCGCCGATGCGCAGATTTTCCTTTGGGATCATCTGGTCGCGTGGCAGGCGTGCTTCGATCTTGCCCGATTCGACGATCGCGTCGCCGCGTTCCATGCGCTTGATGGTGCCGGTCACGAGCGAGTCGCCGCGCTCCAGGAAGTCGACCAGGATCTGTTCGCGCTCGGCGTCGCGCACACGCTGCAAGACCACCTGTTTGGTGTCTTGCGCGAAGCGGCGGCCGAATTCGACGGACTCGATCGGTTCTTCGATATATTCGTCGACTTCGATGTCGGGGATGTTTTCCTTGGCTTCGAAGTGCAGGATTTCCTGGTCGGGCAGTTGCAGGCCAGCCTCGTCGGGCACCACGTGCCAGCGGCGGAAGGACTCGAACTCGCCCGAATCACGGTCGATGGACACGCGAATGTCGACTTCGCCCTCGTAACGCTTCTTCGTGGCTTGCGCCAAGGCGAATTCGAGCGCCCCGAAGACCACATCTTTATCGACATTTTTTTCGCGCGCCAGCGCATCAACCAATAACAAAACTTCGCGACTCATGCTTTGCGACTCCTAAAATCCACCTGCGGCACCAAGCGTGCCTTATCCAAGTCGGCGAGCGTAAACTCCAACAGCGCCGGACCATCCTTGCTTTCAAATTCCAATGCGACATTCTCGCCTTGCGGGGCCTGCAAGATACCGGTGTAGGTCTTGCGGTCGGCCGTGCCGGGCATGGCCACGCGCAGCTTCACGGTGCATTCGCAACCGGCGAAACGCGCGAAATCGGCCAGGGTGCGTACCGGGCGGTCCAGCCCCGGCGACGAGATTTCCAGGCGCTCGTAGTTGACGTTTTCGACCGTCAGTACGTGCGACAGCTGGTGGCTCACGGTGGCGCAGTCCTCGACCGTAATCGGGCCTTTTTCGGCCGCGTCGGCTGCAGTGAAATCGATATACACGCGCAGGATGCCGCGCTCGCCCCGTTCGACATCAACGAGTTCGTAGCCCAGGCCACTGACTGTCTTGGCGATTAATTCAAACTGCTGCAAACAAGTTCTCCAGATCACGGTCCCGCAGGACCACTAAAAACGATTTACCAAAAAAAAAATGGGCATCTGCCCATCTTCCTATACTCCCGACCAGATGAAAGTACTTGCACCAGTCTGTGGTGGGAAGAACTTTTATTAGGCTGCAGATTATAACCTGTTATCGGGCCGTTCGCAATCCGATGACGGGCAAATGAACAGGCATACAACACTTATCAATCTTAAAACAAAAGCCGCGCCAGGAGTGCCGCGCGGAGATCCGTGCGCGCGCCGGGGGGATACAAAACAACACCCTCCGTCGTTTCCGCGCAGGCGGGAACCCAAGTTCTCGGTGCCGTCACTGGCTTCAGAGCAAACTTGGGTTCCCGCCTGCGCGGGAAGTCGGTTCTGGCAATGCCAGAGCCGACGAGATAACGGTGTACGCGAGCAATGCGGGCAACGCGGGCGCCAACGGTAACCGCAACGCGCGCTTAGGGAAAAAATTAACCCCGGCGACCGCGACGCGGCATGCCGTGATCGGCGCTACGCGGGCCTTGCGGACCCTGCGGACGGCGATTAGCGCCGCCGGCATTGCCGAAACCGAAGGTCGTTTGCAGCGGATCCGGCTGACGCGGCCCCTTGGCCCCGCCACCATTACCGCCATTACCACCATTGCCACCGCCCGGACGGCCGCTGCGCGGCTGCGCATCGCCCTGCGGACGCGCCGAACGCGGCTGTCCATCACCCTGCGGGCGACCCTGGCCCTGGCCACGGCTCTGGCCATCGAAGCCGCCGGCACCGCGTGGCTGGCCGCCCATGCCGCCGCCCGCACCACCCGGACGCCCCTGCGGACGGCCACCGGCGCCGCGTCCCGCACCGCCACGTCCATTTGGCGGACCAAACGGATCGGCATTGCGGTTGGCGTCGACGCGGTCGATGCGGTTGCCATCGGAACGCTTGTCCTCGTCCGTGCGCGGCTTGGCATCGCTGCGGCCTTTCGGACCGCGCGCGTCACCGCCGGCGCCTTTTTTCTCGACGCCGAACGCGGCCAGCAGGTCGCGCACGGTGTTTTCTTCCATCTCATCCCAGCGACCGCGCTTGAGGTTGCTTGGCAGGGTCATGATGCCGTAGCGGGTACGGATCAGGCGCGAGACGGTCAGGCCGATCGCCTCGAACATGCGGCGCACCTCGCGGTTGCGGCCTTCGCCGATGACCACGCGGTACCATTTGTTGATGCCTTCACCGCCGCCATCGGCGATCTTGGTGAACGAGGCCACGCCGTCGTCGAGCTCGACGCCGGCCAGCAGCTTCTGGCGCATGCCCTCTTCCAGCTCGCCCAGGGTACGCACCGCGTATTCGCGGTCGATGTTGTAGCGCGGGTGCATCAAGCGGTTGGCCAGGTCACCCGAGGTCGTGAACAGCAGCAAGCCTTCGGTATTGAAGTCGAGGCGGCCGACGGCCAGCCATTTGCCGGCTTTCATGGTCGGCAGGCGGTCGAATACCGATGGACGGCCTTCCGGATCGTCATGGCTGACGATTTCGCCGGCCGGCTTGTGGTACACCAGCACGCGTGGCGGCTTGCTGGTGACCTTGCGGTGAATCAGCTTGCCGTTGATGCGCACGGCGTCGGTCGGCAGGATGCGCTGGCCGATGTGGGCCGGCTCGCCATTGACCGAGACGCGCCCGGCGACGATCAGGTCTTCCATGTCGCGGCGCGAACCGAGACCGGCTTCGGCCAGCACCTTGTGCAGCTTCGGCGCGTCGTCGTCGGAGGTCAGGTCGCGGCGCACCTGCTTGACTGGCTGCGCGCGGCCGCCGTCGTTGGCGTCGAAGGCGTCCGAGGTCACGTACGAAAACGCGGCATCGGCATCGCTCATCTTGTTCTTGCCGTGGTGCTGCAAGCCAGGATTGCCTTTTTTGTTCTTTTTCACGCGCGGCTTGGCGTCCAGGCTGCGCTCCGGGCGCGGACCGCGCTCGGGGCGGGCAACCGGCTCGGCCGGTGCTTCGGCGACGACTTCCGGCTCGCCCGATTCGGCGCGCTCCATCTGGATACGGGCTTCGCGCTGGCCGCGCAGTTCGCGCATCTGGCGCGGGCCGCGTGGCGGACGTGGACCACGGTCCTGGTTCGCAGGAGCGGAGCCGTCGGCGGCTGGGGCGGCGGCACCGGCGGCGGGCGCTGGCGCGGCATCGGCGACGGCCGCTTTCGGCGCGCGCGGCTTGCGGGCGGCCGGGGCTGGCGCGGCGCTTGCTGGCATACCGGCGGCGGGCGTACCGGCGGCGGGCATACCGGCGGCGGGCGTACCGGCGGCGGGCGCGGCGCTCACGGACGCAGCGGCTGGGGCGCTGGCGGCTGCCGGAGCGGACTCGGCCGCTTCAACGGCAACAAGCTTCTTGGCGCGCGGCTTGGCGGCAGGCTTGGCTGGCGCCTCGGCGGGCGCGGCGGCCTCGACGTCGGCGACGGCTTTTTTAGCGGCGGCGCGCTTCGGTTTCGGCGCGTCGATGCCGGCGGCGGCGTCCGCCTCTATCTGTGCCTTGGTGCGGCGTTTTGGCTTTGCTACGGCCTCATCCATGCCTGCTACGTCGGCGGTACTTGTCTCTGTCGGTTTAGTTGGATTCATTATTCGTTTCTTGGTTGTGCTGACCTGGCGCAGCGTCAACCGTTATTTCTGGCGCAGGGTCGTGAATGAGGACTTCAGGAGATGAAGTATCGGAGCCGGCCGCATCCGCGACGGCGGGAGGAAATTCCTCCTGCGCGTCGCCGCTACCTGCACCATCGTCGTTTGCGGCCTCCGAGGCCGCCGCTTTATCAAAATTTTCCTGCAAGGCTGCCTCGAGTGCTTCCATTTCGAGACCGCCCCGCATGTCGCTGATTTGCTGCAATGGCGGCAGCTGGGACAGCGAATTCAAGCCCAAATCGTCGAGGAACTGCTTGGTCGTGCCCAGCAAGGCCGGGCGCCCGATCACTTCACGGTGGCCGATGGCATCGATCCAGCCGCGGTCTTCCAGCATCTTGATCGTCTGCGAATTGACGGCAACGCCACGTATTTCTTCGATATCGCCGCGTGTGACTGGCTGGCGGTAAGCGATGATCGCCAACGTTTCCAGGGTGGCGCGCGAATATTTCTGCGGCTTTTCCGGGCTCAGGCGATCGAGATACTGCTTCATTTCCGGGCGGCTCTGGAAGCGCCAGCCGCTGGCCAGGCTGACGATTTCGATGCCGCGTTCGCTCCAGTCGCGGCGCAATTCTTCCAGCATGATCTTGATGGTATCGGCACCGACCCCGGCGCCCATCGGGCGGCCATGGTCATCGACATCGACGAACAGCTTCTTCATGCCATGAATCGACATGGGCTCGCGCGCACAGAGCAAAGCGGTTTCGAGGACCCGTTTGGCCTCATCAGTATTCATAACGATGTCGTATGCGGATATTGCAATTAGGTCTGCAGAGAAAAAATCAAACAAATACCACTCAACGCATGGCAGCGAGCGTCACAGAATGACACCATCTTGCAGAGAAACACGTTGAAACTGGAATCCGTCGCCCGGGACGAAGCGCGCTGGGCGGGAATGTTACTGGTGGCGAGATGCGAACCCTGCCACACGGTTACCTGCATACCTGGCGAGGCTAAACCGTTGATTTTCAAGAGAAACGCTGGTTCGCCGCAGCGGCAAGGAGGCCAAGCTCCGGGCGCGCACTACACGAACGATCGACATCGTTTCCTCCAACTGCGGCCATTGTACCTGATAAAAGCGCGAAAAGGACAAGCATGGGCGTCAGAATCCCCTGCAAATGCCCTGCACCAAATTGGCCAGCACCCCAAACCGGGGTCAGAGCTCTGACTAGCAATTAATTGCCCCCCCAGATTCAAAACACGCTTCAACCGGGGTCTGACCTCTGATTACACGCTTCAACCGGGGTCTGACCTCTGATTAGAAATTAGTTGCCGGGCGAATAGCAGATAACGGTGCTGCCCAGATCCTGCCCTGCCTCCGCTCTATGAAGGCGATGCCCCACCACCGAAATTCTCAAGTACGACCAGGCCGAAATCCCGATTATCACGCCAGATTTCGCAATTAGTTGCTAATCAGAGGTCAGACCCCGGCGCTGATCACGCCAGATTTCGCAATTAGTTGCTA
This sequence comes from Massilia frigida, assembly GCF_011682175.1. Lineage (GTDB taxonomy): Bacteria > Pseudomonadota > Gammaproteobacteria > Burkholderiales > Burkholderiaceae_D > Telluria_A > Telluria_A frigida. The sequence continues at coordinate 94,543 of NZ_WHJG01000007.1, forward strand.
ATCAGAGGTCAGACCCCGGCGCTGAGATTTCGCAATTAGTTGCTAATCAGAGGTCAGACCCCGGTGCTGAAGAATTGCTTCACATGCAACTAATTTCTAGTTAGAGCTCTGACCCCGGTTGTAGGAATTCGTGAGGGACCCGGTTTCGTTCGTGGGAAATTACCTAGCTGCCGAGCTTTTCGGCGAGGATGGCGGAGACGCCAAGAAAGGCGGGGTACTCGGCCGTGATGACAAAGGTCGGCACTTGCGCCAGATAATTGACGAAGCGCCCTTTCTGCTCGAAGCGGCTGCGGAAGGATGACCGCGCAAAGCGCTCGCCCAGCCGCGGCACGATCCCGCCACCTATATAGATACCGCCCTGCGCACCGAGCGTGACCGCGAGATTGCCCGCCACCGTGCCCAGCATGCCGCAGAAGGCGTCGATCGCCTGGTCGCACAAAGCGCATTCCCCCGCCAGCGCGCGCCGCGAGATCTCGGGCGCGTCCAGCTCCTGCGCCACCCGCCCCGTATAGTGCGCCAGCGCGCGGTAGATCAGCTCGATACCGTCGCCCGACAGCAGACGCTCGGCCGACACGTGCTCGTACTGGCGCCACGCGAACTGCAAAATCGCCACTTCGGTCTCGTTGGCCGGCGAAAACGTCACGTGCCCGCCTTCGCTGAGCAGCGCGGTCCAGCCGTCGTCCGACGGAATCAGCCCCGACACGCCCAGCCCGGTCCCGGCTCCGACCAGCCCCAGCGGCGTCTGCGCACGCGCCACGCCGCCGCCGATCTGCTGTTTCTGGCTAGCTGCCAGGTGCGGCAAGGCACGCGCCAGCGCGGTGAAGTCATTGACCACTTCCAGCGTCTCGAAGCCGCACTCGCGCCGCAAGGCGGCAATCGAGAATTCCCAATGATGGTTGGTCATCCGCACCAGGTCACCCGTGATCGGATTGGCAATCGCCAGCGCCGCGTGACGCAAGGCGCCCACGCCGGCGGCAAGCACCTTCGGCGAGCCCAGATAGGCACGCAGGGCATCGGCCAGAGTCGGATAGTCGGCACAGGGCAGCACCTCGATCAGCCCGGTCTGCCCGGGCGCCGTCTCCAGCGCGAAGCGGGCGTTGGTGCCGCCGATGTCGGCCAGGAGGCGCGGCCCGTCGGCATAGGCGGGGGACGGGGAAGCTGAAGATGGCGCGGTAGCGTGCTGAGTCATGGTGGCAAGTGTTCTATGGACTCGCCAAGCTTAATGGATCACATGCCCGAGGTGCAAGCTTTCTTTGTAGTTTTAGTACATTAGAACGATAAATTCTTGCGGCAAGGCGAGTTCCGGCAACGCTGCCCGTAGTATAGCTACGCGCAGCAGGGTCAAAACGAAAGGAAATGGGACCGAATCAGCCGGCGTGGGCAGTCTGCGGGTCGCTCGCGCCGCTGTGGTGGGCGTTCCATGCGTCAAGTCCACCATGCAGGGGCCGGGCCCGGTGGTAGCCCTTGGAAATCAGTTCCTTGGCGACCTGGGCCGCCGTGACGTCGTTCGGGCAGCTGCAGTAGACGACGATGTGGCGCTCCTTGTCGAGCAGCGCCATGACGCTGTCGGGCGTGCAAGCGTTATAGATCAGCGCGCCAGGCACGGCTTGTTCGAGCTGCTGGGCGGTGACGCTGCGCGCGTCGATGATGATCGGATGCTGCCCGCCGTGGATCAGCTGGACCAGCTCGCTCATGCTGATGCGCTCGATCTGCATGCCCTGGCGGAAGCGGCGCCGCTCGATGTACTTGTACAAGACGAACAGGGCAAGCAAACTCAGCAAGACCATCAGCGCGCTGCTGCCCATGTCTTCGAGCATGACCAGTACTTTGTCGACGCTGTTGTGGAAGATGACGCCGATGGCAATCCCGGTGCCGCTCCACAGCAGGCTGCCAGTCATGCTGAAGGCCAAAAAGCGCGGCGTGCTCACGCCCAGCGCGCCGGACATGGGCGAGGCGATGATATTGAAGCCCGGAATGAATTTGGCGACCATCAGCGATTTGGGACCGAAGCGCTTGAAGCGGTCTTCGGTCTGGCTGACGCAGTAGTCGGGCGAGAGCGAGATTTTGCACAGCAGCCGCAGGATGCGCTTGCCGTAGAAGCGCCCGGCGTTGAACCAGAACACATCGCTGATCAGGCAGGCGCCGATGCTGACGGCGAGGCACACCGGCAAGCTGATCTCGCCACCCGCGGCCAGCGCACCGGCCACGATCAGGATGGGGAAAGCGGGAATCGGCAAGCCGATTTGCTCGACCAGCACGATGGCAAACACGATGAGCACACCGTAGACCTGAAGCAATTCGATAAGATTGGGCATGCCGCTATCTTAGCCGAAAATGCGCCGGAAATCGCCCGCTGCCCGCATTGCCGCAAGCGCGCCCCGGCATGCGCATATTTACGCGCCCGGGATCGCCCCCAGCAAGACCCTGGTGTAGGCGTGCTGCGGATTGCGGTACAGCTCGTCCGAATCGGCCATCTCCACCACGCTGCCGGCACGCATCACCATGACCCGGTCGGCCATGTACTTCACCACCGACAGGTCGTGCGAAATAAAGATGTAGCTCATGCGGTATTCATCTTGCAGGTCCTGCAGCAGATTGAGTACCTGCGCCTGCACCGAAACGTCGAGCGCCGACACCGATTCGTCGCACACCAGGATTTCCGGACGCAGGGTCAGGCAGCGCGCAATCGCGATGCGCTGCCGCTGCCCGCCCGAAAATTCGTGCGGATAGCGCTGCATCGCCTGCGTCGGCAAACCCACCTTGTCGAGTAGTTGCAGCGCCATGGCCGTGCGTTCGCCGTCGCCCGCGCCGATCTGGTGAATGCGCATCGGTTCGAGCAGGATCTGCCCCACCGTGAAACGCGGATTGAGCGCGGCATACGGGTTTTGAAACACGATCTGGATGCGCCGCTTGTAGGCCATGAATTCGCGCGCCGGCATGCCGATCAGGTCCTTGCCGTCGAAGATCGCCGTGCCGCCGCTGGCCTGGTGCAGCCGCAGCAGGGTCAGTCCGAGCGTGCTCTTGCCCGAGCCCGACTCGCCCACCACGCCCAGCGTCTTGCCGCGCGCCAGGGTAAACGAGACGTCGCTCACGGCGCGCAGTTCGCGCTTGCCGAACAGTCCCTCGCGCGCGTAAAAACTTTTGCTCAGGTTGCGCACGACCAGGACTTCCTCGTCGCCGGCCGCGTAACCGCGCACGCGCTGGGGACCGGCGGCCTGCTCTTGCACTTCCAACCGATCGTCCAGATAGTCGCCGAGTACCGGCAGGCGCAGCGGACGCTGGTCCAGCCGCGGGCGGCAGTGCAGCAGCGCGCGCGTGTAGGGATCTGCCGGCCGCTCCAGCACCTGGCGCGCCAGGCCCTGCTCGCGCACCTCGCCATGGCGCATCACGATGACGTGGTCGGCGATCTCGCCGACCAGCCCCAGGTCGTGCGTGATGAACAGCACCGACATGGCGCGCCGCTGTTGCAGGCGGGCGATGAGCGCGATGATCTGCTTCTGGATGGTGACGTCGAGCGCGGTGGTCGGCTCGTCGGCGATCAGCAAGGCCGGCTCGCACGCGATCGCCATGGCGATCATCACGCGCTGCTGCTGGCCGCCCGACAGGTGAGCGGGATAGGCGTCGATCTTGAGCGCCGGATCCGGCATGCCCACTTCATCGAGCAAGGCCAGCGTGCGCGCCCTCGCCTGCTGCGCGCTCATGCCCATGTGCAGGCGCAGCACTTCGCCGATCTGGTAGCCGACCGTCAGCACGGGATTGAGCGAGGACATCGGTTCCTGGAAGATCATCGCGATCTCCTTGCCGCACAGGCGGCGCCGCTCCCTGGCCGGCAGCGCCAGCAATTCACGTCCGTCGAACACGATGCGCGAGGCCGGATCGATCAGCGTCGTTTCCGGCGCCAGCAAACCCATTACCGCCAGCGAGCTGACCGACTTGCCGCTGCCCGATTCGCCCACCAGCGCCACGGTGGCATTGCGCGGCAGCGCGAACGAGACGCCGCGCACCGCCTCGACCGTGGTGTGCTGGTCGACGCGGAAGGCAATGCGCAGATTGTCTACTTGAAGCAGCATGCGGGCCTTCTACTTGAGTTTCGGATCGAGCGCGTCGCGCAGCGCATCGGTCAACAGCGAAAACGCCGTCACCAGCAGCGCCATGGCGGTCGCGGCGGCGGTCAGTTGCCACCATTTGCCGAGGATCAGTTCGTTCTGCGCTTCGTTCAGCATGCTGCCCCACGACACCACGCCGACCGGCACGCCGAAGCCGAGAAAACTCAGGATCACTTCGGCCTTGATGAAGCCGACCGCCAGGATCGATAGCTGCACCAGCGCCACATGGCTGATGTTGGGAAAAATATGCGAGAACATCTTGCGCCAGTGCGAGGCGCCGATGGCGTCGGCCGCCATCACGTATTCGCGCCCCTTGTGCTTCATGTACTCGGCGCGGATCAGGCGGTACGGCCCGGTCCAGCCGGTCAGCCCGAGTATGAGCACGATGGTCGCCACGCCCTTGTGCTGCAACACGGCGGCCACCGCCAGGATCATCAGGATCGGGGGAATCGAGGTGAACACGCTGTAGAACCAGTTGAACAGGTCGTCGACCACGCCGCCGAAGTAGCCGGAGAATGCGCCGAACAAGGTCCCCAGCGCGACCGCCAGCAGCGCCGCCGCCAGTCCCACCACGATCGAGGTTTCGCCGCCCTTGATGGTTTTGAGCAGGACGTCGTGCCCCCATTTGTCGGCCCCGAACGCCAGCGTGGGCAGGCGCGCTGGCGGTGGCGCGGTAATCGCGGCGCCCTGCGCTGCGATGATGGCGGCGATGTCGCCGGCCAGCGGATCGAACGGGTTGGGCGGCGGCGCCGTGCGCGCCACGCCGGCACCCTCGTGCGTCAAGGCATCGGGGCCGATGAACGATGGCGGCGCATACGTGACGCCCACCTCCTCTTCCCAGCCGGCGGCGACCAGGCCCATGGAGGACAGCGCCAGCATGGCCAGGAACAGCGCCACCACGGCCAGCGACAGCATCGCCACGCGGTCGGCGCGCAGGCGCCGCATGGCCAGGGTCCACAGGCCCGCCGGTGCGCCCGTCATCACGCGAGCTGCACGCGCGGATCGACCGCCTGGTACAGCAGGTCGGCCAGCAAATTGAACAGCATGGTGGCAGCGGCCACGTACACGGTAATCGCTTTGATCACCGGAAAATCGCTGCGCTCGACCGCGAGAATGACTTCGCGCCCGATGCCGGGAATGCCGAAAAACCGCTCCAGCAAAAATGCGCCGATCAGCAGCGCCGGCAGGTTCGCCATCACGTGCGTGATGATGGGAATGGCGGCATTGCGCAGCACATGCACCCACATGATGCGCCGTTCGGACAGTCCCTTGGCGCGCGCCGTGCGCACATAGTCCTGCTGCACTTCGTCGAGCACGAAACTGCGGTACAGGCGCAGGGTCGGCGCGATCGACACGGCCAGCCCGATCAGCACCGGCAGCGCCGCATAGCGCAGCAGGTTCTCGCCCAGCCCGGCGCCCCAGCCCTGCACCGGAAACAGGCCCATCTTGTAGGCCAGGCCGTACTGGAAGGCGATGATGTACACCAGGATGCTGACCGACATGCCGACCGTGCAGGCAATCATCACCGCGCGGTCGGTCAGCGAGCCGCGCACGAAGGCCACGGCCAGCGCCAGCGCGATGCCGGTCGCGGTTTCGAGCACGGTCAGGGGAATGAGCACCGTCAGCGACGGCCCCAGCCGGCTGGCGATGATGCGCGAGACCGGCTCGCCGGTGCTCCAGGCATTGCCGAAGTCAAAGGTGAGAATCTGCCTGACGAACATCCACAGCTGCACATGCATCGGCTGGTCGGTGCCGAGCTGGCGCCGGATGTTGTCGATCTCGGCGGCATCGGACATCTTGCCGGCGAGCAGATACGCGGGATCGCCGCCAACCCAGTTAAACAAGATAAACACCAGCAGCACGACGCCCGCCATGGTGGGCAGCATCTGCCACAGGCGGCGCAGGATATAGGCAAGCATGGATGTGGCGCGGTCTTTCCTGGTCGTGGTGCGGTTCGGTTGCGGCAGTGCGCAGGCCATCACGATAGCGCATTTCAGGGGCGCGCGGTCATGACAGGCGAACAATATCCGGGCGCGCCTTGCCTTCGCCGCAACCCTGCCGACACAGGCCGACGACAGACTACGCCCACAAATTCAAGTACAAAATTGTAGCGTCGGGGAACTGTTGTTTCGCTGCCAAAATGAACGGTGTGTACATTGACAGTCAGACACTCAGGTGTTGATATATGTGCGCTTGGAAAATGTTCTCACCAACTATTTCCCAAGAAAACGGGAGACTGCATGTGTTTTTTGCCAATTTCAGCAAGCCTGTGCTGGGAATAGTGCAAAAAGCGAAATAGGCATGCAGATATAGACGTCTTTAACATTGATACCCTCTGGAGTTACACATGTTTAGAAAAACCGCAATTGCGCACGCCGTCTCTCTGGCGATCGCTTCGGCAGCACTTTCCGTGGCCGCGCCGGCCATGGCACAGGACGCAGTAACAGGTCCGATTCAACGCGTCGAAGTCACCGGTTCCAGCATCAAGCGCGCCAGCGCCGAAACCGCTTCTCCAGTCCAAGTCATTACTGCGCAAGACATGGCCAAGTCCGGCAAGGGCACGGTCGCGGAATACCTCCAGACCCTGACCGCCGATGGCGCAGGTTCCCTGCCGACAGGCTTCGGCAACGGCTTTGCCGCCGGTTCGACCGCGATTTCGCTGCGCGGCCTCGGCGCCACCTCGACCCTGGTGCTGCTCAACGGCCGCCGCATGGCGCCGTTCGCCCGCGCCGATGATGGCCAGAAGAGCTTTACCGACCTGTCGACCATTCCGATGGAAGCGGTCGAGCGCATTGAAGTGCTGAAAGACGGCGCCTCCTCGACCTATGGCGCGGACGCGATTGCGGGCGTGGTGAACATCATCCTGCGCAAGGATTTTACGGGCATCATCGCCAAGGGTACGATCGGCCAGTCCAAATACAAGGACGGCGAAATGGCCAAGGGCTCGCTGACCTGGGGCAAGGGCAACCTGGAAGCCGACGGTTACAACGTGCTGGTCAACGCCGAGTACTACACCAACAACGAACTGAAGAACAAAGACCGCGCCAACCGTGGCTGGATCGGCCACGGCGACCTGCGCCCATACGGCTATGCGATGGATACCCAGTTCGCGTCCGGCTACCTGTCCGGCAGCAACAACACCGGCGCCAGCCCGGCCGGTTCGATCCGCAACCCGGCCAACAATACCTACGTCTCGCTGCCCGGCTGCGGCGCCCTGTCGAAGACCGCCAACAGCGATCCGCAAGGCGGCTGCCTGTGGCACCACGACCAGTTCCGCTCGATGCAGCCGCAGGTCGATGGCTTGAACCTGTACACGCGCGCCACCAAGAAACTGGGCCAAGACCTGCAAGTCTACGGCGAAATCGGTTACTCGAAACGCGATACCTCGTTCACCCTGGTGCCGGGCGAAATCACGCGCACCTATGCCGGTCCGCCGACGGCTGCCAATCCGACCGGCGTGACCAACTGGGGTTCGGGCGCCGGCACCACCATGCAGCTGGCCGCCAACCACCCGCAAAACCCGTACGGCGTGCCGGTACGGGTGCGCTATTCGGCCTTCGACGTGGGTCCCAGCGAGCGTTCGGTCAACAATGAATTCAACCGCCTGGTGGTGGGCCTGAAGGGCGCCGGCATGGGCTGGGATTTCGACACGTCCTACGTGCATTCGGAATCGAAACTCGACCTCATGTACAGCAATATGCTGAACCTGCGCGTGGTCAAGGATGCGCTGGGCAATCCGGCCAGCTCCTACTTCCCGTACTACCTCGGCGAGCAGGCCGGCAAGAACCCGGCCTCGCTGTACGCGGCCATGGTGCGCACCGCCACCTCGCATTCGACCACCCAGCTCGACATCGTCGACTTCAAGGCCTCGCGCGAGCTGTTCCAGCTGCCGGGCGGGGCCATGGGCCTGGCCGTGGGCGGCGAACACCGCCGCGAAAAACTCGACAATCCATCGTTGTCGGGCACCGAGGATGGCAGCATCAATTCCTCGTACGTGGCCGCCAAGGGCGAAGAGAAGATTTCGGCCGTATTCCTCGAAGTGGCGGCGCCGGTACTGAAATCGGTGGAATTGTCGGCCGCGCTGCGTTACGACAAGTACACCAACTTCTCCTCGACCACGCCGAAATTCGGCGCCAAGTGGACCCCGGTCAAGAGCTTCGCCCTGCGCGGCACCTATTCGGAAGGCTTCCGCGCGCCGGGCGCCGCTGAAGCGAGCGCCTCGTCGCGTTCGACCGGCACCGCCACCACGCGCGATCCAGTCCGTTGCCCTGGCGGCACGCCGGCAGCCGGCGGCGGCAGCGCCACCGATTGCTTGATCTCGCTGGCCGCAGTCAAGGTCGGCAATCCGGCCCTCAAGCCGGAAACCTCGAAAGGCATGACGCTGGGCATGGTCTGGGATCCGCTGAACGATACCAGCCTGTCGGTCGACCTGTGGAAGATCAAGCGCAGCGACGAGATCAATCCGCTGCCGTACAACGAAGCGGCGGCCCTGCCGACCGCTGTGCGCGCGGATAACAACCTGGTGGTCGGCGGCGTGGCGATTCCGAACACTGGCACCATCCTGATCTCGAACGCGCCGTACCGCAATTCGAGCTTTACCGAGATCAAGGGCGTCGACCTGGACGTCAAGCAAAAGTTCCGTCTCGGCGACTATGGCCGTGCCAACCTGGGCCTGACCTGGACCTACATCGATTCCTGGATCCGTGCCGAGTCGGCTGCCGTCAAGTACCAGTACGCCGGCACCCACGGCAACTGCGACACCTCCAACTGCGCCGGTACGCCGAAACAGAAGGTCAGCTTCGTGGCAGGCTGGGACTGGCAAGACCTGAACCTGACTGCCACCACCAACTACCGCTCGAAGATGAAGAACGTGCAGTACGAGGGCGACATCTGCGCATCCAAATTCGCCAACGGCACCCCGGCGCCGAACGCGGAATGCACGCTCGCTTCGTTCACCTCGACCGACCTGTCGGTGCGCTACAACCTGTCGAAGAACTTCCAGCTGTTCGGTTCGATCAACAATGTGTTCGACAAGATCGCACCGCTCGATGCACTGACCTACGGCGGCATGAGCTACAACCCGATGGACGCCAGCGGCGCCATCGGCCGTTATTTCAAGGCCGGCGCGCGCTACCAGTTCTAGTCTGAACCGGCAGCGAACGCATGACGGAAGGGCGACGCGCAGGCGTCGCCCTTTTTCATTGCCCTGTCCTGCAAGTATGTATATGTACGCGCACACGCATTGTCGCGTCGCGGCGGTTGCTGCCTACAGGAACATGATTGCTGACTGGAAGCTTACTTTGTAAATCAAGCTAAACAATTTAGCCATTTCCGTTGTATTTTGATCAAACGGAATCTTGCACGATTGACACCCGCAGCACCTGATGATTCTATAGTCCCCTCTCACTTTTGGATGGAGTTGAACAGCATGATGAAGCCAACCGTATTATCCCTGTCGTTGGGCGCGATCTTCGCTGCCGGCGGCGGACTCGCAGGCGCGGCGTTCGCACAGGATGGCCAGCCAATGCAGCGCGTCGAGATCACCGGATCGTCGATCAAGCGCATGCAAAGCGAAACCGCCACGCCGCTGAGCGTCATCAAGGCCGACGAATTCATCAAGCAGGGATTGACCACGGCCCAGGAAGCGCTGTCGCGCATTCCATCGAACCAGACCACCATGGGCAGCGGCAACGTGGTTGGCGGCAATAGCAGCGGCTTGCCGACCGGCGGCCAGGCCAGCGCCGATTTGCGCGGCCTGGGCGGCGACAAGACCCTGGTGCTGCTCAACGGCCGGCGCCTCGCCAACCACCCGTACGACAGCTCCAGCGTCGACCTGAACATGATTCCCCTGTCCGCCCTGGACCGCGTCGAAGTGCTGCGCGACGGCGCTTCCGCGATCTACGGCACCGACGCCATCGGCGGCGTGATCAACTTCATCACCAAGCGCTCGGTCACCACCACCACCATCACCGGCGAACTGGTGCGCCCACGCAAGGAAGGCGGCGACGAAGAGCGGGTCAACCTGTCCAGCGGCTTCGGCAACCTCGACAAGGATGGCTTCAACGTCTTCGGCGTGGTCGACTGGCACAAGCAGGAATCGATCAATTCGCAGCAGCGCGAATTCTCGAAAACCGGCATCGTCCCGAGCCGCGGCCTGAACCTCACTTCCGGCACCACCTTCCCCGGCAACTTCTACGATGCCGGCGCCGACAAGTCGGGCAATCCGGGCTGGGCCAGCGGTTGCAATCCGCCATTCTCGGTACCGAACGCGGACGGCATCTGCCGCCAGGATTACACGCGCCAGATCGACAGCATGCCCGACCAGAAACAACTGGCGGTCTTCGCGCGCGGCAGCATGAAGCTGGGCGCCGACCACCTGGCCAGCCTGGAATTCCTGCATTCGCAAAACGACGTGACCTCGCGCACGGCACCACCGCCGCAGACCGGGCTGATCATGCCCAACACCAGCAAGTACTATCCGAAGAGCGGCGTGTCGGGCCAGCCGCTGTCGATCAACTGGCGTCCGCTTGAATCGGGCCAGCGCACCATCGATTCGCAGGGCAAGGCCGACCGCGTCGTGTTCGGCATGGAAGGCTTGCTGGCGGGCTGGGATTACAAGGGCGGCCTGTCGCACTCGATGTCGAAGTCGAGCGAAGACTTCATGGGCGGCTATGTGGCCGATGCCGCGTTCGCGGCCGGCGTGGCCAATGGCATCCTCAACCCGTTCGCGCTGCAAGACGCGGCCGGCAAGACTTACCTTGAAAGCACCGCCCTGCGCGGGCGCGTGCAAAGCGCCGAAGTCAAGAACACCGCCTTCGACTTCAAGGCCAGCCGCGACCTGATGGCGATGGGCGGCGGCCAGATGGCGGTGGCGGTCGGCACCGAAATCCGGCGCGAGACAGCCGACTTCAACGTCAACCGCGCGATCGCTTCGCAGGCATCGAGCTCGGGCCTGTCCGGTTCGCTGTCGAAAACCGGCTCGCGCAATATCCAGGCCCTGTTCACCGAACTGAACCTGCCGTTCACCAAGGAACTGGAAGTGCAGCTGGCGGCCCGTTACGACCGCTACAGCGACGTCGGCAACACCACCAACCCGAAAATCGGCCTGCGCTACCAGCCGATGCCGCAACTGCTGGTGCGCGGCTCGGCCAGCACCGGTTTCCGCGCCCCGACCCTGTTCGAGAAAAACGGTCCGCCATCGCGCAACGATACCAACGATAGCTACAGCGATCCGATCCTGTGCCCGGGCGGCAAGGCGCAGCCAGGTTCGAACCCGCTGCGCGACTGCAACCTGCAACAGTTCAAGCTGCAGGGCGGCAATGTCAACCTGAAACCGGAAAAATCGAAGTCCTTTTCCTTCGGCGCCGTGGTCGAGCCGATCCCGAGCGTGACCTTCGCGGCCGACTACTGGAACATCCAGCTCAAGGACAAGATCGCCGCCCTGCCCGAGCAAACGATCTACGGCAACTACGCCAAGTACAAGGCGCTGTTCCTGCGTAATCCGGACGGTTCGCCGAACGCGATCGAAGACTTCCTCAACAACCTGGGCGAAGTCAAGACCGATGGCGTCGATCTCAGCCTGACCCTGCGCCTGCCGCGCACCAGCGCCGGCAACTTCACCGTGACGGTGGACGGCACCTACGTGCACAAGTACGATTACCAGAACGAGCGCAGTGGCGAGTTCATCCACAACGTGGGCCGCTACGCCGACATGGCGCCGGTGTTCCGCTGGCAGCACACGGCCGCGCTGAACTGGTCCAATGGCCCGTGGGGCGTGAACCTGTCGCAATCGTTCAAGTCCGCGTACCAGGACCAGGATCAGGTCGATCCGGAGTTCAAGCACAAGGTCGAGGCGTACAGCCTGTTGAACCTGTCGGGCAGCTACAGCGGCATCAAGGGCCTGACCCTGACCGCCGGCCTGAAGAACCTGCTGGACGAACAGCCGCCGTTCTCGAACCAGGGCACCCTGTTCCAGAAGGGCTACGATCCACGCTTCAGCGACCCGATCGGGCGCGCCGTGTACCTGCGCGCCAGCTACGCGTTTTAAGCGTTTTCAGCTGACAAAAAACCGCCGCGTTCGGCGGTTTTTTTTTCGTCCTTGCGTAAGGCATTACTCATGCGTGACGATCACGCGGCCGGGCGCCGGGGCAGTGCGTGTGCCAGCCGTCATGGTTTTCTCGTCCTCGCGGCGCTCCTTCCACAGCGGGACCGTGACATTGGCACGCTCCGCCAGCGTCTTGAGAATATCCGGGCGGGCAATCGCGAGTTCGATCAACAGCCGGGTCGAGGTATCCGGATATGAATCCTCGTTCTCATAGCGCGAAAATGCGATCACGCCTTTGCCGAATATCTTCGATGCCTGTTGCTGGGTCAAGCCATGGCGCTTACGCAGTGCCAGGTATTCCTCCCCCATCAACAGTCCTTCGTACGCCGGCTTGCGGGCGGCAAGCCGGCGCAGATTTTCCGCGTGCTGCGCGGACAAGGTGCACACAGCGCCGCACACGGTGCACGTCGATTGCAGAAGCTCCACGCTGACCGTATTCTTGTTGGGGAAAAATTCGCGGCGAAAAACCGTCTCGTGCAAGGCGCCCTGTTTGCAAACCCGGCAGCTTATGCTTGTCTTCATGGCAGTTCTCCGTGCATTCATTTATAGATGGCAGGAAACGAGCACCAGCATCAGCTCGCCATGGTCGCCCAATGAAAATTTCAAATAGATGGACAGGCCACGAGGATTTCTTTCGCCTCACACTTCGTCAAAGGGCAAGTGCTAGACATCGCATGGGAACATCTCGCCTCCATCAACTTCGCACCACTCGGACTTGTTGTAGTCACCCTTGGGTTGGCGTCCGCGACGAAGCGCGCACAGCATACGGCCGACTTGGGCATGGTCCCAGCTGTACTTCTCCAGATCGCTACGGCATTTGCGCGTAGCTACCCACATATGCTCGTCGTTCTCGAGGTCCAGGCTTGCATCAGCAATATGCTGTCGCAGCTTCCCCAGCTCAATCAATGGCCCCTCCGCGATTGTTCGCCGGCATTTCACAAATCCACGGAGAAGGCTCGCCTTGGCGGCCCATCAGAGCGACATATTTTATCGCCATGATAAATTTTAGTCGAACGTGCGCAAGAACCAGGGGATGGCACAGGATATTTCTGGCGCACTGCAGCGGCATCGCGTCGACCGGACCGACGACGGCACGCCAAAAAATTCACGCGGGAAGATACATCAAACGAGGGCCACTTGACGCTCGAGCTCAGCAGCGAAACGACGTCTCGCCATGAGGCGTGCGTCCGGGCAGGCGCACATGAAAAAACCCCGCCGGACAGAGCGTCCGGCGGGGTTTTTTACGTCATACAAGTTTCTTACAAGAGTACGCGATGGCTGTCTGTCAACCGCCGCGCACCCCGGCAATTACAGGAACTTGTAGTTCAGACGTGCATAGAACGTGCGACCCAGCGGGTTGGTGAACGTCGCATCGTAACCGACCTGGAAGTTGGCGCCGTTACGCGACGATGGTGGATCTTCGTCCGCGATGTTCTTGATACCGAAGGTCATGCTCACGTTTTTCATCGGTTTCCAGCCCAGCGTTGCGTCAAACGTCGAATAGGCATCGACCTTGCGCACCAGCGGGTAGGTAGCACTGATCAGCGATGGATCGGTGTAGTCTTCGTAGCCTTTGGTGTAGTTATGCGTCACCGAAGCGTTCCACTGGCCGATGCCGTAGGTCATGCTCAGCATGTGGCGGAATTTCGGGGTTGGACCGAAATCCTTGAACGAACCCAGATCGCTCACTTCCGGCGAACCTTCGTACTGGTAGCCGTGCTTGGTGTACTTGGTCGCATCGTAGTTCGCGCCCACGGTACCCATATCGCCCATCTTCTGGCGATAGTTCAGGTTCAAGTCGACACCAGCGGCGTAGAACTTGCCGGTGTTGACGCGTGGCAGGGCCACGTACGCCAGCGGGAAATCCTTGTTGGTGCTGCCGCGGATAGGATCTTTTTCCGATCCTGGCAAGCCTGGAGCGATCGACGGATCATAGCGGTAGTACTGGTTGATGTTGCCAGCCGGATCACCGAGTACCGTGTTTTCCGACATCGCATTGATCGACTTGTCGATTTTCACGTTCCAGTAGTCGAGCGAACCGCTGATGGTCGCGGTTGGCTGGAACACCAGACCCAGGGTGAACTGTTTCGATTTTTCCGGTTTCAGATCCGGAGTGCCGCTGTTCTGGGTGGTCAGCTGGACCGAGCACTCATCCTGCAGTTCGCCCACTGGGTTGATGCTGTTGACAGGCACGCCGTTCGGGCAACGCACCGGGTCGTGGAAGTTCGACGAGGTGTTGTTCAGCGCCTTCGGATTCAGGTTGTCGACCAGGGTCGGTGCGCGGAAGCCGCGCGCCACCGCACCGCGCGCCATGATCACGGTGCTTGGACGATAGGTGAAGCCGACTTTCGGGCTCAGGTTGTCGAACTCGGTACCGAAACCGTTTTTGTATTTGTCGTAGCGCGCAGCAAGGTTCAATTCCACGCTCTTAACGACTGGAATCACCACTTCGCTGAACAGTCCGAACACTTTACGGTCGCCGATCACGCCAGGAATTTCACCGGCACCACCGACTTCGTCACCGGACGACAGAACTGGCGAGGAGACCTGGGTCAGCGTTTCCTTGCGGAAGGAAGTACCAACCGAGAAGCCAACCGCGCCAGCAGGCATGGTGAACAGCTCTTTGGAGACGCGGAAGTCGAACTCTTTCGACACCGAGGTACCGCCGTTTTCAAAGCCGCTCAGCTGCGAACCGAGCAAGGCTGCCAGGCTGGCCGCATCCTGGGTGCCGAACACATTGATCTCGCCGGAATCGACCAGCGGTTTCAGTTTGGCATAGCTGAACTTGCCTGGACCGAACTGGATCTCGACTTCGTTCTTGCCGTAGGTCAGTGCGGTATCGTAATCCCAGCCCGCCATATTGCCTTTGGCGCCAACCACGATACGGGTGTTCTCGGTCTTGGTCAGGTCGTTGCGGCCGCCGCCGGCGACGGTGCGCCAGGTGCCGGACATTGGGCCGGTCGGGGTCACATCCATATCGGCCGCGAGCGTGGTTTCAGCCGTGGTGACGGAGCCGTTCGGCATTTTGTAGCCAGCCGGCAGGATCAGGCCCTTCGGCAGCTTGATGGTCTTCGGATAGAAACGGCCATTCGCCGGATACGTCATGGGCTTGGTGTACGGGGCCGGCGAGGCGGCCGCGATCATCTTGTCGCGGGTGTACGCCGCTTCGGCGAACAGCTCGTGGTTTTCATTGATCTTGAATACGCCGCGCGTGACGAGGTTGTCGTGCTTGGCTTCAGGAACCAGATCGATGTACTTGACGTAGTCGGTGCCGCAGCCTTTTTCGCTGTTGACGACCAGGCTGAATTCATCGTTCTTGCAGCCGTTGTAGCGGTACGGATTGACGCCCACGTACTTGTTGCCGAGGGTATCGCTGAAATTCAGGTTGGGCACGCCGTTACGCGGCGACGACTTGTTGATGCCCAGGTCTTCACGCACCGAGGTGGTCGAGAAGCTGCGGTCGGAAGCGCGCAGCTTGTCGTTTTCTTCGTGGTTGGCGCTGAACAGGATGTTGAAACGGTCGGTCGCGATGTCGCCGAAGCCGCCGGTCAGGTTAAAGCTGGTGGTATTGCCGCCGCCCTGGTCGACGTGGGTCTTGTAGGCCGATACTTCCATCCCTTTGTAGTCTTTTTTGAGGATGAAGTTGATCACGCCCGCCACCGCATCGGCGCCGTACACAGCCGAGGCGCCGTCGCGCAGCACTTCGATGCGTTCGATGGCCGACAGCGGAATCGAGTTCAAGTCGACCGGGTTGTTGCCGACCGCATAGTTCGCCACCCGGCGGCCGTTCAGCAGCACCAGGGTGTAGCGGGCGCCCAGGGCGCGCAGGTTGGCGGTCGATGGCACGCCGGAGGCGCCCACGTTGTTGGCGGACACGCCGCCACCGAAGTTACCCGGGATCAGATTGACCAGATCCTGGGCCGAAGTGGCGCCGGTGCGCTCGATATCTTCGCGCTTGATAATGGTGATCGGCATTGCGGTTTCAGCGGCCAGGCGTTTGATCGACGAGCCGGTGATCTCGACGCGCTGCATCGAATTGTCCTGGGAAGCGGTCTGCGCCACGGCAGGCAGTGCTGCGAGGCCAAGGCCGACGGCGATACCGCCCGAAAAAACCAGGCGCAATGAACGCGATAAAACGGTTTCCGTCATCATGTGTGAATCCCTTGATTTATAAAATATTAGTATTAACACCATCTTTTGGATGATGCATCAATTTAAGTAGCGAACCTTGCGGTGGCCGGGTCCGGATTGCGGAGTCCTTCCGGTGCAAGGTACAACCAGCCGAGCTCTTGGTAGCGCTGTCTCCCTCGGCTGAACTTCTTCACTTCGCTTAAAGCGACTTGTCGATTGGCGTTCGACATCTATGCCTTTTTGCCAATCAAGCCCAAGATAGAAACATATGGGAATATTTGATGTCAATGGTAAATACGGAATATGTATATAAACAACAGGATTGGTGTCGTATGCACGATTGCGCGGCATTTTTTTGCGTGCAAGCAGAGAAATTGTGATTGAATAAAGGTAATTGATTGCCGTGGTTTGCAATGCGCAGCCATGCCCACTCGTCGCGCAAGCCAATCCGATGCTGTTTGAAGCGCGCCTTGCCAGGTATGGCGCCGTTCGATATGCTGGCGCGCACGCCGGCCACGCCGGCGGCGGCGCGCCGGGAAATCAGCGCAGTGCCGGAGCAGCCCCGCGCACCATGTCAGCGAACGGTTACAGGTCCTGGCGCAAGCGGCGCTCGCGCACGGCCGCGGCCAGGCCTTCCAGCACCGCCACGCTGCTGTCCCAATCGATGCAGCCATCGGTGATCGACTGGCCATACACCAGTTCCTTGCCCGGCACCAGATCCTGGCGCCCCGCCACCAGATGCGATTCCACCATCACGCCGACGATGCGTTCGTCGCCGCCGGCCACCTGGGCCGCGATGTCGGCGCACACCGGTATCTGGTTCTCCGGCTTCTTGGAGCTGTTGGCATGCGAAGCATCGATCATCAGGCGCGCCGCCAGGCCGAGTGCCGAGATCTGCTGGCATGCCAGTTCCACGCTGGCGGCGTCATAGTTGGGCGTCTTGCCACCACGCAGGATGACGTGGCAATCCTCATTGCCGTTGGTCGAGACGATCGCCGAATGCCCGCCCTTGGTCACCGACAGGAAATGGTGCGGATGCGAGGCCGCCTTGATCGCTTCGACCGCGATCTTGATGTTGCCGTCAGTCCCATTCTTGAAGCCCACCGGACAGGACAGCCCGGACGCCAGTTCGCGGTGCACCTGCGACTCGGTGGTGCGCGCGCCGATCGCGCCCCAGCTGATCAGGTCGGCGATGTACTGCGGACTGATCACGTCCAGGTACTCGGTCCCGGCCGGCAAGCCCAGCTCGTTGATGTCGCGCAGCAGTTCGCGCGCCATGCGCAGCCCGTCGTTGATGCGGAAGCTGTTATCCATGTACGGATCGTTGATCAAGCCCTTCCAGCCGACCGTGGTGCGCGGCTTTTCGAAGTACACGCGCATGACGATTTCCAGCTCGCCCTTGAAGCGTTCGCGCTCGCCCACCAGGCGGTGCGCGTATTCCATGGCGGCACGGGTATCGTGGATCGAGCACGGGCCGATCACCACCATCAGGCGGTCGTCCTGGCCGTGCAGGATGCGGTGCAGCGCCACGCGCGAGGAGCTGGCGGTCTGCTCGGCGCGCTCGCCGCAGGCAAACTCGCGGATCAGGTGGGAGGGTGGCGTCAGTTCCTTCATTTCGCGGATGCGTAGATCGTCGGTGCGTGGCATGGTGTTCTCCGTGGCTAGGTGTTTCAAACTGGATTCAAAATGGTCGGGCTAAAAAAAAACCGCCATGACTGGCGGTTTTTCTGGATATTGCAAGATCTCGTCGTTGCTACGTGAACCTGCCGCTACTCCACCGCCTTTGGGTTGGAATTGCTAAAGTAAAAGTAGCAGGTAAAGAAAACGACGTTGTGCATGGCAAGAATCCAAAAGTGATGCAACGACTATATCAACAATTCCTGCAAATTGGCAAGCTGTTTTATCGGCGCCCGTCAAGACAAGACGCTACAAGCGGTTGCGCCTTCCCCACAATGGGCACGCCGATGCCTGTCACCTTTGATCCAGATCAGTCGTGGCGGCGCCTCCGGTGCAAAACTCGGTGCATCGCGTCCCCATCGAAGCTTGCGCCAGATCAAACCACGGTCAACTTTTCCAAATAGATAGATTGAGCTGAATCATGGTCATGTCGGCGCGCAGCGGGCGGGGCAGTCAATCGTTTTCCGGAGTCCGCAATGAACGCATCGCGCATATCGTGCTCGCTCAGGCGCCTGGTCGCCGGCGGCGGCGGGGCCAGTCTGGCCCTGCTTCCGTTCGCCGTCCAGGCGCAAGCCCCGGCCCCGCCCGGCCCCATGCCGCGGGTGGAAATCACCGGCACCCATATCCCGCGCGCCACGGCCGAAACCGCGGCCGCCGTCATCACCCTGAACCGCAACGATATCGAACGGTCCGGCAAAACCACGGTGGCCGAACTGCTGCAAACCCTGGCCGTCGACAACCAGGGCTCGGTGCCGTCCAGTTTCGGCGGCGGCTTTGCCAGCGGCGCCTCCGGCATCTCGCTGCGCGGCCTGGGCGCCGCCTCCACCCTGGTCCTGCTCAACGGGCGCAGGGTGGCGCCCTATGGCCTGGCCGACGATGGCCAGAAAATGTTTTCCGACCTGAACATCATCCCGGCCGACGCCGTCGAGCGCATCGACGTGCTCAAGGATGGCGCCTCGGCCATCTACGGCTCGGACGCGATCGCCGGCGTGGTCAACGTGATCCTGCGGCGCGACTTCCACGGCACCACGCTGCGCGCCAGCTTCGGCCAGTCGCGCGAGCGCGACGGCAACGATGGGGTCGCCTCGCTCACCTGGGGCGGCGGCGACCTGGAGGCCGACCGCTACAACGTGCTGGCCAGCCTCGAGTACGGGCGGCGCGGCGCGATCTGGAACCGCGAGCGCGCCGGGCGCGGCCACATCGGGCGCGGCGACCTGCGCGACTGGGGCTTCAGCGCCCAGGAGTCGCTCGGCGGCACCGGCGCCATCACCGCCAGCAATACCGCCGGCAGCGCCATCAACGGCAACGTGCGCAATCCCGCTACGCTCGATTACGATAACCGCGGCAACCTGGCCGGGGCCGGTTTTACGCGCACCTTTCCGGGCGCCGCCTGCGCCGGCTTCACGTCCCATCCGCAGGGCGACCCCGGCGGCGGCTGCCTGATCGATGCCGCGCAACGCTACAACCAGATCCAGCCGAGCCAGGAACGGATCAACTTTTTCGGGCGCGCCACCTTCCAGGCCACGCCGCGGGTGCAGGCCTACGCCGAGCTCAATCTGTACCGCAGCGTATCGGCCTCCTCCTCCACGCCCTCGGCGGTCAGCGGCGCGGTCGGCTATCCGGGCGGGCCGGTCAACAGTGCCGCCGTGGCGCTGGGCCCGGCCCATCCCGACAATCCCTACTTCGGTACGGCGGCGCGGCTGCGCTACATGGCCGCCGATATCGACCCGCGCATGAGCCAGATCGATTCCGATTTCGTGCGCCTGCTGGCCGGCGCCAAGGCCACGCTCGGGCCGTGGGAGGTCGATACCGCCCTGCTGTTCTCGCAAAACCAGGTCAGCAACGAACGCAGCGGATATCCGCAGCGCGACGTCGCGTTCGCGCTGCTCAATCCGAGCCCGGCCAACGTGGCGGCGGCCAGCGCCAATCCGGCCTATGCCGCGCTGGCGCCGGGCAGCGTGTGGCGCATCGCCGAAAACGCCGCCCTGAACCCGCCGGCCCTGTACGCGGCGCTGGCGCCGGCCAGGACCAACGATGCCAGGAGCCGCATCGCGCAGGCCGACCTGCGCGCCTCGCGCCAGCTGGCCGAGCTGCCCGGCGGCGCGCTCGGAGTCGCCATCGGCGCCGACTTCCGGCACGAATCGGCCGAGCTGGCCCCCACCCCCGGTACCGAGCGCGGCAACGTCATCGGCCTCGGTTACTCGGCCTACAAGGGTAGCCGCAACGTGGCCGCGCTGTACGGCGAGGTGCTCGCGCCCGTGCACCCGGCGCTCGAACTGTCGGCCGCGCTGCGCGCCGACCGCTACACCGACGCCGGCGACTCGTACACGCCCAAGTTCGGCGTCAAATGGACGCCGCTACGCACTTTCGCCTTGCGCGGCACGTATGCGCGCGGTTTTCGCGCGCCCAGCACGGCCGAAAACGGGGTCGGCGGCCTGGCCGCGTATTCCACCGCGGTCGACCCGCTGCGCTGCAGCCTGGGCGTCGAGATCGCCTGCAACCCGGCCCAGGTCGCCATCATCACCTCGCCCAATCCCGCCTTGTCGCCCGAAAAATCGCGCAGCGTCAATGTCGGCATGGTGTGGGACCCGTACCGGCGCACCACGGTCTCGCTCGACCTGTGGGAAATCAAGCGCAAGAACGACATCAACCAGGAACAGAGCGACGCCGCCATCCTGGCCGGCCGCATCGCGCGCGACCCGAGCGGCGCCACCCGGCCCGGCGACCCCGGCCCGATCGCGGCGGTGCTGGCCAGCTACGTCAATTCGGCGCGCACCCAGGTGCGCGGCGCCGACCTCGACCTGCGCCAGCGCTTCGACTTCGGACCGGGCAGCGGCGAAGCGAGCATGGATGCCAGGTGGACCCACCTGTTCAAGTGGCAGCGTACCGAGCAGGACGGCAGCATGCGCGACTACGCCGGCACCCACGGCAACTGCGACGTCACCAACTGCATCGGCACGCCCGACGACCGGGTCAATTTCAGGCTGTCGTGGGAGCGCGCGGCCTGGCGCGTATCGGCCAACGTGAACTACCGCGGCGCCATCAAGAATACCCTGTTCAAGAACGACCCCGCCGCTTGCGCCAGCCACTTCGCCGACGGCAATCCGGCCCCGGTCGACTGCGAACTGCCTTCCTTCACCACGGTCGACCTGAGCTTGCGCTGGAAGCCGGCGCCACGCATCGAAGTATTCGGCTCGGCGCAAAACATCTTCGACCAGCTCGCCCCGCTCGATCCGCTGACCTACGGCGCCACTGCCTATAACCCGCTCGACCATGCGGGCGCCGTGGGGCGCTTTTTCACGGCGGGCGTGCGCTACACCTTTTAGCAACCTCCTTTCACTCACTGTTAACCACCGGAGCAATCCATGATTGAAAAAGCCTTATCCGCCGCCATCGGCCGCGTGTGCGCCGGCGGCGCCCTCCTCGGCGCCGGCGTGCTGTCCCTGCCCGCACAGGCCCAGGCGCCCGCCGACGCCTCCCAGACCATGCAAAAAGTCGACATCGTCGGCACCTCGATCAGGCGGCGCCTGGAGGCGCAAACCGCATTGCCGATCACCTCGCTGCGGGCCGAAGACTTCGCCAAGCAGGGCCTCTCGACCGCGCAGGAAGTGCTGGCCACGATCCCCATGAACCAGACCTCGACCGGCGCCAGCCAGTCGGTTGGCTCCGGCACCGGCGGGCGCGCCACGGCCAACCTGCGCGGCCTCGGTGGCGACAAGACCCTGGTGCTGCTCAACGGCCGGCGCCTGGCCAACCATCCCTTCTTTGCCGACACGGTCGACCTGAACATCATTCCCGTCGCCGCGCTCGACCGGGTCGAGGTGCTGCGCGACGGCGCCTCGGCCATCTACGGCAGCGATGCCATCGGCGGCGTGATCAACTTCGTCACCAAGCGCTCCTACCGCGGCCTGGAAGTGAGCGTGGAAGCGTACGAGCCGGTCGGCTCGGGCGGCGGCGACGCGCAGCGCGTCAACCTCATCGGCGGCTGGGGCGACCTGGCCACCGACGGCTACAACCTGCTCGGCATCGTCGACCTGCACCGCCAATCCTCGCTGACGGCCACCGACCGCGACTTCGGGCGCACGGGCGTGCGCCCCGAGCGCGGCATGTACCAGACCAGCGGCACCACCTTCCCCGCCAACTTCTATTCGGAGAACGACATCTCCGGCAATCCGAGCTTCGCCAGCGGTTGCCGTCCGCCCTACTCGATCCCCAACCGCACTGGCGCGGCGACCTGCCGCTTCGACTACACCCAGTTCGTCGACCTGATTCCACTGACCAAGCAGGAAACCTTCCTCGGCCGCTTCAGCAAGAAACTCGGCGCCGACCATAGCGCCACCCTGGAATACCTGCACAGCCGCAGCACCAACGAAGCGCGCGTGGCGCCGCCGCCGCTGGCCGGCATCGGCCTGACCATGACCAATACCAGCCCCTTCTATCCGGGCGCCGGCATCACCCCGGCCGTGGCCGGCCTCACCGGCGAGCCGCTCGACGTCAGCTGGCGGCCCCTGGTGACCGGCAAGCGCGAAGGCCTCGACGTGAGCCTGTCGGACCGCCTGCTGGCCAGCATGGAAGGCACGCTGGGCGGCTGGGACTACAACGCCGGCCTGTCGTACGCGGTGGGGCGGGCGCGCAGCGCGTTTACCAACGGCTACGTGATCGATGCGCGCCTGATCGAGGGCGTGGGCAACGGCTTGCTCAACCCGTTCGGCGAGCAGACTCCCGCCGGCAACGACTACCTGCGCCAGTCGCTGCTCCAGGGCGAATACTTGCGCGCCAAGATCAAGAGCGGCGCCATCGACTTCAAGGCCAGCCGCGAGCTGATGAACCTGCCCGCCGGCCCGCTCGGCTTCGCGCTGGGCGGCGAATTCCGGCGCGACGAAGCCGACTACCGCGTCGACCGCGCGCTGGCCAGCCAGGCGTCCAGTTCCGGCTACGCCGACGCCCAGGACCAGAGCGGCAGCCGCAACATCGGCGCCGTGTTCACCGAGTTCAACATCCCCGTCATCAAGGACCTTGAAGTCAACCTGGCCGCGCGCTACGACGACTACACCGATTTCGGCCACAGCGTCAACCCCAAGGTGGCGCTGCGCTGGCAGCCCAGCAAGCAGGTACTGGTGCGCGGCTCGTTCAACAAGGGCTTCCGCGCCCCCACCCTGTACGATCTGCACGGGCCGCAAACCACCACCAACACCAGCAGCCCCTGGGATGATCCGGTGCTGTGTCCGGGCGGTACGGCGGCTCCGGGTGCCAATCCCAATCTCGCCTGCGACCAGCAGCAAAACCGGCGCCAGGGAGGCAACCCCGACGTCAAGCCGGAACGCTCGCGCACCTACAGCGCCGGGATCGTGCTCGAACCGACGCGCGACCTGACCTTGTCGCTCGACTACTGGGATATCCGGCTGAAGGACCAGATCAGCGCGCTGGCGGAGGAATCGATCTTCGGCAACTACCAGAAATACCAGAACCTGTATTTCTACAATGCCGCCCGCACCCGGCTCGACTACGTGCTGACGATCACCCAGAACCTGGGCGAGGTCAAGACCCGCGGGGTCGACCTGGGACTGCTGTGGCGCCTTCAGCGCAGCCAGTGGGGCAATTTCACCGTGGGGGTCGATGGCACCTGGGTCGAGCGCTACGACTACCAGAACGAGCGCAACGGGCCGTTCACCGTCAACGCGGGGCGCTATGCCGATGCCAGTCCGGTATTTCGCTGGCGACACAACGCCAGTCTGGGATGGACCCGGGGTCCCCTGAACATGACCCTGTCCAACCGCTACCTGTCCGGTTACGACGACCAGCCCGATGAAAACGGACTCGTGCCCGGCCGCGTGGGACATTACTCCACCTGGAGCCTGGCAGGGACCTACACGGCCAAGCAGAAGGTCAGCGTGACCGCCGGCGTCAAGAACCTGCTCGACGACGACCCGCCCTTCACGGTCCAGAGTACGACCTTCCAGCAGGGCTACGATCCGCGCTACACGGATCCGCTCGGACGGACGTTTTACGTGAGGGCCACATACAAGTTCTGAGTCCGACGTATTGAATGCGGCCAGCGCGAATGCCAGCCGGAAAAACACAAAGGGCGCACCAGAAAGTGCGCCCTTTGTGAAACAGTGCCGGCAATGAAGGTGCCGACCGGCCCTGGAACGCTTACGCGGTACCGCCCACCGTCACGTCTTCGATGCGCAAGGTCGGCTGGCCCACGCCGACCGGCACGCTCTGGCCTTCCTTGCCGCACACGCCCACGCCGGAATCGAGGCGCATGTCGTTGCCGATCATCGATACGCGGTTGAGCACGTCCGGACCATTGCCGATCAGGGTGGCACCCTTGACCGGATAAGTGACCTTGCCGTTTTCGATCATGTAGGCTTCGCTGGCTGAAAACACGAACTTGCCGTTGGTGATATCGACCTGGCCGCCGCCGAAATTGACCGCGTACAAACCGTTCTTGACCGAGGCCAGGATTTCTTCCGGGTCCTTGTCGCCGCCCAGCATATAGGTGTTGGTCATGCGCGGCATCGGCAGGTGCGCGAACGATTCGCGCCGCGCATTGCCGGTCACCGGCATTTTCATCAGGCGCGCATTCATCGTATCCTGGATGTAGCCCTTCAGAATGCCATCTTCGATCAGGGTGGTGCACTGGGTCGGATTGCCTTCGTCATCCATGTTGAGCGAACCGCGGCGGTCGGCCAGGGTGCCGTCGTCGACCACGGTCACGCCCTTGGCGGCCACGCGTTCGCCAATGCGGCCCGAAAAGGCCGACGAACCCTTGCGGTTGAAGTCGCCTTCCAGCCCGTGTCCGATCGCTTCGTGCAGCAGCACGCCGGGCCAGCCCGGTCCGAGCACGATGGTCATCGGACCGGCCGGGGCCGGACGCGCATCGAGATTGACCACGGCCGCCTTGACCGCTTCTTCCGCGTAGCGCTCCAGCACCACGTCGTCGAAGTAACCATAGTTATAGCGCCCGCCGCCGCCGGACGAACCCATTTCGCGGCGTCCGTTCTGCTCGACGATGACCGTCACCGAGACCCGCACCAGCGGCCGGATATCGGCCGC
This sequence comes from Massilia frigida, assembly GCF_011682175.1. Taxonomy (GTDB): domain Bacteria; phylum Pseudomonadota; class Gammaproteobacteria; order Burkholderiales; family Burkholderiaceae_D; genus Telluria_A; species Telluria_A frigida. Next base: position 119,620 of record NZ_WHJG01000007.1, read on the forward strand.
CAGCACGCCATCGCTGCGCACCACCAGCACCACATCGTACTCGCCGGCCAGGCCCGCCATGACCTGCACCACGCGCGGATCTTTCGCGCGCGCCATTTTTTCCACGCGCTCGAGCAGCTTGACCTTGGCCGTCGCGTCAAGCGAAGCGAGCGGATCGTTGGGCAGGTAGAGCGAGCGTCCGCCCACCGGCGTCATCGAGGACGCCACCTTGATCTTGCCGGCCCCGGCGCGCGCGATGGTGCGCGTGGCCGCGGCCGCGTCCAGCAGGGCGCGTTCCGAAATTTCATCGGAGTACGAAAAAGCGGTCTTGTCGCCGGACACGGCGCGCACGCCCACGCCCTGGTCGATCGAGAAACTGCCGGTCTTGACGATGCCTTCTTCCAGGCTCCAGCCTTCGCTCTTGGTAAACTGGAAATACAGGTCGGCGTAATCGACCTTGTGGGTGAACATCGTGCCCAGGGTGCGCAGGAGCTTGCCTTCATCGAGGCCAAATGGCGTCAGCAGCACATCGCGCGCGACAGCCAGGGAGGAGAGATTCGGTTCGAACGGGGTCATTTTGCGGGTCTTTCAGTGTGGATCAGCCATTGTGCCATAGTCGGCCCCTTGCGGTAGTTCACAGTTTGCGGTGCTTGAGCGCAGGCAAGCTTTCGCGTACCCCCGCCAGGAATGCGGCATCGAGCGCGCCGCTGACGATGCCTTCGCCCTCGTCCAGCACGGCCTTGACCTCGCCCCAGGGGTCGATCAGCATGCTGTGGCCGAAGGTGCGGCGCCCGTTGCGGTGGCTGCCGCCCTGGGCCGAGGCCAGCACATAGCACTGGTTTTCGATGGCGCGCGCGCGCAGCAGCACTTCCCAGTGCGCCAGGCCCGTGGTGTGGGTAAACGCGGCGGTGACCACGATCAGCGCGCACTCGCCCATGGCCCGGTACAGCTCGGGAAAACGCAGGTCGTAGCAGACCGACAGGCCGACCCGCCCGAACGGCGCCTCGAAGGCCGCCACGGCCTCGCCCGGCACGATGGTGCGCGCCTCGTCGTAGCTTTCGGCGCCACGGGTAAAACCGAACAGGTGGATCTTGTCGTAGCGCTGCACCGGGCGGCCCTGCGGGTCGTACACCAGGGTGGTGTTCATCACCCGCCCGGCGTCGGGCGACACCAGCGGCAAGGTGCCGCCGATCAGCCAGATGCCGTGCTCGCGCGCGGCCTGCGCCATGCAGTCCTGGATCGGGCCCTGCCCGGGCGCCTCGGCATGGGCCACCTTGTCGGTGTCGCTCATGCCCATGATGGGCCAGTATTCCGGCAAGGTCACCAGGGTGGCGCCGCGCGCGGCCGCCTCGCTCACCAGCCGGCGCGCGCTGGCGATATTCTCGGCCACGTCGGGGGTGCTGATCATTTGTACTGCGGCCACGGTCGTCATGTCGTTCTCTCCAGTCGGTGTTGCTGCGCTTTATTTGGTCGCCGCCGCGCCGCCTTCGGGCAGCGGCGGCGGCGGCGGCCTCTTGGGCGAGCCCAGCTTGGTGATGACCGGCGCCTTCCACGGGCCGGTAATCTGCATTTCATAGGTCAGCGCGCGCATCACGGGGGCGCGCAAGAACAGTTGCGCGAGGAAACTGCCCAGCCCGACCACCGGATTGACCGCCAGCGCGTACACCAGCGGCCCGGTGCCGAGGTTAAATTCGGGGATCACCACCACATGCAGGTTGGCCGACTCGTTGGCAATGTCGGCGGTGCCGGCCATGAGTACGGTGGCGGCCACGCCATGCATCTTCAGGTTGTCGGTGCGCACCACGCCGCGCGTGATGCTGGCATTGGCGCTGATGCCGTCGAACGCCAGGCCTTCCGAAAACACATCGTGGAAATCCAGCTTGAGCAGGCGCGGCAGCATTTGCAGGCTCAGTACGCCCAGCAGCTTGGCCGCGCCCGGATCTTGCTTGAGGAATTGGCCGGATGCCACGCTCATGTCGATCTTGCCCGACAGGCTGGGAATATCGAGGGAATACGGCAAGCCATTCCAGGCGATATCGCCCGCCAGCTTGCCCTTGCCGCGGCGCAGCGTTTCCGGGAAACCGAAGCGGTCGAGCAGCTTGCCGGCATCCTCGATCTCCAGCGTGAAATTGAGGCTGGTATTGCTTTGCCCCTCCCCCGTCACCCACTTGCCGGTACTGCGCAGCACGCCGTCCGGATTGGCCAGCAGCAAGCGGTTGATTTGCCACTCGCGTCCGGTAGCAAGCTGGGCATTACTGGCGACCAATTCCAGCCGCCCGAGTTTCTTGTTGAACAGTTCGAAATGCTCGGCCACGATATCGAGCGCGGGGATGGTGGCCGCCGCGCTCTTGCCGCTTTCGAGCAAGTCCTTGACCCCGGCTGCGGCCGATTCGGGGATGATCAGGGAGGCCAGGCGCGCCGTCACCTTGCCCAGGCCCTGGCCGCCGCTACCCTCGGCCCAGGCGATGTGGCCGGCCACCTGGCGCGCATCGATATTCGCCTGCCAGGTATCCTTCACGTGCGAGGCGCCCACCACCACGTTGTCGAGCTTGCGCTCGCTGATGATCAGTTCGCCCGCGCGCGCGGCCAGCACATCGGCCACCACGTACTGCGCCAGGTCCATGCCGCCATCGACCGAGGCGTCGGCCGCCGAGGCGTCGGCCGCCACCGGTTCGGGCGCGGCGCGCGCCACCGAGGCGCCGATCGTGATCCACTGGTCGACATTGAGCGACTTCATGTCGACATTGACCATCATGCCGCTGTCCGGGGCCGGGGCCGGCACATTCACGCCGATGCCGCCGCTCTCGACCCGCCACGCGCCCTTGCCGTGCTTGACCCGCTGGTAGCGCGCGCCCATGTTGGCGCCCAGCGCCACCCGGATTTCATCGCGCGCCACGGCCGGGTCGGTACTGGGCAGGCCGTTCAGGGTGAAATGCAGCGGCAAGACCTCGGGCGCCGCCTTGTTCAGGGGCGCCGGCAAGTCCACGCCCAGGCCGGCCAGGCTCGAATCGACCGTCACCAGCGCCTGGTGATCCTTGACCACCACCGAGCCGGTATAGTGCGCGCCGCCGGAAATGAGTCCCAGCACATGCTGCATGGCGGCCGAGGGATAGGTCTTGCGGATACCCTCGGCCGTGGCCGTGCCGCCCAGCTTGATCACGATGGCATTGTCGCGGCCGGTGCCGCCGGTCAGCGCCAGCGGCCCGCCCAGGAAGCTGGCGCCGACGCCGTTCAGGTTAATGCCGCGTTCATTGAATTCCAGCTTGCCGATGGCCGCCTGCAGCGGCGGCAAGGGGTCGAACAGCACCACATCGTTGCCCATCAATTGCAAGCTGCCCTGCACCTTGGAGTCGATCAAGTGATTCAGCGGCAATTGCAGCTTGAGGGCCAGCTTGGCGTTGCCAGTCGCACGCGTGTGTTCGGTAAAGCGGCCGATCCAGTTCAGCACCGGGCTCGCTTCCATATAGCCGAGGAAATCCTGCATCGGCGCGGCGGCGTTGCCATCGATTTCCAGCACGTGTTCCGGATCGGCCAGGTCGGCGATCACGGCCGTCACCGCGCTCAAGGCTACGCCCCGGGTACGCCCGGTGTCGCCCTTGATTTCCATGCGCGCGCGCTCGAACAAAAACGTGCCGTTGATCTGCTCGGCCTGCGGCCACACCGGCGCCACGCCATCGGGCGCGAAATGGCCGGGCGCGTAGTTCAGGCGCGCGTTTTCCAGGCGCCCGCCGACCCGGAACTCGCCCTTGCGCTCGCCCGGCGTATTGGTACGGAACGGAAAGTGGGCCAGGTCGCCGCGCAGGCGGAAGGTGGCGTCCAGGGCCACGCCATCTTCCAGCGCACCGGTCAGCCAGCCGCGCAAGTGTTCCGGGGTTTTCAGGGGCAGGTAGCGCCCGATGGTATTGAGTGCGAATCCGCTGAGCGTGCCGCTGACATCGACGATGTCGGCCGGCTTGCCCGGCTGCGTACCCAGGCTCATCTGATGCGTGCCCGACAGCGAACCGCTGAGCGCGCCCTGGACGAAGTTCAGGCTATCCAGGTCCACCAGCAATTTGTTGCCGGCCGCAAAAGTCCAGCGGGCACGGGCGTTGAACTGGTCGAAGGGCATGGCCGGATCGGCGAACCAGGCCGGCAATTGCAGCACCAGTTGCTGCGAAGCTAGGGTGATCGTGCCGCCCTGGTCGCTCGCGTCGAGCGTGCCCGACAGGTTTTCGATGCCGGGAATCGGTGGCACTGCGGCGCGCGCCGGCGTGCTGGCGCTCCTGGCCACGGCCAGCCGGGCCGGCTGGGCGCGCATGGTCAGCCCGTCAAGCTTGCCGCGCACGCGGTAGCTGGCGATCTCCGGGAACCTGCCCTGCCACTGGGCCGAAAAATCGCTCACGCGTCCGCTCACGCCAGCTTCGCTGAGCAACTGGCGCTGCACCGGTGTCAGCGGCAACTGGACGGCCAGCCGCGCCAGGGTTTCCAGGTCAAGTTGGCGGGCGCTCACTTTCACTTGTTCGGGGCGCTTGCCGCGCGCCGGCACATAGGATTCGGACAGGGTGGTCGGCGCCAGGCCCAGGCCGTCGGCGGTGAGCAGGGAAAAATCGGTGAGCGTCACTTCATGGCCCTGGGCGCCGAAGGCCGGGGCGCCGCGGTTGCTGCCGGAGGCAAAGGTTTCGCGCGCCGACAGGCGGCCGCGCACGCGTGTCAGTTCCAGCGCCGGCAAGTCGCGTCCCAGGCGCGCCGACACGCCGGCCAGCGCCACGTCGGCGGTAAAACCGGCCAGCTTGGCCCGGTCCAGGCTCAGCCAGGCGCGCACCGATCCCTGGCCCTGGCTGATTTTCACCGGATAATCGAGGTAGGGGGTCCAGGCCGACAGGTCGGTATCGGGCAGGTCGGCGTACAGCTCGCCCTTCCACTGGCCGATATCGGCCATGCGCGCCGCGAAACGCGGATGGGCAAAGTCGGCGCGCACGTCGAGCGGCCCGGCCAGGCTGGCCGGGGGCGTGGCGCGCAAGCCGAAGCGGTGGTGCTGCCAGCGGTTCTTGAGCACCATGTCGACGTTTTCCAGCGCCAGCACCGGGGCGCCGCGCAACTGGTCGGTCCACTGCACCCGCCCTTCGCGGATCACGATCCGGCGCTGCTTGAACACCCAGTCGGCGCCACTGCCATCGCCATCCGCATGGCGCTTGATGAGCATGCCCGCCACGAACAGCTGGCCGGCCGCGTCGCGCCGGATATCCAGGTCGGGACGAATGATGTCGAGCGAATAAAAGCGCGGTTCCAGGGTCGGCACGCTCCACCACGACAGGGTGGCCGACACGCTCGGCAAGCTCAGCACCTGGCGCCCGCCCGGGTCGCGCACAATCACATCGCCCAGGAACAGGTTGGGGCGCAGGCCGTGCCAGGACGCGTAGATGCGGGTGATGCTCACCTCGCTGCCCAGGGCGCGGCTGGCGATGCGCTCGATATTGCCCTTGTAATAGTCGATATTCGGCAAAATCAGGTAGCGCAGCACCAAAAACACGATGGTGAAGATGAAATACACCAGCAGCGCCAGCTTGATGGTAAAGCCCAGCACATGGTGGGTGGCGCGGTTGCATACCCGATAGGCGGAGCGCAGCCGCCGCCAGCGCTCTGCGATGGGCAGGTGCTCGGCGGGCGTCTGTGCTTCCGGTGTGTGCATCAATAAGCTGATAAAGGGTCCGCCGTGTAAATGTATTGCAAGAAGGTAGCGCTTGCGTGAATGCCGCCCACTCCCTTACCATCGTCCTGATCCGCACCGCGGCGGGCCTTGCGCGGCGCGGCCCTTCGCGGCGCGGCCCAATTCTACCTTATACAGCCCTGGCTGAACCCGACTTTCACTCACCCCGACCCCACGCCAACCCATGAACCGAGCTTCCCTGACACCGCTGTCGCGCTTTTACCAACGCTGGCTGGCGGCCGACCCCGGCCGGGCCGGCGCCGTCGCCACCCTGGGCGCGGCCGCCATCGACCAGCTCGACCTGGCGCACGCGCTGGCCAGCCAGCGCGCTGCCGACGGCGCCGCGCTGCCGCTGGGGCGCGCCATGCGGCGCCTGCGCAACCTGCTGGTGGCCGGCCTGATCGCGCGTGACCTCGATGGCCGCGCCGAGCTGGCCGAAGTGGTCGCCAGCATGACCGGCTTCGCCGATTTCGCCATCCGCACCCATCTGGCGGCCCTGATGACCGAGCAAGTGGCCAGCCACGGCATGCCAGTCGGCTACGAATCGGGCTTGCCGCTAGAAATGATTGTGTTGGCCATGGGCAAGCAAGGCGGCGGCGAACTGAATGTCTCGTCCGACATCGACCTGATCTTCGTCTACCCGGAAGATGGCGACACCGCCGCCGGACCGGGCCAGCGCCCCCTGTCGAACCATGAATTTTTCGCGCGCCTGGGCAAGAAGCTGATCGCCGCCCTGTCCGAAATCACCGAAGATGGCTTCACCTTCCGGGTCGACATGGCGCTGCGCCCGAACGGCAATTCCGGCCCGCTGGTGGCCAGCCTGAACATGGTGGAGGAATACCTGATCGTCCAGGGCCGCGAATGGGAACGCTACGCCTGGGTCAAGGCGCGCGCCGTCACCGGCACGGCGGTCGATATCGCCGCCCTGGAAGCCATCGTGCACCCTTTTGTCTACCGGCGCTATCTCGATTTCGGCGTGATCGATGCGATCCGCACCATGCACGCCCAGATCCGGGCCGAGGTCGACCGCCAGGAACGGCTGCACCCGGACCGCAGCAATAACGTCAAGCTGGGCCGTGGCGGGATCCGCGAAATCGAATTCCTGGCCCAGGTATTCCAGCTGATCCGGGGCGGGCGCGATGCCGCCCTGCGCGACCGTTCCACCCGCGCCACCCTGCGCGTGCTGGCCGACAAGGAACTGCTGACCCCGGACACGGTCGACCAGTTGCTCGACTCCTACAGCTTCCTGCGCAACCTGGAACACCGCCTGCAATACCTGGACGACGCCCAGACCCACACCCTGCCCGCCAGCGAGGCCGACCGCGCCGTCATCGCGCAAATGATGCGCCTGCCGGACGTTCCCACCCTGCTGGCGCGGCTGGAGCAGCACCGCCATTTTGTCGCCGCCCAGTTCGACGCCATCTTCAGCGACAAGTCCGAGCAACATGGCGACACGGTCGACCCGGCGGCCAGCAGCTGGGCCGGGGCCGACCTCGACAACCGCGAAGCGATCGAGGCGCATTTGCGCGCCTTGAGCTTCGACGATGCCGGCGGCGCCGCCCAGCGCCTGATGAGCACCTGGCAGTCCGGCAAGGTGCAAGCCCTGCCGGAAGCGAGCCGCACCCGGCTGCTGGCGCTGGTCAACGCCGCCCTGCCCCTGATCGCCAAGACGGCGGCCGAGGCCGGTGCCGGCAGCGCCAGTTCCACCCTGACCCGGCTGCTGGCGTTTTTCGAAGCCATCGCGCGCCGCTCGGCCTATCTGTCCTTGCTGACCGAATACCCGCACACCCTGGAGCGGGTGATCCGCATGATGTACGCCAGCGGCTGGGCCGCCACCTTCCTGACCCAGCACCCGATCGTGCTCGACGAACTGCTCGACGAGCGGGTCAGGAGCGCCGTGCCCGACTGCGCCGCCCTGGCCGCCGAACTGAAGGAACAACTGGGCGCGGCCGCCGGCGACACCGAACGCCAGATGGATATCCTGCGCGAAGCCCACCATGCGCAACTGTTCCGCCTGCTGGCGCAAGACCTGGCCGGCGAGCTGACCGTGGAAAAGCTGGCCGACTACCTGTCGGCGCTGGCCGACACCATCGTCGCGGCCACCATCGACGCCGCCTGGCAAGCGATCGCCACCCGCCACCGCGAGGTGCCGCGCTTTGCCGTCATCGCCTACGGCAAGCTGGGCGGCAAGGAGCTCGGCTATGTGTCGGACCTGGACCTGATTTTCCTGTTCGACGACGACGACCAGGAAGCGCCCGGTAACTACGCCAAGCTGGCCCAGCGTTTCATCACCTGGATGACGGCCCACACCTCGGCCGGCATTTTGTTCGACATCGATACCGCGCTGCGCCCGGACGGCGCCAGCGGCATGCTGGTATCGAGCCTGGCCGCGTTCGAGCGCTACCAGGAAAATTCGGCCTGGATCTGGGAACACCAGGCGCTCACGCGGGCGCGCTTTTGCGCCGGCGACGCCGCCATCGGCGCGCGTTTCGAAGCGGTGCGCGAAGGGGTGCTGCGGCTGGAGCGCACGGCGCGCGCGGACGAGCTGCGCGAGGAAGTGCTCAAGATGCGCAAGAAGATGCACGACGCCTATCCGAGCCGCCCGGGCCAGTTCGAGCTCAAGCAGGATGAGGGCGGCATGATCGATATCGAATTCATGTCGCAGTACCTGGTGCTGCGCCATGCGGCGCAGTATCCGCAGCTGACCGTCAACCTGGGTAACATCGGGCTGCTGCGCATGTTCGCCGACCTTGGGCTGATCGATGCCGATCTGGCGCTGGCGGTGGGCGACGCCTACCGCGCCATGCGCAAGCTGCAGCACCAGTTGCGCTTGCAGGGCAAGGATAGCGCGCGCATCGACCCGGCGCTGGTGGCGCGCCACAGCGGCGCGGTGCGGCGCCTGTGGGCGGCGGTGTTCGATCTGGAGGGAGAAGCGGCTTAGCGCACCGATTCGTCGTTCCCTAAAAAAAACCCGGCGCAAGGCCGGGTTTTGTCATTGGCGCCGCCCAGCGGCGCCCTGCTTCACAGCATCAGAACTGATACTGCGCCGCGATGCGGACCGAACGGCCGCGCGATGGCACCTCGGTGGCACGCACATCCGCCACCGGCGCGCGGTCGAACACGTTGTACAGGTTCAGGTACAAGGTGGTCTTGGCGAAGCCGGTGTAGGTCAGGTTCATGTCGGTGACCACATCACGCCTGATCTGGCAGTATTCCGGCGTAAAACCCTGCCCTTCGCAACCGGCGGCCATGTAGTTGGCGTCGTACTTGTTCTCGTACAGACGGGTACCCGGCACGTAGGTCAGCGCGCCGCCCACGTTCCAGGCGCCGCGCGACCATGCCGTCGAAGCCCGCACGCGGTAGCGTGGGTTCTCGTAGTTGCCCGCCAGGTTTTCCGTAAAGGTATCGGTCACCGTATCCCAGCTGCGGTAATCGAGCTGGTAGTTGGCTTTCAGGTTGCTCACCAGCTTGCCGGCCGAACCCATGTTCCAGCGGTGGTTCAATTCCATGTCCAGACCGGCAACGCGGGTGCGGTTCATGTTTTCGTAACGGTTGGAAATCGACGCGATCGGACCGACCGGGAACACGATGTCCTTGCCGGTCAGTTCCTTGGCGCGCGCCGACAGGCGCTGGTCGTCGGCCGTCACGCCGAGGCGGTTGACCGAGCCCGGACGGCGGTCTTCATCGGCCAACAGCTGGGCCGTGCCCTTGGTATCGATTTCGTTGCGGCGCTCGATATGGTAGTAGTCGAGCGTCATGCTCAGGTTGGCCAGCGGTTCGACCACGAAGCCCAGGTTGAAGCTGCGCGATTTTTCCGGCTCCAGCTCGGGGTTACCCTGGGTGGAGGAGGCGAAGCTGACGCTGCAACCGATGTCGCGCGCGCGCAGCGCGTCGGCCTGGTCGATCGTGGTGCCGGTCTTGAGCGCCGTGTACAGCTGGTTGGCGGTGGCGCAACGCTTCGGATCGACGTTACTGTTGCGGAAGGCCGACAGCTCGACCTTGCCCGTTTCCGCCAGGTTCGGTGCGCGGAAGCCATTGGCCACGGTGGCGCGCACCATGAAGCGCTTGTTCACTTCGTAGCGCATGCCCACTTTCGGCACCAGCGACAGGTCGGTGTTGCCCACCTTGTCGGCACGCACCGCCGCGTTCACTTCAAACGCCTTGGTCAGCGGCGCATTGACTTCGGCAAAAGCGGCGCTGATGTTGCGCGCACCCTCGACGTTGATCGAGCCCAGGCCCACAATCTGGCCGCTGGAGACGTTGTCGCTGACAAAAGCGTTGAAGGAATCGCGCCGGAAGTCGGCGCCGATCGCCAGGCTGAGCGGGCCGCCGTCCAGCTGCATCAGCTCGCGCGTGGCATTGGCATCGATGAAGCTCTGCTTCGACTCGCCGCCGAAGACGTACACCGGGAACATGCGCAGCAGCAGGTCCGGGCTGTTGACACCGCCAAAGCGGTATTCGCCGCTCTTGATCGCGGCGTCGTACACGGCCGCATTGCGGCGGCCGCGATCGACGTTGTTGACTTTCGAGCCCATCATGCCGAGCGCCGTCGACCAGTCCCAGCCGAAGTCGCTGCCTTCGATCCCGGCCAGCACCCGGTATTGCTTCGCTTTCGCATCTTTCATGGACGTGAGCGCATCGTCGGCGTAGCGGTAACGCAGGGCGACCGGGAAATCGTAAGGATTGTCCGGATGGCCGACCGGCAGTTTCGGCTCGGTGTACGAGTTTAACTTGCGGTCCTTGCTGTTATACCAGGTCGAGGGGGTACCGGTGTATTGCAGGATCGGCGCCGCGTTGTAGTAGGTGGTGTTGGTCTGGCCCAGGGTCAGTTCGGAAAAGCCGACCCGGTTGCCGCCCAGCTTCATGCGTCCGGTACCGAAGAAATTGTAGCGCTTCGCTTCCGGGCTGCGGCCCACGCCGGCCCACTGGTCGTAGCGGCAGGTGCCGTCGATCACGTTGTCGCAACCGGCGCGCGGGGTGCTGAAGCTCTTGCCGGCCAGCGCGGGATTGGCTGGATACGGGTTGGGATAGCGGTCGACGAAGTTGCCCGGATACGAGTAGGTCGACTGCACGCCGAAACTCGGATTGACATACTGGCCCCAGAAGGCCGGCACGGTATTGATGATGTCGCGGTTCGAGTAGGGTTCGCGGTGGTAAGCCTCGAAGTGGCCGAACACATTGTAGCCGTCGGCTTCGAAGTCGCCCATGCCCATGGTCAGGGAGGCGGTCTTGCTCTTGTCCAGCTTGCTGTTAAGCAGGGATTGGCGCATTCCGCCCTTGGCCAGCACGCCCTGGAAATCGCGCTTGGTGATGATGTTGATCACGCCGGCGACTGCGTCCGAACCGTACACGGCGGAGGCGCCGTCGAGCAGCACTTCGATGCGCTCGATCGCTTCCGACGGCATGGCGTCGATGTTCACGAACGTTTGCTGGCCGCCATCGGCCAGGCCGTAGTTGGCCACGCGCCGTCCGTTGAGCAGGGTCAGCGTGGAATTCTTGCCGAGGTTGCGCAGCGACACACCCGAGGCGCCGCCGGCGAAGGAGTTGCCGCCGCTCTTGTCGGACAGGGTCGTCGTGCCGCTGGACGTGAGCGTGTCGAGCACGTCCTTGACGGTACTGGCGCCCATGGCGGCGATTTCGGTCTTGCCGACTACTTGCACGGTCGACGAGGTTTCGGTATCGACCGCGCGCTTGATGTTCGAGCCGGTGACGATCACTTTCTGGATCGGCTGGGCCGCTGGCGCTTGCGCCAGGGCGAGCTGGGACGTGCCCAGGGTCAGGGCGACGGCGACGACGCTGCGTTTCAATGCGAGTTTCTTGTTCAATTGAGCTCCAGGAATGCTTTATAAGTATGGGTAGACCATGTTTTCCGTTTCCCGCCGCGCACGAGCCCGCAGGCCCGCGCGCTCGCGAGGGCCATGAATTTCTCACAAAGGTGGATTGAAGACCAAGAGGAATTCACAAAAAGATGTGCATACGCACTTTTTCGTGTTTTCCGCGCTACAAAAGATGCCCGTCAGCGCACGTACAGCGCAAAAAAAACCCGGCGCCAGGGCCGGGTTTTTTCAGGTACCGCCAGATCGGCTTAGAAGGCGTAACGCGCCGTCAGCTGGAAATAGCGGCCGTAAGGATTGTGCAAACCCTCGTTGTAGCCGGCCAGCGGCTGGACGGAACTGTTGGTGCCGACAGCCGGGTCGTAAGGCGCCTTGGTGTCGAGCAGGTTCTGGATGTTCAGGTTCAGGGTCAGGTTCTTGATCCCGGTGTAGGTGTAACCCACGCCCAGACGGGTCCAGCTTTCGATCGAGCATTTCGGGAAATACGCTTCGTACAGCGGCACGCTGGTGTCGCGATCCTGCTCGGCGTCGCTGTCCTGGCGCTTGCCGTACTGGCAGAACGGCTGGTCGTACGTCACTTCGCGGTTGTAGCGGCGCAGCAGCGACACCGGACCGGTGTAATCGATGCTGGCGTTGAACGCGTGCGTGCCGAAGGTCCACGACGACGACAGGGTGCTCTTCCAGCGTGGAAGGTAGCTGTTCGGCAAGCTGTAGTCGGCATAGCCCACATTCGTGCCGACCAGGTTGCGCTCAGGATCGCCCGCGTTCGCAGCCAGCGAGTAATAGTCCATGTAGCTCGAGGTCAGTTTCGAGTTGAGCGAACCCCACTCGCCCAGGTTCTTGCGGAACGCCACATCGATATCGACGCCGCGCACTTCGACCGAGCCCTGGTTTTTCCACGGCAGCTTGACCATCAGCAGCGGGCCGCTGTTCTGGATCACATTGCCGTTGGCATCGCGCACCCAGTTGGCCGGGTTCGGATCGCGCACCACGTTGCCCGGGGTACGGTCTTCGTCGCGCAGGGCATCTTCCTCGGAACCGAGGGCGACTTCGCCTTCCTTGCGGATCTTGTAGAAATCCAGGCCGATGTCGAAGGTGCTGGTCGGCGAGAACAGCACGCCGAAGGAAAGGCTCTTCGATTTTTCCGGCACCAGGTCGGGATTGGCGCCGCCGGTACCGGCCGCGCTCTTGGCGCAATCGAGTTCGGTGGCGCCTTCGCGCGGGGTCTCGCGATCGGCTTCGCAGCGGCGCGGATCGTACAGGTCCCTCAGGAAGAACTGGGCCCCGCCCGGTGTCACTTGCACCAGCGCCGGCGCGCGGAAACCGCGGCCATAAGTGCCGCGCAGGGCGATGCCGTCGGAGACGGTCCACTTGGCGCCGACTTTGGGCACGAAGTTGGTTTTGATGCCAGGATACTTGTCGACGCGGCCGGCGAAATCCATCTCGAAGTTTTTCAGGAATGGCGTGCGCAGCTCGATGAAGCCCGATTTGACGTCGCGTTCGCCGTCGATGACGGTATTGGCCAGGCCATAAATGTCACCGCGCGCCAGAGCGGCATCGGGCGTCATCTTGATTTTCTCGCGCCGTATTTCGGCGCCCACCGCCAGGCCCATGGCGCCGCCGCCAAGCTGGCCGAACTGGGTCGACACTTTGGCATCCCATTGCAGGATCGAGGCCATGTTGTTGCTCGTCACATCGCGCGCCAGGGTCGGATCGGCCGACAGCGCCGCCAGCGAGGTGCCGGAATTGAGCTTGCGCAGGGTCGGCAGGTAGAGCATGCCGAAATAGGTATCTTCCTGGGTCGCCTTGTTGTACAGCACGGCGCTTTCCCAGTCCCAGCTGCCCACATTACCCTGCAGGCCGGCCACCACGCGCGCATTGTCGTTGATGGTCTCGGTGCCGCCGCGCAGGTTCTCGAAGCGGTAAGTGACCGAGGAGCGGGCATCCGGGAAAGGATTGTCCGGGTGGCCGATGCCCAGGATGGCCTGGAATGGATCGCCCACCGCGGCACTGGTGAAGTTGGTGATGGTGGAGGTACCGATGGTGCTCGGATTGCTGGTATAAGAGCGCTTGGTGCGCGCGTAGCCCGCTTCGGCGAAGGCCTTGGTGTTCTGGCCCAGCTTGAACACGCCGCGCGTCATCACACTGGCATCCTTGCCATCGCCGATGCCTTCGGAGAAACGGCTGGCGTCGAAGTTACAGAAAGTGCGTCCGATGAACACGCTGGTCGCCGGCAAGCCCATCGCGGTCGAGCCGACCAGTTGCTGGGACGGTTCGCAATTGGTGCGCGTGATCATGCGCTGGCCCATGTTGCTGCGGTTCACCGCGAAGTTACGGGTGCCCGGCGCGCTCTCGCGGTAGAACGATGGCGAACCCGAGGTGGTGCTGCCGTACGGGGTGGCGAAGCGCCCGTTGAGCAACTGGTAGGTTTCGTACTAGATGTCCTTGACATCCTTGCGCAGGACGCGGTCGCGCTGGGACACGTCGGCGGTGATGAAGACGTTGTAGCCATCGCTCTCGACGTCGCCCTTGCCGAAGAAGAAGTTGGCGCCTTTGCGGGCAAATTTGCCATCGTCGTTGGCGCTGGCGCGGGCCGACACTTCGGTGCCCTGGTAGTTGGTCTTGGTAATGAAGTTGATCACGCCGCCGATGGCGTCGGAACCGTACACGGCCGAGGCGCCATCCTTGAGGATCTCGACCCGTTCCAGGGCCGACAACGGAATCGCATTCAGGTCGTACAGGGTCGAATTGCCGTTGTTCGGATCGGCGTAAGCGGCCGGCGTCATGCGGCGGCCGTTGAGCAGGATCAGGGTCGAGGTCGAGGACAGGCCGCGCAGCGAAGCGGTCGACGCGCCGCGCGAGAAGCCGCCATCGTTGGTGTCGAGGTTGATGTCGCTGCCCATGGACGGCACTTTGCGCATCAGTTCAGTGACCGTGGCGGCGCCGCTGTCGCGGATATCCTTGCTGGTGATCACCTGGATCGGCTGGGTGCCCTCTTTTTCGGTGCGCTTCAGGTTCGAGCCGGTGATGTACACGGTGGCGGCCGGCGCCGTGGCAGCCTCTTGGGCCAGGGCGACGTGGGAAGTTCCGAGGGTTAAGGCGACGGCGATGACGCTCTGTTTCAATACCAAGTGCTTTTTCAAGATAACTCCAGGTGAGAATTCTTTGTAAAAAATCGACTCTTGTTTGTTTTGAAACCCACTTATATGTATGGGTAAATAGAATCTCGCATGAAACGATGCCAAGAATCAAACGTCTTATGCGTTAACGCCAATTTTGCCGTGGAATTTGTTGTTTTTTCACGATTATGCATATATAAAAAGGGGCATTGTGGCCCTCAAGGGCGTATGTAGTTCAGTTCGGTTGACTGTCGTTTTTGCGCAGCCGTTTGTGCGGATCGGGATGTTTTCCAGGAAAATCCGACTCAACTGAGGGCGAGTATCGGCATAATGGTTTCACGCAACGACGCGCCATTGACCGTGATTGGAGTGCATTGATGAAAACATTGTTTTCCGCAGGCTGCCTCAGTATCGTCCTGCTGGCCCTGCCGGGAGCGGCCTGGTCGGCCGACAAGGGCAGTGCCGACGAAGCGGTGGCCATGGTCAAGAAAGCGATCATCCTGATCAAGGCCGACAAGGCCAAGGCCTTCGCGGCGATTGCCGACACGGCCAACAAAGAGTTCCACGATCGCGATCTGTATGTGTATGTGTACGACCTGAACGGCGTCGCCCTCGCCCACGGCAACAATCCCAAGATCGTGGGCAAGAACCTGATGGCCTTGGCCGACAGCAACGGCAAGCTGATGATCAAGGAAATGGCCGAGCAAGCCAAATCGCCGGCGGGCCATGGCTGGGTCGAATTCAAGTGGCCCAATCCGGTGACCAAGGCGGTCGAAAACAAGGCCGGCTATGTCGAGCGGGTCGACGACATGATGGTTGGGTCCGGCATCTACAAATAAGCCGATCCTGCGAGTCCGACGCCGGCTCCTAATCCCATTCGCGGCGACCACCTACAACCGGGGTCTGACCTCTGATTAGAAATTTTTTGCTGAACCGCACTGAAACTGGCTTGCGTTCGGGCCGGCGCCCGGCACGCAGGGGCAAGCAAGCGGACGCTACAGCTCATCGTGCCGACATTCGGTGAAATTGTTGCTAGTCAGAGCTCTGACCCCGGTGGGGTATTGCTAATCAGAGGTCAGACCCCGGTGGGGAAACGCGGGCCAAAAAAACGCCCCGGAGGGCGTTTTTGTCGATGTTGCCGGGTATTACTTGGCGTTCATCAGGGCAACCGTGGTGTCCAGCATGCGGTTCGAGAAACCCCACTCGTTGTCGTACCACGACGATACTTTCACCAGGCGGCCCGATACCTTGGTCAGGGTCGAATCGAAATTCGAGGAGGCCGGGTTGTGGTTGAAGTCGATCGAGACCAGCGGCTCGGTCTGGTAGGTCAGCACGCCTTTCAACGCACCTTCCGATGCCGCTTTCATCAGGGCATTGACTTCGTCCACCGTCGTGTCGCGCTTGGCGATGAAGCTCAGGTCGACCAGCGAGACGTTGATGGTCGGCACGCGGATCGCGAAACCGTCCAGCTTGCCATTCAGCTCAGGCAGCACCAGGCCCACCGCCGCGGCAGCGCCGGTCTTGGTCGGGATCATGCTCATCGTGGCCGAACGCGCGCGGCGCAGGTCTTCATGCATCACGTCCGACAGCACCTGGTCGTTAGTGTAAGCGTGCACGGTGGTCATCAGGCCGGTTTCCAGGCCGATCGCGTCGTTCAGCGGCTTGACCAGCGGGGCCAGGCAGTTGGTGGTGCACGATGCGTTGGAAATGACGGTGTCGCTCGCCTTGAGCACGCCTTCGTTCACGCCGAACACGATGGTGGCGTCGACATCCTTGCCGCCCGGTGCCGAAATGATGACTTTCTTGGCGCCGCCCTTCAGGTGGGCCGAGGCTTTTTCTTTGGTGGTGAAGAAACCGGTGCACTCAAGCACCACGTCCACGCCCAGCTCGCCCCATGGAATTTCAGCAGGGTTGCGCTGCGCGAACACGCGGATCGCATCGCCGTTGACGATCATGTTGTCGCCTTCGACCGTGACGGTGCCCGGGAACTTGCCGTGCGCCGTATCGTAACGGGTCAGGTGCGCGTTCGACTTGGCATCGCCCAGGTCGTTGATCGCCACGATCTGGATGTCGTGTTTCTTGCCGCCTTCGTAGAAAGCGCGCAGGACATTGCGGCCGATACGGCCATAACCGTTGATTGCAACTTTGATCGTCATTACTTTGCTCCTGAGTGATAAAAATGGGTGGGCGGCGGCGCCCGCGCGCCGCCAGCACTTCTTAGTGCGTCAGTACCGACTTGACCTTGGCAACCACGTTCTCGACCGTGAAACCGAAGTGCTTGAACAGCACCGGCGCCGGCGCCGATTCGCCGAAGGTGTCGATGCCGACCACGGCGCCTTCCAGGCCGACGTATTTATACCAAAAGTCGGTCACGCCCGCTTCGATCGCCACACGCGGCACGCCGCGCGTCAAGACACTGGCCTTGTAGGCGGCGTCCTGGCGGTCGTACACATCGGTCGACGGCATCGACACCACGCGCACCAGGATGCCTTCGGCGGCCAGGGCGGCGGCCGCCTTGGTGGCCAGTTCGATTTCGGAACCGGTGGCGATCAGGATCGCCTTGGCATCAGCCACGTCTTGCAGCACGTAGCCGCCGCGCGCGATGTCGGCGATCTGGGCCGGGGTGCGTTCCTGGAACGGCAGGTTCTGGCGCGAGAAGATCAGGGTCGACGGGCCATCCTTGCGCTGCACGGCAGCGCCCCAGGCGGCGGCCGACTCGACGGTGTCGCATGGACGCCAGTTGTCCAGGTTGGGAATCAGGCGCAGGGAAGAAACGTGCTCGACCGACTGGTGGGTCGGGCCGTCTTCGCCCAGGCCGATCGAATCGTGGGTGAACACGAAGATCGAACGCAGTTTCATCAGCGCGGCCATGCGCAGCGCGTTGCGGCTGTAGTCGGAGAAGGTGAGGAAGGTGGCGCCGAACGGGATGTAGCCGCCGTGCAGGGCGATGCCGTTCATGATGGCGCTCATGCCGAACTCGCGCACGCCGTAGTTGATGTGGTTGCCCGGCTTGCCGGAACGCAGTGCGATGCACTCTTTCCAGTTGGTCAGGTTGGAACCGGTCAGGTCGGCCGAGCCGCCCAGGAACTCCGGCAGGGTCGGCGCCAGCGCCTGGATCGCGTTCTGGCTGGCCTTGCGGGTGGCGATGTTTTCTTTCTTCTCGACGCAGGCGGCAATCGCCGCGTCCAGGGTCGCGTTGAAGTCGGCCGGCAGCTCGCCCTTCATGCGGCGCTCGAATTCGGCGGCCAGCTCAGGGTATTGCGCGCGGTAGGCGCTAAACTTGGTGTTCCACTCCACTTCCATGGCGGCGCCATCAGCTTTCGCGTCCCAGGCGCTGTACACCTCGGCCGGGATCTCGAACGGGACCGAGGTCCACAGCAGGTGCTCGCGCACGGCCGCCACTTCCTTGTCGCCCAGCGCGGCGCCGTGCACCTTGTCGCCGCCCTGCAGGTTCGGCGAACCCTTGCCGATGATGGTCTTGCAGCAGATCAGGGTCGGCTTGGACGACAGCTTCGCTTCGGCAATGGCCGCGTCGACCGCCGCCACGCTGTGGCCGTCGACGGCGGCGATCACGTTCCAGCCGTACGATTCGAAACGTTTCGGGGTGTCGTCGGTGAACCAGCCTTCCACCTTGCCGTCGATCGAAATGCCATTGTCGTCGTACAGGGCGATCAGGCGGTTCAGGCCCAGGGTACCGGCCAGCGAGCACACTTCGTGCGAGATGCCTTCCATCAGGCAACCGTCGCCCAGGAAGGCGTAGGTGTAGTGGTCGACCACGTCGAAGCCGGGCTTGTTGAATTCAGCCGCCAGCAGGTATTCGGACAGCGCCATGCCGACCGCGTTGGCGATGCCCTGGCCGAGCGGGCCGGTGGTCGTTTCCACGCCCGGGGTGATGTCCACTTCCGGGTGGCCCGGGGTCTTCGAGTGCATCTGGCGGAAGTTTTTCAGGTCGGCCATGCTCAGGTCGTAGCCCGACAGGTGCAGCAGCGCGTAGTGCAGCATCGAGCCGTGTCCGTTCGACAGCAGGAAACGGTCGCGGTTGAGCCACTTGGGATTGGACGGATTGTGCTTGTAGTGGCCGGCCCACAGCGCCACGGCGATTTCCGCCATGCCCATCGGCATGCCCGGATGGCCGGAATTGGCCTGTTGAACTGCATCCATTGCCAGCGCGCGGATCGCGTTGGCCATCAAAGTGGTAGGGAGCGTCGTTTTCATGGGTCGAATCTGTGAGGTCGTAGGATTGGGAATGCGGGTGGCGCTGCATGGAGTACCGAGCCAAGTATTTTACCAGACCAGAGGGGGCCGAATTAAAATGAAGCACTTTGCGCCCCTGCCGGCTCCCACTACTTATCAGGATGTCATGCCCCGTTTCTATTGCTCCCAGCCGCTGGCGATCGGCGCCACGCTCGACTTGCCCGACGCGGTGGCCCACCACGTCCATGTGCTGCGGCTGCAGATCGGCGCCGAACTGTGCCTGTTCAACGGCGATGGCGGCGAATACATCGCGCACCTGGCCAGCGTCGAGAAGCGCCGCGCCAGCGTGACGGTCAAGGCCTTTGTCGCGCGCGACGCCGAGCTGCCCTACCAAATCACCCTGGCCCAGGCCTTGCCGGAAGCGTCCAAGATGGACTGGATCATCGAAAAGGCGGTCGAGATGGGGGTGGCGGCGATCCAGCCGCTGGCCGCGCAGCGTTGCGTGGTGCGCCTGTCGGGCGAGCGCGCCGAGAAAAGACTGGCGCACTGGCAGGGCGTGATCGTGTCCGCGTCCGAGCAGAGCGGGCGCAACCGGCTGGCGCGGCTGGCCCCGGTGGACGAGCTGCATCAATGGAGCGCCCAGCAAGACATGCACAAACGCATCCTGCTCAGCCCGCGCGGCGGCCAGTCGCTGGCCGAGTGGGCCAGGCACCAGCCGCCCCAGGCGCTGTCGCTGATGATCGGCCCGGAGGGCGGCTTCAGCCTGCAGGAAGAAGATAGCGCGATGGCGCGCGGCGCACTGGCGCTGTCGATGGGCCCGCGCATCCTGCGCACCGAGACGGCTGGCATCGCCGCCGTGGCCGCCCTCAACGCCCTGTGGGGCGGCCTGTAACTTTCCCGTCAATCCCCGTCGCCGTGCCGCTGCCGCCGTGATGCCGGCAGCGTAAGCGCCGCCGCATCCGGCATTGCCGCAATCGGCGCCGCGCACCCAGGCGGCACGCGGCGGGTACCCAGTTCTTCCCCTCCCCCTCCAGACCAAAAAAAGGCGCGTTGCCGAAGCAACGCGCCTTTCATGATGTCTTACGTCGTATCAGCTGCTTAGAACTTGTAGCTGGTGTTGAGGTAGACGGTGCGGCCCATCGTGTCCGCGTAACGGGCATCGTAACCAACCTGGTGGCCCGACGACGTGCGCAGGGTCAGTGGTGGCTCTTTGTCCATCAGGTTCTTGATACCGCCACGAACTTCCCACGTTTTGCTGATCGCAAACTTACCCTGGTAGTCGACCGTGCTGTACGAAGGCACTTGCAGACGGATCTGGCTGACGGCAGGGGCCTTGGTCGCCACGTTGTACAAGCTAGCGGCCTGGTCGGTGTAACCATTGCGGTAGTTCAAGGTCAGCGCATTGGTCATCTGGCCCGTTTCCAGGGTAGCGCCGAACTTGACGATATCGCGGAAGGTGACTTGATTGTCGATGCCGTATTTATCCATGCTGTCGGTCCACTCGGTGTCCGAACCCGGAATGGTGTAGCTGGCCTTGAGCATGTGGGTACCATTGACGTTCAGGGTCATTTTGCCGAACGAATACTTCTCGCCGACGGTCAGATCCCAGTCGATACCGCGGTTGTGCGCTTTGCCGATGTTGATCGGGGCGCGGATGAAGGCCCAGGTCTTGATACCGGTCGCTGGATCGGCGAACTCGGTAAACAGCTGGCGGTACTTGGCCGGATTGGCAAACGCCTGGATTTCGCCGACGTTCGACACCTGGTTGGTCATCTTGACGTCCCACAGGTCGGCGCCGAAGGTCACGCTCGACGATGGCTCGAGGCGGAAGCCCAGGGTGAACTGCTTCGATTCTTCCGGACGCAGTTTTTCGTTACCACCGTTGTACGAGTTGTACTGGTTCACGCCCGGACGGCACAGGGTCACATCGATCGCTACCAGGTCTGCCGGGCAAGCATACGGTGCGGCCGTGACGCCGGCGGACACCAGGGTGTTGGCGATGTCGTTCTGGTCGGCGACGCGGAAACCGGTACCGTACGAACCGCGCAGCAGCAGGGCCGTGGTCGGGGTGTAGCGTGCGCTGATCTTGTAGGTGCTGGCGCTCTGGCTTTCACCCTTGGTGCGCTTGGCCCTCTTGTCTTCCACGCCCGAATAACGGTCGTAGCGGATGGCGGTCGTCACTTCCAGGTTCTTCATCAGCGGCAGCGCCATTTCGGCGAAGGCGCCGGCGGAGTCACGGGTGTAGTCGAATTGGTTTGGCGCGGTGAAACCGTAGATGCTGCCATCCTTGGCTGCGGCCGTGGCGGTCTGCACCTGGTGCAGTTCGCGGCCGTCGATACCCAGGCCGATGCTGCTTGCGCCGCCTGGCAGGTTGAACAGTTCGCGCGATGCGCGCAGGTCGAGGCCGCGCAGGACCGAATACGCTTCACGGATCGAACCGTGGAAGACCGAACCATTGATCTGTTGAGCCGTTGGCGACGTTGGCGAGCCGGCCGGCAGGAATGGATTGAAGTTGGCGCCGCCGATCAGGCTGCGGAATTCCTTGTTCAACAGGTAGCCGCCGGTGTAACGCTCGTCGAGCTGGTAGCGCGAGTAGGTGGCGCCCGTGTTCATGTCCCAGCCGCCGAAATTGGCTTCCAGGCCCATGACGAAGTGACCGACGTCGGTGATGGTCTGGCTGTCGCGGGTGCCGAATTCGGTCGCGCGGTAGGTCGCGGTGGCGGTCTTGACATCGGCGCGCTGATCGGCGCTCAGGTACGGTGCGACGTACTGGTTGTAGACTGGCGAACCGATTGGCACGGCCACGCTGACCGGGTTGGCGGCGATCCGCGCCGTCAGGTCGAAGCGGCCCAGGGCCAGGTCGGCAAAGGCGGTCAGGTTGTCGCTGAACTTGATGCGGCCCGAGGTGAACAGGGTGTCGCGCTTCGATTCAGGCACGGTTTCCACGGTCGAGGCGCTGTCGACGGCGCAGTACTCGGTGGTGGCGGTGTTCGACAGGTAGTTGAAGAAGCCGGTCGGGCAGGCGCCGTTGACTTTCTTGTACGGGTTAAAGCCGATCTGGTCAGTTTTCGGATTCTTGAACGCGACGTTCACGTTCGATGCGGTGCCCGAGGTCGAGGTGCGGTCGTAGATGTAGCTCTGGCCGTCGTGGCCCAGTGGAATGTACGACGTTTTGCTGAATTCGCGGTCGGTCGCCTTGACCGGCTTCTGCTCGTCGTGACGGTAGGTCATCAACAGGTTGAAGCGGTTCGTTTCCAGGTCACCGAAGCCCCAGGTGAAGCCAGCGTTGGCGCTCTTGCCGCCCGGGTTGGTCGGTACCGACACGCCCGCGTCCAGGGTCAGGCCGCGGTAGTTTTTCTTGAGGATGAAGTTGATGACGCCGGCAATCGCGTCGGCGCCGTACAGGGCGGATGCGCCGTCGCTCAGCACTTCGACGCGCTCAACCGCGCTCATCGGAATGGAGTTCAGGTTGACCGAGCTGCCGCTGTCCTGGAAAGGCGCCATGCGGCGGCCGTTCAGCAGGACCAGGGTGTAGGTGCCGCCCAGGCCGTGGATCGACGCGGTGGAGCGGCCACCCGAGTTGGTGCCTGCGGCAATGGCTTCAATCGTGAAACCCTGCATCGCCGGCAGTTTCTGGATCAGGTCGGCAACGGTGGTCGCGCCGGAACGGGCGATCACTTCCTTGGACACCACCTGGACTGGCAACGCGCCTTCTTTCACGATGCGCTTGATGCTCGAACCGGTGATTTCAACTCGCTGGATAGGAGCATCCTGAGCCAGTGCGTGGCCGGCGACGAAACCGGCTAACAGGCCGAGGGCGAGGCGAACGGAACGTACGCCAATCTTCTCTTGAAACATCATTTTTAGAACTCCGTTTAGGATGAGGATAACGACACTACAGCAGCTTGCTTGTACGACAGCCTTCCGGATCTCGGCGGCGCTGGCACGTTGCCGGGTTCAAATTCCCCCGGCAGTGGCGCGCTCGCAGGACGTCGCATCATTTCTGCAACGGGCATTATCCGGTCAGCGACAAAAAAAGGGCGGCCAAAACCAGCCGATTTGCAACTTTCGCTGCGACTACAGCGAAAATTCTTACTTTACGCAAATAAGCCGAATGAAATATGGTGCGCTGCCGCAAAATTTGAATAATGAATGAGTCTGTTTTGCAACAAATTTTCTCAACTACACATTACTAGTCGCGCAGCAACACCTTGAGGTCGAAAATACCGTGCGTGGGCGGCCCGATTCGCCCATCAGGCGATGCACCCGGTAAAATAGCGCCCTGCCCCGCTTTTGCCCACCCTGAACCACGAACGACTCTATGCTGCGAATTAACGAACTCAAACTCCCGCTCGACCATGCCGACGCCGACCTGCGCGAGGCGATCCTGGCGCGCCTGGGCATTGCCGGCGCCGACCTGCTCGGGTTCAGTGTGTTCAAGCGCAGCTACGACGCCAGGAAGCGCAGCGCCATCGTGCTGATCTACGCGGTCGATGCCGAACTGCGCGACGAAGCGGCGGTGCTGGCGCGCTTGCAGCATGACGCCCATGTGCTGCCCGCGCCCGACACCGGCTACACCTTCGTCGCCGGCGGCGAGCAATTGCAGGGCCACGACCGCAACGAGCGCCCGGTCGTGATCGGCACCGGCCCGTGCGGGCTGTTCGCGGCCCTGATCCTGGCCCAGATGGGCCTGCGCCCGCTGATCCTCGAACGCGGCAAGGTGGTGCGCGAGCGCACCGTCGACACCTTCGGCTTCTGGCGCAAGCGCGAGCTGAACCCGGAATCGAACGTCCAGTATGGCGAAGGCGGGGCCGGCACCTTTTCCGACGGCAAGCTGTACAGCCAGATCAAGGACCCCAAGCATTACGGCCGCAAGGTGCTGACCGAATTCGTCAAGGCTGGCGCGCCGGACGAGATCATGTACGTGAGCAAACCGCACATCGGCACCTTCCGCCTGGTCAAGATGGTCGAACAGATGCGCGAGAACATCATCGCGCTGGGCGGCGAATACCGTTTCGAGAGCAAGGTCAGCGATATCGAGGTCGAAGGCCTTGGCGAGGCGCGCCAGATCCGCGGCGTCACCCTGGCCAGCGGCGAACATATCCCCACCCGCCACGTGGTGCTGGCCATCGGCCACAGCGCGCGCGACACCTTCGAGATGCTGTACGAGCGCGGCGTGTATATTGAAGCGAAGCCGTTTTCGGTCGGTTTCCGGGTCGAGCACCCGCAGTCGCTGATCGACGCTTGCCGTTTCGGTCCGAACGCCGGCAACAAGATCCTCGGCGCGGCCGACTATAAACTGGTGCACCACGCCGCCAACGGCCGCTCGGTGTACAGCTTCTGCATGTGCCCGGGCGGCACGGTGGTCGCCGCCGCGTCCGAGCCGGGGCGCGTGGTCACCAACGGCATGAGCCAGTATTCGCGCAACGAGCGCAATGCCAACAGCGCCATCGTGGTCGGCATTACGCCGGCCGACTTTGTCGACAACCCGGGTCACCCGCTGGCAGGGATCGCCTTGCAGCGCCGCCTGGAAGAAGGCGCGTTCGCGCTCGGCGGCGGCACCTACGACGCGCCGGGGCAACTGATGGGCGATTTCGTCAAGGGCCGCGCCTCGACCGCCTTCGGTTCGGTGGTGCCGTCGTTCAAGCCGGCGGTGCACCTGACCGACCTGGCCACCGCCCTGCCCGACTACGCCATCATCGCCATGCGCGAAGCCTTCCCGGCGTTCGACAAGCAGATTCGCGGCTACTACCAGGAAGACGCGGTGCTGACCGGCGTGGAAACGCGCACCTCGTCGCCGATCCGCATCAAGCGGCGCGACGACAACCTGCAAAGCCTGAACACGCGCGGCCTGTTCCCGGCCGGCGAAGGCGCCGGCTACGCAGGCGGGATCTTGTCGGCGGCGGTCGATGGGATCAAGGTGGCGGAAGCGGTGGCGCTGTCGATGGCGGGGTAAGCAACGTCGGCCAGGCGCGCGACGGCCAGACCCAGCGCTGTCATTGGCAGAAATGACTTTCCGCTCCGGCCCGGTGTTTGATCAACTGCAAGCCTCAACCTAGCGTTGGCACCTGGCCCGGCTCAGGTAAAATCACCCAAGTGGATCAATCACAGGGGGAAATATGAAACCAGTGTTGAAGCATCTCACGTCCGAAGACGTGCGTCCGGCAAACAACGACCTCATTGCCCGCAAAGTCACGGTAGCGGTGGGTCTCTCGCCGGCCGCCACGCGACTTCTCCGCCAGTCGCGCTTCAGCCGCGAGGAGATTAACCGCGCATTCGCCGAAGCCCGCCGTGTCGTCAGCGCGACCTGATTGATGGCGGCGCCGCCCGTGGGCCGCTCAAGCCTGCCCCTGCCAACTGATGCGAGCATGCCTTGCCAGTATGTCTTGGAAGTGCGCGCGGGTCGTACGCCGAATGATCTTCAGCCAAAGCCCTACAGCCATCCCGATTTACGGAAACGGTAGTACAGATACCCGCACACGCTGACCATCACGCCCAGCGCGCCCACGTAGCCGAAATGCCATTTCAGTTCCGGCATGAACTCGAAGTTCATCCCCCACACGCCGGCGAATGCGGTAAACACCGCGAAGATCGCGGCCCATGCGGCCAGCCGTTTATTGACTTCGCCATCATCGATCGCCACCATCGACAGATTGACCTGGATCGCCGTGCCGATGGTGTCGCGGATGGTATCGAGCGCGCCGTTGATCCTTTGCAGGTGATCGTGCACATCGCGGAAGTATTCCTGGGTATCGCGGCAGAACGACGGCACCCGTCCGCCATGCAGCTTGCCGATGGCGTCAAGCAGCGGCGTGACCGCGTGGCGCAGCACCAGCACCTTGCGCTTGAGTTCATACAGGCGCTCGATGTTGGCGCGCTGCGAGCCGCGGATGAAAATCCGGTCTTCGATGGTTTCGAGTTCGGTTTCGAGCGCGTCGACCACCGGAAAATAACGGTCGACCACCGCATCCATCAGCGCATACAGCACAAACGACGAGCCCTTGCCCAGCAGGTGCGGTTCGCGTTCGGCGCGCGCACGCACGCCGAGAAAACCGCGCATGACATTGTTGCGCACCGAGAGCACGTAATTGTCGCCGACGAACATGGCCACCTGGCCCACGCTCATCTCATCGCCATCCATCTCGACCGTCTGTACCACCACGAACAGCGAATCGCCGTACTCCTCGATCTTGGGGCGCTGGTGGCCGCGCAGCGCGTCTTCCACCGCCAGTTCGTGCAGCCCGAATTCGTGCTGCATGACGGCCAGCTCGTCCGGCTGAGCGTCCTTCAGGGCCACCCACACGAAACAGTCGGATTTCTCGACGTAGTCGCTGATGGCCTCGACGGAAATGTCGGACAGCTTTTTGCCTTCCTGGTAGGCGACGCAGTTGATCAGCATGGAGGTTCCAACAATAAATTGGACAGAAGCTTACACCATGCCGCGCGCGGACGGGGGCACGCGCCCCGCCATGTCCCCTACTCGTCCTTGGCGCCGTCGATCCCGAGTTCGGCGATCTTGCGGGTGATGGTGTTGCGCCCGATCCCCAGGCGCACCGCCGCATCGTTCTTGCGCCCGTGCGTGTGCTTGAGCGCCGTCTTGATCAAGGCCGACTCGAACTGCCGTCCCAGCACATCCATCACCTCCGACTGGCCGGCCGCCAGCATGCTGGCCGCCTGCAGCTCCAGCAAGCCAATCCAGCCGCCGGCCGCGCCCAGCGCCGCCATGCCGGCGCCGCCCGCAAGCATGCCGGCGTGGCCGTTGGCCGGCAGCGCCGCACCCTCGCCCATGGCCGGCGGCAGCGCCGTATCGGCCCCGCCCTCCTGCGTCAGGTCGAGCGGCATGTCCTTGACGTCCACGGTCTGCCCGGGCGCCATCACGGTAATCCAGTTGCACAGGTTTTCCAGCTGGCGCACATTGCCCGGCAAATCGAGCCCGGTGAGGAAATGCAGTGCCGGATCGCTCATGCGCTTGGCCTCGACCCCGAGCTGGCGCGCGCTTTGCACCAGGAAGTGGCGCACCAAAAGGGGGATATCCTCGCGCCGCTCCCGCAAACTGGGCAGGCGCAGGCGGATCACGTTCAGGCGATGGTACAAGTCTTCGCGAAACAAGCCGTCGCGCACGCGCTGTTCCAGGTTCTGGTGGGTGGCCGTAATGACGCGCACATTGGCCTTCATCGGCTGGTGTCCGCCGACCCGGTAGAAGTGGCCGTCCGAGAGCACCCGCAGCAGGCGCGTTTGCAGGTCGAACGGCATGTCGCCGATTTCATCGAGGAACAGGGTGCCGTTTTCGGCCTGCTCGAAGCGGCCGCGCCGCGTGGTCTGGGCACCCGTGAAGGCGCCGCGCTCGTGGCCGAACAGTTCGGACTCCAGCAAATCCTTGGGAATCGCGGCCGTGTTCAAGGCGATGAAAGGCTGCTGCGCGCGCGGACTGTGCTTGTGCAGCGCGCGCGCGACCAGCTCCTTGCCGGTGCCCGATTCGCCCGTGATCAGCACCGTCACGTTCGACTGCGACAAGCGCCCGATGGCGCGGAACACTTCCTGCATGGCTGGCGCCTGGCCCAGGATTTCGGGGGTGTCGGTGGGGCCGGATTCGACGCTGGTCTCGCGCAGGCTTTCTTCAAGCGCGCGCCGGATCAGTTCCACCGCCTTGTCGATGTCGAACGGCTTGGCCAGGTATTCAAAGGCGCCGCCCTGGAAGGCGGCGACCGCCGAATCGAGGTCGGAAAACGCCGTGATGATAATCACCGGCAGGCCGGGATAGCTGGCCTTGACGGTTTGCAGCAGGTCCAGCCCCGACTCGCCCGGCATGCGGATGTCGGACACCAGCACTTGCGGCGTATCGAATTCGAGCGCGGCCATGGCATCGCGCGCGTTGGAAAAGCTTTTGGTCGCGAGGTTCTCGCGCGCCAGGGCTTTTTCAAGCACCCAGCGGATCGAGGCGTCGTCGTCGACTATCCAGATTGGTTTCATGTGTTCGCGCTTCCCCGCAATATGGATCTTCAATTGATGGGACCCGGATTGTCGAAGCTGATGCGCGGCTTATGGCAGCGGCAACAGGATCCTGAAATCCGTAAATCCAGGCCGGCTTTCGCACTCGATCACACCCATGTGCTGCTGCACGAAGGTCTGCGCCAGTGTCAGCCCCAGGCCGCTGCCGCCCTCCCGTCCCGATACCAGGGGATAGAAAATGCGGTCGCGGATCTGCGGCGGGATGCCCGGTCCATTGTCGATGATATGCAAGTCTAATGCCAGCCCGTAGCGCACCTTGGCCAGGGTCACCTGGCGCGCCACGCGGGTCTTGAAAACCAGTTCGGCGTCGCCCGCCACGATCCGCTCGGACAGGGCCTGGGCGGCATTGTGCGCGATATTGAGCACGGTCTGGATCAACTGTTCCTTGTCGCCCCTGAACTCGGGAATCGAGGCATCGTAATCGCGCCGGATGGCCAGCCCGGCCGGGAACTCGGCCAGGATCAGGCTGCGCACACGCTCGCACACTTCATGGATATTGACGTCGCCGACGATGTGCGGACGCCGGTGCGGCGCCAGCAGGCGGTCGACCAGGGTTTGCAGGCGGTCCGCTTCCTTGATGATCACCTGCGTGTATTCGCGCAGCTGGGTCAGGTGGCGCGCCGGCAGTTCGAGTTCGAGCAGCTGCGCCGCGCCGCGGATGCCGCCCAGCGGGTTCTTGATCTCGTGCGCCAGGTTGCGCACCAGTTCCTTGTTGACCTGGCTCTGGTCGAGGATGCGCTCTTCGCGGTCGAGTTTCAGCTGCTGGACGTTCTCGCGCAGCTCGATCACGATGCCCGATTCGCCCGCCTCGCTGACAATGCTGTGCACGTGCAGCGGTTCGCGTCCGCTGCGCTCCAGGGTCAGGTCCTGGCGCAGGTCGGCGTATTTATGGGCCAGCGCCTGCGCGCACAGATTGAGCAATTCCTCGGCGTTGAGGAACAGGGTATGCAGCTGCTGGCGTTGCAGGGCCCTGAGCGAGCTTTCCAGCAGATTCTCGGCGGCGGCATTGGCGAAGGTGATGGTGCCGCCGGCGTCGACCAGCAGCACGGCCGAGGCCAGCAGATCGAGGCCGGCCAGGGCCTCGCGCCGTGGCACGGAAGGCGCGGCCACGGTCATTTAATGTTTGAAATTTCGCGCCGCAGCGCTTCGATGTTCTTCTCGGCGCGCGCGATGTTGTCGGCCATCGACTGGACCCGCTCCTGGTACTTGGCGTAGTTTTTCTCGTTGCCCTGGCGTTCGGGCTCGCCCTTGTTGTACTCGCGTTTGAGTTCGGCCAGCTTCTTTTCTTCGGCGTGCAGTTCGTCGTTGAGGATCTGGCGCCGGTCGGCGTCGCGCGCGCGCTGCTCGCTGCCGCCCACCTTGGGAAAATCGGTCGGCGTGGTCACCGGCTTGGCCGGAGCGCTGCTCTTGCGCCCCGACGGCGCGGGAATATTGTTCGGCACGTCGAGCTGCTTGCAGCCCGGCTTGGGGTTGTCGGTCAACTCCTTGCGGCCACTGGCATCGACGCACAGATAGATGTCCGCCCGGGCCGGCAGCTGCGCGCCAAGGCCGGCGAGCAGCACCAGCGCCAGCAAAGGCGAACGCAGCGGTCGGTGCGGGCGAATTCGGGACATCCTCGTTATCATAAGCATCAGCGTTGTTTCACGGAATTCCGTGGAGTAATTAGATTCAACCGAATATACAACATCCAATGAAAAACGCGAGGAAAGCCGTGGCCTTCCTCGCGTTTTTATACCGGAGAGATACGTTTTGATGTCTCTCCGGCTACAGATACTGCATGTTGGCAATGCCTGCCAACCAAAAACAATTACAGCGAGTAGTACATGTCGAACTCGGCCGGGTGCGTGGTCATGCGCATGCGCTGCACGTCCTGCATTTTGAGTTCGATGTAGGCATCGATCATGCTGTTGCTGAAAACACCACCGCGTGTCAGGAACTCGCGGTCCTTGTTCAGGTTGTCGAGCGCTTCTTCCAGCGAGGAGCACACGGTCGGGATCAGCGCGTCTTCTTCCGGCGGCAGGTGGTACAGGTCTTTCGACGCTGCTTCGCCCGGATGGATCTTGTTGGCGATACCATCCAGGCCAGCCATCAGCAGCGCGGCGAAGCACAGGTACACGTTGGCCAGCGGATCCGGGAAGCGGGTCTCGATGCGGCGGCCTTTCGGGTTCGCCACGTGCGGGATGCGGATCGAGGCCGAACGGTTCTTGGCCGAATAAGCCAGTTTCACCGGCGCTTCGTAGCCAGGCACCAGGCGCTTGTACGAGTTGGTGCCCGGGTTGGTGATCGCGTTCAGGGCCTTGGCATGCTTGATGATGCCGCCGATGTAGAACAGCGCATCTTCCGACAGGCCGGCATAGCCGTCGCCGGCGAACAGGTTCTTGCCGTCTTTCCAGATCGACTGGTGCACGTGCATGCCCGAGCCGTTGTCGCCAACGATCGGTTTCGGCATGAAGGTGGCGGTCTTGCCATAGCTGTGGGCCACGTTCCAGACCACGTATTTCAGGTTCTGGGTCCAGTCGGCGCGCTCGACCAGGGTCGAGAAGCGGGTGCCGATTTCATTCTGGCCGGCGCCGGCCACTTCGTGGTGGTGCACTTCGACCGGGATGCCCAGTTCTTCGAGGATCAGGCACATTTCCGAGCGCATGTCCTGGAACGAATCGACTGGTGGCACCGGGAAGTAGCCGCCCTTGACGGTTGGACGGTGGCCGCTGTTGCCGCCTTCGGTCTTGGCATCGGTCGCCCACGACGATTCATCCGAATCGATCTTGACGAAGCAGCCCGACATGTCGATCTTCCAGCGCACGCTGTCGAAGATGAAGAATTCCGGCTCAGGGCCGAAGTAGGCGGTGTCGCCGATGCCGGTCGACTTGAGGTAGGCTTCGGCGCGCTTGGCGATCGAACGCGGATCGCGGTCGTAGCCCTTGCCGTCGGCCGGCTCGATGACGTCGCACTGCATGAACAGCGTGACTTCTTCCATGAACGGATCGATGTTGGCCGTGTTCGGGTCTGGCATGAGCAGCATGTCGGACGCTTCGATGCCCTTCCAGCCGGCGATCGACGAGCCGTCGAAAGCGTGGCCCGATTCAAATTTGTCGAGATCGAAGTGCGATACGGGAACCGTTACGTGCTGCTCTTTGCCACGCGTGTCGGCGAAGCGAAAGTCCACAAAGCGAACGTGCTTCTCTTTAACCATTTCCAAGACTTCTGCGGCCGTCATTGCCATGCGTATCTCTCCTAATATAAATGGGGGGTTGCCACCTCGGCGGCAAAACTCACAGGGATCATAGCAGAAAGCGTGCCAGCCAGACCATGCGGACCGAATGGCGCAGCAGCGTTGAAAATGCTGCCAAATATCACTAAACTCCGGAGTCCCTGTCACGGCGCCGGCGCGGGCGCCTGATCTGGATCGCACCACCTTGGTGCAAATCGCGCGGATTGCACCAAGTTGATGCACGATGCACCGAAAAGGGAAAAATGCCGCGCCGTGGTGCGCCGCTCCTATAATAATCGCAAACTTGACCGAGGAATACGCCATGAGTAACGCCGACACCCTGCTTGCCACCGCCCGCACCCGCGCGCCCGGCCAACCGTATGCGGGCGCGGTGACGCCGCAGGAAGCGTGGGAACTGCTGCAAAGCGACGCGCGCGTGCGGCTGGTGGACGTGCGTACCGACGCCGAGCGCGCGTGGGTCGGCAAGGTCGCCATTCCGGCGCAGCAGCACTGCGCCGTGCAATGGAGCACCTGGCCGGACGGCGCGCCCAATCCCGATTTCGTGCGGCAGCTCGAAGCGGTGGCGCAAAAGGATGAAGTGCTGCTGTTCCTGTGCCGCGCGGGCGTCAGGTCGCGCCACGCCGCACGGGTGGCGACGGAAAATGGCTATGCGCAGTCATTCGATATCCTGCAAGGCTTCGAGGGCGACAAGGATGCGGACGGTCACCGCAAGAGCGTCGGTGGCTGGTGCAAGGCCGGCTTGCCGTGGCTGGGGGCCTGATTTTTTAAAAGCTCACCGGCGCCAGCGGCGTTACGCGAGAGCACCCGGCGCGGATTGCGTAGCGCGGACTTGATCGTCGGCCACGGCGTTCTTCACCCGCTGGCGCACAAAATTGATATGGCTGCGCAGGCCATACAAGCCATCGGCAAATGCGAGCGGAATCGAAATCTGGTTGACCATTTCTTCGATCTCATCGAGCCGCTTTAACAGCCCCGCGCAAATGTCTGCCCGCTGTGCGCCTTGCGCCGCCTCCAGCTCCTGCTCCACCGTGCGCAGCTGCCCGTACCAGCGGTACACGCGCGAGCGAATCCGCCACACGTACAGCGGCGGCACCACCTTCGACAGCGGCAGCACCAGCGCCGCCAGCGCCACCACCACGACCCACATCCGGTCGAAGAAATTGGCCAGCCAGAAGCTCATGTAGCGCTGCAGCAGCGGTGCGCCATCCTTGTAGAACTTGGCCGCTTCGCGCGCCACCGGAATTTCGGTGTAGCGCGCCGACGGGAACTGCCCCTGCTGCTGGAACCAGCCGGTGCCGCCATGAATTTCGCTGGCCGCCTGCACGTACAAATCGATCAGCGCCGGATGCAAATCTTCACGCGCCACCAGCGTCGCTGTGGGTGCGATCAGATGGTAATCCTGGGCCGGGATGTCGCGCCCCACGTCGACGATCCCGCGCGGCAGCACCACGTGCGAGACGAACGGCAAGCGCCGTGAATAGGCTTCGGCCTGGGTGAAGTCGAACAGCTTGAAGCCCGGCGTTTGCAGCAGCATCTGCACCAGCGGCGCGTCCGGACCGGAGCTGAAGACCAGGCCATCGATGCGCCCTTCCAGCAGCTCCACCGTGCCCGGCGTGTTCTCCAGGGTGCCGATGGTCAGGTCGGCCGGCTCGACGCCGTTCAGCGCGAGCACCTGGCGAAACAGCTTGGGCACGCCGCTGCCTTCCGGTCCGAGGTTGATTTTCAAGCCCTTGAGCTGCGACAGCTGCGTGACTTTGGCATCCTCGCGCAGGAACAGCCAGACCGGTTCGGTGAACAGGCTGCCGATCGAGACCAGTCCCTTGCGCTGGGCTTCGGCCTGCTCGGTCGATCCGCTCTGGACGAAAGCGATATCGAGCTTGCCTTCATTGAGGTGCTGCAGGTTGTCCTGCGAGCCGAGGGAGCGCTGCAGGGTGACGGCGATGCCATGCTTGCCCAGTTTGGCGGCGTATTTTTTGCCGAACTCCTCGTAGGCGCTGTTTTCCTGTCCGGTGCCGAGCGTGACCCTGCGCGGCGGCGAGGGATCGACCAGGAAGTAAGCGACCGCGCACAGCGCGACAATGGTGAGGACGGTGGGGCCGGCGGTGGCAACCAGGTCGCGAAACGAGAACTGGGTAAACTTCCGGATTTTGGACATCGCACGTTGCAAAGGTTTCATGGAACGGTACGATGCCAACATTTGGCAAACTATGCAAGCGCAGGCGGAAATGAAGGGCATAAAACTAAGAGCCGTCGTTTCTGGCAGTGCCAGGAAGTCGTTTATGGCAGTGCCAGAAACGACGGCTCTCGATTTAGCGGTACCTGTCGACAGCCAAGCTCCCGGCGACCGTCACTTCATCAACGCACGCACTGCTTGGCCGTGCTGTCAGCAGGCGGCTCGATCATCGGCATCAGGGTCGGCGCCAGCACTGTCAGCAACTGCACCGGCAAGGCGCTGGTGAAGTCGTAGTCGGCCGACGACGGTCCGTGCACATACGCGGTCATGCTGCCAAAAAAGCGCTCGCCGATGTTGAAGACGAAGGTCGCCGAGCGGTTCACGTAACGCGATTCGATCAGCCGTCCACCAGCGCCATATACCTCGAAACGCTGGTCGCCGGTGCCCGTCTTGCCGCCTACCGCAATGATGCTGCCGTCAGCCATCTTGAAGGCGGTCTTGACGCGCTTGGCGGTACCGTCCGAAACCACGCCGCGAATCGCATCGGCCACCGCGCGCGCCACTTCCGGCGACAGAATCTGCTCGCCCGGCGCGCTCTTGGCCTGCTTGACCAGCGTTTCGTACGGCGTACCAGCGGCAAAATGCAGCGAGTCGATGCGCTGCACCGGCTTGCGCACGCCCTTGTTGACGATAATGCCCATCATCTCGGCCAGCGCCGCCGGACGGTCGGCCGACGCGCCCAGGGTGGTCGCATACGACGGCACCAGCGAGTCGAACGGATACCCCATCTTCTTCCACTGCGCATGGATCTTCAGGAACGCTTCGACTTCCAGCAAGCCCGCGATGCGGCGGTCCTGCGCATGCTTGCGGTGCGTGTTGAACAGCCATGCATACACTTCCTGGCGTTCCTTGACGCTGGCCGCCACCATGTCGGAGTAGGTGGCGTTCGGATTGGCGCGGAAGTAACCAACCAGCCACAGTTCGAGCGGGTGGATGGTGGCCAGGTAGCCGCGGTCGGCCAGCGACATGCTGCTTGGGGCGTACTGGTCGTACATGCGCGCGATGCGCTCGTCCGGCACTTCGTTGGCCGACACCAGGTTGTCCTTCACGAAGGCCGTGAACTGGGCCAGCGTGGCGTTCGGGGCAATGGTGCGGTGCACGTTGGCCAGCCGGGTCGGGGTCGGACGGAAGCTCGCGAGCAGCACTTTCTCGGCATCGGCCGCGTTCTTGCCCTTGTACTTGTTATAGAAGCGGCCAAGGAACTCGCGCCCTTCGCGGTCGGCGAAGCGGGCCAGGTATTCGGCGCGGCGCGGATCGTCGGCGTCGGCCAGCAGCGCCGCCGAGGAGCCGGGCAGCTGGAACATGTAGTAGCGCACCACGTCGCGCATCAGGCGCACGAATACCAGGTTGGTCGAGCTGCGCAGCGCCTGGCGCACGCTCATGATGCGCGTGTTATCGAGCTTGCTGAAGTTGCCGAAGGTGTGCATGCCGCCGCCGGTGAAAAAGCCTTCGGCCGGGCTGCCCGAGTAGGTGCGTTCGATCGCCGCTTCCAGCATGGCCGGCAGGTCGCGCGCGGCGCCGGCCGGCAGGGTCAGGAAGTATTCGATGCCCCACTGCGACAGCCGGTCCTTCGGATCGACCACCACCTTGCGCAGTTCCGCCGCACTCATGCCGTTAAAGCGCTGGTACAGCTGGTCGATGATGTCCATGTAGGTCACCAGGGTGCGCAGCTTGGCGGTCGAGCCCAGATCGAGCTTGGCGCCTTCGTTGATATCGAGCGGCTGGTCGTAGTTATCGGTCTGCACGCGCAGGTAGTTGGCTTTTTCGCCGCGTTCCATCAGCGTGAAGCTGTACACCACGTTGGCCGGGTCGCCGTTGCCCAGCATGCCCTTGCCGGTCAGGCCGGCCGCTTGCGCCGATTCGGCGTCGCGCAGCTTGCGCAGCATGGCGGTGACGGCTTTCTGGGCTTCCGAATCGAGCGTGCTGACCACCGACAGGTCGAGCCGGTCCAGGTTATACAGGCGCGCGTCGCCCAGCAAGCCCGCCAGGTGGGTACGCACCGCGTTCGAGGCCTTGCGCGAGACGAAGGCATTGGCCGCCGGCGGCGCCACGCCGGAACCCTTGGCCGGCTCCAGCTTGACGGCCAGCGCGGCGTCGCGCAGCTGCGGCGTGACCACGCCGGCCTGGGCCAGCACGCGCAAGTGGGTGTTGGTCAGGTTTTCGAGGTCGTTGGCGCCTGCGCCCAGGTAGTGGGCCGGACGGCGCTGGGCGATCATCAGCGACAGCGCCTGCTTGTAGACCAGCGCCGCGTCGGGCGAATGCGGTTCGTCTTTCAGCAGCTTGTTCATGGCCGTGAAATCGCGTCCGTACCAGACCCACATGCCGTCGCCGATGCCGTTGACTTCACCGTAGCCGAGTTTGGCCGACAGCGGCACCGTGTTCAGGTAGTCGATGACGATCTGGCGCCGGGCGCGGGTGGTGTCTTCGCCGTACTGGTAGGCGCGCAAGGTGGCCGACACCATCTGGCGCGCTTTTTCCGACAGCGAGCTGGTACGGCCATCCGGCGAATGGCGGTATTTTTCGATCTGGGTGGCCAGCGTGCTGCCGCCGGCCGAACGCTTGTCGCCGCCGCTGAACACGTGCAGCGACTTGTCGAAGACGGCCTTGCTGAAGCGGTCCCACTCGACGGCGGGATTGCGTTTCGGGTAGCTCGGGTCGAGCAGTTCGCGGTTTTCGATGAACAGCAGGCTCTTGACCAGCGAGGACGGCGCATCGTCGAACTTTTCGTAGAAACGCTCGGGGTAGCGCGCCAAAAACAGCGGCCCGCTGCGGCAGTCGAGGATTTCGAGGCCGACCTTGGTCTTTTCGCGGTAGGTCGCGAACAGGCCCTGGTCGGCCAGTTCCACCATCTTGGGCGACAGGCGTGCCTGCGAATCGATCATGAAGTCGCGCGTCTTGAGCTTGGCCAGGTAGTCGGGCATGTTGGCGTAGCCGAGCCGCTCGTCGTACGGGCTGTCGTGCGGGAAGCGGATGTTGGTGCTCGGCCCTTTCTCGACCTTGTAGCTGATCTTCCTGGCGATGCCGGCAAAGTACTTGGCCTGCATCGACGAGGTGCGCACTTCATCGAGCACCCACCAGACGCCGGCGCCGAGCAAGACCAATAACAACAGCCACAGGACCAGTTTGATGCGGCTGCGGCGGCGCGGCGGGGTGCCTTGCGGCTCGGTGTCGGGTTCTGGAGTGGGCAAGGTGTCGGTGTCGGTTTCTGTTTCGGTATACATGTCTGAGGCGCCGGCGGCGCCGTCGGGTACGAGGGAGAGGTGGGGATGCGGCGCTGCCGTGCCGTCGTCCTGCTCGGGCGGCACCTGGCCGGGTTGGATCAACGCTGCGCGGGCGCGCAATTTGCGCACCGCGCTGGCAACGATGCGGGGCCGTCGAAAACGACGATTACTTTCCATGATGGCTCAACCGGTTCAAATCAATCGTACCTGCAATCACCGCATCAACCTTCGCCATCGTGCAACGGGTCGCTTCGTGTAATCGGGTGGTCAATCGCATTCCTGTGGTATTAAAAATTCATTCGTTAAATTCTCACTGAAATCTCACGCGAGATCGAGTGATGCACGGTTACCATTCCACCACATCGGGTGACCGTGGCGAAGGCATGTTCAAGAAAACTTGATCTGGCCGTTTGTTTTTCGCAAAAAAACAACGGCTCAGGGCGCCACGCAAAAGGCTTGCCACAAAAGGCGTCACACGCCGCTCACGCCCGGGCCTCGCACTGGGCGAATTCGATCTGCATGCGGGTCAGCTGCGCGCACATGTCGGCGAAGGCCGACGCGGTCAGGGCCGGCTCGCCTTTCACGCCCAGTTCGATGTGGCCGCGCGTGAGCGCGTCGCCCACGCTCGGCAGGCTGAATACCTTGACCGGGGCGTAGTCCGCTTCGAGCGCTTCCATCAGCGGGGTGAGGGTCGACTCCATCGAGCCGTACACCAGCACCGATTGCTCGCTGTGCGGCTGGCGGTTGAACAGGTGGCTGTAGCAGTTGTCGAGCACCCAGGCGATCATCGGCCAGGCCATCACCGGAAAGCCCGGCACGAAGTGGTGGGTGCCGAGCGTGAAACCGGCGATCTTGTTGTAGGCGTTGGGGATCAGCGAGGCGCCTTGCGGGAACTCGGCCATTTTGAGGCGGTGCAGGTTTTCCGGGGAATTGAGGTCGGCCGTGGTGCCGGCATCGCGTGCCATGTCGCCGATGCGCTCTTCGATGTTGGCCCGCCCCTGCGCATGCAGCGCCAGCGGCACGCCGAGCGCCGTGGCGGCGCACTGGCGCGTGTGGTCGTCCGGGGTGGCGCCGATGCCGCCGCACGAAAACACGATGTCGCCGCTGGCCATGGTGCGTTTCAGGGTGGCGCTGATGCGCGCCGGATCATCGCCCAGGACCTCGGCCCAGTCCAGCTTGAGGCCGCGTTCGGCGAGCAGCTCCAGCACCTTGGGAAAGTGCTGGTCGCGCCGCTTGCCCGACAGGATTTCGTCGCCGATGATGATCAAACCGATGGCCATGTGTTTCTCCGTTATTGCAAAAGTGGGCAGTGTGCCATGAAAGCACCTCAGGCAGGGGGCGCTGCGCCGGGTGCGCCGGCCGGGGCCGCGGCGGGCGCCGCAGCGTCCGCCGCCGGCGGCTCCTGTGCGGCGCGCAGGTCGGCCAGCGCCTGCATGCAGTAGTACTGGAACCACAGCGCGGTAAAGACGAAGATCAGGACATACAGCCAGATCGAGATCGCCGCGAGGAAGGGAAACAGCAGCACCGACATGAGCGCGCCGCCGATCCAGACGATGCCCGGCAAGGCGCCGATGAAGCCCGAAACGACGCCGATCAGCGCCAGCTGCGGACGGTGGCGGCGCCGCAGTTCCTTCAGTTCGTCGGCGCTGGCGTAGTCTTCCAGCGCGTCGTAGACCAACACGCGCGCGGTCAGCCAGCCCCACAGGACCACCTGCACCAGCACCGCCAGCGGCGGGAAGACGTACAGCGGCAGGGTCAGTATCCAGACCGCCAGGAACAGCACGGCGCTGCCGACGTTGATGGCGATGCCGGCCATGAAGCTGCCGCCGTGCTTTTGTTCGAGAGTGCTGAAGTGGCGCGCGGCGACGTGCCGGGTGATGGGCGGCATGGCGGCCACGCCCATGAACACGATCGCCGTCAGGATCATCAGCGGCAGCAGCAGGAGCATGGCGATCAGCGGCACGATCATGGTTTTCAGCGTGCCCATGCCGAACGAACCCAGCATGCCGCTGCTGGTCTTGAACCAGTCGTTGGACTGGAACAGGCCCTGGACATAGTCGAGCAGCGGCTGGAAGCCGAAAGCCAGCAGCGCGGCCCACAGGACCACCGACAGCACGAAGGGAATCACCGTCAGCAGCAGCATCTTGGGGTTGGCTTGCGACACCAGGGCGCGGCGGTAGGCGGTGGCGACGGGGCGCCAGGGAGTCTTGGTCATGGAAAGCGGCCGGATGTAGTCAAAAAGTCCACGCAGTGTAGCGCGCTTTGGACGCGTGCGGGGCGGGCGTCAATAGCGCTTTGACACGTCATGCACTACAATCGCCAATCACACCGATTTATCAAGGAAAACCATGTCCACTATCACTACCGATTCCGGCCTCCAGTACGAAGACACCACCGTTGGCGAAGGCGCCGAAGCGAAAGCCGGCCAGCACGTCACCGTCCATTACACCGGCTGGCTGCGCAACGACGACGGCAGCGCCGGCGCCAAGTTCGACTCCAGCAAGGACCGCAACGACCCGTTCCAGTTTTCGCTGGGCGCCGGCCAGGTTATCAAGGGCTGGGATGAAGGCGTGCAGGGCATGAAGGTCGGCGGCGCGCGTCGCCTGACGATCCCGGCCAGCCTCGGTTACGGCGCGCGCGGCGCGGGCGGCGTGATTCCGCCGAACGCCACGCTGATTTTCGACGTCGAACTGCTCAAGGTTTAAGCATGCCGATGGGCGCCCTGCGCTACCCGCTGGCCTTGCTGGTGCTGGCCATGTCGAGCGGCTGCGCCGTCGTTGCGGTGACCGGCGCGGTGGTCAGCGCCGGCGTGGCGGTCGGCTCGGCGGCAGTCAGTACCGGGGTCGCGGTGACCAAGGGCGCCGTCAAGGTGGCTACGTATCCGTTCCGCGACAGCGATGAGGAAAAGGCCGCCAAGGCAAAGGCCGAGGCGCAAGACAAGGACTAGGCGCACGCCGGTCCTCGCCCAAGCTGAGCATCCCCTCTAATCTCTTGCGCTTTTCGGGGGTTTGCCGTGCAACCTGCGCTAAGATTCTCGTCACTGAATTTCAGCCACCCGAGGAGATACGATGAGTTTGCAGGAACAATTTGACCAGGCCTTGGCCGATTCCAAAAATCTGTCCGAGCGTCCGGATAACCAGACCTTGCTGAAGATTTATGCGCTGTACAAACAGGCGTCCGCAGGCGACACCGACGGCAACCGTCCCGGCATGACCGACTTCGTCGGGCGCGCCAAGTACGATGCCTGGGATGGTTTCAAGGGCACGTCCAAGGACGAGGCCATGCAGCAGTACGTCGACCTGATCGACGAATTGAAGGGCTGATCGCGCCCCTGTGACAGCACGGCGCGGCCGCTTCAGGCTGCGCCAAATACCGCCTTCATCTTTTCCATCACCTTCGCTTCGATCGCCGGCGCGAACGCACTCATCAAGAACCCCAGCCTGATATTCATTTCGACCTGCTGCGCTTCCACGGCCAGCGACCCGTGCACGCCGCTGCGCTCGAAATGCAGCACGTCGCCCTGCCATGCACAGTCCAGCCCATATTCGGCGGCAATCTTGTCGGCCACTTTCTGGGCCGCTTCACGGGCCTTGTTCGGTGTCAGGCGGTGTTCCTGAACGATGCTGATGTCAGCCATGACTTTCCTTGTTGTGTTTTTCGCGCACATGATACCTTGTTGAGCTCGGCCCGCCTAGTTTGCCGCCGGCGCGCCGCATCTGGCGCCGCCCGCGCTCCCGAGTCGCTCTATAATGCTTTTCGGCTACTTTTTATCGGAATCCCATGAGCGACATGCACCTCATCGCCGCGATCCTGTTCGGACTCGCCCTGGCTCATACCTTCGCCACCAAGAGTTTCGAGCGCCTGGCCGAGCGCTATCCGCGCCACGCCGGCCTGCTGCACTTCTTCGGCGAGGTCGAGGTCGTGTTCGGCCTGTGGGCGCTGGTGCTGATCCTGGCCATGGCCCTCGTCGTCGGCGGCAGCGCAGCGATCAGCTACGCCGAATCGCGTACCTACACCGAGCCGCTGTTCGTGTTCGTCATCATGGTGGTGGCCGCCTCGCGCCCGGTGCTCGAAGCGATCCGCGCCTTCATCGCCAGCCTGGCGCGCCTGGTGCCGCTGCGCACGCCGGTGGTCAATGTGTGGCTGTGCCTGGCGCTGGTGCCACTGCTCGGCTCGCTCATCACGGAACCGGCCGCCATGACCCTGGCCGCGCTGATGCTGGCGCCGCAGATTTTTCGCAAGGATATGCCGGAGCGGCTCAAGTACGCCGCACTCGGCGTGCTGTTTGTCAACGTCTCGATCGGCGGCACCCTGACCTCGTTCGCCGCCCCGCCGGTGCTGATGGTGGCCTCCACCTGGCACTGGGACAGCGCCTTCATGGCGTCCACCTTCGGCGGGCGCGCTGCCCTGGCGGTCACCATCAACGCCAGCGTGGTCACTGCCATGCTGCGCGGGCATATCGTCGAGGCGCCCGCGCCGGCGCCCGGCGCCGCCAGGGTGCCGCCGCTGGTGAGCGCGATCCACCTGGCCTTCCTGGCGGCGGTGGTCGCTTTTGCCCACCACCCGGTGATCTTCATCGGCCTGTTCCTGTTTTTTATCGGCTTCACCCACGCCTACGAAAAATACCAGAATCCCCTGATCCTCAAGGAAGGCTTGATGGTCGGCTTTTTCCTGGCAGGACTGGTGGTGCTGGGCGGCATGCAGCAATGGTGGCTGCAACCGCTCGTCTCCAGCCTGGGGCCAACCGCGCTGTTCTTCGGCGCCACCGCGCTGACCGCGATCACCGACAACGCCGCCCTCACCTACCTCGGGTCGCTGATCGTCGGCTTGTCCGACCAGGCCAAGTACATGCTGGTGGCCGGCGCGGTGGCCGGCGGCGGCCTGACCATCATCGCCAACGCCCCCAATCCGGCCGGCGCGGCGCTGGTGCGCGAGGGCTTCGAGGATGGATCGATCGGGGTTGGCGGCCTGCTGCTGGGCGCGCTGCCACCGACCATCGTGGCCATGATCATGTTCCTTCTGTAGCGGCGATTGTCGGTCCGGTTTGACGCGCATCAAACCCGCACGCCGTCATCAGGGCGACCATTTCTGTTCAGTTCGCTTTGGTGGCAGGAAAACAAGTCTTGGTTTTTGAGCAAAAAACGCCGTGTGCGCGGGTGCAACGACGCATTTGCTTATGTGGATTGCGTATAAGCCAAAAATTGTGGGAATAAGCGAATTGCCTTAAAATACAGTGCTTTGCCATGGTCGGCGTTTACCCTCGCCAGCGGCCCGCAGCACCCCTTTTCACTGATAGGACTGTTATGACCCACGTTGTCACCGAATCGTGCATCAGCTGTCGTTACACCGATTGCGTCGATGTATGCCCGGTAGATTGTTTCCGGGAAGGCCCGAATTTTCTGACGATCGATCCGGACGAGTGCATCGATTGCGCCGTCTGCGTGGCCGAATGTCCCGTCAACGCCATCTACGCGGAAGAAGATGTGCCGGCCGATCAGCAGCAGTTCATCAAGATCAACGTTGAACTGGCGCGCACCTGGCCATCCATCACCAAGACCAAACCGGCACTGCCGGAAGCGGAACAGTGGAAAGACGTCAAGGACAAGCTCGATCAGCTGATCCGTTAAGCCAGCCAGCAGCCCTGCCGGACCGCCCTCGCGGCCCGGCATTCCAGGTTCGCGCCAGCAAGATCATCTCCATCGTGGCACACTGTCGGCCATTCGCAGCAACGCTCAATGCACTGCTGCAAGCTGCACCCCACCCCAAAATCAACAGGAAGTAAGCGCATGACTATCATCGCCAACCATGAAGCAGGCAGCGTCGCTGCCAATAGTTCCTTTGCCGGTGCCATCGAGTCCGATGCCGTGATCATCGGCGCAGGCCCGGTCGGCTTGTTCCAGGTGTTCGAGCTCGGCTTGCTGGAAATTAAGGCCCATGTGATCGATTCGCTGCCGGCCGTGGGCGGTCAGTGCGTCGAACTGTATCCCGACAAGCCGATCTACGATATCCCGGCGGTGCCGGTGTGCACCGGCCAGGAATTGACCGACAACCTGCTCAAGCAGATCGAGCCGTTCGAGCCGACCTTCCACCTGAACCAGGAAGTGACCGTGGTGCAGCGCCGTGAAGACGGCCGCTTCAACGTCGAAACCTCGACCGGCACCCAGTTCATCACCAAGACCATCTTCATCGCGGCCGGCGTCGGCTCGTTCCAGGCGCGCACCATCAAGGTCGACGGCATCGAAGCGTTCGACGGCACCCAGGTCCACTACCGCGTCAAGGATCCAGGCCAGTTCGAAGGCAAGAACCTGGTCATTTGCGGCGGCGGCGATTCCGCGCTGGACTGGGCGCTGAACTTTGTCGGCAAGGCCGAATCGGTGGTGCTGCTGCACCGCCGCGAAGACTTCCGCGCCGCGCCGGCCTCGGTAGCCAAGATGAAGGCCCTGTGCGACGCCTACGAAATGCAGCTGATCATCGGCCAGGTCACCGGCTTCGATCAAAAAGACGGCAAGCTGAGCGAAGTAAAAGTCACCGGCGCCGACGGCGTCACCCGCCGCCTGCCGCTCGACATGCTGCTGGTGTTCTTCGGCCTGTCGCCGAAGCTCGGCCCGATCGCCGAATGGGGCCTGGACATTGAACGGCGCCAGCTCAAGGTGCAGAACACCGAAAAGTTCGAAACCAACGTGCCGGGTATTTTCGCCGTGGGCGACATCAACACCTATCCGGGCAAGAAGAAACTGATCCTGTCAGGCTTCCACGAAGCGGCCCTGGCTGCCTTCGGCGCGGCGCCCTACATCTTCCCGGACAAGAAGATCCACATGCAGTACACGACGACCTCGCCGAAACTGCACAAGATCCTCGGCGTCGAAACCCCGACCTTCGACTAAGCCGTATCAGTCTTGCAGCCACAACAGATGCCCCGCTCAGCCGGGGCATTTTTCATGCTGCGTTAGGTAGCTCATAAACGCGGCGCACCGTTGTGTGTTAAAACGGTGTATCAAACACGCTAGGCTTGCCTGAAACTGACAGCCGCGCTGGATTTCCAACAAGAATGCTAAATTGCAGGCGCGCCTTTCAAATGGCCTATAATTAATCCGCACACCTTACGCAAACGATTGCAAGGCAACGATTACAAAGAAGGAATATGTATGCTTTACCAATTGCACGAGATGCAACGCTCATTCCTGACGCCACTGATGCAGTGGGCCGACGCCTCTTCCAAACTGTTTTCCAATCCGGTGTCCCCGTTCGCGCACACCCCGTTCGCGCAGCGTATTGCCGCTGGCTACGAGCTGATGTACCGGCTCGGCAAGGACTACGAAAAACCGGCTTTCGACATCACATCGACCGTCCTCGACGGTGAAACTGTCGGCATCCTCGAACAGGTGGTGGTGACCCGCCCGTTCTGCCGCCTGCTGCATTTCAAGAAAGACCTGGGCGCCCAGGCCATCGAAAAACTGGACCAGCCGAAAGTGCTGCTGGTCGCGCCGCTGTCGGGCCACCATTCGACCCTGCTGCGCGATACCGTGCGCGGGCTGCTGACGCATCACGACGTGTACATCACCGACTGGACCGATGCGCGCATGGTGCCCCTGTCCGAAGGCGCCTTTCACCTGGACGACTATATCTTCTACGTGCAGGATTTTATCCGCCTGCTGGCACCCGATCTGCATGTCATTTCCGTGTGCCAGCCGACGGTGCCGGTACTGGCCGCGATCTCGCTGATGGCGACCGCCAAGGATCCGAAGCTGCCGAAAACCATGACCATGATGGGCGGCCCGATCGATCCGAGCAAATCGCCTACCGCGGTCAACGACCTGGCCATCGAAAAGCCGTTTTCGTGGTTCGAGAACACGGTGATCTACGCGGTGCCG
Organism: Massilia frigida; assembly: GCF_011682175.1. Taxonomy (GTDB): domain Bacteria; phylum Pseudomonadota; class Gammaproteobacteria; order Burkholderiales; family Burkholderiaceae_D; genus Telluria_A; species Telluria_A frigida. Next base: position 163,998 of record NZ_WHJG01000007.1, read on the forward strand.
GCCAACTATCCTGGCTTCGGACGCAAGGTGTATCCGGGCTTCCTGCAGCACGCCGGCTTCATCGCCATGAATCCGGGCCGCCACGCGCAGAGCCACCGCGAGTTCTACAACCACCTGGTGGCGGGCGACGACGAACCGGCAGAAGGCCATCGCCAGTTCTACAACGAGTACAACGCGGTGCTCGACATGCCGGCCGAATACTACCTGGACACCATCAAGACCGTGTTCCAGGAACACCGCCTGCCGAAGGGCACCTGGACTGTCGGCGGCAACCTGGTGCGTCCGCAAGACATCACCACGGTGGCGCTGTTCACGGTTGAAGGCGAGCTGGATGACATCTCCGGCGCCGGCCAGACCCAGGCTGCGCATGACCTGTGCAGCGGCATTCCGGCCGACATGCAGCAAGACTTCGTGGCGCCCAAATGCGGCCACTACGGCATCTTCTCGGGCCGCCGCTGGCGCGAAGTGATTTGCCCGAAGATCGGCGAGTTCATCCAGAAGCACGGCTGAGTCCCGCTCCCTCCTGAAAAATGCCGCACGCGGGTTGACTCCCACGCGCGGCATTTTTTTCGTCCGTGGCGGCGGGATGCGCGCCGGCGCGCCCGGTGCGGATCGCGGGCGGCGACTATAATGTCGCTTTCCCACCCTGCTTGCCCGCCGCCGCCGTGACCAAGACCCTGGCCGACCACATCGAAGACCTGCTGCCGCAGACCCAGTGCACCAAATGCGGGTATGCCGCCTGCCGCCCGTACGCGCAAGCGATCGCCGAGGGCACGGCCGACATCAACCAGTGCCCGCCGGGCGGCATCGAAGGCGTGGCGCGCCTGGCCGCGCTGACGGGACGCAAGGTCATTCCGATCAATCCGGCCAACGGCATCGAGCGTGCGCGCCCGCTGGCATTCATCGATGAAGCGCTGTGCATCGGCTGCACCCTGTGCATCCAGGCCTGCCCGGTGGACGCGATCCTGGGCGCGGCCAAGCAGATGCACACGATCCTGCCGAGTTTGTGCACCGGCTGCGACCTGTGCGTGGCGCCCTGCCCGGTCGACTGCATCAGCATGATGCCGGTGACGGGCGAGCGCACCGGCTGGGACGCATGGTCGCAGGAACAGGCTGATGCCGCGCGCGAGCGGCACGACTTCCGCACCGCGCGCCTGCGGCGCGAGCGCGAGGAAAACGATGCGCGCCTGGCCGCCAAGGCGGTTGCCAAGATGCAGGAAGTGACCGCGCAGCCGACCAACACGCCGGACGAAATCGCCGAGAAGGAGCGCAAGCGCGCCATCATCGCCGCCGCCATGGAACGCGCGCGCCAGAAGGCCGCGCCACCCGCAAAAGAATGATCGATGAATCCAGCCAAACGTTTTGAAATTTTCAGCCGCTTTCGCGCCGCCAATCCGCACCCGACCACGGAACTCGACTACACCACGCCGTTCGAACTGCTGATCGCGGTGCTGCTGTCGGCGCAAGCGACCGACGTGGGCGTGAACAAGGCCACGCGCCGCCTGTACCCGGTGGCCAATACGCCGGCCGCCATCCTGGCGCTGGGGATCGACGAACTGAAGTCGACCATCCAGACCATCGGCCTGTATCACACCAAGGCCAAGAACGTGATGGCCACCTGCCAGATGCTGATCGACCTGCACGGCGGCGAAGTGCCGCATTCGCGCGAGGCACTCGAAGCGTTGCCGGGCGTGGGACACAAGACCGCCAACGTGGTGCTCAATACGGCCTTCGGCGACCCGACCATCGCGGTCGATACGCATATTTTCCGGGTCTCGAACCGCACCGGCATCGCGCCCGGCAAGGATGTGGTGGTGGTCGAGCAAAAGCTGCTCAAGTTCGTGCCCAAGGAGTTTTTGCAGGATGCGCATCACTGGCTGATCCTGCACGGCCGCTACACCTGCATTGCGCGCAAGCCCTTGTGCTGGAACTGCATGATCGCCGATTTGTGCGAGTACAAGGCGAAAACGCCGGCGCCGGCGCTGAAGTAGCCGCGCGTTCCGGCGCGCGCCTGGTACGGCGGTTTCTGGAGGAATTCATGACGCAACACCCGGATCACCAGAGCGGCGCTGTACTGCGGGCCGTGCGCGCCGATATCACCACCTTGCAGGTGGACGCCATCGTCAACGCCGCCAACTCCTCCCTGCTCGGGGGCGGCGGCGTCGATGGCGCGATTCACCGCGCCGCCGGACCGGAGCTGGTGCACGAATGCCGCCTGCTCGGCGGCTGCAAAACCGGAGAGGCCAAGGCCACCAGGGCGTATCGCCTGCTTGCCAAGTGCATCATCCACACGGTCGGCCCGGTGTGGCGCGGCGGCGGCAGCGGCGAAGCGGCGCTGCTGGCGAGCTGCTACCGGCGCGCCATCGATATCGCCGCCGCGCGCGATCTGGCGTCGATTGCCTTCCCGGCGATCAGCACCGGCATTTACGGCTATCCGCTGGCACTGGCTGCGGGCACCGCGGTGGCCGCCGTGCGCGAAGCGCTGCTCACCGCACCGAGTCTTCGTGAAGTGGTGTTCTGCTGCTTTTCCGCCGACGATCTCGCGCTGTACGAGACTGCGCTCGGAACGAGTCCATGATCTCGTCCCAGTACGTAAGCCGTATCGCGCTGCAGCGCGAGCGTGTCGACTCGTTCGAGCGCTATCCATTCAGCTTGCCGGCCGTGCGTTCGCTGCACGAGCTGGAACTGGACCCCAAGGTGACGTTCCTCATCGGGGAAAACGGTTCCGGCAAATCGACCCTGCTCGAAGCGATTGCCGTGTCGCTCGGCTTCAATGCCGAAGGCGGCAGCAAAAACTTCAGGTTCGGTACGCGCCGTTCGCATTCGGCGCTGCACGAGTATCTGCGGGTGAGCAAAGGCTTTCGGCGCCCGCGTGACGGCTTCTTTTTACGCGCCGAGAGCTTCTTTAACGTCGCCACCGAAATCGAACATCTGGACGAAGGCTTTCCCGGCTTGCCACGCGTGATCGATTCTTACGGCGGCGTGTCACTGCACGAGCAGTCACACGGCGAATCGTTCCTGGCGCTGATGACCGAACGCTTCGGCGGCAAGGGCCTGTACATCCTCGACGAGCCGGAAGCGGCGCTGTCGCCGCAACGCCAGTTGGCCGTCCTCTCGCGCATGCACGATCTTGTGCTGGACGATTCGCAGTTTATCGTTGCAACCCACTCGCCGATCCTGATGGCCTACCCCGGGGCACGCATTTATCAGTGCGGCCCCAACGGCATTACCGATGTGACGTACCAGGACACTGAGCATTTCCAGGTGACGCGCAATTTTTTGCTCGACCCGGACCGCACCTTGCGCGAGCTGCTCAAACGCTAACCCTCAGGTCGGCGTGTCGACTTCGTCCCAGCCGGTGTGCTGGAAACGGATCAGCCAGTTGAGGGCATGATGGCGTTCCATGACCACGTCGGCATCGGCGCCAAATTCGGCACCGGTTTTTTTCAGGCGGATCTGGCGGATATGCCAGTGCAGGCGGTAGGTCTGGTCGAGCGCGTCGACAATGTCGGCGGCGCCACGCAGTTCAGGCCCGCGCATCTCGATCTGGCGCGCCACGGCGGCGGCGGTGTCGCATGGCGCATCCGGAAACGGCAGTTCATCGACCATGCCCAGTGCCCACTGCAGCACGTACAGGCTCTCGTAGCGCCACAGGAACTGCGCGCACTCATGCTCGGACGGCGATTCGAGCGCCAGGAAGGCGCGTTCCGCCGGCGACAGGCTGTCGTCCGCCAGCGGCATTTTATCCAGCAGGGTGGCGACCGGCATCGGCTCGCCCGCAGCCACCGATTCGGCGCGCAGGGCGACCAGCAGCAGGGCGCGCGCGCGGCCGATCACTTCGTCCCGGTCGCGCAGGGTCAGTTCTTCTTCGCACGCCAGTGGCGGCAAGCTCGCCGGCACCTCGATGGCGCGCGCCGCCAGCATCGCTTCGGTGGCGCTCTTGCGCGTCCACGCCTGCGCGGGGTACGGCACGCTTGCACCGGCGGCGGCCTGGCCATCGACGACGTTGATCAGGATATGGCCGTCGGGATCGCGCACGTGGCCATCGGGCGTGAACAGCAGCGCGTTCGATTCGCGCGCCCAGGCATGCAGCGCGGGCAGTTCGTCGTCGGCCACGGCCATGCTCAGGTGGTGCCGCACGCGCTGCAGGTGCAAGATCACATGGTACTTATCGCGCGACATGGCTTCCGTACCGCGGCTGTACACATAGCCGCAAAAGCCGTGCAGGTGCGTCAGCAGCTCGCCATCGGACAGGTCACGCCGCCCTTGCAGTTCGTGCGCAAAGGCCGGCTGCGCGATCGTATGGCGCGTGCAGTACACGTTGTACAAGGTGGTCGCGCCGGTGGGCGCGGCCGGGACCGGGCTTTGCGGGCGGGTGAAGAAGCGCTTGAGTGAATTGATCATGTGGTTCGGTGGAACGGTGACAAGAATGCCATGATACCGGGATGGCGCCGTTTTTGCCGAAACAACACGTTGCGCTAGTCCTCGATGGTGAGCAGGTTGCCGCTGCCGTCCACCGTGGCGGCGTAGCGCGTGCTCGATGGATCGAGCGCCGCCAGCCGCTGGCGCAGCCGCACCGCCGCTTCCTCCGTGCGGAACGCTTTTATCCGCCCCTTGCAATGACTGGCTCAGAAGTCATATTTTTTCCCCAATCCATAATGCCGCACCTTCTGGCGCAGGGTCGCCATGAAGCGGTCGTCGGGCAGGGCCATGGGACTGTGCTTGACCAAGGCGGCCGCCCTCTCGATGTCCGCGCGCGCCTCCTCTTTGCGTCCAAGCGCCTCGAACGCCTGCGCGCGCTTCAGGTACACGAAGGGAAACTCGGGCTGGAGCGGGATCGCCACGCCGAAGGCCTTGAGCGCCTCGTCATGGCGCCCGAGTTCCGCCAGGGTCCAGCCCAGGTGGTACTGGGTCATCATGGTGGGGCCGCCGGCAGCGGCATCGATCTTTTCGGCGGCCCGCAACTGGGCAAGGCTGTCTTCGTAACGCACCACGCGCCGCAGATACGAGGCGTAGTTGACGAATTCACCGGGCGTTCGCGGCGCCTCGACGGTGAACGACGCTTCCTGGTCGCGCACGGCGGCCTGGTTTTGCTCAAGGTTGAAATAGGCCGATGCCCGCATTTGCAAGGCCTGGCGCCGCTGGCCCTTGCCCAGGCCAGGCTGGCCCAGGCAATCGGACAGCAGCTTGACCGACTGACCATACTGGCCGAAGCGCCAGGCGCTTTCGCCCTGGCCGCAAGACGCCGCCGCCGCCGCAATCCCCGTTTGGGCGATCAGGCCGGACAGCAGCAGCAGGCGAATGCAGGAAGGCATGGCAGCGCCAATGATGAATGGGCTGCCCGGTTCAGAGCAGGACCAGGTTATCGCGGTGGATCAGTTCCGGGCCTTCGAGGAAGCCGAGCAGTTTTTCGATTTCGGACGAGGGCTTGCGCAGGATGCGGCGCGCTTCGCTGCTGGTGTAGTTGGACAGGCCGCGCGCCACTGGCGTACCGTCTTCGGCCAGGCAGGTGATGACGGCGCCGCGTCCGAATTCGCCGCGCACTTCGATCACGCCGATCGGCAGCAGCGACTTGCCCTCTTTCGACAGCTTCTGCACGGCGCCGGCATCGAGCACCACCTTGCCGGCGGTGTGCAGATGGTCCGACATCCACTGCTTGCGCGCGGTCAGGCGCCCGGTCTGGGCGCGCAGCTGGGTGCCGATCGCTTCGCCGCCGGCCAGGCGCGTGAGCACGTCGCTGTCGCGGCCCCAGGCGATGATGGTGTGCGCGCCCGATCCGGCGGCGCGCTTGGCGGCCAGGATCTTGGTCAGCATGCCGCCACGCCCGATGCTGCTGCCGGCGCCGCCGGCCATCGCTTCGAGCGCCGGGTCGCCCGCGTCGCCCTCGGCGATCAGCACCGCTTGCGGGTCCTTGCGCGGATCGGCGCTGTACAGGCCATGCTGGTCGGTGAGGATGACCAGGGCGTCGGCTTCGATCAGGTTGGCCACCAGCGCACCCAGGGTGTCGTTGTCGCCGAACTTGATCTCGTCGGTGACCACGGTATCGTTCTCGTTGATGATCGGGACCACGCCCAGGCGCAGCAGGGTGGTGAGCGTGGAGCGCGCGTTCAGGTAGCGTTCGCGGTCGGCCAGGTCGGCGTGGGTGAGCAGCACCTGGGCCGTGCCCAGGCCGTGCGCGCGAAAGCTGGTTTCGTAGATCTGCGCGAGACCCATCTGGCCGACTGCGGCGCAGGCCTGCAGTTCGTGGATATCGGTCGGACGCTTCTCGAAGCCCAGGCGCAGCATGCCTTCGGCGATGGCGCCGGAGCTGACCATCACGACTTCCTTGCCGAGGGCGCGCAGGGCGGCGATTTGCGCGGCCCAGCGCGCGATGGCGGCGTGATCGAGCCCGCGCCCGTCATTGGTGACGAGCGAGGAGCCGACTTTGATGATGATGCGGGTGGCGGTCTGGATGACGGAGTTCATGGGGCGGCGGCTCTTAAGCGCGGGCGCAAGGCAAGCAGCAGAAGGCCTGCCGCCAGTTCGATCCCGCAAACGACTAACAACAATCCCTGGGGCAGGCCGATGGCGAAGGCCGCGACAAAGCGGCCGGCCGGCTGCGCCAGGACGAACAATGCGGTGATATCGCCGAGGACAGGCTGGTCGGCCTGCCTTGCTGCCAGCAGCGCCAGGGCCGCTGTAGCTGCCCTCACGCCGACATACATGGCGAAGAACTGGCTGTAGCCGTTCACGCCAACGAGAAACACGCCCATGGCAATCGCCACCCGGTCCGGATTCAGCAAGGCCGCTAGTGCGGCCAGCGAACTGGCAAGGGCGATCGCATTCAGAAGCTGCGTGCGCAGCTTCTGCTTAAGCACGGGTACTGCCAATTTTAGTCGAGAATCTTGAAGCGCGGATCGTCCGGATCGATCGACGCAATGCCGCGTGCTTCTTCGGTCATCTGCGTTTCTTCGGCGCGGTGCTCGCTCTTCTTGACGGTCTCGAGGTGCAGGTAGATGGCGTTGACCAGCTCCGGGCAGCCTTCATGGCTCAAAGCCGAAATCTCGAACACAGGACCCTTCCAGGCCATGCGCTTGACGAAATCCTTGACCAGCTTCTTGCGGTCTTCTTCCGGCACCACATCGAGCTTGTTCAAGACGAACCAGCGCGGCTTGTCGACCAGCGACTCGTCGTACTTTTCGAGTTCCTTGATCAGGGCCTTGGCTTCCTTGACCGGATCGACATTGGTCTCGAACGGGGCCATGTCGACGATGTGCAGCAGCAAGCCGGTACGCTGCAAGTGACGCAGGAACTGGTGGCCCAGGCCCGCGCCTTCGGAGGCGCCTTCGATCAGGCCGGGAATGTCGGCGATCACGAAGCTCTTCTCGTGCGAGACGCGCACCACGCCCAGGTTCGGGTGCAGGGTCGTAAACGGATAGTCGGCGATCTTCGGCTTGGCGTTGGACACGGCCGTGATGAAGGTCGACTTGCCGGCGTTCGGCATGCCCAACAGGCCCACGTCGGCCAGGACTTTGAGTTCCAGGCGCAGCTCGCGCCGCTCGCCTTCCTTGCCTTCGGTCTTTTGACGCGGGGCGCGGTTGGTGGAGGACTTGAAGTGGATATTGCCCCAGCCGCCCTCGCCGCCCTTGGCCAGCAGTTCGGTCTGGCCGTGTTCGGTCAAGTCGGCGATGATTTCGCCGTTGTTGTTATCGACGATCAAGGTGCCGACCGGCATGCGCATGTAGATGTCTTCCGCGCCCTTGCCGTAGCAATCGGCGCCGCGTCCCGGCTCGCCGTCCCGGCCTTTGTGCATTTTGGAGTAACGGAAGTCGACCAGGGTGTTGATGTTGCGATCCGCAACCGCCCAGATGGAACCACCCTTGCCGCCGTCACCGCCGTCCGGGCCGCCGAAAGGCCGGAATTTCTCGCGACAGAACGATGCGCAGCCATTGCCGCCGTCGCCGGCGATGACCTCGATTTTTGCTTCGTCGATAAACTTCATATTTTGTGCCGCCCTAAAACTAAAAAGGCTCTACCGTGGGCAGAGCCTTTCAATGGAAGGCTTGCGCCTTACAAATGTGCGCCATGACAGCGCGGATACAACTTACGCTGCGACTGCTGCTGGAGCTGGGTCGTTAGCAACAACGGTAACGAACTGCTTCGAGCCTGCGCCCTTGACCACGAACTTCACCTTGCCGTCGACCAGCGCGAACAGGGTGTGATCCTTGCCGGTGCCGACGTTTTCGCCTGCGCGCACTGGGGTGCCGCGCTGACGGATGATGATGCCGCCGGCATTGATGGCCTGGCCGCCGTAGACTTTAACGCCAAGGCGTTTTGATTCTGAGTCACGGCCATTGCGCGTTGTGCCGCCGCCTTTTTTGTGTGCCATTTAAATACTCCTGGATAGCTGGTTACTTTGGACTGATCTAGCCGGGCTCTTGCGAGCCTGGCACACGGAATTAACCGTTGATCGAAACGATTTGAATTTCGGTGAAATTCTGGCGATGGCCCTGATGCTTTTGGTAGTGCTTACGACGACGCATCTTGAAAATCTTCACTTTATCGTGACGACCGTGTGCCACAACAGTTACCAGTACCGTTGCACCTTCGACCAATGGCGCACCAAACTTGATGGTGTCGCCCGCGCCTACTGCGAGAACTTGATCGATGGTGAGTTCGGAACCAATGTCTGCCGGTATCTGTTCTACTTTAAGTTTTTCGCCAGCGACAACTTTGTATTGTTTGCCACCGGTTTTTATGACCGCGTACATGATAGGAAACCTCATCAAATGTTAAAAAATTCCCTGGCCGGAGCCGGGGGAACCGCAGATTATACATGGATTGGTTTTTTTCGTCAAAAGTCATGCACAAGGCCACAGGTTCGTGGTATGTCGACAACTACAAGGCGCTGCGCCGGCGGGCGGCGCCTTGTGCCGGCAGGCGGGCCTAACCGTTGAGCATAGGGCGGAAACAGGCGGCGTGTCGTATAATCGCCGCACCTAATGTCCATTGCAGGTTCGCCTTGTCCGCCGCCATCTTACACGCACAACAAAATACCATCGCCCAATCGATTGCTCCGGACATGGAGGCAGTCAACACGGTGATCCGCGAACGCCTGCATTCCGAGGTCAGCCTGGTCAACCAGATCGCCGAGTACATCATCAGTGCCGGAGGCAAGCGCATCCGCCCCGTGCTGGTGCTGCTGGTGGCGAACGCCTATGGCTACAAGGGCACGGCCCACCATGAACTGGCGGCCGTGGTCGAATTCATCCACACCGCCACCCTGCTGCACGACGACGTGGTCGACGAATCGTCGATGCGGCGCGGGCGCCAGACCGCCAACGCGCTGTTCGGCAATGCGGCATCGGTGCTGGTGGGCGACTTCCTGTACTCGCGCTCGTTCCAGATGATGGTTGGGCTGAACAATATGCGCGTGATGCAGATCTTGTCGGACGCGACCAACGTGATCGCCGAAGGGGAAGTGCTGCAACTGCTCAATATGCACGATCCGGATGTGACACAGGAAAGCTACCTGAAAGTGATCCGCTCCAAGACCGCCAAGCTGTTCGAGGCGGCGGCTGAACTGGGCGCCCTCATTTCCGGCGCCAGCGATGACGAGATCAGCAAGGCCGGCGAATACGGCCGCTCGCTGGGCACGGCTTTCCAGTTGATCGACGACGTGCTCGACTACGCGGGCGACGCCGACGAAATCGGCAAGAACGTCGGCGACGACCTGCGCGAAGGCAAGCCGACCCTGCCGCTGATCTGGCTGATGGAAAACGGCACGCCGGAACAGCGTGAATTGGTGCGCAATTGCATCGAGCAAGGTGATGAGCAGCATTTCGACGCCATTCTCGCGGCGGTGACCAGCAGCGGCGCCCTGGATTTTACGCGGCGCGAGGCGGACATTGCCGCCAAGCGCGCGGCGGACGCCATCGCTGGTTTGCCGGACAGCCTGTACAAACAGAGCTTGCTGCAACTGTGTAGCTTCGCAGTTGACAGGAACCACTGAGCGGCGTTAACTTCATACCTAAGAGTTCTACTTATTCTACTACCCGTCGGGGTGTGGCTCAGCCTGGTAGAGCGCTGCGTTCGGGACGCAGAGGCCGGAGGTTCGAATCCTCTCACCCCGACCAGAATTTTCCTTATTAAACAGCGAGCTATTGGCTCGCTGTTTTGCTTTGGCAACCAGCTGGCATAAGTACTCAGGTACTCAGCCCATCGCCCATCCGAGATGAATGAGCATCCCACGGACCGGAACTGGAGACGCCAGTTTCCGACGGACGTCATACAAAATATGGATTAGGGGCGAGTGCTTGAGTCGCCAGGAACCGATTTTGCCCGCAGTGCTTCGTAAAGCTGGGCAGGCCCCAATAGGATGTCGCGCAGGCCGTCGCGGACCCGTTCAGAGCCCAACGCCTGGGTGCTCATGGTCTGGTGCGCATCTAGCGCATCCATGATGGCGTGCAGCACCGCATTCTTCAGGTCAGGCGAGTTAGCGAACTGCTCCTTGCTGTTGCTGGCGGCCTGTCGCATCAAGGTCTCGTTTTCCAGCAACTTTCCCTTGAGAACGCCGTTGACGTAGACGAGCTGATCGTCGTCAGTGAGTTCGCCTTCGAACAAGCAATTTACTTTCTCGATGATTTCGTTCAGGTAAGCCTCCTGCTTTTCCTGCACGCTCCCGCTGCCTACCGCGTCCATGGGCGGCAATTTGTAGCTGCCGTCGGCGTTCAGGCCCATCGACTGCTTGCCCTGATTTTTCAGCGTGTGATGAGTCAATAGCACCTTACTAAGGTCCACCGTGTCGCGCTCCCGACCGAACTCCAGCAGCGGCGTAAGGCGTTTGTAAAATAGGAAGCGTTTTTCGATGGCGGTATTGCCGTAATCGAAAATCTGGCTCAGGAAGGCATACAGCCGCACATAGGCACCCATGTCGTTTTTGAACAGAAGTAGTGCTTCCAACTGGTCCTTGGCTGCGCGCGCAGCCTTCTCGTCATGTGCCTCCTCGGCCGCCCCCTTATCCCGCTGTGCCGCTTTGTAGCGTTTGAGCAGACGGTCGGCTACAGGAGCAATGGCGGCATCGAGCTGTTTCTGCGTGCCGTTCGGGTCAAGGTCCACCTTGGCGACGCGGTCCACCTCGTAGTCGTCGTAAAAACCGGTGGCGTCCAGCTTGGCGCGCAGGTCGTAGACCAGGTGCGGGTCAGTGACCGCTTCCATCTCGGCAGTCTCGTAATACGTCTTGAACGCCTTCAGGATTTCCGCTGGCTCGTTGACGAAGTCCAACACATAGGTCGCATCCTTTCCCGGATAGGCACGATTCAGACGCGAGAGCGTCTGTACGGCTTGGATGCCACCGAGCATCTTGTCCACGTACATTCCGCACAGTAGCGGCTGGTCAAACCCGGTCTGGAATTTATTGGCCACCAAAAGCAGGTGGAAGTCCGGTCCCTTGAACACCTCGCGGATGTCCCTGCCACGCAGCCCGGGGTTTAAAGTATCGCTGTTTTCGGTAACAGCCTCGGGGAAGCTTTCGGCGTCGTCCACCTCGCCAGAAAAGGCCACCAATACGCCCAGTGGATAGTTCTGCTTGACGATATAGGCGCGGATGGCCTTCTGCCAGCGCACAGCTTCCTTGCGGCTGCCGACCACCACCATCGCCTTGGCCTTGCCCTCCAGCAGTGGCTGCACATTCTCGCGAAAATGCTCGACAACGATTTGCACCTTGCTTGCGATGTTGTACGGGTGCAGCCGTACCCACTGCATCAGCCCTTTCATCGCCGTGCTGCGCTCTACCGTTTTGTCGTCCCACTCCTGCCCGTCGTGGGCCAGTTTGAACGCAAGCTTGTAGCTTGTATAGTTCTTCAAGACATCGAGAATGAAGCCTTCTTCGATCGCCTGGCGCATCGAATACACATGAAAGGGTTGCGGCAACCCATCCGGGCCTTTGCGGCCGAAAAGTTCCAGCGTTTTGGTTTTTGGCGTCGCAGTGAAAGCCACATAGGTCAGGCCTTTGACCCCGGCGCGAGCCTCCATTTGCGCAGCAAGCAGCGCCTCGGTGTCGACTTCGCCGCCATCCTGCAAATCGGCCCATTCCTGCGCCGACAGCAATTGCTTGAGCTTGGCCGCCGCCTCGCCGGTCTGCGAGCTGTGCGCCTCGTCGGCAATCACCGCGAAGCGTTTGCCCTCGGTGGCCGCCAAATCCTGCACGGCCTGCAATGCGAAAGGGAAAGTTTGGATAGTGCAGACGATGATTTTCTTGCCGCCCTTCAGCGCTTGGCCGAGGTGAGCACTTTTGCTGCCATGTTCGTTGGTGATGGTGGCAACCACGCCTGTGGTGCGTTCGAAATCGAAGATTGCCTCTTGCAACTGCGCGTCCAGTACAGTGCGGTCGCTGACCACCAGCACGCTATCGAACAGCTTGTTGTGCTGCGCGTCATGCAGGTCGGCCAGGAAGTGCGCCGTCCAGGCGATCGAGTTGGTCTTGCCTGACCCAGCGGAATGTTGAATCAGGTAGCGCTCACCGGGCCCCTTGTCCAGCACATCGGCGACCAAGGCGCGCGTGGCGTCGAGCTGGTGGTAACGCGGGAAGATGACTGCCTGCGGCTGCTTCTTGTCATTACGCTTGCAAATGAGGTAGCGGTGCAGGATATCCAGCCAGCTTTCACGCGCCCATACGTTCTCCCACAAGTACGCTGTAGCAAAGCCGTCCGGGTTGGGAGCATTCCCGGCCCCACCGGCGTTGCCACGGTTGAAAGGCAGGAAGGTCGTCGCCGGACCCGCCAGCTTGGTTGTCATCATCACTTCGCTCTGACTCACCGCGAAATGCACCAGCGCCCCGCCCGGGAAACCCAGCAGAGGCTCCAGCACGCCGCCCTTGGGCTGCGGGATGCGGTCGAAACGGTACTGGTCGACGGCGTCCTGGACGCTTTGGGTATAGTCACTCTTGAGTTCGACCGTGGCCACGGCGACGCCGTTGAGGAAAAGCACCAAGTCCAGTTCGTCCTTGGGGTTATTCGGCGAGTGACAGACTTGCCGCACCACGCGCAGCCGGTTGGCAGCGTACTTCGCCTGAATGAGCGGGTTGATGGCCAGTGCCGGTTTGAATTGCGCCAGTTCGAGCGACTCCTTCAAGCCCAGCATCTCGATACCCCGGCGCAGCACGTCCAAGGTGCCGCGCTCGTTCATGTTCTTGCGCACACGCTCGGCCAGTACCTGTGGCAAGGCCGCTCCGTGCGTCTTGCTCAGGCGCTGCCAGCTATCGGGCTGGGTCGCCTCAACCCATGTCAGAAGATCCGGCAGGAAGAGCCCGCTGGCGCGGTCGAACTGCGCGGCGTCGCCTTTTGCATACAGCCAGCCGCCAGAGGCCAGGTGGGTGCAGATTTCGGCTTCGAAGTGATGCTCCTGGTGCAAGTCGTGGCTCATGTTTTTCCCGGGTTCATTTTTTGTATGCTCCTTTGCTACCGCTTAATTCTCGGCGTAGCTGCGCTCCAGCAGCGCTTGGGCACGCTTCAAGTCGGCAGTATTGCGCACGCATAGCTCTACGTCACCAGTACCCCAATGGCCCACCTGGCTGATGTCGCGGCTGAAGTTTTCTTCGAAAGCGACCGTGGCCGGGTTGAGCTTGAGTATCAGAAGCAGACGGCTCGGAAAAACGATGACACAAGCGAAGTTCTTGAGCCGGCGGAAAGCGGTGTAGAGCTTGAGCGCCTTTTGCTGCACGTCGTCGCCCAGTGATAGCAGGAGCGAGGTGGTCTGCTCGTAGAGTGCGCGAATCTCTGGCGTGGCCAGCGCCAATTGCTCGGTCAGCGACTTGTCTTTTCCAGTCGACTTGGGAGCGTTCGGCTCGGCTGGTGGGCTAGTGGTCGGTGTCCGCTTCACGGCGGTGGCGTCCGGCACGCTTTGCGCATTGACCAACTCCAACAACAAGAGGTCGTCACCGAACAGTTTGTAGCGAATGAGCTCGATATTGCGCGGGATCTGTTGCACCGCGTATTGGTCATAGCGGGTGAAATCAGCCGCAATGCACAGCAACCGGGTGCCCTCCCATTCGATGTGCTCGGCCGTGTCCTTGCCGAGCTTTTCCATCACCAGCCAGCGAAATTCCGCCTGATGGTCCAGCAGCCAGTCCAGGTAGAACAGGCCTTGGTTGATGACATTCTCGGTGCTGTGGCGTTTATACTCGACGATGACCGGAAATCCATTCTCATCCAGGCCCAACGAGTCGATGCGACCTCTGTGCGTCTTGCCGGTAACGTATTCGCTGGCTAGGAAGCGCATCCCTAGGAATGTTTCCATGTGGCCCTCAATGAGCGTTTGCAGAGTCTTTTCGAGCGGAGCGGATTGGCTGGCGAGTTCCGTGACGGTGCTGGTACCGTGCAGGCGAAACAACTGGATATCACTCATGCAGCAAGAACCTCCGGGTGTTCGATTAGCGCTGGTGACATGACGCCACGCACATCGATTTGCCCTGTGACAGCGGCGGCGATGAGGGCACTACGGCGCTCCTTCAATAGCACAATTGCCCGTTCCGCGACAACATTAAGAGTGTCAAGCCGTTCCGTTTCAGTTCGTAAAAATTCCCGAATTTCGTTTTGTTCTTTAACGCTTGGCATCGGCGCTAGCAGGTCCAAGATTGCAGACTGACCGATATTAAGCATTGAGCTACTGGCTCCCGTGGCATCCAATTCAATTTGCGACCTTGCCTGGGGGGTTCCAAGGTAGGCTGCCAAGTAAAACGGAGTACAACGTGCGTTGTCCAGTCTCAGGCGATATAGCTTGTCGCACAGCATCAAATTATCGAAGTCCGTTCCGACCGCTGCCGCGCTACCGACCAACTCACGGGTATTTGCCCTAGAAATCAATAAATCGCCACGCTTTAGCGAATAGGCTGGGACTGGTTCAAGCCCAGGCGGAAGCTTCTTGTTCTCCATCGGTCGAAATACTCCACCATTTACGCAGCCAACTTTCAGTACACCCCACTCATCGGGTAAGCTGATGGGGAAATTCTCACATTGCGGGCTCCACCCTTGCTCAATTGATGCGATAACGCGCTTTATCCGTACAACCTCCCAGTGCGATGGCACCTCCCCTAGCCACGCTACGCCGGAATTTTTCCTAGGGGCGTTAGCGTTAAGACCTTTGGTAACGGCTTGCGAGACGGTGGCTTCGCGCTTTTCAGCCAGCACGGCAATAAGCTTTCGCTGCTCGGCAATCAGTGTGTCGATCTTGGCGGTTTCACGGTCGAGGAAAGCTATGATCGCGATTTGCTCATTGATGGGCGGAAACGGCCACGCAAAATCCCGAAGAAAGTTGTCAGGTACCCGCTTTTGCCCACCAGCGCCATACATGCTCGCCTCCCCTTGATTGCGAAAGCCTGGGGACCGGAAAATCCAGTTCAACATAGGACCTAGCACTTCCGATGACTTTGGACGAGCCACGATAAGCTCAGTTGTGCCGAAACCAATTCCTTCTCGAAGACCCTGGATAAGTGCTCCCTTACCGTTTTCAAAGCAGGGCGTGATTTTGGCCAGCGTGACATCACCATCTCGGAAGTATGTGTAGCCAACCTCAACTTCAGCGATGGTACGCGTCCGGTCAAGGTTGAGTGAGCCATCGTCTCCGATCGCCTCCATTGGCAAGAAGGACACCACTGTGTTTCGATTGTACCCAGCTAGCTCTGACTTTGAGGGATTAAGATCAGCGACGTAGCGAATCCGCTTGATGGGCCAGTGCGCAGGTACCAATCCAAGCCAACTAAGTTCGCTCTTCTTGTACTCCCCATATCTTGGCAAACTCATTCCGCCAGCTCCTCTAACATCTTCATGATGTTGGCTGTAACGATTTTGAGCTCTTCGTCGATGGCGTGCAGGCTACGCGGCGGCTCGAACACGTAGAAGTGGCGATTAAACGAAATCTCATAACCGACTTTGCTCTTCTCCTCGTCAATCCAGGCATCGGGCGCATGGGGCAGCACCTCGCGCTCGAAGTAAGCCTGGATATCCTCCGTCAGTGGCACGTTTTCGGTGTCACGTAACACGCTGTCAGACTGGACCTTGCCCTTCTGCTTGCCCTTCACGCCCAGCATCGGGTTGCCAGCCTCGTCTCTAAGCGGGCGCTCAACGGTGATCGTGGTGTAGCCAAATTCTTCATTACGGAAGATGCGCGAAATGGGTACGCGCTTGAGCTTTCCGCCTTCTGGCACGACGGGCATGCTATCGGTACCGGTGACAATCTGCGGCTCGCCAATAACGGTCCCGGCGACATCGAACGTAGTGACGAGCTCACCTTCCGTGAAGTCGCCGAACAGGCGTGTGACCATAGCAATATGGGCATCGTTCATCTCTTTACGTTTGCTGCCCAGGGTTTTCCGCATCTTCTGCCAAAAGCCGCTGGCGTCGATAAGCTGTACCTGACCCTTGCGGTCGGCCGGCTTCTTGTTGGACAAAATCCAAACGTAGGTGGCGATCCCGGTGTTGTAGAACATGTCGGTCGGCAGCCCGACAATGGCTTCCACCAGGTCGTTCTCCAACACGTAGCGGCGAATTTCGCTCTCGCCGCTGCCGGCCCCGCCCGTGAAGAGCGGAGAGCCATTAAGCACGATACCGAAACGACTACCGCCCTCGCCGTTGACGACGGGAGTCATCTTCGATAGCAGGTGCATCAGAAAAAGCATGGAACCGTCGGAAACGCGCGGCAGGCCAGGACCAAAGCGTCCATCGAAGCCCTTGCTCTCGTGCTCCTGACGCACAGCCTTCTCGACCTTTTTCCATTCCACGCCGAAGGGCGGATTGGAGAGCATGTAGTCGAACTTGCGCCCGCTGTGGCCGTCCTCGCTGAGCGTGTTGCCGACGATGATGTTCTCCACCGGCTGGCCCTTGATGAGCATGTCCGCCTTGCAGATGGCAAAGGACTCGTCGTTGAGCTCTTGGCCAAACATGGTCAGCCGCGCCTGCGGGTTGTGTTCCAGCAGATATTCGCCGGCAATCGACAGCATGCCGCCAGTGCCGGCAGTCGGGTCGTAGATGGTGCGCACCACGGCGCTACCGGGGGTAAGCACATCGTCGTCCTCGATGAACAGCAGGTTCACCATCAGGCGGATGACCTCGCGCGGGGTAAAGTGCTCACCGGCTGTCTCATTCGAGATTTCGGCAAATTTGCGAATCAGTTCCTCGAACACGAGGCCCATGCTGCCATTGTCGACTACGTCGGGATGCAAGTCGATATTGGAGAATTTTTCGGTGACGAGGTAGAGCAGATTCGCCTTGGCCAAGCGTTCCACCTGCGTGTAAAAATCGAAGCGTTCGAAAATGTCGCGCGCGGCCGGAGAAAACGCCTGGACGTATGCGTAGAGATTCTGGCGGATGTGGTCCTGGTCGCCCAGCAGCTTCACCAAGTCCAATGGCGACGTGTTGTAGAAGCTTTGGCCAGCCTTACGCAGCAGGAATGGCTCAGGATTCAGCCCGGCCTTTGTCTTGGCACTGAACTCGGCCAATACAGCGGCCTTGGTCGATTCCAAAACGCAGTCCAGCCGGCGCAGCACGGTGAATGGGAGAATGACGCGACCGTATTCCGACTGTTTATAGTCGCCTCGCAAGAGGTCGGCAACCGACCAGATAAAGGACGACAAGGCTTGATGATTCATTGGCAGCTAGTGGTTGGATCGTCTAAAACAGCGACTTTACCACTTCCGTGCGCCTCGACGAATGAGAAAGCTGCCAGATGCCGGCTGCAGGCATAGCAGTATTGCTGACCGCGCGCCGCAAGCAAAAGCGGTTCACCGCCAAACAATAAGATCATTTCAGGCGGCCCCATACGCTGACACTCGTCACGTATGGGCACTTACGAACATCAGCCTCCCCGAGTGCCATGGCAAACAGCGCTATTCGACGTTTTTTCCTCAGACGACTTTCCGGATTGAACAAACCGTATCAAACCACGCCTGCATCCCCACCAAAGGCTGCGGATTGATCGGCAAAATCGCATTGATATTCACCCCGCTCCCGCGTCCGCCATGCTTCTCGTCCCACCATAAGCCGAACTCCAGGTCGTCGACCGCCGGCGCCGGCCCGAACGCTTGCGCCGCATCGGGCGCGAGCCCCCTGGCCGCCACCTCCACCCGCCGCCCGCGCTCACCCTCGCAAGAGCGCCCGCCGGTGATCCAGCCCAGCGAATTGGACACCGCCACCACCCTTGGATGAATGCCTTTCGTGACAAACGCCTTCACCCGCGCCGAGCCCACCACCTCCCTCATGCCCCGGTACGCCTTGTCCCCCGCCGCGCCGCTGAGCGGCCGGTAGGTGGTCAGTTCCACCGTGTCGCCGCTCTTGATGCCCAGCTTTTTCGCGGTCGCCGCATGAATCCACATGGGATTGTCATGCACGATCTCGGCCAGGTACTTCTGCGCCGCCGTCCTGCCCTGCGTGTGCACATTCCATTTGAACGTGGTCAGGATCAAGCGATCGGCCGCCAGGCCCACGTGCGATGGAACCTGATGAAAGGTCGGCAGCCCGTCGTCAACCATGCCGATCGTCGCAGCCACCATCGCCACCTCCGGCGCATGAATCTCGAACTTGCGCGACGGCGTCGTAAAGCCGCGCACGGGCAGCTCGCCCACCATCAGCCCGATCGCCTTTTCCTTGCCCTTGCCGTCGGCCTTGTAGATCACGCGGGTTTTCTCGTCCACCCGGCTGCCTTGCACCAGCGCCGCGGCGAGCGGTTTGCGGTACACCTCGTACGGCTTGGGCGCCGCGCTGTCGACATACACGCCATAGTGCTTCATATAGTCGAAGCCATCCTTGAATACCTTCCCGTCCGCGCCCTTGGTCGGCAGCAGCGAGCACTGATGCCGCACGAAGTCTTCGTGCTTGCCGAACTTGAAGTACTTGGCCTGCTCGGGACCGAGCCGTTTGCCGACTTCAAACAGCACATCGGCAAAGCTGGTGGCGGCGCCGGGCGGGTTCACCATCGGCTGGCGCAAGGTCACGAAATGCTGCAGCTCCATGTTGTTGCGGATATCCAGACCCCAGCGCTCAAGGTAGGTCGCATCGGGCAAAATCATGTCGGCGTAGTGCGCCATTTCGGAATACACCACATCCGAACAGGCGTGGAAGGGAATCAGCTTTTCATCCTTGAGCACCTCGACGGTCGTGCTGCGCCCTTCCGGCCAGGTCATCGGCGCGGCGATGGTATAACTGAGATAGACGTCCAGCTTGGCGCGCCCCTGGCGCAGAAAATCGAACACGACCTGGCCGACCTTCATCTTTTGCCAGCGGTTGGCCAGCGGCCACTCCGGCGGGTCTTCCAGGTCGGTCCGGATGGTCGGCTTGGGCGGCCTTGGCTCCGGGGCAGGATAGCGCGCCGGCGACAGCTTTTCATCGAGGCCGTAGCAATAGCCGCCCTCCTTGGCGACCGAGCCCACCAGGGCATTGAGCATGACCACCGCACGCTCGGCATTAAACCCGTTGTAGTGCGCGCCCGTGCCACGGTTGGTGAACGCGGCCACCGCCGGCCGCTTGCGCGCGAATTCCAGCGCCAGCCGGGTAATGTCGGCCGCCGCCACGCCCGACAGCTTTTCCGCCCACGTCGGCGTACACGGCGCCAGCCAGGCGCGGATGGTGTCGAGCCCCGGCTGCACGAATTTGTCCAGAAAATCATGATCGACTTCGTTCTCGCGCACGATCACGTGCGCCATCGCCAGCGCAATGGCACCTTCCGTGCCGGGGAACGGCTGGTGCCATTCGTCGCTGCGCCCGGCCGTGTTGGACAGCCTCACATCGAAGGTGACCAGTTTGGCCCCGTGGTCGTAGCGGGCCTTGACCACGCGCGAGACCAAATGCAGCCCGCCCTGGTGCGCTTCATAAAAATTGGCGCCGAAGTTCAGGAAGTATGTGCAGCGTTCGGCATCGATCGATTCCCAGTCCGTCTCGCCGAGCGACACGTAATTGGCCGCGCGCTTGTTCGACGAACAGATCGCGCGGTGATTGAGCAATACCGGGGTGCCGATGGCGTCGAGGAAGCGGCCGATCTCCGCCTCGATGCGCGAGCGGCCCTGGTGGATGCACACGCGTTCCGGGTGGCCGGCATCGACACTGGCGCGAATGCGGCGCGCGATGTCTTCATACGCTTCTTCCCAGGTGATACGCTTCCACAGGCCCGAACCGCGCTCGCCGGCGCGCTTGAGCGGGTACAGCAAGCGCTCCGGATAATCGTTGACGGTGGGGCCGGACTGGCCCTTGGCGCACGTCATGTGGCTGCCCATGTTCGGGTCGAGCGGATTGCCACGGATCTTGATCACCTTGTTATCTTGCACAAAGCCTTCAATGCCGCACACCGTGGAACAATTGAGGCATACGCTGGTGACGCGCGTGGCCGTCTTGTAGTTGTTCTTGTTCTTGATCTTGCGCTGCTTGCCGTCCGCCACCGGCCGGTATGCCATGGCCTGCGCGGGCGACGGATTAAGGAGAATAAGCTCGCCCACGCCGAGCGTGGCCATCGATCCGATGCCGTTCCTGATGAATGATCTGCGGTCCATGTTCTCAGCCTTTCTTCACGGGGGCACGGGCAAAGGTCGATTGCAACTGGCTCCAGGTATCGACTTCATACGAAAACGGATCGTGATTGTGGCCCTTGGGGATTTTCTTTTCCATCGCGCGCGGGGCGACCGTGCCGATGCCGCGGTATTTGACGGCCGGCCTGGTCTTCTCTTCAGGCTTGAGCACCGACAGTTCCTTGCCGTGCCGCTGGTTGAACGCGTTGATGCGGCTGGCCGGATCGTTCAGGTCGCCGAAGGCGAATACATCGGCCGGACACACTTCCACGCAGGCGGGCAGCAGGTCCGCTTCCAGCCGGTGCGAGCAAAAGTCGCATTTGTCGGCCAATTTGGTCACCGGATCCTGGTGGATCGCACCGTAAGGGCAGGCTTTGATGCAGGAGCGATCGCCGTCGCACTTGTCGTCGTTGATGCGCACGATGCCATCAAGGTCGCGCGTGATCGCGTCCTGCTCGCAGGCACTCAGGCAGGGCGCATCCTCGCACTGCATGCACAAGGTGGGCAAAAAAGCCCGCTTCATTGTTTCCTTCTTGTTGAAGGGATTGATGGCAGTGAAGTCGTAGTAATACACTTTGGTGCGAAAATTTCCGAGTGGAACTGAATTTTCGACTTTGCAAGCGACGGAGCAGGCGTGGCATCCGATGCAGCGTTCCAGGTCAAGCGCCATGCCCCATTTGGGAGCGGTTGCGGTATGTGCGGTCATCTTCATTCCAATCGGGTAAGTGCCTCATTTAACCACAACAGCCTACGCCCAGCCATGAGCACGCGCTGCTGTCTGATGTCAGCCGCAGGTCGGCAACCGGCCAGATAAAAGACGACAAGGCACGATGATTCATTGGTATGTAAAAACTCGTCATCGTATGTATGTCAATGGACAGCCACTTTACCGTTCCCAAGCAGAATCCCCCAAATCGGCGAGAGCACCACGGCGCCGGCGAACATGGCCGTCGTCAGCGCCGCGCCACGCCACGCCAGCACGCGAATTTATCGGCAAGAGCGCAATCGCAATCAAGTAAAATCCGTGCTGATATGTTGCATCAAAAAGCGCCGATATCCATGTGCACGCCTTGGCCAACCGATTTGAAGGAAATACCAGCATGACCGAACATCCGATTGACTTCACTGCGGTGCGCGCCGAGCTGCGCGCCCTCAACCGCGGCAGTCTCTTGATTATTGCCGAACGCGCCGTCGAACTGGTGCCGGCGGCGCAACTGAGTACCTTACTGAACGATGTTGTGCGGCTCACGGCACGCTCCTCCGAATCGGGCAATGCACCGGTATCGCTGCCACAGGACGTGCGGGCATTTTACGATGCCGCCATGGCTGGGAATTACTACGAAACCGTCGAGATCAACAACCGCGGCAGGCAGGAACAGTCCGCAGGCACGGATGCTTTCATCGCCGAATGCCACCGACTGCTGCATCAGTGCATCCGCGCTGCCGACCGGGAAGCGCCTTCGGAAGTAGGCAACAGCTTCGAACTCCTCTTTGGGCTGCTCAGCCACATCGACAAAGGCAACGATGACGTACTGTTCTTTGCCAACGATGGCAGCTCGTTGGACGTCGGGGTCGATTGGCGTGCCGCGCTACCAGCGTATTTCAGGTGCTTGGCCAAGGCCTCGTCGCCAGAGGAATTCGCGCCGACAGTGGAACGAGCGATTGCGGATTTTGTGATCTGCGACCGCTCATGGTATGTCGAAGTCGCGCGCAACGTCGCCAACGATGCGCAACGTATTGCGCTGGACATGCTCGTGACCTGACGTTCTCCTACCCCGTCCAACTCTTCACAACAGCCCCTCCGAAAATCCCATGGCCGCAATGAATTTTTTGTTTCGAAAGCCCCGTTTCCCCATCGTCATCGACACCGGCAGCGGACTGATTGGCGCCAAGTCGTGGGCAGCGTGCGAAAAGCAGCTGGCAACCATCACTTTCGCAGACATGGCGCCACGCGACGTCATCGACGCGACCGTCGAAGCGTTCTCCCTGTTTCCGGAGCATATGGTCTTCTCGCCCCTCACATTCAAGAAGCGCTGGACCAAGGCGGCGATCATTACGCTCTACAACAGCCAGAAGGGACCCGGCCGCCCAGCGTATCCGACCAACTCACTCGGCAACAAGAGCCTGGAGAAGGTGTTCGGGGACATCGTGGAGCTGCTCACCGCTCCAAGGAAAGTCGATGGCATCGTCGAGCATAAAATAAAGTAAATCGTTTATATTCTATTCTCCCAAGACGAATATACAAGACAACTTCACAGGCAAGTTTCGACCAATGGCTACAGCATACAAATTTCAGTTCTCCTCACGTTTCCGCCGCAACGCGTTCGGATGGAAATCAGACACCCCGATCCAACGCATCAAGGAAGCGCTCGCCGAAATCAAGGCGCTGGCCAGGAAGGAGCCTCTGCTGGCGGCCGAAGGCGCCGTGCTGTTCCTGGAGAAGCTGGCGCCGGCCATCGAACAGGTTGACAGCAGCTCGGGCCGCATCGGCTCGGCCGTCAATCGCGCCATCGAGACCCTGGTACCAATCATCGCCAAGGCGGACGTCAGCCGTGCGGCGCGCGGGAAATGGCTCGACCGGCTCTGGGAGGCGGTCCAGGAAGACGACATACCCTACCTTGAATACCTCGTGGAGTTCTGGGGCGAGCTGTGCGCGTCGCCGGAAATTGCATCCAGCTGGGCTGACCATCTGTCGCCGACGTTGACGGCAATGTGGGACCACTCTGCGCGCACGGGCGAGTTTGGCTACTTCAAGGGCACGCCAGCGTGCCTGGGCGCGCTGTTCGCGGCAGGCCGCCACGATGAACTGCTCGCCTTGATCGAGAAGTCCGAGTACCAGTACAAGTCGTGGCACAACAGAGTGTGGGGCGCCAAGGCCCTGGCTGCAGCTGGCAAGGGCGTGGAGGCCATCCGCTATGCCGAAGACGCGAAGGGACTGAACGCGCCGCTGACGGCCATTGCCGCGTTCTGCGAGGGTGTGTTGCTGGAGTCCGGGTTGGCGGATGAGGCATATGCGCGCTACGCGATCGACGCGACGTACGCAACAACCAATCTGGCCACCTTCAAGGCGATCGTCAAGAAATACCCGGGCAAGCCAAAGGAGACCGTCTTGCGTGACCTGATCGCGAGCCAGCCGGGCCAGGAGGGCAAATGGTTTGCCGCGGCCAAGGATGCCGGCTTCTTCGAGCTGGCCATTGAACTGGCGAACCGCAGCCCGTCAGACCCGCGCACGCTCATCCGCGCCGCCAGGGACTTCGCGGCCGAGCGGCCGCAGTTTGCGATGGCGGCAGGCATGACCGCGCTGCGCGGCATCGCCAATGGATGGGGCTATGACATCACGAGTATCGACGTCCTGGACGCGTACGCGGCCATGATGGCGGCGGCCGGCGCTGCGGGCGTCAATGAGAGCGTGGTCAAGGTGGATGTGCAGGCCTTGATTGCAGCAAGCCGGGGCGGTGAGTTCGTCGGGCAGGTGCTGAAACGCCAGTTAGCCTGAAAAACGCACGGGTGCGCCATCAGCGCCATGCGACGACGGCGTTCGAGCGTTCAGGGGTCCCGGCTGACGACATTACCAAGATTGCGCCAGCATGCAGGCACGTGGACGGCATCAGCACGGCGGGCACGCGCAAACTGTTGCCCTGACGAGAGGGCGGCGCGCCTGACACGCCGTTCCAGGCCCCCGGGCGTTGGCGATCCGTTGTTATCGCACCAGTGGCGCTCGCCACACTTGGCCGCGCACGCGCCGGCATGGCACACTCATTGTTTCGCCAGACCAACCCAACCCATGATGCGCACGATCACCAATCGCTTGCCGGGCGTTTTCCGCATGCTGGTGGCATCGCTGGCGCTCGCCTGCCCTGCCCGGGCCGCCACCGAGCTGACCTATCCGCTCTCCAGCGATGGCATCGACAGCCGCTACGACTACGACTGGGCGGTGCTGCGCGCGGCGATGGAAAAGACCGCGCCCGGCTTCGGCGCATTCGGGCAGCGCCAGTCGCCGGTGGCGATGTCGCCGTCCCGCATCGTCCAGGAAATGTCGATGGCATCCGGCCGCATCAATGTGTTCGTGCGCGCCAGCTCGCCTGAACTGGAAAAACAATTCCTGCCGGTCCGGCTGCCGGTCGACCGCGGCCTGCTCGGCTACCGCCTGCTGCTGATCCGCCAGGACGAGCGGCCCCGTTTTGCACAAGTGAAAACGGTGGCCGACCTGCGCCCGCTGCGCGCCGGCCTGGGCCAGGGCTGGGCCGACATCCCGGTCTTGCAAAGCGCGGGCATCAGCGTGGTCGAGGGCAGCAACTACGCCGGCCTGTTCGCCATGCTGGAGGCCGGACGCTTCGATTTTTTCTCGCGCTCCGCCGACGAAGCCCTGCGCGAATTCGATGAACGCCGCGATCAATACCGGCAGATCGCGATCGAACCGACACTGCTGCTGCACTATCCGCTGCCCCGCTATTTCTTTCTGCGGCGCGACGCGCAAGGCATGCTGCTGGCGCAGCGCATCGAGGCGGGCATGGAAATGATGATCCGCGACGGCACGCTCAACACCCTGTTCCAGCAATACAAAGGCGACATCATCGCCCGCGCGGCAATGAAGCAGCGGCGCGTCATCAGGCTGCCCAATCCGCGCCTGACGCCGGAAACGCCGCTGTCGCGCACCGAACTCTGGTTCAATCCCCTGACCGGAAAATAAGCGCAGCGCCGGCAAGCGGGCCTCCCGGTCGAACCCGATGTCGAGGCCCCTCCCGCCGCGATCATCCCTTGGCCCGCCACGGACCGGCGCCCTTCAGGACAAGGGGGCGCAGATCAATGCGCGAGCGGACCGCGCAGGCGCGGCGCGACGGTGCCGGTTTGCGAGGCGCCGAACAGGGCGACCCGGGCCGCCTCGTAGCGTTCGATCAAATCCGCTTCCGCCACCGACGGCATGGTCAGGCTCTCGCCCTGGTCGAGCGCGAACAGGGCGGCGTCGACCATGGCATCGGCCTGCATGACGGTCTCCGGCGCCAGCGCCGACAAGGGAACGCCGGACGGGTCCCACAGCTCGGTGGCGGTGGCCGCCGGCAGCACTGCCTGGACCTTGACGCCGGTGCCGGCCAGCTCTTGCTCCAGGCCGCGAGTGAATGCCACCACGAATGCCTTGGTCCCGCTGTAGACCGAACTGATGGCCAGCGAGTGCAGCCCCAGCACGGACGCGATGTTGATGATCGTTCCCTCATTGCGCAGCTTGAAACCGGGCAGGGCCGCGTGCGTCAGCCGGGCCAGCGCCGTGATGTTCAGCGCGACCTGGGAGGACAGATCGGCAACGCTGCTGCCTTCAATCGGCGTCAGCCGTGCAACGCCGGCGTTATTGACCAGCACGCTGATCGCCGGGTTGGTGGCGAGCAAGTGGGCAACGCTCTCCTGCCCCGCTTCGGTGCCCAGGTCGGCGCTCAGCGGCTCGACCTGCACGCCATGCGCGGCCGCAATCGTGGCCGCCAGCGCACGCAGGCGATCCGCGCGGCGGGCCACCAGGACCAGGTCATAGCCGCGTTGTGCCAGGCGGTCGGCGTAGATGGCGCCGATGCCCGACGAAGCGCCGGTCACCACTGCGATTTTTCGGGAAGTGCTTGACATGGTATTTCCTTTTTGTTGAGCGTGGCGGGATGCGACGCCAGGGCACAAAATATGACGATCATCATATTTATATTCAAAAAAACTGCCGAACAAACTCATCGGCAATCGACGAAAACTGCTTTAGCGTGGCGAAGAAGAAGGCGCAGTGGCTAGGGGCCGTGCCTTTGTGCGATTTCGCCTGCATGATAATCATCATATATCGTTTTCATTTCCGGTGCACGCCGTCAGCGGAAATGCGCGGCGCCGGGGTGCCGGCGCTGTGCCAATTGCCGGCGTCATGCGGTCCTGGCATCGATGCGTGGCGGCTGCCGCTGGCGGATTTCATAACGCGCAAACGCAGT
Source organism: Massilia frigida (assembly GCF_011682175.1). Taxonomy (GTDB): domain Bacteria; phylum Pseudomonadota; class Gammaproteobacteria; order Burkholderiales; family Burkholderiaceae_D; genus Telluria_A; species Telluria_A frigida. The sequence goes on from NZ_WHJG01000007.1 coordinate 190,473, forward strand.
TTTCACGATTGCGGCGCCAGCGTCCCTCTTCCAGAATGCAGGACACCTTGATCCTTGCTTGCGCGGAGAACGACACATGAGTCCAAAGAAGATCGGCATTGCCCTGCTGAGTGCCATGCTGGCCGTGCCGCTGGCAAGCCAGGCACAAACGCGCGTGATCGACATCGATACCAAGGCCATCGCGGGCCGTTTCGACCCGGCTTTCAATTTTTCCATCGGCGCCGGCCGCGCCAACGAAGGATTGCGCGCCGACTGGCAGCAGCAGCTGGCCCAGGTCAAGCGCGATGCGGGTTTCAAATATATCCGCATGCACGGCCTGCTCTCCGACGACATGGCCGTGTACCGGGTCGACGCGCAAGGCAAGGAACAATACAACTTCCAGTACGTCGACGCGCTCTACGATTACCTGCTGAGCATCGGCGTCAAACCCTTCGTCGAACTGGGCTTCATGCCGTCGCAGATGGTCAGCGGCGACAAAACCGTTTTCTGGTGGCGCGGCAACGTGACACCGCCTAAAGACTATGCCGCCTGGGAACGCCTGATCAGCGCCCTGACCGAACATTTCACCGAGCGCTACGGCGCGCGCGAAGTGGCCAGCTGGTACTTTGAAGTGTGGAACGAACCGAACCTGGACGGCTTCTGGGCCGGTTCGCAGGACGACTACTTCAAGCTCTACAGCCATGCCGCGCGCGCGATCAAGCGTGTGGGCGCCAATTACAAGGTGGGCGGCCCCGCCACCGCCGGCGCCGCATGGATACCGGAAATGATCGCTTACTGCGCCAGCAATGCGGTCCCGCTCGATTTCGTCAGCACCCACACTTACGGCGTCAATCAAGGCTTCCTGGACGAATACGGCACCACTGGCACCGTGCTCAGCAAGGATGGCGATGCGGTCAGCGCCGACGTCCTCAGGAATCGCCAGCAAATCGCGGCATCGGCCATGCCGGGGCTGGAACTGCATTACACCGAATGGAGTTCGTCGTACACGCCGGCCGACCCCACGCACGACAGCTACCACCAGGCTACGTACATCCTGCAAAAGCTCAAGCAGGTCGGCGGCGCGGCGCAATCGATGTCGTACTGGGTGTTCACCGATATTTTTGAAGAAGCCGGGCCACGCATGGAAGCCTTTCACGGCGGCTTTGGCCTGATGAATACCCAGGGAATCAAGAAGCCCGCCTATTTTGCCTACCAGTTCCTCAACCGGCTGGCCCCGGCCGCGCTGAAAAACAGCGACAGCCAATCGTTCGCCACCACCGACAAACAGGGCAAGGTCCAGCTGCTGCTGTGGGATTACACACACACGCTTCCGGAAGGCGTCAATAACCAGCAGTATTTCATCAAGGACCTGCCACCCAGGGACAAAGGCCAGGTCGCCGTCACCATGCGCGGACTGAAAGCCGGCAACTACCAGGTGACGCTCTCCACGGTCGGCTACAAGCGCAACGATGCGTTTACCGCCTACATCGGCATGGGCTCGCCGAAACAGCTGGGGAAAAGCCAGGTCGCTGCCCTGGCATCGCTCGCCAGCGGCAAGCCGGACGAGCAAAGAACGGTGCGCGTGGGTGCCGATGGCCGCTTCAGCATGCAACTGCCTCTGCGCGAAAACGATGTGGTCCTGCTGGAGCTCAGTGCCGGCAAACCGGCCCCACGCCGGACTGTTCACTGAAACGCCTGCCCATCCCGCCCGCGTCGCACTAAAACCCTTGCCAGGCCTTCAAAGTTTTTCTATATTGCAAAGGTTGCTGCGCCGCAGGACACGGGTGGGTTCACCATCCGCAGTCCATGCAGCGCTCCCGAGCGCGTACGCTGTTCCCCGCCGCGCACCTTTCCGCCATGCATGTCGACGCCGCCGTGGCGTCACCAAAGGACTCACCATGAATTCCCTCCGTTTACCCGCGCTGATGCTGGCCCTGGCGGCTGCTTTTGGCGTCCAGCTGCACGCCGCTGCGCAGTCCCAGCCCGTCCGTCCGGCCAAATCCGCCGAGAGCGGCGACCTTGCCGACGCGCGCAAGGGATTCCGGACCACGCTGGTGCGCAAAATGCCCGCGCAGCCGCCCATCCCGGCGCCGCCGGCCGAGGTCTTCAAGCTGGTGAGCTACGATGCCGCGCCCGGCAAACTCGGCGCGTATCTGACGCCCGACCCGCGCGACGGCAAAAAGCATCCGGCCATCATCTGGATCACCGGCGGCGACTCCAACAGCATCGACGCGCTGTGGCAACCAGGGCCGGACAGCAACGACCAGACCGCGAGCGCCTATCGCAAGGCGGGCATCATCATGATGTTCCCGTCTCTGCGCGGCGGCAACGACAATCCCGGCGTGCGCGAAGGCTTCCTCGGTGAAGTCGACGATGTGCTGGCCGCCGCAAGCTACCTGGCCAGGCAAGCGTACGTCGATCCCGACCGGATTTACCTCGGTGGACACAGTACCGGCGGCACCCTGGCGCTGCTCACAGCCGAAATCTCGACGCGCTTTCGCGCCGTCTTTGCCTTTGGCCCGGTTGAAGACATCGATGGCTATGGCGGACGCTTCACCGGCTTCAATCCGGCCAATCCGCGCGAAGCGGCGCTGCGCTCACCCGGGCGCTGGCTCGAATCGGTGCGCTCGCCGGTATTCGTGATCGAAGGCGCGGGAGGCAATATCGACTCGCTGCTGGCCATGCGCAGCGCCACGCGCAACCAGCATATCCGCTTCATTCCGGTACACGGCGCCAATCACTTCAACGTGCTGGCTCCGGCGAACAAGCAGATCGCGCAGAAAATTCTCCTCGACACCGGGCCGGCCACCAATATCACGCTATCCCCCGCGCAAATGGCGCCGCGCTAGGCAGCGCCACGCGGGCAACGCGGCCCTCATGAGCAGGCACCAGATCGGGCTGTTTGCCACATGCCACGACGTTGACCGCAGCTCCCGGCTGTTTAGCAAACAGGTCGGCATGGCATTCAGTGCCGCCGGAGCCGGCTCATGCGTATGCTTGAGCGCGGCAAGCATGCTGATGAGCAGGAAAGTACGGTATGAATTGTCTGCGATGACATGATTTGCTAGAATCATCTTGTTTTTTTTATATTTAACATATATCGAGCAAGATCAAATCGCTTGCCGACCTGGAAAACGCCATCGCCATGCATGCCAAAAAAACCCTGTTCGTTGCCCGGAAATGAATAAAGCTCTCCGTGCCGCCGTGCTGGCTGCCTGCGTGCCGGGTTTGCCACTGGCCTGGGCAGCGCCGTTGCCCAACCAGCCATCGGCGCTCCAGCGCTGTCCCGCCAGCGCCGACAGCGCCGACAAACGCCAGGCCGCCGACCGGCCGCCGGCCCGCGCGCCACGCATCTTTGGCGCCCTCGGCAAGGAGCGCCACGCGGCGCTGAAAAAAATCCTGGATGCCGGTGACAATCCGAATTCCTGCCATGGCGGCATCACGCCGCTGATCGCGGCGGCGGCCAGCGGCGATGTGGACGCCCTCCACATGCTGCACCAGGCCGGCGCGGTGCTCGATGCGCCGCGTGGCGCCCAGGGTGGCAGCGCCCTGCACGCGGCGCTGGCCAGCAGCCGCTGGCCGGCCGCGAGCGCCCTGCTCGAACGCGGCGCCGATGCGCGCCAGCGCGACGACCATGGCAATACCGGCCTGCACCTGCTGGCCAACAGCGTCCACACGGCGGACACGCGCGCGCAAACCGCGCTGGCCGACATGATGCTCAAGGGCGGCGCCGCGATCGACCTGGCCGGGCCGCAAGCGAACACCCCGCTGATGCTGGCCATCGAAGCCGGCAACCATGACCTGACCGCTTTCCTGGTCGACCAGGGCGCCGACCCGGCCCTGCGCAACGCGCGCGGCGAGAACGCGCTGGCCATCGCGCGGCGGCGCGCCCTGCCCGGCATTGTCGCCATGCTGGAGCGCTGCATCGGCCAGCGTCCGCCGCACTGCGCCGATAACGCCGCGCCGCCGCGCTACTCGACCAAGTAGGGCCAGTCCCTGCCGACGCCCCCATTGCCAATCACTTTTTTCTCAGAAAACGGAACCAGCACATGAGCGACAACACCGCAGCAAACAGCACGGACCCGGCACCCCGGGTCGGCATCCACGAAGGCAGCATCGGCCTACCCCCAGGCTACCAGGACAACACCACCAATATCTTCGTACCGGCCGACCTGCAAAACCAGCCCAACCTGAGCATCGCGCGCGACTGGCTGGCCGAAGGCGAAACCCTCGCCACCTATGTCGACCGCCAGCTTGGCCTGCTCAAGGCGCGCCTGGCCGGCCACAAGCTGCTCGAGCGCACGCAAGAGCGCCTTGGCGCGCACCAGCCGGACATGCTGGGCGAACGGATCGACGCACAGTACAAGAACGGGCCCCAGACGATACGCCAGCGCCAGGCCGCTTTTTTGATCGGACCGAAACGCGCGCTGATCCTCACCGCCGCCACCGCGCGTCCGTTCGACGAGCGTTTTGATACCCTGTGGCGCAATTGGCTCGACAGTTTTGCACCGCCCGCCAGCACCAGCGGGGACCTTAGCTCAACCGACGCGTAAAAACCCAACGGAACGCCGCCATGTTCGAAGCCGCCCGCATTACCGACCCCATTTCCCACACCAGCGCACTGGCCGGTTTTCTGGTCGGCGCGATCATCGGCATCGCTCTCATCGCCGCCGTCGCCTTTGCCACCTTCACCTGCGGCTTCGGCGTGGCCCTGCTGGCGGGCCTGGCGGCCGGCGTCGGGGCGAGCGCCATCCTTTCGCTCAGCGAGAGCATCGGCAAGATGTTCTCGTCGCCGGCCGGGGTCATCGCCACCGGCTCGATGAACGTGTTCGCCAATAGCCTGGCGTCGGCCTACGCCACCGTCAGCACCGTCGCCTGCAGCATGCACCCGCCGGCGCCGGTGGTGGCCGACGGCTCCGGCAACGTCTTCATCAACAGCCTGCCGGCGGCGCGCAAGAGCGACACCATCGTCTGCGGCGCCAAGATCGACGGCGGCTCGGACAATGTGTTCATCGGCGGCGGCACCGTGCGTTACAAGGAAGTGGCCGACGAAGTCCCGGCCTGGCTGCGCACCACGGTCGACTGGGCCTTCGCGCTGGCCGGCCTGGTGGGCGGCCTGGCGGGGCTGGTCAAGGCGGCCGGCGGGCTATCGAAGGCGCTGCTGCCGTGCGCGGCCAAATTCATCGGCGGCTTCATCATCGGCGAAGCGGTGGGACGCTATGTCATCTCGCCGGTCGTCAGCCGCGTCATGGGCGGCTTGTTCGGCAAACCGGTGGAGGTGGCCACCGGCCGCAAGATCCTGCTGGCGCAGGATGAAATCGACTTTGTCGTGCAAAGCCCCCTGCCCCTGGCCGGCGCGCGCTTTTACGCCAGCAACCTGACTTGGGAAGGCAGCTTGGGCCGGGGCTGGGTACTGCCCTGGGACCTGCGCCTGCAGCAGCGCGACGGCAAGATCTGGTACAGCGACGGCCAGGGCCGCGAAACCGGCTTCCCGCTGGTGCAGCCGGGGCACACGGCCTTCAGCGAATCCGAACAATGCTACCTGGCGTGCAGCGCCGACGGCCAGTACATCCTGTACACCCTCAACGAAACCTACTTCGACTTCGGCCACCTCGACCTGGCCAGCGACAACATCGCCTGGCTGCGCCGGGTCGAGGACCGCAGCGCCCAGTGGATCAGCTACCAGCGCGACGACGCCGGCCGGGTCGAAACGATCCGCTCCAGCGGCGGCCAGGAACTGCGCCTGCACTACAGTGCCCTGCCGGCGCGCCTGACGATGGTCGAATGCACCGAGGGCGGCACGCCCGGACCGCTGGTGCGCTACGGCTACGACGGCGCCGGCCAGCTGCTCTCGGTCACCGATGCCAATGGCGACCTGTCGCGCCAGTTCACCTGGGCCGACGGCCTGATGACCAGCCACACCACGGCGCTCGGCCTGGTATCGAGCTACACCTGGGCCGTCGTCGAAGGCCAGCCGCGGGTGGTGGCCTGCCGCTCCAGCGAAGGCGAACACACCGAATTCCGCTACGACGTGGCGGGACGCCAGAGCTGGGCCACCGACGAACTGGGACGCAGCGCGCACTGGGTCTACGACGAGAACTTCCAGATCGTCGCCTGCACCGATCTCGATGGCGGCAGCTACCGCATGCACTACAACGCGGCCGGCCAGCCGCTCCTGATCGAGCTGCCGGGCGAGCGCACGATCGCCTTCGAATACGACCAGACCGGCCGCATTGTCGCCGAGACCGACCCGCTCGGGCGCGTGACGCACACCGCCTACGACGGCAACAGCCTGCGCGTGAGCCAGCTGACCACGGCCGACGGCAAGCGCTGGAGCGCGCATTACGATTACCTGGGCCGCCTGCTGTCGAGCACCGACCCGCTGGGCCGCGAAGCGCGCCAGGAATACCCGCCCGGCCTCAGTCCCTACCCGGTGCTGCGCATCGATGCGCGCGGCGGGCGCAAGTTCCTGGCCTGGAACCGGCGCGGCCTGCTCACCTCCTACACCGACTGCTCCGGCAAGACCACGCAGTACGCGTACGATGCCGACGGCCTGCTGGCCGAAGCGATCGATCCGATGGGCCAGCGCACCCGCATCGAGCGCATGCGCAGCGGCGAACCGGTGCGGGTCACCCTGCCCGACGGCAGCGTCGAAGCGTTCGAGTACAACGCGGCCGGCCACCTGGTCGAGCGCCGCTATGGCGCCGAGCGCGTCAACCAATGGGTGCGCAATGCGCGCGGCCAGGTGCTGGAGGCGATCGACCCGGCGCAGCGCCGCCTGCGCTATCGCTACGATGTGAAGGGCCGCGTGGTGGCGATGGAAGCCGGCAGCGACGCCCATTACCGCTTCGAATACGACAGCGCCGACCGCCTCGCGCGCGAAATCCGGCCTGACGGCATGGAGCGCCTGCTGCGCTACGACGCGGCGGGCAGCCTGGTGGAGATCGAAAAGATCGGCGCGCCGCTGCCGGCGCAAGCCGAACGGCCGCGCCGCAGCACCCGCTTCGAGCGCGACAAGATGGGACGCCTGCTGGCGCGCCTGACCGCCAGCGCCACCACCCGCTATGCCTGGGACCAGCAAGACCGCCTGCTGGGCGGCGCGCGCGTGCCGACCGATGCCGGCGCCGCGCTCGGCGTGGTGGCCAGCACGGTCAACTTCGACTATGACGACGCCGGCCGCCTGGTGGCCGAACACGGCGCCGAGGGCGCGGTCGGCTACGCATTCGACGAACTCGATAACCTGACCACGCTGAACCTGCCGCACGGGCAACGCATCGACACGCTCACGTACGGCGCCGGCCATGTGCACCAGATCCGCAGCGAGCAGCACGTCATCAGCGACTTCGAGCGCGACGACCTGCACCGCGAAGTGCAGCGCACCCAAGGCCGCCTGACCCAGCGCATGGGCTACGACGCGCTCGGACGGCGCGCCTGGCAGGCGAGCGGCCTGCATGCCGACAGCGTGGGCCAGGAACAGGGCCGCCTGTGGCGCAATTACCGCTACACCCCGGCCGGCGAACTGGCCGAACAGCGCGACAATCTGCGCGGCGGCATCGACTTCCAGTACGATCCGGCCGGCCAGCTGCAACGCGAAACGCGCAGCGCCGAGCAGCGCCAGGAACAATTCGCGTGGGACGCGGCCGGCAATCTGCTGGACGACATCGGCGCCAGGAGCCGCGGCCAGGTGGAGGGAAACCGCCTGCGCGTGTGGCAGGATATCCGCTTCGACTACGATGCCTGGGGCAATGTGGCGACCAAGCGCAAGGGCGCGCACCAGGTGCAGCGGTTCACCTTCGACGCCGAGGACCGCCTGATCAAGGTCAGCACCGAATCCTTGCGCGGGCTGGTGGAAATGCGCTTCGACTACGACCCGCTGGGCCGGCGCATCGCCAGCACCGAGACCCGCACCGACACGCGCGGCATCACGCAAGCGGAGCGCAAGCGCTTCGTCTGGCAAGGCTTGCGCATGGCGCAGGAAGTGCGCGAGCGTGGCGTGAGCAGCTATGTGTACAGCCCGGACGCGGCCTACACGCCGCTGGCGCGCATCGATGCGGTGATCGGCGGGGCGATGGCGGCGGCGGCGATCGACAATGCCCGCCAAGGCACGCGCGTGTTCCACTTTCACACCGACCTGGTGGGCGCGCCGCTTGAAGTGACCGACGACGCCGGCGAGATTGCCTGGGCTGGCAAGTACAAGGCCTGGGGCAAGGTCGATGAAGGCGAGGACGCGGCCCTGGTGGCGCGCATCGACCAGCCGCTGCGCTTTCCGGGACAGTACGAAGACCACGGAACAGGGCTGCACTACAACACGTTCCGGTATTATGATCCGGATGTGGGACGCTACATCAGCCAGGACCCGATCGGGCTCGATGGCGGCGCGAACTTGTATGCCTACGCGCCCAATCCGAGCGGGTGGATGGATCCGCTGGGGTGGATTCATGAGACGACGCCGGGGTACTTCGTGTACGAACTCTGGGCGCCGGGTGCCACCAAGCCATACTATGTCGGCATTACCGACGACCTGGCCCGGCGCAAGACAGAGCATCGCGAATCCGGCCGCATGCCGAAGGGGGCATCGATGAAGACGATTGCAGATGACGTTACGTATGGTAAAGCTCGTGGCATCGAACAAGCACACATAGAATTTAAAGAAACGAAGACCGGAACGGTGGGATCCGATCTGAAGAAGGCAACTACATACGACCAGCGAGGCAACAAAATTGCCTCATTCGATCACGATAATTTGACCCGCGACCGAACCCGCCAGGCATATTTTGAAAGCGAATTTAAAGCCGAGAAAGCGCGACTTGACGCCAGTGCCGATGGCAGTGGCAGCAAAGGTAGCAAAGGCGCGGGAGGCTGCTGAGCGGCCAGTTGGAAAATGCATTTATCAATAAGGAGCGTGTAATGGGATGGTGGAGTGCACCGGACAACCCGGAAGTAACCGTTGGCGATGCCGTACTGGACTCGGTCCGGCATTTTCTGCGCGATTTCAGCCGCGAATACCAGGAAGATTTGTCGCGAAAGCCGACCCTTCAGGAACTTGAATACGCCCTGAATCTGGCGTTCAAAGTCAACGTCGACAGCGACATCCTCGACGGCTTTGACGAACTGGAGATCAAACAGGTCGCGCTGAAAACTGCCAAACGACCGAAAAAACATAAAGTGACGCCAGGCGATATTTTTGCATACCGGCTGGAGGACGGCCGTTTCGGGTTTGGCCGCGTCGTCAGCCTTGCATCCGTCGGCGCATTTGCTGAGATCTTTGACTATTTCTCCGATCAACCCGTATTTGACTACAGCAAGCTCGATAAATGGCTTGTGCCGCCGGTACCGATTGAAAGCTATGCGCTGCTGGAGACGCGCTCGATTGGCGATTGGCGCACCATTGGCCATACGCCAGATTTCGTGCCCGGGCCGAAGTTCAACTCGCTGCGTTATCGGTACGGTTCCACCCCGAACACGCTAATGGCGATCGATATTTATGGCAAAAAGGCGCCAATCAGCGCTGCTGAAGCCGAAGGCTTGCAGGAATACTCTTCCTATGACGATTTCACCTTTAACGAATTCATCGTCAGTCATGTCCCGCCCCGCGCGAAGGAAAAATGAGTCCATACGCCAAATGTGCAGCTTCTGAATAGGAAGAGATTGATGGGATGGTGGAGTGCGCCGGACAATCCGGAAGTAAGCGTAGGCGATGCCGTGCTGGATTCGGTACGGCATTTTCTGCGTAATTTCAGCAGCGAGTACCAGGAAGACTTGTCGCGCAAACCGACGCTGCAGGAACTTGAATACGCCCTGAATCTGGCGTTCAAAGTCAACGTCGACAGTGCCATCCTCGACGGCGTCGACGAACTGGAAGTCAAGCAGGTTGCCCTGAAAACCGCCAAGCGGCCAACGAAGCACAAGGTGACGCCAGGCGATATTTTTGCGTACAAGCGGGAAGACGGCCGCTTCGGATTTGGCCGCGTGGTCGCCGCCGCCTCGGTCGGTGCGTTTGCCGAAATCTTCGATTATTTCGCCGAACAGCCGGTCTTCGATTACACCAAGATCGATACCTGGCTGGTGCCGCCGGTGCCCATCGAAAGCTACTCCCTGCTCGAAATGCGTTCGATTGGCGACTGGCGCATTATCGGCCACACGCCGGACTTTGTGCTGGGTCCGAAATACAAGGCCTTGCGTTATGTCTATGGTTCCAACCCGAACACGCTGATGTGGAAGAATATGGAAGGCAAGTCGGCACCAATCACCCCGGCCGAGGCGGAAGGACTGCCGCGCTACGTCGGCCTGGACGATTATCTGTTCGAGCAGCACCTCGCCAGCCACGTTCCACCGCGCAAACCAGCTAAATAGCGTGCACATGTTCCGTCGCCTGCGGCGGAACAGATCAACGGAGGGCGGGTGGCAGCCACTATCCCGCTCGACCGCAGAATTTGCCCCACTGGTTGCGCAGGCAGTGCCCGAACGCCTTCGCCACCGCCAACTTGCCCTGCACCGTTCTCAAGGTAACCGTGCAAACGAAAGGGGCGCCCCCCGCATTGCATGGGGAGCGCAGCGACGGGTAGGTCGGCATTGAACTGTATGTACACGCTCGCTTGCGCAAGCTCCGCCAACGCGATGCCCTTGTTGACCAGCGCGCGCTGCAAAAACGCCGCGTCATTTTTAGCGACCTGGGAGGCGCCGCGAGTAGACGGTATGGCAACACCGTCGAGCAATAGCAACAGAAAGGCGTAGTCAGGCGCGCTCGCCTCCTTGTACAGCTCGCCGAGCGCCCGGTAGCCGCCCACATCGTTATTGCGGCCGACGAAAGACTGCGACACGCCTGCCGCCACATGCTTCAAGGTTCCAAGCTTCATCATGCATCCTAGGTGGAAGGGGCCATACAGGCAGCACAGCGCATGCCACCCGGACTGCCATCCCCGGCGTTCGTTTTCCGGTTTATTCATATTAATATTCGGACACCTCATATTGCCGATCGACATCACTGGCGCGAATAACGCATATAGCCGTGAATTTGGCATTATTGACGTCAGTGATATGAGGCATCATAAATCGAAATTTTCTTTATAGCTGAGACTCTCTTATACTGCACTGCAACAACGCAATTTAATCCCCAGGAGAGTTCCAAATGAGCAGCGCCACCTACACCCAACCGACGAACCAAGGCTTCCGCCATTACCTGACCGACGTCAGCAATGCGGCGCGTGCCTTTGCCGCAGCGCTGTTCGCAGCGCAAGAGCGCCAGTTCATCACGCAGGAAGTAGCGCTCAAGCCAACCCAGAACGACCGTGCGCGCATGCGCAGCCACCGCAAGCTGATCGTCCTGGCGAATGCCTACCAGCATATGCATCCTAGCCTGGCGGCCGAACTGCGCAACCTGGCAGCGCGGGGTTGATCATGGAAGTGATCGAATATCTCCCGGGCGCCCTGGCCGCCATCGCGTTTGTCGTGCGCGTCGCCATCTTCTTCCGCGACGGCCCTGAGCCGGAGCAGGAACAGCAAGACGCATAAGTTCCCCCGGCCGCGCTCGCGGCCGGATGCATTTCCCGCGCTGCCACCGCCGCGGCGCACAAAACGCTTCCCTCCGGACAACTCATATAAAAATATTTTATCTTGTGATATATTATCCAGATACATATTGAGTGACGTTTCCAAGCCATGCCCAAGCCGGACAATCCGTTTGACCTTGCACGCTTCACCGAAGGCGCGGACAAAGCCTGCGCCCTGCTGAAAGTGCTGGTCAACCGCGACCGCCTGCTGTTGCTGTGCCAGCTGTCTCACCATGAGCGCAACGTGGGCGAGCTGGAACAACTGACCGGCATTCGCCAGCCGACACTGTCGCAGCAGCTCACCGTGTTGCGCAACGAGCAACTGGTCAGCACCCGGCGCGCCGGCAAGCAGATTTTTTACTCGCTGAGCAGCGCGCAGGCGACGGCCGTCATGGACGTGTTGTATCAGCAATTCTGTTCACCCACCCCGGAGCAACACGACGATGCCATCACTCCACGCTGACCTGATCCGCGCGCTGGCGGGGGGCGCCCTGATCGGCCTCGCCGCCGCCATGTTCCTGTTGCTAAATGGCCGCATCGCCGGCATCAGCGGCATCCTCGGCGGGCTGCTGCGCCCGGTGCGTAGCGAACTTGGCTGGCGCATCGCCTTCCTGCTCGGGCTGGTCCTCTCCCCGCTGGTGTTCGCGCTGTTCGCTCCCCTGCCCCTGGTGCATGTCGGGGCCGGCAAGGCGAGCCTGATCGTGGGCGGCCTGCTGGTCGGACTGGGCACCCGCTACGGTGCTGGCTGCACCAGCGGGCACGGTGTGTGCGGCATCGCGCGCCTGTCGCCCCGCTCGCTGGCCGCGACCGCCGTCTTCATGCTGGCCGGCTTCGTAACCGTGTTCGTGCTGCGCCATCTGTCCGGATCGGGCGCCTGATGAAATACGCCAGCACAGCCTTCATCAGCGGCCTGGTGTTCGGCCTTGGCCTGATCCTGTCAGGCATGACCGATCCTGCCAAGGTGATCGGTTTCCTGGACCTGGCCGGCGACTTCAATCCCGCCCTGGCGTTGGTGATGGCCGGCGCCATTCCGGTGGCGGCCATCGCCTTCCGCATCGCGGCCCGGCGCTCAACCACACTGCTGGACGGAGCGCTGCACCTGCCCGACGCGCGCAAGATCGACCGGCGCCTGCTGATCGGCGCGCTGACCTTCGGCGCCGGCTGGGGCGTGGCCGGCTACTGCCCCGGTCCCGCGCTGGCGTCGCTCATGACGGGCGGCGGCGATGCCTTGCTGTTCGTGGCGGCGATGGTGGGCGGGATGCTGCTCTTTGAATTGATCGAATCGGTCCGCAAGGCGCGCCGCGCCCCGTAATCACGAGCACGCGTTGCGCCTCCGGCACGCTCGTGCACACGGAAAACGCGCGACCGACAAGCCGCCCACACCCCGCCGCGCCTGCGCTAGAATGCGATCCTGCAACTTCTCGCATTTCCTTTCATTTCCTCTCGAACTGTATTTACCATGCGCCTATTTATCCTTCCCCTCCTGGCCGCGATGTGGGCGATCCCCGCCGTCGCCGCCACGCCCATCAGCCTCGACCAGGCGATGGCCCACCCCGACTGGATCGGCACGCCGGCGGAAACCGCCTGGTGGAGCTGGGACGGCAAGCAGGTGTTTTACAAACAGAAGCGCACCGGTTCCCAACTGCGCGACATCTACCAGGGCGCGCCCGGAAAACCACGCCTGGTGGGCGACGCCGAACTGGCCAACCTGGACAGCGACAAGGTCATCTACAACCGCGCGCGCACCCGCTCGATCATGCTGCGCAACGGCGACCTGTTCGAACGCGACCTCAAAAGCGGCGCGCTGACCCAGATCACGCGCGGCAGCAGCGGCCTGGCCGCGCCCCAATACGCCGCCGATGGCCTCAGCGTGCAGTTCCGCGTGGGCCACGAATGGCTCGGCTGGAACCGCGCCGACCGCCTGATCTCACCGCTGGCCGCGGCGCGCGCCACCAAGGACCCGGACGCCGCGCCGGATGCCGACAACCTGCGCGACCTGCAACTGCGCCTGATCTCCACGCTCAAGCGCCAGAAGGACGACCGCGACGCGGGGCGCGAGCGCGTCGAACAGGAACGCCGCGCCGATCCCACGCGCGCACCGGCGCCGATCTACCTGGGTGATAAAGTCGTCATCGACGGCAGCGCGCTGTCGCCGGATGGCCGCTGGCTGCTGCTGGTGACCGCGCCAAAGGCCACCGACAAGGGCCGCATCGGCAAGCTGCCGCGCTACGTGACCGAATCGGGCTACGAAGAATTCGACGACCAGCGTCCGCGCGTGGGCCGCAACGCACCGGTGTCGCACACGCTCAAGCTGGTCAACCTGGCCACGCGCGAGATGCGCGAGCTGTCCTTCGACAACCTGCCCGGCATCGGCGTCGATCCGCTGGCCGACCTGCGCAAGGCGCAAAAACTGCCTGAGCTGAAAGGCAACCGCGTGGTACGCGTGGACGACGACGGCGCCGCCGTCGAATGGAACCGCAACGGTACCGGCCTGGCGGTGATGCTGCGCGCCGCCGACAACAAGGACCGCTGGATCGCCACCGTCGACCTGGCCGGCGCCACGCTCAAGCCGGTCCACCGCGTCACCGACAACGCCTGGGTCAACTCGGGCAACAACGAATTCGGCTGGCTGCCCGATAACAGCACGCTGTGGTACCTGTCCGAAGAAAGCGGCTACGCGCACCTGTACACCCGCGCCAGCGACGGCAAGACGCGCGCGCTCACGCAGGGCAAGTGGGAAGCGACCCGCATCCAGTGGTCGGCCGATGGCAGCACGGCTTTCATGATGTGCAACCCGAAGAACCCGGGTACGTATGAAGTGTGCTCGGTCTCGGCCGTTGATGCCAAGCTGCGCGAAGTGACGGCGCTCGAAGGCGTGGAGCAGTTTGCGCTCTCGCCGGATGAACGCAAGCTGCTGGTGCACTATTCGTCGAGCTACATGCCGGCGCAGCTGGCGACCGTCGCTGCCAGTGGCGGCGCACCGGTCAAGCTGACCGATACGCGCTCGCCTGATTTCAGGGCACGCAGCTGGATCGAGCCGCAGTACGTTGCCGTGCCGTCGACCAAAGGCGCGGGCCAGATCTGGGGCAAGCTGTATCGCCCGGCGAATCTGGAACCGGGCAAGAAGTATCCAATCGTGATGTTCGTGCACGGCGCGGGCTACCTGCAAAATGTGAGCAAGCGCTATCCGGTGTACTTCCGCGAGCAGATGTTCCACAACCTGCTGGTCGAAAAGGGCTACATCGTGCTCGATCTGGACTACCGCGCATCCAGAGGCTACGGGAGCGCCTGGCGCACCGCGATCTATCGCCAGATGGGCTATCCGGAGCTGGAGGATTACGTCGATGGCGTCAACTGGATGGCGGCGAACCACCAGGGCGACCTGAAAAACGTGGGCGTGTATGGCGGCAGTTATGGCGGCTTCATGACCTTCATGGCGCTGATGCGCGAACCGGAGATGTTCAAGTCGGGCGCGGCGCTGCGGCCTGTAACCGACTGGACGACTTATAACCACGAGTACACCGCGAACATCTTGAATACGCCGGATCTCGATCCGGAGGCGTACCGCAAGTCGTCGCCGATCGAATACGCCGACAAGCTGCGCGGGAACCTGCTGATCTCGCATGGGATGGTGGACGATAACGTGTTCTATCAGGATTCGGTGCGCATCGCGCAGCGCCTGATCGAGCTGAAAAAGGATCACTGGGAACTGGCCAGCTATCCGCTGGAACGCCACGCGTTCGTGCAGCCGGAGAGCTGGTACGACCAGTATCGCCGGATTTACCAGCTGTTTGAGCGGACGTTGAAGTAACGCGAGGATACCGCCGTTCCCGCTAGTTCCGTCGTTCCCGCTAGCTCCATCGTTCCCGCGCAGGCGGGAACGACGTTATGGACGGCGATGGCCTAATCCGACACCGCAAGAAAATCCAGCAACGTCAACGCCACCACCTTGGTGGCCTTGCGCAAATCCTCCAGCGCCAGGCGTTCATCGGCCTTCTTCGCATTCGACTCCGGCACCGTGCGCGGCCCCGCGCCATACAGCACGGCCGGAATCCCATGCTCCCCATACAAACGCGCATCGGCATACAACGGCGTACCCTGCGCCGGAATTTCCTCGCCGATCACCTGCTTGCCATTTTTCTGCAGGCTCGCCACCAGTTTGTCCGACCCCGGCAACGGCCGCAGCGCATGCGACAGCAGCAAGCGCCTGATCTCGACCCGGATGCCCGGCTCGCCGCGCACGGCATCTTCGATCAGCGCCCTCACCTGCGCCTCCACCGCGACCGGATCTTCTTCCGGAATCATGCGGCGGTCCATCTTCATCACGACCTTCCCCGGCACCACGTTGGTATTGGTGCCGCCATCGATACGGCCCACCAGCATGGTCGGCGAATCGATACCCGCCACCTTCGACTTGATTTTCTTAAGTTCCGGCAGCTGCCCGTAAATCGCATTCAGGATGCGCGTTGCAGCCTGCAGCGCATCGTGCCCGGTCTCCGGCATGGCGCCATGCCCCGACTTGCCATGGACCGTAATTTCCAGCTGCAGGCAGGCGTTATGCGCCGTGACGATGTTATAGCTGAAGCCCGCCGCGATGACGAAATCGGGCTTGGTCAGCTTTTGTTCGAGCAGCCAGCCCGGCCCCAGCAAACCGCCGAATTCCTCGTCGTAGGTGAAATGCAGTTCAAGGCCGCCCTTGAGCGGCACGCCCAGCGCTTCCAGTGCGCGCACGGCAAAAATATACGTCGAAAAATCGCACTTCGACACCGCCGCCGCGCGCCCGTAAATAAAGCCATCTTCGACCACGCCGCCATACGGCGGATGCACCCAGCCTTCGCCCGGCGGCACCACGTCGCCATGCGCATTGAGCGCGATGGTCGGCCCGCCCGCCGCATACGGCCGGCGCACGATCAGGTTGGTGATGCTCGCCATGCCGTAGTCGCGCACCGCCTGCGCCGGCACCGCATGCTTCTCGGCGCTCCAGCCGAATGCGTCCACCATGCTGGCCACGGCGTCCGCGTGCGGCGCATTGTTCCCCGGCGGCGTGTCGGTCGGGATGCGGATCACTTGCTGCAAAAACGCCACCTGTTCGTCGAAATGGGCGTCGATCCAGTCGATCAGTTTTTCTTGTGCTTGCATTGTCATTCCTGTTCTTCCTATTTAGCGCCGGCTTCGAACCACGCGGCGACCTGCGCGCGCTCGGCATCGGTCATGTTGGTCAGGTTCGCGATCGGCATGGCCTTGAGCTGCACCGACTGCTGGTAAATTTTCGCTGCGTTCTGATGAATCAGTCCCGCGTTGTGCAGCATGATGCCGGCCGGTGCGCTGGCAAACCCGGGCTGGGTCGGATGCTCGGCGTGGCAGGTCGCGCAGCGCTGCGTGATGATGGCCTGCACCTGCGCGAACTGCGCCGCCGGATCGGCGCCGGCAACGGAAGCCGCTGGCGCATTGGGCGCGATCGCAATGGCCACCGCCGCCAGCAGCGCCACGCCGGCCGCCGGATACTTCCATTCCACGCGGCCCTTGTGGCGCAGGTTGAAGAAGTGGCGGATCAACACGCCCGCCGCCATGATCCCGGCCAGCACCGCCCACGCATGCTCGTGGCGGTACGTCATGGCGTAGTGATTGCTGATCATGATGAACAGGACCGGCAAGGTGAAGTAGTTGTTATGCACGCTGCGCTGCTTGGCCTTGAGGCCGTGAATCGGGTCCGGCTTCTGGCCCGCCATCATCGCGGCCACCATCTTGCGCTGCCCCGGAATGATCAGCATCAGCACATTGGCCACCATCATGGTGCCGATCATGGCGCCCACGTGGATGTAGGCCGCGCGCCCGCTCAGGTATTTGTTCAGCACATACGCGCTGGCGACCAGGAACAGGAACATCACGATCCCGAACGGCAGGTCGCGCTGGCCTAGCGGGGAGCGGCACAGCAGGTCGTACACCGTCCAGCCGACAACCAGGCTACCGATGCCGATGCCGATCGCCTGCCACGAACTGAGGTCCGCCACGGCCTTATCGACCATCATCGCCTGCGCATTGAAGTAGTAGACGATGGTGAGCAGCGCGATGCCGGACAGCCAGGTGGAATAGGCTTCCCACTTAAACCAGTGCAGTTCCTTCGGCAGTTCCGCCGGCGCAACCAGGTATTTCTGCGGGTTGTAGAAGCCGCCGCCATGCACCGCCCACAATTCGCCCGACACGCCCTTCTTGGCCAGGTCGGAACCCGGCGCCGGGGGGCGGATGGTGTTGTCCAGCCAGACAAAGTAAAACGAGGCGCCGATCCAGGCGATACCGGTGATCACGTGCAGCCAGCGCACAATGAGGTTGAGCCATTCGAGGCCGTAGGGGATCAGGTATCCGAACACTTCCATGGGGGTTCCTTGTTGCGTGGGCTGCGGCGATAGTAGCGCGATTTTACCCACGATAAACTGATTCAAGTGCCACAACATGAAATATGGCGTATATTCGACATACTCGAATTCATATACATACCGATGTCCAGCCTTCCCCAACATCTCGACCTGCACCTGATCCGCATTTTGTACCTGCTGCTGGTCGAAAAAAACGTCTCGCGCGTGGCGCTCAAGCTTAATCAGCCGCAGCCCTCGATTTCGGCATCGCTGCGCAAACTGCGCGAACTGACCGGCGACCCGCTGCTGGTGCGCGGCGCGCGCGGCATGGTGCCGACCCAGCATGGCGAAAGCCTGCTCAAGCCGGCCAAGCGCATCCTCGACGAAACCGAGAGCCTGTTCGTCAAGAAGTCGCCCTTCGTGCCGCAAGAAGAAGCGCGCACCTTCCACATCGCCGCGCCGGATTACCTCGACAGCCAGTTTTTGCCGAACGTGGTGGCGGCGCTGCGGCGCGGTTCGCCCAACAGCCGCGTGGTGATCCACAGCCTGGGCGGCGGCGTCGATTACATCCGCATGCTGTCGGACGGCGACATGGATCTCGTCATCGCCAACTGGGACGAGCCACCGGCGCACCTGCACATCTCCAAGCTGTTCGAAGACCCGATCATCTGCACCATGCGCGCCGACAGCCCGTACGCCAAACGCACCGCCAGCGATGCGATGACGATCGAGGATTACCTGTCCCTGCCCCACGTGGCGCCATCGCAGATGCTGCCCGGTTACCACGGCGTGATCGACTCCTTCCTCGAACGCCAGGGCATGCAGCGCACGGTGGCGGTGGAATCGGCCTATTTCGGCCTGATTCCGTATATGCTGACGCAGACCGACCTGGTACTGACCACCGGCCGCCAGTTCATGCGTTTTTACGAAAAGACGCTGCCGCTCAAGAGCTTCACAGTGCCGGTAAAATTCCCGCCGATGCGGTTTTACCAGCTGTGGCACGAACGTGTGCACCAGGCGCCCGAGCACAAATGGCTGCGCGACCAGGTCAGCGCGGCGGCCAAGGCGCTGGTACAGAAGTAGCGATAGCGGTTATCAGCTGGCTCGTATAGTCGCAAAGCGGCCAGCGCTTATGATCGATCATCAAAGATGGAATACCCATAACATGACTACATTGACGGATTTGAACAGCTGCGACGCGGCGGCCTTTGTCGGCACCCTGCACGGCATTTACGAACACTCGCCGTGGATTCCGGAACGCGCATTGTCGGGGCGCCCTTTCGCCACCGTTGCGGCGCTCAAGTACGCGCTGCAAACGGCGGTGACCAAAGCCAGCGTGGACGAACAGCTTGGCCTGATCCGCGCCCACCCCGAACTGGCCGGCAAAGCCGCCATCGCGGGTGAACTGACGCAGGAGTCGACCAATGAGCAGGCCAAGTCCGGCCTGAACCTGTGCAGCGCGGAAGAATACGCGACCCTGCACAAGCTCAATGCCGACTACAACGCCCGCTTCGGCTTTCCGTTCATCCTCGCGGTCAAGGGCCCGGACGGCAACGGCCTGACGCGCCGTGCCATCATCGACACCTTCACGCGGCGCCTGAAAAACCAGCGCCCCGACGAGATGGCCGAATGCCTGCGCCAGATTCACCGCATCGCCGAATTGCGCATCAACGACCTGCTCACGCTGACGCCCGTATTCGGTCCCACCGTGATGCAATGGGCCGAGACCATCGGCGCATGGAGCGAAGCGGACGATGGCCTCACGTGCTCGTACATGACCGGCGTGCACCAGCGCACCGCGGCGCAACTGGCCGAATGGATGCGCGACGCCGGCATGGAAACCTATATCGACGCCGTGGGCAATGTGGTTGGGCGCTATCTGTCGGCTGACCCCGATGCGAAGACGCTGATGACCGGTTCGCACTACGACACCGTGCGCGATGGCGGCAAGTACGACGGGCGCCTCGGCATCCTGCTGCCGATTGCGGTGGTACGCCACCTGCACGAGCGCGGCGAACGCCTGCCCTATCATCTCGAAGTGGTCGGCTTCGCCGAGGAAGAAGGCGTGCGCTTTCGCAGTACCTTCCTGGGCAGTAACGCGGTGATCGGGCAGTTCGACATGGCGCTGCTGGAGCAGGTCGATGCCGACGGCGTCACCATGTTGCAGGCACTGACGGCGGCTGGCCACCATCCCGCCGCGATCGCCTCGGTCGCGCGCAATCCGGCCGATCTGCTGGGTTTTGTGGAAGTGCATATCGAACAGGGGCCGGTGCTGCTGGAGCGCGGACTGGCGGTGGGCGTGGTGACGGCGATTGCCGGCAGCTCGCGCTACCTGGTCGACCTGACCGGACTGGCCAGCCATGCGGGCACCACGCCCATGAACATGCGCAAGGATGCGGCGGCTGCTGCGGCGGAGATCGTGCTGCTGGTGGAGCGGCGTTGCAGCGGCGCCGGGTCGCTGGTGGGTACGGTGGGACAGTTGCAGGTGCCGAATGGATCGGTGAATGTGATTCCCGGTCATTGCAAGCTGTCGCTGGACATCCGCGCTGCGGACGACGCTGTGCGCCACGCGGCCGTCAAGGAGATATTGGACGGCATCGAGGCGATCTGCGGGCGCCGGCATGTGGAAGTGGAGATTGAACAGATCGTGTCGGCACCAGCCGCGCCATGCGCGCCAGCGCTGATGGACCAGTTAGGCGACGCAATCGAACGCGCCGGCCTGCCGCGTTATGACCTCGCATCCGGCGCAGGGCATGATGCGATGGCGATGGCGAAGATGACCGATGTGGCGATGTTGTTTACCCGGTGCGGCAACGGCGGAATCAGCCATAACCGGCTGGAGACGATGACGGGCGATGATGCGGAACTGGCGGCACAGGTGCTGCTCGATTTTTTGAAGAACCTGCTATAGCATCCTTCCCGCGCAGCCTTGCATCGTCGTTCCCGCGCAGGCGGGAACCCAAGTTTGCTCGTTTAGTCGGCGACTGCGCGACGGACTTGGGTTGCCGTGGGGGCGCCTAGCCCTGCGCGGGAAGTCGGTTCTGCCAGTGGCAGAAACGACGATTAGGGCGTCAGCACCACCTTCCGGCACTCATCCTCTTTTTTATCGAACATCTTGTACCCCTCCGCTGCCTGCGACAGGTTCAGGCGATGCGAGATAATCGCATTCGGATGCAGCTTGCCTTCCTCGATGAACTTGAGCAGCTCCGGCATATGCTTCTGCACGTGCGTCTGCCCGGCCTTGATCCCGATCCCCTTCTCGAAGATATCGCCAAACAGGAAGCCGTGAATGAATCCGGCATACAAACCAGGCACGCTGACAGTCCCACCGCGCCGCACGGCGGCGATACACTGGCGCAGCGCCTTGCCGCTGCTGCCTTCGAGCTTCAGGCTGGTCATGACGGTTTCCACCGCACTGCCCTTGGCCTCGAAGCCGACCGCCTCCACCACGCCATCGACTCCGCGCGCATCGGTGTGATCGAGGATGAACTCCGCAGCGTCGCAATCGTCGAAATTGACCGGAATGACGTCATACGTCTTGCGCGCGAATTCAAGCCGGAACGCGTGATGGTCGACCATGAAAATCTTCTCGATCCCCAGCATGCGCGCACTGGCCGCCGCCATCTGCCCCACCGGCCCCGCACCAAAAATCGCCAGGCTGCCGCCCTTTCCGACACCCGTGTTGAGCACCGCCTGGTAACCGGTCGGCAGAATGTCGCTCAAGAAAAGCACTTGCTCGTCGGCCAAGGTCAGGGGAATCTTGATCGGGCCGACATTCGCCTTCGGGACCCGCACGTATTCGGCTTGCCCGCCCGGCACGCCACCATACAAATGACTGAACCCGAACAGCGCCGCGCCGGAGCGCAGGCTTTTCTTGTTCATGATCGAGCCACGATCGGGATTGGTCGTCTCGCATGCGGAGTACAGATCCATGTTGCAGAAAAAGCAGCTGCCGCACGCGATCACGAACGGCACGACCACGCGGTCGCCCTTCTGCAGCTTGGTAACATTGGGGCCCGTCTCGACGACTTCGCCCATGAATTCATGGCCCAGGATATCGCCGCTTTTCATCGCCGGGATCTTCCCGCGATACATGTGCAGGTCCGATCCGCAGATCGCGGTGGCAGTCACTTTCAGGATGATGTCGTCCAGATCCTGCAAAATCGGATCGGGAACGTTATCAACCTTGACGTCGTTGCTCCCGTGATAGGTTAAAGCGCGCATGAACTGTCCTCCTCATGGAAAAGGACAGCGTAACAAGCAAAATCCTAAGTACAAATCAGCACAGTCCGTACGTGATGGTAGGAGTACGCCGACGCGATTTCTTAAGTGAAATTATGAGGACACGATTTTCGCGCGTTCCAGCATAGCGTGCAGCAACACATTGCAACCGGCTTCAAGGTGGTCGGACTTGGCATCCTCGATTTCGTTGTGGCTGATGCCATCCTTGCAGGGCACGAAAATCATCCCGGCGGGCGCCAGGCGGGCGGCGTAGATGGCGTCGTGGCCGGCGCCGGACACCACATCCATCGTGGAGTATCCGAGTTTCGCAGTCGCTTCGCGCACCGCGCCCACGCAGTCCGGATGGAACGGACAAGGCGGATAGTACGACACGCGCTCGATCGAAATGGCCAGCCCGGAGTCGCTGCGGGTCTTGTCGATAAAGGCCAGCATCTCTTCATGCATGGTATTGAGCAGTTCATCGTTCACGTTGCGCAGGTCGATGCTGAATTTGACCTCGCCGGGAATGACGTTGCGGCTGTTGGGGAATACCTGCACCATGCCGACCGTGCCACGGCCATACGGCGGATAGCGGTTCGCGATCTTCACCACCTCCTGCATGATGTAGGTGGAGACCTGCATCGCATCCTTGCGCAAGCCCATGGGCGTAGGGCCGGCGTGCGCCTCCATGCCGGTGACCACGCAGTCGTACCACGACAGGCCCATCACCGCCGGCACCACGCCGATTACCTTGTCGGCG
The DNA here is from genome assembly GCF_011682175.1 of Massilia frigida. GTDB lineage: Bacteria > Pseudomonadota > Gammaproteobacteria > Burkholderiales > Burkholderiaceae_D > Telluria_A > Telluria_A frigida. Next base: position 213,335 of record NZ_WHJG01000007.1, read on the forward strand.
TCTTCCAGCACCGGGCCTTGTTCGATATGCGTTTCGAAGTAAGCGCCGATGGGGTGCTGGCCCGGGACCTGCTCGCCCATGTAGCCGATGCGCGCCAGTTCGTCCTTGACGCTTTTGCCTTCGGTGTCCTTGGCCGCGTAGGCCGTCTCCAGGCTGAAGGCGCCGCAAAAGACGCCGGAGCCCATCATCACGGGCACGAAGCGCGAGCCTTCCTCGTTGGTCCAGAAGGCCACTTCGACCGGCGCTTCGGTAGCGATGCCCTGGTCATTGAGGGTACGCACGACTTCCAGGCCGGCCAGCACGCCATAGTTGCCATCGAACTTGCCGCCGGTCGGCTGCGTGTCGATATGGCTGCCGGTCATGATCGGCGGCAGTGATGGATTGCGGCCTTCGCGGCGCATGAAGACATTGCCGATCTGGTCGATCGTGATCGACATGCCGGCTTCCTTCGCCCAGCCGACGACAAGGTCGCGGCCTTGCTTGTCGAGGTCCGTGAGAGCGAGGCGTTTGACGCCGCCTTTTGGCGTGGCGCCGATTTTGGCCAGTTCCATCAGCGACGCCCACAGGCGCTCGCCGTTAATGCGCAGATCGTTCATTGATCACTCCAAAATTCCATCGTCGTTCCCGCGAAGGCGGGAACCCAGGTTTTCGTGCCAGCCACCGAGACAATCGGCGTTATTCAAGCATGCGTTTTGGTAAATGCAGGCCGATCCACATGCCGCCCGGCGCCCGCCACCGCACGCAGCTCGCCCCTGGCGAATACCACGTTCCCGGCATGCAGGGTGTGCGAAGGAATGCCCTTCACGGTGCGGCCTTCGAACACGTTGAACCCACCTTTGGCAAACTGCGTCTTGGCCGAAATGGTGCGCGTGCCTTCCGGATCCCACACCACCAGGTCCGCATCCGCGCCCACCGCTACCACGCCCTTGCGCGGGTACATATTGAAAATCTGCGCCGCGTTCGCGGACGTCACGCGCACAAACTCCGATGGCGTCAGCATCCCGGAATTCACGCCCGCATCCCATACCACCGACATGCGGTCCTCGACGCCGCCGCAGCCGTTCGGAATCTTGGTGAAATCGTCCTGCCCCGCCGCCTTCTGCTCCGCGCAAAAGGTGCAGTGATCGGTCGCCGTCGTATGCAGGTTCCCGCCGCGCAGGCCCTGCCACAGTGCGGCCTGATGGTGCTTGCTGCGAAACGGTGGGCTCATCACGTGTCCGCGCGCGAATTCCAGATCCGCGCTCTGGTACACGCTGTCGTCGATCACCAGGTGTCCCGCCAGGGCCTCGCCGTACACGCGCTGGCCCTTGGCCCGCGCACGCGCGATCGCATCGAGCGACTCGGCACACGACACGTGCACGATGTACACCGGCGTTCCCAGTACATTGGCGATCGCAATGGCGCGGTTGGCGGCCTCCGCTTCCACTTCGGGAGGACGCGAGAGCGGATGCGCGCTCGGGCCGGTGATGCCTTTTTTGAGCAAGTCCTGCTGCAGCTGGAAAACCAGTTCGCCATTCTCGGCGTGCACGGTCGGAATCGCGCCCAGTTCCAGCGCGCGCGTGAAGCTGCGCACCAGCGTTTCATCGTCCGCCATGATGGCGTTCTTGTATGCCATGAAGTGCTTGAAGCTGTTCACGCCGTGATCACGCACCAGCGTGCCCATTTCCTCGTGCACCTTGTCGCTCCACCAGGTCACCGCCACGTGAAAGGTATAGTCGCCTGCGGACTTCGCGGCCCAGCCGCGCCACGTGTGGTACGCCTCCAGCAAGGATTGCTGCGGATTGGGGATGACGAAGTCCATGATGGTCGTGGTGCCGCCCGCCAGGCCGGCGGCGGTTCCGGTAAAGAAGTCGTCGGCCGTCACGGTGCCCATGAACGGCAGCTGCATGTGGGTGTGGGTGTCGATCCCGCCCGGCATGACGTACTGGCCGCTGGCATCGATCACCGTCGCATTGGCGGGCGCATCGAGCTTCTCGCCGATGGCGACGATCTTGTCGCCGTCGGTGAGTACATCGGCGCGAAACGCGCGGTCTGCATTGACGACCGTGCCGCCTCGGATAATCGTGGTCATAAATCTCTCCTGTAGGGCAAACAGATACTCAGGTGCGGGCCGCGGTGCCGAGGGTGGGCAGCGCCTTCCCCTTCATCATCACGCCGTACACCAGTGCGGAAATGGCGATCCCGACGAACCACGCATATGTATACAGTGTCTTGAACAATGCGCCCACGTCCGGGAACGACGCCGGAAAGGCCGCATTCAGAAAGCCCGGGATATTCGGCGCCACGCCGAGAACGAAGGCGACAATCGCGGCCATGTTCCAGCCGTTCCCGTACGAGTAAACGCCATCATCGCGGTACAAGTGGTCGACATTGAGCTCGGTCTTGCGGATGAAGTAGTAATCGATGATCAGGATGCCGGCGATGGGCCCGAGCAGCGCCGAGTAGCCGATCAGCCAGGTGAAGATATAGCCTTCGGTCGATTCGAGGATCTTCCACGGCATCATCACCAGCGCGATGCCCGCCGTGATGTAGCCGCCGGCGCGGTAGGTGATGTGTTTCGGCGCCAGCGACGAAAAATCGTAGGCCGGGCCAACCAGGTTGGCGGCCAGGTTAACGCTGACGGTATCGACCAGCAGCACGATCAGCGCGATCAGCACGGCGATGCCGGTCATGCGGCTGGCCAGGTCCACCGGGTCCCAGATCGCCTTGCCGTACAAAACCACCGTGGCCGACGTCACGATCACGGCCAGCGCCGCCAGCAGCCCCATTGGCACGGGCAGGCCGACCGACTGGCCGATAATCTGGTCGCGCTGGGTTTTGGCGAAGCGCGTGAAGTCGGGGATGTTCAGCGCCAGCGTGGCCCAGAAACCCACCATGGCCGTGAGCGACGGCCAGAAGGTGCTCCAGAACTGGCCCGCCTTCTTGCCGCCTTCTACAAACTGGGATGGCTGTTCGAGCAGCGGCCCGAATCCGCCGGCCTTGTTGTAGACCCAGCCAAGCAGCACGAAGCAGATGAGGATCTTCAGCGGCGCGGTCCAGGTTTCGAGTTTGCGGATCGATTCCATGCCGTGCACGATGTAGTAGAACTGGATGGCCCAGAACGCGAGAAAGCACAGCAGTTGCATGCCGTTGATGCCGAGGCCCGCGATTTTGGCGCCGCCGATTTCGGCCCCCATCATCACGCCGATCAACGTGTAGATCATGCTGCCGCCGAACCAGGTCTGGATGCCGTACCAGCCGCAGGCGACAATGGCGCGCATCAGGGCGGGAATGCGGGCGCCGGTGGTGCCGAACGAGGCACGCGCCAGCACGGCGTAAGGGATGCCGTATTTGGTGCCTGCGTGGCCGATCAGCAGCATGGGCAGCAGCACGATGGCGTTGGCGATAAAGACCGTGAGCACCGCCTGGTAGCCGGACATGCCGCCTTCGATCAGGCTGGCCGACAGGGTGTAGGCCGGAATGCACATGACCATGCCGACCCACAGGGCGGCGAAGTGATACCAGCGCCAGGTGCGCTGCGCGTCGGAGGTGGGCGCGAGGTCTTCGTTCCAGAGCTGCGTGTTGGCGGACAGGTCGTTGCTCACAGTGGTGTTCTCCTATTGATGACACGGGACGCTAGCACCGTCGTTCCCGCGCAGGCGGGAACGACGGTTAGCTGATGACTTCGGCCCTTGGATTGCGCGGATCCTGGGTCCAGTTCATATACGCCTTCCCAGTCGGTTGCGGCACCATCGTAATACACGCCTCCACCGGACAGGTAATCTCGCACAGATTACACCCAACGCACTCGGACTTGATCACTTCGTACGTGCGCACACCCGCCGCGTCGATCAGCTGCGCGATCGACTGGTGCGAGGTATCCTCGCACGCCACGTAGCACTTGCCACACTTGATGCACTTGTCCTGATCGATCTGCGCGATCACCTGGTAGTTCATGTCCAGGTATTTCCAGTCCGTCGTATTCGGCACTGCCTTGCCCGAAAACTCGGCGATGGTCTTGTACCCCTTCTCGTCCATCCAGCGCGACAGGCCGTCCTTCATCTCCTCCACGATCCGGAACCCGTGCAGCATCGCCGCCGTGCACACCTGCACCGAGCCTGCGCCCAGCGCGATGAATTCGGCCGCGTCGCGCCAGTTTCCGATGCCGCCGATGCCCGAAATCGGCAATCCGTGCGTCTCGGGATCGCGCGCGATCTCGGCCACCATGTTCAGCGCAATCGGCTTGACCGCCGCGCCGCAGTAGCCGCCGTGCGTACTGGCGTTGCCCACGATCGGCAGCGCCACCATGCGGTCCAGGTCCAGGTGCGTGATCGAATTGATCGTATTAATCAGCGATACCGCATCGGCCCCACCCGCCTTGGCCGCACGCGCCGGCTTGCGCACGTCGGTGATATTCGGCGTGAGCTTGACGATCACCGGCAGCTTCGAGTGCTTCTTGCACCAGCGCGTCACCATCTCCACATACTCCGGAACCTGCCCCACCGCCGCCCCCATGCCGCGCTCCGGCATGCCGTGCGGGCAGCCGAAATTGAGCTCGATGCCATCCGCGCCGGTCGCTTCGACCTTGGGCAGAATCTCGGCCCACAGCGCTTCCTCGCACGGCAGCATCAGCGACACGATCATCGCGCGGTCCGGCCAGTCCTTCTTCACCTGCGTGATCTCGCGCAGGTTGATCTCCAGCGAGCGGTCGGTAATGAGTTCGATGTTATTGAAGCCGATCACCTCGCGGTTCTTGCCGTACAAGGCGGAGTAGCGCGACGACACGTTCACCGCAGCCGGGTCTTCGCCGAGCGTCTTCCAGACCACCCCGCCCCAACCGGCCTCGAAGGCGCGCACCACGTTGTAAGCCTTGTCGGTCGGTGGCGCCGAGGCCAGCCAGAACGGATTGGGGGACTTGATGCCGCAAAATTCGATGCTCAGGTCAGCCATGGGAAGCCTCCACCTTGAATTGGATGTCATTGTGAATGGCCATCGCCGCCAGCTTGCCATGCTGGACCGCCTGAACCGTCAAATCCTGCCCGGGCGCGATGCAATCGCCGCCCGCATAAATGCCCGTCAGGGCCGTGCGGAACTGCGCATCGACGTGAATCTTGTCGCCTTCGCGCGTAATCTGCTGCGCCATCTCGTCCGACAAACCCACCGGGTCGATGCTCTGGCCGATGGCCTTGAACACGGCTTCGGCGGAGATCTCGATGAAGGCGCCAGTGCCGACCAGGCGGCCATCGTCGAGGCGCGTCTCTTCAAAGCGCATTCCGCGCACGCGGCCCACCTCGTCGAGCAGCACTTCCAGCGGCGCCGCCCAGGTGCGGATGCGCACCATATTGGCCTTGGCGATATCCTGTTCGTGGTGCGTGGCGGTCATCGACTCGAAGCCGCGGCGGTACACCAGCGTCACGTCTTGCGCGCCAAGGCGCTTGAGCTGCACCGCCATGTCGATCGCCGTGTTGCCGGCGCCGATGACGATGGCGCGCGCGGGCACCGGCAGCGCCGCCAGGTCGCTCGCCTGGCGCAGGTCGGCGATGTAGTCGACCGCCGCCATCAGGCCAGGCGCGTTCTCACCCGTCAAACCAAGCTGGCGGCTGGCGTTCAGGCCCAGGCCCAGGAACACGGCATCGTACTGGGCGTGCAGTTCGTGCAGTTGCAGGTTCACCCCCAGGGTGCGGCCGTGCTGGACTTCGATGCCGCCGATACCGAGCAAGAACTCGACCTCGCGCTGGGCGAAGTCGCCGGTCAGCTTGTACTTGGCGATGCCGTATTCATTCAGGCCGCCGGATTTTTCGCGCGCCTCGTAGATGACGACGTCGTTGCCCAGCATGGCGAGGCGGTGCGCACACGACAGCCCGGCGGGACCCGCGCCGACCACCGCGATCTTCTTTCCGGTGCGTTCGGCGCGCTGGAAGGGATAGGACTTGAAGGAGGCGTGATCGAGCGCGTGCCGCTGCAGCAAGCCGATTTTGACCGGCTGGCCTTCCTCGTCGTGATTGCGCACGCAGGCGTCTTCGCACAGGATCTCGGTGGGACACACGCGGGCGCAGCTGCCGCCCAGGATGTTCTGCTTGAGGATGCCCGCCGCCGCACCGTTGATGTTCTTGTCATGGATATTGCGGATAAAACTGGCCACGTCGATCTCGGATGGACAGATGCGGGTACACGGCGCGTCGTAGCAGTACAGACAACGCGCGCTTTCGATGGCGGCCTGGCGCTCGGTCAGCGCCGGCGCGAGATCGGTGAACTGTTCGGCCAGTGCGCTGCTGGAGCCGGCCGCATGCGGCAGGTGTTTGAGAGATTCGATCATTTTACATCCCTGTTTTTGTAATAAGTTCACCCACTTTGCGGAGGGTTCGACGCTAACCTCATAGCCGTCGCCCCCGCGCAGGCGGGAACGGTTTATCGGCTAACCGTACGCATCACCCGCTTACAGGGGCGTCTACTTCATCTGTGGAAAAGCAAATTCCACGCCAGCACTCGCCGTGTTCGGCCAGCGCTGCATCACCGCCTTGTGCCGCGTATAAAAGCGCACGCCTTCCGGTCCATACGCATGATGGTCGCCGAACATGCTGCGCTTCCATCCACCGAAACTGTTGAACGCCATTGGCACTGGCAGCGGCACGTTCACCCCCACCATCCCCACCTGAATCTGGCGCACGAACTCGCGCGCCGTGCCGCCGTCGCGCGTGTAGATCGCCACGCCGTTGCCGTACTCGTTAGCGTTGATCAGGTTGACCGCCGTGGCCACGTCCGGCGCGCGCAGCACGCACAGCACCGGCCCGAAAATCTCTTCCTTATAGATCGACATATCGGGCGTCACGTGATCGAACAGCGTGCCGCCCACGAAAAAGCCGTTCTCGCGTTCCGCCACCTTGCAGTTGCGCCCATCGACCACCAGCGTCGCGCCCTGCTCCACGCCCTCGCCGATCAAACGCTCGATGCGCTCCTTGGCCGCCGCACTGACGACCGGCCCCATTTCGGCATCGGAGGCCATGCCATCGCGGATCTTGAGCGCGGCGGTACGTTTGCCCAATTCGCCAATCAGCTTGTCGCCGGCATCACCCACCGCCACCACAACCGAAATGGCCATGCAGCGCTCGCCGGCCGAACCGAAAGCGGCGCCGATCAGGGCGTCGGTGGCCATGTCCATGTCGGCGTCGGGCATGACCACCATATGGTTCTTGGCCCCGCCCAGCGCCTGCACCCGCTTGCCGGCTGCGCTGCCGCGCGCGTAGATATATTCGGCGATCGGGGTCGAGCCGACGAAGCTGATCGCCTGCACATCGCGGTGATCGAGCAGCGCGTCGACCGTGACCTTGTCGCCCTGGACCACGTTGAACACGCCGTCCGGCAGGCCCGCTTCCTGGAGCAGCCGCGCATGCAGCAGCGAGGCCGACGGATCGCGCTCGGACGGTTTGAGCACAAAGGTATTGCCGCAGGCGATCGCCACCGGGAACATCCACATCGGCACCATCACCGGGAAGTTAAACGGCGTGATGCCCGCCACCACGCCAAGCGCCTGGCGCATCGACCAGGCATCGATGCCGCGCGAAATCTGGTCGGTGAATTCGCCCTTGAGCAGTTGCGGAATACCGACCGCGAATTCCACCATCTCGATACCACGCGCCACTTCGCCCTGGGCGTCCGAGAACGTCTTGCCATGTTCGCGCGTGAGCATGGCCGCGAATTCGTCGGTATGCGCCTGGCACAGTTGCAGGTACTTGAACAGGACCCGCGCGCGCGTCAGCGCCGGCGTGGCGGACCATGACGGAAACGCCGCAGCGGCCGCAGCGACGGCGGCGTCCACATCATCCGACGTGCCCAGCGCGACCCGCGCGCATGGCTCGCCCATGGCAGGGTTGAAGACATCGGCATAGCGGCCGCTCGCCGTATCGACCTTGCTGCCGTTGATGAAGTGGGCGATTGTGTCCAACTTTGTATCGAGATTGCTCATGGCGTCAGTCCAGGTTTTTGAGGATGGTAGCGAGCTTGCCGAACAACTCGTCGATGTGCTTCTTTTCGAGTACCAGCGGTGGCGACAGGGCGATGATGTCGCCCGTCGTGCGAATCAGGACGCCATCGGCAAACGCCTTCTTGAAGGCGCTGAACGCGCGCGCGCCAGGCTTGCCATCGATGGCGGCAAGCTCGATGCCGGCCACCAGCCCGATCGTGCGGATATCGATCACGTGCGGCAGCCCCTTGAGCGAATGCACCGCGTCGGTCCAGTATTCCTGCACGGCCTTGGCGTTGTCGAGGATTTTCTGTTCCTCGAACACTTCCAGCGTGGCCAGGGCGGCGGCGCAGGCGAGCGGATGGCCCGAATAGGTGTAGCCGTGGAACAGCTCAATGCCGGCCGGGCCATCCATGAAGGCATCATGGATATGCTGTTTGGTGAAGACGGCGCCCATCGGCACCATGCCGTTGGTGAGGCCCTTGGCGCAAGTGACCATGTCCGGCTCGACGCCGAAATAATCGTACGCGAACGGCGTGGTCAGGCGCCCGAAGCCGGTGATGACTTCATCGAAAATGAGCAGGATGCCGTGCTTGGTGCACAGTTCGCGCAGGCGCTTCAGATATCCTTTTGGCGGAATCAGCACGCCGGTGGACCCGGCCACCGGTTCGACGATGACGGCGGCGATGGTCGACGCATCATGCAGCGCGACGATGCGTTCCAGTTCATCGGCCAGGTTGGCGCCGTGTTCGGGCTCGCCGCGCGAGTAGGCGTTCTTTTCCAGGTTGTGCGTGTGCGGCAAATGGTCGACACCCGGCAGCAGCGGCCCGAAGGTGCGCCGGTTGCCGCCGATGCCGCCGACCGAAATGCCGCCGAAACCGACACCGTGATAACCGCGTTCGCGCCCGATCAGGCGCGTGCGCCCCGCTTCGCCGCGCGCGCGGTGGTAAGCCAGCGCCATCTTCAGCGCCGTGTCCACCGCTTCCGAACCGGAGTTGGTATAGAACACGTGGCCGAAACGGCGCCCGGTGTAGTCCATCAGCTTTTCAGCGAGGTCGAACGCGGCCGGGTGGCCCATCTGGAAGGTGGGTGCGAAGTCGAGCTGGCCGACCATCTCACGCACGGCGGCGACGATCTTCGGCTGCGCATGCCCGCACGGCACGCACCACAGGCCGGCGGTGCCGTCGAGCACGCTATTGCCGTCGACATCCTTGTAGTACATCCCCTCGGCCGACACCAGCAGGCGCGGGTTGGCCTTGAAGTCGCGGTTATTCGTAAATGGCATCCAAAACGACGACATCGATTCTGGTCTGGACTCGTTCATGCGACTCTCCAAGAATTTTTACAAGCAAAAAAATTATTTACCAGTTGGCAAAATGATGATGCAATAATAGTCAGCAGATCAACTATGGCACATATACACAAATCGCAAAACCCGCCAACCGTATCGGTGGCGCAAACAATACAGTTCGCGGCAATGCAACAAAGGAATGTGGATGGATGACAGCGACGTTTTGCATGAGGAAGTGCCTCCTGGCAATTGCGGAGATGGCTGGCCGGTGCTGGCGATCGAGCGCAGCAAGCGCGGCGGGCTGGTCGACCAGATCGTTGCGGCCATCACGCAGATGGTAAACCGGCGCGAACTGCGCGTGGGGACCAAGATGCCCTCGGTTCGACGCTTCGCAAAGTGTAATGGGGTGAGCACCTTCACGGTGGTGGAGTCGTACGACCGCCTGCTCACGCTCGGCCTGTTAAGTTCACGCCGCGGTTCGGGCTTTTTCGTCGCCCGCAGCGAGGCGGCCAGCGCGCCGCAGCAACTGGCGCTGCAAGCGACGCCCGCCGCCATCGACGCCCTCACCCCCGACCTGTATTCCGGCGTGTCGGACGCGCTGCCGGTCGGTGCGGGCTGGCTGCCGCCCGAATGGTATGGCGACGACACGGTGCTCGACGCGGTGCGCCACGCGATGAAAATTCCGGCCAGCCGCCTGCGCGGCTACGGCCATCCGCTCGGCTTTCCCACGCTGCGCCAGCACATGGCCGCCACGCTCGCCGACGATCTGTTCGCGGCCAGCCCGGACCAGGTTTTGCTCACCCACGGCGCCACCCACGCCTTCGACCTGATCCTGCGCACCTTGACCAAGCCGGGCGACACGGTGTTTGTCGAAGACCCGGGCTACAGCAACCTGCTCTCGCTGATCCGCCATCACGGCTGCATCGCGGTCGGCATTGCGCGCGGACCGGACGGACTCGATATGGAGGTCTTGACGGCGCAGGCGGCGGCGCTCCAGCCCAAGCTCATGTTCGTCAACACCGTGCTGCAAAATCCGCTCGGCACCTCGCTCACCCAGGCGCAGGCGCACCGGCTGCTGCTGGCCGCAGAGCAGTTCGACTTCTGGCTGGTGGAAGACGACATCTACCGCGAACTGGCCGCCGGCGGCGACGCCTCGCTGGCCGCCATGGACGGCTTGCGGCGCGTGATCCGGGTCGGCAGTTTTTCCAAGACCCTCTCGCCGGTGCTGCGGGTTGGCTCGATCTGCGCATCGAATTCGCTCATTCCCGAACTGCTGCGCGTGAAAATGCTGACCGGGCTGACCACCTCCGAGATCAACGAGCGCGCCGTGTACCACGCCATCTCGGCGCGGCCCTACAAGCGCATGCTGGAACGCCTGACCGACCAATTGCAGTCGGGCCGCGAGCGCACCATCGAACGACTGCGCGAGGCGGGCATGGAGCCGCTGGCCAAGCCGCGCGGCGGCATGTTCGTCAGCGCCGGCTGGCCGCAAGCGCCCACGCCGGAGTTCAACGGCAAGGTGATTGCCGACCGCGCGCTGCGCGCCGGCATCCTGCTCTCGCCGTACGAATTTTTCATGCTGCGCCCGTCCCCCAGCATCTGGTTCCGCTTCAACGTGGCGTATGCCGCCGATGCGCCCCAGCTGGTCCAGTTCCTGCAATCGCAATGCTGAAAGTCACCATGGCCGCCATCAAGACCGTCACCGCACCGCACAGCCCCGCCGTCAAGCGCCGCATTCTCAATCGCGACAAGCTCGAAGCCGACATCACCGACGTTGCCGTGCGCGTGTTTGCCGAATGCGGCTACGAAGGCAGCTCGATCGCCACCATCGCCGAGCAGGCCGGCCTGTCGAAGCAGAACCTGATGTACTATTTTCCGACCAAGCAGGCGCTGTATGAACGCGTGCTCGATGGCGTGCTCGACGACTGGCTGGCGCGCATGGCCACCCTGGCCGACCCGGACCAGGAACCGCGCGACGTGCTGCGCGCCTACATCCAGGCCAAGCTGCGCTTTTCGCGCGAACAGCCGTGGGCCTCGCGCGTGTATGCGATGGAAGTGATCGGCGGCGCGCAGCTGTACGGGCAGCAGATCCAGAGCCGGGTGGTGCCGCTGCTGCGCAAGGATATCGAGGTGTTCGAACGCTGGATCGGCGACGGCCGCATCGGCCCGATCAACGCCACCCACCTGCTGTTCGCCATCTGGGCGATGACCCAGTCGTATGCCGATTTTTCGGCGCAGATGGCACTGGTGCTGAACCGCAAACAGCTCTCGCGCAAGGACTTCGACGATGCCGAGGCCATGATCACCCATATGGTGCTGTCGGCGGTGGCCATTGCGGACCCGCGTGCCGGCGTTCACGTATGATTGCTGCCCCGGACCAATCTCCTGAAAGCATAACGACACCACCATGGATTCATATATTGAAGTAACCGGCCAGTCCTCGCTGGTCGAACAAGTGACCACGTACCGCGCCGACCTGTCGCTGTCGGTGCGCGCGGCGCAGGCCGACACCGCCATCAGCGAAGCCGGCGCGCTGCGCGACGATTGCATTCGCGTCCTCAAAAGCTCGGGCATAGCCCCCGACGAAATGAGCGAGGGCGGCAACGCCACCTGGCAACCGTGGTTCTGGAAGAAGAGCAAACCGGGGCAGGAACGCGCATTCAAGATTTTGATCGCATGTTCGGAAGCGAAGCGCCTGTACACCGCGCTCGACGCGCTGCAACCGATTTTCGAGCATCAGCGCTACACCCTGAACGTGTCCATGCTCAAGCCGCAATTCGAAGCGTCCGACGCCGAGCGCGCGCAAGCCCACGCGGCGGCGCTTGCCGATGCGCGCGGCAAGGCGCAGCTCATCGCATCGGAATCCGGGGTCCGGCTGTCGTTCGTGTCGCAGGTCGAGGAGCTGGGCATGACGGTCGGTCGTTCCGGCACCTACGGCGATGAAGATTGGGGATACGCCACGCGCGGTGTCGGTGGCGGGCCGGATGGTGGCGACGAAGCTGCCTACGTCCAACTCGAAGGCGCGAAACGGATCAACACAATACGCTATCGCGTGCGCTTCGGCATTGTTGCTGCCGAGACTGGCAAGCCCGCCAACTGAGGCGATCCCGTCAATCGCGCCGCCTTTGCGATGCCACAGGGCGGCGTGGTAGCGCAGGTCTACCGTTACAAATGCAGACGACCAACCAGTCCCCTGGTTCCGACCGACGACCGCATTTGTGGAGGGCATCATGCCCGGACCGTATATACACATCAGCGCCATGCGCGCGACCGCCCGTGCGCTCGGGCGCGGCAATTTCCGACCTGCCGCCAGCGCGCGCATCAACCCCGAATGGACCGGCGCCGACACCGCCGAACTGGCGCGCATCATGCAGCGCCATCCCAACTTCGCCAGCCTTGGCGCCATCGGGCCGGACCTGTTTTTCTTCCTGCCCGACTTTCGCAACCAGGGACCGTTTCCGCTATCGAGCGCCCTGATCCTGGTGCTGCGCACGCTTGAAACGCTGTATGACGCGCTCGATCCCTACATCGAAAAATACGAACGTTATCTCGGGCCGATTACCGAAAACGCCGCCGAGGAACTGAGTCGGCTGACCGGCGGCCTGTCCGAGAGCGTGGGCAATATCGCGGGCGAACTGTCCAGCATCCTGATCACCGCGCTGGAAGACTTTGCCGTGACCAGACGCGACTGGTTCGAGTATTTTTCGCTGGGCCTGAACAAGGGCTTCGACGAACAGGCCTTCCTCTGGTCGGACATGCTGCACTACCGCCGCACCGACCAGTTCGCGCGCGAACTGTGGAACCAGGCGGCCAGATTCGAGTCGAAGGACCAGCAAGACAAGGCGCGCGCCTACGCGCTCGGCTACATGACGCACGTCGGCACCGATGTCACCGGCCATGCGCTGGTCAACGCCATTTCGGGCGGGCCGTTCCGGCTGCACTGGCAGCGCCACCACCTGGTGGAAAACCACATGGACGCCTTCCGCTACCTGCGCGACGGCGCCGGGCCGGCGCGCGGCGGCCAGTACCCGCAGCTGACCGAATCGGCGCTCTACTTCGACATCGCCTTCCGCGAAAACGATGGCGCCGGCGTGACCCGCCCCGCCTACCCGGGCGGTAACACGCTGCGCGAGAACTGGACCCGGCGCCGCCTGCTCGACGTCGATTCGGAGCTGGCCGACCCGATCGCCAAACTGCTGCACGAGACCATCACCGCGATCTACTACAAGGACGGCGCGCACCCGCGCATCCTGAGCGAGGATGACGGCAAGCCGGGCGAAGACCTGATCGCCTCCTGTTACCGCCTGCTGTTCTCCTTCCTCAAGATGACCACCGTCGACGGCTTCGCGCACGAACCGCCGCCACCGCCCGACGTGTTCCCCAACCTGCAGTTCCCCACCTTTAACGATCCGCAGGCCAGCGCGCCCGGCGCCGGGGGCAGCGACGGCAACTGGTGGGACGACCTGCTCGACTTCATCCTCTCGATCATCAAGGTGCTGCTGTATATCGTACAGGTGGCCGTGTACCTGGCGACCCTGCCGTGGGCGATCCTGGCCGACATCGTCACCTATCCGCTGCGCCTGGGCCTCTACTACGCGCTCGAACTGCCGCTGTTCCACTTGCTCAAATCGTTCCGCGCCGTGCTGGTCATGTCGGGCTACCTGCTGCCGATGGCCGACGAAATCACGGTCGGCCTGATCACGGTCGATATGCCCGATGCGCAGGCATTTGCCGGCGTGCTGAACGATGTAGGCAACGTGCTGCCTGACTTCGACACGCACGTACTCGACCTGGCGCCCTTCCAGGACAAGTCCTACCCGCGCCAGCATCCGCGCTCGGAGTATGAGCATCCGTGGCAGTATCCCAAGGAAGCGGGCATGGAGCTTGCTCACACCTTCGTCGGGCCGCACCCGCGCCGCGCCAACCCGGATGTGCTGTTCCAGAACGTGGGCGCCGACCCGCAGATCCGCGATGACCTCGAAAACGCGGCCACGCCGCAAGCGGCCGATGCGGTCGGCCCGGCCCTGCGCGCGAATCGCCACCTGGGCGACGCGGTCGGCTTTTCGAGTTATCTGATCTGGCTCAATTCGCGCCAGAATCCGCAGCCGGGCGGCGGCCCCACCGTGCCGCTGGTCGACTGGAATCTGGACGCGGACCGTGGCTACGGCTACCACACCTGGGACTTCGCGCGCAGCCTCGCCCCCGGCGGGGTCAAAGATCCCGAAGGCTTCGAGTTCCAGCCGCCGTGCACCTGGCCATCGCAGGCCGAACCAGCGACGCTGCACAACCCGTCGGTGCCCTTGAATATCTACTTTCTCGAAGCGGGCGTAAGCAACCCCGGCTGCGGCGTGGATGTGGGCAGCGGCATCCTGGCGGCACTGGCGCGCGGCGCCGGCGGCAAAGACAGTGACGACGACAGGGGGGCATCATGAAACCATCCGACCAAGACCGCGCCTGCACCTGCCACGCGCAGGGCACGCCGCAAGTGCCCTGCCGGCAGTGCCGCTGCGGCCACGATCCGTGCCAGCCGCCGCACGGGCCGGTGTGTCCGCCGCCGCGCTGCCCGTTCCCCGGCACGGTCGAACTGCCGCAAGCCGATCCGCCGCCCCCGGTCAAGACGGCGCCGCAGCGGCCCGAAACCGTCAACCGCCCGCCGCCAGGCAGTCCGGCCGAAATCCCGTGGTTCCACGGCCAGGTGCAGGGCATCCTCCAGAACGGTCCGACCTTCGGTCCGCGCAAGGATGAATTCCTGCCGTTCCTCCTGATCCGCGCCAACGGCGGCGACAACGGCGCGCGCCCGCTGAACGGCGTGTTATGGGAGTCGCCCGATATCTACGTGGTGCCCAACCAGGACGCGGCCAGCGCGCCGGTGCAGCCGGCCACGGTGGGCGGCATCGCGCGCGCCAACGCGCCCAACACCTTGTATGCGCACGTCTGGAACCTGGGCAAAGCGCCGGCGCTGCGGGTGCGCGTGGAATTCTACTGGTTCGACCCCACGCTGGGCATCTCGCGCGCCGACGCCAACTTCATCGGCGCCACCTGGGTCGACCTTGGCAACCGCTTCAACAACCACACCGAATGGCGCGTCGTGAATGGCCCGGACGGCCGCTACCTGAGCCACGGCTGCCACGCCATCGTCAAGTGTCCGCAAAGCTGGGTGCCGGCCTTCGTCAACGGCGGCCACGAATGCCTGGTGGTGCGGGTGCACGAACCGATACTCGACGCCGTCGCGCCCGACCAGTTCTCGGCCACGGCGGACCGCCATATCGGGCAGCGCAATATCGCCGTCACTCCATCATCCTCGCCGGCGGCGGTCGACCTGGCGCTGAACCTGGGCTATCTGGCCAACCCCGGGCCGGCGCGGATCGAAGCGACCCTCGACGCACCGGACACCATGGACTGGCTCAAGCTGTACACGGGCCTGGCCGATCCCGGCCTGGTCACCCCGGCCAATCCGGTGGCCTACGGTCTGCTGCCGGCCACGGTGGGCCAGGCGCGCAGGCAGCGCTTGAGCGATATTCCGTTCGATGCGCGCAGCAAGCTGCTGCTGCCGGCCGAGGATGTGCTGCGCGGATGCGAGCGGCAAGCCATCCCCTTCCACGCCAGCATTGCCGACATCAAGCGTGGCGAAGCGCAGGTACTGCGCGTGCGCCAGAGGATCGGAGGAGAAATCGTAGGCGGGTATACGGTCGTGTTGATCGGACGATGACAGCGCGCCCTGCATCGCCAAGCGACGATGGAGGGCGCGGCTACCGCTTGCGCGTGTGGCCGGTCAGCGGGTCGGCGGCACCGTGGGCTTCTTGTCGGTGCTTGAGGTGCCGGTGGCCGCGCCGGTGCTGTCCATGCCGCGCTTGCCGGACCTGCCGGTAACCGGCGGATTGCTGCTGCCGGTACTGCCGCTGGTGCCGGACGAGCCGCGCATTTCGGTGCCGCTGGTGGTGCCCGTCATGTCCGCATCACGCGCGGGATTGGTGTTGGCACTGGTGCTGCTGTTGGTCGTGTCGCGCGGATCGGTGATCACATCGCGCTCTTCCTGCGACTTGTCGCGGTTCTGGCGCGGTTTGATGCCGCTACGAGGCTGGCGGTCCGGATTGGCCGGCGTGGCGCGCTCGCGCGTGTTCGTGCCGGTCGCATTCGTGCCACTGTTCGCGCCAGCGGTGCCGGTGCCGCTCTGGCTTTGCGCCCATGCTGCGCCGCCGACCATGAGTGCAACAAGGGAAATCGCGAGTCTGGTTTTCATGCCTGTCTCCTGAAGATGATAACGAACAGTTATTCTTACACCGCAAGCTATCCAGACAGGTAGGACCATGCCTTGGGTACGCGTGGGATCAGGTCGTGCTGTTTTTGTCGCCAGGAAAGAAGCGATGTCGAATGACGACAGCGGAATACCTGAAACGCAGCATTGGTGTATTCTTGCCAATTACCCATCCTGCCCGCTTGCCCCATGCCAGAACTTGCTCCCGTCACACTACAGACCGAACGCCTGACGCTGCGTTTTCTGCACGCCAGCGATACCCAGGCGCTCTACACAATCCACTCCGACCCGGCCGTGATGCGCTACTTCAGCGGCACCGCCTGGACCGATCCGGCGCAGGGCGACGCCGACATCGCGCGCGCGCTCGACGGCTACAGCAGCGGCAACGGCATGCAACTCGCTCTTGTCCTGCGCGACACGGGCAAGCTGATTGGCACCATCAAACCGCACGCCTTCCACGCGCAGAACCGCCGCTGCGAAATCGGCTACGCCCTGGCCAGCGCTCACTGGGGCCAGGGCTACCTGAGCGAAGCGATGCGCGCCACCCTCGACTACCTGTTCAGGGAAATGAACATGAACCGCATCGAAGCCGATATCGACCCGCGCAATCTGGCGTCGGCCAAGCTGCTCGAGCGCATGGGTTTTCAAAAAGAGGGCTACATGCCGGAGCGCTGGATCGTCAACGGCGAAATCTGCGATACCGTCTTCTACGGCCTGCTTCGGCGCGGCTGGGAGAACAGCTGATGGCCGGCCTGCGCTATGCGGCGGCGCAATCGGCGTCCATGCCGCTCGATATCGCGGCCAACGTGGTGCGCCATCTGGCCTTTATCGACGCCGCCGGCGAGGCTGGCGTGCAGTTGCTGGTATTCCCCGAACTGTCGCTGTGCGGCTATGAGCTGGCCGGCATGGCCGCCTGCGCGCTCAAGGCCGACGACGACCGGCTTGCGCCGCTGCGCGGGCGCGCACTCAAGGCCAGGATGACCGTGGTGGTGGGCGCGCCGCTGGCCAACGCCGGCGCGCTGCCCGGCATTGGCGCCATCACCTTTCATGCGGACGGGCGCACGTCGGTCTACCGCAAGCACTTCCTGCACGCCGGCGAGGAGCGGCACGTCACGGCCGGCAGCGCAATCAGCCAGCTGCACGATGTGCGCGGCGTGAAGGTCGCGCTGGCGATTTGCGCCGATACCGGCCAGCAGCAGCACGCGCACGCCGCCGCGGTGGCCGGGGCCGGGCTGTATGCGGCCGGCTCATTGATCTCGGCCGGCGGCTACGACAAGGACAGCGGACAGCTGGCCGGATACGCAAAGCTGTTCGGGATGGGGGTCCTGATGGCCAATCACGCGCACGCCTCGGGCGGGTACGAGAGCGCCGGCCGCAGCGCGATCTGGGCCTCCGGCGGCGCGTTGATCATTGCCGCGCCGGGACCTGGCGAGATGCTGGTCATTGCCGACGATGACGGCGGCAACGTCATCGACATGGCTTGAATGTGCGTCTTTCGTTGGTGAAATAGCAATCGCCAGCCGTTTATCGCGTCTTCAAACCGGTCACTACCCCGTTTATGCACTTCATCGGACAGCGGTAGAGCATTCGCGCGCCACTTGTTACAGTCTCTCCATCGACAACCCTCCTCTGGAGAAGCAAATGAACAACCCTGCCTTTACATCCTTTTTTGCCAGCCTCGAAGACCTCGGCCGCACCTTGGCCAAGGCAGCCCGCTACGCCGTCAGCGCGATCGCCACGATGTCCTGGCCCACCCTGCTGCTCAGCGCCGTCGGCCTGGCCCTGCTGCTCACTATCGTGCCGCTGGTACTGACCCTGTTCGTGCTGTTCATGGTCATCAAACTGGTGAACGGCTATGTCACCGAGCGCGCCACCCGCGGCCCCGCCACGCCCTTCACACCCGTGAAGCCAGAAGGCGAATAACAGCGTGAATGCCAGCCAGTTGAACAAGGCGATGGATTTCCTGCGCGATTCCCTCGCGCAAGCCACGGTGTTATGGTGGAACTTCTTCGACTGGCTTGCCTTGGTGGAATGGCGGCAACTGTTCATCACCTGGTTCCTGGCCATGGCCTTCGGCCTGATTTTGACCCTGCCCGAACCGGCGGTGTGGTACGTGATCCTGTCGTACGGCGTGAAAGTGCTCGCCGGCGGCAAGCGCAAGGCCGAGCTGATGGCCAAGGAAGCGACCGCGAAAGCGAGCGTCGCCGAACTCGAACGGCGCCTGCTCGAAGCGCAGATGGCGACCTTGCAGGCGCAGATCGAGCCGCATTTCCTGTTCAATACCCTGGCCCTGATCGGCCAGCTGATCGAAACCGATCCGCCGCAGGCCGCGCGCATCCACATGCACCTGATCGAATACCTGCGCTCCACCCTGCCGCAGATGCGCGCCGCCGGCGGCGGCACGCTGGGGCGCCAGGTCCAGCTCTCGCGCGCCTACCTGGCCATCATGCAGGCGCGCATGAAGGAGAGGCTGACGGTCAGTTTCGACGTGCCCGCGCAGCTGGAGCACCTGCCTTTTCCGCCGATGATGCTGCAAACCCTGATCGAGAACGCCATCAAGCACGGCCTGGAACCGAAGATCGAGGGCGGCCGCATCGACGTTGGCGCGCGCCTGGTGGACGACGCCATGCATGTCGATGTGCGCGACAATGGTGTCGGCTTCAACATGCACGCGGGCGATGGCGTGGGCCTGGCGAATATCCGCGAGCGCCTGTTCCTGCTGTTCGGCGCGCGCGCCGAGCTGGTGATCGAAATGCCGCTTGAGGGCGGCGCCCTGGCATCGCTGCGCGTGCCCCATTCTTCCCAGGAGACCAACTGAAATGGCCACTGTCAGCGCCTTGATCGTCGACGATGAATCCCCCATGCGCGACCAGCTGCGCGCGCGCCTGGCCGAGGTGTGGCCGGACCTGGCGATCGTGGGCGAGGCCTCGAATGGCCTCGATGCGGTCGCCATGGCGGCGCAGCTCCAGCCCGACATCGTGTTCCTCGACATCCGCATGCCGGGCCAGGGCGGCATCGACGCCGCGCGGCAGCTCTACAACCAGTGCCACATCGTGTTCGTGACCGCCTACGACCAGTACGCGCTGGACGCCTTCGAGCAGGGCGCGATGGACTACCTGCTCAAGCCCGTGGTGGCCGAGCGCCTGCGCCTGACGTGCGAGCGGCTGCGCACGCGCCTGACCAAAGCCCCGGAAAACATCGGCGAGCAGCTGCGCCAGCTGACCCATATCTTGCAGCAGGGCGAATCGAAAAAGCCCGCTTACCTGCGCTGGATCCAGGCGCAGGTCGGCAGCAACCTGCGCATGATCAGCACCCGCGAAGTGCTGTACTTCCAGTCCGACGAAAAGTACACCCTGGTGCAGACGGCGCAGGCCGAACTGCTGATCCGCAAGACGCTCAAGGAACTGGCCGACGAACTCGATCCGGACGAATTCTGGCGCATCCACCGTTCCACCCTGGTGCGGGTCGATGCCATCGCCGAGGTCACGCGCGACGACCGTGGCCGCCAGATGCTCAAGGTGCGCAATCATCCCGCGCTGCTGGAAGTGAGCCGCAATCACACGCATCTGTTCCAGCAAATGTAGCGGCGGGGACGCGCACCCGGATATCAAATAATCCAGTACCATATACCCTGCTTTTCCGATCACCTAACCAGGAGAAGGAACATGTCAGTCACACCCAAGCAAACCCGCGCCAATGTCATCCCCTGCTTGCGCTACCGTAACGCGCCGGCCGCCATCGAATGGCTCTGCAGCACTTTCGGCTTCGAAAAACAACTGGTTGTTCCCGGCGACAATAACACCATCCTGCATGCGCAATTGGCATTCGGCAACGGCATGGTGATGCTCGGCTCGGCGTCGGCCGTCGATTCCGAGTACGGCAAACTGATGAAGCAGCCCGACGAAATCGGCGGCGCGCAAACCCAGACCATCTGCGTGGTCGTTGCCGACGCCGACGCCGTCTACGACCGTACCATCTCGGCACGCGCGCAGATCGTCATGGACATCAAGGATGAAGACTACGGCGGGCGCAGTTTTACCTGCCGCGACCTGGAAGGCCACGTCTGGACCTTCGGCACCTACGACCCGTTCGAATAAAACCGCCATCGAGGAGCACACCATGTCACGTGCAGTCCACTTCGAAATCCAGGCATCCGACCCGCCGGCCATGATCGACTTTTACCATGGCCTGTTCGGCTGGACCTTCAACAAATGGGAGGGTGGCGACTACTGGATGGTGCACACCGGACCGGAAGACCAGCCGGGCATCAACGGCGGCCTGCTGCCGCGCCGCGGCCCGCTGCCCGAGAGCCAGGCCGCCGTCAACGCCTTCGTCATCACGGTGGACGTGGAGGACATCGACGTCTCGCTGGCGAAAGCCGCATCGGGCTCGTTGCATGGCGTGGTGTGCGTGCCCAAGAAGGCGGTGCCGGGGATCGGCTGGCTGGCCTACGTCAAGGACCCGGACGGGAATATCTTCGGGATGATGCAGGCCGATATCACGGCTGCATGACGGGCGCAGGCGCCGACAGCGCCGCCACCAGCGCCTGGTCGGCCACCCGCACCGGACGGATGCGGATGATACCGCTGTACAGCGGCGGCATGTGCGCGCAGATCGCATCGAGCTGCGCGTCGGGCAGCGATGCGCTCACATACTGGAACTGGGCCGGGTTATCCGCCGGCAGCGGCCCTTCCATGGTCGAACCATAAGCGCCCAGGTTCATGAAACTGTGCGCGCTGGCGTCGGGCCCGCGCGCGAAGACGAACGTGCCTTCCTTCGGATGGGCGAGGTACTGGCGGACCGTGGCCTGTTCCTGCGCGTCCAGGCCCTGCATCAGCGTGTAGCGCAGCTGCGCGTACTGGCGCGTGCATTCCATGAATGCGGTGCAGATTGCCGACAGTGCGCGCCGGCCAGGTGAGCACAGCAGCAGGTTGCCGAAGGAATCGAGCAAGGCTACCGCATCGCCCTCCCCGCCCTGCTGGCGGTCGCGCGCGATGGCATCAAGCAGGTAGGGCGCCAGGCCCGCATCCGGCAGGTGCGGCGTGCAGCGGTAGGCCAGCGCATGCGGGTACAGGGTCTTGAGCTGGCGTACCAGCGGATGGTCCGGTGCCAGTTGTGCGGGGTCTTTCAACTGTTCGCGCGGCAGGTCGCTATTGAGCAGGACCTGCACCTTTTCAGATGTAGCCTCGAACACCAGCGAACAAAGCGCCTGGGTCGCTTCGGCGATGGTTTTCCCGATGAAGAACGACTTCGGCGCGGCGCCGGCGCTCGCGCGCGCGAATGGCGAAGCACCTTTCACCGCCGGGTAGAAAAAGCTGCCTGCGGCCTGGCTGCGCAGGCCTTCAGGCAGGCACGCAAACGTGAAGCTGGCGTCGTGGTTGATGCCGGCATTGGCATCGCGCGCGGCGACCACCACATTAAAGCCGGCCGACAGGATCGCACCGGTGCACATGGCGCAGGGGTCGAGCGAGGTGACGAGCGTGATTTCCTCGGGCGGAGGCAGCGCGCGCCCTTTGGCGCGTTCGGCAAAATACCAGTCGATCAGCTGGCGCTCGCCATGCGCGGTCGGGTCGAAAATCAGACCGTCGCGCACCACGTTGTTTTGCAGCGACTTGAGCACATTGCCATGCTGGTCGAGCAGCACGCCGCCGACCCCGAACGTTCCCTGGGTCTTGGCGGCGATGGCTTCAATGGCCGCAAGGGCTACCGCGGCCTGTACATCGATGGTTTTTTTCAAAGCTTACTTCTTCAGGTCCCGGCCGCCGAACGCATTCGGAAGCTGGGCCGCCGCCGTCGTTTCGAGAATGTCGCCATTCAGGTTGGTCAACACGATGGGCAGGTCGTTACCGCCCAGTTCAAGGATGACTTGACGGCAGGCGCCGCACGGGGCGATCGGGCCGTCGGTCTGGCCGATAACGGCCAGCGCGGCGAAGTCGCCGGGTTTGTAGCCGTGGGCGAGCGCGCTGAAAAAGGCGGTGCGCTCGGCGCAGTTGCACAAGCCGTAGGAGGCGTTTTCGACGTTACAGCCACGGAAAATGCGGCCGTCCTTGCATTCGAGGGCGGCACCGACCTGGAAGTTCGAGTACGGGGTGTAGGCCAGCAGACGTGCCGCGGTGGCTTCGGTGATGAGCTTTTCGTATTTCATGGTGTTCCTTGTTAGTTCCCGCGCCACTTGCTCCGTCGCACCCGCGCAGGCGGGAACGCATGCGTCCCCCCCAAGTCAGCTCCGCAGCCGACGGCTGCGTTGAAGACTTGGGTTACCGCGAGGGCGCCTGGCCCTGCGCGCGGACGACGCGTTATGGGCGGATCGTGCGGTAAATGATCGGATTCGCCGCCGGCTTGGTATCGCCAACCTTGTACGCAGCCTGCACCTCACGCACCGCCTGTTCGGCCGCAGCCTGCGTGCGCGCGTGGACCATCGCCAACGGCTGGCCGACCGCAATCGCGTCGCCCAGCTCCACCAGCCCGGTCAAACCAACGGCAAAGTCGATCGCGTCTTGCGGACGGCGACGTCCGCCACCCAGGCTGACCACCGCCAGGCCAAGGCCACGGCAATCGGTCGCGGTCGCAAAACCCGCCTGCAAGGCCGGTACCGGCACGATGATTGGCGCCTTTTCCAGATACGCGTCCGGACGCTCGACCAGATCGGCCGGGCCGCCCAGTGCCGCCACCATGCGCGAGAAGCGCTCGGCCGCTTCGCCGGAGTCCAGCCCCGCTTGCAGCTTGGCGCGCGCTTCGGTTTCGTTGGCGGCCAGTTTGCCCAGTACCAGCATCTCGGCGCACAGCGCCATCGTCACTTCGTGCAGGCGCGCCGGACGCGAACGGCCGGTCAGGTAATCCATCGCCAGGCGCACTTCCAGCGCGTTGCCGGCCACCGGGCCAAGCGACTCGTTCATCTCGGTCAGCAGCGCCGACGTACGCGTGCCCGCGCCATTACCGACAGCGACAATGCTCTCGGCCAGTTCGACCGATTTGTCGTAACTCGGCATGAAGGCGCCGGTGCCGACCTTCACATCCATCACCAGCGCGTCCAGCCCGGCCGACAGCTTCTTCGACAGGATCGAACCGGTGATCATGGCCACCGATTCCACCGTCGCGGTGGTGTCGCGGATGCTGTAGAAACGCTTGTCCGACGGCGCCAGTTGCGCAGTCTGGCCGATGATGGCCACGCCCACGTCCTTGACCACGGTGCGGAACAATTCCGGATCGGGCACGGTGCAGTAGCCGGGAATCGAATCGAACTTGTCGAGCGTGCCGCCGGTGTGGCCCAGGCCACGGCCGGAGATCATCGGCACGAAGCCGCCGCAGGCTGCAATCATCGGTCCGAGCATCAGGGACACCACGTCGCCCACGCCGCCGGTGGAGTGCTTGTCGACCACCGGGCCTGGCAGGTTCAGCGAACGCCATTCCATGACCTGGCCGGAATCGCGCATGGCCAGGGTGAAGGCCACGCGTTCATCCATGTTCATGTCGTTGAAAAAGACGGCCATCGCGAGTGCCGCGATCTGGCCTTCGGTGACGCTGCCGTCGGTAATGCCGCGCACGAAGAACTGGATCTCTTCAGCCGAGAGAGCGCCGCCATCGCGTTTTTTGCGGATGATTTCCTGATTTAAGAACATGTGCTGCCTTATAAATGATTTACTTATACCGTCGTTCCTGCCATTGGCAGAAACGACTTCCCGCGAAGGCGGGAACCCAAGTTCGTCGATCAGCCCGTGCAGCGCAGAAAACTTGGATTGCCGTGGGGACGCCTTAGCCCTGCGCGGCAACGACCAGGGGGTTATTAAACGCCGTACGGAATCCAGACATTCTTGACCTGGCTCGCGTGCGCCAGCACTGCGCGTCCGCCGGCCTGTTTGGTGTCGTACCAGTCGCGCCCTTTGCCGCCGCCCACCCAGGTGCGCTTGAGCGATTCGGCTGACAGGCGTTCGACTTCGGCGCAGCCCTCGGCCGAACCGTCGTGGCGCCACACGGCGTCCACGTCCGAGTGCGATGCCAGCGTCTTGGCCAGTTCGTCGGCGCTGCCGGTGATGATGTTCAGCGCGCCGCCTGGCAGGTCCGATGTGTCGAGCACCTGATACAGATCGGTTGCCGCCAGCGGATACGCTTCCGACGGCACCGCGATCACGCGGTTACCCAGCGCCAGCGCAGGCGCCACCAGCGAGATGAAGCCCAGCAGCGGCGACTCGTTCGGGCAGATGATGCCGATCACGCCAACCGGCTCGTTCAGCGCCACGGTGATGCCGTGCATCGGCGGCTGGTGCGCCAGGCCGTCGTACTTGTCGGCCCATGCGGCGTAGTAGAACAGGCGTTCGATCGAAGCCTGCACTTCTTTTTCAGGGTTCTTGGCACCGGTCATGGCAGCCAGGCGCGCCGCGAATTCGTCGGCACGGATCGCCAGGTTCTCGGCGATGTAGTACAAGACTTGTGCGCGGTTGTGCGAGGTCGCCTTGGCCCAGCCGGACGCCTTGTGCGCCGCTTCCACGGCATTGCGGATGTCCTTGCGGCCGCCTTCGCCGACGTCGCCGATGAAGGCGCCATTGGCGCCGGTGATCGCGCGGGTGTAGGCGCCGTCAGGGCGGGCCTGCTTGCCGCCGATGTACATCTTGGCGGTGCGGTCGATGGCGAATGGACCCGGCGCCTCGGCCGGCTTGGCCTTGCCCTTCGCTTCCACCAGCGGTACTGCCGGACGCGCATCTTCCGACAGCGCCGTCATGTACTCATACATGCCTTCCTTGCCGCCTTCGCGGCCGAAGCCGGACTCGCGGTAGCCGCCGAAGCCGCACGCGGCATCGAACTGGTTGGCGGTGTTAATCCACACCACGCCGGCCTTGATCTGCGGCGCCACGTCGAGCGCGAGGCTGATCGACTCGGACCACACGCAGGCAGCCAGGCCATACACGGTGTTATTGGCCAGCTGCACCGCTTCGACCGGGGTGCGGAAGCTCATCGCCACCAGCACCGGTCCGAAGATTTCGGTCTGGGCAATGCCGGCCGAGGTGGATGCGCCAGTAATCAGCGTTGGCGGGAACCACGAGCCGGTGGCTGGCAGCTCGCACACCGGCTGGTAAATGGTGCAGCCTTCGGCGCGGGCCGCTTCGACCAGACCTTCGATGCGCTGGCGCTGGATCGGATCGACCAGCGCACCAATATCCACCGACTTTTCGATCGGCGAACCGAGACGCAGGTTGTCCATGCGCGCGCGCAGCTTGGCGAGGAAGCGCTCTTCGATCGATTCCTGCACCAGCAGGCGCGAACCGGCGCAGCAGACCTGCCCCTGGTTGAACCAGATCGAGTCGACCAGACCTTCGACGGCGGCATCCAGGTCGGCATCTTCAAACACGATGAACGGCGACTTGCCGCCCAATTCGAGCGAGAGCTTCTTGCCACTGCCGGCAGTGGCCTTGCGGATGATGCGGCCAACTTCGGTGGAACCGGTGAAGGCCACCTTGTCGATGCCCGCATGGTTGACGATGGCTTCGCCCACGCGGCCATCGCCGGTAACGATGTTGACCACGCCGGCCGGCACGCCAGCCTGCTGGCAAATTTCGGCGAACAGCAGCGCGGACAGCGAGGTGAATTCGGCAGGCTTGAAGACGACCGTGTTACCGGCGGCCAGCGCTGGCGCGATTTTCCAGGCCAGCATCAGCAGCGGGAAATTCCAGGGAACGATTTGCCCCACCACGCCCACGGCGCGGTAGTCGGCAAATTCTTCCGATTGCAACTGCGCCCAGCCGGCGTGATGGTAGAAGTGACGCGCGGCCAGCGGCAGGTCGGCGTCGCGCGTTTCGCGAATCGTCTTGCCGTTGTCGAGCGTTTCGATGACCGCGAACAGGCGCGCATGCTTTTGCAGCAGCCGGGCCAGCGCGTACATCACGCGCGCGCGGCCATGGCCGCCCAGGGCCACCCAGCCCGGCTGGGCGCGGCGCGCCGCTTCCACTGCGCGGTCCACATCGGCGGCACTGGCCTGGGTCACTTGCGCCAGTTCCTTGCCATCGGCCGGATTGGTCGTGGCGAAGGTGTCGGCGGCATCGCTCCAGGCGTTATCGATGAACAGGCCAAACCGGCGCTCATGCTGGTCCAGCCATGCTTGCGCTTCTTTGGTGCTCTCGGGTGCAGGGCCGTAGTCCATAGTTTGAAGAATCTCGTTGATTGTTGGCATGACGAATCCGTTGGTTTTATGGTTGCGCGTGGCGATGGTTGGCCGAGTAGTTCCCGGTGACGTAGTGTTCGAGCTGGCGCTCGATGTCGGTCAGCAGGCTCGATGCACCGATGCGGAACAGATGCGGCTCCAGCCACTCGCGTCCCAATTCCTCTTTCATCAGGGTCAGGTACTGCAGCGCGCTCTTGGCAGTCGCTACGCCGCCGGCCGGCTTGAAGCCGACCTGGAAGCCGTACTGCTCATGGTATTCGCGGATGGTGCGCACCATCGTCAGGGCCACGGGAATGGTGGCGTTGACGCCTTCCTTGCCGGTCGAGGTCTTGATGAAGTCGGAACCGGCCATCATGCACACCCACGAGGCCTTGGCCACGTTTTCCAGCGTGAGCAGGTCGCCGGTGGCGAGAATGGCTTTGACGTGCGCATCGCCGCAGGCTTTGCGGTAGGCGACCATTTCATCGTACA
Organism: Massilia frigida; assembly: GCF_011682175.1. Lineage (GTDB taxonomy): Bacteria > Pseudomonadota > Gammaproteobacteria > Burkholderiales > Burkholderiaceae_D > Telluria_A > Telluria_A frigida. The sequence continues at coordinate 240,444 of NZ_WHJG01000007.1, forward strand.
GCGCCTGCCAGTTACCCATCAGGACGTGCTGGCGGGTGATGACGATATCGATTTCGGTGGCGCCGGCGGCGACCGACAGTTCGATCTCGCGCACCTTGGTTTCCATGCTGGCCAGGCCCGCCGGGAACGCGGTCGATACCGCGGCAATCGGCAAGCGGCCCTGCAAAACCTTGGCCGCTGGCGTAATCATCTCGTGGTACACGCATACCGCGCCAGTGGTCAGGTTGGACACGCCCAGCGCTTCCATCAGGTCGGTGCGCAGCGGGCGCATGGCCTTCATGCACAGGCGCTCGACGCGGCCCGGCGTGTCGTCGCCGCCGAGGGTGGTCAGGTCGATGCATTGCAGGGCCTTGATCAGCCACGCGGCCTGGTATTCTTTTTTGACGGTGCGGCGATTGGCCAGGCTGGCGGCGCGGCGGTCAGACGCGTTGCGGTTCACTTTGATCTGGTTGACCCAGCCGAGGTCGAGGCCAACCGCCTCGTTGCGTTTGAATGCGGGAGTGAGAGTCATAGCAGAGCGGTTCCGTTGGAAAGTGGTTTGACGCCGAGGTGCTTGGCCAAGGTGGCGCCGATGTCGGAGAACGTGTTCGAGACCGGCAGCGCGCACGGGGCGACGCCCGGTCCGAAGAAGATCATCGGGATGTGCTCGCGCGTGTGGTCGGAACCCGGCCAGCTTGGATCGCAGCCATGGTCGGCGGTGATGACGACCAGGTCGCCCTCTTTCAGCTTGGCCATGAATTCCGGCAGGCGCGCGTCCATTTCGTGCAGCGCGTTCGAGTAGCCGGCGACGTCGCGGCGGTGCCCGAAAGCCTGGTCGAAGTCGACGAAGTTGACGAACGTGAGCGACTTGTCGCCGGCTTCGTCGGTCACCTTGAGCAGCGCGTCGAACAGCGCCATGTTGTCCACGCCCTTGACCACGCGCGAGACGCCCTGGGTCGCGAAGATGTCGCTGATTTTACCCAGGCCGATGACTTCCCCGCCTTCGTTTTTGACGTGGTCGAGCAAGGTTGGTGCCGGGGGTGGCACGGCGTAATCGTGGCGGTTGCTGGTGCGGCGGTAGTTGCCGTTCTCGCCCAGGAACGGACGCGCGATCACGCGCCCGATGTTGTACGGCTTGACCAGTTCAAACGCGGCTTCGCACACGGCGTACAGGCGTTCGAGGCCGAAGTGCTCTTCGTGCGCGGCGATCTGCATCACCGAGTCGCCCGAGGTGTAGACGATGATTTTGCCGGTGGCGATGTGTTCGTCGCCATGCTTGTTGATGATGTCGGTGCCGGACGCGTGGCAGTTGCCGAGGTAGCCAACCACGCCGGTCAGTTCCTGCAGCTTGTCGGTCAGTTCGGCCGGGAAGGAGGGCACAGTGCGCGGGAAGTAGCCCCAGTCGAATTCGACCGGCACGCCGGCGATTTCCCAGTGTCCGCTTTGGGTGTCCTTGCCGGTGGAGCGCTCGCGCGCCGCGCCGTAGGCGCCGGTGAAACCGTCGCGCTGGTTGAAGCCCTGGGCCCATTCGCCGCTGGCCAGGTGGGCGGCGGCGGCGAGGCCGAGGCGTTCAAGGTTGGGCAGCTGCATCGGCTTGCCCTGTTCGGCAGCCCAGCTGGCGATGTGGCCGAAGGTGTTGGCGCCGACGTCGCCGAATTTGTCGGCGTCCGGGGTGGCGCCGAGGCCGAAGGAATCAAGCAGGAGGATAAATGCGCGTGACATGGGATCGCTCGCTTTACAAAGGTTCAGATACGGTGAAAAGACCACCGTCGCCCCCGCTCAAGCGGGGGTCCAAGTTGGTTCCACAGCCCGAGACTGTGCGGAGAACTTGGGCCCCCGCCTGCGCGGGGGCGACGGTTTTGAGGTTAGCGGGTTTGCGTTAGAAGCATTGGCACAGCGTCGGTCTCTATATCAGGCAGCGGTGCGCGGTTGTGCGGCGACGCGCTCCAGGAATGCCGGAATCAGCGCCACCAGATCCTTGGCGCCGATCGCCGCGTACTTCAGGGTCTGCTCGTGCGACAGCGGGAACGGCGACATGCCTTCCGCCAGGTTGGTAATCACCGACACGCCAACCACTTTCAAACCGCAGTGACGCGCCGACACCACTTCCGGCACCACCGACATACCCACCACGTCGGCGCCCAGCTTGGCCATCATGCGGATTTCGGCGGCGGTCTCGAAGTTCGGGCCCGGATAGGCAATGAACACACCCTCATGCAGCGTGATGCCCTTGGCGGCGGCGGTTTCCTTGACCACGTTGCGGATATCGCTGTCGTACGCATTGGCCATGCTGAAAAAGCGCGGGCCGAAACGGTCGTCATTCGGGCCAACCATCGGCGTGCCAGGCAGCCAGTTGATATGGTCGGTCAGGGCCACCAGGCTGCCCGCATCGACTTCGGTGCGCAGCGAACCGGCGGCATTGGTCACGAACAGCATCTCGCAACCGAGCAGCTTCATGGTGCGCACGGCGCTGGTCATCACGCCCATGCCGTAACCTTCGTAGAAGTGGCCGCGGCCCTTCATGCACACCACATTCACGCCCGCCAGCGTACCCAGTACCAGCTCACCGGCGTGACCGTGCACGGTGCTGATCGGGAAACCTGGCAGCTCGTCGAAGCCGATCGAGACCGCATCGGTCATCTGCTCGGCCAGCACGCCGAGGCCCGAACCAAGAATCATCGCCACGCGCGGCTCGAAACCAGGTTTGCGGGCGCGGATGATATCGGCGGCTTCGAAAGGGGTATTGTTCGACATGAGGATTCCTTATCTGTTCGGGGAGGGCGCTGCCACGCGGTGCGGAGGATGCAGGGGGCGTGGAGAATGGGTTCGCTAACTATTATAACTATGCATGATCAGGGATATGTATGGCAAATACCATTTTTCTTCCTCATTTATACGTGCAACATATAAATACGCGCTAGAATCGGTTGGACGTCCGTCGCCGATCAGGCACACTGCAGAGAGCGGGACACAATCATTGATTGACAGCATTAAGACATTTGTCTACTATCGAAAACAATTGTTTAATGAATGCTTATTGTGACCGAACTCTCCAAAAAAGACCAGTTGTACGAACTGATCCGCGCTAATCCCTTCATCTCGCAGCAAGACCTGGCGTCGGTACTGGGCTTGTCGCGTTCGGCGGTGGCTGGCTATATCGCGGGCCTGATCCGCGACCGGCGCCTGCTCGGGCGCGCCTATGTGCTGCCCGATAACCGGCCGATCGTCTGCCTCGGCGCGGCCAACCTCGATCGCAAGCTGCGCTCCCTCGCCACGCTCAAGATGGGCACCTCCAATCCGGCGCGCCAGGACGAATCATTCGGCGGCGTGGCCCGCAATATCGCCGAAAACCTGGCGCGCCTGTCGGCGCCGGTGGCACTGATCACGGCCATCGGCGACGATTCGTCCGGCAAGACGCTGCTGGCACATGCCGAGGCGGTTGGCATCGACACCCGCGCCACCCTGCACCTGACGGGCGTATGCAGCGGCACCTACACCGCGGTACTCGACGACCATGGCGAAATGATCCTCGCGCTGGCCGACATGGCCCTGTACGACGCCCTCACGCCGGCATTTCTGGCAACGCGCCAGCCGCAGCGCGCGGCCGGCGCCCTGACCGTGGCCGACCTGAACCTGCCGCGCGCCACCCTGCGCACCCTGCTCGACGACGCCGCGCGCGACGCGGTGCCGCTGGTGCTGGTGGCGGTATCGCAGCCCAAGATGGCCAACCTGCCGGACGACCTGCGCGGCCTGCGCCTGCTCATTTTGAACCAGGGCGAGCTCGAAACGCGCATCGGCACGCCGCTCAAGACCGACGCCGACTTCCTGGCGGCCTGCCGCAGCTTGCAGGCGCAGGGCGCGCGGGACGTCATCGTCACGCGCGGCGCCACTGGCGTGATTTATACCACCAGCGACGGCATCGAGCACCTGGACGCGCCGCCGGCAAAGATCGTCGACGTCACCGGTGCGGGCGACGCCTTTGCCGCTGCGGTATGCTGGTCCCTGTTCCAGGGCAGCGACGACATGACGCTGGCCTGTCGCCGCGGTCTGCGGCTGTCCGCCATGACGCTGGCCAGCGAAGAAACCGTATGCCCTTCCCTGACGGCGGAAGTTCTCGCCGATATTCCACCTCCCGACGCCCTGCCCGGCGCCCAGCAGCCGTTCAACGCACTTTACCAGGACTGATCATGCACCAATACCTCTTGTTCTCGCCCGAAGTCGCCGCCGCCCGTTCCGCCGGCAAGCCGATCGTCGCCCTGGAGTCGACCATCATTTCGCACGGCATGCCGTACCCGCAAAACGTCACGATGGCGCAGGAAGTCGAGCACGTGATCCGCGCCGCCGGCGCCGTGCCGGCCACGATCGCCATCATCGAAGGCAAGATCTGCGTCGGCCTGGTGGCCGAGCAGCTCGAACTGCTGGCCAATTCGCCGGACGCGATGAAAGTATCGCGCCGCGACCTGCCGTACGTGCTCTCGCAAGGCCGCCTTGGCGCCACCACCGTGGCCGCAACCATGATCTGCGCGCAGATGGCCGGCATCCACGTGTTCGTCACCGGCGGCATCGGCGGCGTGCACCGCGGTGCCGAGACCAGCTTCGACATCTCGGCCGACCTGCAGGAACTGGCCCGCACCAATGTGGCGGTGGTGTGCGCCGGCGTCAAGTCGATCCTCGACATCGGCCTCACGCTCGAATACCTCGAAACCCATGGCGTGCCGGTGATCAGCGTCGGCCAGCCGGCCTTCCCGGCCTTCTTCACGCGCGACAGCGGCTTCAAGGCCGACTTCCAGCTCGATTCGGCGCTGGAACAGGCAGCCTTCATCCAGACCAAATGGCAGCTCGGCCTCGATGGCGGCATCGTCGTCAGCAATCCGGTGCCGGAAGCGTTTGCGATGCAAAAGGATGAAATCGACAAGATCACCGAACAGGCATTGCAGGAAGCGCGCGACGGCGGCGTGACGGGCAAGCTGGTCACTCCGTTCCTGCTGGCCCGCATCAAGACGCTGACCGAAGGACGCAGCCTGATGACCAATATCGCGCTGGTCAAGCACAACGCGCAGGTAGGCGCCGAGCTGGCCGTGGCCATGCGCAACCTGCCAGGCTTGCAGCCGATCTAACTCCACCCACATACCCACATGTCCATCGACCTGAAACAGCTCAAGTACTTCCTTGCGGTGGCTGAAGAAAAGAGCTTCAGCCGCGCCGCCGAGCGGCTGCACATCTCGCAGCCGCCTTTGAGCCAGCAGATCATGAAACTCGAAAGCGAGTTGGGCGTGCGCCTGTTCGCGCGCACTACCCGCACCTTCGAGCTGACGGTGGCCGGCAAGGCACTGATGGGCGAGGCGTCGGACCTGCTGGCCAAGATGCGCATGACGATCGACACCATCCGCCAGATCGACCGCGGCGAGGTCGGGCGCCTGCGGGTCGGCATCGTCGGTTCGGCCATGTGGGGTCCGATTCCCAGCCTGCTCGAAGAATTCCAGACCAAGTTCCCGCGCGTGACCTGGACCTTGCACGAGTCGGGGCCAAACGTGCAGTACGAGGCGCTGCGCGCCAAGCAGATCGATGTGGGTTTCTGGCGCGAGCCCAAGCTCGACGAAGATGAACTCAAACACGACAACCTGCGCCAGGAACTGTGCTTCCGCGAGAATGTGTGCGTGGCGGTCAACGAGCACCATCCGCTGGCCACGCAGCCGTGGATCGAGCTGACCGACATTGCGGACCAGCCGATGCTCACGCTGGCGCTGGACAAGTCGGCCTTCCCGCGCTACCTGATCCAGTGCTGCATCAAGGCCGGTTTTCAGCCGACGATTTTCCAGGAAGCGTCGGAGCCGCAAACGCTGCTGGCGATGGTGGGCGCGGGCCTTGGTGTGGCGCTGATGCCGGAGACGACCAGCCGCATCGGCTGGCCGGGCGTGATCTTCTTGCCGATCAAGACCAACCCGCCGTCGGCCAATCTGTACATCACCTACACCACGCTCGACGATGCACCGGTGGTGCGGGCGTTCCTGAACATCCTCAATCCAACCGCCTAGGCGACTGCGCCACCCACCTCGCACACATCGTCGCGGGTGGACAACGCCACTTCCAGCGCAATCGTCAACCCGCGCACCACCTCGGCCAGCGCCATGCTGGGCGCGCCCGGGTGGGCTGCGGCCTGCTGCGGCAGGTAGGGAATGTGAATGAAGCCGGCGCGCACTTGCCGGCCTGCCGTCTGGTGCATCAAGCTGTAAAAGACGTGATTGCATACGAAAGTGCCGGCTGTCTGCGATACCGACGCCGGCAAGCCGGACCCGCGCAAACCTGCCACGATGGCCTTGATCGGCAGGGTCGAAAAATACGCCGCCGGTCCGCCTGCGACCACCGGCTGGTCGACCAGCTGGCATTGGGCGTTGTCTGGAATTGGCGCATCGTCGATATTGATGGCGATGCGTTCGACCGACAGGTCCACCCTGCCCCCGGCCTGCCCCACCGCGATCACCACCGAGGGGCGCAGCTCGTCGATCGCGGCGCGCAGCACCTCGCCGGCGGCCCCGAACACGCACGGCAACTGGCGCACTTCAATGCGGTAGCCCTCGCCCTCTTGGCCGGCCAGCGAGCGCACCGCCTCCCATGCGGGATTGATCGTCTCTTTGTTGAACGGCTCGAATCCGGTCAGCAGCACTGTCTTGTTCATTTCTTGCCCATCAAAAAATACAGCAGGAATATATTCGCCACCAGCAGCGGCAGCGCGGTCGGTATCTGCGCCTTGATGACCGCGTGCTTGTCGGGCAGTTCGAGCAGCACCACCGGCACCACGTTGAAATTGGCGGCCATGGGCGTCATCAGGGTGCCGCAGTAGGCGCTGAACATGCCGATAGCCGCCATCACCGCCGGGTTGGCGCCGTACTGGCCGATCAGGATAGGAATGCCGACGCCGCCCGCCATGACCGGAAAGGCAGCGAAGCCGTTGCCCATGATGATCGTGAACAGCGCCATGCCGACGCAGAACACCACCACCGCCACGAAGCGCGAATCCATGTTGATGTACGAGGTGGTGATGTGTGCCACCGCCTTGCCCACGCCCGCTTCGGCGAACAGCAGGCCCAGGACCGCCAGCATGTGCGGCAGCACCACCGCCCAGCCGACCGCGTCGACCAGGCGGCGCCACTCGCGCATTCCCTGCACCGGCGTGGCGCGCGTCAGCCAGCAGGCAGCGCCGATCGCCAGCACCGACGCACAACCGAGGCTGACCAGGGTCAGGTGCTTCGTTTCGAGCAGCAGCAAGCCGCCGATGTGGACATCCTTGAGCAGGGTCGAGCCGATCATGGTCACGACCGGGATGATCAGCGCGGGGATGAACAGCAGGTGGCCGAGGCGGCGCGCGCTCGACATCTTTTCCTCGGGCGTGCGCACGCCGTATTTGCCGAGCGTGACGCCGCCGCAGCCGGCGATCAGCGCCATCACGATCATGATCACGCCCACGTACGCCGGCGGCAGGCGCTCACCGATCAGGTAGACAGCGGCGTACAGGGCCCAGAACAAGGCGCTCGAATAGCGGCGCGGGTTGTCCTTGTCGCGCAGCGACATGACAGCCGACGCGGCCAGCATGGCGCCCAGCGCCAGGTAAAAATAGTCGAGCAGGATGATCATTTGGCGGCTCCGTCGCGCGCAATCTCGGCGTCGAAGCGGTGCAGGCGCCACGCGTGGATGATAAAGGCGGTGATCGCCGTCGGGATGCCCCACAGCGCCATGTGCAGCGGGTTGACCAGGATGCCTTCGGCGGCGAGGATGGTCTGCATCAGGACGATGGCGCCAAAGGCGACGAAGACATCTTCGCCGAAAAACAGGCCGACGTTGTCGGTGGCGGCGGCCATGGCGCGGATGCGGTAGCGCAGCTTGTCGCTGATGGTGCCGTTGCGCGTTTCGGCGGCCGCTTCGGCCATTGGCGCGACCAGCGGGCGCACCATCGACGGGTGGCCGCCAAGGCTGGTCAGGCCGAAGGCGGCGGAGATTTCGCGCACGAACAGGTAGACGATCAGCAGGCGGCCGGTGGTGGCCGATTTGATTTTGGCGATCGTGGCCTGGGCATGCTCCTTGAGGCCGAAGCGTTCGAGCAAGCCGATGGCGGCCAGCGGCAGCAGCAGGATCATCGGAAGGTTGCGTGTTTTGATGAAGGCGGTGCCGAGCGAGGCGAGCAGAGTTTCGAGCGGCATCGACACGGCCAGGCCGGTGGCGCCGCAGGCCGCGACGACGACCAGCACGGGATGCACGCGCAGCACGAAGCCGACGATGATGACGGCGACGCCGACGAGCGGCCACAGATTGACTGCAGATTGCATGGATTCTCCGGATGACCCGTCGGTTCCGGCAGTGCCGGGAAGTCGGTTCCGGCAGTGCCGGGAAGTCGGTTCCGGCAGTGCCGGGAAGTCGGTTCCGGCAGTGCCGGGAACGACGACGATGGGGATAGCGGCCCGAATACGGGCCGTGGAATCTTACCCGATGTCCGTCCAAAAAAGAAACCCCCGCACATCTTGCGATGTGCGGGGCATGATCCATCATGCGATGGGCACGAAGTGCCCGCGCCAGTTAGAACGTCGCCTTGAGCTGCACGCCAAAGCTGCGCGGCTCGTTGACCATGCCGGTCAGGTTGTCGAAGTCGATCGCGCCGACCGACTGTACCTTGTCGGTGATGTTGCGCGCGAAGGCTGCCACTTCGTAGTTATCCCACTTGTAGCCCATGCGCAGGCCACCTTCGACCAGCGACTTGGCTTTGTATTCCTTGGCTTCGTACAGGAACATATTGTAGGTGCTGCGATACGCCCAGTCGGTGTACGCAAAGAACTCGCCATCGGCCACCGGCACGCTGTAACGCAGCGTGAAATTACCCTGCCACTTAGGTGCGCGCGGCAGCGGGTTGCCGTTCAGCTTTTGCGTGTACGCGAAAGGACCCGCCACGCCGGTCGGCGTGCAACCGTTCACGCCCTTGGTATTCGGCTCGTTGCCGCAGGTCTGGACGAACAGCTTGGAATCCTTGATCTCGGTGTCGTTGTAGCTGCCACCCAGGGTCATGCGCAGTGCGTCCGACAGGTTGGCCTGGAAGTCCAGTTCCACGCCCTGGCCGGTCACGCGGTCGGCGTTGATCAACTGGTTCATGTTGATCTGGCCCGAACCGGCGGTCAGCTGCTTGTCCTTGACGCGGTACTGGAACACGCTGGCCGACAGGCGCGCGCGGCGATTGAACAGGTCCTGCTTGATACCGGCTTCGTACGACAGCGCCTTTTCAGCTTCGGCGAACGACGGACGATCAGCCAGGCCATTCAGGCGACCCTGCATGCTTGGTGCGCGATAGCCGGTGGCCACGCGCGCAAACAGGTTCGAATCGGGGCTGAGCGCGTAGGTGCCGGACATATCCCAGCTGACGTTTTTCGACTCGTTGCTGATCCCGAAAGGACCGGCGGTGGTCAACTCGACGCGCTTGGCCGAGAAATTCTTCTTGTCGTTGGTGTAGCGCAGGCCGGCACGCAGCTTGAATTTGTCCGACACGGTGTAGTTCAGCGAACCGAAGGCCGCCCACGACTTGGTGTCCTGGTACTGGGTCGCGAAGAACGGATTCTTCGGATTGCCCGGCGCCAGCGAGTCGAAGCTGATGCTGTCGATCTGGATGTCTTCGTTGAAGTAGAACAGGCCGGCGATCCACTGCAGCGGGCCGCTGTTGACCGATTCGGCGCGGAACTCCTGGGTGAACTGGCGGTGATTCGGCAGCACGTCCGCGGTTTCGACCACGAACGGGATGAACGCGGCCTGGTTGGCGTAGCTCGGGCCCATCGGCTGCGCGTACACGGCGCCATAGCCGCCATCGACATCGGCGCGGCTATAGAAGTCGGCCGATTCGTAACCCGTGATCGAGTGCAGCGTGACGCCGGACAGGTCCAGGCGCAGGCGCATGCTGGCGCCTTCGGTCGAGAGGCGCTGTTCGTTGACGGCGTCGCTGTCGTAGCGGCCGTACTGGAAGCCGTCGACCAGCTCATTGCTGCCCTTCTTGAGGATATTCGCACGGAACAGGGTGGCGCTGCCATCCATGTCGCGCGCGTGCACGTTGAACAGGGCGCTGAAGTTACTGGTCGGCTTGACCAGCACTTGCAGGCGCAGCGCATCGTCGTGGTAACCCTCGAAATCCTTGGTGCCATTGCCCGGACGGTTGTTATGAACGCGGTCGTCGCGGTTCTGCGACTGCACGGACACACGCGCGGCGACGGTGTCGCTGATCGGCAGGTTGACCGCGCCTTCGAAGTTCTTGGAGCGGAAGTTGCCGATGCCGACCGTGGCGTAGCCGTCGGTCTTGCCGATCTGCGGCTTGGCCGAGTCGAACTTGATCACGCCGGCCGGGGAGTTACGGCCGAACAGCGTGCCCTGTGGGCCGCGCAGCACTTCGATCTGGTCGACGTCGAAGACCGGGAAGCCTTTGAGCATCGGGCTTTCCTGCACGATGTCGTCGACCACCAGGCCGACCGGCTGCGATGCGTTCAGGTCGAAATCGGTATTGCCCTGGCCGCGGATGTAAAAGCGGGGGAACGAACGGCCATAGTCGGATTCGACGTTCAGGCTGGGCGAACGGCCCGACAGGAAACGGATATCCTGGCCGCCGGCGGTGAGCACGTCGAGTTTTTCACCCTTGAGCGTGGTGATCGCCATCGGCACGTCCTTGATGTTCTCGGAACGGCGCTGCGCGGTCACGATGACGGTTTCCAGCTGGCCGGCTTGCGGCTTGGCTTCTTCGGCTGGCTTGTCCTGGGCCATCGCAACGTGCAGCGGAAAGGCGCTGGCGACGGCCAGGGCGATCAGCGAACGGGTGGCGAACTGCTTGCTTTTTATTGTCATTTAAGTAAGTCCTAAGGTCGATTAACCATCTCATGAATCCTGCGTGGCGGTTCGCATCGCGCTCCGGCGACGGCCCGCTCGCACGCCTTGCAGCGCACAAAACGACCTTCATCACCCCGCTGCGACTACGCTCCCGTCCGTATCTTGATAGTGCCTGGGCATCCTAGCATGAAAAGAATTGACTCGAAATCATGGCAATTACGTTTTCATTTATATTTCGATCATATAAATGACGAAGCAAAATCGTATTTGCCATACATATTAACGGTGATGCATAGTTCTAAAGCTGTGCCTGTCTCATATGGCGCGGCGCAATATTCCCTAGCCTTGCGCACTCCCGGGCGTAGCGAACATGGCGACCAGACGGGCCCCGCGCACCGGGCCTGGACGAGCAAGGTTCAACACGTAAAGACGCGTGATTTTCGCCACATGAGTTGTTGCAACAATACGACATAGCCCGCCAGGAAAGTTGCCATGAACCAAATTAGTGCATCCGCCAGCCGTCTCAAGGCCGTAGCCGCCCTGGGCCAGCAAATCTGGCTCGATAACCTCAGCCGCGAATTGCTCGCCTCGGGCGAACTGGCGCGCTGGATCGCCGACGATGGCATCCAGGGCGTGACCTCGAACCCCTCCATCTTTTATAACGCGATCCGCAACGATTGCGCCTACCAGGCCGCACTGCCGGCCTTGCGCGCCGCCCACCCGGACCCGGAAGCGCGCTTCGAAGCACTGGTCCTGCCCGACGTGCAGGCCGCGTGCGACCTGTTCGCACCCCTGTACGCCGACAGCGACGGCCACGCGGGCTTTGTCAGCTTCGAGGTCTCGCCGCGCCTGGCGCACGATGCCGCCGGCACCGTGCTGGAAGCGCGCCGCCTGTGGGCCGCGATCGGCCGCCCCAACGCGATGATCAAGATTCCGGCCACCGAGGCGGGCATCGCCGCCGTCGAAGAAGTGATCTACGCCGGCATCAACGTCAACGTCACCCTCATTTTCAGCGCCACCCAGCTGACGGCGGTGCGCGCGGCGCACCGCCGTGGCCTGGCGCGCCGCCTGGAAGCGATGCTGTCAGTGCAGCGCATCGCCAGCGTGGCCAGCGTCTTTATCAGCCGCGTCGATGCCGCTGTCGACGCGCTGCTGCCGGCGGGTGCCGATGCCCTGCGCGGCAAAGCGGCCATCGCCGCCGCGCGCCTGGCCTACCACGAGTTCCAGAACGACAGTGGCTTCGCCATCTTCGCCGCCTTCGGCGCCACCCCGCAATGGCTGCTGTGGGCCAGCACCGGCGTGAAAAACCCGGCCATGCGTGACGTCACCTACGTCGAAGAACTGATTGGCGCGGCCACCGTCAATACCGTGCCCGATGCGACCCTGGCCGCTTTTCGCGACCATGGCGAAGCGCGCCTGTCGCTGGAAAATGACGTCGACGGCGCGCGCGCCGTATTGACGCAACTGGGCCGCCACGGCATCGCACTCGATACAATTGGTAACGACCTCTTGCGCGCCGGCCTGACACAATTCGAGCAAGCACACGCCAATTTGCTGGCTTTGCTTGCTTAGTGTCGTTAAGCTTACGCATTCCTTTCGCCCCATCGCAGCCGGTGTGCCGGGTACAATATCGCTTTCCAGGAGTGAACTCATGAAATTTAAGCAACTTAGTATCACGATCGCGGCGCTCTGCGTCGCGGCGAGCGCCACGGCTGCCGACCCGAAACTGGGCATCGTGTACGACGCCGGCGGGAAGTTCGACAAGTCGTTCAACCAGTCCGCGTTTGAAGGCGCCGAGCGCTTCAAAAAAGAGACCAGCATCAAATACATCGAGGCGCAGGCCAGCAGCGATACCCAGGCCGAGCAAGTGCTGCGCGGCCTGGCGCGCAAAAAGCTCGACCTGATCGCCGCCGTCGGCTTCTCGCAGACCCAGGCCGTGCAGAAGGTCGCGCAGGAGTTCCCGAACGTGCGCTTCGTGCTGATCGACGCTGTGGCCAAGGGTAACAACGTCAACTCGATCCTGTTCAAGGAAGAAGAAGGCTCCTACCTGGCCGGCGTTGCCGCCGCCCTCGCATCGAAGTCGAAGAAGATCGGCTTTGTGGGCGGCATGGACATTCCGCTGATCCGCACCTTCGCCTGCGGCTATGCCCAGGGCGCGAAAGCGACCAATCCGAAAGTCGAAACCATGCAGAACATGGTCGGCACCACCAGCGCGGCCTGGAACGATCCGGCCAAGGGCGGTGAGCTGGCGCGTGCGCAGTTCGACCGTGGCGTGGACGTGGTGTTCGCCGTTGCCGGCGGCAGCGGCATGGGCACCCTGCAGACGGCCAAGGAAAAAGGCAAGCTGGCCATCGGCGTCGACTCGAACCAGAACTACCTCCATCCGGGCACCATGCTGACCTCCATGGTCAAGCGGGTCGACGTGGCCATCTACGACTCCTTCATGCAGATGAAGAATGGCACGTGGAAGCCGGGCGTGACCTACAAGGGCCTGAAAGAAGGCGGCGTCGATTGGGCGCTGGACAAGGATAACCGCGCGGTCGTCACGCCGGAAATCGAAAAACGGGTCAACGAAGCCAAGGCCGCCATCATCGGCGGCAAGATCAAGGTGGTCGACTACCGCATTGGCAGCAGCTGCCCGGTCTGATTTTTCCCGCTTCTCAGAAAAGCGCGCCGCGCCGGTTTTGACTGGTCCGGCGCGCTTTTGAACTCATTTACCTTTACTACTCACCACTGACCGCTATGCAGCCAGCTGTAGAATTTCGCAATATCTGCAAAGCCTTCGGGGCCGTGCAGGCGAACGCCGACGTCAGCTTCTCCATCGCCAAGGGCTCGATCCATGGCGTGATCGGCGAGAACGGCGCCGGCAAGTCGACCCTCATGAGCATCCTGTACGGCTACTACAATGCCGACAGCGGCGCGCTGCTGATCGACGGCCAGGCGCAGGACATCCGCACCAGCCAACAGGCGATCACCCTCGGCATCGGCATGGTGCACCAGCACTTCATGCTGGTCGAGAATTTCACGGTGCTCGACAACGTCATGCTGGGCACCGAAGGCGGCTTCAAGCTCGCCTCGCAGCGCGCCGCGACCGAGGCGAAGCTGCGCGAGATCTGCACCCGCTACCGGCTCGATGTGGACCCGCTGGCCAAGATCGAAGACCTGTCGGTCGGCGCGCAGCAGCGGGTCGAGATCCTCAAGCAGATCTACCGCAGCGCCAACATCCTGATCCTGGACGAGCCGACCGCCGTGCTGACCGCGCAGGAAACCGCGTCGCTGTTCGAGATCCTGCGCCTGTTCAAGGAACAGGGCAAGACCATCGTGCTGATCACCCACAAGCTGGGCGAAATCATGGAAATCACCGACCAGGTGACCGTGATGCGCGCCGGGCGCGTGGTGGGCGCGGTGCAGACCGCGACCACGTCGAAGGAAGAACTGGCCAATATGATGGTGGGCCGCCCGATCCAGGGCGAACTGCCGCGCGCACCGTACAACCCCGGCCCCGCCGTGCTGGAAGTGGCCGGCCTGCAGTTGCAGGACGCCGCTGGCGTGCGCCTGCTGGCCGATATCGACTTCACCTTGCGCGCGGGCGAAATCGTGGCGATTGCCGGTGTATCGGGCAATGGCCAGAGCGAATTGATGCAAATTTTGTCGGGCATGCGCCTGCCGAGCGGCGGCAAGGTCGCCTTCCTTGGCACCGAACTGCCCTATGCCAAACGCTCCGACGCCGACGGCTTGCCGGCCACCTTCCGCAAGCTGGGCATCGGCCATGTGCCGGAAGACCGCCTGCGCGATGGCGTGATCAAGGATTTCTCGGTCATGCAGAACACCGTGTTCGGCTACCAGGACCGGGTGTGCAACCGCTGGGGCCTGTTCGACTTCAAGGCCATCGCGGCGCGCTGCGGCGATTTGCTCAAGGCCTTCGACGTGCGCCCGGCCAATCCGGACCTGCGTATCGGCCTGCTCTCGGGCGGTAACCAGCAAAAAGTGGTGATCGCGCGCGAAGTGTCGGCCAAGCCGAAGCTGATGCTGGTCGGCCAGCCGACGCGCGGGGTCGACATCGGCACCATCGAAAGCATCCACACGCAGCTGCTCAAGATGCGCGACGAAGGCGTGGCCATCCTGCTGGTATCGGTGGAGCTGGAAGAAGTGCGGGCGCTGGCCGACCGCATCATCGTCATGTCCGGCGGACGCATTACCGGTGAACTCAAGATTGAAGAATTCGACACAACCCGCATCGGGCTGCTGATGGGCGGGATGCACAAAACATGAAAACGACCGAACTCCCACGCTGGGCAAGCGCGTTTGTCCTGCCTGTACTGAACCTGCTCTCGGCTTTGCTGGTGGCCGCGCTGGTAATCCATCTGCTGGGCGAAAGCCCGACCGAATCGCTGCGCATCCTGATCGACAGCGCCGTGATCAATCCCGAGGGCTTGAGCTATACGCTGTTCTACGCCAGTACCTTCATCTTTACCGGCCTGTCGGTATCGATCGCCATGAAGGCCGGGCTGTTTAACATCGGCAGCGAAGGCCAGTTGTACGTCGGCGGCCTGGGGCTGACCGTGGTCATGCTCACGCTCGACCACTCGCTGCCCGCCTGGCTGCTGATTCCGGCCGCAATGCTGGGCAGCGCGGTGTTCGGCGCGGCCTGGGCATGGCTGCCCGGCTATTTGCAGGCCAAGCGCGGCAGCCATGTGGTGGTGACGACGATCATGTTCAACTTCATCGCCGCGAGCCTGATGAACTTCATCATCGTCAAATACCTGATCCCGGAAGGCCAGCAAAATCCTGCCAGCCGCGTGTTTTCGGATGCCGGCGCCATGCCGCGCCTGAACGAGTGGTTCCCGGTGCTGGGCGACACCCCGCTCAACGTCAGCTTCCTGCTCGCGATCGCCGCCCTGGCCATTTATGGCGTGATGGTGTGGCGCTCTTCGTGGGGCTACAAGCTGCGCGCCACGGGTCTGAATCAAAACGCGGCGCATTATGCGGGCGTGTCGATCAGCGGCATGATCATCGTGGCGATGCTCATTTCGGGCGCGCTGGCGGGCATGGGCGCGGTCAATTCGATCATGGGTTCGACCCATTATCTGAGCCTGAACTTCCCGGCGGGTGCGGGCTTTGTCGGCATTGCGATTGCGCTGATGGGGCGCCAGCACCCGGTCGGCATCTTCCTGTCGAGCGTCTTGTTCGGTGCACTGATCCAGGGCGGCTTCGACCTGTCGCTGGAAAAACCAAACATCCCGCAGGAGACTTTTGTCTTCATCCAGGGGCTGATCATTCTGTTCTGCGGTGCGATGGAAAATCTGTACGCGCCCGCTGTCCTGAAGCTGCTTAACATTCGCAAAGGATAAGCCATGTTCGAAGACCTCCATTTAGCCAGCATCGTGGTGTCCACGATCCGCAATGCGCCTGTCCTGATTTTTGCCGCGATGGCCGGCCTGTTCGCCGAACGCAGCGGCGTGGTCGACATCGCGCTGGAAGGCAAAATCCTCGCCAGCGCGTTCGTCTCGGCCGCTGTCGCCTTCACCACGCAGAATGCCTGGTACGGCGTGGCCGCCGGCGTGGCCATATCGGCCGCACTGGCGCTGCTGCAGGGTTATGTGAGCATCACCCAGAAGGGCAACCAGCTGGTAGGCGGCATTGCGATCAACATCGCCATGAGCGGCCTGACCTTCGTGCTGGCCCAGTTCTTCTATCAGCAGGGCGGCCGCACGCCGGACCTGGGCCAGGCGCGCCTGTTCGATATCGTTTTGCCGGGCACTCAGGCGCTGGAAGGCATTCCCTTCATCGGCTGGTTCTACGGGCACGTGATCGGCGGCCATTCGGCGCTGGTATATTTGGCGTTCGCGCTGATCCCGCTGGTGCACTGGGTGATTTACCACAGCCGCTTCGGCCTGCGCCTGCGCGCCTGCGGCGAGAATCCGCATGCGGCCGATGCGGCCGGCGTGAGTGTCGCAACGACGCGCTACATGGCGATGCTGGTGGCGGGCATCCTGTGTTCGTTCTCGGGCGCCTACCTGGCGATCGTACAGAGTGGCTTCTTCCTGCGCGACATGTCGGCGGGGGCGGGCTATCTGGCGCTGACCGCGCTGGTGTTCGGTAACTGGCGGCCGATGTACACGGCGCTCGGCTGCATGATGTTCGGCTTCTTCAGCGCCGTGCAGATCCAGATCGAAGGCGTCGACCTGCCGGGCATCGGGCGCATTCCGGGCTCGCTGATCCAGATGGTGCCGTACGTGGTGACCGTGATTGTGCTGGCCGGTCTGATGGCCAAGTCGGTGGCGCCGAAAGCAATCGGCAAGCCGTTCGTCAAATCGCGTTAAACCCGCAATGGCGAAGCGCGGCATGATTGCCTTCGCCTGTCTGCTGTTGCTGGGATTCGGGGCGCTGTTCGGCGCCGGCGAATATCTCAGTTCTCCCGTGCGGCGCCAGATCGGCGCCGCACCGCCCGACTTCCCCGCGTCCTCCGTTACTATTTCCACCGCCGCCGGTCCGGTTCGCGGCTGGATGGCGCGTGGCACGCCGGGTGCCGGTGTGGTCCTGCTGCTGCACGGCGTGCGCGGGAATCGCCTGCATATGCTGGGGCGGGCACGATTTCTGTCGGGACTGGAGTATGGCGTGCTGTTGATCGACCTGCAAGCGCACGGCGAAAGCGCGGGTGATCGCATCAGCTTCGGCGTACGCGAGGCCGCCGGCGTGCGCGCCGCGCTCGCGTACCTCAGGCACGAACAGCCGTAAGCGCGCCATAAACCCCAGACTTGTGGCATAGCTGCGGCTGCAGCATTCTTTCCCCATCTAATTTTATGTGGGACAAGGATGAAAAAGGACATGCAATTCTGGGCGGCGCATGTTGCGGCGATT
>NZ_WHJG01000080.1 GCF_011682175.1 Massilia frigida
CGCGTCTCAAGGACGAATTCGGCGGCCGCAACATTATGGTCAAAGGACATGCCAAAGTCATGAGCCATTTGATGTTTGGGCTGCTCGCCCTCGGTGCTGACCAGTTGATGCGACTTCGACGATGACCATACCGCTTAACTTTCTCCCGATTCCGCCCCGAACGTTTCAGGTACGGCATCCCCACGTCCTAAAAATGAGATTAGCCATGATTCCGCCGCCGTAACCGATCAGATTTCGTCCGGCATCACTAAAAAGCGATGAAAAATCGTGCTCTCCTGATGTCGGCCAGTTCAGAAAAATCGTTTTGCAATTGGCTCTAATGTATAGTCGCGTTAATTGATGGAATTGACAACAGCGTGGTCAGAACATGCTTGGCAGGCAGAGACAGTAAAAATCCATGCTGAAAGCCGCGAATTCAAGGTAATGTCAAGTATTACAATGAAAACATTGATAATAATTCACTGAAATGCACGCCAGTCACTAACTTGAGTGGATTGGGGGCTGACGCAGTGGCAAAGTGATGCGGAAGGTGGTTCCCGTGCCAATCGCGGAGTCGACGATGATCTTGCCGCGATGGCTGTTGATGATGCCGTAGGCAATCGACAGCCCCAGGCCGGTGCCCTTGCCGACAGGCTTCGTTGTGAAGAAGGGGTCGAATATGCGCGAGAGATCGCTTTCAGAAATGCCGTTCCCGTTGTCACTGATCTCGACGACGGCGTCATCGCCATCCTCGTAGGTTCGAATCTTTATCTTTCCGCCATTTTCAGGCATGGCGTGGGCTGCATTGATGATGATGTTCATGAAGACTTGATTTAGCTGAGGCAAGACGCACTCAATGTCCCGCACGTTCCCGTACTCTTTGATCACCTCGGCTCTGAACTTGATTTCATTGTTGATGACTTTGAGGGTCGAGTCGATACCCTTATGAATATTATCGAAATGCCATGCCGGAATGCTGTCGAGACGAGCGAAATCTTTAAGGCTCAGCACAATGTCCTTAATACGGGACAAGCCTTCGCGCGACTCGGCCACGATTGCAGGAATGTCTTCACGTAATAGATCCATTTCCAGTTCGATGCGCGTGGCCTTCAGGCGCGTCAAAGCGTCGAGCGAGCCGATCAATTGTTCCGCGCCTTCGTACACGCCGAGCATGGTGAATAGTTTTTCGAGATAGGTTTCAAGCGTTCCGAAATTCGAAATGATGTAGCCAATTGGATTGTTAATTTCGTGTGCAACACCGGCCGCGAGCTGGCCTATCGACGCCATTTTTTCCGATTGCAGCAACTGGACATGGGCTAAGGCGAACTTTTCGTTCATTTCAGTCAATGCGGCGTTGGCCTGTGACAAGCTCGCTTCACTGCACGCGAGCGCATCGATCACGCCGCTGGTTCGCAACAGATAACGCAAGCGGTGCACCAGCAATCGCCACTGCATGGGCTTGACGGTAAAGTCGGTAGCCCCCGCCTCGAAAGCCTGAAGGATTGAAGCGTCGTCATCATTGCCTGTCAGGACGACGACGGGCACCCGGGTGCCATTGGGCAGGGCGCGCAGGCGCCGACAGCACTCGAAGCCATCCATGCCTGGCATGGTCAGGTCCAACAGGATGACGTCCGGCCGACGCCGTTGGCAGGCGGCGATAGCCTCAGCGCCGCTGGCCGCTTCCTCGACCGCGAAACCCTCCGGCTCGAGGGTTTCCACGACTAGCAGGCGCGTCATCATATCGTCATCGACAATCAACACCAAAGGCGCTGCATCAGCGTGCAAAGTCATAGGGCCTCCATTTCATGGGCGAGTGCAGCCAGGACACGGGCAAGTTGCCTACCGTGCCGCGCAAGAATCAGGGTACACGCCCTTTGTGCTACGGGCAACAGTGCATACCGGAATCTTCATAAAACGATAGATCGGATAGCAAGCTTCTGTCACAATGGTTTTGAACATGCTCGGCAACGCATTCAGTGATGGAGTGCCATGATCGCAACGGTACGCAGCTGTGCACGCAAAATGGCGCTGTTTGGCGCGCTCGTGACTGATCACGCCGTGATCATACTTGCAATGTCGGTGGTGGGCGCGACGGCCGCTACTTTTCTCTACCTGAGCCGCTTGCAGGAACAATTGGTCACTAACCTCGCTGAGCAGGGCGCGAATTTGCAATCGATTTCGTTGCAGGAGCTGCGCAGCCTATACACCGCAGAAGTGGTGGAAAAGGTGCGCGGCCAAGGCGTGCAAGTGACGCATGATTTTGCCAGCAAGCCGGGGGCGATTCCGCTGCCCGCGTCATTCACCATCGAACTGGGGCAGCGCATCGGACTGCGAGACGCGGGGATGCAAGTGCGCTTGTTCAGCGCCTATCCCTTTCCTTGGCGCAAAGATGGCGGCCCCCGAGATGCTTTCGAACGCGATGCGCTGGCCACCTTGGTCAACAACCCGACACAGAGCTTCGTGCGTGTCGAACAATTTCAGGGACGCCCTGCCGTACGTTTTGCGGTGGCCGACCGCATGCGCGCCAGCTGCGTGGCTTGCCACAACTCCTATCCCGGTAGTCCGAAGACAGACTGGAAGCTGGGCGACGTGCGCGGCGTCCTTGAGGTGACCCGACCTATCGCACCCGTTGCGGTGGCCGCGCAGCAAACGTTGCGCAATACATTCGCCCTGATTCTCGGGCTGGGAGGCCTGTGCACACTGGCCATGGCGGTCCTGATGCGAAAGCAGCGGCGCTATGCGCACGGGCTGTCGAGCGAGATCGCCGATCGCAAGGCGGCCGAGAGCGCCCTGATAGCACGCAGTTCGGCGCTGGAACAGGCCCGCAACGAAGCGAGCGCGGCTAACCACGCCAAGTCGAGCTTCTTGGCTGCGATGAGCCATGAGATCCGTACCCCAATGAACGGGATTATCGGCATGACCGAGCTATTGTTGCGCACCGAACTCAATCCCCGGCAGCAGCGATTTACCGAGACCGTGCACCGCTCGGGCGAGGCCCTGCTCACCATCATTGACGACATCCTCGATTTCTCCAAGATCGAAGCGGGCAAGTTGACGCTTGAACAGATGCCCTTCGATATCCGCCAGACGATCGAGGATGTCGCCGCTTTGCTGGCCGACGGCGCTCAGCGCAAGGGCCTGGAATTCATCTGCGATATTTCTCGCAGCGTGCCGTGGAGCGTGCGCGGCGATCAGGTGCGGGTACGCCAGATCATGATCAACTTGCTCAACAATGCGATCAAATTTACCGAACGTGGCGAAATCTCGCTGGCGGCAGCCTGGCTAGCACCCGGCTGCCTGCAGTTGCGCGTGTCCGATACCGGCATTGGCGTGCCGGCCGAGGTGGTAGCGACCTTGTTCCAGCCTTTCCGGCAAGCTGATAGCTCGACTACGCGAAAGTATGGTGGGACGGGCCTTGGGCTGGCTATCGTCCGGCAATTGACGGAAATGATGGCCGGCAGCGTCGAACTGCACAGCGAACCTGGCGCCGGGTCCTGCTTCGTTGTCACGATTGCACTGGAATGCCTCAGTGCCGAACCGCCTGCTGATAGCTTGCCGGTCACGCTAGCGGGCCGTAGCGTGCTGATCGTCGATGACAGTGCAGCGAACCGCAGCATTCTGTTGCAGCACGCGATTGAATGGCAGATGGCCACTGCCAGCGCCGCCGATGGGGTCGAAGGCCTGGCCCTGTTGCGCGCTGCCGCCGCACAGGGCCAGGCATTCGACCTCGCGTTGATCGACATGCGCATGCCGTTCATGGATGGACTGGAATTGCTTGGCGCGATCCGTGCAGAGCCGGCGCTGGGGGCGTTGCAGGTAATTCTGCTGAGTTCGTTGGACGCGAGCGAAGAGCGCGCGCGTGCACGCGTACTCGGGGCCGCGTCTTGCTTGACCAAGCCCGTGCGGGCCATGGAACTGTACGCAGCCCTTGCCGGCCTCGTGGGGCACGAGGCGGATGCCGCCGCGCCGGCCGAATCGCCTGCGCAGGCCGCCTGCGGCACCGTGCGCGTACTCTTGGCTGAGGATAATGAGATCAACCAGGAAATTGCCTTGGCTATGCTTGAGGATAGCGATTACCAAGTCAGCATCGCCGCTAACGGCCGCGAGGCCCTGACCATGCTCGCGACCGGCGTCTATGACCTGGTCCTGATGGATTGCCAGATGCCCGTCATGGATGGCTTCGAGGCAACCCGTCAGCTACGCCACCACGAGGCCGATTCGGGTGCATCTGCGTTACCGGTGATTGCATTGACCGCCAATGCGATCAGCGGCGACCGAAAGCGTTGCCTGGACGCCGGCATGAACGACTACCTGAGCAAACCTTTTGCGCGTGCTCAGTTACTGGCCTGCCTTGCACGCTGGTGCCCGGGCGCGGGGCGGGGCGGGGCGGAGCCAGACCCGGCTGTAGTCGCCCCGGCCCAAGGATTGCTCGACCAGAGGGTGCTCGCTACCTTGCGTGGCATGCAGCGGCCGGGCCGACCCGATTTGCTGGGGCGGATTGTCGACTTGTTTGGGCGCGACGCCCCGCGCTTTGCAGCCGACATGCGTAGCGCAATTGCGGTTGACGACGCCGAAGCACTGCGCCTCGCCGCGCACACACTTAAATCGTCCTGCGCGAATATCGGAGCGAGCGCACTGGCCGAGCGTTGCCGCGTCATTGAAAAGCTTGCGAGCGAAGGAGCGGCGGCGTCTGTCGCGCCAAGCTTGGCCGGTTTCGAGTCCGACATCGAAGCCGTCATCGCGGAGCTCGCCCGCGAATGAGTGGTGCCATGATTGTACTGGATGGAACACCAAGACGTTGATGGAATATGTAGGCTGGAAGAACGTTCAGTCGGCGCTACGCTATGTCGAGGGTATCGATCCGTTTGAGCGCCTGCCCGCCCAGGAAGCGCGCCCGTTTGACGATAACGTTGTCGGGCTGCCGCCGGCGCCTCCATGATACGGCCTGCCTTTATCATTGATAGCTCCTTGCCAGCGGGCCGCAGCCGGCACTTGCTTCCTTAGTGCCCTCGTCGCTTCGGCGGCCTGATTGGCAAGTCCGAGCTTCCTTATCTCGTCGAGCAATGGCAGCGTGTCGCTCTATGCAGTGACGATTCTGCCAGTCAGGCGGCTATCTTCTCTATCTTTCCGATGTCGTCCGAAGACATGAGCTTGTCGATGTCAACCAACAGCAACATCCGTCCGTCGATCGTGCCCATGCCGATCAAATAGTCAATATTGATTTGCCCACCTAAAAGCGGTGGGGGTTTGACTTGGTCGCCGCTCAGCAAAGTAACGTCGGAAACGCTGTCGACGACGATGCCTATAACGCGCTCTCTTACGTTGAGGATAATGACAACGGTTGAAGTGTCGTATGTGGGCTTGGACTGACTGAACTTGATCCGCATATCGATAATCGGAACAATGACCCCGCGCAGGTTGACTACGCCCATAACGAAGTCAGGCGCGTTGGCAATGTGTGTAACGGCCTCGTAGCTGCGCAGTTCCTGCACTGTTTGAATGTCGATGCCATATTCTTCGGCGCCGAGGGTAAATGCGAGAAATTCGAGCGGCTTAACCGGCGCAGCGCCGGTGCCGTCGCTAATTTTATTGATACTGGACATAAGTACCTTTCAGGTCGACAGCTCGATGTGCGCACGACACGTTCGCGGCGGAACGTCGCTACCGAGCTACAGTTGCTTGCGCTTGTGCTAGTGTTCGGGCACCGGCGAGGATGGGGCCGGGAGACACGACAGTTTTTACCCTGAAGGCTAAAGTTGGGGAATGACAAAATATTCTTGATTAGATCAAGCAAGCGTGACCTGCATGCATGCGTATTCGGAACAAGACTACTGAAGTTGAGAATACCGATAACGATAACCTCTAGCAAGAACGATCTTAAACATTTGCTGCGGGTGTTGTTTCGCAACCTTGTGCGTCAGTAAATTGTGGCGCCACGTTTATATCACGCCGCGTGAGATTGCAGCTGCCACTGCGGCCTCCAGCCCAGATACGCCATCAGTTACGGCGCGCTGGCGAAGCGGTGCAGATCGCCTATTTCCGCCACGATGGTGACGGTCGTGAGCAGGTTGACGCCTCGCAGCGCCATCAATGCTTTGGCAATCCTACCTCAGTTCAGTTAGTTGCCGATGCAAGCCATACCCGCAAGGGCCCGCCTCGTAGCAGGACGACAGCTCGGCGATACCCTTCCTGAGCTTGCGCACTAGCTTGGTGATTGCCTCAGCGGTATTTGCGATCTCGCCCAGGAAGCGCACCTCGCCAGCTCGTTCGGCCACCGAAACCGCGATCGTCGCTTTGTGTACATCCATTCCGACCAACTTGGTAAACTGTTCCATGACCATGACCTGCCTCTTTAATTGCGGCTCTGCGCTCGAGGTTCTTCGGAACCTCAAGCATAACCCGCGTCATTTAAAGTCTGGCAGGTCCAATACATATGTCTAGCAGATGACGCGCTATCCCGGCTGACCCTCTAATATTCGTCCCAGTCCGCAGCCTGATTTGGTCCGGACGCGGTCGCCCTTGATGGCAGGACTGCAGGATTCGATTTCGCAGTGGCCCTGTCAGTGCGCGCAAGCGGGACCCGTTTTGGAGGCGCAGCGCGTGGCTTCGGCGCCGGCATTTGCGCGGATGCCACGCGCACGGCATGATTGGCGTCCAGATTAAACACGGCCATGGCGGCAACGAGTTGCTGCGCCTCCTGCTGCAAGCTCGCGGCGGCGGCCGCGCTTTCCTCGACCAGTGCTGCATTCTGCTGCGTTGTGTGATCCATCTCGTTGACGGCCTGACTAATTTGGCCGATGCCAGCATTCTGCTCCGCAGTTGCCGCCGTGATTTCAGTGATGATATCGCTGACACTTTTGATCGATGTGACAATCTCACTCATTGTGACGCCAGCCTGGTTCACCAGCGTGGTGCCCCGCTCAACGCGCTCTACGCTAGCCGTGATCAAGGACTTGATCTGCTTGGCCGCCTCGGCCGAGCGCTGCGCCAAGCTGCGCACTTCGCTCGCCACCACAGCAAAACCGCGCCCCTGCTCGCCGGCGCGCGCCGCTTCCACAGCCGCATTCAGGGCTAGAATATTGGTCTGAAAGGCGATGCCGTCAATCACGCTGGTGATTTCGGCGATTTGTTTGGAACTCTCATTGATTTCTTTCATCGTGCCCACGACTTCACTGACTACGTCGCCTCCCTTCACGGCAACTTCGGCCGCCTTCTGCGCGAACTGGTTCGCTTGGGCGGCGTGGTCAGCGTTCTGTTGCAACGTGGAGTTGAGTTCCTCCATCGAAGAACTAGTTTCCTCCAATGCACTTGCCTGCGCTTCGGTCCGCGCACTCAGCTCGCTATTGCCGTTGGCTATTTCGCCCGAGGCGCACGCCACCCTTTCGGCACTCTGGCGCACGCCGCCCACAATCGTCACCAGGTTATTCTTCATGTCAGACAGCGCCCTCATCAACTGCGACATTTCACTTTCGCCCTTGGTTTCGTCAATCTGAACCGAGAGGTTGCCAGCTGCCACCGCGTGCGATACATCCATTGCCTTTCTGAGCGGGCCAGTAATCGCGCGAACGATCAAGAACGCGACGCTTGCGCCAAACGCAACTGCCAGCACCGTCAGAATCAAGAGCAGGCGCGCCGTGCTTTCATAGGCTGCCCGGGCACCAGTGGCTTCGGTCCCCGCAAAACTATCCTGCATTGCAACCATTTCCTCGAGCGCCGTCTGCCATTTGAGTTCTTCAGGGTGCAGTTTCGTTCGCCATACTGCCGTGCCCTCTGCGTTTTTCTGTTCCTTGGACAAGGTCAGCACGTCGTCAATCAGTGGGCCAGAGCGCTGACGCAAATCAGCCACTCTGGCCAATAGGGATTTTCCAGCGTCGTGCATCGGAAATTTGCTCAGGGCGGCGGCAGCCTCATCGTATTTCTTGCGCTCGCTAACGATGCGCGCCATGTCCACTTCAGCGGGATTTTCCTCGATCAGCAGGGCCAGGTTGCGCACCGCGTCCGCAGAGGCGCGCACCGAGTCACGCATCGTATTGGCGAGTTTGATCTTCACCATGGTCGCGCCGGTAGTCTCTTCAAGCCGCCCTTGGACTTCTTGGATACGGGAGAAACCTAGCCACGCTAATGTTATGATTAGCAATAATAGCGTACCAAAACCCAGTCCAAGGCGCGAACTGATTTTCATGTTTGAAAAGATGGTCATCGCAGGGGACTCCTTCGAATTTCGTTGCGAATGCGCCTGCGCTCCTTCAGGCGCACCTCGTGTCATGCCCGCGCTTTATTTCTTCGGGATCGTCAAGCTGACCGCTCCGCCCAGATCACCCAGTTTGGCGCCTTCCTTCAAACCACCGCTAATGTCCTTTTCCCCTTTCGGTTCACCATGGCATTGCAGGCAAGTTGTGCCGTAATACTCCGGAATCATATAGCGGTAGGTCTGGCCCACGGTTTGTGAGTACGGTTTTCCCTTGACGTAATCAGCCTTCTTGAATTGCTGTACAAAGACGGAATGCTCCCACTCATCAGGCCGATTGTTACGGTTGCGAATGAGGTAACTGTTCAGCCGGAGTACAGGCCGCAATAAACAGTTGTAAACTGTGCTGTTATCGCGCATGATTTGGGCATGCCACCAAAACCTCCCCGTCTCAATCTCACCGGCTTGTCCCATGAAGACAAG
>NZ_WHJG01000081.1 GCF_011682175.1 Massilia frigida
CCGCCCCCGGCATACCGAGCATGAAAAGCGGATAGGTCGAGCGAGTCGATCGTATCGCTAATGTAATAGGCAAGGTGCCCGTCAGGGAGCCAGTCCTGCAGTGCGTGGGGCAGCAGCATTTGCTGCTACGGCTCGTAGGGAAGATAGCTTGATGTCATCGGTCAAAAATGCGTTTGCTCGGTTGACATGGATGATATCAAGTTTCTGCCGCGCAGACTCCTAGCGTCCGGTCCAGGATAAAGCAGCGAAATTCCAATTCCCAGGTCACCACGCCGGAAACGAGGACCGGCATGGCGTCGTCGTATTCGGCCGGCAGTTCCGGTCCGCGATAGACGTCCGCCGGAAAACTCTTGTCATTCGGCGGCTTGATGAATGCCGGTTGCGCCAGCTGGCGCGCGGCGCCGAGCGTGGCAAGGGTAATGGCGCGCTTGCGGTAGTCGAACGGAAGCCGCACCAGCCAGTCTTGCGCCGGATTGAGCAAGGCCAGGCCGAGTTGCTCGGCGAGGGTGGGGCCGAACAGCGCCTCGGCGTACAGCACCGGAGCGGCCAGCGATTGCAGCGCCGGCGGCACGCGCCAGGCGGCCAGCCGCTCCACTTGCCAGCCAAGGCGCGCCGCCGCCTTCCACAGCACGTGCGAATCGTCGGTATGGCGCGGTGTGAGGATCAGGGTGGGCATGGGGCAATCGGGGCGGGAAGTTGATCCGGGGCTGTCATCATATAGCTGGCACGCAGGTTAAAGGCAACATTCGACAATAGGCGGCAGTTGTCGCACCGAAAATCAAAGCATCCATGCAGCCTCGCCGGTAATTGCCAGGGGCCATCGCAGGCCGGACAACGCCGTTGCGCTTCCAGGGCGGCGCTGCGGCCTTTATCGCGGTACAGGTAGTAATAAAACGGCTTTCCGGCCCGTTCCGACAAGACGGCGCAGCATGCGCGGCCGGCTGCCGACAATGCGCTGTCGATCACCGACATCTGGCGCGTAGCGGCTTTTTCCAGTACCGTGCAATTCATTTGCAGATGGTCGCATGACTGATAATCGGACTGCCACGATATCACGTCATGAAACTCGGTATCGGGCGGCGCAGTGAACCGGTACAGCGGGACCGGCCCGAAGCAGTCCATGCACCGCACGGGCGACTCCAGTGTCAGGTAGGTGGTAAATAACACGTAAGCGCCCGGGTCGGCGCAGCCGCATGCCTCGGCCGAGTCGCATTCTTCCCCGATAAGCGACCAGGCAAAGGTGATGCCCGCCAGCTGCGCGTCGGCGATGCAGCGCCTGACATAGGTGCCGTGATAGCGCGCGTCGAGCGAATCCGCGGCGGGCGTCAATACGGTCGTGACGCAAGCGCCGCTATCCATGACAATCGGCCATTCCCTGCCGCAGACCTGGCCGTTTTTTCTCAACGCGCCCAGAAACAGATTCAAGTGCGCAGCCGGCACGTCGCCGGGCGGCGGCCCCGTGAAGCGCATGTCAATTCGTACTGCGTGCATGGTCATTCCATTCGTGTGCGAGCCTGCTTACTGCGTGCCCGGCGGGTCTTCATGCGCCTCAGGCGGCGCAGGCGGCGCGGGGCGCGGCTTGGTGTCCGTCTTCTCGGACGCTCCTGTGGCCGATGGAAACACCGGCGGCGGCGGGGAAACAAACTCGGGCGGGCGAAGCACGCGCGTTATGCGGACCGAGTATGTCACCGCGAAGTGGCGCTCGACCGTGGCCGGAAACGGCTGAGATTCCCTGATCGCCTTGCCGACGGCGTGGGCGTAGCGTTTATCACCCGATCCGTCCAATTGTTTCAACGACTTGACCTTGCCGGCGGCATCGAGAACGACGTCAAAGTCGGCCGATCGAAGGCCGGGCGCGGCATCATTGTCGACCCTGTAGTCGATGCGCGAGCCGATTTCATCGAGCTGGGCGGGCGTCAGCCGTTCGCCCTGAGGGGGCGCTGGCGGGAGCGCGCTTCTGGTGTTCTTGTTCATCTCCGTGAGCAGGGGGGCGTAATCCGGTTCCTGGCCGGGTGTCAGAGCGGCCGGCTTCCAGGGCGCCTGATTGACCGACTCCAGCGTGGGTGGTGTCGCCAGGGGAAGCGCTGGGGGAATCGACTTCATCGAGTTGAACAGGACGGAGATCAGTATGATCACGCCCACGATCCAGCCGAAACCCGAGCTCGACTTTTCCGGCTCGCCCGCGACTGCCGATTCGCTCTCCCTGACGATTAATGGAGCGCCGCGCTCGGCAGTCAAAGCGGCATACGCTTCGTGCCAGCGGCCGATTGCCTCCTCGTCTGCGATCAGCCTCATCAACCCAGGGAAACGCGCCAGCATTGTCTGCAAATGCGGCATCAGGCGCCGCAGTTCGCCAAGCCGGGGCAGGGCAGGCTTGCGCAAGCCGGCCAGCGCTTCTTGCTGCCCGGCACGGTCGACTTCTTCCTGAGCGTGGAACATATTGCGCTCGTCGATGGCGCGGTTGACGATGGCGCCCGGATGACCGAACTTTTCGAGGCGATGGCGGTCTGACATCCATCCGAACACGCTGATGGCGGCGAAGAACAGGGTTTCATGACCGAGCTGGCGCGCACCGGCCAGGAAATAGGCGACGCGCGCTTCGAATCCCATGCGGGCGGCAATGTTGAGCAGGCGGTCATCGTTCAGGCAGCGTTGCAGCTCGTCGGCCCAGAGGGCGTCGTCGTACAGCATGCGGCCCAAGCGCAGGCTGGTTAGCGCGCCCAGGAATTGTTGGAAGACATCGTCGGCCAACTGCCCGGGATCGGTTTCCAGGCCGGCATTGCGGGCGGGCGGCGCTACGCCCGCGTCGTCCCGCTGGGTAGCTATGTTGACCGATACCGGGGCTTGGGACGGGGCGTACGATGGCTGCGGCGCAGGGTGGCCGCCGCCATCGGCGTGCATGACGTCGGCGCTGGCGCTGGTGTGAACGAGGGCGTCGTCCATGCCGCTCCCGTCATCATCATCATCATCATCATCATCGCCGCCCCAGGCCAGCCATGCCAGGGCCGATTCGTAATCCGAACGCAGGATCTGGAAGCGGTCAGACTCAGTTTCCTGGTTGATTTGTTTGAGCTGGCGGGCGTAGGCGCGCCGGATGGCGCGTTCGTCGGCGCTCCGGTCAAGGCCCAGGCGGGCGAGGAATGGCGGTATGTGGGGCATGATGAAGAAAGGAGGGTACGCCGAAACAGGCAAAGGGTGAAACCGGGGCGCCGCCATGAAGCGGCGCCGTGGGCGTCACAGGTCGGCGTCGCCAAAAGGGTTGCCGGCGTGCCGGTGCTCGACGTAATCGAGGACCTCCACGAAGCGCTTGGCCGCAGCGTCGATGAGGCGCTTGTCCTGGCTTTCCAGATTGCCCTCGAAGCGCGTCATCTCGACCGACAGTTGATCGCGTACGCTGCCGCGCAGTTGCTGGTAAAGGCGCTCGCCGCGAGCCAGCAGGGTGCGCATTTCGATGCGGTCGCGCGGGTGGATTTTAAGCTGCGACAGCGACGCCAGGCGGTCCTTGATTTCCTGCGGCGACAGCAAGCCCGGATTGCCTTCGATAATCAGGACGGCGCTTTCGGCTCCCTTGCGCGCGCTCGCTTCGACCTGCAGCAGGCCATTGACGTCGTAGGTGAAGCGCACCTCGACCGACTTGTCTTCGCGCGTGCCGGGCGGAACCGAAACGCTCAGGGTGCCCAGCTTGATGTTGTCGGCCACCATGCGCGCTTCGCCCTGGTAGATATTAATTTCGATAACGCTTTGCTGCTCGTGGATTGGCGAATACGTCTTGACGCGGCTGACCGGCACCACGGTGTTGCGTTCGATCACCGGGTCGAAGTGGCCGCGCGAGTGGCCGCCCGAATCGTACTGCATCGCGATTTCGACGCCCAGGGAATACGGCGAGACATCGGTCATGACGACTTCGTCGAGGGCGGCATCCTTGCTCTTCAGGCCGGCCTGGACTGCCGCGCCGAGCGCGACGACTTCGTCCGGATTGATGTCGCAGGCCGGGAAGCGGCCGAACATGCGCGCCACCATGCGGCGCACGACCGGCATGCGGGTGGCGCCGCCGGCCAGCACGATATTGTCGAGCTCGGCGCCGACCAGGTTGGCGTCGCGCAGGGCGCGTTCGACCGGGTGGCGCAGGCGCGCCAGCAAGGGGGCGCACAGGGTCTCGAAGGTGGGTTCGTCGAGTTCCATCGAAAAATTCTCGCTGCCTTCGGTGACGCGGATCAGTGCGCGCGCGGATGTGCTCAGCTCGCGCTTGGCCAGTTCGACCTGGGCGCTCAGGCGCTGCATGAAGTGGGCGTTGTCGCGGTAGGTCTTGTTGAGTTTATTGTGCTCGAAGAAACGGTCGACCAGGGCGCTCACGAAATCCTCGCCGCCAAGGAAGTTATCGCCCGCCGAGGCGCGCACTTCCATCACGTTCTCGAACAGGTCGAGCACCGAGACGTCGAAGGTGCCGCCGCCGAGGTCGAACACGAGGAACTTGCTTTCGCTGTCGCGCAGGTGGATGCCGTAGGCGAGGGCGGCCGCGGTCGGCTCGTTGAGCAGGCGGTCGACCTTGAGCCCGGCGAGCTGGCCGGCGGCGCGGGTAGCCTTGCGCTGGGCGTCGGAAAAATAAGCCGGGACGGTGATGATGGCTTCGGTGACGGGCTGGCCGAGGGTGGCCTCGGCGTCTTCCTTGAGCGCGCGCAGGATCAGGGCCGACAGTTCTTCGGCGCGGAAAGCGCGCTTGCCAAGGGTGATTTTCTTGTCGCTGCCCATGTGACGCTTGAAGGCGGCGGCGCTTTGGGCCGGATGGGTTTGCAGGCGCTCGCGCGCAGCACGGCCAACCAGGATCGTGCCGTCTTCGTCGACGCTGACGCAGGACGGGGTCAGGACATCGCCCAGCTGGTTGGGGATGAGGCGGGCGGCGCCGTTCTCCCAGACGGAGATCAGGCTGTTGGTGGTGCCGAGGTCGATTCCTACGATCATGCTAAATCCCATTGAGTGACGGTGAGGCGTCGCCATGCGGCTTAACCTTTCAGTACAGCAATGATAACCGAAAAGCGATGGATCGTTGGTATTTGAGCAATCGATCATGCTCAAATTCATCTTGCGGCGCAACACTTCCAGGGGCGGACGCGTTCCCGGCCGGCGGGTTCCGGCAAGCGCGGCAGGAATTGCCTTTGCGGTGTTGCGATGGCCGGCAGGCGCCTTGGTGTGGCCGGTGCCGTTTCAGGTGATGCGAAGGTACTCGTAGCGGGCAGCCAGTTCGTCCCGTTGTGACGGCGTCAGATCCACGCCATCGAGCCACAGCTGTTTCAGCGACGGGATTGCGGACAGGAGCTGCAACAAGCTTGCGGCCTGCATGGAAGGCAAATGGTCGTACCCGCCGACAGACACATATTCGAGCTCGGGCAGTCCGGCCAGCAGAACGAGATCGGATTCCGGGATGGACGTTGCCCACAGATCGAGCTGGCGCAGCTGCTTCATCCTGCAGAGGTGCGCGAGGCCGACGCGCGAGATGCGGGTGGCGCCGATGCTCAAGCTGGTAATCGACGTGGACGCGCTGAGCTGCGCGGCCATGGCATCGTCAAAGCAGGAACCCTCCAGGTCAAGCGACGCCAGCTTGGGCAGTTGCAGAAGAGCGCCGATGACCTGGGCCGATAGTTCAGCTCCCTGGGCACCGAGTTCGCGCAACGACGGGCACCTGCAAACTTCCATGATGTCGTCTGCCGAGAGGGAGTGGTTCGCTCTGAACTCTTCCAGCGCGGATGCTGCCGAAAATCCTTCCAGGCGGCCGGGTTTTACCATGCGAAGCACGTCGAGGACCCGTAATCCGGGAATCGACACCATATGCCGCATCGCCGTGCGCGTGATGTCGCACCATAACCATAATTGGTCCACCGATTGGAACGAGCGAAATCCGCGTGCGATCCGCTCCGTCAGCAAGGGCATCTTTGTCAGGGAAAGTTTCTCGACAGGACCGCTGGCTGCAAAACGACGCAGGTCGGCTGAGCGACAACTGCCCTCGATATTCACACAGTTGGCTTCGGTAGTTCTACTATCCATGCGGGTTCTTCCACGACTGGTGAGTGAAGATAATAACTTCGAGACAGCGAGCGGTGTCGCTAAAGAATAACGATCGACACGTTGATATCGGGATGGCGCAGTTGAAGGGCGCGCAGGAAGCCGCTGAGCCGCTCCGCTTCGTCGAATACGGCGAGACGCAGACTTGACCATCCCTCGAATATCACTTCCTTCGGCAACACGGACGCATCAAGGTTGCAAATGAGGTCCCGCAGCAGTTCCCAAGTGAATTCCTGGTTAACAGGAATTCCAAAAGCGTGCGCGACAGTCTGTCGCACGAACAATGGCGACCGTGCATAGGTCAGGTCTATCCATAATTTTTCGCTACGCACTCGGTATTCCATATGTCATTCAGTCCTCCCAACCCCGCCCGATGATGGTGCCCTGCAAGGACATTCAAATGGCGCCGCTTGCCGCAAAAGGCGGCCATTTTAACGCAGGACTAGTGGACCGTGGCAGAACCGCGTCGCCGACGCAGCGCGACCGATACGCATGATGGGGACGGAAAGTACAGTAAGGATGAATGGGATCGAACCGACCTTGCAGTTCCCGATGCCCGGGTGCGTGAGTAAGATCGGCTTTGCCCGCGCCATGGGCAAAGTCGCTTACCGCCCCCAACAGTGCAGTCCGGACGCCGCCGTCCTTTTACAGGCGGGGCGTGCCAGCACAGGTCAACGAGCCCGCGCGCGCACCGAGGAAAAATGGGCACTGCAGGAATTTGGGGAGGCGTACCGGCGCTACCGTACCCGCACACCGGCCTTCAGGCCGCGCCTCGCAAAACATGCCGATGCAAATGCCGCATCTTGACGAGAAATTGAATGGATATAGGTCAGATGGCATGGACGTAGGTCAGATCTATTCTTAGACCGCCTGGCAAGACGAATTGCTTGCTCCACGAGCAATAATACTTTATACTGAGCAATTGCAATCGCGTGCCATCGGCCAAAAGCAGTCGTTCACACTGCCACACTGAATATTAGTATCAATGAGCCAACATGACCCAACGAATCAAGGTAGGCAATTTTTATCTCGACGTCCGCACCGAAAACGCCTCGCTGGACAATTTGCGCAGCGCCCAAAGGCCACTGATCGCCGAGAAGACGGATACGCCTGAGCCGCTGGAGCCGGAACCATACATTTTTCGACCTAACGATCCGTTCCAGTCTTCGATCGACAGGATTGAAGCGGCGGGCAGGTTATCGCCGACACACAAGCCGTGGGTCAAGACGGCATGGCTGTACGTTTTTGTTATCTGTCCGTTATTTTTCATGGAACTTTTTACGTTGGCACTCAAGTTCCAGGTCAACGGCGGCTGGAAAGCCTTTGCGTTCATGCATTTGATCATGCTGGCGTACGGCTTTGTGTCTTATTCGACGTGGCTAGACAAGACCCAAGGTCTTCCAGCAAAAAAATCGTTGTAGCGAACACCTAATGAGACGCGATCCAAAGCTGTCGATCCGTACAATAGGCCGCAAGCGAACATTCGACTCGGCCGTTTTATCCAGCTCCTTTTCGGCCGGCACAATACTCGTCGTTCGACGCGAAGCTCATCGGGCTAGTAGCGCCACTTGGCGCTGCCGCGCCGTGACCTTGGCAGAGCGGATAAACAGGCTGCCGGCGCGGCGACCATGGCTGTCCTCCCTGTCACGGGCGAGTCCAATCGACAGAAGTCGGCCATGCACTGTCGGCGGCGTGTGGGATCGATTCGGTGTAGCGCTTGCTGTAGCTGATGAGCGCCGCTAACTATTCATTCACCTTAAAGCCGCTGTGCGGTCCAGCTGTCTTCCAGTTGCGCACTTCCGCAGCCAGTGACCTTGTATGTTGAGCAACTACGGTATTAATGGTTACTAATTCAAGAGCCTCTTGCAAAACTAGCGGAACGGATGAAAATTGCTTGGCAGCGCAAGCGAAAAGGTGGGGGTGGGCGCCCATTTCTGGCATGATTTAGTTTCTAACGCTTAATCAAAACGCCCACACCATG
>NZ_WHJG01000082.1 GCF_011682175.1 Massilia frigida
TGTTGGAATGAGGCCGATTGCCTCACTAACCAACATAGGAAACAGCTACAATCTTGCAGCAGAAACCCGGCTGTGGCGGGACCACAGGCTGCATCGAAGTCCGACTACCGCGCGAGCGGTTTAGTCCATCGCCCCAATGCCGCGGTTGATACACTTCGTGTTGCTCAAAACCGGACGTTTGGGTAGCTTTGGCCGCGCAGGAATTGATCACGCCTCGCTCTGCGCATGCCGTGCCGCCTTGATCGCTTCCGCGAGGCAGGCGACCCCTGGGTACTCTGAAATATCCTTCATTGCCCGATTCTTCACCGAGCCAAGATTGCTCAAGTTCTTAAGAACGCCATGGGCGAGCAGGTACGTGCCGTCATCAACCAGGAACATCAATTCCTTGGGGCTCGGTTCGTTTTTTGCAAATAGGTCGGAGTACCTACGCAATCGACGTTGCACCGTCCTCGACTCACGGCGGCAGTCCGGACAATGCACGCAGTCCGCATCCACGAAGAAGCGCAGCGTCTCAAACCAATAGCGCTGCTCTTTTGCGAAAAAAATAAACGGACGGTGACATCTACGGCAGCTTCTCAGGGCATCGACGTAATATTTTCTTGGGTAGATTGAAAAATTTTGCTTACTGGTATCCGCAATCAGAGCCGTTTCAGGGAATAAAGTATCTCCATGCAGTCGCCAAAAGCCCAGTCGAAGGTCAGTCTCGGAAATCCTCACTCCAGACGGACGTGGCGACGAGCCGTAACGGGGGTGCGGTACATATTGACCTGAACTCGTGGCTGACTTGGGCGATTTGCGAGACATGTTATGAATTAGAGTGTGGCTAGAGATTTACGAACTGGCCGGTGGCAGCCGAAACCAGATCCCCTGCGCAGCCCTGTAATCTGCCAACGCTGTACGTAGCGACTGCGCCATGCCGTCGGAATCCTGGCGCCAAACGTAGTCAACCTCGACTTTCGTAATGACGACCGAGCAGCGATTGGCCGAACGTTCGCCATCCCATTTCAGCAGGACCCCGCACCATCGGCACGCACCTCATCGATTGAGGGAAGAAACTGCTTGATCATATGTGCTTTCGTTGAAGTTTTCACGCATGCGGGAACGTCAGCTTCTGGCCGGGTCCTGCCGATTGTACTCGATGCTTGCGCGGCGGCG
This sequence comes from Massilia frigida, assembly GCF_011682175.1. Lineage (GTDB taxonomy): Bacteria > Pseudomonadota > Gammaproteobacteria > Burkholderiales > Burkholderiaceae_D > Telluria_A > Telluria_A frigida. The sequence goes on from NZ_WHJG01000082.1 coordinate 1,156, forward strand.
GCCGATGTCGGCAGCTGCCGCCCCAAAGCAGCCTGTCGGTAGTTGTCAAGCCCGCGGGCCGATCCAGCCGATCATGCTGCCATCGGCGCGCCGGATCGCGACCATTTGGTGGCGATGAAATCTCGTAGACCAAAATCGTCAGTACATAGTGGATTTTAGGCGCTCGGGCAAGTCGGCATCGTACTTTAGACCATCAATTGCCCCATCACTCACCTCCGCAAGAATCTTCCCTGGACTCGGCAGATCATCCCGGGCGACGTGCATGGAATGATCCCAAAGGTTCGACCGCAGCACTGCACGGGAGCACTGGAAGAAAACAGCTTCAACCTTTATCACCAACACGGACCGAGGGGGCTTCCCATCAACACAAAACGTCGTAAGCAAGTCTGGGTCGAGGTGGATCGATGCTTTGCCCACAACCCGAAGTGTTTCCCCAATCCCAGGTATCACGAACAGGAGAGCAACGCGCGGGTCATGAAGAATATTGCGCAAGCTATCTATCCGGTTGTTTCCCCGCCGGTCCGGTAGGAGCAAGGTGTTCGCATCGTGAACGCGGACGAATCCGGCCGAGTCGCCTCGCGGCGACAGATCCATTCCCTCTGATCCACTTGTTGCGAGGAGTACAAAGGGCGCAGCTTCGATAAATTTCCGATACTGTGGATGCACGTAGGCGACTTCCTTCTTAACCGATGCAGCAGCAGGCGCACCATAAAGACTCTCAAGCCTATCGATATCTGAGACGGCATAATTAGGGTCAAGCTGGATCACGTTGGTCTACCTCCTCATTATAAAAACCCGGAACGCTGACTTAGCAGTGCTTTGGCGCTGCGAACACCGCTCGAACGACCGCTCCTGGCCGAAGCGAAGGACTAAACCGCTCGCGCGGTAGTTGGACTTCGGCATTGCCGGTTGGTCCGCCCAGGTCGGGGGTTCTGTTGCAATCATAAACTGTTTCCTATGTTGGGTAATGAGGCAATTGGCCTCGTCCCAACAGGAGCAGTATCATGACCCAGCCCATCACCCCGCTGCGCCAGCGCATGATCGACGATATGCGGATGCGCAAGCTCGCACCCAAGACCCAATCGGCCTACCTGCTGCACGTCCGGCGGCTGGCCGCCTTCCCGCAACCGGCACTGTCCAAAGTGCCAGGCCAACGCCGCGCGCCGCTGGCTCGAAGCCCGCCAGAACGACTTGCTGCCGGTCGAGTACGACCATGTCGTGTTCACGCTGCCGGCACCGGTCGCCGCGCTCGCCTGGTATAACAAGGCGCTACTCTATCGCCTGTTGTTCGAGACGGCGGCGCAGACGCTGTGCACCATCGCCGCCGATCCCAAGCACCTGGGGATCGGCACTGGCCCACCATCCCCATGTGCACGGGATCGTCCCCGGCGGCGGCCTGTCGCCGGACGGTACACGCTGGATTGCCCGCAGGCGCGGATTCTTCCTGCCGGTGCGGGTGCTCTCGCGCTTGTTCCGGCGGCGCTTCCTGGATGCGCTGGCTGCGGCCCACCACGCCGGCCAGATCCGCTTGTTCGGCGAGTATGCCGCGTTGGCGCAATCGAGCGCCTTCGCGCGCTGGCTGGCGCCGCTGCGGCACTGCGAGTGGGTGGTCCATGCCAAGCGCCCGTTCGCCGGACCCGAGGCGGCATTGGCCTACCTGTCGCGCTACACGCACCGGGTTGCCATCTCAAACCGGCGCCTGGTCGCCATGGACGAACGTGGCGTGACGTTTCGCTGGAAGGACTAACGCGCCAAGGACGCGATGCACAAGACGAGGACGCTCGACGTTGGCGAGTTCATGCGCCGCTTCCTGCTGCATGTCCTGCCCACAGGTTTCCACCGAATCCGCCACTACGGAATCCTTGCCAACGCCGGACGCAAGGCCAACCTGGCGCTGGCGCGCGCACTGCTGCACGTGCCAGCTCCCGTCGCCGCAGTACAGGCTACCGAACGAATTGCGCCAACGTTCACCTGCCGGCATTGTGGCGCGCCGATGGCGATCACAGCCATCTTCTTGCCGATCCATCCGATTCACGCGCCACCATGACATCAAGGCGCTCCGCATGAACGTCGCATACCAAACTTTGTTCGTACGGGCAGCGCCCAGGCCGTCGGTCAAGGCCGATGCGGGGACGCTTTATCTTCCCCGTCAAGACGACTCGATTGCACGCGACCGACCGTGGCGCAGACGGCCATTTCACGGTCATGAAAGGCATCCTGGGCGTCATCGCCAACAGGTCGCTCGCCGCAATTGACACCTACCTGGATAGCGGCGCCATTCAAATCGCCATAGCCGGTGGCACAGGCTGACGCCAACGATCCATCCCGCGGTTTCCTCCTTCGCGGCTTGCCCAACGCCGGCCGGTGACGCTTGCGTGCATCAGTTCGGGCCCGTGACGGCGGCCGGCATCGGACAACCCTTAACGAAGTCCGCCAATTGAGGTTTTAATTAACGGGCGAGCATAAATGATGCGCTATCGCCAAATGAAAGGATGGCCTCGAAATGATTGGTGCCAGTTTGTCGTGCTAGCACATCGTTAAGGCAATGGGTCGTCAGGCGAACGCGTGCCTGTGTTGGGCACGTGAAATCCCACAGCACCCCGAAAGAGAAACTTGTGTTGTGTTCGTTGCTCACTGCCACCGCCCGCTGACCTTGTGACGTCTCGACCTGCACAGCAAATTCGTCATGCAGCCTAGGCCGGGCACGTATTTCTGCGGCCATTTCGTCGTTGATCGTAAAGTCAGTTTGGGTGCATGGCTCGTCATCAGGGAAAAGCTCTTGAATTGTCTTGCCTTGATCCGAGCTATCGCACGCCGCGTTCAACTTCACGCTCAATACTTCACCGGGCAATAGAGTCTGATCGGATACCCAGATCAGATGCCCGCACCCGCCTTCTGCGTAGTTGCCGCCCATAGCGCCGAGCGCTGCTTTCGGTTTCTGATCGAGCGCGCCATGAGCTGATACATCCACAACATCCATTCCAGAGAGGCTGATTGTTGCGATGTGGATTCCATCGAGCTGGATTGATATGCCGGGCATCGTTGCCTCTAAATGACGAGAAAAATGGGCGCATTTTCTCATGGTCTTCAACATTCGTCACACGCCGTCTCGTCCGTCCCCGAACGATGGGTACCTTCCGCCACTTCCCGCGAAGGTTGCGGTCGTAGGGGCGATGGAGCTGAATTCTTAAGAACTAGCCCCCGTCAAGTGCGATGACCGCTTCTGGCCGACCGCTGCCGATTGTACTCTACGGCCAACCGGAGCCTGGCAGCTCGACAGCTTTCGCCCAGGAGCCGACCTCGGTGAGCGTCGACTCAGTGCTATCCACTTGAAGGAAAGTCCAGTTGAGGGAGATAGTTTGGCTCGTACCTAGTCCGAAAAAGTTCCGCTCCAATTAACCGACGAACGGGTACGTTTCTCCGGGCGAGCAGCATCCATTGAGCTTTCTGGCCGCTGCCTTGCTGCCCGCTTCCCGCAACGATCTCTACACTTTGCCAAAAAGAGGCTGATCCTCGTTGACGCATAAAATTGACCATGCGCCAGAACTCGCGGGACGCGCTCAAACAGCTAGCGTTGCGAGATAACGTACTTATCGCCCGGACTGGAATTGCGAGCATCTGGGTGAATTGCAAAAACGCATTCGACGTAGGGCTTCACTTCGGCCCATGAGGCTTTGCGAAGAAAATACTCGTTGAAAACGCGCCCGACATCCACGACATTCGGGCTCCGTGCATTCCAGCTGGTGGAAAACGCTATCCGGGAGTCGTCCTCGCCGTGTTTTTTAGAATCCTGATGGACATAGGAATGAAACTCCACGATTTGTCCCGGACTCTTGAGCGGCAATGTGGGTCCACATGTCGTCATCCCATCCGTCGATCCGCGTTCCGCGTGGCCGTCTGCAAAAGAATCTTGAAGCATGTGCAGGAAACTGCCGAATGCCAGCTTGGACATGTTTTCCGGCTTTCGCACGTAGGGATTCCCGAGCGCAAACAGATCCTGAATTGACCAGCCCTTGGTTCTGAAGTCGCGGGAAATTGCCTCAATCGGCACGTCCTTCACCAGCATCGCATTCGGAAATTCCCCAGCGCCCACGCGCCAGGTAAACTCGGCCCAGCTCAGAATGCGCTGCCTGACCACGGCGGCTGTCTCGTTATCGTTTGAGGCCATCGCGTGCAAGTACTGCATGTCCCCAAAGTGAGATCGGGTCAACAAGGGCGCCGTCTCGGCGGTCAACGCTCTTCCCGCGTGTGCTTTCCTTTCCCCGTCTTTAAAGACGTTTCCCCAGCATTGAGGAAACGTGACCAACCTCACCGTCGCACCGGATTCACAGCCCCCGAAGTCGCCGTGCCCCTTTTCAAATCGAAATGGAGGGTCGTCGTTCCATCGAACACCTGCGAGCACGTAAGCGTTGTCAGGATCCAGATCCGGGTCGCCGCACATGTCGGCATCGCCATTGCAGCCGAGGATTCTGTTCGTTATCTCTTCATGTACCGGTTCACCAAGCTGATGAATGCTGCGCAGGGCCACACTCGACAGGATTTTTTCGAAGTAGCCCTGTGAGCGATTGGCGAGCTTTTGCTCGATGAATGTGCCTTCGGGGCGAAGCTTGGAGGCTTGCGCCGAACATATGCCGAGAAACATTGCCAATCCGACGATGTACTTAAAAGGCGGTCTCTTCATTTCACTCCTCACGATACGCGACGATGATGATGGATACCCGGCCTGGGGGAACGCCCCGGGCATTGGCTGCAACGACTTAGCAAACAACTTCGCAATATAGCCCCATTGTTATCAGAAATATACAAATTTGTTGCTATACCATTTTCGTCATTGAAATAATTGTGGAAGTGACAATTGGCGACAATTTCACCTATTAATAGTGATAGTTTGTCCATCGGCCTTGATCTGCTCGAACAGGGCTTTGGAGGTGCGGCGGTTCTGCTTGATGCGATGGGCATCGGCCTTGAGTGCTTGTTCCAGCGTAGCGTGGTAGGGCGTCAGCTTGTTGAGAACACTGCCGCGTACGTAGCGCGGTGGCGCCACCGCCTCGGCGGCGGGTTTCCTGAGCCATTTGCGCAGCGTGTTGCGGGACAGCCGCGTGCGTTTCGAGATTTCATGCAGCGACAGCTTGTCGCGCACGTACATCATCTCTGACCCTTGCGGAACCGGAAAGAGCCACCTCGCGCAGGCGCTGGGGCACGCAGCGGCCCGCCAGGGGCATGACGTGCTGTTCATCACGCAAACCCAACTCATGGCTACTGTTGAACGGCTGCTTGTGGCCGAAGGACTAAACCGCTCGCGCGGTAGTCGGACTTCGATGCAGCCTGTGGTCCCGCCACAGCCGGGTTTCTGCTGCAAGATTGTAGCTGTTTCCTATGTTGGTTAGTGAGGCAATCGGCCTCA
>NZ_WHJG01000083.1 GCF_011682175.1 Massilia frigida
ATCTCTGTTTAATGTCCTTGCGGACAGATCGCTCACTCAAAATACTGACAAGCTCATCTTTCGATGCGCCGTGTTTCTTTTTTGTGAACATTTGATAATTTAAGTATTCAACGTCGCTTACGCTTCGCTGGCACCTTCATCAAACGCCCACACTTATCGACTGTTAATTGTTAAAGAACTTATTCTGTGCTACTTCTGCCGTTTGCTACGAAGCGTTTTGTTCGTTGCAGCAGAGAGGTGAGATTATGCAGCGTTTCGCGTTTCTCGTCAACCCCTTTTTGTTACTTCGTTTCTTTCGAAACGCCCCTGATCTGCTCTGCAACTACTTGATTTCGCTACTGAATCAGCGGGGAGGCGAACTATAGCAAAGCATCCCCGCAGTGGCAAGGCCTATTCTGACAATGTCGTCACGGAGTAACCTGAATCGGCCCGCATGCTGCCTGTTGTGAATGGCAGCAACGGCCAGGTTTTCTGCGAATACAAGGGCAACTGGTCAGCATGGTAGGGCGACGCCGGATCGACAGACTGCCCATACAGAAGCATCGCGTGCGCGACCGGCCCGGCCTCATCGAACGTCACCGTCTGCACGTAGCTGGTACCCCATGCAACCTGGTGATAGCCATCCGCCTGCAGCGGCGTCTCCATGTGAATGGAATTGTAGGAGCCATCGATATCGCCGATCGCTCCGTGTAGCGGTACGCGTATGCCCTTGCGCGTGTCGCTCTGGTAATCACCGAGCCGCCCGTCCAGCGGAACGCCCAAGGCCTGCATCTGCTGCGCCGCTTCTTTCAAGGCCACCAGCATGGCAGGCCCCGCAGCGGGAGCAAGCCCGCGCGGGGTATTCACCGGATCTGCCGGGTCCAGCGGGACGGCCCATTTGTCCGCAATCAGCGACGCCCGGTTCCAGAACTCGCGAAACAGGACCGCCCCCCGGCTATCGAGATTGGCATGCCTGTCCCATGCGCGCAATACCCGGCAAGCTTGCGCCACGATGGCATCGATGGAAACGCCGCACAACGGCAGAAATTCCGGGAGCATCAATTCCGCCGCGTACACGCGATTGGCAAACGCCAGCTCCTGCACATCGCTCATCTGCAGCCGCCTGTTATCTGCCAGGGCATCTTCGAGCTGCCTGAATCCGATACGCGTGCGCAGCATCTGCGCCACGCCGGTCGGCCCGTACAGCGGCGAGTAGCCGAACGGCGCCGGCCCGGTCAGCAAAGCGCGCGGCGTCGACAGCCAGTAACTGTCATTGGAATTGCCGACATAATCGGTGCGCGTCATCCATGGCGCCTGGACCGGCGAGAAAACGCCCGCAGGCGCCCGTGCATCATCGCCCCACCCGCAGGCCCGGCGCGAGCCGTCGAACATCAATAGCTGCGGCAGCACAAAACAATCGGACGCGAACATCTCCGCCCCAACCCTGGGCACGACACTCGCATCGGCATACAGGACATTGCCATCGCGGTCGGCCGCCATCGTATTCACCCACGGCAGGCCGACAATCGTGTCGAGCGACGCCTTCATCTCGCCGACATTTTTGGCGCTCCCTACGCCGATCCATTGTTCGATCAGGCGCGTATTGTGGCGATTCGCATCACCCAGCACGTGCACAGCAATGGGCGACCAGGTAATGCCCGCATCCGGTTTCACCAGCACCGCGCCCTGCTTCGTAAAATAGAAGGTCTTGCTGCGCCGGCCCATGCTGCCATCGGCCCGCAGGCTGTCCACGCTCACCGTTTTCGAGCGCATTTTGGTGGGAGAGCCATCGTACAGATATGTCGTGCCGCTCGGATCGCGCGTATCGAGCGCCAGTCTGAAGGTCGTGAAATGGACCGCGCGCGTCACGGTATGCGTCCACGCCACGTCCTTGTTAAAGCCGATGACGATAATGGGAATGCCGCCCAGGATCGCCCCCATGGCATCGTAACGCCCTGGAATCGTCAGGTGCGCCTGATAAAAGCGGTCGGTGCTGGTCCAGGGATAATGCGGATTGCCGAGCAGGATGCCGCGCCCGCTCGCCGTGACATCCTTGCCGAGTGCCAGTCCATTGCTCCCCAATTGCTCCCTGGTGAGGCGCGCAAGCCTGCGCTCGAGGAAGCCGATATCGCTGATCGCCCCGACTTGGGACTTGTCCGCCGGCGAAGCGCCGCTATCGCGCGCGGCATCGACGATCTCCCGCGCGAATACCTGGCCGGATGCGTGCAGCGCTTTCTCGGCGAGCACCAGCATCATGTCGTCATACGTAATCGGCCTGACCCACGGCGCCTTGTTGCAGGCGGCGGGATAGCGGCCGGCATACTCCTTGAGATAACGGTTATAGCCGGCCGCGTAACCGGCCAGCAAATCGCGCGCTTCCTGGCTGCCGGCGGCATATCCTGCCTTTAACTGCTCCGCATCGAGATAGCCTTTGAAGAAAAAGTCGCTGTCCTCGTTGTTAAGCTTCATGAAATCGCTGCTGGCGCCATATTCGCCATCGCGCGCCGGCGTTGCCGCTTTATCGGCGCCGAAAAATTGCGAGCGCTCGCCGCGTACCGTGAGGATGGTATCGGCGAACATACAGACATTATCCTGGGCATAGGCATAGGCCAGCCCGTAGCCGATGCCACGAAAATCACTTGCGCGTATATGGGCGATGCCGTGCGACGTGCGCGCCAGTTCAGCGCGGAACTGGGGACGGGCCGCCGTCCCCCGTCCAGCTGCCTCGTCATTACGCCCGCAGCCCCCCATCGCGAGCCCGGCCAGGCCTGCCGCCAGGGCAGTCGACACCTTGCGATGTTGGCGAACTAAATCCGAAAATACACGTCTCATGGTGACTCCCTTTGACTGTCGCCGGCCGGATGACCGACAGGCAATCGTACGAACGCCGGCTTGAAGCGTATTGAGTGGAGTCAACAAAGGAAAGCTGTGCCGCAAGCGGCGGCAACGGGTCGTGCTTGAATGCGATGACGTCCCCGTCCTGCCGCAGCCAGCGCTGCGCCGCAAGCCTGCTGCGGCTCAGTACGGACTGGCGGTCGGACGCACGATGATTTCGCTCACGTCCACGTCAGCCGGCTGGTCGATGGCAAAGCGGATGGCACTGGCGATGGCCGCTGGAGCAATCGCAATGCGCCGGAAGTCGCGCATGGCTTCGCGCGCCAGCGGATCGGAAATCGTTTCCGCCAGCTCCGACTCGGTCACGCCCGGCGAGATGACCGTCACGCGAATGTCGCCGTCCACTTCCTGGCGCAAGCCTTCCGACAGGGCGCCCACCGCGAACTTGGTCGCGCAGTACACAGCGGCCGTGGGACTGACTGCATGGCCGCCAATCGACGAGATGTTAATGAACTGGCCCGAGCGCTGTTGCTGCATCAGCGGCAGGGCGGCCGCGATGCCGTGCAGGACGCCGCGGATATTCACGTCGATCATGTGATTCCATTCGTCGACCTTGAGCGCATCGAGCCTGGACAAGGGCATCACTCCGGCATTGTTAACGAGCACGTCGACGCGCTTGTACACGTCCAGCGCGAAGGCCACGAAGCCTTGCACATCTTCCAGGCGGCGCACATCCATCGCGAAACTTTCGGCTACGCCGCCTTCGTTGCGGATCTCGGCGACCAGGGCGGTGAGGCGGTCGGCGCGGCGCGCACCGAGCACCAGGCGGTAACCGTGGCGTCCAAGCAAGCGCGCGGTGGCGGCGCCGATGCCGCTGCTGGCGCCGGTAATGAGTACAACTTTCTGGTGCGGATGGTGATGGCTGGACATGTGGTCTCCTTGAATGTCGGACAGGTGACGCATCTTACAAACCAATGGCATGCACGGAAATACACAGGACTATCGGCTGATTGCCTATTTCTATATAGCGCACATGCCACGGCTGCAGGTAGGCGACGCGGCTGGGAACATGCCGCTCCCACTTTCATCCGCATGCCTTTAATTGATGAGAAAAAGAAATATTTCATGCTTTCGTTAGGTGTAATATTCGTCGAGGTGCATGTCGCTGCGAACCTCCGGCGATGGCGTGCGCGCAGGCCGGTGCTCACCGCATCGGGAGAATTTATAATAAGAAAAACCGGCAGCATTGCCGGTAGATTGTCTGGGGACGGGGAATGGGTTTGACGGCGAAGACCAAGATCGACTGGCGCGAGGAATGCGCGCAGGCGCGATCTTCCGTTAACCCACCCCATGCCGATGCGAGGATGCTCTGAGTCAAGCCTCCGTCAAGACCTATCTGCCCTGGGTCGTCGCCGCTGCGCTGTTCATGGAACAGCTCGATGCGACCATCGTCAACACGGCGGTACCGAGCATCGCGGCGAGCCTGGGCGTCAGTCCGCTCAGCCTGAAATCCATCGTATCCAGTTACATCCTCAGCCTGGCCGTGGGTATTCCGGTCAGCGGGTGGATGGCGGACCGCTTCGGCACACGGCGCGTGTTCGCGGTAGCCATTGTGGTCTTCACTATTGCATCGGTGCTGTGCGGCATGGCGGTCACCGCGCCGATGATGGTCGCCGCCCGCTTGCTGCAAGGCCTCGGCGGCGCCATGATGATGCCGGTCGGGCGCCTCGCCATCATCCGCACCTTTCCCAAGTCCGAGCTGCTGGGCGCGATGAATTTCGTGATCATTCCGGCGCTGATCGGCCCGCTCCTGGGACCGACGGTCGGCGGGCTGGTCGTGCACTGGGTGTCGTGGCGCTATATTTTCTTTATCAACGTGCCGGTCGGCCTGGTGGCGCTATTCCTGGTGTTCCGCTACATGCCCGACTACCGCGCGGCACAGCGGCGGCCGCTCGACGTGGTCGGCCTGATCCTGTTCAGCTCGGGAACCGCGATGCTGTCCTGGTTTCTGGAAATCTTCGGCGAACATACGCTGGCGCCCGTGACCGCCGCAGCCATGCTGGGGTCCTCGCTCGGCTTGCTGGGCGCGTATGCCTTGTATGCACGAGGCAGGAAGTTCCCGCTGCTGCGCTTGTCGCTGTTTCACATCCGCACCTTTCGCATTGCCGTCGTCGGCGGTTTCCTGACGCGGCTGGGCCTGGGCGGCATGCCCTTCCTGCTGCCGCTGCTGTACCAGGTGGGCTTAGGTTTTCCGGCATGGAAATCCGGCTTGCTGATGATGCCGGCCGCCATCGCGGCGATGGCGATGAAACTGGTGTCGCAACGTTTGCTGCAGCGCTTCGGCTATCGCCAGATCCTGGTGGTCAATACGGTGTGCATCGGCTTGACGATCGGCCTGTTTTCCTTCATCGGCGCCGGCACGCCGCTGGTGTTGATCGTGCTGCTCGGGCTGACCCAGGGATTTTTTAATTCGCTGCAGTTCTCGTGCATGAATTCACTCGCGTATGCCGATATCGATGATCAGGATTCAAGCATGGCCAGCACGATGTCGAGCTCATTCCAGCAGCTGTCGATGAGCTTCGGGCTGGCCGCCGGATCGCTCGTCACCGCCTGGTTCCTGGGCGATGTGCCGCAGACCGACCGCACGATGGTCATCAGCGCGCTGCATCATGGTTTTGCGACGCTGTCGATCATTACCGTGATCTCGTCGCTGACCTTCTGGCGCTTGCACCAGAACGATGGCGAGAGCATCAGCCGCGGTACGGCGCTCCAGCTTCAGCGCTAATCGTGGCGGTTCGGCGGCGTTTTTTCCTGAGCGCCCGGCTCAGGCGCCGGGCGCGGGAGGCATCATTGCGCCATCGCGCACGACATACCACGACTCGATCGTTTCCTCATCTAAAGCGAGATTGAAGAACTCGAGTGCGGTGACCAATTCATCGATTTGTTCCGTGCCTGGGTACGAAGAAAAACGCCGATAGCCCGGGTCGAGGGGGATGAGGCGATCCCCGCACTCGATCTCCGGCAGGCTCCAGACATCGCGGCGGCCAACTTTGTAGATGGGAGCCAGCATCCAGCCGGCAATCGCGTCACTGGTATAAGAAGCCAATGCCAGACAGGACCAGGAATTTCGCGGACTTGATTTCGATGGCCGCCACAGAGCGTGGAGGTAGGCAATCACTTCCACTTTCAAGACGATCAGGTCAGGCAGATCGGCAAGCCAGTTGGCGCGAAAGAGGCTTTCTAGCGGAATATCATCGAAATTCATCAGAATTCCATGAAGGGATTTGGGTGGACGAAAAAAAACCCCACCTGCACAAAACGCGATTGAGCGCGCTTGGCTGGTGGGGCTTTCTCATATAACTAGCCTGACGATGACCTACTTTCACACTGGTTGCAGCACTATCATCGGCGTAAAATCGTTTCACGGTCCTGTTCGGGATGGGAAGGGGTGGTACCGATTTACTATGGTCATCAGGCATAAC
>NZ_WHJG01000084.1 GCF_011682175.1 Massilia frigida
TGATACGCTGGCAGTGCAACAGCAGCCAGGATACCGATAATTGCAACAACGATCATCAGTTCGATCAGGGTAAAACCGGCTTGTGCCTTCTTCATCATTTTCATCGATTTCATTTTGCTACTCCTAGTTGGTTTAATTCGGAACTTGTGAACCGTACTTGGGTATATGCAAGCGCCGTGCCAGGTCGGCTTTTTGACACGACACCCCGTATTTCAATATTAATAGTGTGAATTTGACAAATTTTTGACCTGTAACTGACAGGTTTTGGCAACTTGCTATGCCATTTTTTGTCATTTGGAACGTTTTTACCGTTTTTTTGTGCGCAAAGTGCGATGGTACATGTGCTGGCGGCGACAACAGCGCTTCCCAATACGTTTCCACAGGAGTCATGCATGGCCGCCCGTATGACCAGCTGAGAACGTAGAGGCTCGTCACAGTTTACATTAGGGAGATAACGCGCATGTCCCCGGGCGGCACCTGATCCTACCAAGACCAGAAGGGAAGCGATTTGACAGGGACGATGGACGCGGGAACGGTGACGCGCCAAGGCAGGAAATACGGCAGGGGGAGCCCTGGGGACTAGCAGTGGTCATCAAGAAGGAGAGCGGAGAACGGCGGGAAGTTGGCGCAGCAACTACCCCAGAAATGCAAAAGCCCCCTGGGCCAGGGGGCTCGGCTGTTCAAAGATAAATTATATGCATTCTTTCGGCTTGACGTTATCATTCAGCGTCGAGCTGCAGGTCCAGATGTTACCACCAGGACCGCCGGTCGGGCTTCTGGTCAGCGTGATCACGAAACCAGCAATTTGGGTATTGCCTTTTAGCACACACTCAAGGGTGGTCGCGCCCGACGGCTCCAGCGACACGGTCACCGCGCAGCGCTGCGTGGTTGAGTGCATCCCGATCGACTCCGGATCCGTAATGGCCGCGTCGACACCTTCTGCCATCTTCGTTTCGACGATAACCTTTCCAGCGGTAATTTCTGCCAAGCCCGTCATCGCTTGCGACTTGGCAATATAGTTTTGATACGCCGGCAGCGCGACGCTGGCCAGGATACCGATTATGGCCACAACGATCATCAATTCGATCAGCGTAAAGCCGGCCTGAACATGTTTCCGCTTGCTCGTCGATTTCATCTTATTCCCTCATTGCAGACACAATTGCCGCGCGTTAACCATTCTGAGGATATTGCAATCGCCGTGCCAGCGTATTTCGCAGTATTTGGCGTGTCGATACCCCGATTGTGCAAGAAAGCGTCAGCTTGTGCTGCCGGGAGTACAAAAATTGTCAGCCAGGAGCGACACTTTTTGCCATGTTGCAACTTCATGAGCGAAAAAGAAATGAGGAAAAGCGCCTACTCCGGCGTCAGGCAAAACACCATATCGGCCCCCGCCAGCTCGATCGCATCGCCGTGCTGCAAGCGGCGCGGGGTTTTGCCCGGCGCCACGCCATTGATCAGTGGCGCCACGCTGCCGTCCACATGGGTCAGATAATAGGCGCCGTTCTGACGCGTGATGGCGACCACCTGCACGCCTGGCTTACCCAGGGTCGACAGGGGCTTGGTCAACGCCAGCCGCTTGCCAGCATTTGGTCCGGTCTTGACCTCGATCGACCCGACCATGGATACCTCGACGGCAGGCGCTTCGGGTGGCGCGCGCCGCGGCCCGGCCATGAATTCGAGCTGGAAGCGCGCCACGACGATGGTGTCGTGGTCCTCCAGCATATGCTTGGCCACGCGCCTGCCGTTCACGTAGGTGCCATTGGTGCTGCCCAGGTCTTCCAGGAACACGTCGTCCATGATGAAGGTGAACGCCGCATGGGCGCCGCTCATGGCCGGGTGCGGGAGCACGATATCGCTGTCGGGCCTGCGCCCGAGCGTCATCCGGTCCTTGTCGAGCTCGACCTCTCGTATCACCGCGTGATCGCGCGATATGATAATTTTCGCCACTCTTGCCCTCCGTGGGGGTGACCCGCCAACGAGAACGGGGAGCCTGCGCTCCCCGTCATTATTCACTACCTTTGGCCTTGCTTACAAATTACAGCATGGCTTTCAGCAAACGCGCCATTTCCGACGGGTTTTTGGTGGCTTTGATGCCGCAGGCTTCCATGATGTCCAGCTTGGCTTGTGCCGTATCGGCGCCACCGGAAATCAGTGCGCCCGCATGGCCCATGCGCTTGCCCGGAGGAGCGGTCACGCCAGCGATGAAGCAAACCACTGGCTTTTTCATGTTGTCCTTGATCCAGTAAGCCGCATTGCCTTCGTCCGGACCGCCGATTTCGCCGATCATGATGACCGCGTCGGTATCAGGATCGTCGTTGAACATCTTCATGACGTCAATGTGCTTCAGACCGTTGATCGGGTCGCCGCCGATGCCCACTGCCGACGATTGGCCCAGGCCCAGTGCGGTCAGCTGGCCGACTGCTTCGTACGTCAACGTGCCCGAACGCGAGACCACGCCGATGCGGCCCTTGCGGTGGATGTGACCTGGCATGATGCCGATCTTGATTTCGTCAGGGGTGATCAGGCCTGGGCAGTTCGGGCCCAGCAGCAGGGTCTTGGAACCGGCCTTGGCCATGCGGTCCTTGAGCGCCATCATGTCACGCACAGGAATGCCTTCGGTGATGCAGATTGCCAGGTCGAGTTCAGCTTCGACGGCTTCCCAGATCGCGGCGGCGGCGCCTGCCGGCGGCACGTAGATGACCGACACGTTGGCGCCGGTTTCTTTTTTCGCTTCTGCCACGTTAGCGAAAATAGGAATGCCTTCGAAATCTTCGCCGGCCTTCTTCGGGTTCACGCCGGCAACGAAGCATTCCTTGCCATTCGCGTAATCGCGGCACATGCGGGTGTGGAATTGACCGGTCTTGCCGGTAATCCCCTGGGTGACTACTTTTGTATCTTTATTGATCAGAATCGACATGTTTGTTCCTTCGAATTAGGCCGGATTAGGCTTTATGAGCAGCAGCAGCCGCTACCACGGCCTTGGCTGCGTCTTCCATCGTATCGGCGGCGATGATCGGCAGGCCGGACTCGGCCAGCATCTTCTTGCCGATGTCTTCGTTGGTGCCCTTCATGCGCACAACCAGCGGCACGGTCAGGGAAACGGCCTTCGATGCGGTGATCACGCCTTCGGCGATCACGTCGCAACGCATGATGCCGCCGAAAATGTTGACCAGGATGGCTTTCAGGCCTGGATTCTTCAACATGATCTTGAACGCTTCAGTCACTTTTTCGGCCGTGGCACCACCGCCCACGTCGAGGAAGTTGGCAGGCTCGCCACCGAACAGCTTGATGGTGTCCATGGTGGCCATGGCCAGGCCGGCGCCGTTCACCAGGCAGCCGATGTTGCCGTCGAGCGAGATGTAAGCCAAGTCGAACTTCGATGCTTCGACTTCGGCCGCGTCTTCTTCATCCAGGTCGCGGTAAGCGACGATGTTCGGCTGGCGATACAGGGCGTTCGAGTCAAAATTGAATTTGGCGTCGAGCGCGATGACCTTGCCGGAGCCGGTCAGGATCAGCGGGTTGATTTCCGCCAGCGAAGCGTCGGTTTCCCAGTAGGCTTTGTACAGGCCCTGCAGCTGAACGCGCGCGTCGGCGATCGATTCAGGCGGCACGCCGATCTTGGCCGAAATCTCGTCCGCTTCAGCGTCGGTCAGGCCGACCGATGGGTCGATCGCGATCTGGTGGATTTTTTCCGGGTTCGAGTGGGCAACTTCTTCGATGTCCATGCCGCCTTCGGAGGACGCCATCAGCACCACGCGCTGGCTGACGCGGTCGGTAACCATCGACACGTACAGTTCTTTCTTGATGTCCGCGCCTTCTTCGATCAGCAGGCGGCGTACTTTCTGGCCTTCCGGGCTGGTCTGGTGCGTGATCAGCTGCATGCCCAGGATCTGCTCTGCATATTCCTTGACCTGTTCCAGCGACTTGGCGACTTTCACGCCGCCGCCCTTGCCGCGACCGCCAGCATGGATCTGTGCCTTGACTACCCAGACCGGACCGCCGAGCGTCTCGGCTGCTTTAACAGCCTCTTCCACGGACAAGCACGGAATGCCGCGCGGTACCGTCACTCCATACTGCCGGAGGATTTCTTTGCCTTGATACTCATGGATTTTCATGCTGGCTTCCCTTCTTCTGATACTGATTTGTAGAAAATACGGTTGAAATGCGAGAAAAAAACGGGAAAGCGCTGCTAACCCGGTACAACTTTCGCCACCCAGCGCGGATAGTACACCGCGACGGCAGGACCCTCGGCACGCAGGGCATGACATTTATCGATCTGGAACGGCTTGTCCGGCAAGGGGTCGTGGCCAGCCCCGTCGCGGGTCTGGATCACGTCGTTGGCGTAGGCCTGGATCGCCGCGGTCGGCAGGATCTGCGCCAGTTCGTTCAGGTGCGTGCAGCCCAGCACGCCGGAGAGCCGCTCTTTGACGCCAAGGCGAAAGCCTTTCATCAAGGACAGGCCGATCAATTTTTTGTAAGCAGGTGCTATGGTATCGCAATAGCCCGGGTACGGAACCGCATCGGACGCGGCTTCGGCATCGACAATGGTCAGTTCGCGGTTGATGGTGATGCGCAGGTGCAGGTTATGCAGGTAGGTGCCGCCGCTGCGTACGCCAGACGCCAGGGTCACGTCGCGGACCTTGACGTCAGTGATACGGGCGTCGAGATCCCACAGGCCATCGTCGCGCGCGAACGCTTCGATTTCGATGGCGCGCGTATGCCGTAGTGCGCGAGGGACGGGAGAAGACAGGGGCATGAAGACAAGACCAATGCCGAAAATGCGGCGTAAATAGTTGCAGCCGGTGTGCACATCGTGCACGTTGCCGCAGCTTCTACGGCAACAACCGCTCATGCGGCGCTGCTTAAACCCCAAAAGTTTAGCACATGCGGGAGGCCAGTTGCGCTGCAACATGGTTTTTAGGGGAAAGATGCGCGAAATTTCACCGGTTGGGGGGTATCGGTTGATCGGTGGTATTCCTCGACTGCGAGCGAAGGGACGGGATGCAAGGGGGTAGACACATCTTGGTAACGTTCACGTGTACGCGCGCCCCCTTCGCCGTCCCTACATCATCCTGCCTCTTTGCTGATGCTCTTGGCACGCTGCGCGCAGCATACCAAGAGCATCCTCCGCTGCGAAAATGTAAAGTCGTAGCCGGAAGCCGTGCTCATGAATATATAGCTTAGTCTCCGCCTGAGACCGGTGCCGTGTGCTTAACTACCGCTCCTTAATTTCAACTTTTCCGCAAAAAAATTTTGGCTCTATGACGTTTTCGGTGAAACTTGACGACCGCCACGGTATCGCCTAATTGAAACCGACCGCTTCACGGCGGCCTGCAAGGGATTGACGGGTAAATGAGCGAGTTTGGACATGCGCAGATAGGC
>NZ_WHJG01000085.1 GCF_011682175.1 Massilia frigida
AACTTCTGCACCATCCGCTCCTGCCTCGACACCCTACGCAAACAAGGGCACAGCATGCTGGAAGTGCTGCGCCGTGCATTTGCTGGCGATCCGATCAGGCCAACTGCGTAGCGGCTGAATAGTTACCTTTTCTTGCCCTTCAATATTTTTATCTACGGTAACGCAACCAAAGCTAACTGACCCGTAGTGCAATCGCGCTCCTGACCGGCGTGCGCCGTACTCATGGAACATATCTCTGAGTCTTCCTCTTTCGTTCCTCTGCAAAAGAGCGAACCAATCTGGATGAATTTTGGCAGAAGGCCCCACGTTCTCTGTAATTTCATAAGCTCCATCAGGTGCAGCCCTTTCAGCAAGAGGATTTCGGTCAAAAATGGAAACATTACCAGTCCTGCCGCCCGTAAAGGCGGAAACAGAAACAGTTTGGCCGGTGTCGTTGTCCCACATCGTAAGGTTTCCGGTTTCTCTGGCCAAAATCCCAGTTACGAGAAGGCCGTTGCGGTCAAGAGAGGCCAACGGCTCGCTGTTGGCATAAGCATACGTATTGATGCCCCCACTAAGACCAATTGGATCGGACTGCAAGTACCGCCCAGTCTGCGGATCGTAGTCCCTGTGGTAGTTGTGAAACAGATTCGTGCTTCGGTCGTAGTACTGGCCTGGCATGCGCAAGTTGAATGTAAAGGTACCTAATCCGCTGAAATTTTCGATCGGCGGCGTCAGCCCGAACGGATCACCGTTGTCCCAGCGCCAGACGATCTTGTTGTCGAGCTGGCGCGTGATCATCCGTGGCGTGCCCAAATGATCCGGATGAATATGGAACACGTTAATCGCCGTGCTTTGGGCAGGTGCCGTTCCTGTCACTGTCTGCGTCAGCACTGCCACCGGCAGGTTGCCCAGGTACACCGTCTCGCGCGTCGCCTTGCCGGTGAGATAGCTGTACTCGCCTACCAGCTGTCCTTGTTCGTCATAGACGAATATACCACCACCGTAAGTCTGGAATACACGCTGATCCAGGCCGTTGAACAGCTGGTGTGTTGTGACAGCACCGTTCTGGTTACGGTACGGCCGAGCCCGTCCGCTATAAGTGATGGCATGCGTGCCGTCCGTCGTCAAATCGCCCACGCCGTTATAGACATTTGTCTTTGCCGGCCCCGGGCCGGTGGTCGCGCTCAGCTTGTTGCTGAGCGGGTCGATAGTGTTCGTGTAGCTGTTCGCACCGAAGCTGGCCTTGATGCGGTTACCGCTGGCATCGTAGGCGTAGGTCTGGCTGGTTCCGTTGCCGCTGTAGCTGGTCAGGCGATTCAACTCGTCGTAGCCAAAGGTCTGGTCCAGGCTGGCAGGGCTGGGCGCCGTTCCCGTGCCGGCATGGGTGTATCCCTTGATGCGGCTGGCGGCCTCGTAATTGACCGTGCGCACAATGCCGTTCGCCGAAGGGCTTCCCATCGTATAGCTGCTGATGCGGCCATCGAGGTCGTAGGTGCGCACATGCGCGTACTGGTTTGCTGGAACGCTATTGCCCCATTTCCAGCCGGTGGTGCCGCCAAACGGTGCGTAGGTGATATTGTTCAGCAAAACAATGCTGTCGGTGCTCGTGCCGGTACCGTCGGCTTTCACCGGGTTCAGCGTGATGCTGGTGACCTGGCCCGCATGGTTGTAGCCATAGTTCACGCGGTTCCCGCTCGGGTAGGTCATGCTCGCCAGGCGGCCGTCCGCATCGTAAGCATAGGCCAGCGTATGCGTGTTGGTGTAGCTCCCCAAGCCGGTCGTGGTCTGCGATTTGGTCGCGAGCCGCCCGAATGCGTCATAGGTATACGTCGTGTAACCCGATTCATCCGTCATCCGCGTTAGTTTCCCGGCCGCATTCGGGGTCGGGGTAGCACCGCCGTCGTACTCGAACGTGGTAGCGATGGTGATCGTATAGACGATCCGGATCAGCCGGTTGAGCGCATCATAAAAATAGGTATCCGTGTAACCGCTCCCGTACGTCCTAGTCTTCAGGTTGCCGGCAGCATCGTAAGTCGATTTGGTGAGGCCAGTATCGGGACTACCCAACTCGCTGCGGTTACCCAGTCCGTCAACGGCATAACGCGTCTCCAGGTTGCGCGGATCGGTCACCGTCGCCACCTGGTCGACGCCGTCGTAACCATACTTGATGGTCGGACGGGCGCCGTTGGTGAGCGGCTGTTCCACCTGTTTTATACGGTCGAGTGGATCGTAGGTCAGGTTCGTCACCCGTCCCAGCGGATCGGTCACCTCCTTGAGGTTGCCCACGAGGTCGTATTTGTAACTGGTGGCCGCTTCCGGCACTGACTGTGCCGATGCCAGGGTTCCGGTATAGGCACCCAGCAGCGGGGTATACGTCATCGCAACAATCAATGCGCCAGAGGTCAAACGGCTGAAAATACGGCGGGTCATCGTGCAGCTCCGGTTTGGCTCGTCAGACGGCCGGTTTTGTCATAGGTACGGGTAATCTGGCGCACCAAGTTGCCGTTGGGGTCGCGCACTTCTTCCTTGATCCGGTTGCCGGTGAGGTCGAGCGTATAAATGATGCTCTCGTCGCGATCGCTGACAACGGAAGTGAGGCGGTGGGCGACATCGTAGGTGTACTTCGTCACGCTTTTGTCGGGGAACGTGACCATCTCGACCTGACCGGACGGCTTGTAGGCGTATGTCGTCATGTGTGTGGTCGTGCCGTCCGATACCGCATGCGACTCAAGCCATCCGCGCTCTGTGTAGCCCAGCTTTGTCGTGACGCCGTTTGGCGCGCGAATCGTGTGAACCCGGCCGTGGGCGTCATGGTCCCCGTAAGTCGTCTCCTGCTTGGCGGCGTTCGTTACCTTGACCAGATAGCCTGTGAGCGGATCATATTCGTACTTGGTGAGGTCAACGATATCGGTACGCGGGCCGGTCACGGTTTCCAGTTGCCCCTTAATGTATGTATATGCCCATTTCCGGACGCTTCCCGTCAGAGGCGCGTTCACTCCCTGCGCGCCCGTCAGGTCAGTGGTGGCCTGCTCAGTCCTGATGAGTACATTGCCGGTTTTTACGTCGTACTGGTATTTCGTAATACGCTTGGGTTCGGCGATGGTTTCCGGCAGGCGGAATTGGGCGTGCCATTTGGTGGTCGTTTTACGTAATGGCAGCGCGAGCGTTTGCGCAGCCAGCAGCGAAGGGCAATCGCCTGTCGTAGCGCCTTCGACCCGCGCCGTTTCCAGATTGCGCCCGGCCTCATATTGGAAGCAGCTGTAATTGCCGTTGAAATCCTTCGTCATGCTGACATTGCCGATGGCGTCATATTTACGTTGGGCGATCGAGCCACACTCTACGCAGGGTGCGTAAATGTTGGTGGTTTTGGCAACCCCTTGCACATAATCCTTTTCAAAGTAGCTCACCGACGTCACCGGTTTTTCCTTCGGCCCCACATAGTGGGTCACAATTGCCAATGGCGGCCCCCCTGTATCAGGCTTAGCGACATAGGCGACCGTGACCTTGTCGATGTCTTCGCCGAGTTGCGACGACGTCGCCCGCCCGGCGCAGTTGTAGGTCCAGCTGATGTGGCGATCTTCATTTTCATCGACTAGGCCAGTCATCAGGTTTCTGAAAGCCGTGGGGCCAAAACCATTTCCGGTTGTTTTGGTCAGGAATTTGCATTCCGTGTCGTCATTGATCTGGATTCTGCTTGCTTCGTTATACCAATACGTCTGGCTTTTTCCGTCAGGGTAAGTCACCTTGGTCAGATTGTTTGCCTTGCAGGAGACGCTGGCTTCATTGCCTGGAATGCAGCCGCCCGAGGCCCCGTCGTACTCGTAAAGAGTGGACTTCCCCGCCGGATCGATCATTTCGGCAATGCGGCCTTTCACGTCATACATGAACTGAAGCTGGCGTCCCCAGTTGTTCGTCACACAGAGCAGGCGGCCGGCCGGAAGTACGTCATCCGGATGCACGTTGGCACAAGCGGGTGCGGCTGCTGGAAAATGACTGACGCTAGTGTTATTACTGACGCCGTCGCTATACGTGAATACTTGCTTGAGCCCGCTGCGTTCTGTTACGGACAACAGCAAACCCTTAGCGTCGAAACGTTCCGTGCGGTCATGCTGTGCACTGGTGAGTATCCACTCTTTACGGCCAAATTGTCTCCCGCCATGACTGGCGACAGCCTGTCGCACACGTCGGGCGAACTGGTGTAATTGCCATTGGTGGAACGGGTGAACATCGTTTGCCTGCCGTCAGGATGGCTGACGGATACCCTGCTTGGAATCGGCTCATCGCTCCGGAAACCGGACGAGCAATCGAACGAGCCGTCTACCGGGGACCGCCAGCAAGTGCTTCCGCTAGTGTATTGTTTTTCAGGTCTGAGCGATTTGTTATACGAATGGGTCCAGCGCACGCCAAAGCCACGAACCACGTAGGGATCCGGATAGGTGGGCGCACTATTATAGAAACGGCTCAGCGTCAGGCTACTGGCGCTCTGCGGGGCCTGGTAATCCGTGATGATGTGCCACATATTGCCGGTGGCGGGCTGAATCGGTTTGCCGACGGTCGGTCCGGGTTCTTCAGGACATCCGACGCCAATATTTTTCCCGTCGGCATCCTTGTTTGTCTCAGGTGTGAAAGAGACGCATTTATCTTCCTCAGCGGAATAGCGATAGTTTTTCGCTGCGTTGCATACCAATCGCCAGCGCTTCATAGGGGCTCTATGACGTTTTCGGTGAAACTTGACGACCGCCACGGTATCGCCTAATTGAAACCGACCGCTTCGCGGCGGCCTGCAAGGGATTGACGGGTAAATGAGCGAGTTTGGACATGCGCAGATAG
>NZ_WHJG01000086.1 GCF_011682175.1 Massilia frigida
AATGAGATTAACCATGATTCCGCCACCATAACCGACCAGAATTCGTCCAGCATCACGAAAATGCGATGGAAAGTCGCGCTCCCGTGATGCCGGCCAGTTCAGAAAAATCGTTTTGCAATTGGCTCTGTTGTGACGGTCCTGCATGCTCACCGTGTGAATCATATTGGCGCAGGTGCGTCCATGTGGATCGAAAAAGAGGACCGCCAAAAGCCAACAATAGTCGTCATCAATTCGCGGACGCAACACGATATTCCATTGTGCGCCGTCATGTGTGACCTCGGTTTTTTGGCCAGATTCGATATCTGCTGTGCAAATCACGTGTTCCAGATTCCGTTGCCAGGGCCCCGTTGAAAATGCGCGCGCCATGTCGGTGTGAGGTGCATAGAATGCTTTGAAGATTGTCATGCGGGGAATGATGAACAGATTCTGATGGCGGCCGTCACGCTTGCGAAAAACCACACAGCGCGCGTTCAGGGGCGACGAACTGGTGTCTGGATGACGAAAGGCCAAGCCTGCATACTCTGAATTGTTCAGAACTCTGTAAGGCCATTTTTCCGGCCACCCCGGCGGCTTTTTCAATTCATCTTTCAGACGGTATTCTTCGTCGTCACTCTGCCCGGGCAAAACGGCGTAGCTCATCATCCGATACGGCAGCTGGCCTACTCGCTGTTTGCGTTGAAACACGTCCCCAATTGTCAGGCTGGGCAACAGCCCCACTGCCTGATAAATCTGAACAAAATCTTGCGCTTTTCCCTCTGGTGGCTTCCCTACAAGGGACATACAGTCAGCTTGGCTTAAGCGCGCAAGTGCGCCGAGGCTGGTGATTTGCAGTTTTTGGAGCAGCACCGTGACGAAGGCTGTCCGAGAGAGAAGGTGTGTTTGGTGGAACTCATCGATCCATTTGACTACCCAAAGATCTTCGTCATCTGGAAACTCATAGATAGATGCTTGATGGCTCGACATTATTTTTTGGTGGCAATTCGATTACGTTTACTCTACCTCAGTCGCGCCTTTTGTTGTTAAATATCCACGAGCGCTTCCCGCTGGACGCTGGCGTAGATCAACCGCTACAACAGCGGACATGGCCGATCGGGCTGACAATCCGCGCGAGATGGCGACTTGCAGTACGAACCGCGATTTGCCGGGGCAGGCTCCTCATGTTGATGAGGCACCGCCGATCCGCGCGATTGTTTCAATTAAGGTGGTTCGTTTGACGCCAAAGGTTCGGCACGCGGCGGCCTTGGACATGCCGCCCCTAAGCGCGGCAAGGATTGAGGTAACCTGAGTTGCGTGGACACTTCCATTTGATAAACTTGTCAAAAGGAGTGAATTTATGAAATCAACGACATACACGCGGAGTACCGGGCGGAGGCCGTCAAGCTGGTGCTTGCCCAGGGTCTGACGCTGGAAGAAGCAGCGAAGCGAATCGCCATTCCCAAGGGGACATTGGCCAATTGGGTGAGCGCGGCGAAGCGCGGTAGCGACCCGACTGCACCGCCAGGCAGTCGCAGCGTCGCCGAGCTGGAAGCCGAGGTGGCGAAACTGCACAAGGAATTGGCCGTGGAGCGCATGGAGAAGGAAGTGCAAAAAAAGGCCACCGCGTACTTTGCGAGAAAGTCGCTACCCGGTACGCGTTCATAAAGTCGGTGCGACTCGATTACCCGCTTGGCCTGTTGTGCCGTGTGTTCGACGTGTCGCGCAGCGGCTTCTACGCAGCAGTGGGCCGCCCGCCGTCCCGGCGCGTGCAGGACGATGAGCGGTTGAAGGTGGCGATTAAGGCCGCGCATGTGCAGACTCGCGAGACCTATGGGCCGTTGCGCCTTCAGTCCGAATTGGTCGCGCAAGGGTTTGATACGGGGCGTGACCGCATCGTGCGGCTGCGGCAGGAGCTGGGCCTGCGGTGCAAGCAAAAGCGCAAGTTCAAGGCGACGACAAACTCGCGCCATGCCTTCCCGGTGGCAGAGAATCTGTTGAACCAAACGTTCGCGCCAACCCGGCCTAATGAAGCCTGGGTGACCGATATCACGTACGTGATGACCGATGAAGGTTGGCTGTATCTCGCCGGTGTGAAAGACGTTTTTAAGTGCGAGCTGGTGGGCTACGCGATGGGGCCACGCATGACGCAAGACCTGACGGCGCAGGCCCTGTGGCGGGCGGTACGTAGCAAGCGCCCAGCGCCTGGCTTGATTCATCACTCCGATCGCGGGACCCAGTATTGCGCCGATGACTACCGCAAGCTGGTTGCGCAGTTTGGCATGCAGGCATCCATGTCGCGCAAGGGGAACTGCTATGACAACGCGCCTATGGAGAGCTTCTGGGGAAGCTTGAAGAACGAAATGATTCATCATCAGAGGTATGCCACGCTGGCTAACGCGGAATCGGCGATCAAGGAATACATCGAGATCTTTTACAACCGCCAGCGGCGCCATTCGCGCCTTGGCTACCAGTCACCAGCATCATTTGCTGAAAATTTCAGAAAAGAGGCGCTGGCTGCTTGAAACGGACGTGTCCATTATTGACAGTACACCTCAGTTCTCCGGACGCTGTCGTCGTGTCCATTCCTTCGGTGAGCAATCGGAAGGCAACCTGTTTGTCTTTCAGCGTGTTCACGATGGAGAGCAGGTGCGGCAATGAGCCGACTTGTCGCCAAACACTTGTTTAGCGACAGGCTAGCTTCTGTCCCCAGTACCCATGACAACCGCGCAATCGAAAATCACTCTTAGCGTATCGAAGTTATAGTTTCATTTACGATATTTATTTAGGGTAGTGTCATGGAAAGTTCACTAGTCCACCATAGCTATTCCTGCATGGTTGAGAAAGTCTCGGGATACGCCATCTTTCTGCTTGATTGCGACGGCACTATTCAAACGTGGAATCCGGCGGCGCAGGCGATGAAGGGGTATCGCACCGACGAAGCCGTGGGTCGTAACTTTTCTATGCTGTACACAGATCAAGAACGAATCGACGGACGCCCAGAACATAATTTGCGCGAGGCGGCAAAGCATGGCACCTATCAGGAGGAAGATTGGCGCCAGCGTAAGGACTGCTCTCGTTTCTGGGCACTGATTGAAATTATTGCAATCAAAGACGCCTCGGGTAACTTAACGGGTTTTTGCAAACTGACCCGTGACGGTACCGATCGGCGCAAAATGGAGGAAGCGCTACAGGACGCAGACCGCCGAAAGGATGAGTTTTTAGCGATGCTAGCGCATGAGTTACGCAATCCGCTAGCACCTGTTAGCGCCGCTGCCGAACTCCTTTCGCTGCAAAAGCTTGACGCTGAATCGTCTAAAAAAGCGAGCCAAGTCATTATGCGACAGGTCAAACATATGACCGAACTGGTAGATGATTTACTTGACGTTTCTCGGGTGTCGCGCGGCCAAGTAAAGCTCGACATCCGGGCACTCGACATGAAAATCGTCGTAGGTGCGGCGATCGAACAGGTCCGTTCATTGATCGAACATCGCGACCATACGCTTGCGATAGTTGCGGCACCATCCAAGGCTCACGTGAAAGGAGACGAAAAGCGGCTAATTCAGGTAGTAGCCAATCTCGTCAACAACGCTGCGAAATATACGCAACCCGGTGGAGCGATAGAGGTTAGGCTATCGGTAACGGGAAATGATGTATGCATAGTCGTCTCGGACAATGGTGTCGGGATCGAGCAAGGGGCGCAGCATAATATTTTTGAAATGTTCGAGCAGGTCCAGCGAACTTCTGACCGTACGACAGGAGGGCTAGGTATTGGTTTGGCACTGGTACACAACATCGTGGAACTGCATAAGGGTACAGTGACTTGTCACAGTGATGGGATCGGCCTTGGAAGCCGTTTCACTGTGTGCATCCCAGGACTGAAAGTAGAGGATTCTGGGCCAGAGCGTCGCAGAGTTGAGCGGTCCCTCGAGCTCCCCCTTGCTAACAATAAGTTGTCTATCTTGATTGTTGATGACAATGTTGACGCGGCCGAAATGATTGAGTTCTTTCTGGTCACTGCGGGGCACAACGTAACGCTAGCACACACTGCCAAAGCCGCGTTAACCTCATTAAAGACCGCAGTGCCGGACGTATGCATCCTTGATATCGGACTCCCCGACCTCACTGGGCATGACCTAGCCCTTCAGATACGGACCTTGCATGTGCCAGCTCCAGTACTGATTGAGCCTCTTGCAAAACTAGCGGAACGGATGAAAATTGCTTGGCAGCGCAAGCGAAAAGGTGGGGGTGGGCGCCCATTTCTGGCATGATTTAGTTTCTAACGCTTAATCAAAACGCCCACACCAT
>NZ_WHJG01000087.1 GCF_011682175.1 Massilia frigida
GCCCGCAAAAGCGATGGCGAGCCCGGCGTCAAGACCATCTGGCGAGGATTGGACCAAGTAATGACCGCAGCTCAAACATTGCAGGCACTACGGGAGGAAGGCGCCTGAGTTGTGTATAACGAGATGGCTTCAACCTGACGTCAGGCAGCCGACTCGAACGGCGTCAATATAGGGTCGCTTCACCCATTTCCTGACGGCCTCGCGTTCGCACCTATGACCCCAACCTGACAGGCTTAGCCCTTAACCCGGTTTTACGTTCTATTGCACCTTGACCCCCTGGATCGTCGCTGTCGATGTAGCGCATAGCTGATTGTACGGTTTTCCAGCCGACGTGGTTCGGCTCGGTACTTTACTTTCAAGATTCAAGAACAAAATTAGGCTTTTCTTCCTGCTCAAGGGCAGGCTGTATCGCTATGGGCAGACACCAAGACGACGGCAGTGCGTCTTAGCGCATCCGCCACCACGTCAAGGTCCAAGTGTGGGCGCCCCTGCACCCAACTCTCGACAAGCGAGAGCTGGGCATCGGCTATTTGCCGTGCGATCACCTCGTGCGGGACCCGCGCAAAACCGGCGGGATGGCGTTTGAGTCGTTCAGCAATGAGATCCGCCAGCGTTTGGCCAAGCAGGGGCCGCGTGGGCCAGCCGAGCAAAACGCGCGCAACCTGCTGATTGTCCCGAAAATGCCGAAGCAGGGCCGTCACATACCCGGTCGACCGGGTTGGACCGACCAGATCGGCCAGGATGGAGAATGGCCCGACAATGCTGGCCCGCAAGAGGTCGTGCTTGGTGCGGTAGTGCTCATAAAACGTCGAGCGGCCGACGTTGGCGCGGTCCGCGACGGCGCCGATCTTGAGCGCATCGTAGCCTTGCTCCAACAACAACACCACAAACGCCCCGTGGAGTGCGGCGCGCGTGCGCAGGCTGCGGCGGTCCAGCATTTCGTCAACCATGGGATCCTCTCTTTGACGGACAATGTGGAGGTTTTGTCCGCTAGCGGATGAACCGAAGAAGTGCTCCGCCACTGTATGCGGCGGCAATGATATTACTGGGGCTCCAACCAAAAAGTAAAGGAATCCCATGCATTTGCCAGCAACTGTTCCCCTCCCGTCGCATCGGCGCCGGGCCGCTCTCGCCATCGCCGGCACCACTGGGGTTGCGCTCGTGGCCCTGTCTCATCACCCCGTTGTCGCTAAAGCGTCGTCCGTTCAGGAAAGCCTCGCTCAGCTTGTCTCGCTGCAGCTGATGGATGGCGTCGTGCATGGCGTGCTCATTGTCATGCTGGCGATGCTGGCCGGCGGCTTTGCGGTGTTCAGCGCGCTGCTCGGGCGCCAGCGCCCGCCAGTGATCATTGCGATGGCCGGGTATGGTCTCGGCTGCTGCATCGTTGTCGGGGCGATGCTGCTCGATGGCTTTGCGGTGCCCCACTTGGCGCGCCAGTTTATCGCCGCGCCGCAAAGCGAGGTCGACGTTATCTACGTTGTCCTGCGGGTTATCGGAACCATCATCCAAGTGCTGACCAAGGCGGGACTGCTGTCGATGTGCGCCGCGTTTCTGGCGTGGTCGTATGCCCTGGCGTCCGCGCCCGCTTGGCCATGGTCGCGTTGGTGCGCGGCGCTGGGGTTGGCGGCGGGGATACTTCCCGGCCTGTTTATCCTAGTTGCCGATGTGCGCCTCACACCCGGCAGCCTGATGGCAATTTTCGGCGTGCATTCCATCTGGAACCTGGCAGCGGCAGCCGTTTTGGTTCGGTCCGGTCGTAGCGCATAGTCTGGTCGTTTGTCGACGGGATCTTCACGATTAGCGCCATCACCCACACGTCGATCGTGATCGCCCAGTGCTTTGTAGTCGACATACCGCCCGCCGCGCTCACCGCAGCACAGTGTTTGGAGATTTAAGAAGCTGCACGAGCCCAACAGTCATCGCGGGCTTCGCCCCCCTCGGTATGGGGGGAGCTTTAGGTGTGAACAACTGGACTCGCGCCTCGTTCAAGAATATATTATTCAAGGTACGCTAAAAATTGCTCGCAGATGGCGCCGTTCAAGACATTAACAATCAAGGGTAGATAGCCCCTACGCCTAAGTCTTTGAATTTGCTACGGGTCTGTTCAAGGCTCTATTCTGACGTAACAATGCATACGCGTGGTGCGACGCATACCTTGGCATTAAAGACGCACAGTCTGGCATGGAGTGACGTATAGGTTGGCATTCTGCCTTCAGGCGGCTGGCGAAGCCGAACCGGGCGACTACCCACAAGGACAACTCTGTGAACCAACGCTAAGCTTGTACGCACTTCCAACTATGACAATGCTCCCGACTACCACCGTGGACGATAAGTGCTCGTTTAGCAACGTCCAAAATGCCAAGATCGGCCCACCATCGATTTTTTTTCACCAAGAGGACAGAGGGCTCCACGGGCTTCTCACCTGCGGGCTTTCCGCCACTATCTAGACTTGTTCTCGGTTCGAGCCGCAATATCTGGAATAGTTTCGGCAGGAGATACCACTGTCTGCACTGAAGCTCGACCGGTCAGCCGCTGCGCGGCGACATACGCGGCGGTTCAGGGGCTTCCATGCGTGGTTTGCGGTACAATCGCCCCGCGAATGGTGGCTGATCACATCAACGGCCTTGCGGTCGAACACTACCGCACCGGCACAAACGATGTTGCACATCAAACAAGTATCGCTGCCGTTCAGCCGCACTGTCCTCGCTGTTCAAGCCAACAGGGTGGTATGGCGTCAGCCTTTTCCGAATGTATGCATACTAAAATTTAGCCATGACTATCATCGATTTGAAATCCCCAGCGGTGCTAGCACGCCAAAAAGAAGTGTGTCAACAGTATTCATCGGACGTGGTTCTGCCGGATCCTCACCTCAAGATCGGCATTGCGATCGACAGCCTGTCGAACATGCCGATCACCGGGGTGCGCTGCACGCCGGAAAATGGCACCGATGGCTGGTACATTTGGGGCGGCGATCACTCATCCGAGACCGAATTTTATCAGCCGCTGCACCTTAGCCATATCGGCGAGTTTGCCCCGCAAGTCGTGCCCTATCTTGCTCTTGCTCCGGGATTTAAATTCATCATCGATAATGACGGCTACGAAGACGTGTGGTTTGACCCATCGCTGCTGGAACCGTCCTGATCGGAATCAGTATTTCACTGCTGATTTCCATCGGTGAGGCGCGTGATGGCTGATTCCGCCGATGTTGGTGGCGCTGGCGCCGCGCCACCCGTTGCGGCCGGCCCAGTTCGGCGCCTTGCTGCCAGATCGCGTACAGCCGGCCAATGCGGTGCAGGGCTGAGGTCATAATCGTTACCGTGAAAGCTCGAGGCTAAACGTGCGTGCATCTCCAGCTCGCATCGCGACGAGTTAAAAAGATGCCGCCAGGCCCGACCCCTCGTTGTGGCGGCGGTACGGGCCCCGCGACGAAAGACCGCGCCTGCGGCGGCCTTCGGGCCCCAATATACCCAAGCCAAAGTGACCGGGTGATGCCGAAATCTCAGAAAACAATTGCGGGATTTTCACAGGGCTAACGGCCTGGGTCCAGACGTCAAACTTCGCGCAGACCCGTTCGGTAATGTAAAAAGTCTTGATCCGTCGCTCATGGGCAAGCCACGCCAGGGTTCGGGCGGTGCGGGTCGCGGATAACTCGGAGATGATTGTGGAAGCCAACATTGGCAATGAAGTTTTCTTTCTTGACGGTTGCGTGATTGAGGACGATTTTGTCTATGTTGCCTGCAACCTGAAGGAGGTTGATCCGCGTGAATACGCGCACGCGCGCCTGAGCGTCCACGACGCGCAAAGCACCCAGAAATGGAAGTGGTTCTATCACGACGTGGACGCCAATGTGGTGTCGGTTTGTGTCAAACGACCGGACGCTGCCCGTGGACGATTGCTATGCAGCCTCTCGAAGGAAGGCGAAGTCGAATTGTTCGACAATGCCAACGGTCCGGCTGTTCACGAAAAAATCGGCGACGCCGGTGCGCGTCTGGGAACTGGGGGCTACGTCTCGCAAATTCGAGAGATCGGCGCAGCCTTGTTTGTTTGCGGCCAGCATGGGCAGGTGTACAAGCGCACAAGCACGGGCTGGGTACATATCGATCAGGGGCTACTCAGCGTGCCGGAAGGGTTCGATCCAGAGTAAGCGCGCCATAAACCCCAGACTTGTGGCATAGCTGCGGCTGCAGCATTCTTTCCCCATCTAATTTTATGTGGGACAAGGATGAAAAAGGACATGCAATTCTGGGCGGCGCATGTTGCGGCGATT
>NZ_WHJG01000088.1 GCF_011682175.1 Massilia frigida
TTATGCAGCGTTTCGCGTTTCTCGTCAACCCCTTTTTGTTACTTCGTTTCTTTCGAAACGCCCCTGATCTGCTCTGCAACTACTTGATTTCGCTACTGAATCAGCGGGGAGGCGAACTATAGCAAAGGCTCTGATCGCCTGGCAAGCCTTTTTGATACAAAGCCGGGTAAACTCTGACCCAATTCCAAAAAATTGAAAGAAAATCATGGATATTGGCTTCGCGCTGCTAGAAGTGTCCGCAGCAAACTCACTGAACGATGAGCGGCACCGTCAGCTTCGCAATCTGTCCGGCCTCGATGACGAGCCAGCGAACCTGGCGTCACTGTGCCGCTCCGGGCTGGCACTCATCGCGGCGGCGCTGATCGGCCTGGGTATCATTTTCTGGATCGCGGCCAACTGGAATTCGCTTGGCCGCACGGGCCGCTTCATTCTGCTGCAGGGTGTAGTTGCGGTCATGTGCATCGGCGCATATGCGCGGCCACGTGCGCGCGTGCCGCTCGGCCTGCTGGCCTTGCTCGCCATCGGCGCCGTATTCGCCTATTTTGGACAGACTTACCAGACGGGCGCAGACCCCTGGCAATTGTTCGCGCTGTGGGCGTTGCTGGGACTGCCTCTGTGCCTCTCCGTACGCCATGACGCGCTGTGGACACCGTGGGCACTGATCGCCATGAGTGCGATTTCGCTCTGGCTGCATGCGAACACGGGCCATAGTTGGCGCTTCCGGCCAGACGATCTGCCCTATCAAGCTGCAGCATGCCTTGGTGCACTTGCCCTCGCAGCGCTGCTGAGTCCCCTGTGCGCGCGATGGAGCGGCGCCGGCCTCCTGTCCATGCGCGTAAGCATTGCGCTGGCGGTAATCAGTGTCACGCTGATCGGTATTGCCGGCCTGGCGAGCAGCGAAATCAACGCGCAATATTGGCTGGCCTTGTTCATGCTCGCCGTGACCGCCGCCGCGTTTTCGTCGCGCCGCTTGTTCGATCTATTCTCGCTATGCGGTATCGGGCTGGCCCTGAATGTCCTGCTGATCGGATTATTGGCCCACTTCCTGCTCTCCGATCACGGCAACTGGTCCATTCCGGAATTGCTGTTACTCGGCCTGATGGCCGCCGGCTTGCTTGCCGCGACAGTCAGCGTCATTCTCAAGCTGTCCAAGCGTGGCCTGCCGCAGGAGGGTGCGCAATGAAACGGCCAATCAACGAGATGATCGCCGCCGCGATCGTGGCGGGCATACTTCCCTCTTCCGCTGGCGACTTCATCCAGCACGAAGCGCACCGCCCCTGGCCCGTCGTATTGTTGACGGCGTTCGGAGCGTGGTTAGCGGCCATCCCACTGATGGGAATCATTTTTCTGTTATGCGGCGATTATCTGGCCCGCGACACCCGCGCACTGTATCCGCTCTCGCTCATCATGTGCGGCATCGCCGTGGCCATTTTGCGCCGTGCGTCCCTTCCCTTGTTTATCGAACAGCTGGCAATTCCGGCATTGCTCGCCGGCGCGGCGACCATGAGTGCGGCTTTTTACATCGACATGTCAGTTGGCAATGGCTCGGCCGGCGTCGCGCTATTGGCAATCGCCCTGGCTGTCCTTATTCCACGCAACTGGCTCCGGGTCCTGCTGGGCGCGATTTCCTGTGCGTTCATCATGGCGGCTATCGTCACCCTCGCCGCTTCTCGCGATCGCAGTGGATTCTGGATCGTGGTACATGCTGCGATGGGAATCTGGCTGGTGACCGACTTCGTCCAGCGACAACATCTGCGTAGCGTGGTGGTCGACAGGCTGGCGACAGGGTGGGTGCTTACTATCGTCGCAGGCCTTGCTCTGTGGACCGGAATGACCTTCATGGTCGGTGCCGCCATCCATAGCGGTTCTGCCGGCGCGCTTGATTCGCTGACGCAGCCGCTGGCGTCCTTTGCGCAGTTTGCATCGGCGGCGTTGACGCTTGGCGCGGCGGTCTGGCTGGTCAAGCGCTGGCCAGCGTTACGCAAGCCGTGGTACGCATTGACGGCTGCGGTATTCACGGGACTGGCGTTGCTGATGCCGTCGCTCGGCGCGGTACTGATGATTCTCGTTTTGTGCGCAAGCAGTGGACGCTGGGGCATCGCGGCAGCGGCGGGCGCTGCGGCGGCGTGGATTGTGGGTGCGCTGTATTACCAGCTGGCGTATCCGCTTGCCACAAAGGCGCTTATCCTGATCGGCGCAGGCGCGCTGTTCGCCCTGATCGCCTGGCTTGCCATTCGCGAGGGCGCACCGGTGGTCATTGGCGACAGCGCAAGCACAGCGCCGAAGGGGACGCGCACCGGCCGGATCGGCATTGCGCTGACGGCGGTCGCGGTATTGGCCGTCGCTAATATCGGAATCTGGCAAAAGGAATCCCTGATCGCCAACGGCCGTCCGGTCCTGGTGGAACTGGTGCCCGTCGATCCGCGCTCGCTCATGCAAGGCGACTACATGCGCTTGAATTTCAATTTGCCGCAGGAAGTGTCGCAATGGAGTGAAAATCCGACGGGAAGCGCGAGATTGAAAGTCGCCGGCACGGTGAACGAAAAGGGAATTGTGGAGCTGACCCGGCTCCACGACGGCAAGCCGCTTGCGCCCGGCGAGATCATGATCGAACTCACGCCGCGCCACGGTGGCCATACGCTGGTGACCGATGCGTGGTACTTCCAGGAAGGAGAGGGAAAACGCTGGGAGGCGGCGAAGTACGGCGAATTCCGCGTCGATGGCAATGGAAAGGCGCTACTCGTCGGCATGCGCGGAGCCAATCTGCTACCTCTCTGAGAGGCGGCCCGCTCGGATCAATAAACGCCAGCCTGGAAATCGCGCTCTGAAGTGGAGCGGCTGGCGCGTACCGGCGTATTAGTCGGTCTTCCGTTCGACAGTCAAGACAACCGCCATCGCCCACGTCGCGTTACTAAATGGCCATCGGAGCAGCTTGACCTGGTCCCCGTCGACCTGCGATTCCCACAAGGCGTAAAGTTTTCGATCATAACCAGGCAAACGCACGCTCTGGCAAGCCAGTGGGCCGCCATCCAGGTTAAGCGCGACCTTCAGATCGAGTGGCGACTCCTTCAAAAATAGCGCCAAGCGTGCCAGCGAGAAAAATGCATCCTTGGTAGTACCAACGACGATGCGTCCCTGCCTGTCTTGAGCAACGAAACTGCGGTTGGCCAGCCACCGGCTGTCGACGCTCACATGTGTCTGCCCATCGTCACCGATCAGGAGGGGATAGGAGACCATCGCATTGCTCGCCCCATCGAGCGCCTGCTGCCAGTTCCCGTCACGTCACGCAGATCCCTGACGCCGGCGCCGTTATTGTCGGCGACAAAAGCGCCGGAGCGAGCCTTGTAACGGCGTGGACCCATCACCGTTCCCTCACTGATGAAGGGCGTGTCGGGCAAGCCTTTCAAGCCAAAAAAACTGCCGTTGACGATCAATAGCGCCTGCGGCAGTGCGCGCTCCCATTCATCAATGCCCTTCTCGCCGTCCGGTGCATTGCGCACTACAAAGCGATATTGCGCCGGATCGATACGCGCCAGCAGGATGCGGTCGACCTCACGGCCGCCCGCCATGACCGGCAGTTCGGCGACTTCAAATCCTTTCTCGCGTTCCTGCCAGGTCATCGGCCCGGAGGTTGCCGGCGGAACCGGTACAGTGAGAGCGAGGCGCATTGCTGGCGACAGGCGTGGATCGTCAGTCTCGACATTGACCCAGTAGCTTCCGCCGCGGCGCCACAGTACATTGAAGCCATAAGCCCCGTTGCGCTCCCACACCCACCAGCAAGCACCCGCCACGGCGAGCAGCAACAGCGCAAGGCCGGCCATGAGACGACGTTTCAGGACCATTCGTCCCGTTTTTTTTCGTGATGCAGGCAGTTCTCGCGCAGCCTGTGTTCCCTGTTTTATATTCACTATTTCCCCAATCAGCAGAATTGCCGGTGCAAGGAAAATATCCCGGCAGTGTGAAGCGCGGATGAAGTGATGGTGAAGTCTGGATGGAATATGCATCCAGGATTGGGGCTGTGATTGGCCGGTAACTTGACGAACTTTGAAGGGGGAAATGTGGGTTCTAAAAATGCGGACGAAAAAAAACCCCGGTTTGCACTAAGCGCGATCTTGAGCGCGCTTAGGCTTACCGGGGTCTTTCTCTTATAACTAGCCTGACGATAACCTACTTTCACACTGGTTGCAGCACTATCATCG
>NZ_WHJG01000089.1 GCF_011682175.1 Massilia frigida
TGCGCAGCTTGCCGCTGGCGACGACGGTGGACGAGGTGGAGGCGCTGTTGCCGTGGAATTTGCATAGCCATGATTTAGCCAGCGAAACGGTTCCCTGAACAGCCTGGGGTTCATGGGGCACTTACATCGCTACCGCACTAATGCCGCCGTTATGCACGGTCGGGTACGGACTGGCACATATGAAATGGGATTTTGTCGTCGGTGCGTTTTATCTGTTTTCGATCAACAGTGTCTTCATTGCAGTATCGATGGTGCTGGTTACCGTTACGGGCTTTCTGCACCTGCCTCACCGTAATTTTATCGACCGCCACGTCGAGCGCCGGGTCAAGACCGCACTCTTAGTGATCGTATTGGCCACCACGATTCCTAGCGCGTATCTTGCATTCGGCTTGGTGCGAGCCGAAGTGTTTCGCACCAACGCCAAAGCGTTCATCAAACGCGAGTTTCAGTTCAAGCACACTTCGGTGGTCGGGTTGGCGTTGGCGCCGGAAAGTAAAACAATCGAAGTGACGCTGACAGGCGACCCGATCGAGCAGCCTGCGCTGGACGTACTCAAAGATCGCCTGGCGAATTCCCGTCTAGCAGGGGCTTCGCTCGTGGTTCATCAGGGCGCGTCCCAAAATGTCGATGTGGCTCAGCTTAAGGAAGGCGTTTTGGCGGACCTGTATCGCACAAACATTGACACATTGCGCGAGCGGGACGTTACCATTCTGGAACTGCGCAGTCGATTGGACGCCCACAAGAGGGCGGGCGAAGTTGGCGGACGCGAGACGGCCAGCGTACTGCGCGAGTTGCGCGCCCAGTACCCGACCCTACGCAAAGCGATGGTGGGCTACGGCCAGGCCCTGACCAGCGACGACAAGCCTGATGCCGCAAGCGGGATTCCTGCCGGGCCAGGGATTGCCGTAGTGCCCTTCCTGTCCCTCACCATGAGCAGTGCTCTGTCGCGCCACGAACGCGAGCGATTGGAGCGCTGGTTCAAGGCCCGTGTCGAGAATCAGAATGCCAGCGTGACGGTCAACGTTGTCCAGAAGGCGCGCGACCGTTAAAGTGGCGAGTCACACGGATTGAAGTTTATTCCGCTTCGTGCGTGCGCGCGTGAATTTGGCCAGGACGTCGGTTGCTTTGGCGGTCCAGCTATTCAGTTTCGGCACCACGTTATGTTTTGCAATGAACTTCTTATCGAGTCGTTCAGGTATGGGGCCGCGCTTCAATCCGAGCCGCCGCGTTATGTCGAGCAAATCAAGCCCTGACGGCAGATCGGGGCCGGAGTGCGGCCCGGTCTATCGCGGTCAGCGCTTTCCATAAAAATGTGCTTTCCATAAGAACTTTATGCAAAGCTTTCCATAAGCAATCCACTGCACCTGAGACCCCACGCAGAGGAAGTCGCGTTAACTATTCCACTCAACAACGCCCTCTCGCATCTGTAGCGCGTCGATGCCTTGGTCGCGGAGCAGCCTGACTGCATCGGACGACATCAAGCAGAATGGACCGCGACAATATGCGATCACGGGCCTGTCCTTTGGCAATTCGGCCAGACGGTTCTTCAGCTCGGCTAGTGGCATCGAACGTGCAAACGGCACGTGGCCAACCGCGTATTCCTCGCTCGGCCGTACGTCGATCACGATCACTTCGCCGGATTTCGCCTTGTTCAGCAGTTCCTCGCGGCTATTGCCGACCCACTCATGGGTGGCAGCAGAGAGCTGGCGCAGGGCGTCCTGCAATTCGAACAGCCGGTCCTCGGCCAAAACCCGAAGCGTCACCCATAGCTGGCCCACCTCGGCGCTGGCCAGCCGGTAGATGATGTACTTCCCCTGCCGTTCAGCTTCAACAAGGCGCGCGGACTTCAATTCTTTCAAGTGCGCGCTGACCAGCTTCGCACTAATGCCCGCTTGCAGCGCCAAGGCCTCAACCGTCTTGGGGGATTGCCCCAGCAATTCGATCAGCTCAAGCCGCTTCGGGCTGGCCGATGCCTTGGCGATACGTGCTACTTGCTCGTACAGGGCGTCCTTGATAGTTCTATTCGTTGTCATAGGCAGGAGTGTCAGCATTTTGTAGTTCCAGGTCAAGGCCACCGGCAATTTGGTCTTGCAGGAATGGCAAAGATCCATTATATTCCAATGATCGTTAGATTGTTGGTTCTTTACTTTGTGAGGCAAATCCCAATGCAGGCACTGTTCATTCTGAACGCCGCGCCATACGGCAGCGAGCTCACCCACAACGGCTTGCGGCTGGCCGCAGCACTGGCCAAGCGTGAACACAATACGGTGCGCATCTATCTGATGGGCGACGCGGTCGGCACCGCAAAAAGCGGTCAGAAGGTGTCGGAAGGGCAGCCCAACCTGCAAACCATACTAGGCCGGGTCGCCGCTGCTAGCCAAGACAACATCGGCGTATGCGGTGGCTGCATGGATGCACGCGCGTTGCAGGACTGCGAACTGATCGAAGGGGCACATCGCGGCACGCTCGATCAACTGGCGGATTGGTCCGAGTGGGCGGACAAAGTTTTTGTGTTCTAGGAGATTGCAATGTTTTTTAAGCAGAGAACAAATGACGACGCCTCGATCTCGTACTTCTTCGGTTGCGCGGGGCAAGGCAAGGGGATCGCGCTCGACGTGCTGGCCGGTGACGAAGCCTGGTATAAGGACCAGGCACGCAAGTTGAATGTTGAAATCGCCTATGTGTTCGATTCACATATCCATGCCGACCACCTGTCCGGCGGCCGAACGCTCGCCGAACTAAGCGGCGCGGCATACTCGCTACACGAGAGCAATATCGGTAAGACCGCCTTCCCATTCACGCCGGTGACCGATAAGCAGACAATTGACGCGGGCAATACGCGCTTCCAGATTCTGCATACGCCGGGCCATACAGAAGATAGCATTTGCCTGCTGGTCTCGGACCGCCGGCGCGCGGAAGCGCCATGGTTCATCCTCACTGGTGACACATTGTTCGTCGGTTCGGTCGGTCGACCGGACCTTGCAGGACGCGAACAAGAAATGGCGGCCCAGCTCTGGGACAGCCTGCATGGTCGGCTGCTGAACTTGCCTGAAGAGCTGGAAGTCTTTCCAGGACACCAAGCTGGAAGCGCATGCGGCGCAGACATCTCAGGAAAGCCGTCGTCAACGATCGGCTTCGAAAAGCGATGGAATTCTTTGCTGTCCCTGCAGAAGGAGGCATTCATAACGTCCCTCACGACCACGATCCTA
Source organism: Massilia frigida (assembly GCF_011682175.1). Classification (GTDB taxonomy): domain Bacteria; phylum Pseudomonadota; class Gammaproteobacteria; order Burkholderiales; family Burkholderiaceae_D; genus Telluria_A; species Telluria_A frigida. Next base: position 3,210 of record NZ_WHJG01000089.1, read on the forward strand.
CCGCGTCCCGCCGAGATGGAACGGCTTGTCGCCGCCAATCTTGGCCAAGTTGAGTTTACATGAGCAAGGAACCGGCGATGCCATCGGCCGCACATTCCCCGGCCGCCTCCATTGGCCTACAACTTGGACTGCGCGCGAACTGGCGCCAATTTAGTTTGCTTGTTGTCGTAAACGCATTTGTCGGTGCAATGGTCGGGATGGAGCGCAGCATCTTGCCCGCCATTGCCGAACAAGAATTTAAGCTGGTCGCCCACACGGCGATTCTGGCGTTCATTGTCGTCTTCGGCCTTGCCAAGGCCATCACTAACTATTTTGCCGGCCGCTTTTCCGACGCCTACGGACGTAAAATAGTGCTGGTGATTGGCTGGCTGATCGCTACTCCCGTTCCCTTCTTGCTGATGTGGGCGCCGTCCTGGAACTGGATCTTGCTGGCCAACGTTTTTCTCGGCGTGAGTCAGGGGCTGACCTGGTCGACCACTGTAATCATGAAGATCGATCTCGCCGGTCCCAAAAATCGGGGCACGGCGATGGGCGTCAATGAATTCGCGGGTTATTTCGCCGTCGGCGCAGCGGCGCTGGCGACCGGCTGGATTGCAGCCAAATATGGCTTGCGGCCGCAGCCGTTCTACCTTGGCGTGGCGTTTGTTGTGATCGGCTTGCTGCTATCGGTGTAACTATTCAGCCGCTACGCAGTTGGCCTGATCGGATCGCCAGCAAATGCACGGCGCAGCACTTCCAGCATGCTGTGCCCTTGTTTGCGTAGGGTGTCGAGGCAGGAGCGGATGGTGCAGAAGTT
>NZ_WHJG01000008.1 GCF_011682175.1 Massilia frigida
ATCGAGAACTGCCTCGACTTGGGCGGCCTCAAAGCATTGGCCAATCAGGCCGAGCCCGGCGTGCGAGGTTAATTCCAGGTTGCGCGATTGCTTGACTTCAAAGCGTGGCATGATCAGTCGGGTGAAAACAGGAAATGCAATATTTTACTTTGCAATCAATGACTTGATCAACTATTGCATGGGCTGGAACACGGATTCAGGAAATAGCATTGCCTTAGACGTTGACGGTTGATTTACACATGAAAATTATTGCCATGTTTGAAATCTTATGAAAAATCAAAGTTCACATTATCCAATACACATAAAGTTCTTTAACTGTTCATGCCGAAGTGGAATTTCGATGAGCGGTGTTGATGGAATGCATTTTGATAAATGCATTCCATTTTGAAACTTTAATTTGAAAATTGGAGTGATAATGAATAAGCAAAGCAAACAGCGTATTCACTTGAAAACCGCGGCAATCGTTGTTGGATTATTGGCGGGACTGATCAGCATCAATGCCTCCGCGCAGTCGACGCCAGCGGCAAAAGCGACGTTTGCATATACGTCGCTTACCGTTTTGCCACCATGCAATAGCACTGACGCCGGCGGCTGTGCGGGCAAGGGCAGCGACGGCTGGACAAGCATTTTAATGCAGCAGCTCAAGACGGCTAATCAAAAAGACCTGTTTATCAATGCATCACTTCAATGCGGCATCGTGACCGATACGACGGTAAAAAGCGTCAATGGTTCCCTGGATACGGCGGAAGCGCGGGGAACCGTTCGCGTGAAAGTGAAGATTACCGCTCCCTCTGGCGCGGTCAGTTACGCTCAGCCCTCGACCGGTCAGGATGCCACCAACACGACTGGCGATGGCATCGTGTTCTGCGACCGCGTGCAGACGCTCAAGGCCAGGTTTTCAGGCCTGAACTGTAAGGCGGATTTGACAACCGGCGCGGTGACTTGCGCCGACCCGGAGGAGCTGCAGCTCATCTTGAAAACGCTGAACGCCAACGCATTTAATTTCGTGGCGCCGGGTCTCAGCTCCGGCGTGAATACCATCGAGGTGCTGGCACGGTCCTCCGCAAGTGGATCGGCAACCGGCACGAACGGGTCGCTTGGCAGCGCCAATGCGTTTATCGGCGCGGGATCGGTCGCCATTGAAGAAGTTCGCATGATCAAGGGTAATACCGGCGAGACAATCAGCTTCTAAACCAACGCTTGCATGCTGATGTTGCCTTGGGCGGTGAGTGATACTGCCCAAGGCAATCTTGTCGAGCTGATCGCCTTCCCCAAGCAATTTCCATCAGGTCGACTTGGTTTCGACCGCGAAGATCGCCGTCACCCCTTCCACGCTGAACTCGACCACCTTGAAATGCGCGCGCAGGTAATCTTCCAGCGCACGTGCGTTGTCGCGCTGGTTGTTGAATACGCCGAGCGCGTTCATCAGCCACATGAACGGCCGCGCCAGCAGGTTCTTGCGCACGCCTTCCGACAGCACCGTGGTGCCGAACAGGCGTCCGCCCGGCGCCAGCAGGGCCGCCAGATGGGTGAGGGCGATGCTTTTCTGGTCCAGGCTGCCCGGCACGCAGTGCAGCACATAATTGATGCTGATCGAATCGAAGGGCGCGACCGCGTGCTTCACCGGCTCCAGGATGTTCTGCACGTACGTTTCCGGCCGGTAGCGCGCCACCTTGGGCAGCGTCTTGGCCAGGCACTCGGCACTCAGGTCCATCAGCGCCAGGCGCGCCGTGGGCACCAGCGGCGCGCGCTTGAGAAGGAACCCGGTGCCGACCCCGACTTCCAGATGATTGGCGCTGATGTGCTTGCGGTAATGCGCATCGAGCCGGGCAATCGAGCATCCCCAGGCATATTTGGAAATCACGCCGTAGAGCAGCGCATCGTAGAAAAATAGGCTCAGCTTGTTGAAGTATTGCTGCGAACGGACAATCTTGACGTGGGTGAGTTCGCTGTCGCTGCTGATCATTGCCGGCTTTCTATGTTGGTATGAACAATTATGCCACTTTATCCATCCGGCAATCGCCGCCAGCGCCAGCGACGGCTTGCCTGGCGGCGGCCCCAGGTGACCGCGAGCAGGTACAATCGTGGTCTTCGCTTCTTTGACGACCACTATGTTTACCAAACGCCGTTCCCTGATTGCCCTCGCTGTGCTGCTCGCCGGCTGCGGCAGCAACCCCACCCCTCCTGCGGCCAAACCGGCCGCCGTGCTGCAACCGGCCGCCGCCGCGCTGCCCAAGAAGATCCGCATCGGCCTGGCCCTGGGTGGCGGCGCCGCGCGCGGATTTGCCCATATCGGCGTGATCAAGGCGCTCGAAGCACAGGGGATCTACCCGGAAATCGTGGTCGGCACCAGCGCCGGCAGCGTGGTCGGCGCCATGTATGCGGCCGGCAACGATGGCTTCGCACTGCAAAAGACCGCCATGGAGATGGATGAGGCCGAAATTTCCGACTGGGCCATGCCGCTGTTCGGCAAGTCCTCGGGCGTGCTCAAGGGAGAAGCCTTGCAAAATTACGTGAACAAGGCCGTCAAGAACGTGCCGATCGAAAAGCTCAAGATCCAGTTCGGCGCCGTCGCGACCGACCTGAACAACGGCCAGCCGATCCTGTTCCGGCGCGGTAACACGGGGCAGGCGGTGCGTGCATCCTCGTCCGTGCCGAGCGTGTTCCAGCCGGTGCGCATCGGCGACCGTTCGTATGTCGATGGCGGCCTGGTGGCACCGGTGCCGGTGCGCTTCGTGCGTGAAATGGGCGCCGATTTCATTATCGCCGTCAATATTTCGAGCCAGACCGACGCGCAGGCGGCCGTCAGCTCGCTGGAAGTGCTGATGCAGACCTTCGCCATCATGGGGCAGCGCCTCAATCATTACGAGCTCAAGGATGCCGACATCGTCATCTCGCCAGCGCTGGCAAAGATGGGCAGCAACGACTTTGCCGGCCGCAACCGTGCCATCATGGCGGGCGAGCAGGCGGCCGCGGCGATGATGCCGCAGATCAAAGCCAAGCTCAAGGCGCTCCAGCACTCATAAGCGTTATAGCCGTTCCGATATCGGCAGCGCCTGCGTTTGCCGTAAAATCTGCCGCATCTATTTACCTGGGATTGAACATGCCATCGAAACCGTACCTGAACTTCGCCGACGTCCAAAAAATCGCTGCCGCCGCACAAGCTGAAGCCATCGCCAACAACTGGGCGGTCACCATCGCCATCGTCGATGACGGTGGCCACCTGCTGTCGCTGCAACGCCTCGATGGCGCCGCGCCGCTGTCCTCGCACATCGCCCCATCCAAGGCCAAGACGGCGGCCCTGGGCCGGCGCGAGAGCAAGGTCTATGAAGACATCATCAATAACGGCCGCACGGCGTTCCTGACGGTGCCGTTCGTGGAAGGGATGCTGGAGGGGGGCGTGCCGGTGATCGTCGACGGTCACGTGATCGGCGCCGTGGGCGTGTCGGGCGTGAAGTCGGACCAGGATGCGCAGATTGCCAAGGCCGGCATCGCCGCCCTGGCCTGAGAGGGCCGGTCCGCCAGTGCGCGCGGACCCTGGACCTGGCGCTGCCGCTTAGCCGGCAGGCGTGGCGGCTGGCGCGGCGGCAGCGCCGCAGGCCGCTTGCGCTTCCGCCTTGCGCGGCACCGCCATCAGATTGCCGCGCAGGGTGCGCAAGACCAGGTAGTCGCAGCTTTCGCTGACCAGCTGCGCGCGCTCCATGCGCTCGCTCGCACCTTCGTTGTAGCGCACGGTTTTGTACGGCAGCGCCGGCGCGGTGGGCGTCGCCATGTCCGCTAGCGCAATATCGAGCGCTTGCGCGTACATGCGCGCACTTTCCCACTTGAGCATGCCGGCATTGTCGCCGAGCCACACATCCGGCCCAGCCTCGCCACCGCGCTCAGGCGAGACGATGCGGATGATGGTCTCGTAGGGCGTGGCGCGGCCCGCCGTCTTGATCGAAATGGCGTTGTCGAGAATCAGCGCCTGGTGGTCTTGTGTCAGGTAAAACAGCGGCACGCTGTCGACCATGATGTCGCCCGGAGCGGGCGCGGCCGCCTGCGCGATGATCTGCTTGGCGCCGCCGCTCTTCATGTGCGTCAGCGAGGCTTGCATCAGTTCCTGGTGGTGATAGGCATCCAGCACGCCCTGGTAGGGGACGAGGACTTTGTCCGCCTTGGTGCGGATGCGTTCCTTTTCAGCGTCGCGCATGGTGCCCGACACGATGGCATGCGTGGCGACAGCGGCCAGCAGGCCGACCAGGCCGGGAGCGGGGTACATCACTGCGCCGCCGCCGGCCCCGCCAGCCTTGTCGAAATTGACCGCCCCATGAAACTCCACCTTGTCGGCGGCCGGAAGGCGCAGGCCCACGCGCTGCGCCGTCGCATCGCTTGCGGCCAGGCCGGCCTGGGCCGGCACTTCCCCGGCCTGCACCGCTTGCCATGGCAGGGAAAGGCCCACGCCCGCGCACAGCGCCAGGCAGGCGGAAACGAGGTGGGGGCGTGGCAGGCGGCGGGCGAAACGTATCATCGGGGCTGGTCTTTCAGAAAAGTGAATGGCTTAATTGGACAAGGGCTTGATGATCTGGTCCTTGGTCATTTCCAGCACCTGGAAATACGCATTCGACACGCCAGGGAAGGTCGGCGGTTCATCCCATTTACCATCGGCAGCCTTTTGCACGTTCAGCGGCACGTACCATTCGTAGGAATTGTCGGTCAGGTTGACGATGTAGGCGGCACCGGCGATTTTCGCTTTCGGGTCGCTGGTCGGGATGTACGATGCGAAGGTGCGCTCAACGCCAACCATGCTCAGGCTGATCACCAGCAGCTTGTCGATCTTGTGGCTGGCTTTCAGGCCGGACATGTCCTTGCGCGTGAATCCGGGAGCAGCCTTGCCATTGTCGGGCAGGGCGGAGAAATCGATTTTCTCGATCATGGTGACGTTGGCGCCGCGCTGTTTGAGGACGGTTGCAACCTGGGCTGGCAATTGCGGCAACTCTTCGTAAGGCAGCGTCTTGATGTGGCTGGTCAGGGATGAGTTCATGAGCGAGGCCGCAGCCATGCACAACAGGCAATCCGCGCCAGGAAACTGGGTATCGACCACCGGCAGTGCGGTCATGACGACGCCATAGTTGTTGGCGGGCGCAACGAAGGCTTGCGGGGCCAGGGCGACCGGCGTTTGTGGCGGCGTCATGCAGCCGGTGAGGATGGCGAGGCAGGCGACCAGCGCGGCGGAGGAGAGACGTAAGTTCACGGAAGACCTATTATCAGAGCGGTAAATGAAAACAGGCCCGCTTCACCATGGTGATTTGGGCCTGCTGACGCGTTGCCCCGGCCGTAACGCGGCCGGCAGGACATGCATGTTTGATATTATAATCCAACTTAAATTGCCAAATGGAACTGTATTTATAAACTGTTGTTTTTGCTTGCTTACATATCAGCGGCGGGCATGGCTGTGCGCGCCCGCGAGGGCGCTGATCCGGTTTTTCGGTACTGCCTGATGCGGGTGATTACGCCGGCAATCGCGTATCTTGTCGTTTTGATTCGAGAAAGAGCCCCATGAGCGCTTCTGAACACCGCCCTCCATTGCCACCCTTTACGCACGACGCGGCCACCCTAAAAGTGCGCCTGGCCGAAGATGGCTGGAATTCGCGCGATCCGGCGCGCGTGGCGCTGGCCTACACCGCCGACAGCCGCTGGCGTAACCGCGCCGAATTCGTCACCGGTCGCGAGGCGATCGCCGGGCTGCTGACGCGCAAATGGGTGCGCGAGCTCGACTACCGGCTGATCAAGGAATTGTGGGCCTTCGGCGGAAACCGCATTGCCGTGCGCTTTGCCTACGAGTGGCGCGACGATGCCGGCAACTGGTTCCGCTCCTACGGCAACGAAAACTGGGAGTTCGACGAGCACGGCTTGATGGCGCTGCGCCATGCCAGCATCAACGACTTGCCGATCAGTGAGCGGGAGCGCAAGTTCCACTGGCCCCTGGGCCGCCGCCCGGACGATCATCCGGGGCTGAGCGAACTCGGTCTGTAAGTGTTGTTTTTTGTTTCAGCAATCCGGCGGCGCCGGGTCAGGCGTGGATCAGCGGGCCTTCCGGCGCCGAATCGGCGGCGCTGGTGCGTTCCAGCCATTCCAGCAGCAGCGGCATGTCGCGCACCTCGATTTCCGGACCCTGGACGAAGCCGACCTGGGTCAGGTTGCTGGCGTCGCACACCAGCTTGTTGACAGTCGGCGAGAGCTCGACCATCCTGCCGTACGATTTCCACACCTTGCTTGCCCATTTATGCAGGGACGAATCGTTGAAGCGGTTATTCTCGAAGTAGACGGTGACCGAGCCATCGCTGTTACCGAAGCCCACCATTCCCGAACCATTCTTGAGCTTCTCCTTGACCGCATCGTCGGCGCTCACCTTGGGCACGAACACGGCTGCCCGCCCGCCCGGATTGGGGCGCTCCATCGGCGTATCTCTTCCAAACGTAGACATAATCACATTTCCTGGTAAATGTTTGCCTGAGGATGCTGTAATAAATGTATAGAGGACGGTGGGCGATGTCCAGTAAAAGCGCGAAAAGGGCCGCAATGAGGCTAGTCGGCGATTGCCGGAAAGGCCGGGTTGCGCTATAATTTGGAGGTTTAGCCATTCATACACCTACCGTAGCGACTACCCACCATCCCTCATTCAAAATGACACCATCCCCCTGAGCGCAAGCGCACCGGGAAACCATGGTCGTCGGTCTGACGTGGCGCAGCTACGGTAACTTTATCAGGAGTTGCCCTTGCCGCCATTTTTTTCTGGCCCCGCCGTTCCAGCCATCCTGGCTCTCGCCGATGGAACGATATTTAAAGGTTTTTCCATTGGCGCCGCCGGCCATACCACCGGGGAAGTCGTGTTCAACACGGCCATGACCGGTTACCAGGAAATCCTGACCGATCCCAGCTACTCGCGCCAGCTTGTCACGCTGACCTATCCGCACATCGGCAACACGGGCGTCAATCCGGAAGACGTCGAGGCAAGCAAGGTCCACGCCGCAGGGTTGATCATCCGTGACCTGCCGCTGCTGGCATCGAACTTCCGTTCGACCCAGTCGCTGTCCGATTACCTCAAGGCCGAAAACATCGTCGCCATCTCCGGTATCGATACCCGCAAGCTGACGCGCCTGCTGCGCGAAAAAGGCGCGCAGGGCGGCGCCATTTTGGTCGGCACCCAGGGTAACGAGCCTTCGCAGGTGCAGGCACTGGAACTGGCGCGCTCGTTCCCTGGCCTGGCCGGCATGGACCTGGCCAAGGTGGTCTCGACCACCGCCGCCTACGAGTTCACAGAGACCGAATGGAAGCTGGGCGAAGGCTACGGCAAGCTGGCCGACGCCTTGGCGGCCCCCCAATTCCACGTGGTCGCGTTCGACTTCGGCGTCAAGCGCAACATCCTGCGCATGCTGACCGAACGTGGCTGCAAGGTCACGGTGTTGCCGGCCCAGTCCAGCGCCGCCGATGCGCTGGCGCTGAACCCGGACGGGATCTTCCTGGCCAATGGCCCGGGCGACCCGGAGCCGTGCGACTACGCGATCGCGGCCAGCCGCGAGCTGATCGAGCGCGGCATCCCGACCTTCGGCATCTGCCTGGGTCACCAGATCATGGCGCTCGCTTCCGGCGCGCGCACGCTCAAGATGAAGTTCGGCCACCACGGCGCCAACCACCCGGTGCAGGATCTCGATTCGCGCAAGGTGATGATCACCTCGCAGAACCACGGTTTCGCGGTCGACGCGCAAACCCTGCCGGCCAACTGCCGCGTGACCCACGTGTCGCTGTTCGACGGCTCGCTGCAGGGCTTCGCCCGCACCGACAAGCCGGCCTTCTGCTTCCAGGGCCACCCTGAAGCATCGCCAGGCCCGAACGACGTAGCTTACCTGTTTGACCGCTTCATCAGCATGATGCAAGCCGCTGAGAAAAACGAATTGTAGAAAGAGCCCAATGCCAAAGCGTAGTGACATTAAAAGTATTCTGATTATTGGCGCAGGCCCGATCATCATCGGCCAGGCTTGCGAGTTCGATTATTCCGGCGCCCAGGCGTGCAAGGCGCTGCGCGAGGAGGGCTACAAGGTCATCCTCGTCAACAGCAACCCGGCGACCATCATGACCGACCCGGAAATGGCGGACGTGACCTACATCGAGCCGATCACCTGGAAAGTCGTCGAGCGCATCATCGCCAAGGAGCGCCCTGACGCGATCCTGCCGACCATGGGCGGCCAGACCGCGCTCAATTGCGCGCTCGACCTGCACAACAACGGCGTGCTGAAACAGTACAACGTGGAGCTGATCGGCGCCTCGCCGGAAGCCATCGACAAGGCCGAAGACCGCTCCAAGTTCAAGCAAGCGATGACCAAGATCGGTCTCGGTTCGGCGCGTTCCGGCGTGGCGCACTCGATGGAAGAATCGTGGGCGGTGCAGCGCGAAATGGGCTTCCCGACCATCATCCGCCCCTCGTTCACCATGGGCGGCACGGGCGGCGGCATCGCCTACAACGAAGAAGAATTCGAGACCATCTGCAAGCGCGGCCTGGAAGCGTCGCCGACCAAGGAACTGCTGATCGAAGAGTCCCTGATCGGCTGGAAAGAGTACGAGATGGAAGTGGTGCGCGACAAGGCGGACAACTGCATCATCATCTGCTCGATCGAAAACCTGGACGCCATGGGCGTGCACACGGGCGACTCGATTACCGTGGCGCCGGCGCAGACGCTGACCGACAAGGAATACCAGATCATGCGTAACGCGTCGCTCGCGGTGCTGCGCGAGATCGGCGTCGACACGGGCGGCTCGAACGTGCAGTTCGCGATCAACCCGGCTGACGGGCGCATGATCGTCATCGAAATGAATCCGCGCGTCTCGCGTTCGTCGGCATTGGCCTCGAAAGCGACCGGTTTCCCGATCGCCAAGATCGCCGCCAAGCTGGCCGTGGGCTTCACGCTCGACGAACTGCGCAACGAAATCACCGGCGGCGCCACGCCAGCCTCGTTCGAGCCGTCGATCGACTACGTCGTGGTCAAGATCCCGCGCTTCACGTTCGAAAAATTCCCGGCTGCCGACCATCACCTGACCACCCAGATGAAGTCCGTCGGTGAAGTCATGGCGATCGGCCGCACCTTCCAGGAATCGTTCCAGAAGGCCCTGCGCGGCCTGGAAGTGGGCGTCGATGGCCTGAACGAAAAAACGCGCGACCGCGAAAAGATCGAAGAAGAACTGGGCGAACCGGGTCCGGACCGCATCTGGTACGTGGGCGACGCCTTTGCCCAGGGCTTCACGCTGGAAGAAGTGCACCAGCTGACCCACATCGATCCGTGGTTCCTGGTGCAGATCAAGGAAATCGTCGACATCGAACTGTGGCTGGATAACCAGACCCTGGAAGCGATCGACAAGCCGACCCTGTACAAGCTGAAGCAAAAAGGCTTCTCGGACCGCCGCCTGGCCTTCCTGCTGCACACCACCGACAAGGTCGTGCGCGAGACGCGCCATGCGATGGGTATCCGTCCGGTGTACAAGCGGGTCGACACCTGCGCGGCCGAATTTTCGACCGACACCGCGTACATGTACTCGACCTACGATGAAGAGTGCGAGTCCAACCCGAGCGACAAGAAAAAGATCATGGTGCTGGGCGGTGGCCCGAACCGCATCGGCCAGGGTATCGAATTCGATTACTGCTGCGTGCACGCGGCGCTGGCGATGCGCGAAGACGGCTACGAGACCATCATGGTCAACTGCAACCCCGAAACCGTGTCGACCGACTACGATACCTCGGACCGCCTGTACTTCGAGTCGCTGACCCTGGAAGACGTGCTGGAAATCGTCGCCATCGAAAAACCGGTCGGCGTGATCGTGCAGTACGGCGGCCAGACGCCATTGAAGCTCGCGCTCGACCTGGAAGCGAACGGCGTGCCGATCATCGGCACCTCGCCCGACATGATCGACGCGGCCGAAGACCGCGAACGCTTCCAGCAGATGCTGCAGAAAATGGGCTTGCGCCAGCCGCCTAACCGCACTGCGCGCACCGAGCCGGAAGCACTGGCGCTGGCGCAGGAGATCGGCTACCCGCTGGTGGTGCGTCCATCGTATGTGCTGGGCGGCCGGGCGATGGAAATCGTCCACGAACAGCGCGACCTAGAGCGCTACATGCGCGAAGCGGTCAAGGTATCGCACGATTCGCCGGTACTGCTGGACCGCTTCCTGAACGACGCGATTGAAGTCGACGTCGACTGCATCTCGGACGGCGTCACCACCTTCATCGGCGGCGTGATGGAGCACATCGAGCAGGCTGGCGTGCACTCGGGCGACTCGGCCTGTTCGCTGCCGCCGTATTCGCTCTCGCAAGAGACCATCGATGAACTCAAGCGCCAGACCTCGCTGATGGCCAAGGGCTTGAACGTGGTCGGCCTGATGAACGTGCAGTTCGCGATCCAGAAGACCGACGTCGATGGCGTCATGACGGACACCGTGTTCGTGCTGGAAGTGAACCCGCGTGCCTCGCGCACGGTGCCGTTCGTGTCCAAGGCCACCGGCCTGCAGCTGGCCAAGATCGCGGCGCGCTGCATGGTTGGCCAGACGCTCGAATCGCAGGGCATCACCAAGGAAGTCATCCCGCCGTTCTACAGCGTGAAGGAAGCCGTGTTCCCGTTCGTGAAGTTCCCGGGCGTGGACACCATTCTCGGACCCGAGATGAAGTCCACCGGTGAAGTCATGGGCGTGGGCATGACCTTCGGCGAAGCCTTCGTCAAGTCGCAGATGGGTGCCGGCGTCAAGCTGCCTGAATCGGGCAAGGTATTCCTGTCGGTGAAGGGTTCCGACAAGCCGCGCGCGGTGAAAGTGGCGCGCGATTTGCATTCGATGGGCTTCCAGGTCGTGGCGACCAAGGGCACGGCGGCGGTGATCACGGCGGCGGGCATTCCGTGCCAGGCCGTGAACAAGATGATCGAAGGCCGTCCGCACGTGGTCGACATGATCAAGAACCACGAGATCGCGCTGGTGATCAACACGGTCGAAGAAAAACGCAGTGCGATTGTCGACTCGCGCCAGATCCGGATTTCGGCTTTGGCCTCGCGCGTGACGACATACACTACAATAGCGGGTGCGGAGGCTGCGGTCGAAGGCATGCGTCATCTCGACGAGTTGCGCGTGTACGATTTACAAGGCCTTCATAAAACCTTAAACTAAGCAGCACGCAGTACCTCTTGACCACAGGGCGCGCGCCGGGAGCATTTTCCGGCGCGTGCCCTGTGGTTTTCACTTTTCAGTAGAAACGCGAATACGACATGAACACATCAGTTCCACTTACCAAATACGGCGCCGAACTGCTCAAGGACGAGCTGCACCAGCTCAAGACCAAAGAGCGCCGCATTGTGATCGACGCGATCGCCGAGGCGCGCTCGCATGGCGATTTGTCCGAGAACGCCGAATACGACGCCGCCAAGGAGCGCCAGGCTTTCGTCGAAGGCCGCATTGCGGAGCTGGAAGGTAAATTGGGCGCCGCGCAGATCATCGACCCGACCACCCTGGACGCCGAAGGGCGCGTGGTGTTCGCCGCGACCGTCGACCTGGAAGACCTGGACAACGGCACCAAGGTGACCTACCAGATCGTGGGCCTGGACGAAGCGGACCTCAAGCTCAATAAAGTGTCGGTCACCTCGCCGATCGCGCGCGCGCTGATTGGCAAGTACGCCGGCGACGTGGTCGAAGTGCAGGCGCCATCGGGCCCGCGCGAATACGAAATCCTCGAAGTCAAGTACATCTGATGCTGCTGGGGCGGGCCCGCCTGCTGCTCGTGACCGCGTGGGCGGGCAGCTTGTGGACGGTGGGTTACCTGGTGGCCCCGACCTTGTTCCGCACCCTGTCCGACAGCGTGCTGGCCGGGACGATCGCGGGCAGCATGTTCAGGAGCGCGGCGATGGTGTCGCTGGTGTGCGGCGTGGGTTTGCTGGTGCTGCTGGCGCTGGCGAAGGATGTCGACGCGCAGCGCAAGCGCTTGCTGATGCTGGTGGTGGCCGCGATGCTGGTGCTGCTGGCGGTCAGCAGCCTGGGACTGGGGCCGATGATGGCGGCGCTGAAGGAAGCGGCGCCTGGCGGCGTGATGGAGCCGGCCGCGCGCAAGCAGTTCGGCATGCTGCACGGGGTGTCGATGGTGTTGTATCTGATTCAGAGCGTGCTGGCGGGGGTGCTGGTGTTCAAGAACCCCGGGCCGTAGCAATGCCGCTTCTACCGTCTCGGCCACAATCTGGTCGTTCCCGCCTGCGCGGGAACGACGTGGATTTGCAACGCGGGGATTATTTTCCCAGCGCGCCTTTCTTGGGGCTGGACTGGCGCGGCTTGGCGCGCTTGATGGAGCCGCCTTCCGTCACACGCTCATTACCCTTGATCATCACCTTGGTCACGGACGGACGCTTGGTACCGCTTGCGCTCGCTTTAACAATGGTAACTTCGCGCATTCCTTTACCCGACTTGCCGCTGCGTTCCTTTACCACTTCCACTTTGGGACGGTAAATGACCAGCAGTTTGCCGATGTGTTGTACCGGAGCCGCATCGAGCTCGGTACAAATGTTCTCGTAGATTTCTGAGCGCATGGCGCGATCGTCGCCGAACACGCGGACCTTGATCAGGCCGTGCGAGTCGAGGCTGGCCGAGATCTCTTTGATCACGGCTGGCGTCAGGCCCGCTTCGCCGATGATGACGACAGGCTTGAGCGCATGCGCTTCAGCGCGCAGTGCACTGCGCTCGACGGGGGTAAGTTTTTGCATAATATTTTTAGTTAATCCTTTAAAAGCAGTATTCTACGCGAATGGCAAAGAACAAATTAAACAAAAACTGGTTGCACGACCACATAAACGACCCCTACGTGAAGTTAGCGCAGAAAGAGGGTTACCGTGCACGCGCCGCCTACAAGCTCAAGGAAATCGACGAGAGCGAGAAGCTGATCAAATCCGGCCAGGTCATCGTCGACCTCGGCTGCACCCCGGGCAGCTGGGGCCAGTACGTCCGGCGTAAGCTGGCCGGCAAGGATGGCGGCGGCATCAACGGCACCATCATCGGCCTCGACATGCTGCCGATGGAGCCGATCGCCGACATGCACTTCATCCTGGGCGACTTCCGCGAGGCGCGCATCCTGCGCCAGCTCGACACGATCCTGGCTGGCCGCAAATGCGACCTGGTGCTGTCGGACATGGCACCGAACCTGTCGGGCATCCCCACGGCCGATTCGGCCCGCATGGAGCACCTGATCGACCTGGCCATCGAATTTTCGCAATTCCACATGAAACCGTCCGGCGCCCTGGTCGTGAAATGCTTTAAAGACATGGGTTTCAGCCAGATCGTGGAGAAGTTCCGGGCCGAGTTCAAGGTGGTCAAGCAGATCAAGCCGAAGGCGAGCCGCGACAAATCGTCGGAAATTTTCCTCGTTGGCAAGGGCTTGAAAAATCCTACCGACAAGAATACCGCGCTGGAAGAAGAATCTCCCCTTGATATTTGACGGGTTTAGCCGCACATCAGCCAAGGAAAGCCGCAAAAGACATGGAAATTGGGTAAGAATTGCCTAATGTTCATGGCTTTTCAGTAGTTTTTCAGCCCGGCAGCGGGGCGTGCGTGGCACCGCCTGCTTATTGCGAGTAAAATCGGCGTTCTAAAATTGGTAAAAAGATGCGCCTGCATCGAAGGAGTTTTCGTGAATAATATGTTTTCAAAATCCGCCATCTGGGTAGTTGTTGCCCTGCTGTTGTTCATGCTGTTCAGGCAGTTTGACAACCACAGCGCTGCCGGCGGCAGCAAGTCCATCCCTTATTCCGAACTGCTCGATGAGGTCAAGGCCCGCCGCATCAAGGATGTGGTCATCGAAGGGCAGAACATCACCGCGACGCGCTCGGATGACACCAAGGTGCGCGCCACCGCGTCCATGCTCGACCGCGGCCTGGTATCGGACTTGCGCGATGCGAATGTGCATTTCGACATCAAACCGCCTGAAGATCCATCGTTCCTGACCACCGTGTTCATTTCCTGGTTCCCGTTCCTGTTGCTGATCGGCGTCTGGGTCTTCTTCATGCGCCAGATGCAGGGCGGCGGCAAGGGCGGCGCTTTCTCGTTCGGCAAGTCCAAAGCACGCATGATGGATGAAACCAACAACACCGTCACTTTCGCCGACGTCGCCGGTTGCGACGAAGCGAAAGAAGAAGTCAACGAAATCGTCGACTTCCTCAAGGATCCGACCAAGTTCCAGAAGCTGGGCGGACGCATTCCGCGCGGCGTGCTGATGGTGGGCCCTCCGGGTACCGGTAAAACCCTGCTGGCACGCGCCATTGCCGGCGAAGCCAAGGTCCCGTTCTTCTCGATTTCCGGTTCGGACTTCGTTGAAATGTTCGTCGGCGTGGGCGCGAGCCGCGTGCGCGACATGTTCGAAAACGCCAAGAAACACTCGCCCTGCATCATCTTCATCGACGAGATCGACGCGGTCGGCCGTCATCGTGGCGCCGGCATGGGCGGCGGTAACGACGAGCGCGAACAGACCTTGAACCAGTTGCTGGTCGAGATGGACGGTTTTGAAGCCAGCTCCGGCGTGATCGTGGTGGCCGCCACCAACCGCGCCGACGTGCTCGACAAGGCGCTGCTGCGTCCGGGCCGTTTCGACCGCCAGGTCATGGTTGGCTTGCCGGACATCCGCGGCCGCGAACAGATTCTCAATGTGCACATGCGCAAGGTGCCTATCGGCGCCGACGTCAAGGCCGACATCCTGGCACGCGGTACGCCTGGCTTCTCGGGCGCCGACCTGGCCAACCTGGTCAACGAAGCAGCCCTGTTCGCCGCACGCCGCAGCAAGCGCCTGGTGGAAATGAGCGACTTCGAAGATGCCAAGGACAAGATCTACATGGGTCCCGAGCGGAAATCGATGGTCATGCGCGAAGAAGAGCGCCGCAACACCGCTTACCACGAGTCTGGCCACGCCGTCATCGCCAAGCTGTTGCCGAAGGCCGATCCGGTGCACAAGGTCACGATCATGCCGCGCGGCTATGCCCTGGGCCTGACCTGGCAGTTGCCTGAACATGACGTCCTGTCCGGCTACAAGGACAAGATGCTGGAAGAAATCTCGATCCTGTTCGGTGGCCGTATCGCCGAAGAACTGTTCGTCGGTCAAATGTCGACCGGCGCGTCGAACGACTTCTCGCGTGCCACCAAACTGGCGCGCTCGATGGTGACGCGTTTCGGCATGAGCGACAGCATGGGCGTGATGGTCTACGAGGATAGCGAGAACGAAGGTTTCTTCGGCGGTGCCACCAAGACCATTTCCGAGGCGACCCAGCAAAAGGTTGACGCGGAAATCCGTTCGATTCTCGACACGCAGTACGCGCTCTCGCGCCGCCTGCTGGAAGAGAACCGCGACAAGGTCGAAAAAATGACCCGCGCGCTGCTCGACTGGGAAACCATCGACGCCGACCAGATCAACGACATCATGGCCGGGCATGAGCCGCGCGAGCCGAAGTCGGGTGTCCTGACCAAGCGCACGCCGCCTCCGGGCGACAGCGGTTCGGGCGGGGTTTCACCGAACGCGACAGCACCGGCGTAAATTTCTCCGGTTCTTGCAGGGTTGTATATAATGCCGTTCAGACAAGACTGAACGGCATTTTTTATGGTCGATCAATTAACAATGCGATGTAAACGGAATGCGACAATATTTTCAATGCGGCCGCTTTGGCTTCGACCTGGCGGCCAAACCCCTGGTCATGGGCATCCTCAACGTCACGCCTGATTCGTTTTCCGATGGCGGACGGTTCCAATCGCTTGAGTTTGCGCTCTCGCGCGCCGAGGAAATGGTGAGCGAAGGCGTGGACCTGATCGATATCGGCGGCGAATCGAGCCGCCCGGGCGCGCCCGGCCTGGCGCTCGACGAGGAATTGCGCCGGGTGATGCCGGTGCTGTACGCGCTGCGCGACCTCGGCAAACCCTTGTCGATCGATACCTACAAGCCCGAAGTGATGCGCGAGGCGATCCTGGCGGGGGTCGACATGATCAACGACATCAATGCGTTCCGGGCGCCCGGCGCGCTGGAGGCGGTGGCGGGCAGCGATTGCGCGCTATGCGTGATGCACATGCAGAGCACGCCGCAGACCATGCAGCAGGAGCCTGTCTACGGCGACGTGGTGCGCGAGGTCACCGATTTCCTGCGCGAACGGGTCGAGGCCATGCTGGCCATCGGCATCGAGCGCCAGCGCATCTGCATCGATCCGGGTTTTGGATTCGGCAAGACGGTGGAGCACAACTATGCCTTGTTGCGCAATATTGGCAACATGCAGCGGGAACTGGGGCTGCCCGCGCTGGCGGGCGTGTCGCGCAAATCGATGATCGGCGCCGTGACCGGCAAGCCGGTCGAGCAGCGCCTGGCCGGCAGCCTCGCGGGCGCACTGGCTGCGGTGGCGCAGGGCGCGCGCATCGTGCGCGTCCATGATGTAACTGAAACGGTAGATGCACTCACAGTGTGGCAAGCTGCCACCATTCATTAATTCATTAATTCATTGAGCAAAAGAGAAAACATGGCACGTAAATATTTCGGTACCGACGGTGTGCGTGGGCTGGTTGGCGTGGCGCCGATCACCCCTGATTTCGTGATGCGCCTTGGCTACGCCGCAGGTAAAGTCCTGGCGAAAACCAACGCCGCCTCCGGCCGCCCGACGGTCCTGATCGGCAAGGACACCCGTATTTCCGGTTACATGCTTGAATCGGCGCTGGAAGCGGGCTTCAATGCCGCCGGCGTGGACGTGATGCTGGCCGGCCCGATGCCGACCCCGGCCGTGGCCTACCTGACGCGCGCGCTGCGCCTGTCGGCCGGCGTGGTGATTTCCGCGTCGCACAACCCGTTCCAGGATAACGGCATCAAGTTCTTTTCCGAGCATGGCACCAAGCTGCCGGATGCGGTCGAGCACGAAATTGAAACCATGATCGACCAGCCGATGGAATGCGTGCCGGCCGAAAAGCTGGGCCGCGCCAAGCGCCTGGAAGATGCCAAGGGCCGTTACATCGAATTTTGCAAGAGCACCTTCCCGAACGAGCTCGACCTGCGCGGCCTGCGCATCGTGCTCGACTGCGCACACGGCGCGGCGTATCACATCGCACCACACGTGTTCCACGAGCTGGGCGCGGAAGTCATCGCCATCGGCAACAAGCCGAACGGCTTTAACATCAACGACGGCTTCGGCGCGACCGCACCGAAAGCCATGGCGGCGGCCGTGCTCGAACACCGCGCCGACCTCGGCATCGCGCTCGACGGCGACGCCGACCGCCTGGTCATGTGCGACGGCGCCGGCCGCATCTACAACGGCGACGAGCTGCTGTATGTGATGGTGCGCGACCGCATGATGACCGGCCCGGTTGCCGGCGCGGTGGGTACCCTGATGACGAATATGGCGCTGGAAGTGGCGTTCAAGGAACTCGGCATTGGTTTTGCGCGCGCCAAGGTGGGCGACCGCTACGTGCTGGAAGTGATGAAGGAAAACGGCTGGCTGTTCGGCGGCGAAGGTTCGGGCCACTTGCTGGCACTGGACAAGCATACTACCGGCGACGGTATCGTGTCCGCGCTGCAAGTGCTGTCGGCGCTCAAGCGCAGCGGCAAGAGCCTGGACAAGTGCTGCAAGGAACTGACCTTGTATCCACAGACGCTGATCAATGTGCGCGTGCCGTCCGGCTTCGACTGGACCAAGCATCCCGACATGGTGGCCGAGAAGGAAGCCGTGGAAGCGGAACTGGGCGATACCGGCCGCGTGCTGATCCGCGCCTCCGGTACCGAGCCGCTGATCCGCGTGATGGTGGAAGCGAAGAGTGCCCAGGTCGCCGAATCGACCGCGCGCCGGATTGCCAACAAGGTTCCGGCGTAAACAGGCAGCAGCGAAGGGGGAGGGCGCGGCCGCATGGATGGCCGCGCAGGTGAGTAGCGCGAGGACATTGAGGTAGAGTTTTCCGGGCTTCAACATTTCACGGAAAACTTCACGATGTGCCGTTGACGTTTACGCGTCCCCCGACGTATAATAACGTCTTCGGAGTGTGGCGCAGTCCGGTAGCGCACCTGGTTTGGGACCAGGGGGTCCAAGGTTCGAATCCTTGTACTCCGACCAAGTTAAAAGACGGGCTGTCATTCATTTGACGGCCCGTTTTCATTTCCGCGAGGCTTCCTCCCCGCGACAGACTGCCCATAGCTCAGTTGGATAGAGCATCAGCCTTCTAAGCTGAGGGTCACAGGTTCGATTCCTGTTGGGCAGGCCACTACAATCATTCGCTGTACTGCATGTTTTCGACTCATGTCCGACTGATCGTCCTTTCGTTTTCGCGAACTAAATCGTGAATACTTGGTCAAACCTCTAGCACTGTAATTGAGCTGAAATATCGGGAGAGCCGAATGAGCATGAAGATAGTCTTGGCGCCGCAATTTGAAGAAATGGTGCGAGCAAAGTTGGCTTCTGGCTTGTACGCATCAGCGAGCGAGGTCGTTAACGATGCACTGCGACTCATGAGTGAGAGCGACCAAGTACAAATTGCGAAGCTTGATCAGCTCCGTCAGGATATCCACGATGGCTTGGATAGTGGCCCCGTTGTTGATTGGGATCCCGATGAAATCAAGCGCTCCGGACGTGCGCGGCGCGCGGCCAAGGTGGAAAATGGTGCGTAGATGCCCGCCATCGTTGTCCCCCCGCACGCCCGCATCGACCTCGGCGCGATCTGGGATTTCATCACGCAAGACAGCGTCATTCACGCGGATGCGTTCATTGACGGGCTGAATAAAAAATTCAAGCTGCTGGCCCAACGGCCCGAACTAGGGCGTGTACGGGTTGACCTCATGCCCGACTTGAGAAGCTTTCCATATCAGCATTACGCTATTTTTTACCGTCCGACTCAAAGCGGCATGGAAGTTGTACGCGTGTCGCACAGTGCACGGAACGTCCAGGCACAATTTTTTCCTGAGTAAAATTTGGCGGTGGAAACTGCCTCGACTAATTCCGGCGACTGCCGGTCGTGCTAGAGGTCAAGGTGCCAATGTACCGCTCGTGCGTGACGGCGACGCCGGCCCGGCCTACGTTCGCCGCGTGCACCTTGGCGCGTGACCTCCCGCCCCCCTCAAGTACGAGGAGGCGCCTGACGCCGTCATCGCGGGTGCCTGTGCGCGACGAAGCTGGGCCGCTATCCTTGCGATGCACCGGATCGACGGCCAGGGCCGACGCCCCTGCATATGGTGAGTGCCGATCTGCTGGCGCGCTAGCGGCGCAGCGAGGCCGAGGTGGCCGCGCTCAAGGTAACGGCGCTGACGCGGCAAGCGGCGTAAGCGTCTTCCCAACAACGTCTGTAACGCCTGAACGGTCAGCGGCATGATTGAGTGCAGGCACAAATTGAATTGTGAAATGTGCGATACACGATTCAGAAACCGTCAATCACCGCGCTCCCGTGCGCCCGGAAACGGCAAGCGGGGGTACATAAGTGCCGCATTAAAAGCGCCCGCCACTGGCGCTGCGTGCAATCCATGGCCGACGACGGTTCGACTTCAAGTCTGTCTGGACCAACACCCGTGCCGCGGAGATGGCCGCACGCCAACGCACCCTCACCATTGCCCACTCGGCTGCGCCGTATGTCGACGAGATGCATTTTCATCCCGTACGTGCGTTTTCCGCGCCAAACTGCAATGTGAAGAGATGGTACGGGCAAAGGTGATTTCTGCCCTGTACGCATCAGCGGGCGAGGTGGTCCGCCATATGCATGAACCCGGCGCTAACGCAGGGTGCAAATCACCAGTTCCGGATCCGCATTGAGACGCAACGGTATCAACGTGCATCCGAACCCGCGGCTGACAATCATCGTCCCGTTGCCGGGCACCGGGAATTCGCCGTAGCAGTACTGGCGCGACAGCGGCCCAGTCGGCTGCACCAGCGGCGCCCCATCACGGCGGGCGACCTGCCCGCCGTGTGTGTGTCCAGCGAAGGCAAGGTCAAAGACTTCTTTGCCCAGATGCAGGAGCCCATCCGGAGAATGCGTCAGGAATAGCTTGACCTGGCGGGAGTCCGAAAACGTTCGGGCCGCGTCTGCGTTACCGGTCCAGGGGTCGTCAATGCCGCAGACGCTCACCATATCGAATGGCGCTGGCAGCGCGATATTGTGATTGACCAGGACTTGCACACCCATATCCCGCAAGACGGTTTCGATCGATTCGCGTCCGTGCCGGATGTCATGGTTGCCGATCACGGCATGGATTCCTAGTGCGGGGGCATACGCCGTCAGAACATCGCGCAACTGTGCGGCGTACCGGGCATCAAACGAGACATAGTCGCCGCCGAGCAGCAACACGTCAGGGCGCAGCAACAGCAACTGGTCGCGCAAAAGATCGAACAGGCCTGCGTGCGTGGTCGGGCCGGCGTGCAGGTCTGAGACAAACCCAATCCTAAGCGGAGCAGGCAATCGTTTTTCCTCGCTCAGGCTCATCTCATAGCGCACGACGCTGAGTTTGCCGTGCCAGCCCCAACGATAACTCCACGCCGCCACCTTGCCGCCCAAGAGCATGCCGCTGAGTATCCGTTCGATGATATGGCGAATAGGGCGCTGGCGCTTCTGGGGAATATCTGACATAGGGGATTCCGAATGCGGGAGCGGGCACTGTACACCATGTCGGCTTTGCGCCGTGCGCCCAGCCAAGAAATGTAGCCGGCAGGCGCGCTATCTACTCGTTTAGAGAGCGATCAATTTTGCTATCATGCTTCTCGCTTGTAGCGTAAGTGATCACCCGACAACCAGATGAGACGCCTTGAATTCTTTTTCCTTCGTGCGCCGCGCAGGGTCAATCCTGGCATTGGCGGGCATCTGTGCAGCGCTTCTTTTATTGCGACCGGCACCGCCCCGATCAATTCCCATTCGCCACGCTTGCAATACGTTTGTGAGTCAAGCCTCTCCGACCGTAACGCCAGCGCTTCGGCGTGGCAAGCACGGTCTTCATCTGGCGATCAGTTTCACGCCCGCAAAGGATGAAGAGTCCGATGCCATCACCGACGCAGTCGAGGCGGGAACGCGGGAGCTAGTCATTTATCCGGGCAAGCAAAGCGTGAACGCGGTCGGCATTCAACGCCACGATCTGGTCATCGCCGTCAAGTCGCGGGAGCATGCACAAGAGCTTTTGCGGCTCCTGTGCTTCTCGCGTCCTGATGAATTGGCCGACGCGACGGCAATACCTGAATAACGCGCTTCTTCGCATTGTCGACGCTTGCGGCGGCAGGCCCCTTGGCGATGGTGCTAAACCAGGAACTACCGGCCTGACCAGCTCGACGGAACTAGTCCGAAATTGCAGAGAATCATTGTGAGGCTCGACAAGGCACTGTTGGACACGACCAAGTAAATCACGAGCGCGTTGTGTTGCAAATGCGGGCCTTGTTAGTCGTCTCTGCTACACCCGCACGGCGCTGTCGCTCTCGCATGAGTGGTAGTTGAGCGATCGGCGTGCTTTTCAAAAACTAAAATTGCATTCGTGAATCATCGGTGCCACAATCCCGCCTCGTGTATGTATAGCCGCAGTCCATCCTCACCAACCGGGAACCCGATGTCACCTTCCAAAAAATCACTTGTGCTGCTGCTGGCCGCCGTCCTCACCGGGTGCGCTGGACCATAGATTGCCCCTCCCATGCAGGCACGCACGGCGGCAGGGACGCATACCATTCTCCCAACCTCGATCTTTACCACGACGGACGGCAACACAGCCTTGCTGGACGATGCGAAAACCCAGCTGTACACGCAAAACTTCGGGGGCGGCGGTGTCGCTGTTGGCTTGTTGCTTGGCCCGATAGGCGTACTGGCGAACGCAGCCATGGTCACGGAGACAACCAAATCCGACGCCGGCAAAATGGGTAACAAAATCAACATCAAACCGCGTGATCTGTTCGCACAAGCGACCAGGGAGACGGCATTCGTGCTGGTCGAGCCAGGCCAGGGCACCCCGGGCCGTGTGAATCCCTACTTGCTGATCACCAAAATCGACGACAAAGCACTGACCCTGGCGGCCGGCATGTTGATTGATCAAGGTGATGCACCGTCGGTGTGGCGGGGCAAGTATCTCTACCAGCTTCCGGGCAAATTTACGGTAGATCAGCTGGCTGCGCTCGACGACCCCCAGACCAGCCAGATCCAGGCTTCCATGACGAGTGCCTACGCACAACTGATCGCACGCGTGAAGGCGGACAGTCCGGAGCAACGCGCAAGCGAAGAAACGATTCACCTGGTCTCGTCTTTCGTTACGCCACGCTTTGAAACACCAATGTGGGGCTCGCTGATCAAGGAAGAGGGCGATCATGTTTGGGTGCACACCCGGCGCGATGCTGGCTATTTTGAAAGAAAATTTGCGGTACACGATTCAGAAACCGTAATTCACCGCGCTCCCGTGCGCCCGGAAACGGCAAGCGGGGGCGCATCAGTGCCGCATTAAAAGCGCGCGCCCGGCGTTGCGCAGCGCGCGATCCACGGCCGACGATGGTTTGGCTGCAAGTTTCCCTGACCAAAACCCCTGCCGTGGAGATGCTCCCAAGTCAACGCACCCTCGCCAATGCCAAATCCGTTGCGCCGTATGGCGACGAGATGGATTTCCGACCCGCGTTGCCGCTGAAGCAGAATGTCGCGCACAAATCGTCACTGAAATTTATCGGCGACAAGGACTACACCGACCGCCACGCCTGCGTTGCACCCATCTCCGCATTGCCGGCGCTCGCGGCCGCAAGACCCTTTGGCAATGCCGGTCATCCCGGAATTACCCGCCTACAGCACCCACGTACGCAGCGGCAGCCAGCCGATTGCTGCTGCATACGCCGCAACGCTGACCAGTCCCAGCGACGACAAGCCGACATAGGCACGAATCCATCGGGGCGCGGCATGATTGCGCACCGTCATCACCATGCCTGTCAATGCCAGCAATGGATAGAACACGCGGCAGACCAGGATCAGCAAGGAATAGGGGCCGATGTTGGCCAATCGCAGAACGGTGGTCATGCCGGAATCTGAAAAGGCCAGCAAAGGCAGCGCAAGCGTCACCGCCAATGCGGCGACGGCGACCAGCGGCAGCAAGCGAAAGTACAAGCCACCCCTGTCTGGCAGGATTGAATCAGATGGGCGGCCGGTCCCGCGAAATCAACCCCCTCACCGCCATTGGCCATCAGCACGTAGCCGGAACCGTTGCGCAGGGTGTAACCCAGCACCGAGGTGAACGAATCGATGCTGCCGTTGTGGCCTCGAAAGGTGATGCCGCTGTCGGCCATCGGCGTATTTCCCAAGCCATATGCGTTACTGAAACCGAATGTCGCCCCCAGGTTCGACTCGGCGCGCTCGATGCGTGCCACTGATTCTGGCGTCAATATCCGCTGCCCGTCCACGCTGCCCCGCCCGATATAAAAGCGCGCCAACTGGGCCAGTTCATGGGCGCTGATGACCAGCGAGCCAGCGGTTTCAGCACGATATGCTCGTGCGCCATTGCACCGCGTGGTGCGGGCCCGGCCGGGCGTCAGCGCTCATCCGGCGTCAACGCCGCCGACTGACGGCGGAGGTGCACCGGGACTCTGCTAAGCTGGCCGGCGCGACGATATGACGTCAGTGATCCACCTTCCGGCATCGTTACTGCCCGCCCGGCGGGCGCGGCGCCCCCATTTTTGAATCGAATAGATGAGTAGAAGCATGTCGATAAAATCCGCATTTCCCCCCATCACCTTGTGCCTGTCGCTGATCGCAGCGGCAGCGTCCCCGACCGCATTGGCCGCCAGCGTGCAGCACACCCCGGTCACGCCAGCCGTTCTGAAATCCGAACACATCGCCGTGCCAGGCAAGCTGGTCAAGGCCGCCCGCTTTGCCGACGCCGCAGGCGAGCACATTCTCGTCGTCAGCATGCGCACCGGTCCATCGAGCGCCTTCAACGCGGAGCCCGGCCGCGACGAGCTCTACGAACTGTTCTCCTCGCTGTACACCCGCAAGGCCAATCGCTGGGCCCGCGCATGGCTGATCGAAGATGCGAACGACTGCCCCGTGATCGATTCATCGGCCAGTTTTTTCCCCAAGTACATCACCATTACCGACCTCGACAACAACGGCATCGCCGAAGTGACCGTGCCGTACAAAATGTTTTGCAGCGGCGGCGTCGATTCCAGCGACCTCAAGGTCATCCTGCGGCAGGGAACCCAGAAATTCGCGCTGCGCGGACGTACGCTGACCGGTACCAGGAACGGTTCGCCGTATGGGGGAGAAATGGTGTTCGATGCATCCTTGTCGCTCAAAGAAAACGCCGTCTTCAAAGCGCATTTGCAATTCATCCGCGACAAGGTCTATATCGAACATTGAGACCCGGCGTCAACCTGATGCCAGGCAGGCGCAAGCACGCCTGCGCTGCCAGGCTGGAAAGAGGACGATGCCAAAACGCAATATCGTCAGGAATGTTGATGGAATCGATCCACACCATCCTGCCCATCAGAATGCTTCGACATACATGCTCCATGCGTCTGCCTCCGGAACCCGATACCTTCAGGGCGCGCTTGCGCCTGGGATTGGACAATATCGGATTCCCGTCGGACAACCCATGCGCATGGCGCGCGAATTCAACCGGCGCCATCGCGGCGCATCGATCACGGTGGATACGGCCCGCAAGTGGCTGCGCGGAGAAACCGTCCCGACCCAGGCCAAGCTGCGTTCCATCGCCGCATGGCTGCTGGTCTCGCCCGAATGGCTGGGCTTTGGGGATGGTGAACAAGGCCATCCAGCCACCCGCGAGGCCTGCGTGGACCTGGCCCTGATCGCCGACCTGCACCTGCTCGATGAAAAGTACCAGCTGCTGGCGCGCGAGTTCGTGAGCAAGCTCCTCGAACTGCAGGATGCCCGAGCGAACAACGATACTGGCCCGCAGGCCCCGATGGTATAGTACGGCACTGCGCTTGCCGCCGCTTGCGACGCGATTCAACTCCCCACGATCCACCAACCTGTCATGAAAAAAACCAGCACGACACCGCGCAAGCAGGCCAGCCAGTCCGGCACGGCGCCGGCCCATGCGTTCGACACGCGCCCGGCCGCCACCGCAATCGTCGGCATCGGCGCCTCCGCTGGCGGACTGGAAGCGCTCGAATTGTTCCTGTCGGGCGTACCGGCCGCCAGCGGCATGGCGTTCATCGTCGTGCAGCACCTCGATCCCGAGCACAAGGCCATGATGGTCGAGCTACTGCAGCGCGGTACCACCCTGCCCGTGGTCGAAATCAGCGACCGCCTGCGGGTCGAGCCGAATCATATGTACGTGATTCCGCCGAACCGCGATTTGTCCATCCTGCACGGTGTCTTGCACCTGTTCGAACCGGCCGAGCCGCGCGGGCTGCGCTTGCCGATCGACTATTTCCTTCGCTCCCTGGCGGCCGACCAGCAAGCCAACAGCATCGCCGTGATTCTTTCCGGCATGGGTTCGGATGGCTCGCTGGGTTCGCGGGCGATCAAGGAAAGCGGGGGCGCGGTGTTCGTCCAGGATCCGGAATCGGCCAAGTTCGACGGCATGCCGCGCAGCGCCATCGACGCCGGCCTGGCCGACGTGATTGCGCCCGCCGACGAACTGGCCAGCCGCATCCTCGCCTACCGGCGTCACGCGCCGCTGCTGGTCAGCCCGCCCGAACTGAGCTTGTCCGACGCCGACGGCAGCGCACTCGAAAAAATCGTCGTGATCCTGCGCGCCCAAAGCGGGCACGATTTCTCGTTCTACAAGAAAAGCACCCTTTACCGCCGCATCGAGCGGCGCATGGGGCTGCACCAGTTGGCCAGCATTGCCGACTACGTGCGCTACGTGCGCGACAATATCCACGAGGCCCAGCTCTTGTTCAAGGAATTACTGATCGGCGTGACCAGCTTCTTCCGCGACACGCCCGTGTGGGAACAGATCGAGGCCGACGTCTTTCCCGCCCTGCTGGCGGGCCCCCCCCCACGCCCCCCCGGGGGGGGGGGGCCCCCCCCGGGTGGGCCCGCGCAGGACCGGATTGGGGGGGCCGAGGGTTCCCCGCCCCCCCCCCCCCCCCCCGGGGGGGCCACCGCGCCCGCCCCCCGTCTTCCCCCCCGGGCGGGCGCCCCCCCCCCCCGCCCCCCCGTGGGGGGTGGGCCGCCAGCCTGTTCGACCGGCGAAGAAGCGTATTCGCTGGCCATCGCTTTCCGCGACACGCTCGAACGCCTCAAGCCGGAGGCCCGCTTCACCCTGCAAATCTTCGCGACCGATCTCGACAGCGACGCGATCGACCGTGCCCGCGCCGGCGAATTTCCGGGCACCATCGCCAGCGACGTGAGCGAGGCCCGCCTGCGCCGCTATTTTATCCAGCACAATGGCGGTTTCCGCGTCTGCAAGGAAATTCGCGAAATGGTCACCTTCGCGCCGCAAAACCTGGTGATGGATCCACCGTTTACCAAGCTCGACTTGCTCACTTGCCGCAACCTGCTGATCTACCTGGAAGCGGACTTGCAGAAAAAGCTGCTGCCCCTGTTTCACTACAGTCTCAGGCCGGGCGGCTTGCTGGTGCTCGGGAGCGCCGAAACGGTGGGCGCCGCCAGCGACCTGTTCGCCGCATGGCCAGGCAAGACGCGCATCTATCAGCGCCGCGAAAGCAGTCCGCGCACGGAGCTGGTCGATTTTCCCGCGTCGATTTATGGCCGCTCCCGCAAAGGGCTGGCCGCGCCGGTTCCCGCCGCTGGCGCGGCCCAGTCGGGTAGCGCCAGCGTGCAAACCTTGATCGATTCCTTGCTGCAGCAACGTTTTTCGCCGGCCGCGGTGCTCACGACCGACAAGGGCGACATCATCTATATCAGCGGCAAGACCGGGAAATACCTGGAGCCGGCCGTGGGCAAGGCCAACCTGAATATCTTCGCCATGGCGCGCGAGGGGCTGTCGGGGGCCTTGAACGAAGTCTTCGCCAGGGTCGTGCGCGAGCAGGGCAGCCAAGTGCTCAAGGGGCTGCGCGTGGGTGGCAATGACGGCGCGCTGATGGTCAATGTCGAAGTCCACAGCCTGCAGGAACCGGCACCGCTCAGCGGCATGGTCCTGATCGTGTTTTCCGACCAGCCGGCGGCGCGCGCAAAACCACCGCGCAAGGGCCAGTTGGCCGGCGCCGAGGCCGAGCGCATGGATGCCATGGCGCAGGAAATGCAGCAATCGCGCGGAGAGTTGCAGCGCGCCCGCGAAGAGATGCAAACCTCGCAGGAAGAATTGAAATCGACCAACGAAGAGCTGCAAAGCACGAATGAGGAATTGCAAAGCACCAACGAGGAATTGACGACCTCCAAGGAGGAAATGCAATCGATGAACGAGGAGTTGCAGACGGTCAATCATGAATTGTCGGCCAAGCTCGACGAATTGTCGCAAGCCAGCGATGATATGAAAAACCTGCTCAACAGCACGGACATCGCCACGCTTTTTCTCGATGAACAGATGTGCATCCGGCGCTTCACCAATCGCATCACCGGCATCTTCAAGCTGATCCCGGGCGATGCCGGCCGTCCGATTACCGATCTGGTGAGTACGCTGAACTATCCCGCGCTGGCCGAGGATGCCCGCGAAGTGCTGAGCTCGCTGGTGTTTCGCGAGGTCCAGGTCAGCGCGCTCGACGGACGCTGGTTCACCGTGCGCATCATGCCGTACCGCACTCAGGACAATCGCATCGACGGGGTGGTGATCACCTTTATCGACATCAGTTCCTCGAAAACCCTGGAACGCGCGCTCAGGCTCAGCGATGAGCGCTTCCGGATTGCCATCGAACACGCGCCGCTGACGGTGTTCAGCCAGGATCATGAGTTGCGCTATACCTGGGTGCACAATTTGCAGCCGCAACTGCGCTCCGGCGACGCCATCGGCAAGACCGACGCCGACCTGTTGCCACCCGACGATGCCGCGCGCCTGACCCAACTGAAACGCCAGGCGCTCGAACAAGGCCTCAGTGTGCACACCGAAACGACGGCGCTCCTGCACGGCACCACGCATTACTACGATTTTTATGCCGAACCGGCGCGCGACCATCACGGCGCGATTATCGGCGTCTCGGGCATGGCGTGGGAAATCACGGAACAAAAGCGCTCCGAGTCGCGTTTCCGGCAATTGCTGGAACATTCGCTGAACGCGGTCGCCTGTCACCAGGTGATCCTGGACGATGGCGTGGCGCGCGATTTTCTTGTTCTTGAAGTCAATCCCAAGTTCATGGAAATGACCGGGCTGCGCGACGTCGTCGGCAAGCGCCAGTCGGAGCTGGCCACCAGCGTCTATCCCTTCAATCCGGACTTGTTTGCCGCCTGCGCGCGGGTGGCCACCACGCGCAAGCCGGAGCGCATGGAAGTGTCCGCCCGGGATGGCGCACAATGGATCAATTGCTCGCTGTATTCTCCTGAGCCCGGCTACTTTATTTTGGTCAAGGAAGATATCACCGAGCGCAAACGGATGGAGGACACCCTGCGTCAAACCCTGTCCCTGCTGCAACGCGGCACCGCGATCCCATCGTCGCAAACGGGCGCGGCCAGGGACTTGGAACAGGTAGTGCGGGATGCGCAGGCCTTGCTGGAAGGCAGTATGGCAAAGCACACCGGCGGGCCAGGCACGGCCGTTTCAGATGCCGGCATCAATCGGAAAAAACAATCATGAGCCGTGAACAATCACTTCAAAGCGTATTGCGGGAGGACGCCGAACTGCGCCTGCACGAACAGCGGCGGGCGCAGGCGCCGCAGGCGGGCACGCAGCCGACGGGGCAGGCCGACAATCCGCAGCGGCTGCTGCACGAATTGCAGGTGTATCAGGTCGAACTGGAGTTGCAGAACGAACAGCTGGAAGCGGCGCGCGCCTGGATCGAGGCGGCCCTGGCCAGTTACACCGAACTGTACGATTTTGCTCCCGTGCCTTACTTTACGCTGACCCGCAGCGGGACGATTACCGAGACCAACCTGGCCGGCGCCCGTCTGCTGGGTACCGAGCGCAGCCGCGTGATCGACAAGCGCCTCGGCGTTTTCGTGGCCGAGTCCGACCGGCCCCGGGTGGCGGCATGCCTGAAGGCGCTGTTTGCCACCCAGTCCGATGCGCAGTGCGAAGTGACGCTGGTCGCCAAGAATGGTACCCGCCGCACGGTGGAACTGCGCACCGCGCTGGCCAACGATGGGGAGAATTGCCGCGCCGTCCTGGTCGACGTGAGCCAACGCACCGCCCGGGAACGCCAGACGCAGCGCCTGGCCGACGCCTTCACCCTGGCGCCCGAAGGCATGTTCATCAGCGACCACGATGGCATCATCACCGACATCAACCACGCGTTGACGGCCCTCACCGGGTTTGCGCATGCGCAGGTGGTGGGCCAGCATCGACGCATGCTGTGCTGCGAGGACCGCTCGCCCGGGCTGGACCAGGACATCATGCGCTCCCTCGCCATCAAAGGCAGCTGGAGCGGCGACATGTGGAACCGGCACCGCGACGGCGAGCTCTACCGGGTGACGGCTCACATCAGCGCCATGTCCGACGGCAGCGGAGCGCAAACCTGTGTCACGCGCTTTTCGCGCCATGACTGAACCGATACGCCGGCATGCGATGTGCCCGCCCGGGCGCAAGGCGCAAACGCAACAGGGCACGATCAAGCGATCGCCAGCCAGCCAATCCTGGTTCCTTGCGCTGTGCCTGTCGCTGGCCGGCGCCGCCGCGCCGCAAGCCGTGCATGCGGCGGCGGGAGCGGTGCAAACCTTCCCGGTCGCGCCCGGATTCCTGGCGTCCGAACACCTCCCGTCCAGGGGAACGCTGGTCAAGGCCAAGCGGATCGTCGACCGTGCCGGCGAACACCTGCTGGTCGTCACGCTGCGTTCCGGGCCGTCGACCGCGGCGAATGCAACACCCGGCGCGGTGGAACGGTTCGAGCTGTATGCCGTGCTGTACACCCACAAGGACAAGGACAAGGCCTGGACCCAGACCTGGATCATCCAGGATCACGTGGATTGCCCGGGCCTCGATTCAGGTGCGGAATTTTTCCCCGAATACATTACGGTCACCGACCTGGACAAGAACAGCCTGGCCGAAGTGACCGTGCCCTACAAAATGTCCTGCGGGGGCGGGGTGGATGCGAGCGAGCTGAAAATCATCCTGCGCCAGGGCGAGCAAAAGCTGGCGCTGCGCGGCACCACCCTCAGGAACACCAATGTCAGTGCTCCCTACGGTGGCGAGATGAGGTTCGACCAGGCCCTGTCGCTGAAGGAAAATGCGGTGTTCAAGGCCCATTTGAAGTTCGTGCGCGACAAGGTCTACGTCGAGGACTGAGCCAGCGGGCGTTCCGCCCCGGCAGCCGGCAAGGCCGCCAGGAACAGCAATCCCTTGATGCTCGGGAAAAAGCAGTACACGCCGCCGCGCGTGGTCACCAGCCGCGAAAAACCATGCAGGGTGCGGTTGGCGCTGCCTTTCGGCCCCTTGCCTGCCACGGTGAACGAACTCCTTGCCGGATCATTCACGCCGACAAGAACGTCCTCGCCGCTGATGTTGTACACGGCATTCCCGGCGGCGGGCCCTTCCGGTCCGGTGGCGGATTTCACAAAATCGGATGCCCGGTTCCACTCGCTGCTCAGGAACTCGAACTGGTTGCGAATGCTCGCATTGATGAAGTAGCCGATCAGCCCGCGTGCGTGCTGGTCGGGTCGCGTCTGGTCATACTGTGGACCGTAAGGCATCGAACGCCGCAGGATGCGGTGATGCGTGCTGTCGGTGCCGATCACGGCGGCATCGCGCGGATTGTTGCGCCGGATATGAGCGCCGATTGGGCACTTCAAGCCCAGCGTGTCGTCCGTGGCCGGGTCCGCGCTGACGAACTCGAAGTTGTTCAGTTCCGGGTCCGGCAGGCGCGTGCCCTGCATCGCCGGCGCCAGCGTCAGCGGATTGCCGTTGCGCCAGCGCCCGAGGATTTTTGCAGCCAGCAATTCGGTATCGATACCCGTCTCGGCCGCATGACGCGCCAGCATGGCCTCGAACCCGGCGACATCCTGCTCAAGGATGCGAAAAACGGCATAGCTACTATTGGTCGACAGTTCCGCCGGCAACACACGGTAAGTGCCGCCAGCAGCGTTCGGGTGGCCCAGCAGAAATTCACCGGCCGGCACAGGCGCCTGGGCATCGGGCGCATGGCGCTTGCGCGGCGGCGCCCCGATGATCGTCGGCTGCGCGATGCCGTGGCGATAACCGAAATGCACGGTCCTGTCAGGGAATTGCGCCCCATCCTGCGTGTACAACTCCGCCACGCTGCCCACGAACGCCGCGCGCAAGCGGGCGGACACGCTCTCCAGCGCCGCGCAGGAATCGGTCGCCCACACGCTGAGCAGGATATGCACCTGGGCGCCGTTGTCCAAGCCGCCAATCCAGTGTTGCGGCGCGCTCGCTCCCACATCGCCCACCGTCGCGGCGCTGGCCGGATCGGTCGCGCCGCGCTGGAACGCCGCGTCGAAGCTCGCCAGCTGTTCCGGGCTGACGCCGAGCGCCGCCAGCCCGGACGCGCTGAAGCACAGGTTGACGAAGATGGCCGGCTTGGGCACGATGCGCCTGGCCGTCGTAATCGTGGGCAAGCCATGATCGCCACGCACCAGCGCCGCGATCAGCTTGCCGGTCGCCGCCGCATCCGTGATCGTGAGCACGAAATGCCGCGCCAGATTCACGCGATAGCCGCGCAGAATGGTGCCTTGCACGTCGTCGAGGTCAATCGCAGCATCGCTCATCAGGTACTCCCGTCGCTCAGGCAAAAAAATCAGCGCAGCGGGATGCCAGCCCGGCGCGCGCGGCAGATCAGATCGCGGCGTGGATCGCTTGCACGGTGTGCGGGTAAGCTGCGTAGAAATAGGTGTTCGGAATATGTTCCGAGGCATTGTTCTGCGCGATAAACGCTTCAAACTCGGCCACGTGATCGACCACCGGCGTCAGCGCCGCGCCGCCGACTGTCAGCGACAGCAGCGCGTCGAACTCGTCGCTTAATCGGGCGACGAAATCATGGATATACGTACTGAAATCGCCATCGTACGAGGTGATAATTCCAATGACCAAGTCGTCCGATGGCAGAATCGACAGCAGGTCTGGTTGAAGATTTGCTTTCGAGCGATCGAGCAAGACGAGGCGGGCAAAGTGGACAGTGCCGATCGATTCCAGCGCAGCATTGATTTGCGGCAGCAGGAGGGCCAGCTTGGCAACGACAGTGGCTGCACTGGTGCCGGGAAGCACCGGCGACACCAAGGTAAGGGGACGGGTCATGATAAGCCTCTTTCATGAAAACCCAGGATGCGCGGCCGGCAGGTTGGCAACCGCGTCCTGTGCCAGCAAATGATAAGAGAATCCCCGCGCTGGCAAGCCCGCCGGGACGGGCAGCGAGCTTGATTCAGCTTAAGGCAGACGGACCTTGCACCAGGCACATGTCATCCCTGGAAGAGCGCCTCCAGCAGCGCACGCACCCAGGTTTTTCCCGCTTGCGTGGACCGCATCCCCTGGCTGCCGGCCGCGCCCGCGTAACTGCGGTCGCTGATCCCGTCATGCCGCAGCGCATTGGCAATGCTCACTCGCAACTGCTGCGTGCTGTCCAGTTTGCACAAGCCAACCATTTCCGGATCGCGCCGGGCGGAAGCAAATGTATATTGATCCTGCGCGAGCCGTATATGGCCCCCGCTGCTGTACACGAACCAGGCCCCGGTGGTCAGCGCACCGACCGTATAGTCGCCCCCCGCCGTGGCCGACAAGGGCACTTGCTCGGCCAGGCGATTGTCCGGCCCAGGCACCTGGTCCACCTGCGACCAGTTGCGGCTGACCGACAGGCGCAGATCGAGCGGCGGTGCGCCTGGTGCGACCGATTGCAGCGGGAAGCGCGTTTCGACCTCCAGCGTGCGCACATCGCACTGCCCGCCATTTTCCGGACGCAGGACCCAGCGTCCGCCGGTTTGGTTCAGCGCCTGCACGGTGCAGTCCTCGCTGCGGTGCGCCGCGGCGGACACCGGCAACAGCGTGCCCTTGGACCAGTGATGCTCGTACGCGGCGTCGATGCCGAGCGCCAGTTCCGGGCGCAGGTCCGGATTGCGGGTGCTGTCGGGATTCGACGCGCTGTTATCGATGGTCAGGGCAGGCGCGCAATCAGCCTGGCTGGATCCGGCGTCTTGAAGGCGCGCGTCAGCGCCATGCGCAGCTGGTCGCCAGCGCCGCCGGGCAGTTTGTAGAGCGTGTGCAGGATCGGACTGACTACGCTGCTGTCGTTGCGCACGTCCGCCAGGCCACTACCGCCGGCGGCGACGCCTGGGCGTGCGCCACGGCGGCCACCCAGGCGGAAACGAACAATGCCGGGGCCCTCAAACCGCACCGTCGATCACCACGGTCGCCCCGCTCATATAGCTGTTCTTATCGGAGACAAAGAACGCCGCCGCCTCCGCCACCTCGTCCACCGTCCCCAGGCGGCCCAGCGCGCAATGGCGCAGGTACTCGCTCATTTTCGCCGCCGGCACATTGCCGCTGACGCCTTCATCGAGCACGCCCGGCGCCAGGCAGTTGACCGTGATGCCGTAGCGGCCCACTTCCTTTGCCAGCGCCTCCGTCATGCCCTTGAGCGCCGCCTTGGCCGCGCTGTAGTGCACCGGCGCCTGCATCATCTTCACGCCCGCCAGCGAACTGATATTCAAAATGCGCCCGCGCTTCTGATGGATCATCCCGCGCAGCACCGCCTGGGTGGTCAGGAAGGCGCCCTTGACGTTGGTGTTCATCATCCGGTCCCAATCCTCTTCCTCCATCAGCGCGAGCGGCACCACCTGGCCGATGCCGGCGTTGTTGATCAGGATATCGATCGCCCCCGCATCCTGCTCGATGGTGCGCACCATCGCTTGCAGGCCCGCCTTGTCCAGCACCGACACCTGGAACGCCCACGCCTTCACGCCCAGCGCCTTCAGGGCCGCCAGCACGGCCTCCGCCTCCGCCACCGAGCGGGTATAGTTGAATGCGACATTGGCGCCTTCGCGCGCCAGTGCCATGCACAGGGCGCGACCCAGGCCGCGCGAGCCGCCGGTGACCAATGCGGTCCGTCCGTCCAGCATCCCCATTATTTGAGCACCACCGGCTTGCCGCCACCGAGGCCGATCGAATGCGGCGCGCGCGCCGGCGTTTCATCAACCCCGATCCCGGTCAGCGCCTGGCGCGTGTCGGTGCGGTGGAACTGTACGATCTGCACCGGTGCATCCGTCGTCCATGGCTTCTTGCCCCATGCCGCCAGTTCGGTCTCCGGCCCCTTGGCCGCACCCCGGTGGAACATATTGAAGCCGCAGGCCGGCATGATGCGTCCGTCCACCTGCGGGTAATGGTGGCAGCACTTGCGCAGCCGTTCCAGGTCGAAGTCGTGGCGGTCCATGTAGTGGTGCAAAAAGATCGACTTGGCCTGCTGCTCGCCGAGGTGAATCGCTTCCTTGGCGCTGACAGGCCGGTTCGGGAACATCACATCGATGGTGCGGCGCAGCGCCGCCAGGATGTCGGCCGAGCGCTCGATTTCATCCTGGCGCGCGAACACGTCGTGCACTACATCGCTCATCGCATCGTGAATCTCGGGCGACGCGCCCAGCGTGGCCGACGAACGCAGCAAGGTACCGTGGGTGCGGAAGTCGACAAAACGCCCGAATGGAATATGGGTGCCGTCGTTCATGCGCAGCAGGTAGCTGAGCGACACGCACTGCGGGTGGGAGCAGGGCAGCGGCGCGAAATCACTCACTTTCAGCTTGCCGTTGGTCTGCTCCTCGATTGCCTTGATCACGCCGGGGATGGTCAGCCGGTCCATCGGATCATGCGCGAACTGCCCGCCGCCGGCGCCGGTAAACGCCACCGGCTGGAAGTTCAGCGACAGGAAGTGGTCTTCGGACAGGAACATCTCCACCACCTGGCCGATCTGGTGCTCGTTGACGCCACGCGCGGCGACGAAAATCAGCTGGGTTGGAATACTCAGGTCCTTGAGCATCTTGAGCGCGGCGCTCTTTTCGTCGCACAGGTCGCGTCCACGGATTTTTTCGTGCGTATCGGCCGTAAAACCGTCGAACTGCAGCGCGACGTAGGCGCCGCTGGCCTTGATTTTTTCGGCAAAGGCGCGGTCGCGCCCGAGGCGCAAGCCGTTGGTGATGATGACGATGCGGCCGATTTCCTCACGCGTGGCAATCGCAATCAGTTCCATCAGGCGCGGGTGGCTGGTAGGCTCGCCGCCCGACAGCGCAATCGACTCCACCTGGCCCTCGTTGCGCACCAGCGTGTCGATCATGCGCGTGAACGCCTCGTTCGACAGGTGATACGCATTGGTGTTGTTGACGATGCAAACCGGGCATTCGAGGTTGCAGTAGTCGGTGATTTCGATGATCGGCAGGCAGGTGTGCTGTTCATGGTCGCCGCAGGTGCTGCAATCGGTCGGACAGCCTTTCTCCACTTCGGTGGCGAACACCAGAGGTTCGGTACCGGCGCGCGCGTACGAGTACGCATCCACGTAGTAGACAGCGTCTTCCGACACCAGCGCCTCGGACGGGCCGCACTTCTCGCAGTTCTTCACAAAATAGACTTTGCCGTCGCGGATCACCACATCGGCCGGCAGCAGCGCCAGGCACCCGGGACAGGTCGACGTCGTATGCTTGAAATAGTGGTCGCCTTGTTTCGCCGGATCGACCTGGCCGCGCGCGAGAAAACCCGCTACCCACGCCTTGGCGTCATCGGACACGATCTGTTCGGAAGGCCCGCACTGGGTGCAGTGGATCAGGCGTACCACGCCATCGTCGCGCAGCACCACGCGCGCTTCGATCGGGGTCGCGCAGCCGCCGCAGACCGCCATCTCGTGCATGAAGAAGGTGTGCTCGCGATCCTTGCGCGCGGTGCTCGTGTCGCAGCTAGTACATTCCATTTGAACCTTTCAACGATGATCTACTGGTGTTCGGCGTTAACTTTAGGATATCCTAACCTGAATTGCATGGTTTGAGTGGCCGCCGAGGGCTGCCGGCGGCAATCGACAAGCGTAAAGGGCAGGGTGGATGCGATACATACTTCTCGATAAAATTACGGCGCTTCAGCCGCCGCAACTGGCTTCGGGAGTCAAATGCGTGTCGCTGTCGGACGATATTTTTGCCGACCATTTCCCGGGCCATCCCATCATGCCGGGTGCGATGATCATCGAATCGATGGCGCAGCTGGGCGGGGTGCTGGTCGAGGCGAGCATGCGCGAACAAGGCCGCCACGACCTGCACGCGCTGCTGGTCACGGTGGACCGCGCCAAGTTCCGCCACCAGGTGCGCGCCGGCGACAAGATGGAACTCGAATGCCACGGCATCGTGGTGCACGAAGACGGCGGCCAGGTGCGCGCACTGGCGCGGGTGGACGGCAAACTGGTCGCCGAAGCCGAACTGGCTTTCGCCTTTGCGCGCGTCACCAATCCAAAACTGCTGGCGCGGCGCCGCGAGGTGCTCAATATCTGGCTTACCGGCTCGGCCGAAGAGCCATGACGCAGGTGCGGGTGTTCGTGCGTGGCGTTGGCGCCATCACGGCATTGGGCGTGAACTGGCCCGCCTCGCTCCAGGCACTGGCCGCCGGACGCAGCGCCGTCAAGCAGGTTGCCGGCTTCGACGTGACCGGTTTTCCCTCCACGGCCGGTGCCGAAATCCACGGTTTTACCCACACGGGTGACCGCCGCCTGGCGCTGGCCAGGGTAGCCGCGCGTGAAGCGTGGCAGGCCGCCGGGCTGGATGTGGCTCCCGACCGTCTTGGCATCTTCCTTGGCGCCGAATCGGGGCGCGCACCATTCGCCACCTTGCATGAATTGACGCGCGGCGCCGGCGGCGGTGCGCGCTTCGACCATGCGCAATTCGGCGTCAAGGCCGCCGCCCTGGTGGCCGAATTCGACGCCTCCATCATCTCGCCCGCCGCCGTCACCTCGGCGCTCGCCCGCGAATACGGCGCACATGGCCCGGCCGTGACGATCTCGCTGGCCTGCGCCTCGGGCGCGAGCGCGATTGCCGAAGCGGCACGCGCGATCCGCCTCGGCGTGTGCGACGTAGCCCTGTGCGGCGGCGTCGGCGCCGATGTCGATCCGATGATGCTGGCCGGCTTCGGCCGTGTCGGCGCCCTGAGCGCACGCGGCGTCTCGTGCCCGTTCGACGTGCGGCGCGACGGCTTTGTGGTCGGCGAAGGCGCCGCCATCGTGGTGCTGTCGCGCGAACGCGGCAACGCCACGGTGGAACTGGCGGGCGAAGGCCGCAGCCTGGACGCCCATCACCTCACCGCCCCCGATCCCCAGGGCGACGGCGCCGCGCGCGCCATGCGCACCGCGCTCGCCGCCGCTGGCACGGATGCTGTCGGCTACATCCAGGCGCACGGCACATCGACACCGCTCAACGATGCGGTGGAGGCGCTGGCGTTGCGGCGCGTGCTCGGGCGCAGCCTCGACGCCGCCCACGTCAGTTCGGTGAAAGGGGGGCTCGGCCACTGGATCGCCGGCGCCGGCGCGCTCGGCTTCCTGTGCGCGCATGCCGCGCTGGAGCAGGGCATCATCCTGCCGACCGCGAACCTGACCCAGCCCGATCCCGCCTGCGCCCTCCCGCACGTGTTGGACCACGCACTGCACGCAAACGTCGACGCCGCCCTGGTCAACGCCTTTGCCTTTGGCGGTGCCAATTGCAGCCTGCTGGCGAGGCGCTGCGCGTGAGACAGGTATATATATCCGGCGCGGCGGCCGTTAGCGCATTCGGCTTCGCCTGGCGCGGACTGGCCGGCCATGCCGGATTTGGCGCCAGCCGCCAGCTTGCGGCAAGCCATGGCGAGGTGATGGCGTCCGAAGTCCCTCCAATCCCGGCCGATATCGACGTCGACGCGCGCGCCCGCAAGCTGATGGCGCATCCGGCGCGGCTGGCGGCCGTTGCCCTGCGCCTGGCATTGGCCGACGCACGCTGGACGGCTGCGCAGCGCGAACAAGCGGCCCTGTACCTGGGCGTTGGCGCATCCGGCTGCTCCATGAGTGAGTTGACGCGCATGCTGGCGGCCAGCATCGCCGAGCATGCATTTTCGCTGGAGCGTTTCGGCGGCGCCGGTCTGGCCGCCTGCAATCCCTTGTTCGCGTTCCAACTGATGAACAACTTCACGCTGTGCCACGGCGCGATCCTGAACGGCACCGGTGGCCCCAACGGCGCCTTCTATTCGCGCGGAACCGGGACCGTGGCGGCACTGGCGGAAGCACACTGGCTGGTCCAATCCGGAGAATGCGGCACGGCGCTGGCCGGCGGCGCCGATTCGGCCCTGCATCCGGTCACCTGGACGCAGCTCGACGCCGCAGGCTATCCCGCGCGCGGCCTCGTTCCAGCGGAAGGCGCGGGCCTGCTCGCCTTGTCTGCCTGCGCCGACGGCGCGCTGGCGACGCTGGACGCCGTCAGCTTTCACAGCGCGCGCGCCTGGGAGCGCAATGCGGACTTGGTGCTGAACGAGGCGCGCGACGACACCTTCGTCGTGCTTGCGCCATGGGGCAGCGAGGCGCGCACCCGCCTTGGTAACCGCGCTGCGCTCGACGTCAGCCGGGCCCTCGGCGACGCGCTCGCGGCGGCGCCGGCGCTGGCCTGGTGCGTGGCGCTTGACCTGATAAGAACGGGCCGCTGCCGGCGTGCGGTCGTCTTCAGCAGCGGCATCGATGGCGGCCTTGGAATCGCACGGTTCGGGAGCGTGGCATGACGCGCGCGGTCATCACGGGCGTGGGCGCCGTCAGCGCATTTGGCATCGGCGTGCCTGCGCTGTTCGACGGCTTGGCCGATGGCCGCAGCTACATCGCCCCGGTCCGTTCTTTCGACGCAGCCGCCTTCGATACGCGCGTGGCCTGCGAAGTCGCCAATGGCGACATCGGGCGTGGCTGGCTACGCGCGCATCTCGGCGACCTGGGCGACGCGGAAACTGTGCTCGACGGGTACGAACGCGCAGGCGCATGGCGCGACCGCAAATGCATGTTTGCCTTGCTGGCCGCCGTCGAAGCGTGGCGCATGGCTGGTTGCGGGCAGGGCGACGACGAAGCATCGATGGTGATGGCGCTTGGCCTCGAACAGGCTTTCCTCGACGATTTCGGCCCCATGTTCAGCGGCCAGGCGATCGATTGGTCGGTCGAAGGGCAGGCAGGCATTCGCTTCCGGTCCGACGTGGACCTTGGCGCGCGCCTGGTTGGCGACGTGCTTGGCCTGGTCGGGCAGACCGTCGTCAACGCCTCGGCGTGCGCCGCCGGCGGCCTTGCCATCGCCCACGCGGCATCGCTGATCGAGCGCGGGGCCGCATCCATCGTCCTGTGCGGCGGCGCCGACTCGATGGTCAATCCGTTCGGGCTGGGAGGCATGTCGCGCCTCGGTGCGCCATCGCCGCGCAACGACAGCGATGCCTGCCGCCCGTTCGACCTGCGCCGCGATGGCCTGGTGATTGGCGAGGGCGCCGCCATGTTCGTCATCGAATCGGAGCAGCGGGCAGCCAGCCGTGGTGCGCGTGTGC
Organism: Massilia frigida; assembly: GCF_011682175.1. Taxonomy (GTDB): domain Bacteria; phylum Pseudomonadota; class Gammaproteobacteria; order Burkholderiales; family Burkholderiaceae_D; genus Telluria_A; species Telluria_A frigida. The sequence continues at coordinate 39,488 of NZ_WHJG01000008.1, forward strand.
TGGCTCGCGTGCTTGGCTATGGCAGCACCCAGGACGCCTACCGGGTCACCGCGCCGCGTCCGGACGGCGCGGCTGCGCAGCGGGCAATGGAGCTGGCGCTCCGGCGCGCGCAGCTGTCGTCCCAGGACGTTGGATATATCAATGCCCATGGCACTGGCACGCCGCTCAACGACGTTGCCGAAGCGCGCGCGATCGCCGCCGTGTTCGGCCCCGGCGCGGTTCCCGTCAGCTCGGTCAAGGGCGCCATCGGCCACCTGATGGCGGCATCGGGCGCGATTGAAGCGGCGGCCTGCCTGCTCGCTTTCGAGCGAAATCTGCTGCCGGGGACGGCCAACCACCGTGACCTGGACCCGCAGTGCGAGGTGGACGTGATCCGTGCGCCGCGCGCGGCCGCTGTTGACGTGGTACTCAGTAATTCGTTCGGTTTTGGCGGCCAGAACGTGTCCTTGATCCTCGGGAGGCCCGCATGAAGGCGGCGCTGACCGGCCGCGCATGGCGCACCCCGCTCGGTTCCGGCATTGACGAGGTGGTCGACCGCCTGCTGGCCGGCGAGTGCGCGGCGCAGCCCAACGCGCGCTTCGACGCGCGCAGCTACGCCTGCATGCTTGCCGCCACCATTGCCGCGCCACCGGTACCCTCGCGCCATGCGCGCTTCCTGCGGCGTATGGGCTTGTACGCGGTCGAAGTGGCTGCCGAGGCGATGCGGGACGCCGGCGTGGCCGGCGGCGACCGGGTCGGGCTGTTCTTCGGTTATGGCGGGCTGCGCGCGCACTGGGACGACCTGATGCCCGCCTTTGAACACCAGCGCGCCGATGGACATGGCGCATGGGAGCGGGGCCTGGCGCTGCTGCACCCGTTCTGGATCCTGCAGCACCTGTCGAATAACGCGCACGCCATCGCCGCGCAGGAATTGGGCGCGCGCGGCGAAGGTGCGACCTATGGCGGCGCCAATGCCGGCGCGCAGGCGCTGGCAGGAGCAATCCGCGCGCTGGCCGCTGGCGCCGTCGACGTGGCACTGGTGGTTGGCTACGACAGCCTGGTCGAGCCGGAAACACTGGTCGAATTGGCCGCACGCGGTTCCTCTGTATCGAATGCCCTGGCGGCGCCGTACGACATGGCTGCACAGGGTTTTGTACCTGGCGAAGCTGCCGCGGCCCTGGTCTTGCAGGGCAGCGGCGCCGCGCGCGCATTCATCCAGGCGCTTGACGGCGCCGATGGCGAAAAGAGGGAGCCCCAGCCAGCGCTGCTCGCTCGTCTCGTCGGTGCGCTTGCGCGTCCCGGCGATGCGGTCGATGGCTGCGGCCTGGCACTGCCAAGCTTCGATGCGGCAGAGCGCCGCGTGGTGGCCGATATCACCGGCGTCGATGCGCCCCTGTGTTGTATCATGAGCGCCATGGGACAAATCGGCGCCGCCACTTCAGTTGTTCAAGCCATCGCGCTGGCCGAGCTGCTGCAACGCCAGTGCATGCCGCCGCTGGCCGGCCTGCGCGAGGCCGCGCCCGGACCACTGCGCCCGATCTTGCGGGCCGAGGCTACGACCCATCGTTCCGCCATCGGCCTGTCCGCCAGCGCGCCTGGCCTGGCCGGCATCGTCCGCGTGGAGCTGCCATGAAAACCGCACTCGTTACCGGCGGCTCGCGCGGCATCGGCGCGGCCATTGTGCTCGAACTGGCGCGCAAGGGCTTTACCGTCATCCTCAATTACCGCAGCGACGATGCGGCGGCCGCTGGCGTCGCCGAACAGGTTGCGTTAATCGGCGGCGAATGCGTGCTCGCGCGCGCCGACGTTTCAAGCCCCGCACAGGTCGATGCCCTGTTTGCCGACATCGACAGCAAATTCGGCCAACTCGATGTCCTCGTCTGCAATGCCGGGGTGCTGCGCGATACGCTGCTCGGCGCCAGCGAGCCGGCCGACTTCGACGATATCTTTTCGGTGAATATTTCGGGCGTCGTCAATTGCTGCCGCCAGGCCTCGCGCCGCATGGTGTCGCGCCGGTGCGGCGTGATCGTCAACATGTCGTCGGTGGCGGCCACGCGTCCCGGCCGGGGTCAGAGCAATTATGCCGCGTCCAAAGGCGCGGTCGAAGCGTTTACAAAGGCGCTCGCGGTCGAACTGGCGCCGCGCGGCATTCGCGTCAACGCGGTGGCGCCGGGCGTGATCGACACCGATATGACGCGCGACATCCGCGCATTGGCGCCGGAAGAACTGAACAAGCGCATCCTGCTCAAACGTGTCGGCAGTGCGCGCGAAGTGGCCGCCGTGGTGGCCTTCCTGTGCAGCGACGACGCCAGCTACGTCACCGCGCAGGTGTGGAACGTCGATGGAGGATTCAAGGCGGAATGAACGAACAGACTACCCTGGACTGGTTTCTCTCGCGGCGCAGTACGCGCGAATTCACCGACCGCCCGGTCGAGCGCGAAACGATCGAGCGCCTGCTGCTGGCCGCGACCAGTGCGCCATCGGCCAGCAACCGCCAGCCGTGGCAATTTGCGGTGGTGCGCTCGCGCAGCCTGCGCGCCAGCATCGCCGATGCGGTGCGCGAGCGCGCCGACGACATGAAGGCGGTGATCGCGCGCGGCCACCACGCCGAGGACTTCGGCAGCTACGGCGACTTTTTCCACGAACCGTTGATGAGCGCCGCCGTGATCATCATTCCGCAGTACCGCGAATTCCCCGACCTGATCGCCAACCTGCTCGCCTCGGGCGGCGCCGACCCGTCCGCTTACCACACGGCTGGCGCCATGCAGGCCGAACTGTGCTCCACCAGCGCCGCCGTCATGAACCTGCTGCTGCAAGCGCACGCCAGCGGCCTTGGCGGATGCTGGATGGCGGGGCCGATGATCGCGCGCGACCGCATTTGTGCATTGCTCGGCATCGCCGCGCCCTGGCAGATGGTCGGCGCGATTGCGCTGGGCTACCCGGCCGGCCCCGTACCCGAACAAAAAACCCGCAAACCGCTGGGCCGCGTGGCCCGCTGGTTTGACGACGAACATACCGACGAGGACTCCCATTAAATGACCACCACAACTGCCCAGGAAATTGAAGACACCGTGCGCGCCATCGTGGCCGAGTCGCTGGCCATTCCCGCCAGCGACGTGCCGCCGACGGTCAGCCTGATTGGCGAACTCGGTGCCGAGTCGCTCGATTTTCTCGATATTGTGTTCAAGCTGGAACGCACCTACGGCATCCAGGTCACGCGCGGCGAATTGGAACGGGCTGCGCGCGGCGACATGTCCGACGACGAATTCGCACCCGGCGGCGTGATCTCGGATGCGGGCCTGGCGCGCCTGCGCGAGCTGATGCCCGAAGTGGCCGACCAGATCAAACCGGGCCTGCATCCGGGCCAGATTCTCAGCCTGTTCACCGTGCAGACCTTCGTCCACCTGGTCGTCGGCAAACTCGAACAGCGCAGCAGCAACGTCGCCTGACGCGATGACACGCTGGATCGGCGGCCCGCTGTTCGATGCCTGCTTCTTTTTCGGCAGTGGCGTCGTCGCGCTGTTGGCGGGCTTGCTGATGCTGGCCGCGCCCGTCACCGTGCTGCCCATGTGGTTCGCCTGGATCTGGCTGGTGGAAGGCCCGCATCTGCTGGCCACGTGGCAGCGCACTTATCTCGATGCCGGCTTCCGGCGCGAGCGTGGCCGCCTGCTGTGGACCAGCCTTGCCTGGCTGCTGCCCGGCCCCGTTTTGCTGGGCGTATCGTGGATCAGCGGCCGCCCCGAGCCTTTTTTGCTGTTCCTCGGCGCTGTGGCGCTGTGGTCCTTCCATCACGGGGTGCGCCAGCACCACGGCATCTTGTCGGTATACCAGCGCCTTGGCGACGCCGATGCCGCCGCCCGCAAGGCCGACAGGCTTCTGCTGCACAGTATCCTGTGGGTGGCCTTCGGCCTGCTCGCGCTGGCGCATCCGGCCAATGTCGACCTGGCGGCGCGTGTATCGTGGGGTGCGCACGCCATTACTGCGCTGGCCATGCTGCTGGCGATGGCCGTGCTGTTGTGGGCGGCGCTGCTGGTGCGGCGCTGGCGCAGCGGCAGCGCCGTCCTGCCAGGAATATTCGGCCTTGTGGTGGCTGTGGGAACAACCCTGTTCTCGCTGTTTGCGGTCGGCCTGCGCGAGCCGCTGCTGGCCAATCCGCTCACGACCGAACAGGTGTTCATGGCCGCGACCATCGTCGGTGGAACGCTGCATGGCTTGCAGTACATCGGCATTGTCATCGCCACCGAGCGCCGGCGCGCGCGCTCCGGCATGGCGGCGCGATGGGTGTACGCCATCATGCTGGCCGCCTCGCTGCTGTACGTCGCCTTGAACCTGGCGCGCGGCGGGGCGCCGGTGGGTGCGGCGCCCGGATCGGCATCCGCACAGGTGTTCCTGGCGCTGTATTGGGGCCTGTTCTGCCACCACTTCTGGCTGGATCAAAAAATCTGGCGGCCCTCGTCGGATGCGCGCCTGCGCGCCGAACTTGGACTGGAAACCGCATGAAACAGAGCGAACACCCGGTCTCGCAAACGTACGCGAAGTACATCAATCCATCCTTCATCCAGTTGCTGGGCGTGCTCGGTTACGGGCGCGTGTTCACGCGCGCCAGCGATGTCTGGCTGTGGGACAGCGAGGGACGGCGCTACCTGGACTGCCTTGCCGGTTTCGGGTCGGTGAACCTGGGCCACAATCACCCAGCGCTGATCGCGCGCCTGCACCAGCTGCTGGACGAACAGGTGCTGCACTTCTGCCACACAGGGCCGGCCGCCGGTGCGGCGGCACTGGCCGAGGCGCTCGCAAAGCGGCTCGCCGCGCCGCTCGAAGTCAGCCTGTTCGCCAGCAGCGGGGCCGAGGCGGTGGAAGCGGGACTCAAGCTGGCGCGCGCCGCCACCGGGCGCAGCGACTTCGTTTCGTGCGACGGCGGCTTTCATGGCACCACGCTCGGCACCTTGTCGGTGATGGGCGCCGAGCGCCTGCGCCAGCCCTTCGAGCCGCTGCTGGCCGGCTGCCACCGTATCCCTTTCGGCGACCTGGAAGCGCTGGAACGCGTTCTCAGGACGCACAAGCCGGCCGCGTTCCTGGTCGAACCACTACAGGCGGAAGGTGGCGTAATCCTGCCGCCGCCCGGCTATCTGCGCGCCGCGCAGGACCTGTGCCGCGCGCGCGGCACGCTGCTCGTCCTCGACGAAATCCAGACCGGCCTTGGCCGCACCGGCACCTTGTTCGCGCATCAGGCGGAAGATGTCGTGCCCGATGTGCTATGCCTCGCCAAGGCGCTGTCGGGTGGGCTGGCCGCCATTTCGGTGGCGGTGACATCGCGCGCGCTGTTCGACAAGGCGTACGGTGGCGCGGGGCGCTTCGATCTGCACAGTTCCACCTACCAGGGCAACGCGCTGGCCTGCGCCGCTGCCCTGAAGACGCTGGAACTGATCGACGACGAGAATCTCGTCGCACGCAGTGCCCTGCGCGGCGCGCGCCTGTTGGACGGGCTGCGCGAGCGCCTGCGTGGGCACCCGCTGGTCAAGGAAATTCGCGGGCGTGGCCTGCTGGTCGGGATCGAGTTCGGCCCCACTGGCAGTTCCTGGCTAGACAAGCTGGCGCCGTCGCTGGTGGACAAGGTCTCCGAAGGCATGTTCGGCCAGTGGGTTGCGGTCAGGCTGCTGGAAGCGGGCATCCTGGCGCAGCCCGCGTCATCGCGCTGGAACGTGCTGCGGCTCGAACCAGCGCTGACCATCGGCGACGAAGAAATCGATTCGGTGGTGGAGGCGGTCGGCACGATCCTCGACGAGTACCGGGGTATCGCCCCCATCGTGGCGGACGTCACGCGCCGGGCGGGCGCGCAATGGAGGGGTGGATGGCAATTCTGAAAGGACCAGGCCTCGTCGCACGCACCAGCCGCGACCTGCGCTTCATGGGGGGCATCCTGCGCAAGCAGCCGTTCCAGGTGCTGGTGCAGGTCACCAACCGCTGCAATATGCGCTGCTCGTTCTGCGGCTTCTGGCCGAACGGCGTCGCCCCGCGCCTCGAACTGACGGTCGCCGATTACCAGCGCGTGGCGGCCGAACTGGCGCGGATCGGCACCTTCCTGGTGTCGGTCGAAGGCGGCGAGCCGCTGCTGCGGCCGGACATCATCGAGATCGTGCGCGCTTTTGGCGAGCGCCATGCGCCGGTCCTGTATACCAATGGCTGGTTTGTCGACGACGCCAAGGCGGCGGGACTGTTCGCGGCCGGCGTGGCGCAGGTCGGCGTATCGATCGACTTTGCAGACGCGGCGCGCCACGACCAGAAACGAAGGCTGGATGGCGCTTTCGACCAAGCCTGGCGCGCCGTGGACACCCTGCTGGCGCATGCACCCCATGGCGGCAAGCAGGTGCATGTGATGACGATCCTGATGAAGGAAAACCAGGATGACGTTGAAAAGCTGCTGCAAATGAGCGCGGCGCGTGGCGTCGGCCACTGCGTCACATTGCTCTCGACCGACGGCTTCAGGCGCGGCAAGAGCGAGGAGGACCAGCTGCCGGACGCCTCGCTCAGCGCCAAAATGCTCGACCTGTGGCAGCGCTATCCGCACCTGCGCACCTTCCGCGACTACCTGGAACGCATGGATGCCTTCGTCGAACGCGGCCCCATGCCGGCCTGCCACGCCGGCGAGCAGTCTTTTAACATCGACCATCTCGGCAACGTATCGCCCTGCATCGAGCGCATCGATTCGGTGGTCGGCAACGTGCGCGACGAGCCGCTGGCGCAGATCGTCACCCGCATGCGGGGGCTCGATTCGGTAGCGCGCTGCCAGGATTGCTGGACCCTGTGCCGCGGCTTCACGCAGGCGCTGGGGCAGGGCTCGACCCTGCGCTCGCTAACAGACCTTTCCACGCGCATGCGCTCCCAATGAACCATGAAACGGACCACCCTGTGATCGACTCCGATACGTCCGCGCCGCCCTTGCGGCTGGCGGGAAAACGCTGCCTCGTGACCGGCGGCTCGCGCAACCTTGGCCGCGCCATCTGCGTGGCCTTCGCCGCCGCCGGCGCGCGCGTGGCGTTCACCTATGTCAAGGACGACGAACAGGTCGAAGTCACGCGCGCCATGTTGCGCGAACTGGGTGTCGAACCGTTGGTGTTCAAGGGATCGGTCACCGATGCGGCGCATGCCAGGAGTACCGTCAATGCTATCGTCGCTGAATGGGAAGGGCTGGACATCCTCGTCAACAACGCCGGCGTGATGCAGGTGCTGCCGATCGCCTTGCTGGAAGAGGATGACTGGGACCTGGTGCTCGATACCTGCCTCAAAGGTGCGTACATCTTCTCGCGCGCCGCGCTGCGGCCGATGCTGAGGGCAAAGAAGGGGCACATCCTCAATATCGGGTCGATTGCCGGCGAGCGGATCGTCGAGTCGCCCGTGCATTACGCGGCGGCCAAGGCCGGGCTGCAAGGCTTTACCCGTGCGCTGGCCAAGGAAGTAGGGCGCTACGGGATCGCTGTCAATGACCTGTCGGCCGGCCTGCTTGAAGCGGGCATGGGCCAGCAGGCGCCCCAGTACCGGCTGGACGACTACACCACGCACTGCCCGCTGGGGCGTACCGCCACGCTCGAAGAAACCGCCGCCTTTGTCACCTGGCTGGTGTCGGACGAGAACAGCTTCATGAGCGGCGCGCGCCTGACCTTCGATGGAGGATTGTGATGGACGCGCTGCTGCATCGGGGCTACGATGATTTCCGCGCCTTCGTCAATCCGCTCGTCTCGATGCGCGCGACATTGAGCAGCGAGCCTTACCTGCTCGAACGGGTGGAGCAGGGGCGCCTGATCGATGCCGACGGCAAGCACTACACCGACCTGCTGGCCGGTTGGGGTACGCAAGCCTTCGGGCATCGTCCGCCGGCCATCGAGGCGGCGTTGATGGCGTTCCTGAACGGCAGCGCGCCCTCGTTCTACCCGTCAGGTATCAGCCCGTATGCGGGATTGCTGGCCAGCCGCCTGCATCAGCAAACCGGATACGATGCGGCGTTTTTCGCCAGCGGCGGCACAGAGGCGGTGGAAGCGGCGCTCAAGCTGGTGCGCGGCGCCACCGGCAGGCCGCGCATCGCCTGCATCCAGGGCGCCTACCACGGCTGCACTTTCGGCAGCGTGGCGATGATGCAGGCGGGCCCGTACCGCGACATCTTCGGGCCACACCTGCCGATGATCGATGCGCTGCCGTTCGGCGACATGGACGCGCTGGAAAAAGCCCTGGCCGATCCGTCGCTGGCCGCCATCGTGCTCGAACCGATCCAGGTCGAAGCGGGCGTGCGCCTGCCCGATGCGGCTTGGCTGGCCCGCTTGTGCCACGGCACGGGCGAGCGCGGCGTGCTGCTGGTGGCCGACGAAATCCAGACCGGGCTTGGACGCACCGGCCGGTTTTTGTCGAGCGAGGACTGGCCGCGCCGGCCCGACGTGGTCACGCTCGGCAAGGCGCTGGGCGGCGGCCTGATGCCCCTGTCGGTGATGCTCACGCGCCGTGCGATTTTCGACGGCGTGTACGGCAAGTTCGCGCTCGCCGAGGCGCACGCATCCACCTTCAGCGGCAATGCGCTGGCCTGCGTGGCGGGGCTGGCGGCGCTCGACCTGCTGGACGACGCGATGCTGGCCGAGGTGCGGCGCAAGGGTCGCCTGCTGCGCGACGCGCTCGACGAATGGGTGGCGCCGTCGCCATTGGTCAAGGCGATCCGTGGCGAAGGCCTGATGCTGGGCATCGAGCTCGACGCCCCCGATCATCCGTGCTACCAGTTCGACTACCTTGGCGTGCCCGAACTGGCCTCGCAGCCGGCCATCGGCATGCTGCTGGTGCACCGGCTGTACAAGGCCGGCTACATTACGCAGATCTGCGGCCACGCGTGGCAGGTACTGCGCGTGCAGCCATCTTTTGCGATATCCGACGATGAGCTGCTGGCGTGCGTGCATGCGCTGCGCGACGCGCTCGACTTCCTGTGGGACCTTCAATGAAACGCGTACTTGTACTGGGCGGCAGCGGCGCCCTGGGTTCGGCCCTGCTGCGCGAACTAAAGCGCAGCGGCGCCGACGTGGTGTTTACTTACTGTCACGGCGCGCAGGCTGCCGCCGCCATTGGCGAGGAACTCGGTTTCCAGGCCTACGCCGCCGATTTCGTGCAGGCCGACGCGATTGAAGCGCTGTTCGATGCGCTCGCGCGCGACGCCCGCCTGCCCGACGTGGTGGTCCACTGCGCCGGCGTGGCGCCGATTGCGCTGGTCGGCGCCGTGACAGTGGCTGCCTGGGACGCGGTGCATGCCGTGCACGGGCGCGCCGCGCTGCTGTGCGCCCAGCAGATGGAACAGCGCGGCCTGCGTGGCGCCCTGGTGCTGGTGGCCGCCCTCGACGGCTTGCAGCCGGTGCCCGCGCCCGCGCATTACGCGGCCAGCCAGGCGGCCCTGTGGGGCCTGACCATGGCGCTGGCCAAGGAACTCGGTCCCAAGGGCATCCTGGTCAATCTCGCGGTGGTGGGCGTGCTCGATGGCGGCATCGCGGCGGCGCTCGACCCCAAGCTGCGCGAATCGTACCGGCGCTACTCGGCGCTGGGCCGCACCGGCACCTGCATCGAGGCCGCGCGCGGCCTGCGCTGGCTCGCGCTCGAAAACACCTATCTGAACGGCGCCCAGTTTCCGCTCACGGGCGGGCTGGGATGAACCGTGCCGGCGGCGTCTTCTTGCTGCTGTTGCTGGCGACCCTGGCGGTGCAGAAGACGCAGGACGGCCTCGCGCCCGAACTGCTGTGGATGTGCCACGTCACCAGCGCGATGCTGGCGCTCGGCCTGGTCGCCAATGTCGCGCCGCTGATCGTCACCGGTTTCCTGTGCCAGGCGGCCATCGCCTTGCCGGCCTACGTGCTGCATGTGGCGACCAGCGGCCACACATCGGTCGCCTCGTTCATGCTGCATGTGTGCGCGCCGGCGCTCGGTGCGATGGCGTGGTGGGGCAAGCGCGTGCCGGCCGCGATTCCATGGGTCGCGCTGGCGACTTACCAGTTGCTGATCGCGTTCAGCCAGGCATTCACGCCCGAGAGCCTGAATGTCAATCTCGCTTTCCGCCCGTGGGACCCGTTGGTAACGTTCATCCCGTGGGGCTGGCCGGTGCGGGCGCTGAACCTGGCGCTGATGCTCGCGCAACTGGTCGCGGCGCGCTGGCTGTGGAATCGCTACCTGGCGAAAACGGCTAGCTGAACACCTTGGGCAGCTTCCATGCGCCGGCACGGTGGAATTCGCGCGCCAGCACCGCCGCGCCGGGCACGGCCACCAGATACCAGCACAGGACCCGCAAGGTCACGCTCACCGCCATGCCCTGGGGTGTCAAGGCCGGATCGAGCATGTAGCTGGTTGCCACTTCGGCCACGCCGATTGCGCCCGGTACCGGCGCCAGGTAGGCGACCATCAGGCTGGTCGAAAAGATCGTCAGCGCTTGCAGCCAGTTCAGACTGAAGCCGAAATGGGTGGCCAGCAGCCAGCCGATAGTCACGTAGGTGAGCAGGAAAACGACTGACGCAAGGTGGCACACCAGATGCTGCACGTCGGTCGACTTGCCGATGGCGGAAATCGCGTGCGCGCTCTGGCCGATACCGAGCAGGATTTTCTGCCACAGGCTGCCGTCCTTCATCGTGCTGGCGCGCCGTCCGGTCCAGCGCATCACCGGTCCGGGAAAGAACGCCATCAGTGCGAGCAGCAGGGCAATGCCCAGCAGCGGCGCGGTCAGCAGCGGCAAGCCCACCTGCAAGGCGGCCGGTAGCGCAATGGCGTGGCCGAAGGTCAGGGTGGCGCACGACACCAGGCAGATCCACAAGGTCATGTAAATGCTTTTGCTGACTGACGCCGCCAGCGCCTGCGGCATCGGCACGCCCTGGCGGGTAAGCATGAACATCATGGCCGGCGTATGCAGTTCGGCGCTGGGCGTGAGGCTGGTGACGAAGTAGCTGACGCACGTCAGCTTCAGGCCCTGCGCGAAACGCAGCGGATGGCCGAGCACTGCGAGCATGCTGCGCAGGCGTATCCAGTCCAGCATGTAAAACAGGCAGGTCAGCGCCGCGAGGCCCAGCCAGAGGGGCAGGGGAATGGTGAAGATCAGGGCCAGCACGCCGGCCAGGCTGGCGCCGCTGGCATGCGAGAAGAAACGCGCGGTCAGGTAGATGGTCAGCGCGAACAGGAGGGTGAACAGGATTTTTTTCAAGAGGGACGGGTCGCTTCAATGAACTGCATATATACCGCCGCCAGGTGGCCGGCGGCGGTGGGGATGATCTGTTCCGCCTGGGCCGCGAACTCGGTGCGCGTCAGCGAGCGGCGCAGGCCCACGCGCTTGAGCAGGCGGCCCCAGTGATGGTTGGTGCGGTCCGGCGTGAAGCGGCGCGTGAATGCGGCCAGGCCGGCGGCGGCGTCGCGCGCGCTGCCGTACTGGCTTGGGACGTCGAACGGCAGCGCCGCCAGGTGTGGGCCGTTGGCCTCGACGTACCACTCGTAGCCGTCGGTCAGGTGCGCCACGCGGCTGGCGTGGACCGGGCAGGCCATGTCGATCACCAAATGCGAGGCCATCCCCAGCTGCACGAAGGCGCGCGCGTGCTGGCCGTTGCGCCATGCCGCCACGGCGCGGTCGAAGCAGGCCTGCGCCTTTGCCGGCGCGCTGGCTGTCACGAACGGGATAAAACCGCCACCGAGATAGCGCCCGGAGAAGTGGCTCAATGACCAGTGTTCCCAGATCTTTTGGCGGCGCGGCAGGTAGACCACGTCTTCACGGATCGCACCCAGCACCAGCGCATCGCGGAAGCGGTTAAATATCGGGTCGTCCAGCTTGCGCACGGCAAGGCTGATCACCAGTTGCAGACCGTTGTATCTCATCGCTCCTCTGCCGCCGCGGCCTGGTAGCGTGCCAGCAGGGCAAGCAGTTCGCCGTAGTGGCGCTGGCCGCCATGATCGATGCAGAACTGCGCGGCGTGCGCGAGGAAGCGGGGAATGGCTTCCTGCGGCAGGTCGAGCGCGCGCAGGATGTCGTGTTCGTCGCTCATGGCACGGTCAGCCTGCCGCTGCCCAGGGTGGCGACCGGCGCGCCCGGAGCCACGGAAAAGCGGGTGTCGCGGTCGCGGTACAGGATGTTGTAGGCGCACGAGGGGACGTTGCGCCCGTCCGGTTCGCGGATGCCCACGCAGCACTGGCGAATGCGGTCGGTGTCGAAGGTTTCTTCGTCCATGTGCGAATGGACGTAGATCGCCTTGGAGCTTTGCTCGCCGATGCGCATGCGCTGTTCGGTCGACAGGCCGGGGCCGAACATGCGCGCCAGCAGACCTTTGAGCGTGGCCAGCACCAGGTCGCTGTCGGGGCAATCGATCTCGCCGGCCCACAGGCGCGTGATCACGTCTTGCAGCCGCAGTTCCACCTGCGGCGTCGGTTCCAGGTACAGTGTGCCGGTCAGCAGCGCGCGCAGGTCGGCGCGCTCCATGAAGCGGGTGAAGGGTAGCCAGCGCCCGTCGTCCAGGCGCAGCATATAGGTGATCAGGTAGCACATCGGATGGCTCGACGGCGAGGGCACGAAGTCGCTGATGCGCAGCGCGCCATCGGTCTGCTGTTCAAGGTCGGCCAGCACGTCGTAGGTGGTGTAGCGCCCGCGCCGGTCGAAGCGCGATCCTCCCTGGCCGGTGAAGGTCATCGTGTGCAGTTCGACGCTGCGGATGAAGTCCTTTTCCAGCGCGAGCTTCACGAAGGCGCCCACTTCATGGTCGTTGCTGCCGCGCGCGAGCACCGGCAGCAGGGTGGTGTCGACCTTGTATTTTTCGAGCAGGGCCAGCACCCGCATCTTCGCCTGGTAGAAATTCCCGCCCAACATGTCGATATTGGTCCCCGGCGTGAACGAGTCGAACGACAGCACGATGCGCGCGTCCAGCGCAGCCAGGCGTTCGAGCAGCCATTCATCCTTGAGAAAGCGCAGGCCGTGGGTCGAGATGGTGATGCGGTTGATGCCTTCGGCGTGGCACAGTTCCACCAGCCGTTCAAAGTCCGGGTGCTGGGTCGGTTCGCCACCGGTCAGGTTGATCATGCGGTTGCTCGGGTCGGCGCGCCGCATGTGCCCCAGGATGGCGCGCAACTGGTCCTGCGACATGTGAAACGCGCCTTCGTTGCGGTTATGCGTGTAGCAGATCGGGCAATCGAGGTTGCAGGCCGAGGTAATCGGCACGATCGGCAGCAGCACCTGTTGTTCGTGGCTGGTGCAGGGGCCGCAGTCGAACGGGCAGCCCTGGCTGGCCGGCGCCGCGCCAGCGGGCGGGGTGAGCACGGGCGGTTCGTCCATCATGGCGTCGTACCAGGCCGCGTTGGACGAGACGATGACTTCTTCGGAGCCGTGCTGCGGGCAGCGCTTGCGCATGACGATGCGCCCCTCGCTGCGCCAGATGGTGGCGTCGATGCTGCGTTTGCAGGTCGAACACAGGCTTGTCGTTCCTCGTACCAGTTCGTCGCTCATTGAGATCCACTTGGCAAATGCCGGACCAGTCCGGGTGTGCTGTGATTGTAATGGCAACGCCGTAAATCGCAAAGCCGCGCATGGCGGCGCAGTTCATGCCTTGGGCGCCTTCTTGCGCGCCAGCGCGCGGCTCTCCTGCTTCAGCTCTTGCGAGACCGGGCAGACCGCCTGCATGAACGAGGCCAGGGTATTGGCCAGGTTGTCGCCCTGCAGGCGGTAGAACACGAATTGTCCGCGCTTGTCGCTGGCGATCAGGCCCGCCGTTTCGAGGATGCGCAGGTGCTTCGACAGGGACGGCTTGGTCATCTCGAAGCGCGATGCGATGTCGCCCGCCGACAGCTCCGTTTCGGAGAGATAGGCCAGGATTTTGCGGCGCGGCGTGGAGGCCAGGGCGGCGAAGATTTGATCCATGATGTGCTGCTCGCTTGCTGGAGGATGAAGCGCCATGATACACCACGCTTTCCTAATTAGATAATTAGCTAGTTAGCTAAATGTGGTGCATAATCGCGGCACCGACCAACTTTGCGATTGCGAGATCACCATGCAAGCTCCCGAGCCGCCGGCATCCGAGCCGGCTGTCGTCTACTACAACAGCGCCTGCCCGGTGTGCGATGCCGGCGTGCGCGGCCAGCGCGAACGCATGCGCGGCTGCGTCATCGAATGGCGCGATGTGCACGCCGAACCCGAACTGGCGGCGCAGCTGGGCATCGATATCGAGCAGTTGCACGAGCGCCTCCATGTGCGCGACGCCAGCGGGCGCATGCTCTCCGGCGACCGGGCCTTTGCCGCGCTGTGGGCCGCCACGCCCGGGCAGCGCTGGCTGGCGCCTCTGGTGCGGTCCATGCACTGGCTGGCAGGCCCGCTGTACAAGCTGCTCGCGCGCCTGCTGTACCGCTGGAACCGCCGGCGCGGGCACTGGTAATCCCTTTCTACTTACTTGACGGATCACGATCATGTACATACCAACTTCCGAGCTTCATCCGAACGCCGACCCGGCCGAACTGGCGCGCTTCAACAAGCTGGCCGCGCGCTGGTGGGACGAACAGTCCGAGTTCAAGCCGCTGCACCGCATCAATCCGCACCGGCTGGCATGGATCGATTCCCTGTGCCGCCTGGCGGGCAAGCAGGTGCTCGACGTCGGCTGCGGCGGCGGCATCCTGGCCGAATCGATGGCGCGCCATGGCGCCAAGGTCACCGGCATCGACCTGGCGGACAAGCCCTTGCAGATCGCGCGCTGGCACGCGCAGGGCCAGGCGGTCGATGTGCGCTATGCCTACAGCAGCGCCGAGGCCTGGGCGACCGGTCACGCAGGGCAGTACGACGTCGTCACCTGCATGGAGATGCTGGAACACGTGCCGCAGCCGTCGGCCGTGATCGACGCTTGCGCGGCACTGGTCAAGCCGGGCGGCTGGGTGTTTTTTTCGACGATCAACCGCAACCCGCTCAGTTATCTGCTGGCGATCGTGGGGGTGGAATACGTGCTGCGTATTCTGCCGGTTGGCACGCACCAGTACAGGCGCCTGATCAAGCCGGCGGAACTGGCCGGCATGGCGCGCGACGCTGGCCTCGTGCAGACGGACCAGCGCGGCCTGGGCTACAACCCGCTGACGCAGCGCTTTCGCCTGCATGGTTTTCTCGGCGTCGGCTATTTGCTGGCGATGCAAAAAGCGGCGTGAGGACAAGCTTCATTCGCCGGATGGCAGCAGCGGCGCCGCCATGACCGCCCAGCCGTCCTGCCAGCAGCATGCGTGGCCGAAACCGGGAACCACCGTCACGCGCGGCCTGGCGCCGGCCGGAAAGCGTGCCGCGTACGACGCCAGCACGGCGGGCGGTACGATGTCGTCATCGGCGCCTACCCAGTGCTGCTGCGGCACGCGCGCCAGTTGCGCGGCGTAGTCGGCCGGATTGAGCGAGGCGGCCAGCGGCGACAGGTGCTGGATGCGCGCCCAGGCGGCCGTGTCCAGGTTGGCGGCCACTGTCAGCAGCAGGGCCACGTCGGCACGCCGCGCGGCCAGCAGCGCGGCCACGGCGCCGCCACCGGAATACCCCACCAGGACCAGGCGCTGTGCGCCGGCCCGCTGCATCAGCTGGTCGAGCGCGGCGTTCATGCTGTCGATGACTTGTGGGCTGTAGCGCGCATCGGTCCACACCGCGCTGCGGCATGCGGCGGGCAGGGCGCCCGCCTGGAACTGGCATGGCCGCGCCAGATACGCCACCGCGCCGCCGGGATGGCGCAGCGCCAGGTGCAGGGCCACCGGCTGCAGCGGCGTCGGATCGGGCGAGACGGTGCTCGCGCCCAGCCACGCCAGGCCGTCGCCCTCCACGTACACCGTCAGCGTCGCTGCGCGCTGCGGCGCCGGGCTCCAGCTGGCGAGGGCAAAAGCGCCTGCCGGGAGCGTGCTGCGTTCCCAGCCTGCCGCGCGCGCCAGTGCGTCGGCTTGCTGAAGGCGCAGCGATGGATCGATGGCGCCACAGCCGGTCAGCAGACCGACCAGCAGCATGCCTGTCCGCCTGCGGTCAATGATATGATCGAATAGCATTGGGTCGCCATGTTTGAATACTTGATGGTCGATTATTGTCGGAACAGGACCGCATTGCCAAGTTTTAAATGTGCCGTTTCAGGGATTGATCGGGCCGGCCTGCCACCATGAATGAGCGAGTATGACGACTCCAGAGAATCCCTACACACCGCCAGCATCGATGCCGGCCCGCCGCGTTTCCTCGCGCATGCGCCAGTGTGGGTATGCGCTGGGACTGCTGGTTGCGGCGCACCTGCTGGCGGCGATCATGTACGGCAGCGACTACGTGGCGCTGGCGTCTACCGGTGCGGTATCGAGCATCAATCTGTTTGCGAGTACGGCGGCAGGCCTGTGCCTGTATATCGGTACCCTGCGGCTGCTGCGGCTGCTGCGGGAGGGTGGAGGTGGCCGGGTTTTTTTCATCGTTGCCGTGGGAGGATTCGTGATGTCGCTGCGCGGCTGGTGGACGTTCGGCGACGCGTCCATGCTCGTCATCAGCGGCATCGGACTGGCGGCCGCCGGCGCCTGGCTTGCTCACCTTTCGCAGCAACAGCTGCGCGACGCGGAACTGCGCTGACCGGCATCGGTCAGGGCTGTTCGTGCACGAGTTTGCGCAGGTCTTCCAGCGCGTCGAAGCGGCACTCGGCGGCAATGTGCGGCGGCAGGCGGTGCCATTCCTGTAGTTTTTCGACTGCACGCCGGCGGCAAATGGCGCACGGGTTGGTGCGGTAGACCCATTCGGCAACGCCGGCCAGTGCGGGTGAATCGGCACTGTTGCAGATGTCAATGGCGCAGGTCCCGAGATAGTGCGCCTCGTCTCCATCGACCGTCTGCCGTTCCAGCGCGGCCAGGATCAGCGTTTCGTCACCGGGCTGATAATTGTTCTTGAATAGGTCGAGTTCTTCGGCGTAGTCGCTCGAAAAGCCCGGGGCGCCGACGCGTTCAAGCGCCAGTTCGCGTACGCGCGGGTCGCTTGTGTGGGACAGTGCCACGGCTGCCGCGTTGCGTACATCGGCCGCACTGTGGCAGGCCAGTGCCCAGACGCATTCGTCCAGGCGCGGCAGTTGCCTTCGTCTGAACGCCCATAACAATTTTTCGCACGCTTCCGGCTCGCTCTCGATGCGCAGACGGTCGAGGATGCGGTTCAGGTCATCTTCGCTTGCCCAGCGGCCAAACTGCATGAATCGTCCTCGTCCGCCCGACTTGCTTGTAGCGGCGGCCAGGATCGTGTCGAGCGGATTGTCTTGCATGAACGCGTCGCCGCGCCGCCTTGCGCTTGCGGCCGGGTCTTCCTTCGACCAGTCAGGTCGATTGCTGCTGGCGATCCTTTCCGCTTCCTCCTTGGCAACATAGGCGGCAACCGCCTCATCGCAGGCCGCGACCCGCTTGAGTTCGGCAAAAACCTCGTCGAACGGGAATGGATCATCAACCAGGTAATCCAGGGGATCGACCCACGCCTCGGGATCTTGCTGGAGGACTTTGCCCAGGCGTCGTGCGATCTCGACGATGGCGGGAAGCCCGTCGAGGTTTCTGATGGGCCTGGCGCCGAGCACGCGGTCGGCCGAGAACGCCTGCCCCCACACGAACGCGCGCAGGGCAGCGGCTGCCTCAAGGTCGCCATCGCGTCCCATCAGGCTGGCCAGCTCGCGTTGTTGATCGCCATCGTAGTCATCGGTACTGGATATCATTGCCGCGAGGATCGCCGCAGCGAAGCGGGGATGTGCTGGCGTCCCCTTGAACAGGCTGTATATCCAGACGGCGCGGCTGCCCTCGCACTGCCTGTCGTAGGTCTGGTTTTCAAGACAGGCGGCCAGCACCAGGTCTTCCACGCCGTCCAGGCCATGCTCTTGTACATGCATCACCGCAGTGCCACGGCCATGCCGCAGGGCGACGGCGAACGCGTCGCGGCTGAGTTTTGTCGATTGAATAGGGCGCTCCGGGAAGTTGGCATGCGGGCTGCATGCATCGGCCATTGTAAGTGATGCGTCCCCGCGAGCGCCGATGTGAATGCGGCGTGGTGCGCCGGAGCGTCCGCCGCACGGTCGGGGAAGCGTGCTTCCCGTCGCCTGCAGCGGACGCGTTGCTACCTCCTTGGCTTATTTGGGGGCCGGGCAGGAGCCATAGTTGACCGACTGCTTCGACGGATAAGCCGCAACAGGACCGATTCCATTGGTCACATCACTGATGGTGATGTTAGTCCAGCTCACGCTTTCCAGCACCAGTGACATCGAGTCCGGGCATGGGTTTTTGGCCGGTTTTGGCACTTTGAGCGTGATGCATGCGGACACCGTACCGTGCTTGTCGGGCGAGTACGTGGCCGACGTGGCAACGGTTTGCTTGACGACCGTATCCTTGCCCGGAGGGCAGTTGCCGCCGTGATTGCGGCAGGCGTACGATGCCACCACCGATGCCTTGGCGGTGTAGGTGACGGCTTTGTTTTTCAGGTTGATTTCCTTGAAGCAGACTTTCACGTCGCCGGTTTTCGGATCGATCGACGAGGTGACCTTCCCCGAGAACTGAGGTTTATGCTGAGGCTGAGGCTGAGGATAGGTATTGGCCTCGGCCGTGCCGAACGCGCAGATGAGCGCTCCACACACGGCCAGCGTGCGTGCAAAATGGTTGACTGTGGAATTCATGGTGTTGCCCCTTAAAAGGTCCAGGTGTGAATGCCGCTTGACGGCTACCGCGCGCACACGTTTCCAGCGATCAAACGATCAGCCAGACCGCCAGTGCGCGCTTTTAGAGTAGGCCGCTGGAGCTGCGGAACTTTGTCCGGTCGCAGACCATGTGGTTGACGGCGGCGATATCGCGCCAGGAGATTTTTGCCGCGTCCGCCTTGGTGCCGCTACTTGATATACACCCCGCCGCACACCACCAGATCTTCGTACGGTTGGCAATACATCGCCTTGGGTTCGGTCTTTTTGCTCAGCGGATTGGTGAACTTGTACTCTTGCCAGAACGGCGCATTTTTCTTGGCCAACTCGATGCGTTCGCGCACGAATTCCTTGCCCTCGACATCCTTGATCTCCATGAGATTTCGGTTAAGCATTCTGAGATTGGCGCCGTGCGCGCGCACCACGCCGTCGGTGCCGTACACGGTGATGTAGAGGTCGCGGTCGGTGAAGGGACCATCCTTGCGGTTGATCTCGGCGTAGGTTTTTTCCCTGCCGTTGGTCTTGAGGTAGGCAAGGGTCTTCTTCACCATCGCCTCGGCCTCCGGCTTGGTGACGAGCGGGTCGGCGGCAGCGGGCAGGACCAAGGTCGTGCAGAAGATTAGCGGCAACAAGGTGCGCACACGCAAGGCTGGAAGGATGTACATTGAAACTCCCTGGAAAATGCGCCCCGGTGGCGCATGGTTCACGCTAGCAGCCATGTGGCCGTGGCGGTACACTCAGCTCTGCTAGTGGCCCAACACCGCGCCCTGCCCACTGGCGGCGCCCGACCGGAAAAACCCGATGATCAAACACCTGCTCATGCTCCTGGCCTGCCTGGCCATCGCTCCCGCCCGCGCCGCCGGCGACGACGCCTTCTGGGACCTGCTGAAAGGGGGAGGGCAGGTCGTGCTGATGCGCCACGCCCAGACCGATCCCGGCGTCGTCGACCCGCCCGGTTTCCAGCTGGCCGATTGCGCCACCCAGCGCAATCTGTCGGTGATCGGGCGTGCCGATGCCGTTCGCATCGGCGCCCGGTTCCGGCGCCATGCGATCCGGGTAGGCGAGGTGCTGACGAGCCACTGGTGCCGCTGCGTGGACACGGCGCGGCTGGCGTTCGGCAAGGCGGCGCCGGCCGCCATGCTCGACTCTGTCTTCGACGAGCGCGCGCCGGCCACGGCCGACACGAGCAATGCGACCATCGCCTGGCTCGCGCGCCATCCGCGCTCCGCCGCGCGCGGCAACGTGGTGCTGGTCACCCACGCGGTCAACATCCACGCGCTGACGGGCGTCTCGCTCAACCCGGGCGAGATGATCGTTGCCACGCTGGACGGCCCGCGCAGGCTCAAGGTGCTGGCGCGCACCCGGGTGCATTGACTCACGCCTTGTCGCCGAAAACGCACGGCGCGGTGGTATCCCATCGCCTTCCGGAATGTTTCCTTTCTTTCATGACATGAAAATGATACTCTTCGCTATTATGCGAAAAACATCATTCCGACTGTCGCCAGTCACCATCGACACACTATGAACAAGAAAAAGTTGGGTATCATCGCCGCCGGCCTCGCCGTGTGCGTGGCCGCCGTGGCCGGTTACGCCATGTTTGGCTGGAAGCGCCTGCACCATGGCCACTCCCTGAACCTGGACCTGTCGCAGCCCGATGCGCTGATCGTAACCAGGAGCCTGTCGTCGCTGCCGCGCGACCTGCTCGCCATCCCGCTGGCGCGCGACGTGCTGCGCGAAGACTTCGTGTTTTATTATGAGCAGAACGGCGACAAGCTGGGCCTGCAAGGCACTTTACGCCGCATCGCCTACGAACATGAACTGGGCTGGGGCGACCAGATGATCCGCATGGTGCTCGACGAGCCGGCCGACGTGGCCCTGTGGCGCGAGGAAGACGGTTCGCTCAAATACTTCGCCATCGCCGTCTCGCGCAACAGCATGACGCGCATGCTCGAACAGGCCGGCAAGGTCGCGCTCAAGGACACGCAGATGAAGCTGGCCGGCGAGATCCGGGTCGACGGCGACAAGGTGCCGGTATATGCGCTCAACTATGCCCATAAACGCACCTTGCTGATTGCCGCGCGCGGCACGCGCATGGTGATCCTGTCCGATCCGGGCATGGTATTCGGCGCCGACGGCAAGGCTGACGGCAAGGCCGAAACGACGGTGGCCGGCCTGCTGGCTGCCGATCCGAAAAAGCAGCAAGTATTCCGCCAGCAGTTCCATCTCGACGCCCAGCCTACCGATGGCCACAGCGTGGCGGTCAAGGCCGACGTGCTGGCGTTCGGCTATCAGCCCTTCTTCGGCGCGCTGGACGCGCTGCGCTTCGATTTCAGCAAAGGCCAGTGGCAGACGCGCGCGCTGGTCGACGCCGGCAAGCTGGCCGCCGGCGGCTACGACAACAGCGCCCTGTGGCCGGTCCTGCCGCACAATCCGGCCGCCTGCTTCGCCTTGCCCGCCAACTGGGCAGAAATGAAGCCGGTGCTGGGTGACGTCGACGCTTCCGCGCTGACCGAACAACTGAGCGGCCCGGCCGCGGTCTGCTGGTATGGCAGCTCGCGCCTGTACACGCCGCTGGTGGTAGCGACCCGCAAGCCTGGCGGCAGCGATGAACCCTACGGCGCGCTGTTCAAGGCTGCCATCGGCAACAAGAAAAGCGGCGCGGTGGAGAAGCCGGCCGGCCCGAATGGCGCCACCCTGTGGCAGCGCGAAGTCGCCACCGGTATCGGCGCGCAGCATCCGACGCTGGCGGTCAGCGGCCAGACCGTGCTGTTTTCACCCGACCGCAAGCTGGTAGAGCAGGCGCTGGCGGTCAGCCGCAAGCAGGCCCCGGCGATTGCCGACCGCCTGAACGACCCATCGCGCACGGTGGGCCTGATCGCGCCCGCGTCGCTGGCGGAATTGATCCGCAAGGAAGCCTTCGATGCGCTGCCGTCCGCGCGCGAGCCGGTACTGCGCGCCGCCGCCGACGCGCACCTGGTGCCGCGCCTGAACGCGCTCAAGAAATATCCGCCGTACCGGCTGGTGCTCAAGTCGCTGCCCGCCAGCGGCATGGGCTGGCAACCGGTCGAATGGCAGGCGCTGGAGAAGTGATGTCGCCGACTCGCCGCCACCTGCTTGCCCTTGCCGCCGGCAGCGCCGTACTGCCCTGGGGGCGCGCGCTCACCGGCGCGCCGGCGCCCGATATGCCGGCGCGACTGTCGAAGGCGCAGAGCCGCGCCTTCCAGGCCTGGATGCTGCGCATCGTGAACGCCCAGATGGAGCAGGGCCCGTCGCCGCGCTGGCAGCACCGCGACTGTGCGGGCCTGGTGCGCTTCGCCGTGAACGAAGCGCTGACCGTGCACGACGCCAAATGGATGCGCGCCAACGGCATCGGCAGCGATGGCCAGCTGCCGCCCGAACTCGAACTTACTCCGGCCCAGCAAGCCTTGCGCAACCGCTGGGTGCAGACCGGCGGCACGGTCGGGCATTACGTCTCGGCCATCGGCCTGGTTCAAAACAACAGCCGCTTCATCGGACGCGACCTGAATCAGGCGCAGCCCGGCGACCTGCTGTTCTTCGACCAGGGCGACGAGCACCACCTGATGGTGTGGATGGGAGCGCGCATCGCCTACCACACCGGCACCGTCACACCGAACGACAACGGACTGCGTACCGTTGATGTCCCACAACTCAAAACCTGGAAGGACACGCGGTGGCAACCAGCGGTCGACAATCCCAACTTTGCCGGCATGTTCCGGCTGGCGTTTTTAACATGAACAATCCAATCACACGCGCCCTGGCGCTGCTGGTGCTGGTGTGCGGCCTGATGCCCGCGCTCGCGCCAGCCCAGGAAGCCGAAGCGGCCGATACCGCAGCCAAGCCGGCCGGCGCCAGCGCCGCGCCAGGGGGGAGCAATTACAGCACCTTCAAGGGCGAACCCTTTTTCCTGTTGTCCGATGCGGCCTATGGCAGCGGCGACGTGGCCAAGGTGCGCCTGGAAGTGCCGGGACGCGACTATGCACGCTCGAACCTGGAGCAGTACGGCGGCGTCGACGTGCTGGTGTACCGCGTGCCCGAACCGCTCGAATTCCTGAAAAAGCAGCGCAACCTGCACCGCGTGCAGGTCAATGGCAACTACAAGGGCGAGGGCTTGCTCAATACCCTGACCATGCTGTGGGACCGCTGGTGGAAGCAGTCGCGCATGGCCTGGCGCAAGCTGTTCTCGAACGACGCGCGCACCGCCGTCACCAGCGCCCAGCCCAAGCTGGCCACCAGCGACGCGATCACGCGCCCGGTGGCGTTCCGCCAGCAGCCGCAGTACGAGCCGCTCAAGGGCTACGACCTGGTCGACCGCTTCCGCTATCCGGTCTGGAAGGCGCAGATCATCACGCCGCCGGCCGGCTTGAAGATGGAAGGTTCGAGCAGCGAATTCACCGCCAGCAGCGCCGGCAACGTGATGATCCCGATCGGCCAGCGCAAGCCCGGCCTGTACCTGGTCGAGGCGATCATCGGCGAGCACCGCGCCACCACGCTGGTGTTCGTGTCCGATACGATGGCGATCACCAAGGTGTCGGCCAGCCAGATGCTGGTGTGGGCCGCGCGCCGCGATAACGGCGCGGCGGTCGCCGACGTCGACGTCACCTGGACCGACGGCAGTGGCGTGCTGCAATCGGGCCGCACGGGCGCCAACGGCGTCGTCTCGCTCGATCGCGGCAGTCCCGAACACACGTATGTGATTGGCGAAGACCGCAGCGGCGGCGTGTTCGTGTCCGAGAATTTTTACTACGACAGCGAAATCTACAACACCAAGGTGTACGCCGTCACCGACCGCCCGCTGTACCGGCCGGGCGATGAAGTGAACGTCAAATTCATCGGCCGCGAATTCACGGGAGCGCGCGCGTCGCAGGCAGCGGCCAGCGCGCCGCTGTCGCTCACGGTGTTTGATCCGAACGGCACGCCGCTGCTCACGCAGGCGCTGCAACTGAGTGGCGAGACCGGCAGCGACACCCACTTCCGCCTGCCGGACAACGCCGGTGCCGGCGGCTACGAGCTGCGTTTCACTTACCGCGACACTCAGTACGGCGCTGCCTTCCGCGTGGCCGACTACGTCAAGCCGCACTTCGAGATCAACCTGGTTCCGGCCAAGGCCGACTTCAAGACCGGCGAGGACGTCAAGGGCCGCATCGAGCTGCGCTACCCGGACGGCACGCCGGTCGCCAAGGCCAGCCTGTCGCTGACCCTGCGCGCCCAGAAGAACGCCATGGTCGAAGGCGAATTGCGCTACAGCGGCGCGTTCCCGGTCGAACTGAAAACCCAGGAACTGGTCAGCGACGGCAAGGGCAATGTCGACTTCGTGCTGCCGCAGGCCAAGGACCCGTCGCGCTACATTCTCACCGTGCTGGCCTCGGACGGCGCTGCCTACCGCGTCAGGAGCACGACCGAACTGATGATCGAACGTTCCGCCAGCCAGTACACGCTCAAGGCGCAGCGCCGCTTTTCAAGCCCTGGCGAGACGGTGCGCTTCGACGTGGCGGCGGACGGCAGCGCCGGCGCCAAGCCGGTACGCTGGGAGATGATCAAGCTCGAAAAGCAGACCAGGACGGAAGGCACCTTCGACGCCGCCAAGCCGACCTGGGACGTCAACTTCCCCGCATCCGGCTCGTATCAACTGAGCCTGCGCGACGCCCAGAACAACCTGGTGGGCGGTACCAGCCACTGGGTCAGCGGCCAGGGCCTGGCCGCCACGCCGGGCAGCATCGAGATCGTGCTTGACCATGAACGCTACCGCGCCGGCGACACCGCCGAAGCGCTGATCACCTTTGCCGACCCGGTCGAGCAGGCCTTGCTGACGCTGGAGCGCGACAAGGTCGAACAGGTCGGTCTATTGACCGCCGGCGCCGACTGGATCAAGCCGGTGCGCGTGGCGCCGAACCAGTGGCGCGTGCGCATTCCGGTCAAGGACGACTACGGCCCGAACATCACGTTCTCGGTGGCGTACACGCGCAAGGGCGACTTCGTGTTCCAGAACGCCGGCATCCAGATCGTCGAACCGCGCATCGCGCTGCAGTTCAAGACCGACAAGGAAGTCTATCAACCGGGCGAGAAGGTCACCATCGACGTTACCGCGCAGATGGACGGCAAGCCGGTATCGACGCTGGTCACGCTCGGCGTGGTCGATGAAATGATCTATGTGCTGCAACCGGAAATCGCACCCGACATCGGTGACTTCTTCTATCACCCGCGCCGCAACAACGTGCGCACCACGGCCAGCCTGTCATTCATCAGCTACGACCTGGCGGCCGGCCGCAGCGCCGGCGCTCCCGCGCGCCACAACTATAACGAGCGTGGCGTCAAAGTGCTGGAACGCCCGCGCCGCGACAACGTCGATACGGCCCTGTGGGCGCCCGCGCTCAAGACCGATGCGGAAGGGCGCGCGCGCGTCACCTTCACCATGCCCGACGCGCTGACGCGCTGGCGCATCACCGGCCGCGCGATGGATGCGCAGGGCCGCGTCGGCCAGCGCAGCGCCTATCTGCGCTCGGACAAGAGCTTCTTCGCCAAATGGACCGCGCCGGACTGGATGCGGACCGGCGACGCGCCGCAGGCGTCCGTAGCGGTGTTCAACCAGACCGCCAGCGAACAGGCCATCGAAGTGACGCTCACCGCCGGCACCGTCGTCAAGACCGAGAAAATCACCGCCCGGCGCGGTGTGAACTACGTCCAGTTCCCGCTGGCGGCAAGCACTGGCCCGATGCGGCTGGAAGTCAAACAGGGCGGCAAGGTGGTCGACGCACTCGACACCGACGTGCAGGCGCTGCCTGCCGCGTGGAGCAGCCCGCGTACCCTGAGCGTGCCGCTGACCGGCGCCACGGTGCCGCTCAGCCTGCCGGCGGACGCGCGCAATATCCGCGTTTCGTTCGCCAGCGGCGCGGCCAGCCACTTCGCGCGCATCGCCGATGACCTGATCGAGTACCCGTACGGCTGCGTCGAGCAGACGTCGAGCCGCCTGATTCCGCTGGCGCTGGGATTGCAGAACCTCGGCCCCGAAGCCGGCGCGGTCCAGCTGCGTCTTTTGAACACCTTGCAGGCGCAGCGCCTGCGGCTGGTGTCGATGGCCGGCCCCGAGGCCCAATTCGGCTGGTGGGGCAACGCCACGGCCGGCAACTCGCTGATGACGGCGTACGCCTATTACGCCGACTGGTATGCCGCGCGCGCGCTGCGCATCGAGATGCCGCCCGAGCACTGGCAAGGCTTGCTGGCCATGTACGGCAAGGAAGGCCTGAAAGAGCCGGTGCTGCACCGCGCGCTGACCCTGTGGCTGGCGCAGGAAATGGGCTTGCCGGTCAAGACCCTCGCTTCCGGCCTGGCCGACGAACTGGCCAAGACGAAGCTCGACGCCAAGGCGGCCGCGCTGGCCCCGACCAGCAGCATGCTGTTGACGGCGGAAAGCGGCAATTCGCAGGCGCTGACGCTGGCGCTGCTGTCGGTCGTCGCCACCAACGACGGGGTGGCCATGCCGCCCGAATTGCAGGAGCGGATCGGCGCCGCCTGGACCACGCTGCGCGCCAATCCGGCGCCGCTGGCGCAAGCTTTGCTGATGCTGGGCGGGCAACTGCCGGCCAGCCAGGCCGACGCGGTGCTGGGCGCGGTGAGCGCCGACATGGCGACCCTGGACCGTGCACTGACCTTGGTATGGGTGCAGAAGAAGCTGGGCGGCCCGCCGGCGGCGAAGGATGCCGGCGTGGCCTTGAGCGGCACCTGGCAAAAGAGCGCCAGCCCGCTCGGCCAGGCGCTGTTCCGCTGGCAGCCGGCCAAGGGCGCACCAAACCAGCTGCAACTGGCCGAAGCGCCGCCGGCCAACACCGTCGCCATCATCCAGTACGAAAGCCGCGTCGCCGAAACGCATACGCTGCCGGTGAAGATCGAACGGCGCCTGATGCGCATGGAGCAGAAAGACAAGGACTTCACGCCGGTGCCGGTCAAGAACGGCGAAGCCCTGCGCACCGACGCGCTGTACATGGATGAAATCACGCTCACCCCCGCCGCCGGCGCCAAATACCGCTACGGTTTGCTGGAAGTGGCGCTGCCGCCCGGGGCATCGGTCGAAGCGACCACCTGGGGCATGACCCTCGCCGGCGAAAAGAAGACAGCGCTGGAAGCTGCGCGCCATGAGTCGCGGCGCGAAGGCTATGTGGTGCCGGTCGAACCGCTGGCCGAACCGCTCAAGGTCCGCCACCTGCTGCGTTTTGCGCAAAAAGGCAGTTACGTGCTGCCGCCGGCGCGCTACTACCGCATGTACCAGCCCGAAAACAAGGCGCTGGAAGGCGAGGGCAAGACCATGCGCACGCTGCAGGTCGAGTAATGCTGTCACGCGGCCTGGCTCTGGTGCTCGCGATGTCGGCGCCGCTGGTGCAGGCGGCCACGCTCGACGTGGCGTGGTGGCGCGACGGCCAGCTTACCGCGCTCCAGCTGGACGAGCATGGCGCGAGCCGCCGTGCCGCCTTCGACGGCGCGCGCCAGGTTCCGCTGGGCAGCCTGTGGAAGCTGTTTGTGTATGTGTACGCGATCGACAAAAAGGTAGCGACGCCCGACTACACCTGCGGCGGTCAAAAGAACGAGGAAGTGTATTGCTGCGCCGCCGGCAAAAGCATCGGGCGCGACCTGGCGCTGGCGCAGTCGTGCGGCCTGTTCTTTTCGCCGGCGCGGCTGATGCTCACGCGCCGACTGTGGCAGCAATACTGGAGCGAGGTACTGGGACGCGCCCCTGCCGGAGAATACGCCTGGCTCGCCGATCCCGCGCAACTGGCACCGGAACGCCTGGTCAGCCTGCGCAGCCTGATGGTGGCGCTGGCAGCCATTCCGGCCGCCAGCCGGGCCGAGGCCGAGTCGGCGCTGCTGCACGTGGTGCTGGGTGCGCGCGGCGTCAACACGGCCAGCTGGTTCGGCAGCCGCCTGCGCGTGAAGACCTACTCGTGGCACCATCCGCAGCGCAGCGGCGAGCGGCTGGGCGGCGCGGCCGGTTGGCTGGCCGACGGCACGCCGCTCTGGTTCGGCGGCGCCGACACCAGTAGCCGCATCCTGGAAAAATGGGCGCCGCGCCTGGCCAATACCTTGCCGGCGGCGGCACCGCGCGCCGATGCGGGCTGCGTGGTAATCGACTATTTTGCGCGCTATCCGATCAAAAGCGTGGCGGCCGGGCGGACCGCCGCCGTGCCGGGACTGTTGAACGGACCTTACCAGGTGCGTTTCGAGAACGGCCGCAGCCTGGCGTTTTTCAGCCAGAACGACATGCTGCTGGCGCGCGACGCGCAGGGCCGCACGCGCCTGACGGGGCGCTTCGGCGTCAACGATTACGTGGCGCGCGTGATCGACCGCGAGGGCGGCACCGGCGCGCCGGAGGCGGCCAAGGCGCTGGCCGTGGCGGCGCGCACCTACCTGCAACAGAACGCGCAGTGGGCCGAGGGCTGCCAGCGCATTGCCGACAGTAGCGCGACGCAGCGCGTTAGTCCGCAGCCGGCCAGCGTGGAGGCGCGCGCCATCGCCAACTGGACCGACCAGCTGGTGCTGTCCGGGGTGAACGTGCGCTATCACGCCGATACGGCCTCGCAAGACACGATGGCGTGGAGCCAGGCCGTGGCGCAGGCGGGGCAGGGCCTGCGTTTCGACCAGATCCTGGCGTCGGCCTATCCGCGCGCCGACCTGACCACGCTCTCGGGCGGCGACTCGCAGCAGTGCGTGCGCCTGGCCGGTGCCGAAGCGTGGCTGGCGCGCGAACTACCGCAGTGGGAGCGCGTACTGCGCAAGGAAGCGGGCTACGAAAAGCCGTCTGCGCTGCCGGCGGTGTGCCAGCTGGCGCGCGGCACACCGTATTCGGAGCAGTCGCGCAACCGGATTTATGTGCGTGGCCTGGCCAGCCGCGAAGACCGCATCACCCTGGCGCACGAGTTCCTGCATCTGGGTCTGCGCAATCACCCGCGCGGGCAGGATGAAGCGCTGGTCGAACAGCTGGCGCGGCGCCTTGTCGATACTCGCCTCGAAATGAGTCAATGAATACTACGAAGCTGATCATGAAACTATTGCTGATACCCGCACTGCTGCTGTCCACCGCCGCCCTGGCACAGGTAAAAATCGACTCGCCCAACAGCGGCTGGCGTAATTCCAAGGGCGCCAAGGAAGCGTACACGCAGGACGTGAACTATCCGGCGGCGTCGGTCAGCGTGCAGGCGGGGCAAAGCCCGACGGCCGAAATCCGCGGCCGCATCGCCGGCAAGGCCAAGGACAAGCCGGCCACGCTGGTCGTCAACGGCGTGGCGATGCCGATGGCGGTCCAGGAAGACGGCAGCTTCGCGCGGCCGTATGCTTTCGGGCGCGGCTCGAACAGCGTGGAGGTGCGCTCGCCCGACGGCAAGGCGCGCAGCCGCAGCCAGTTCCTCGACTCGTACGCCGGCAAGACCCAGTCGCGCCTGCGCGTAGTGCTGTCGTGGGACAGTCCCGGCACCGACGTCGACCTGCACGTGGTCGCGCCGGACGGCGGACATTCCTGGTACGGCAGCCGCGTGATGCCCAACGGCGGTGCGCTCGATATCGACGTCACCACCGGCTACGGGCCGGAGATCTTTTCCAGCGCCGCACCGCCGAAAGGGAACTACCACGTCTATGTGAACTACTACGGCGCTGGCCAGGACACCGGCATCCTGACGGTCGCGCAGGTGGCCATCATCACCAACGAAAATTCGCCGAACGAGCGCCAGGAAGTGGTCCGCGTGCCGTTGCGCGCGCCGGGAGAGCTGACATTGGTCAAGTCATTCGTGTTTCCGTGACCCGCCGCCAAGCTCTGAAAACAACGCCCCGCATCGACGCTTTGACAGTTTTTGAACGGCATGTAAAACTGTCGTCAGGAAATATGATCCTGGCTGCGCATGGACCGCGATGGCCATTCTGACGAAACGGGAGTGCAAGTGAGTACTGCAGCATGGATCTACGATGCCAGCATCGTTATCAGGAACGCCAGGCAACCGGCGGCGTTCAACGCGATTCGCACATCGTTCGAAGGTTGCGACTCCTTTTTCGCCGAGCGCGCACGCGCCGAACGCGATTTCCCGGCATTCCTTGAATCGATCGGTTTCACCAGCCAGCGCCAGGAGGGCGCGCTGCTGATCGATGGCGGCGACATCGACATCATTACCAACTGGCTCATTCGCCTGTTCGACACGCTCGGGCCGTTCGTCGAAGCCGGCGGTGTGCTGGAAATCCGCGATGAAGAGGGCGAGCAGATGACATTTTGCTACGACGGCAAGCAGATGGACATCGAATTCAGCGAGTAAGGTGGCGCGGCGGCGCGCCGCTTCATGCTACATTGGCACTCCCAAAACCATGCAGGAGTGCCGCCCCATGCATCCCAATCCCAGCATCGCCTCGATCCGCGCCCGCCTGCTAGGCGAGATGGCTGCCTACATGCGGCGCTGCGCCGAAGACCCGGCTAGCGAAGCACCGTACACCCAGGCCGAGATCGACGAATGCGCCAGCATTCTCGACACCTACGCCGCCGCCATGGAAAAGCTCCCCAAACCCGCTGCCCCGGCCGCGATCATGAAAGAAGTCGAACGCGTCGTCCTGGCCCTCAATGCGCTCGATGAACGCGCCAGCATGATCGAGACCGAAGAGCGCGAAAGCCTGTGCGACATCATCTTCCTGATCGCCAAGGACGCCGGCCTGGAAGCCGACGAGGACATCACCGAGCAATGGCGCGATTGGTAAGTCCCCGCCCGATACGCACAACCTTGCATTTTATATAGTCCAGACCTATACTTCGCCGGTAGTCAAGCTTCTGGTTCTGGCAAACGATCGTTTGCCGGATTAAATGGGAAGCCGGTGCGATCCTCCAAAGGAGGCAAAGCCGGCGCTGCCCCCGCAACGGTAAGCGAGTCAAGGATGTGCATGATGCCACTGTGCTTAGCATGGGAAGGCGCATATCCGGGAAGAGGGCGTTTGCCCCACCACTCGCCAGCCCGGAAACCAGCCGAAGCGGTAAGTCGTTTGTATCGCGGAGGGCGATCCAGGTGGATCGCTGCGTTCCGCATCCCATCTTATGTTCCTTCTCCCCGTACAAGCCCCCGGTTGCCGGCCATGGCAAGACGCGCGCGTCTGCATTGGCCAGGCTCTATGCGCAGTGCTTTAGGAAGGAATGCCATGTCGTCGATCCGCAGCGTCATCACCACCGCCGATGAACAAGTCCCGTTTGCCGCCATCAAGGAGCGCATCGTGCAAGCCATGTGCGCTGCCAGCCTTGGCGCCGTGCTGCTGTTCGGCGCCGGCTTCGCCTCGATGGAAGCGCTGCACAACGCCGCGCACGACAGCCGCCACTCGGCCGGCTTCCCATGCCACTGATTCGTACCGCGCCCGCAGCAGGCCTGGGAACCTTCAACCGCATTCTCGCCAGCGCAGCGGCGGCCGGCGTCCTGGCCGGCCTGCTGCTGACCGGCGTTCAGCAACTGCAAGTGGCGCCCATCATCCTGCAGGCGGAGGTGTTCGAGAGCGCCGCGCCGAAGCCATTGGAGGTGGCCGCACCGCACAGCCACGCCGACGCCACCCCGCACGAGCACGCGCAAGAGGGCGCCCATGAACATGGCGGCTGGCAGCCGGACGACGGCTTGGAGCGCACCTTCTACACGGCGGTAGCCAATATCAGCGCGGGCGTCGGCTTCGCGCTGCTGCTGGCGGCTGCCATCAGCCTGCATGGCGGCGCGAGCGGCTGGCGCGCGGGCCTGCTGTGGGGCGCGGCCGGCTACACGGCGTTCTTCGTGGCGCCTTCGGTCGGCCTGCCGCCCGAGCTGCCCGGCACCGTCGCGGCGCCCCTGCTGGCGCGCCAGATGTGGTGGACCGCTACCGTCATGGCCAGCGCCGGCGGGCTGGCGCTGCTGGTCTTCGCCAGGAACTGGCCGCTCAGGATCGCTGGCGCGCTGCTGCTGTTCGTGCCGCACCTGGTCGGATCGCCCCAGCCCGCAGTCCATTCGAGCAGTGCACCGCCCGACCTGGCGCGCAGCTTCCTGTACGCGACCTTGCTGGCCAACGCCGCCTTCTGGCTGGCCATGGGCGCGCTGGCTGGCTACTGCTACAAGAAATTCGGCTGACCGATGCGCACCCATGACCGGCACGTTTTCATGTGCGTGGGCCCGCGCTGCACCGAAAACGGCGTGCAGGCGCAGGCCGTTTTCGAGCACATGGGGCGCGAGATCGACGCGCATCCGGAGCTGTGCGTCAAGCGCACCCGCACGCATTGCATGGTCGCGTGCCGCAATGAAGGGCCGATCGTGGTGGTGTATCCGGAAGGTGTGTGGTACCGCCGCGTCGACGAAGCGGCGGCCGCGCGCATCGTGGCTGAGCACCTGATCGGCGGCGCCGAAGTGGCGGACCT
This sequence comes from Massilia frigida, assembly GCF_011682175.1. Taxonomy (GTDB): domain Bacteria; phylum Pseudomonadota; class Gammaproteobacteria; order Burkholderiales; family Burkholderiaceae_D; genus Telluria_A; species Telluria_A frigida. The sequence goes on from NZ_WHJG01000008.1 coordinate 71,513, forward strand.
GATTTTCCATCGCATCTGCGAAGGCGACACACTCGTGGCGGACAATGACATCATCTGATTTTCCTCAAGGCCCGGCGCACATCGCGCTGCTTACCCATGCATCGAACGACCTGGCTGTCCTGCACCACGCAGTAGGCCAGCTGCCGCCGGAATTCGGCGCGGTGGCGGGCGTGAGCCTGCAGGGGCTCGACGCCGACGGCGGCGCCACGGCGCTGCTCGCGCGCGAGGTGCAGGGCGCGCGCATCATCATCCTGCGCGTGCTCGGGCGGCTTGGCAGCGTGCCCGGTTTTACCGACCTGGTCAGCCACGCGCGCCGCCACGGCCAGCACCTGATTGCAATCAGCGGCACCGGCGAGCCCGATCCCGAGCTGGCTGCGGTATCGACCGTCGCACCCGACGTGCTGCAACAGACCCTGAATTACTTCCATTGCGGCGGCAGCGGCAACCTGGCGCAGTTGCTGCGCTACCTGTCCGACCATCTGCTGCTGACTGGCTTTGGCTTTGAAACCGCGCTGCCGCTGCCGGAACACGGCATCTATCACCCGGACCTGGCGCAAGGCGCCGGCATCGACGACTGGCTGGCGCTGCGCAAGTCCGGCGCGCCGAGTGCCGGCATCGTGTTCTACCGCGCGCACTGGATGAGCGGGAATACGCGCTTCATCGACGCGCTGCTGGACGCGCTGGAAAAGCGTGGCATGAACGTGCTGCCGGTGTTCACGTCCTCCTTGCGCAGCGGCGCGGGCGCTGGCGGGACGCTGCCCGACGCGCTGCGCTACTTCAGCGACGCGCGCGGCGTGCATATCGATGTGCTGATCAACACCACCTCGTTTGCGATGGGCGAGATCACGCCCGGCGGCCCCACGCCTGCCGGATGGTCGGTCGGCGTGCTGGAAGCGCTGAACGTGCCGGTGCTGCAAGCCATCACCAGCGGCATGACCCTGCCGCAATGGGAGCAGTCCGCGCGCGGCCTCAATCCGCTCGATACTGCCATGAACGTGGTGCTGCCCGAATTCGACGGGCGCATCATCACCGCGCCGGTGTCGTTCAAGTCGCGCGCCGCCGGCTTGCAGGGTGACGCGGTCGAATACGAACCGGTGCCGGACCGGGTGGCGCGCGTGGCCGGCGTCGCCGCGCGCTTTGCACGCCTCAAGCAGGTACCGAACGCCGAGAAGCGCGTTGCCTTCATGTTCACCAATTCGAGCAGCAAGGCTTCGCAGATCGGCAATGCGGTCGGACTGGACGCGCCGGCCTCGCTGATGCGCATTCTCGACGCCATGAGCACCGCCGGCTACGATGTCGGCCAGCCGCCTGCCGACGGCACCACCCTGATTCACGACCTGGTGGCACGCTGTTCGTACGACCAGATTTACGTGACGACGGAGCAGTTGCGCAACGCCGCCGGCCGCGTGCCCGCCGCGCAATACGCAACCTGGTTCGCCGAACTGACGCCCGACATGCAGGAAAAGATGAGCACCCAGTGGGGCGCCGCGCCTGGCGAAGCGTATGTGTGCGACGGCCACCTGGCGCTGGCCGGCATCGAATTGGGCAATACCTTCGTCGCGCTGCAACCGCCGCGCGGCTACGGCATGGACCCGGATGCGATCTACCACCAGAGCGACCTGCCGCCGACCCACCATTACTATGCCTTGTACCGCTGGCTGCGCGATGTCTGGCGCGCCGACGCCATCGTCCACGTCGGCAAGCACGGCACCATGGAATGGCTGCCCGGTAAGGGCGTGGGCCTGTCGCAGAACTGCTTCCCGGACGCCTTGCTGGGCGACCTGCCGCTGTTCTACCCGTTCATCATCAACGATCCGGGCGAGGGTTCGCAGGCCAAGCGCCGCGCGCACGCCGTGGTGGTCGACCACCTGACGCCGCCGATGACCACCGCCGATACCTACGGCGCGCTGGCGCAGCTGACGCAGCTGGTCGACGAGTATTATCAGGTCGAAGTGCTGGACCCGGCCAAGCTGCCGCTGCTCCAGCAGCAGATATGGGAACTGGTCAAGCAGACCAACCTGAATGCCGACCTCCAGGCGCGCCTGCTGCACCACGATCATGACCACGACCACGACCATGGGCACGGCCATCACCACCATCACGATCATGACCATGACCACGACCACGATCATCACCACGAAGACGATGGCGAACTCCCGGCCGCACTGGCGTCGATGGGCGGTTCCGACGTGGCCCACCTGATCGAAGACCTGGACGGCTACCTGTGCGAACTGGGATCGGCCCAGATCCGCGACGGCCTGCACATTCTCGGTGGTGGCCCTGACGCGCAGCAGATGCCGGCCATGCTGGTATCGCTCACGCGCCTGCCCAACCTGGATATTCCGGGCCTTCAGGCCGAGGTGTCGAAGCTGTTCGGCCTGACGATGGACCTGCTGCTCGACCAGAAGGGCCGCCGCATCAACGTGGTTCCCGCACTCGCGCGCCTGGCGCAGTGTGCGGTGGTCACGCGGTCGGACGCGCTCGATGCCATCGATGCGCTGTGCCTGCGCCTGTTTACCGAACTTGCGGCGCGCGATTATCGCCCGGCCGGCATCGATGAAGTGCTCAACCTCGTCTTCGCCGATATCGACGGCGACGCGGCGGCCGCGCCGCTGCTGCAACCGGCCCTGCGCGCCAAATCGACTGTGCTGTCGCAAATGGGCAAGCCGCGCGTGGCGCCGGTGCGCGTCGCCGCAGCCCCGGCCGCGCCGGCATCGAACCGCTTCGACGCGCTGCGCAAGGTGCTCGGTTTCGCCTGCAGCCAGCTGGTGCCGAACCTGGCGCGCGCCACCGACGAAATCGATAACCTGATCAACGGCCTGTCCGGCCAGTACGTGCCGGCCGGCCCAAGCGGCTCGCCTACGCGCGGCATGGCGCACATCCTGCCGACCGGCCGCAATTTCTACTCGGTCGACCCGCGCAGCGTGCCGTCGCAATCGGCCTGGCGCGTTGGTCTGCAACTGGCGCACGAGGTATTGACGCGCCACGAGCGCGAAACCGGTGAGTATCCCGAAAGTGTCGCCATCAGCATCTGGGGCACCAGCGCGATGCGCACCCACGGCGACGACGTGGCCCAGATCCTGGCGCTGCTCGGCGTGCGCCCGGTGTGGCGCGCCGAAAGCCGCCAGGTGAGCGGCGTCGAAGTGATCCCGCTCGACGAACTGAAACGCCCGCGCATCGACGTCACGACCCGTATCAGCGGCTTTTTCCGCGATGCGTTCCCGCAGCTGATCGACCTGATCGACGACGCCGTGAACACGGTAATCCAGCTCGACGAACCGCTCACGCACAATTTCGTGCGCAAGCACTACCTGGCCGAACTCGGTGGCTGGATCGAACAGGGCTTGAGCCAGGAAGAGGGCGCGCGGCGCGCATCGTACCGTGTGTTCGGCGCCAAGCCGGGCAGCTACGGCGCCGGCATCCTGCCGCTGATCCAGCACAAGAACTGGGACGCCGACGCCGATTTCGCCGAAGCCTACGTCAACTGGGGCGGCTACGCCTATGCGCGCGGCGAACAGGGCGCCGACCAGCGCGAGGCCTTCAAGGTGCGCCTGTCCGGCGTGCAGGTGGCACTGCACAACCAGGACAACCGCGAACACGACATCTTCGACAGCGACGACTACCTGCAATTTCATGGCGGGATGATCGCCACCATCCGCGCACTGACCGGCCAGCAGCCGCGCCACTACTTCGGCGACAGCCACGACCCGGCGCGCGCCCAGGTGCGCGACCTGAAAGAAGAAACCCTGCGCGTGTTCCGCTCGCGCGTGGTCAATCCCAAATGGCTGGCCAGTATCCAGCGCCATGGCTACAAGGGCGGGCTGGAACTGACGGCCACCGTCGACTACCTGTTCGGCTACGACGCCACGGCGCAGGTGATGGACGACTGGATGTATGAAGACGTGGCCCAGGCCTACGGCTTCGACGACGACATGCAGCGCTTCCTGGAAGAAGCCAACCCGTGGGCGCAGAACGCCATTGCGGAGCGCTTGCTGGAAGCGGCCAGCCGCGGCATGTGGGCCGAGCCGCGCCCGGAAACGCTGGCCAAGCTGCGCGAGCTGTATCTCGATAGCGAAACCCTGCTCGAAGCGCGCGGCGAAACGGCACGTAATGGATAAGATGAACATCATGAATTTCCCGTTTGCGGCCATCGTCGGCCAGCCGCAGTTGCAGCGCGCGCTGATGCTGTGCGCGGTCGATCCCGGCATGGGCGGTGTGCTGATCCGGGGCGACAAGGGGACCGCCAAGAGCACGGCGGCGCGCGCGCTGGCCGACGTGCTGCCGCACATCGGCACCGTGGCCGGCTGCGCCTACAATTGCAGCGCCGGCGCCCCATCCGAACATTGCGAGACTTGCGCCACCGGCACGCCGCGACTGGCCCCCGTGCCGTTCGTGACCTTGCCTTTGGGCGCCACCGAAGACCGCGTGATCGGCAGCGTCGACCTGGCGCGCGCATTGCAGGGCGGCCAGCGCGTGTTCCAGCCAGGCCTGCTGGCGGCGGCGCATCGCGGCGTGCTGTATATCGATGAAGTCAACCTGCTGGCCGACCATCTGGTCGACGTGCTGCTCGATGTGGCGGCCATGGGCGTCAATTCGGTGCAGCGCGAAGGGCTGTCGATCCGCCACCCCGCGCGTTTCACGCTGGTTGGCACCATGAACCTGGAAGAGGGCGACCTGCGTCCGCAACTGCTGGATCGCTTCGCGCTGATGGTCGAAGTGGCGGCGCCGCGCGACAAGAAGGTGCGTTCCGAAGTCGTGCGCCGGCGGATTGCCTTCGAGGCCGATCCGGCCGCTTTCGGCGCCGCGTGGGACGAACAGCAGCAGGCACTGCACCGCCAGCTGCTTGAGGCCCAGCGCCTGCTTCCGCAGGTAACGCTGGACGACGCCATGTTAGAGCTGATCAGCCATTTGTGCTGCGAGTTCGAGGTGGCCAGCCTTCGTGCGGACATCGTCATGCATAAAGCATCGCGCGCGCTGGCAGCGCTCGACGGCCGGCTTCAGGTGACGCCGGCCGATTTGCGCAGCGCGGCCGAACTGGTGCTGCCGCACCGGCGCCGCCGCAAGCCCTTCGAACAACCCGGCCTCGATCATGACCGGCTCGACGAATTGATGCGTGATGCCGCGCCCCCGCCGCCTGCGCAGGATGACGCCGGTGAAGCGGACGACGGCGAACAAACGCCGTCCGGCGAGCAGGGCGAAGAGCAGGTGTTCGCCGCCGCGGCCAGCCCCGCCGCGCCGCGCATCGTGGTTGAATCGGCCGCAGGCCACAGCAGCGCGGGCCGCCGCAGCGAAGCGATGGGCGCCGCGCGCGGACGCGTGGTGCGGGCCGTGCCCGACGAGCAGCCGACCAGCATCGCCATCGGCGCCACCTTGCTCAGCGCCGCGATGCGCGAGCCGGGCCACGTGCAGGTCACGCGGGCCGACCTGCATCAGCAGATCCGGGTCGGCAAAAGCGCCAACCTGATCCTGTTCGTGGTCGACGCCTCTGGCTCGATGGCTGCGCAACGCCGCATGGAAGCGGTCAAGGGCGCAGTTCTTGCTTTGCTGACCGATGCCTACCAGCGGCGCGATACGGTGGCCGTGATCTCGTTCCGTGGCCAGTCGGCGCACCTGCTGCTGGCGCCGACGGGTAGCGTCGAGCGCGCCGAACAGGGCCTGTCCGAGTTGCCGACCGGCGGGCGCACGCCCTTGCCGCACGCGCTGCACCTGGCGCTGGAAACGCTCGAAAAATCTGCCCATCGCGCTCCGGCGCTGCTGGTGCTGCTCACCGACGGCAAGGCCAACGTGGCGCTGGCGGCCGATGGCGATGCCTGGCGCGAGTCGCTCGACCTGGCCGGAAAGCTGGCCGAACGCGGCGTGCCGGCGCTGGTGCTCGATACCGAGAGCGGCTACCTGCGCCTCGGACGCGCCGCGCAACTGGCGCAAACCCTGGGCGCCGAGTGCCTGACGCTGGAGCAGCTATCGGCCGACAACCTGGCGCTGACGATCCGCGCGCGCCTGGCACCAACCTGACAATACGCATATTTAGGAGCAGTTTCACATGATCATTTGCATAGGCGCGGGACCCGGCGACGTCGGCTACCTGACGCAGCGCGGCGCGCAGCTCATTCGCGAGGCCGATGTGGTGGCCGGTTTCGACGCGGTGCTGAACGTGGTCCAAAGCCTGATTCCGGCCGAGGCCCAGGTCATCGGCATGGCCTACCGCGACCAGGTCGCGCAGCTCGATGAGGTGGCGCGCCTACATCATGCAGGCAAGCGCTGCGTGGTCGTATTCATGGGCGATATCCATTTCAGCGGCTTCCAGTACCTGGAACGGGTCGAACGCGCCTGCGGTCACCCGGTCGAATCGCTGCCCGGCATTTCATCGGCCCAGATCCTGGCATCGCGCGCCAAGGTATGCTTCGACGAGACCACCTTCATCACCTTCCACCGGCGCGGCGACCTCGATCCCTTCAAGCGTCATCTGGTGCACGTGCTGCAGGACCAGCGCAACGCGATCGTGATCCCGTGTCCGTGGGATGCGGCGCGCTCGTTCATGCCGTGGCATATCGCGGCCTACCTGCTGGAAAACGGCATTTCGCCCGATCATCCGACCGAAGTGTGGGAAAACCTGACGCGCGGCGAAGCCGAATGGCATGGCAGCCTGCTGGAATGCGCCAGCCATACCTGTTCCGACATGAGCATCATGCTGATTCGCACGCTTGCGCCGATGGCCAGCCAGATCGAGGCGGCGCCCGCACCATGACCCAAACAGAAAAACCCGGCATTGTCGTCGCGGGCCACGGCAGCCGTGACCCGGACGCCGTGCGCGAATTCGAGGCGCTGGTCGAACTGGTACGCGCGCGCGCGCCGGACGACGTGGTGACCCACGGTTACCTGGAGTTTTCCAGCCCGACCATTGCCGAAGCGGTGCAGGCCAACCTTGCCGCAGGCACGCGCCAGGTGGCAGTGGTGCCAGGCGTGCTGCTGGCCGCGCGCCACGCCAAGAACGACATGCCGGCAGAAGTGCAAGCCATGGCGCGCGATTATCCGGACATCGATTTCCATTTCGGCGCGCCGATGAACCTGCATCCGCAGTTGCTGCAACTGGCGCAGGAACGCATCGTCGAAGCCGAGGCCACGTCGCCGCTGACGGTGCGCCGCACCGACACCTGCCTGGTGCTGGTCGGGCGCGGCACCACCGACCCCGACGCCAATGGCGAAGTGTCCAAGCTGGCACGCATGCTGGAAGAGGGAATGGGCTTCGGCGGCGTCTACGTATGCTATTCGGGCACGGCGACGCCGCTGGTGGCCGACGGCCTGCGCGCGGCTGCCCGCATGGGCTACCAGCGCTTGGTGGTCTTGCCCTTCTTTTTGTTCGACGGCGTGCTGGTCAAGCGCATCTACGCGGCTGCCGACGATTTGCGCGAGCGCGAACCGGGCCTGGAAGTGCTCAAGGCCGGCTACTTCGGCGTGCATTCGCATGTGGCCGACGTGATCATCGAACGCGCGCGCGAGGCGGTGGCCGGGCGCGCCGCCATGAACTGCTCGCTGTGCAAATACCGCGTGCAGATCGTCGGCTTCGAGCAGCAGGTGGGCGAGCCGCAACGCGCGCACCATCTCGCGGTGCGCGGCTTGCTGGCGCAGGTGCCCGCTACGGCGTCCGCTACGGCGTCCGCTACGGCGCCCGCTACGGCGCCCGAGACGGCAGCCGCGCCAAGCTATGCCCCGTACGAGCCGCATCCGATCGAGGCGGAGAGCTTCCGCATCATCGCCGCTGGGCGCGACTGGTCGGGCTTCCCCGCCTCCCATTTGACGGTGCTGCAACGGCTGGTGCACACCAGCGGCGACTTCGGCGCCGTCGACGATATGTACTTTTCGCCGGGCGCGGTGGAAAGCGGCATCCTGGCGCTGCTGCGCTGCAAGCGCGTGCTGACCGACGTGACCATGGTGCAGACTGGCCTGAAGCGCCAACTGCTGGAACAACTCGGCATCGACACCTGGTGCGGCGTGCATGACCGCGAAACGCACCTGATGTCGGCGGCGGAAGGCATCACGCGCTCGGCGGCGGGCGTGCGGCGCGGCTGGCAGAAGTTCGGCAATGACGTGGTGCTGGCCATCGGCGACGCGCCAACGGCGATTGCCGAAGCGGCACGCCTGATCCGCGACCATGGCTGGCGCCCGCAACTGGTGATCGGCCTGCCGGTCGGCTTTGTCGGTACGCGCGAAACCAAGGACGAACTGCGGCGCTGCCTGCAAGTGCCGCGTATTACCAACAGCGGCACGCGCGGCGGTTCGCCATGGGCGGCGAGCGTTGTCAATGGCCTGATGATTGACGCGCTCAATCAGCTTGCAGGGTATGAAGCACGTTGAACGGGTCCAGTTCGATCTTGCCATCCCGGCCTTAAATGGCCTGCGGCGCGGCCGCACGACAGGCAGTTGCGCCACTGCGGCGGTCAAGGCGGCACTCGACCTGCTGCTGCACGGCGCGCGCCGCGATACGATCAGGGTCAGCCTGCCCGACGGTGTGCATTATCTTGAAGTGCCGCTCCAGATGGTCGATTGGACCGATAGCGGCACGGTGCGGGCCGAGGTGCTGAAAGATGGCGGCGACGATCCGGACAACACGCACGGCGCCACCATCTTTGCCGAAGTACGGCGCAACGATGCGCGCGCGGTGCGCTTTTTTGCCGGGCGTGGCGTGGGCACGGCGACCCGTCCCGGCCTGCGTGTCGCCGTAGGCGAGCCGGCGATCAACCCGGTGCCGCGCCAGATGATGCGGCGCGCGGTGGAAGAAGTGCTGGGCGACGCCATGGCGGAGCCGCCCGACAGCGGCTTCGACCTGACCATCGGCTGCGAAAACGGGGAAGTCATCGCGCGCAAGACTTTCAATCCGCGCCTGGGCATCGTGGGCGGTATTTCGATACTCGGCACCTCGGGGATCGTCGAACCGATGTCGCTGTCGACGTGGATTGCGTCGGTCGAGGTGTATGTGCGGGTGGCGCTGGCGGCGAGCACCGAGAGCGTAGCTTACCTGCCTGGGAAGATCGGGCGCGAATTCGCCAGCGGCGTTTTGGGGCTGCCGGACGAACGCTCGGTGCAGATCGCCAATTTTCTCGGCGACGCGCTGGACTTCACCGAAAAGGCGCTGCGGGAGGATCGGCGCAGCCTGGACGTGCTGTGGCTCGCCGGCCACCCCGGCAAGCTGGCCAAGGTGCTCGACGGGTTTTGGGATACGCATTCGAGCAAGAGCAACATGGCAATGGCCGGCGTCGCGCGCGTGGTCGCGCAGATGGGTGGCGACGCGCAACTGGTACACGATATTGAAAATGCAAACACAGTGGAAGCAGCAATGGAACGTTTAAAGAGTGAGCCTTTCGCGCAAGCGGTGTGGATCGAGATCGAACGCCGCATCGGCATGCTCGCGCACGCGCGCGTGCCGTCGGTGAAGCGCCTCGAAGTCCGCCTGTTCGACCTGGCCGGCAACGCGCTCGGGGTGGACGCATGAGTATCGGCACCCGCATCGGCACCCTGTGGGGCATCGGGGTCGGCCCCGGCCCGGCCGGCTACCTGCCGCTGGCGGCGCTGGACGCATTGCGCCGCGCCGACCTGATTTACGCGCCGCGCGCGCGCGGGGCCGAGCTGTCGGTTGCGCTCCAATGCCTGGCCGGGATCGATATCGACCCCGCCAAGCTGCGCGAGATCGAATTCAACATGGACCCGGACCGTTCGGTCCTGAGCGAGCATTATGCGCAACTGGCCGACGCCATCGCGCAGGAGCTGTGCGCCGGACGCGACGTGGCCTACCTGACCATCGGCGATTCGCTGACCTATTCGACCTACGGCTATGTGCTGGCGGCCCTGCGCGCGCGCATTCCGGACCTGCCGCAACGCACCTTCCCGGGCATTACCAGCTACGCGGCCGCCGCGTCGGCGCTGGCATGGCCGCTGGGGGAGGGCAAGGAACGGGTGTTGATCTTGCCATGCCCCGAAACTGCGGAAGAACTGCGCAGCGACATTTTGACCCACGACATCGTGGTGCTGATGAAGGTCGGTGCGCGCCTCGGCTGGGTGCTCGACCTGCTGCGCGAGATGGGCATTGCCGATCACTGTGCTTTTGCGCGCCGCATCGGCCTGCCCGGCGAGCTGCTCGCCTCGGGCGTGGGCGACCTTGTGGCAAACGATGCGATGGGCTACCTGGCCACCTTGCTGGTGCGCCGTCAACCACGGCAGGAGAGATAAATGAAAGTGTACTTCGTTGGAGCGGGCCCCGGCGCCGCCGATTTGATCACCCTGCGCGGCGCGCGTTTGCTTGGCAGCGTCGACATGGTGCTGTACGCCGGTTCGCTGGTGCCGATCGAGATGCTGACGCACTGCCGCGCGGATGCCGAAATCATCGATACCGCCAAGCTCGATCTGGAGCAGCAGCAGGCTTGCTACGTGCGCGCCAAGGAGATGGACATCGACGTGGTGCGCCTGCACTCGGGCGATCCGGCCATCTACGGCGCCACCGCCGAACAGATGCGCCGTCTCGATGCGCTGGGGATCGCGTATGAAGTGGTGCCGGGCGTATCGTCGTTTACGGCGGCAGCGGCGGCCATCAGCGCCGAACTGACCAAGCCGGAAGTGTCGCAGAGCGTGATCCTGACGCGCGTCTCGGGCCGCGCATCGGCCGTGCCGGAACTCGAATCGATTGCGCGCCTGGCCGAACACCGCGCCACCATGTGCATCTTCTTGTCCGGGCCGCACCTGAAAAAGATCGTCGGCGACCTGTCGCTGCACTATCCGCAGGAAACGCCGGTGCGCCTGGTGTACCGCGCCACCTGGCCGGAACAGAAAATCTACCAGGGCACGCTCGGTACGGTGCTGGAAGATACCAAGCGTGGCGAGTGGAACCTGACCACCATGATGCTGGTCGGCGCGGCGCTCGACAAGGAGGTCGCCGTCGAATCGAGCCTGTACTCGAAGGACTTTACGCACCTGTTCAGGGTCGTCAAGAAGAACAAGGCGGAGGCGGCGTCGTGAACCCGGCGCCGGCCATCTGGCTGGTGCGCGCGCATGGCGAGGAACTGGCGGCGGTGCTGCAAGCGGCGCTGGGAGCCGAGGTGTATCGCCCGTGGCTGCGCGATGGTGTCAGCCACAAGGTGCAGTTTGGCGAATGCTACCGCCGCCACGCGCAGTGGATCGTGATCGGCGCGACCGGGATTGCGGTGCGTTTTCTGGACGGCCTGGCGCTTGATAAACACACCGACCCGGCGGTCGTGGTGCTGGACGAAGCGGGGCGCTTTGCCGTGTCGCTGCTGGCCGGGCATGAAGGCGGCGCCAATGCGCTGGCCTACAAGGTCGCGCGGACGGTCGGTGCGGCGCCGGTGGTGACCACCGCGACCGAGGCCCTGAAACCGCTGGTGGTCGGCATCGGCTGCCGCAAGGGCGTGCCGGCCGAGCGGATCGAGGCGGCGGTGCGCCATGCGCTCGGCCAGAGAAGTATTGAAGACGTGCGCGAAATGGCGACCGTGGACCTGAAAGCGAATGAACCAGGCCTGCTGGAATTTTGCAGCCGGTATGGGTTGCCGCTGCGCGTATTCGCGCGCGCCACGCTGGCGGCGCGCCCGTGGGTCAGCGTGCCGTCGGATTGGGTGCGCAGCAATGTGGGCCTCGATGGCGTGTGCGAACCGTGCGCGCTGGTGGCCAGCCCGCGCGGCGCGCTCGTGGTGCCAAAAACGTGCCTGGACGGCGTGGCCGTCGCGGTAGTGGAAGATAAATGGATGGAGATCTGATGAGTGGTGTATTGAATCTGGTGTCGGTCGGTCCCGGTTACGAGGACCTGATCGCACCGCGCGCGATTGCGGCGCTGAAGGACAGCGACGTGATCGTGGCGTATGAACTGTATTTGCGCTGGATCATGCCGCATGTGGAGGGCAAGGAAATCAACACGCCGCCGCTGACGCAGGAGCGTGAACGCGCCTTGCTGGCGATTGAAAAAGCCCGTGGCGGCGCGCGCGTGTCGCTCATTTCGAGCGGCGACATCGGCATCTACGCGATGGCGGCGCTGGCCTACGAAGAAATGAGCGAGGACGACACCTACCAGGTCAACCTGATCCCTGGGATCACTTCCGCCAACGCCTGCGCCTCGCTGCTTGGCTCCCCGCTGTCGCATGACTTTGCCACGCTCAGTTTGTCGGACCTGCTGTGCCCTTGGGAGTGGATCGAGCACCGCGCGCGCCACATCGCCCAGGCCGATTTGGCGTGCGTGATGTACAACGTGCAGAGCGCCAGCCGCCAGCAGGGCGTGTACCGCGTGCTCCAGCTGATGCTCGAATCGAAGGCGCCGCATACCCTGTGCGGCGTGGTCAAAAATGCATATCGTCCCGGGCAGGAAGTGAGCATCCACCGGCTCGACGAACTGCCGTCGCTGCAGTTCGACATGCTTACCACCATCGTGGTCGGCAACCGCTTCACCCAGCGCAAGCGCGGGCAAATCTTTACGCCGCGCGGCTACAACGACTGGGACGCCAAGGCCGACAGCACGCTGCCGCAGCGCCAGGAGCTGCCCGCTGGCGGCGTGTGGGTGTTTTCCGGCACCAGCGACGGCAATGCGCTGGCGGCGAAGCTGGCAACGAGCCAGTCGCGCCCGGTGGTGGTGTCGGCGGCCACCGACCATGGCGGCGACGTGGCGCTCAAGGCCTGTCCCGGCGCCACCGTCTGGGCCGGCCGCCAGGGCATCGAGGCGCGGCGCCAGGCGCTGGTTGCCAGCGGCGCGAAGGTGCTGGTCGACGCCACCCATCCTTACGCGACCAGCATGTCGGAACAGTTGATCGGCCTGTCGCGCGAACTGGGCATCCCCTATCTGCGTTACGAGCGGCCAAGCAGTTTCAGTGCGCTCGACGGCACCTTGTGCACCTCGCCAAAAGACGCCGCCGAACGTGCCATTGCGCTGGGCAAGCGCATATTCCTGTCCACCGGGTCGAAAGACCTTGCGACCTTCCTGCATGCCGATGGCACGGGCGACAAGCAGTGGTTTGTACGCTTGACGGCCGAACCGGAATTTATCGAGCGCGCGGTCGCCCTGGGCATTGCGCGCGAACGCATCTGCGCCATGCAGGGACCGTTTTCCGCCGATTTCAACATGGCCTTGTGGCGCGACTGGCACATCGACTGCGTGGTGACCAAGGATTCAGGCGATGCTGGCGGCTACGCGTCCAAGGTGCATGCTGCAAAAGCCCTCGGCATCCCGCTGCTGGTCATTGCCCGGCCGCGGGTCGACTACCCCGCCATATGCCGCAGCCTGGACGATCTGACCGCGCAGCTGGCGGCGCTGGACCTGGCATGAAGCAGCCGATTCCCGTCACCATCGTGACCGGCTTCCTGGGGTCGGGCAAAACGACCTTGTTGCGCAGCTTGATCGAAAAACGCCAGAGCCGCCGCCTGGCGCTGTTGATCAACGAGTTCGGCGAGATCTCGATCGATGGCGCGCTGGTGCGCGGCGAAGCCGGCCCCGACGACCAGGTACGGGTGCATGACTTTCCGTACGGGCTGATCGCGTACGGCGACGATGAACTGTTTTTGCCGACCATGCAGGCCATCGCCGCGCGCCGTGCGAACGTCGATCACGTGCTGATCGAAACATCCGGCCTGGCGCTACCGACCGCCATCATGGAGATGCTGCAAAGTCCCGAACTGGCCGGTGACTTCATCCTCGACGCGACGCTGGCGGTGGTGGACACGCCGCTGCTGCTGTCGGACCAGTTCGAGGCTGGCACCGGCAGCGACGCCGCCGCCACGGTGTTCGGGCAGCAGCTCGAATTTGCCGATGTGGTGGTGCTTAACAAGATCGACGCGTTAGACGACGACGCGCTGCTGCTGGCCGAGACGCGGGTGCGCGAGCGCGCGCCCAAGGTGCGTTTCCTGGAACTGGCGCACAAGGCCCAACTCGATATCCGCCTCGCGCTCGGCCTGCGCCTGCACCAGCCCACCCGCACCGAGCACGCGCACAGCTATACGCCGCTGGCCACCATGCCCGGCCCCGGCGCCGGGGTGCTGGCCGAGCAGGGACGCCTGAACGGGCATGCGCATTCCGGCCTCGCCGCGCATTCTCACGGGCTGGCCACGCACAAGCATTTTCACGAGCAGGATCCGGGCTGGCTATCGTTCGTGCTGCGCAGCGACGCGCCGCAAAGCGCCGACAAGCTGCGCCACGCCTTGCAGGAAGCGGTACGCCTGGAGCCGGTCTTGCGCAGCAAGGGGTTTATCCGCACCAGCGAGAGCGATCAGGCGGTGCTGGTGCAGGGCGTGCGTTCGCGTGTGATGATCAGCGTCGACGCGGTGCGGCCGGCCGCACGCCGCTCGGAACTGGTCATCATCGGCTATCACGCCAGCCGCACGCGCGTGGCGGCGCTACTATCGGAACTGACCGGCACCAATTGGCGCTAAGCGCGCCAGGCCATTTATTCTTTTTTCCATCTGGGAGCTTCACATGCAATCGACATTCATCCGTACCCTGGCGCTGGCGCCCTTGTTTTACTGCGGCGCGGCGTTGGCCCATCCCGGCCATGACGGCGGCTTGCTGGCCGGCCTGGCGCACCCGTTCTCGGGCCTGGACCACATGCTGGCCGCCGTCGCCGTCGGCATCTGGGCCGCGCAGCTGGGCGGGCGCGCCAGGTGGCTGCTGCCGCTGAGCTTCATCGCCTTGCTCGCCGCCGGCGGCATGATGGGCATGGCGGGCGTGGGCATCGCCGCACTGGAAAGCGCGATTATCGCTTCGGTGCTGGTGCTTGGCCTGTCGATCGCCTTCAAGGTCAAGCTGATGCCGGCGGCCGGCGCTTTGCTGGTCGGCGCGTTTGCGCTCGTTCACGGCCTGGCGCATGGCGCCGAAATGCCGGCGTCGGGCAGCGCCGGCTTGTATTTCATGGGTATCCTGGGGTCGAGCGCGGTGCTGCTGGCCGCTGGCATGCTGGGCGGCGCGGTACTGCGCCGGCAGCAGGCATGGCTGCGTGGCGCCGGCGCGCTGATCGCCCTCGGCGGGGTGTGGATCGGCGCCGCTTTTTAAGCAGGCTGCGCGTCCGCTGCGCTCATTCCCAGGGCCAGCGGGCCGCGCGCGCACAGGGCAATGTCCCAGTGCTGCGTTGTCAGGGCCGGGAACAGGACCGCGCCGGCCAGGACCAGGCGGCTGATCGCTTTCCACAGCGGGACCGGAATGTCGGCATCCATGCCGGCCAGGGTCCACGCGGCACGCAGGATGTGCGGGCCGTGCGCCGACATGGCCACGCTCACCCGCAGGCCGCCATGGCGCTGCGGCGCTGCCAGCTCCCGCAGCAGGTAGCCGCGCGCGCATGGCAGCTCAAGCAGCTGTACCAGATCGGCCAGCGCAATGAGCGCGCCGTTGCCGAGCACCGCCGCATCGCTGCTTCTCTCATAACTGATCGCTGAAAAGGTCTGCGCACCACCGTCGCCGCACACCGGCACGAACTGCAGGGGATAGACCGTCGTGTCGCTCAGGTAGCGGCGCGCATCGGCCGCGGTGTGCAGGGAGCGCACGCCGTCCAGCGCGCGGCCGGCGCAGTTGAACAGGGCGGCCACGCGCGGGCAGGGCAGGCTGTTCTTTTGCAGCGCGGCGTGGAACGCGATCTGGTCGGGCGCGCAGGCGCGCTGCCGCACTGGCGGGGGCGCAGCCGGCACGGCGTGCAAGACCCGCTGCACCAGCTCGTGCGCCTGCGTGAACACGCTTTTGTGCGCGTCGATGGCATCGCTGAGATAGGACATGGCGTTCCCCTTGCTGCGCGGTCGCGATCTGTGGAAATTGTGGAGTTACAATATTTCTTTAGATCAAGGTAACGCGAACAATCTGCAAGGAGTATGAGCTAAGCCAAGGTTTGCGTTGCCAGTGCGAAAAACCCACACCGCACTATCCGCCAGCAATGAATGGGGAATGCCGAAGTGATTTGATATTAACAAGGGATATTGTTGTTTTGGTCTGTTCATCGACACCAAGTAACATTACCGGAGCACGCGCGAGATTATGTCGGGAATGATGCGGCCGTTACCGGCGCCACAGCCGGATTGTCATGGCGCGACAGCGTGCGCGCCGCGCGTGCGCCTTTAAAACCGCCTGTTGTGGTGGCGGTTGTACAAAATTCCGCATTTCAACGTTAGAGCAATATTTCGAAATTTTTCATGCTATAGTTAATTGGCAATGTGTCTCCGAATGCTGCCATGGCAAGTCGCAAACCATCCTTCGGATTCCTGGCTTATTGGACGAAATCAATTTGTTATTTGAATTGTTGACTTGATATCGCGGTGCCCTCACGTGCCGTTTGTCAGCAATGGGACTGAGATGCATTTCTCAAATGAGAGTGAGCCTTCCATGCTACAAGCGCCAGTGTCGATACCGCAGCCGGATGCCTCCAAGGCGCGCTCGGGAATTACCGGGCTCGATGAGATGACCGGCGGCGGCCTGCCCCGCGGGCGCACGACGCTGCTGGCCGGCGGCCCCGGTTCCGGCAAGACCGTCGTGTCGCTACAGTTCCTGGTCAACGGCGCCCGCCAGTGCAAGGAGCCGGGCATCTTTGTCGCCTTCGAGGAATCGTCGCAACGCATCGCAGCCAATGCGCAAGGCTTTGGCTGGGGAATCGATGAATTGCAGAAAAACAAGGAGCTTTACTTCGTCGATGCCCAGCCCGCGCCCGATCTGGTCCTAACCGGTAATTTCGATTTGAGCGGCATGCTGGCGGTGCTCGACGTGCAGGTCAAGGCACTCAAGGCTAAACGGGTGGTGGTCGATGCGCTCGATATCGTGCTGGCGCTGCTGCCCGATCCCATGTCGAAGCGGCGCGAGATTTACCGGCTACACGACTGGTTGCTGGTGAATGGCTTGACCGCCATTATCACGGCCAAGGCTGGCGGCGACGCGACCGGTGCAATGGTCGAGCAATCGCTCGGGTTCATGCAGTTCATGGTCGACTGCTCGATCCTGCTCAATCATGGCGTGGTCCTTGGCGTGTCTCAACGCAATATCCGCATTCAAAAATACCGCGGCGCGGTGTTCGACGAGAATGAATCGCCTTTTTTGATCAGCAAGAATGGCTTCGAAGTTGCCGTCGCGCGGACCCTGGGCCGGCTCGATACGCTGGTCTCCAACGAACGGGTGTCGAGTGGCGTGGAGCGGCTCGATACCATGCTGGGCGGCGGCTATTACCGCGGCGCCAGCGTACTGATCACCGGCTTTCCCGGCACCGCCAAAACCACCCTGAGCGGCGCATTCGCCGAGGCCGCCTGCCAGCGCGGCGAGCGCACGATGTTCGTCAGCTTCGATTCCGACGGTTCCGAAGTCGTGCGCAACCTCAATTCGGTGGGCATCCGGCTCGAACCTTACGTCAAGAGCGGCGTGCTGCGCATGATCTCGGCGCGCACCATCACCGGCAGCGCCGAGACTTACCTGGGGCGCATCAAGGCGCTGGCCGAGGAACACGAGGCGCGCTGCCTGGTCATCGATCCGGTCTCGACCCTGTCGAAGTCGGGTAACGAGCTGACCGCGCACAACGTCGCCGAGCGCCTGATCGACTGGTCCAAGGGGGCCGGCACCACGCTCGTGTGCACCAGCCTGCTCGATGAAATGGCATCCCAGAGCGAGGGCAGCTCGCCGCTCCAGATATCGACCCTGGCCGATACCTGGATTCACCTGAACTACCTGGTCCAGGGCGGCGAGCGCAATCGCGGCATGTCGATCATCAAGTCGCGCGGCACCTCCCACTCGAACCAGGTGCGCGAACTGATCCTGAGCGACAAGGGCGTGACCCTGGCCGACACCTATACCGCCGGCGGCGAAGTCTTGATGGGCACGATGCGCTGGGAAAAGGAGAGCGCGGAACGGGTGGCCGCCGAAGTGGCCGAAGCGGCCGCCAGGCTCAAGAAAGTCCGGCTCGACGCCGAGGAGGCCGAGCTGGAGGTGCGGGTCAAGTCCCTGCAGTCCGAACTGATTGCCAAGCAGGCCGAGAAGGCCTTGCTCGCCAGCACCACCGAGGGCCGGGCCCGCGAACTGACGCGCGGACGCAGCGAGATGGCCGAACTGCGCGGGGCCGATGCGGCGCACCCGCCATCCGGTGCCGCGTAAGCATGCGTACGCCCACCTACATCTTCCACCTCTATGTGGCGGGCGACGCCCAGAATTCGGTGCTGGCGCGGGCCAACCTGCGCGCCTTGTGCGAAACCTACCTGCCCGAGCAGCACCAGATCGAGGTGCTCGACGTGTTTCGCGAACCGACGCGGGCGCTGGAGGATGCCATCTTCATGACCCCGACCCTGATCAAGCTCGCGCCCGCCAGCGTGCGCCGCGTCGTCGGCACGCTCAGCCAGACCGAGTCGGTCTTGCTGGCCCTTGGGCTGGACGATTGCCTGCCATGAACAGCGCCCAGGAGACCGAGCTGCGCTACGCCGAGGTGAGCGTCCTGATCGCCGCGCTGCACGCCAACGTGGCGCGCCTGGAGGAATTGACGGGCGGCGAACTCGATACCATCACCGACCACCAGGGCCAGCCATTCCTGCTGCGCCGCGCCCAGGCGCAACTGCGCCTGAACGATGCCAGCCGGCTCGATGCGATCCTCAATTCGCTGCCCGCCTGTATTGCGATCCTCGACGCCGATGGCGCCATCATGTCGGTCAACCTGGCGTGGGCGGCGTATGACACGCCGCTGGCCCTGGCCGCCGCCGGTCCGGGCCATGCGGTCGGCACCAAAGTCCTTGCGCAATGCGCGCTGGCCGGCGGCGACGGCGCCGCCCAGGCGCGCCAGGTGGCGCACGGGATCGGCCAGGTACTGTGCGGCGCCAGCCATCACTGGTCCTTCGAGTTGGCATGCAGGCCGGGAGGGCTGCCATCATGGCTGCTGCTCACCGTCACGCCCCTGGCCGACGAGAACCTGCACGGCGTGGTCGTGATGTACATGGATATCAGCGAGCGCAAACGGGGCGAGGACGAGCTGCGCCGCTTCCGCACGGCGATGGATTGCACCGATGATGCGATTTTCCTGGTCAATTGCAGCACCACGCGCTTTGTCGAACTGAACGCCGCAGCCAGCACGATGCTCGGCTATTCGCGCGAGGAATTGCTGGGCATGGGGCCGCGCGACGTCAGCGCCGAGTCGACCTGGTCCGAGATGGCGGCACTGTACCAGCGTCTCGTGGCCAATAGCGGCAGCAGCCTGTCGGACGAAATGGCGCTGATCCGCAAGGATGGCTCGCTGGTGCAGGTCGAGTTTCACCGGCAGGCCTTGCAGTCGGGGCCGGACTGGATCATCGTGGCCGTGGTGCGCGATATCAGCGAGCGCAAGGAAGCGGCCTTGCGCCTGCAGTACCAGGCCCATCACGACGGACTGACCGGCTTGCCGAACCGCACGCTGTTCTACGATAGCCTGACCCGCACCCTGCACCAGGCCTCCCAGCATGGCTGGATGGTGGCGGTGCTGTTTATCGATCTCGACAACTTCAAGACCGTCAACGATACCCTCGGCCATGGGGTGGGCGACGACCTGCTGGTCCAGTTCGCCAATCGCCTGCTTGGATGCGTGCGCGCGCGCGACACGGTCGGGCGCCTGGGCGGCGACGAATTCGGCGTGATCCTGGTGATGCAGGATGAAGTGAACGATGCCGCCGGCGTGGCGGGCAAGATCCGCGACGTGCTGCGCGTGCCCTTCGTGCTGGGCCAGCACGAACTGAACGTGACGGCCAGTATCGGCATTACCATGCACCCGCTGGACGCCTCCCAGCCCGACGAACTGATCAAGTACGCCGACACTGCGATGTACCGCGCCAAGCAGGCCGGACGCGATACCTTCCGCTTTTTCACGGCCCAGATGAATGTCGAAGTGCTGGCCCGGCTCGATCTGGAAAAAGCCTTGCGCAGGGCGTTCGAGAATGGCGAATTCGTCCTGCATTACCAGCCCAAGGTCGCGCTCGACAGCGGCTGCGTGGCTGGCCTGGAAGCCTTGCTGCGCTGGGAGCGGCCGGGCTATGGCCTGGTCGCGCCGGATGTGTTCATCGGTTCGCTCGAAGAAACCGGGCTCATCTTGAAGGTAGGCAGCTGGGTCATCGACCAGGCCTGCCGCCAGGTCGGTCAATGGCTGAACTCGTCCGTGGGGGCGCTGCAAGTGTCGGTCAATGTGGCGGGACGCCAGCTGGCCGAGGGCGACGTCGATGGCGATGTCATCGCCGCGCTCGAACGCCATGGGGTGCCGCCCGAACTGCTGGAGCTGGAATTGACGGAAAGTTCCCTGATGGTCAACACGGAACGCACGATCAAGACGCTCAAGGATTTGAAACGGCGCGGGGTGCAGGTGTCGATCGATGACTTCGGCACCGGGTATTCCAGCCTGGCCTACCTGCGCCGCTTCCCCATCGATAAACTGAAAATTGACATCGCCTTTATCCGCGAAGTGATCAGCAATCCGGACGATGCTGCCATCGTGCAGGCGATCCTGGGCATGGCCCGCAGCCTGAAACTGCAGGTCGTCGCCGAAGGCGTCGAGACGGCCGCCCAGCTGGCCTTTTTGAAACGCAATCGCTGCGACCAGGTGCAGGGCTATTTCTTCAGCCGGCCGCTGGCGCTGCCGGAACTGGAGGCGCTGCTGCGCAAGGACCGCCAGATGCAGCTGCCCGCGCCGGCCGCGCCGTCCTACCGCAAGACCTTGCTGCTGGTCGACGACGACACGCACCTGCTCTCCTCCTTGCGGCGCCTGCTGCGCGACGACGGCTACCATATCCTGTGCGCGGGTTCGGCCGCCGAAGGGTTCGACCTGCTGGCGCGGCACTGCGTGCAAGTGATTATCTGCGACCAGCGCATGCCGGACATGAGTGGCACGGAATTCTTCGACCGGGTCAAGGAAATGTACCCGGACAGCTTTCGGATCGTGCTGTCCGGTTATACCGACCTGGACTCCATCATGAAGGCCGTGAACAAGGGGGCGATTTACCGTTTTTATACCAAGCCATGGGATAACGCGGTGTTGCGCGCGGACTTGCGCGAGGCGTTCCGGCACTATGGCCTGTTGCATAATATTCAAGCGGGCGACAACAAGTGCGACTGCTCGGCCGGCGGCCGGCTGCCGGAGGCTGCCGCCCAGCTGTCGGGAGCGGAGAGCCCTCCGGCGTGAGCGGCGGCCCGCGTGCGTCCGCCATACAAGAATGGACGGTCTTGCTCAATCAGCGTATGCGATCCATGACATGCCAGCCAGGATGGCGCCGCTTGGCCGCCATCGCGGCGTTCAAGGGCGTGCTTGCCGGTGCGCTGTGCGGGTGCTGCGCCGCCGCCCATGCCGCGGGCGCGCTCACGCTGTATGCCCTTGAGTGGGCTCCGTATAGCTGGAAACACCCGGGCAGCGGCAAGGTGGGCGGCATCGCAAGCGATATTGTCGAGGAGCTCATGCGGCGCGCCGGTGTGCATGCCGGCCCGATCGACACCGTTCCCTGGGCTCGTGGCCTGGCATTGACGGCGGCTACCCCGGATACCTGCCAGATCATGGTGGGCAGGACCGCGGAGCGCGAGCAAAAATTCAAGTGGATCGGCCCGATCGGTCATAGCCGCTGGATGTTTTTTGGCCTGCGCGACAGCAACATCAGACTGCGCCAGCTGCACGACGCCCGCCCTTATCTGGTTGGCACGATCATCGACGATCTTTCCATTCCCATCTTAAAGAGCAATCACATCCGGGTTGCGCTGGTGGCCGCGGATCATCTTAATCCGCCAAAATTGCTCAGGCGCCGGATTGACCTGTGGGCGAGCGCCGAGCTGCCAGCCACTTATCTGATGCGCGAACAGGGCTTGGGCGAGGTCGCGCCGCTGCTAACGTTTGCCACCATCCCCATGTTCGTTGCTTGCAACAACAGCATGCGCGATGACGAGGTGGCCCGGCTCAATGGCATCGTCAATGCCATGATTGCCGACAAGAGCATCGAGCGGATTTATCACGCGTACGGGTTCAGGGATGCGGCGCCGGGCGCGCCGGTGCCGGAACGGCGCCGCCAGAGCCTGTAGCGGCCGGCGCTGCGGACGGGCGCCTCAGGCCACGCTGGCGCCTTGCGCCATGGGCATCGCGCTCATGTCGGCTGCGCGCATGTCCGCCGCCGGCAGTTCGATGGTGAAGCGGCTGCCCTTGCCCACGCCCTCGCTGTAGGCCATCACGCTGCCGCCGTGCAGTTCCACCAGTTTGCGCACCAGCGCCAGGCCCAGTCCCAGGCCGCCGGTGGTCCGGTCCGGCGTGCGCCGGCCTTGCGAAAACAGCTCGAAGATGCGCGGCAGCAGTTCCGGCTCGATGCCGTTGCCGTTGTCGCTCACCTCGATGCTGATGCGCTCGCCGTCACGCGCCAGCGTCACCCTGATCGCCGATTGCGGCGGCGAGTACTTGGCGGCGTTGACCAGCAGGTTGGTCAGCACCTGGATCAGGCGCGTGGCGTCGCCGCGCACCCAGTATTCTTCCTCGCCGCAGACGGTGTCGAACTGGTGCCCGCCCTTGTGCATGCTGCCCATGGTTTGCTCGACGGCAGCGGCCAGGATGGCGCGCAGCGATACCGGTTTCTTTTCCAGCGTGATCAGGCCGCGCGTCACGCGCGAGACGTCCAGCAAGTCGTTGACCAGGTGGTTCATATGGTCGACCTGGCGCGAAATGATCTCGCCCGCCTGGCGCATCTGCTCGGGCGAGATATTGGGCATCCTGAGCAGATGGGCGGCGGTGCTGATCGGCGCCATGGGATTGCGCAATTCGTGGCCGAGCATGGCGAGGAATTCATCCTTGGAGCGGTTCTGGCCCTCGGCGATTTCGCGCGCCTGCTGCGCTTCGGACAGCAGCCGTTCGCGCTCGGCCGAGGCGCTGGCCAGCAGGTGGGCGCCGAGGTACACGTTCTGGTCGAGCCGGTCGACTTCGGCAATGCCGGAATACTGGGGCAGCCGGGTCGGCCCGCCCACCATCGCCCGCGCCGCGTCGCCGGTGCGGGCAATCGCCTTGCTCACGCGCGCGCTGAACAGCAGGGCGGCGGCGCCGGCCAGCAGCAGGGCGATCAGCAAGCCCGACACCGAATACAGCACCGTGCGCCGCGCGGTGCCGTCGATGGTGGCGCGCGGCGAGGACATGGCCACCCACCAGCCCGACACGGTGGACGCGGTCAGCATCGCGTAGCGGCCGTCCGGCGTCTTGACCAGGCCGTTTTCGCGCAGGCGGATGGCGACCAGCACCGGCGGCGGCGCCAGGCTGCCCACGGCCGCGTGCTTGCCGTTGCTGGCCAGCAGGCGGCCGTTGCGGTCGTACACGGCAAAGTGGTTGCCCTCGGCATCGGGCGCGGGCAGGGCGCGCATCAGGTCGTCGGCGTCAAAGCCGTAGCCGAGCACGTAGCGCACGCCATTCTCGAGGAACACCGGGTAGTTGACTTCGACCACGTACGTGTCGGGCAGTTTGCCTGGTAGCAGGTCGGAGATGGCATACGCCGAGCTGGAGAGCATGTGCTCGATGCGCGCGCGCTGCCTGGCGCGGGTATCGGGCAGGTGGGTGTCGGACGCGATGGCGGTATCGACCAGCAACTGCCCGGTATCGTCGTACAGTTCGATGTAGGCGCCTTCGTTGCCGGCCATGGTGCGCGCCTTCATGCCGAACTGGGCCAGTTGGCCCGATTCCAGCTTGTGCGAGCTGCTCAGCCCGCGGATGAGGCCGATGGCCTGGTGCCACTGGCTGTCGACCGCGATCGAGGTGGCGCGCGCCGCCAGTTTCATGGAGAGGACGGCGGCGTCGCGCTCGGCCTGGATCAGGCGGCTCAGCGGCACGGTGGAAAACAGGATCACCGGCGCCAGCGCCGCCACGATCATCATCGCAAGGAAGGACCGAATCTTCATGTTGACTCTTTCGGGAGAACATTTCAGCGAGCGAACCCGCTTAGGCGTTGCATCCCGTCAAGCTTAGCATGTCTTGACCGTCAACATTCCTATTAGTATTTACCCGTTGTTGGATCGAGGGGTAACGCCACTTGACGCGGCGTTCCCCATGCGTTCTATGGATTCCAGCCGAGTCCGCTATTCCATGCGGAAAACACCTTGGCGCGGGTGGCAAACCCGGCCGCCACTTCCTCGTCGCTCAGCAGGTAGCCGCCGGTGCGCGCCGCCAGGTTCAAGGGCGCGCCTTGCAGGTCGGTGCTGCCATGCTCGCGCCAGCCCGACCCGGCACCCGGCTGGACCGGGTTGGGCGCCGGCTGGCCGTTCACGCCCAGGCCCGCCCAGCCGGCCGGAGCGACGTGCGCATCCATCTTGCAGTTGATGAAGGCGATATTGTCCCAGCTGGCCGTGCCGCCGGGGCTGCGCGCGAGCCAGGTGGCGCCATTGGGGATGTCGCCGTGCAAGGGGCCGGGTCCGGGACCGTGGGTCAGGCTGCTGTTGAGGAAAACGAAACCTTTGTCGGCGGCGTTCGGCACGCGCGCTTGCAGCACGTAGCCGCCACCGGTTGCGCTGGTGCTGTCGCCGACGCTGCGGATCTCGCTTTCCTCGAACAGGGCGGCGCGCGCGCTGCCCCAGATGAAGTCGACGTTGCCCGCCACCAGCGAACGGTAAAACCAGGCGTAGCCCTTGAGGTTCAGGGTGTCCTGCTCGCTGAAGAAGCTGGCGTTGGTGGCTACCAGGCGGCCATCGCTGTTGAAGTAGAGTGCTTCGGCCTGGGATGACATGGCGGGCGAGCGCAGGGTGGTGTTGTTCAGGGTCAGGGTGTCGAGCGTGACCATGTCGGCCGCTTCCACCAGCAGCACGGAACGCCCGCCCAGCGGCGCGCCGCTGGCGCCCGGCGCTTCGCTCGCGCCGGTGCCGGGGTTGAGCGTGTCGTAGTTGGCGTAGTGGATCACCACGCCGTCGCGGCTTTCGCCCTTGATCGTGAGCTTATCCTTGCCGCGCAGGTAGAGCAATTCTTCGTAGCTGCCGTTGCGCACGCTGATGGTCACCGGCTCGGCTTTGGCGAAGGCGGCGCTGGCGTGGTTGAGCGCGCCCTGCACGGTGCGGAAATCGGCCGGGCCGTCGTCGTCCACGCTCAGGCTGGCGCTGGCGGGCGCGGCGGCCTTGGTCGTGAAGCTCCAGCCGCCCGCCTTGCCGATGCCGCGAAACGGCGTGCCGCCCAGGGTGGCGCCCTTGAATACGCCGTCGGCAATGGCCACGTAGTAGGCCGTGCCGTAAGCGAGGCGGTTGTTGTGCGGCTTGATGGTCACCGTGCTGCCGTTGACGTGCAGCGGCAGGTAGCGCACGCGGCGCAGGCGGTCTTGCCCGGCGTGGCCGATGGTATCGACTTCGTCGCTCAGGCGGATCACGTCGACCAGCGCATCGTCGCTCTTGCGGAAGATGCGGATGGTGCCGCCCGTGCCCAAGGTCGGCGGGTGGTCGAAGGTCAGGGTCAGCCCACTGTCGATGGCTTCATCGATGGAACCCACCGCCGGCAAGCTGGCGCCGTCCAGCCGGTAGGTCTGGGTCGGCTGCACGAAGCCCGGCGCGATGGTGGCGCTGATGCTGCGGCTCAGGCTTGGATCGGCGCCGCTGGTGACCACGATTTTGGCGCTGCCGGCTGCCAGCGGGGTCAGGGTGA
The DNA here is from genome assembly GCF_011682175.1 of Massilia frigida. Classification (GTDB taxonomy): domain Bacteria; phylum Pseudomonadota; class Gammaproteobacteria; order Burkholderiales; family Burkholderiaceae_D; genus Telluria_A; species Telluria_A frigida. The sequence continues at coordinate 97,075 of NZ_WHJG01000008.1, forward strand.
GGGTGGCGCCATCGGTGGCCACGCCCACCACGCCCGGCCGGCTCGACTCCACCGTGAAGGTGTCCAGGCTGCCGTCGCCTTTTTTCGCGCCCACCTTGACAAGCAGCGGCGCGTCGCCCGCTTCGGCCGTGTAGGCCAGCGGATGCGGGTTCAGGGTCAGCTGCACCGGTTTCATCTGCGGATCGCCCACCCGCACATCATCGATCTGGAACGATTTGTTGGTCGTGTACAGGCCGATCAGGCCGCGCGCGGCGAAGCTGGCGTCGGTCACCGAACCGAGATTCTCTCCATCGAGATACAGGGTCAGGGTGTTGCCGATCATCTCGAAACGCACCGTGTAGAACTGCGCATCCATGGCGATGGCGCGCTTGGCTTGTTTGATCTTGCTCAAGCTATTGCCCAGCATGCGGGCGATGTCGACTTGCGTGCTGCTGGTGGCATTCTGCACGTTCAGGCCCGCGCCGTACCAGTTGGCCGGATCGACGTAGCGCGTGATCAGGTACAGCTGCTTGTTGCCGGTGGTGCTGTTGGCCAGCGGGCGGATGCGCGCTTCCACAAAATAGTCGCCCGATGGCACGCCCTTGAACGCGTCCGGCTTGACCAGCGCCAGGATGCCGCCGGTGCTGGCGGCCGTGTACTGCAGCACCTTGTTGGTGGTGCCGGAGGCGTCCAGCTGCACGCTGAAGGCGCCGTTCGGGCCGGCGAGCGGCAGCAGGTTCCAGCGCGCGCTCGATCCATCCTGGAAGTCGTCGCAAAAATACAGGCCGCTGGCGGGGCAGAACAGGGTCGGCACGGTGTCGGTGCTGGTGTCGCCGCTGCCCGTGATGCTGGTGCTCAGCCTGCCACCGCCGGCTTGCGCCAGGGCGTTGGCCTTGACCAGCGCTACCGGCCGTGGCGTGAACGCGTACGGCGCGCTCCAGGCGGCCGGTGCGACCGCGCACGCTGGCAGTAGCGCGCCGTTCAGCAGCGAGCCCTTGTCGCTGAAGGCGCCGCCGCTGCCGCTGGGCGAGGACACGATATCGGCGCAGCTGCTGGCGCCGGCGATGGCAAAGACGTTGTTATTCGACAGGATTTTGGCGCTCTGGCCCACGCCCACGCTATACATATGGGGATAAATCGGCGCCGACTTGCTGCCGGTGTAGTAGTTGTTGAACAGATGGACCAGCCCGAAGCGCACCCGTGGCGAGCGCTGGGTGACGTCGGCGAACACATTGTTGCTGAAAGTGACGCGCAATTTGCCTTCGTCGGTGGTGGAGGTGTCGCTCGACCCGATCAGGTTGTTCTTGTTGTGCTGGCCAAAATGGTTGTACGACACCGTGACGAAGTCGGACGCGTTGGTGATGTCGACCGTGCCGTCATGGCATTGCTTGTGCTTGCCATTTTCGATGGGCTGCAAGTCGTCGGTCAGCGGGGCGTCGGTAAAGCTGTTGTGGTCGACCCAGATGTGGTGCGAATTGGAAATGCCGATCGCGTCGTAGGCCGAATTCCAGTTGCCGCTGGCGCCGTCGAGCGGGTCCCAGATGGGGCCGGCGTCGCAAGGGTTCATGATGTTCAGGTTGCGAATGATCACCTGCTCGACGTTCTGCACCGCGATGTGGCCGTTGACGATGCCGGCATTGGCGCCGGCGCCGATCAGGGTGGTGTTGCTGCCGAGGCGGATGGCGCCGCGCGCGGCCTGGTCGCCGGTGCTGATGTAGGGCACGCCACCGCTCATGTCGATGACGCCGGTCAGCTTGATGATCTTGCTGATGTTGCCGCCGTTGCGCAGGGCGGCCAGCAGCTGGGCGCGGTCGGCCACGGTGTAAATCTGTTCGGGGACGGCGTTGGCGCCGCCCATGGTGCCGCCGGACTGGCTGGCCCAGCCGTCGGCGGGAGCGCCCTGGCGCGCGGAGTCAAAGGCGGCGCCGGCCTGGCTACAGGCGGCCGCCATCAACAGGGCGGCGCCGATGGCGGCGGCCCTGATAGGTGCTTCATTCATGGGATTCTCCGGTTACTGGGCTGTTGAGGCGCGGCGGCGCGCGAACACGATGCTGGCCAGGCCGGCCAGCATCAGGGTGACGCTGGCCGGTTCCGGCACGGGCGAGGGCGCCGCGTCGAGGCGCGCGCTGAAGCTGGTAAAGCCGGCGCCCCAGTCGAGCGCGGACAGGTCGAGGCTGATGGTGTGGCCATCGATCAGGTTCAGCACGGGAATGCCGCCCACGGCGCTGCTGTCGATCAGCGTGAAACGGGTCAGGGGCGCGGCCAGGCTGGCGCCGAAGTCGAAGCGCATGCTGTACGCCCCGGCGGCCACGGGGCCATTGTTAAAGACCGTCATCACGCCGTCTTCGGCGAAGTCGATCCCGAACAGGAAGTCGGCGCTGAGAAATTCAACCCCGTTGGCGCCGCCGGGATCGATGGCCGTCACGTTCGAGCCGGGCACCGGCGCGAACAGCTGGTCCAGTCCCAGCATGCCATCGGCGGAGCCGTTATAGGCCGCGCTGATGGTGCTGTGTTGCAGCGGCAGGGGTGCCGCATGGGTTTGCCCCGCGGTCAGTGCCACGACCGCGAGTGTCTCCAAGATTATTTTTGTTGTCATTTTTTTGTCGTCCAGTAAAGTGAAACCGCAGGCTACATCGTTATTTCCTCATCAAAAAACAGAATTGCTCACGCCGTCACGGTGGTGTTGTACACCTTGCCGCCGATGGTCACGTTGCTCAGTTTTGCCGACTTCACGTTGTAGGCGAACCAGGGATTCCCGGCGTTGGCGGGGGTGCCGAAGTCGCAGTCGGTGATGGTGACGCCGGTAATCGGCACGATCAGCGACGGGTCGTTGCCGTTGTAATCGAAGGCGACCGGGCCGAGCAGCATGATGGCCTGGTAGCACGAGAACGTGCCGGCCGCAGACTTCACATTGCCGACCTTGACGTTGGAAATGTGCACGTCCGACACCACCGGCGGGCGCGTGCGCACGTTGTCGGCGGTGGGCATGTAATCGCAATCGATGGTGATCACCGCGCCAGCCGAGGACGACACCGTTTTTGGGGCGATGGGCGAACCGGGCAGGGGATTGTAGAACTGCGGCGTGGTCTGCACCCCATTCGGCATGCTCACGTTGCGCACGTAAAAATGCTTGAGGAAGCCGCCCCGGTTCATGTTCGTCTTCATGCGGATGGCCGTGGCGAGCGGGCTGGTGGCCCAGTTCACGTTGCGGAATTCGATATCCTGCGCGTACACATGCTCGATGCCGCCCGACATTTCGCTGCCCAGGGTCACGCCGCCGTGGCCGCTGTTCATGATGCATTTCTGGATCAGCACGTTCTGGGTGGGACCGTATTGCGTATCCAGGTTCTTGCCGGCCTTGATCGCGATGCAATCGTCGCCGGTATTGAAGGTACAGTCTTCGACCAGCACGTTGTCGCACGCTTCCGGATCGAAACCGTCGCTGTTCGGGCCCATGCTGTCCATGTGGACCTGGCGGATTTCCAGGTCGCGGCAGGCCACCGGGTGGTGCAGCCAGAACGGCGCCTGGTTGACCTGGTAGCCCTTGAGCAGCACCCTGGCGCAATCGATGAATTCGATCATGCACGGGCGCAGGTAGTGGCCGCGCCCGAACACGCGCTTGCCGACCGGCACGCCCGCTTCCGACAGCGATGGCAGGTAGGCTTCATCGCTGCGCCAGCGGCTGCTGTCGCCTTCGATCAGCCTGACCTGGGCGGCGCCCAGGTCGGCCGCCACGGCCAGGATGCTGGCCGGGTTGGCCGGGTTGACCGCCACTTGCGAATGCGGCGCGCTGGCTCCGCTGCGCTTGCTCTTCCAGTCCCACCAGCAGTCGCCGCCATTCAGGGGCACGCCGCCCTGGCCGTCGAGAATGCTGGTCCAGTCTTCGCCGGTGAGGGCGATATTGTTTTGCTTGTGCGCGTACACGAGCGGTGAATAGTTCAGGCAATCGTTGCTCTGCCAGCGCGACAGGGTCAGCTTGCCGTTCGGGCCGCAGTCGACCTCGCCGTACCTGGCGAAATCGTCCGGGTCGTTGCTGAAGAAGACGTGCGCGCCGGATTTCAAATGCACGTGCACGTTCGAGCGCAGCACGATCGGGCCTTTGCACAGCCAGGCGCCGGCGGGAATCACCACCCGTCCGCCGCCCGCCTTGGCGCAGGCGGCAATCGCCGCGCGAATGGCCGGATAGCAGTCGTGCGCGCCGGCGGCCGGCGTGGCCACCATGCCGGTCTCGTGGTGGCCGGTGTAGCCTTTCACGCTGCTCACCTTGCACGGCTTGGCGCCGTGCGCGGTGATCGGGAAGTCTTGCTTGCGAAATAGCAGCGGCGTCTTGAAGCTGGCGGCGATGGCTTGCGCCTTTTGCCACGGGTCGGACGGCTGGTCGTTGGCCAGGGCGGGCAGGGCGATGCCGCCGCCCAGGGCCAGGCCGGCGGCCCCGGCGCCGCTCAGGAGGGCGCGGCGCCGGGTGTCAATCGGATGCTTGTTCATGAAAATGCCTTCCTGGTCAGAAGTTGTACGTCATGCGCAGATTGTATGAGCGGCCGATCGGGCTGGCTGCGCTGCTCAGGTACCCGAAGGTGTAGCCGCTGTGGTTGGTGACCGGCGGATTTTCATCGAACATATTGGTGACCCCGGCCACGATGCTGATGTTCTTGAAGCCGCTGTAGGTGCCGGTCAGGTTCCACACCGAGTAGGGCTTGATCTCGCGCTGGTATTCGGCCGCCACCAGGTTCTGGTCGTCGTAGTGGGAGTTGTAGTTCTGGGTCAGCTGCGAACTCCAGTCGCCGCGCTTCCAGTTCATTTTCAGCGTGTGCTTCCAGCGGTAGGTGATGATCGGGAAGTTGCTGGTGGTGCCGTTGCTGGCCAAGCCGAAGCGGCCCACGTTCGACACGTACGGGCTGTCTTTTTCCAGCTGGTTTTCGAACTGGGTCAGGTAGGTGCCGTCGAGCTGGAAGTTGAACTCGCCGATGTCCATGCGCGGCAGCGCGTAGGTGGCGGTCAGGTCGATGCCGGCGGTTTTCTGGCCGCCCAGGTTCATTGTCACGTTCTTGATGTAGGCCAGGGTGCCGTCCGGATTGCGCACGAACAGGTCCTTGTACTTGGCCGGGTCCTGGAAGTAGGCTTGCTCGGGCAGGTTGGCCAGCATGTCCTTCATGCGGATGTTCCAGTAGTCGAAGGACAGGGTCAGGTTCTTGACTGGTTCGACCACCATGCCCAGGGTCCAGCCGCGCGAGGTTTCCGGGGTCAGCTGGTCGTTGCTGCCGGTCTGCTTGGGCAGGGCCACGTTGCACACTTCCGAGGCCACGCTGCCCGCCACGGCGGTGCCGCTGCCGGCCACGCCCGGTTTGCCGCCAGGGCACAGGGTTGGATCATCCCATTTGGCGGCGGTGTTGCCGTTCGCGCCCGGCAGGCGGTAGCCGTAGCGGTCGAACAGGGTCGGCGCGCGGAAGCCGGTGTTGGCCGAGCCGCGCAACATCAGGGTTTTCGACGGCTCGTAGCGGAAGCTCGCTTTCGGGTTGAAGGTGTTGCCGAAGTCGCTGAAATAATCGTCGCGCGCGGCCAGGTTGACCGTCAATTGCTTGCTGATCGGGATATCGAGCTCGGCGTACAGGGCCGAGACGTTGCGCGCGCCTTCGCCGTGCGAGGACGAGGCGTTGGCGTAGCTCACTTCATTGGTGATCGGCAGGCGCGTGTCTTCGGTGGTGTCGCGGTGGATGTCGATACCGACCGCCATTGCCAGCGAGCCGCCCGGCAGTTGCATCAGCGTGCGGCTGGCGGTGGCATCGACACCGGCGAAGGTACTGGTCGAATCGCGGTTCAACTGGCCGTCGACCGAGATGTCGCGCAGGTAGCCTTTGCCGGCTTCGTCCTGCAGGCTGAACGGGTTGAGCACGCCGCTGGCCAGGCCGTTGTTCAAGCCGGGACCGCTCACGTAGCCGGTGTTGTAGTAGTTCTTGCGTCCGCTGTGGCCGTACACCAGGCCGGTCTTGTAATCCCACTCGCCGATCTTGCCTTCATCGACCAGCGCCAGGCGCTGGTTCAGCTGCACGTCCTTGTTGCTGGCCAGGCCGAGGTCGGCCACGCTCCAGGTCACCGTCAGCGGTTCGCCTTTCAGGCCGGCCATGGCGGGCACGCCGCCGGCGCCGCCCGGATACCATTTGCTGCCGGCCGGCACGCGCGCGGGCATGCCCTTGGCGGTCACGCTTTGGGTCGGATTGCGCGCCGAAATGATGGTCGACTCGCCGCGCATGTAGTCCAGGCTCAGGGTATGGTCGTCCGAGATCTGCTTGGTACCGCGTGCGTAAAAGGTCAGCTGCCTGGTTTCGTGCAGGGCGGTGCCGTACTCGTTGTTGTCGATGATGCAGGTGTTCTTGGCGCCCTGGATCGAGTAGGGGGCCTGGCAGCCGGTCTTGTAGTACGGGTTGGCTGCGGTCTTGTTGCTGGGGGTGGTGAAGTTGGCCGGGGATGCGTAGCCGCCGCTGGCCAGGGTCGGGGCGCGCCCGATGCTGGCCAGCAGTTCGTTCGAGCTCAGGTCGGCGCGGTCGCGCGCGGCCAGGCGGCTGCGCTGGCGGCCATCGATGGTGGCGTAGAGATTCCAGCCGTCGCTGGCCAGCTTGCCCTTGCCGAAGGTGGCCGACAGGCGCTGCTCGTCGCCGCCGCCGGATTTTTCAGGCTGCACGTACTGGGCGGTGATGCTGCCGCCTTCGACGCTGCTCTTGGTGATGAAGTTGACCACGCCGCCGATGGCGTCCGAGCCGTAAATCGAGGAAGCGCCGTCGCGCAGGATTTCCACGCGCAGCAGGGAGCTCATCGGGATGACGTCGAGGTTGGCGTAGCCGTCGGCGATCGCTTCATTGGCCAGGCGGCGCCCGTTGAGCAGCACCAGGGTGCGGTTCACGCCCAGGCCGCGCAGGTTGATGTTGGTGCCGGAGCCGGCGTTGGACGGGGCCAGCGAGTTCGATTGCGGCAGCGCCATCATGACGTCGGCCAGGCTGGTCATGCCGCGCTTGGTGAATTCATCGGCCTTGATGGTCGATACCGGCAGCGCCATCTCGGTCGCCAGGCGCTTGATGCTCGACCCGGTCACTTCGACGCGCTGCATGCCGGACTCAAGCTGTTGGGCCGCGGCCTGGTTCATCATCGTCAGCACCGCAAGGGTAATGGACGACAATACGAGTTTCGAATGGGTCGAGCTGGTTTGCTTGTTCATGTGAGACGGTCTCCTGCGGATTATTGTTTGTCATCAAAAGCTCCCGGCCGCGGCGCGGAAGCTGGTCAGGACACCTCGCGTATCCTGTGCCGCGGCGACGAAGGCGTGAGCCGGGGTCGACGTGGTCAATAACGTTTGCCTTGCCTTGTGGTGCGGCGTTCTGCGCGCCTGCTGTCCACTGTTCAAAAGGTCGCTGTGTCTTTATCCTCGCGAAAAGGTGCGCGTGACCCGTTCCAGGTGGGCGCGCATGGCGGCGTGCGCGCCGGCCGGATCGCGTGCCACGATGGCATCGAGGATGCGGCGGTGGTCCAGCAAGGTCGCCTGGCGCAGTTCTTCGGTCTGGAAATGTTCTTTGAGCTTGTGCCACAGGCGCCCGCGCTGTTTCCACAGGTGGTCGACGGCGCCGACCATGGCGCTGTTGCCGGTGGCGCGGGCGATGGCCAGGTGGAAGTTGCGGTCGAGCTGCTCGTTGCTGCTGTAATTGTCGTGCTCGCGTTCCATGTCGAGCACGGCGCGGCGGATGGCGTCGATGGCGCTGTCGCTGGCCATGCGGGCGGCGCTGGCGCACACCTCGGCTTCGACCAGGCGGCGCGCGGCCAGCACTTCGAACGGCCCGGGGCCGCCTTCGTCGATCTCGGCGGAGGGCGGCTGCAGGCGGCTGACATACACGCCGGAGCCGCCGCGTACGTCGACCACGCCGCGCAGTTCCAGGGCAATGAGGGCTTCGCGCAGCGAGGCGCGGCTGACCGCCAAGCGGGTCGCCATCTCGCGTTCGGACGGCAAGCGTTGGTCGGCGCCGATCGCTTCGTCGCGGATCAGTTCCTCGATGCGGCCGGCGACAATGCGGTACAGCCGCGGTTCGTGCGCGGGGGAGCTGTCGGGAGCGAGTGTGACGTTCTTGAGCATGGAGGCCTGCACATCTTTTGGTCAGGCCATTTTAAAGTGGTCTGACCAATCGCGCAAGGTGCTCATGCCAAAATAATCAATATGGGCGTCCAAGGACATGGACAGTTGCCGTACAGTTCAATATACCCGGTTCTTGCATGGACAAGCTGCAAGCTCAAACCCTGAAGAGAGCGGACTGGTAGCGCTTGAGCGCCGTGCGCGCCGCCTGCAGGGCCGGATCGCGGCGCGCCTGCTCGCGCCCGGCCGCCAGCAGGCGTATCGCTGGTCGAACCGATCTTCGCCGCCCAGGTGGAATCGGTGCGGCGCTCGCGCGTGATCGCAAGGGACGAAACGTCGATCAAGGCCGGCCGTGCCGGCGCGGGCAAGATGAAAGCGGCGTATTTCTGGCCCGTGGTAAGTGAACAGGATGAAATCTGCTTTCTGTACCAGCCCAGCTGTATTGAATTAACGACAAATTTAACAAATAATTACTGGTATCGAAAAGTACAGGTAAACCCTGTACCATCATCACCTATCCACTAACATGAAGGAAGCATCATGATTCGCAAGCTAGCCGCATTAGCGGCCCTATTGTCGCCACTGTGCAGCGCACACGCCGAGCAAAACACTTGGTCATTCGTCTATACGGGCTTTGATGTCACCACCATTAGCTGGCAGGGCGACACCACGAAGTGGGATCCCGCCGCCAACATCAAGGGCACGTTCAGCGGTACCGACAGCAATGGCGATGGCAAGCTGGTGTTTTCCGAACTGAGCTTGCTCCAGGTCGGCGGCTTCGACTACGTCGGCTGCTCATGGGGAAAGTGCGGTTCGGACTATACCTTCAGCTACACCCCGAACGGCCAGCTCGATTTCAATGTAAGCCGCTATAGCAACGATCCGGAGGGCTATGTTTTCTGGTCCACCGTGTACGAAACCGGCGCGAGTGCGGATTTCAAAACATACACCTTGGGCACGCCGAGCGGGGCGAGTTATGTTTGGACGCCGCAGACTACCCTGTCGATTACCTCAGCGGTTCCAGAGCCATCGACTTACGCCATGCTTGTGGCAGGCTCGCTGCTGGTGGGCGGCGCAGCACGCGCTCGTCGCGTCAGGTAAGGTGATGTATTTGCGACTAATTTAGCAAATGTTTACCACGTCGAAAAGCGTGCGTACCCAGCCTGTGCCATGAGTGCGTTTTAGTTAAGCCAAATTCGGCATCATGATGCGCAAGCTGGCGGCATTGGTATCTCACTGTGTATCGCCCAAGCTGCGGAAAACACCCAGTACACGGACGGAACCACCGCAACCAAGCACTTGTTCGTTGTCTATGACGCCAGCAATGTCGGCAAGGTCTACAGCGTGGTCGATGGCGCTGCAAGCGCCGTGGCGGTCACGCTGGTAGGCGGCGTGGATTTGTCCGGTACGCCCTGAACGGCCTGATAGCCAGCAACGTCGCCTGGGATCGGCAGCTTGGCGCTGACAGCGCTGGGACATCCGTGATCACCCATGCCCAATTGCTGGGCACTGCGACACCGTTTTGATAGCGCACCCGCTGTGGCTCGTTGTCCATCAGGCCCATGGCATTCTCCCTGCGATCGAGACTGTTGGTCCCCACGGTGAACCGGTTCGAGTTCGCTTCGGAGAACGTGGCCAGCGTGTTTCGGGGTGTTCCCGGCAAACGTCGGTAGATCATCGCGCCCAGCTGCAAGTTCAATCCCATGAGACAGGGCCGGCGGCAAGCGTGTTCGCCCGGCTTTACTTGCCTTTGTAGATCCCGGCCTCGAGGATGACATCGCCGCTCTTGACGAAATACGTCGATTTCTTCTCGATCTGCCCGCTGGTCGGATTGTTATAACGGTAATCAACCCAGCCCTTGCCGCTCTTTTTTGCCTGGTCGATAATGTCCTTGCGGAACAGCTTGCCGTCGGCATCAGGCAGCACCACCATGTTCTTGCCCACCAGCTTGGGATTGGTCGGGTGCGCCAGCTGGGTACCGTCGAGGGCGCGCATGGTCAGGTAGGTCGTCTCGTTGACGAACTCGGGACTCTTGCTGTTGATGGCGGTGAGCAGCGCGTCCTTGCCATTCTTTTGCAGGAAGACCACGCCCTTATTCACCATGGCGACCGCATCGGCGCTGGTGTCGGCCGCCTGCGCAGCAAAGGACGTCGCGAACGCGGCGCCGGCAAGAACGGCCCTCATCATGGCTTTCATGGTCATCTCCCTGTTTTACCGTTACCCGGAATGGGTAGCTGCTGGAGAAAATGTACCATGGGCCGAACTTGCTGCGAAGAAGTATTTACGGTGTTGTGGCTTACTTCGCCATGTGCCGCTGCATGGCCCCCAGGCGGCGCAGCAACCGGCTGATCAGGCTGGCGCCCAGGTAGCGCAGGGTGGCCAGCGGATGCTGCACGCCATAGCCCTGGCGGCCCAGGTTCTGGGGCATGAAAAAGCGGCTGAAACGCTGCACGGCGCCACAGTCGCTGGCGCGGAAGCGGCCGTTGACGTGGGTCGTGTTGAAGCCGTATTCGTTGGCGAACAGGAACACCGCGCTGGGCGAGGTCATCGAGATGTCCGCGAACTCGTCGTCGTGCAGTTCGGCGCAGCCGCGCAGATACGACACGCGGATGGTCATGGCGATGTCGGGAATGCGGATCACTAGCGGCTTGATCAGTCCAGCCAGTTCGAGCAGGCAGGGCAGCCCCAGCAGGTTGGCGATGGCGCCCTTGCGGTATTGCTCGGCGGCGGCGCGCACCTGGGCCGCCGTGGCGGGCGGCTCGGACGGTAGCAAGTCGCACGGCACCGCCAGCAGGCGTTCCCAGTGCTCGACGGCGGCATCGCTGGCCCAGGCCAGGCTTTCGGCCGTGTCCACCCCCAGCGCGATGGTATCGCCCGGTTGCAGGAAGCGCACCGCATCGGTGGCGCGCGACAGCCGCGCCCACTGCGCCACGCGGCGCGGCGTGTTCTGGTGGTCGTTCATGTAGCAATTGTCGATGTGGGAAAAGGCGACGAAGGAAGCGAAGGGCACCGTGATTTTCGGCGTGAAAGCCGCGATCTGAAGCTTGATGCGGTGCAGCTTTTCGGCCGCGGCGGCACAGCGCAGCTCGGCCTGGAAAGGATTGCCGACCCAGTTGGCGTAGCCGAACTGGGTCATCAGGACGTCCACCCGTTCGCACAGCAGCGCGATGCTGGCCTTGACGGCGGCGCACTGGGCGGCGCTGCCCAGGGCGCAGTCATTCAGGTTGAGCAGGTGCCGTCCGTCCGAATTGATCAGGCAGTACGAATCGCCGTCGGCGTGGGGAAACACGGTGATGCGCATCTTGCTGTCGAGTGCGACCGGCGCGCCGGGCAGGCATTCGATGACATCGAAGCCGTTATTGCGCAAGAAATTGAGCACGCGCTTGTCCTTGGTGTGCTGGAACAGCATGGTGAGCTTGCCGGGGAAGTCGCGCCGCAGCCGCTTGACGAAGGGTACCGAAAAATGATCGGGATGCTCGTGCGAGAACCAGATGAAGGTGTTGCGCTTGAGCGCGGCCAGGTCGCGGATCAACGCCGCGTTGGAGGTGCTGGTGTCGAGCAGGCTCCAGCCATTGTTGAAGACCGGCCCCTCGACCCAGGGATCGGCCAGCAGCACGGTGTTGTCGTTGGCGAGGTGGAAGCAGGCGTGGTTGACGAAGGTCAGCAGGTTATGGCTCATGGCGGCACCCGGTCAGCTGATAGCGATAAACCGGCCGCGGTGAAACCCGAGCGGCCGGTGCGGATGGAACTGGCAGCGCTCGACCGCGCCGACGAAAATCACATGGTCGCCCTCGGCATAGCGGCTGCGCGGCCGGCATTCGAATGTCGCCACAGTGCCGGCCAGCACCGGCACGCCTTGCGGCGAGAGCGTGAAATCGACCGTGTCGAAGCGGTCCTCGCCTGGGCGGGCAAAGCGTTGCGCCAGCTCGGCCTGGTTGTCGGCCAGCACGTTGATGACGTAGCCGGCGGCCGCCTGGAACGCGGCCATGCTGCTGGCCGTGTGGGCCAGGCTCCACAACACCAGCGGCGGGTCGAGCGAGACCGAGCTGAAGGAATTGATGGTCACGCCAACCAAGCGGCCGTCCGCCAGCGCGGCGGTGACGATGGTCACGCCGGTGGCGAACTGCGACAGGGCCTGGCGGAAATGCAGGCTGTCGACAGCGGCCGACGGGACGCTCGGAGAAAGGGAAGGCATGGCTGGCCTGCGCGTGGTGGACGTCAGCTCATACTAAATGCGGTCGGGTGCGCGGCTTTGATCCCGCACAAGCGGCCTGAACGGCTCAGTTGGCGGGCTGATAGCTCTCCAGAATGGCTTGCATCCTGCCATTCTTGCGCAGCGCCATAAGGGCGCGGTTTACTTGCGCCAAAGTCAGCTTGCCGCCGGGCGGCAGCGCGCAATAGGTGTCAAACGGTTCGACCACCAGGGCTGCGCGGCTCAGGCGCGCACGCTCGGGATGGGCGCGCCGCTGATAATCGTAATACAGGGAATTGGTGAGCATGTAATCGAAGCGGCGGCGCAGCAGCTTGCGCAGGTTCAGGTCGTCGCTGGTGGTGTCGTCGCGCACGAATTGCGGTCCCAGTTCGTGTTCCAGCGGGGGATAGCGGTAGCCGGTGATGGTGCCGGTGCGCTTGCCGGCCAGTTCGCGCAGGACGGACAGGGGCGCGGTGTCAATGCGGACGACAATGATCTGCTTGTTGGAAAAGACGGTGTCCGACCATTGCCAGCGCTTGCTGTCGAGCCATTCGGGACGCAGGTCGCACAGCAGGTCCACCGTGCCGCTGGCCAGCGCGACTTCGACCCGCTTGCGCGGCAGGGTCAGGTAGCGCGGGCGCACGTTCAGTTCGCGCGCCAGGGCGTCGCCCACATCCTTGAGCAAGCCGCCGGTCAGCTCGTCGTGCTGGAAGCGGGTCATGGGCATGGCGCTGCCGGTCGAGACGCCGAACACCAGCTCGGCACCGCGCGCGGGCAGCGCCATGGCACAGGAAAACAGGGATGACAGCAGCAGGAAGCCAATCTTCATGCCGCCATCATACCTTGGCGTGGCGGACGGGGGCGGCCTACTGAATCTTGGCGATCGATACCTCCGTCGATTTGACCAGGGCGATGACTTCGCTGCCGACTTTCAGGTCCAGGTCCTGGATGGAACGGCTGGTGATGACCGAGGTGACGATGCCATGCGCCGTTTCGACGTCGACTTCCGACACCACCGGGCCGGCGATGATTTCCTTGATCTTGCCCCTGAACTGGTTGCGTACATTGATTTCCGAGATAGCCATGCTGTTCCTTCAGGTTGGTGGGGGAGGGTGAATCAGTAACTCATGAGCAGGCGCAGCGGTTTGCTGCCGCTGTCGCTGCCGGGTCCGGGGTGGACCGCTTGCGGTGCGCCGCCGGCAAACAGTTTCAGTTCGCCCGGCTCGAAGCGCTGCCACTGCTCGCCGGTGGTCAGGGGCAGGGTGGCGATCACGCCGATCTGGTCGTCCAAGTGGTTATGCTGGCGAAAATCGATCTGCAGGTCGCAATCGACCAGGCTGGCGCTGGCGAAGGGGTAGGCGCGCACCACGTAATGCAGCTGGGTCGAGCAGTGCGCCAGCAAGAAGTCGCCGTTCGACAGGATGACATTGAAGCTGCCGTGACGGGCGATCAGCGCCGCCATCGTCTGCACCGCTGTAAACAAGGCTGCGCGCGAGGGCGGCTGCACCGGAAAGCGGCGCCGCAGGCCGGCCAGCAGGTAGCAAAAGGCGCGCTCGCTGTCGGTTTCGCCGGCCGGGACAAAATGCGGGTCGGGCGCCGGGCGGAAGCTGCTCAGGTTGCCGTTGTGGGCGAACGACCAGGTCGTGCCCCACAGCACGCGGGTGAAGGGATGGCTGTTTTGCGGCGCCACTTCGCCCTGGGTCGCCTTGCGGATATGCGCCACCACATTCCTGGCCTTGACCGGATTGTGCTTGAGGGCGTGCGCCAGCGGCGAATCGATGGACGGGCGGTGGTCGACGATCAGGCGGCAGCCGGACGGTTCGTGGAAGGCGATGCCCCAGCCGTCGCGGTGCTCGCCGGTGCGCCCGCCGCGCTCGCTGAAACCGGCGAAGCTGAAGTTCAGCGCCGCTGGCTTGCTGCTGTTCATTCCGAGTAATTCACACATGGGCATCGCTTCCTTTCTGCATCTGTCGCCCCCAGCGTAGCCTTGCCGGGCGCATCTGCAAACGACTATTTTCGCGTTTCGATAGATGCATTTTGCGCATAAGAACTTGGGGCGATATACGCCGTCCGCATATCGATTGGCGAAACGATTCCTTCGCCGGCGCAAGGGGCGGGGCTAGACTTTCCGCTTTATACCAATAGCGAGACATGCAATGCCTTTCCCTACCTTGAACACTTACCTGGCCCATTTGTCCGATCCGGACCGTCCGGCCAGCAGCGTCTGGCTGGACTCGGCGGGCCGCGCCCAGGGCAAGTATTTCAACTGCACCATCACCAGCGCTTTCCAGCCGATCCGCGCGCTTGGCAGCAGCCGCATCGTGGCCTACGAGGGATTGGCGCGCAGTGCCTCGGCGGGCGATGCCGGGCTGTCGCTATGGAAACTGCTCGACCATGCGGCCAGCGACGACGAGTCGATCGAGCTCGACCGGCTGTGCCGCATGCTGCACGCGATCAATTTCTTCCGCCAGGACGAGGCCGGGCAGAGCGACCTGTACCTGAACGTGCACGACCGGCTGCTCAGCGCGGTCAGCAGCAACCATGGGCATGCCTTCAAGCGCATTCTCGACGCCCTCGACCTGCCACTCGGCCGCATCGTGCTGCAACTGCCCACCACCACGCCGCAGCAAGGGTGGCTGCTCAATTACGTGGCCGACAATTACCGGCGCAACGGCTTCCGGCTGGCGCTCAACGCGGCCTCGCTGGCGCAGGCGCTGGCAATGGTGTCGGAGCAGCGGCCCCATGCGATCAAGCTCGACGCGCGCTACCTGTCGGGCGGCGTCTCGCTCGAACCGCTGGTGGATGCGGCGCAGGCGGCCGGGGTCAGGCTGATTTTCAAGCGGGTCGAGACGGCGCCGGCGGTTGCCGCGGCTGCCGACATTCACGGTTTGCCACTGTACGCACAAGGCTACTTCCTCGACCAGCCGCAAGCGGGTCTGGTGAGCGACGCGGCGCTGGCCGCCTGAGCCGGGGGTGCACGGGACGCAAGTTTATTCCTCAGCGAAATGGGCTTTTCGCTTAGAATTCGGGGGCTATTAACGAATTTTGGGCAGGGGCAGGTATGGCATCAGCGGCGATTTGGCGTAACGATATGGTCGCATGCGTCCTGGCGCGGTAGGGCGGCGCCGCCCGCCGCGCGAGCAGGGCACGCGCCGCCTGCTCGGCGCCGTGCTCGTTTCGCTGCTGGTGCACGGCGTGATCTTGTCGCTCCAGTTCGGCATTCCCGCGCTCGGCTTGCCCGGTTCGGCCACGCCGATCGAGGTGCGCCTGCTTGACGCCGCGATCGATCCCGTGCCCGCGCCGACGCCGTCGGCGCCTGTCGTGGAAGTTGCGCCATTGCCGCTTCCGGCGGGCGCGACGCCGCCGGCGCCGGCCAGCGGCATGCGCCTGGTCGATCCCGTGCCCGCGCCGGCACCCGTTCCCGCTCCCGTCACGCCGCGCCTGGCTGTCAAGAAGGATAAGCCGCGCAAGGCTAAACGCATCAGCCCGCCATTGCCGGCCAGCGACGCGCTGGCGATGGATACCCGCGTGATCGCGCAAGATGCGATCGTGAATGAGTTCTCGGTGCCGATGCCGCGCCCGGAAGAGGCGCAGCAGAAAACCATCGATCTCAAGGAAGCCCAGCACGGCACCGACGATGGCACCGAGGCGACCAGTGCGGCCGATGTTGCAGAGGCGGCGCGCGCGGCCCAGCTGGCCGATACCCTGCGCAAAGAGGAGAAAGCCGCGCGGCAGGCGGCGCAACGCAAGCTGGACGAGGAAGAGAAGGAGCGCAAGCTGGCCGAGCTGCAGGCACGCCAGCGGCAGGAACAGGCGGCGGCCGAGGCTTCCCAGGAGCAGGAAACGCAAGCGCGACTGGCGCAGCAGGTGCAGGCCGAGGCCGATGCCGCGCGCGAGCGCGCATCCGCGCTCAAAGCCGAACAGCAGAAGGCGGAACAGGTGGCCGCCCAGCAGAAACTGGCGCTTGAAAAGGCCGATCAGCTGCGCGCCGACCAGCTGAAGGCGGAACGGCAGAACGCCGATCAGCAACAGCTGGCGCAGAAACTGGCGGAACAGCAAGCTGCACAAAAACTCGCGGAGCAATTGGCAGCCCAAAAACTGGCGGAGCAGCAAGCGGCGCAGAAGCTCGCGGAGCAACAGGCCGCGCAGAAACTGGCCGAACAGCAGGCTGCCCAAAAACTGGCGGAGCAAGCCGCCCAGAAACAGGCCGCCGAGCAGGCTGCGCAGAAGCAAGCCGCACAAGCCGCCCAGGCGGCCCGGCAGGCTGCGCTGGAACGCGGGCGCGAAGGCAGCGGCAGCCAGGCCGCCATCACGCCTCCCGGCGGCACGGCGGCGGGCGCGGGCAGTGGCGCGGGCGGCAAGATCATGGTCCCCAAGAACCTGCTGGGCAGCGACCTGTCGAACCGCGCGCGCGAGATGGTCAAGGGCCTCGACATCCTTTCCGGCACGCCGCCACCGCCGATGCGCGACGAGCGCCGGGTCGCCGTCGGCGCGGCCGAACGCGATGTGCCGCTGCGCATGTACGTGGAAAGCTGGCGCCAGAAGATCGAGCGCAATGGCAGCGTGAACTATCCGCGCTCGTGGGCCGACGTCGAACACACCGATGCGCTGGTCAACGTGGCGGTGCGCAGCGACGGCAGCGTGCAGGACGTGACGATCCTGCGTTCGAGCGGGCGCGCGGACATGGACGACGCGGTGCAGCGCATCGTGCGCGTCAACGCGCGCTACTCGCCGTTCCCGCCGAATATCGCCTCGCGCTACGATGTGATCGATATCCGCCGCGTGTGGCGTTTCGACGAGTCGCTCAAGCTGATGGAAGAACTGCGCTAGCCTTTGCGGCTGGCTGCCAGGCCGGCCAGCAAACGTTCCACCGCCTCCAGGTTGGCCGGTTTGATCAGGTGATGGTCGAACCCGGCCGCCTTGCTGCGCGCGCGGTCGTTGTCGTCGCCCCAGCCGGTCAGCGCCACCAGCACCAGCGGTTCCAGGTGCGTCATCGCGCGCAGGCGCTGCGCCGTTTCATAGCCGTTCATGCCGGGCATGCCGATATCGAGGAAGACCACCTCGGGCCGGAACTGTTCGGCCAGCGCCAGCGCGCGCATGCCGTCGTTGGCCACGCGGCTGGTGTGGCCGATGATATCCATCAGCTCCGAGAGCATGTCGGCGGCATCATGATTATCGTCGACCACCAGCACGCGCAAGCCGCTGCCGCGCGGGTCGGCGCCCTGGCCGGCGCTGGGCGCCTGCGCCGCCACCTCGGGCGCGAGCGGCAGGCGGATGTCGAAGCGGCTACCGCTGACCGTCTCGTCGCGTACCAGGTCGATGGTGCCGCCGTGGAGCTCCACCAGCCGGCGCGCCAGCGACAGCCCGATTCCAAGTCCGCCCTGGGCGCGGTCGAGCGAGGCGCCCACCTGCGAAAACATCTCGAATACCGTCAGCGCCGATTCGGGTGGGATGCCGATGCCGGTATCGCGCACCGACAGCACCGCCTGCGCGCCGTCGCGCCAGCCCAGCAATGTGATGCGCCCGCCGGCCGGCGTGTACTTGGCGGCGTTATTGAGCACATTGCCGATCACCTGGGCGATGCGGGTCGGGTCGGCGTCGAGCATGAGCGACTCGGGCGCCACGTCCACCGTCAGCGCGTGGCGGTTGGCGTCGACCAGCGGCATCGAGGTTTCGACCGCGCTCGATATCAGCTCGCGCAGTTCGACCCGCACCGGCTTGAGTTCCAGGTTGCCGCGCGTGATGCGGGCGATGTCGAGCAGGTCGTTGACCAGGGTGACCATCTGCGTGACTTGGCGCTCCATCATGTCGCGCACGCGCGCCACGGTGGCCTGGTCATGTTCGGCCATGCGCATCACTTGCAGGCCGTTGCGGATGGGAGCGAGCGGATTGCGCAGTTCGTGCGCGAGGATGGCCAGGAACTCGGTCTTGCGGCGGTCGGCCTCGCGCAGCGCCTCGGTGGCGCGCACCCGTTCGATGTGGGCCCAGGAGCGTTCGACGGTCTGTTCGACCAGCGCCACGTCGGCATCGGTCCACTGGCGCGGACGGTCCTGGTGCACCGCCATCATGGCCACCAGCTTGCCTTCCTTGACCAGCGGGCAGCAGATGATGGCACGGCAATCGATGGCGTTGAACATGGCGGCGCCGCCGGCTGCATCGAGTTCGCGGTCGACGTCGCAGATGCGCAGGGTGCGGCCTTCGCGCATGTCGCTGGCGGCGCGCGCGCCGAACAGGTCGAGCGAATAGACCCCGACGGTGCTCATGGCGCCGGGCGCGGTCCAGTCGTGGCGGATGGTGAAGCGGTCGTTGTCGGCTTCGACGTCGGCGTAGGGACAGCGCGTGACGTCGAGGTGCTGGCCGAGCAGGCGCGTGGTGACCTCCATGATGGTCTTGGGATCGTCCGCGTTGCGGGTGGCCTGGCTCATGGCGTCGAGCAGGCGCAGGCGCTCTTCGACCCGTTTGCGCTGGTCGATGTCGATATGGATGCCGATCCACTCGGTGATGGCGCCGGCGGCGTCGAAAATCGGCACCGCGCGCGCACTCATGTAGCGGTAATGGCCGTCGGCGCGGCGCAGGCGGTGTTCGATCTGGTACATGCTGCTGGCGGCCAGCGCGGCGCGCCAGGCGGCCGCCGTACGCTCGCGGTCGTCGGGATGGATGGCGTCGAGCCAGCCCCAGCCGCCGAGCTGCGCGCCCGACTGCCCGGTAAATATGCTCCAGCTGGGCTGCTCGCCTTCGAGCTGGCCGGCCGCCGAGGCCAGCCACATGATGGTGCTGCTGGCCTGCACCAGCGAGCGGTAGCGCGCCTCGCTGGCGCGCAGTTCGTCGGCCGCCTGGCGGATGGCCGCCAATTCGGCGGCTGCGGACAGGCTGGGGTCAAGCGGGGGCAAGTCTGGAGACATGGTTCTGTTTGCACGGAGAGAAAGGCGGTCGCATTTTAGCCATGAGCTTGCCAGAAAACGATTTTTCCTGTCGCCACTGCTGTAAAAAAATGCTTACAGACGGGGTTTGATGTGCAGCAAGACCGGGCCGGGTGCGCTCACTTACTCTGAACTGGACAATGTTGATCTTGACAAGCACCATGAAAACTCACACAAACTCACTCAAGACGCTGGCGGCGCTGCTCTTGCTGGCCAACCTGGCCGGCTGCGCCGGCGTTCGCATCGGCGGCGACGCGCGCTGGGGCGACCCCCGTTCGGGCATCGCCAGCGAGCCGGTGCCGCCGACCCAGCTGATCACCACCGAACTGATCGACGCCGAAAAAGCCTTGCGCGCGCGGCGCAGCAGCGACAGCCTGGCCCACCTGATCGTGCGCGATCCGCCGCCCTACGCGATCGGGCGCGGCGACATTTTGTCGATCGTGGTGTGGGACCATCCGGAACTGGCGGGCCAGGGCGTGGCGGCCTCGGCCACGGCGGCCGACGCCCAGGCGCCGAGCGCGCCGGCGGCCGGCTTCGTGGTCGACCATGAGGGGCGGGTCCAGTTCCCCTTCGCCGGCCCGCTCACGCTGGCCGGTTTGACCGAGGACGAGGCGCGCACGCTGCTGACCAAACGGCTGGCGCGCTACATCGCCAATCCGCTGGTGACCTTGCGCGTGCAATCGTACCGCAGCAAGCGCGTGTACGTCGATGGCGAGGTGCGTTTGCCTGGCTTGCAGTCGATTAACGATATTCCCATGACCCTGCTGGAGGCGCTCAACCGCGCCGGCGGCATGCTGCCCAGCGCCGACCAGAGCCGCATCGTGCTGGAGCGGGGTGACGCCCGCTACCAGGTCGGCCTGCGCGGTTTGGTGGCGCGCGGCATCAATCCGGGCAGCATCCTGCTGGGGCCCGGCGACGTGGTGCGGGTCCACTCGCGCGACGAGAGCAAGGTGTTCGTGTCGGGCGAGGTGGTCACGCCCAAGGCGCTGACCATGCACGATGGCCGCCTGACCCTGAACGAGGCACTGGGCGAGTCCGGCGGCATCAGCCCGGTCAGCGGCGATGCGCGCCAGGTGTATGTGATCCGCAGGGCGCTCGACGGCACCCGCGTCTACCAGCTCGACGCGCGCCGCGCAGGGGCGCTGGCGATGGCGGAAGCCTTCGAGCTCGAACCGCGCGACCTGATCTACGTGGCTGCCTCGCCGCTGGCCAACTGGTACCGCAGCGTGAGCATGCTGTTCCCGGGCGCGCTGACGCAGGTGGTCAATCTCAGCCGCCCCTGAACCCGCTTCAAGGACCTTCCCATGAACCATGCCGACCAAGCTCAACCGCTTTCATCTTCCCCCAGCACCTTGCCGATGCCCGGCCTGCCGCCGGCCGCGCCGCCGTCCGGATGCGAGGCGCAGCCGCACGACATCGACTTGCAGGGCTATGTCAATATCCTGTACGACAGCCGCTGGCTGATCGGCGCCGTCAGCGCGCTGGTGACCTTGCTGGCGCTGATCTACGCGCTCGTCGCCAGCCCGGTGTACGAAGCGAACCTGATGATCCACGTCGAGGAAGAAAGTCCGAACGCGTCGAAGAATATTCTCAGCGAAGTATCGTCCCTGTTTGAAACCAAGAAGGCGGCCATCGCCGAAATGGAGCTGCTGCGCTCGCGCATGGTGATTTCGCATGCGGTCGACAACCTGCAGCTGTTTATTGACGTGCGGCCCAAGTATTTCCCGGTGGTCGGGTTCTGGTTTGCCAACCGCAAGTCGGACGAGTTGTCCGAACCCGGTATCTTCGGGCGCGGCGGCTACGTGTGGGGGCCGGAAAAGGCCGAGGTGTCGGTGTTCGAGGTCCCGCAAGCCTGGTACAACCGCGAATTCACCGTGACCGCACGCGGCAACGGGCGCTACCACCTGTCCGGCGGCGGGCTGGCGGCCGTCTATGAAGGCATGGTCGGCACCACGCTCAGGATCACGGCCCGCGGCGCCAGCCTGGAATTGCGGGTCGACCGGCGGCGCGCGCAGCCGGGCGCCCAGTTCCGCCTGATGCGCAGCTCGCGCCTGGCGGCGATCGAGCGCATCCAGACGGCGCTGATCATTACCGAGCAGGGCAAGCAGTCGGGCATCATCGAAGTGCGCTTGCAGGGAGCGGATGCGCAGCGCATCAACAGCCTGCTGGCCGAAATCGGACGCGAATACATGCGCCAGAACCTGGCGCGCAAGACCGAGGAGGCCGAAAAGTCGCTGGCTTTCCTGAACTTGCAGTTGCCGGCGCTCAAGCGCCAGCTGGAAGAGTCCGAGGAAAAATACAACGGTTTTCGCAACAGCAAGGGCAGCATCGACATGCGCGAGGAAGCGCGCATCAGCCTGCAACAAGCCGCCGCGGCGCAGACCCGGCGCCTCGAACTGGAGCAGCGCAAGACCGAGTTGCTGACGCGCTTTACCGAAAACCATCCGGTGGTGCTGGGGATCACCCAGCAACGGCGCGAAGTCGATGCCGAGATCGCGGAAGTGGCGCGGCGTATTCGCACCCTGCCGGTGCTGGAGCAGGACGAATCGCGCCTGCTGCGTGAGATCAAGGTCAATACCGACCTGTACACGGCGCTGTCGAACACGGCCCAGCAGCTGCGCCTGATTTCGGTCGGCCGGGTCAGCAATGTGCGCCTGATCGATGCCCCGATGGCGCCGGAGCGCGCGCTCAAGCCGAACCGGCCGCTGATCGTGGCGCTGGCGGTGGTGACCGGCATGTTCCTGGGCGTGATGCTGGCGTTTGCGCGCAAGGCCTTCTTCGGCGGCATCGACAATCCGCAGCGCATCGAAGCGATGCTGGGCGCGCGCATCGTGTATGCCAGCATTCCCCACAGTACGCTTCAAGGGCGCCTGCTGCGCCGCGCCCGTGGCGGCACCGTGCTGCCGATCCTGGCGCAAGAGGCGCCGGAAGATATCGCCATCGAGAGCTTGCGCAGTTTCCGCGCGGCACTGACGTATGCGATGCCTTCCCTCAGGAACAATATCGTGATGCTGGCCGGGCCGGGCAGGGAGTTGGGCAAGTCGTTTCTGTTGGTTAATTTCGCTGCCGTGATGGCGGCCAGCGGCAAGCGCGTGCTGCTGATCGATGCCGATTTGCGCAATGGCCACTTGCACCGCTATTTTGGCGTCAGCCGCGAGCAGGGGCTGACCAAGGCGATTGCCGGCTCGCTGCCGCTGGACCAGGTGATACATCGGGGTGTGCTGGACAACCTCGACTTCATTCCCACCGGCGCGCTGCCACCGAACCGCTCCGAATTCCTGCAGCACTTGAATTTTGCCAATCTGCTCGACGTGGTCAGCAGCCAGTACGACATCGTGCTGATCGATCCGCCGCCGATCCTGGCGGTGTCGGATGCGCTGATCATCGGCGCCCACGCCGGTGCCGTGTTCATCCTCGCGCGCGCCGGGGTAACGACCGAGGGCGAGATCACGGAATCGATCAAGCGCCTGAACCATGCCGGCATCGCGCCGCAGGGCGTGCTGTTCAATGACATGGCCTTGCGAGTCGGCAGCTATGCATATCAATTCAAGTACACCCAGGCGCCGCAGCTGGAGCGCTGAACGACTTGCCATGCGGATAGTGACTGGCGCGGCGGGCGCAGTCCACCCATCATAAAAATCTTTCCCTTCGAGAAATGCGACATGCCATGCCGGGCGTGTCGCGTTTTTGCGTTGAAATTTCTTTCAGGAAAATGATTTTAATCATTTGATTACGGAGGTAAATTTACTTGGGTAAACGCTGAACCTAAACATTTGACGCAGATCAAACCTTGTTCATTTACTTGATTGAACGAGGAACTTTTGATGAACAAGCTATCCAGTTTTGCGTCTGATTTCCGCTTCAACGCCACCATGTGCAGCGGCGTCGCCGTGCTGCTGACCGCGTGCGGCGGCAGCACCAGCAACAACGGCAATAATGCGACTCCGGCCCCGCAGTTCGCCGCCGTCACCTACAACGGCACCCTGGCGCCGCTCGACCTGTATGTGTCGCCCAGCGGCGCCGACACCAATGCGGGGACCCAGGCCGCGCCGTTCAAGACCATCGCCCGCGCCGCCCAGGCGGCCACGCCGGGTGTCACCATTCGCGTGCTTCCGGGCACCTACGCCGGGGGCTTTCGCACCACTGCCAGCGGTACCGCCGAAGCGCATATCCGCTATGTGTCCGAAGTGAAATGGGGCGCCAAAATCGTGCCGCCGGCCAACTCCGCCAGTACCTTCGCCTGGGACAACCGCGGCAGCCATGTCGACATCGACGGCTTCGAGGTCGATGGCAGCGCCGCCCAGGCCGGCGTCAAATGGCTGATCGGCCTGTACACCGCCGGCTCCTACAGCTCGCTGCGCAACAATCACGTGCATCACATCGCGCGTACGGTCCCCTGCGCCGGCAGTGGGGGTGGCATCGGCTCGGACAGCTATTACAAGGGCAGCGCCAACGATGTCAGTGCGAATGTCGTGCATGACGTCGGACCGGCCGCCTGCGCCAGCTATTTCGGCATCTTCATCAACACGGCCAGCAGCCGGGTGGATAACAACCTGGTGTACGCGGTCAGCGAAGCTGGCATTCGCTTGTGGCACGACGCCACCCGCAATGTGGTGGTCAACAACACCGTGTTTAACGCCAGCACGGGGATCGTGGTCAGCGGTGATGGCGGTTACAACGGCAGCGTGCCGAACGACAACACACGTGTCAGCAACAATATTCTTTACGACAATACGCGTTATGGCGTGCTGGAAGTCGGCCCGACCGGCGTTAACAATCGCTACAGCAACAACCTGGTTTTTCGTAACGGCACGCCATTCATGCTGAACAACGGCTTGCAGCCGGTCGCCACGGTGGCGGCCGAACCCCAGTTCGTGAACTACGTGCGCAGCGGCGGCGGCGACTATCGTCCGGCCGGCACATCGCCGGCAAACGGCGCGGCACTGATGGCGGACGCGCCCGCCACTGACCTCGACGGCAAGCCACGGACGGCGGAGACCGGTTTCGACATCGGCGCCTATCAGCATGCGGGCGGCACGACGCCAACGCCAACCCCAACCCCAACCCCGACGCCAACGCCGACGCCGACGCCAACGCCAACCCCGACGCCAACCCCGACGCCGACGCCCACCCCCGCCCCCGCGCCCGCCCCGGCGGCGGCCCCGGGCCCGGCGCCCGCGCCGGCGTCGGGGCGGGCCACGCCCCGCCCGCGCCGGCGGAGCCGCGGGCGCCCACGCGCCCCCCTCCGCCAACGCCGACGCCGACGCCAACGCCAACCCCGACGCCAACCCCGACGCCAACCACGCCGCCAACCACGTACAACTATTACGTGGCGACCACCGGCTCGGACACCGCAAACGGCACGTCGGCGGCGCCGTTCAAGACGATCGCGCGGGCGTCGCGCAGTGCGCTGCCCAGCACCACGATTCACGTGGCGGCGGGTACGTATCCGGGCGGCTTCAAGACCACGGTCAGCGGCACCGCTTCCGGGCGTATCTATTACGTGTCAACCACCAAATGGGGTGCTAAAATCGTGCCCCCGGCGAACTCCTCGAACGATACCGCGTGGGACAACCGTGGAAACTATACCGACATCATCGGTTTCCATGTCGACGGCACGACGTCGCAGAGCGGCACCAAGTGGACACACGGCATCTACAACGGCGGTTCTTACGACATGATCCGGGGTAACTGGGTCCATCACATCGCCAAGACCGTTGCCTGTACCAGCGCGGGCGGCTCAGCCATCGGGGTGGACAGCTACTACCACGGCATCAAGTCCGATGTGGTCGGAAACCTTGTTCATGATATTGGACCAGCGGGCTGCCGATTCGTTCAGGGCATTTACGTCAGCACGTCGGGGACCGTCAAGAACAACGTGGTCTACCGCGTGGCGGAAGGGGCGATTCACCTCTGGCATGATGCGAACAATGTGATCATCACCAACAACACGGTGACCGCATCGCACACCGGCATCATTGTCGGCGGTGGCGACTACTACCACACCACCGGCCCCAACAACGACACCATCGTCGCCAACAACATTGTCTACGACAATGCGATGGGCATTTCGGAGCAGGGCCAGACCGGCACGCGCAACCGCTACACGAACAACCTCGTGTTCCAGAACTCGACGTACAACTTCAGTCTCAAGAATGGACTGAAGCATAGCGCTACCGTGAGCGCCGATCCGCAATTCGTCGCCTACACGCGCACGGGTACGCCGGACCTGCACCTGCGGCCGACATCCCCTGCCATCGGGAAAGGCACCGCCACCAATGCACCGCCGAGCGATTTCGACGGCAAGCCGCGCAATGCGGACACTGGCTACGACATGGGGGCGTACCAGCACTGACCGGCTTGTGGCTGGTGTCAAAGGGGCCCGTGTCATCGTCGTTAAGATGGTGGCATGGACCTCCCCGACGATCATTCCTCGGAACAGCAACGCATCCGTTCCGTCTACCGCGATTGGCTGGCCGACGAGCGCATCGCCGCGTACGCCTGGCACCGGGCCGACATCATCGAACAGGATGCGGCACGGCGGCGCGTGGCCGGCACCTTGCTCGCGCAGACGCTGGGGCCTGACCTTGGCAAGCTGCGCGTGGTCGATGTCGGCTGCGGCACGGGCGGCTTTCTGCGGCAACTGGTCGACTGGGGCGCCGACCCCTGCAGGCTGGCCGGCACGGAGTACCAGGAGCAGCGGCTGGTGCTGGCGCGCATGCGCAGCGCACCGGGCATTCGCTGGCACCTGGGCGACCTCGACTTTGCCGTGCCGGGCAGCTTCGACCTCGTGGTGGCCAATACCGTCTTTTCGTCGATCCTCGCGCCGCACGCAAGGGCGGCGCTGGCAAGCGATATGTGGCGCAGCGTGGCGCCCGGCGGCTGGTGCATGCTGTTCGACTTCCGCTACAACAATCCCCGCAATCCCAACGTACGCCGCGTGACGCGTGACGAGCTGCGCCAGATGTGGCCGGCTGCGGAGAGCCGCTATCGCAGCCTGCTGCTGGCGCCGCCGATCGCGCGGCGGCTGGCGCGCGCACCGCGCATCGTGGCCGAGCTGCTTGCCACGCTGGCGCCACCACTGCGCTCGCACTTTATCTACATGGCGCGCAAGCCAGCCTGACGGCGTTCGCCGGAACGCACGCCCACAGCATTGGGCTCCCGCCGAACGGACCTGCCGGCGCGCCTCATGCCGGCACTCACGCGCCAAGTGGCGCTGCCGCTGCGTCCGCACTTCATCCGCATGGCGAGCAAGCTTCCTGGCGATGTCCGCGTGAGCGTACGCCCGCCGCATCGGCGTCCAGATGGCCGGATGCTGACCACGCCTCATGTCGACACGTACCGGCCATTGGGTATGTGCGGGCTGCCGACGCATCGCTGCGCACCGGCAATCGAAGCCCACGCCGGAGCGTCGCACGCGTCGGCCCACGTCGCGCGGCCCGCCGGCACGTTCCGTCGAACGTGGTGAGCCGGCTGAATCTCCCTCAGCGGGCTTTGCGTTCACTGCTTCGCGGGCGAGGTTCTCTGCGCGACAATCTCCTTTCCCATCAACAGGTTCTTTAGCCAGCGCCGAACCGCATACGTACGCGCCTCGAACAGCAGATAAAAGCCGTACGCGCTGACGAGCACCGTGACCAGCATGCCGAGGTAAGCGCCGAGGTCGCCAAGGCTTTCAGCTTTCCAGTGACGGTACCCGAACAGCGTTGTGCCAACATAGCCGATAATGCCCAGTACAGGAATGTGCACGACGTACAGCGTGAACGAAAAATTGGAAAAGAACACCGCTACCCGATGCACCGACGCAAGGAACCTTTGCTTCGCAGGAAGCGGATTCACCGTACTCGACAAGAACAGCAAAAACAAGACGCTCAGCAGCAGATCTTGCGGGAACGACTCGACGACCATATCGTCGTTACGTCCTTTTAACCTGAAGACCACCGACGCGATCGTCAGCACAAGCAGCATCATCATGCGCAGCGGCGTTCCGCACTCGATCCGCACGCGCGAGAACGCCGCACCCAGCAGCCAGATCGTGAAATACAGCACCATCTCGCCCGGCAACAGGACGCCCACAGCCAGCAATGCGCTTGCCGCCAGTGCGCGCCGCACGCCGGAACTGGCCGCCACGCACATCAGCAGCAGCGGAAACATCACGTAGTACCACGTTTCGTTGGACAGGCTCCAGAGCGGGAAGTTCCCTCCGAATTCAGGGACGACGACGGTTTGCAGGCCGACCAGATTGCCGGCCAGCGCCGTCGCCGAATAGTCGTTTGCCGGCGCGAAATCCGGTGCACGCGGATCGATCACGCCGCTGACGATGCCGCTGGCCAGAATGAGCACGAAGGTGGGCAGCAGCACAGTCCACAGGCGCGTGGCGCGGTCGATCGCATACAGCCCGATGGCGTGCGGCTGGCCGAGCTTGTTGAGCAGGCTGCCGCCAACCAGCCAACCGCTGATCAGGAAAAATACCACCACGGCCTGGTGCGCAAAACCGGTCAGGAAAGCCAGTCCCTGGTACCACAAGGTCGGGTTTTCCAGCGTGCGCAGGCCAGGAAAGAATTCATTGCGCAGGTGGGCGGCGGCCACTTCGATGGCCGCCAGGCCGCGCAGCAGTGAAATAAGCAAGGAATGCCAGGAGTTTTCCCCCAGCTGGCTTTCCTTCAGAAAGCGGATGCTTGGCATCGGATGCGAGTTCATGGTGCGATATCCCGGTGAAGTTAGTCGATGGAGAGCGGGTAGACGCGCGCGTTGCCGGACAACAGGCGCGCGGCGCGGATCATCCAGTAGCCCAGGTGCGCCGATTTCATGAACCACGCCGCCGCGATCAGCGTCAGCAAGGCCCACAGCAAACCGTGCGGCGGCAGGGTGGACACGCTGGCGCCGCCGAGGCGGATGCTGCCGAGGCTGACCGCCGCGCCCAGCAGCGAGCCGGCCACGGCTTCCGCCACGCTGTGCTGGCCGTCCGCGACCAGCAGCGCGCAGACCAGTGCGCCAAGCGCCAGGCCGAGCGCGATCCCGGCGCGGCGCCAGCCATCGGCGCGTCCGTGCAGCAGCATCCAGAACAGCATCGGAAAGAGCGCGCTCGCGCTCGCGGCATGTCCGCTGAGCGCCTTGAAGTTGAGCGGCGGCACGCCGCCGCCCCAGCCGAGGAAGACGATCTTGCTGGCGCCGACCAGGGCCAGCCCGGTGCCCAGCAGCACGCCCCAGCAACACGCCATGCGCCACGCGCGCGCGGCCAGCAGCCAGGCGAACAGGGCGGCGCCGAGGGCGATGGCCAGGCGCGGATCGCCAAGGTGCAGCAGGGGCATGACCATGTTCATGGCAGTGTCGCTAGCGCGCCAGCGCGGCCAGGGTGCTGAAAATAATGCGCAGGTCGGTCCAGAACCCGCGCTCGCGCACATAGCGCACGTTGTAGTCGAGCTTGGCGGGCAGGATGGTGTCCAGGTAGGCCCGCTCCGGATCGGCGCTACGGCCGAGAATGGCGTTTTCGTCCTTGTAGCAGATCGACGCCCAGTCCGTGATGCCCGGCGCGACCGAGAGCACGATGGCGCGCACCTCGGGCGGATAGCAGGCGACGTAGCGCGGCACTTCGGGACGCGGCCCGACCAGGCTCATGCTGCCCTGGAGGACGTTGATCAGCTGTGGCAATTCGTCGATCTTATAGCGGCGCAAACAGGTGCCGACGCGCGTGATGCGCGCATCCGCGCCGACGGTGAGCTGGGCGCCGTGGCCGCAGTCGACGCGCATGGTACGGAATTTGATGATGTCGAACAGCACGCCGTGACGGCCGACGCGTTGTTGACGGAACCAAGCCGGCCCTGGCGAGTCCAATCGAATACAGACAGCGACGACGGCGAACAGCGGGGCCAGCACCAGCAGCCCGGCCAGCGCCGCCACGATGTCGAAAAGACGCTTGCTCATGTCAGCAACTCGCTCAGGGTATCGATGATGCGTTGCTGGTCGGCGTCGCTCATGCGCGTGTACAGGGGCAGGGACAGCATGCAGCCGAAGCTGGCCTCCGCCACGGGAAACTGTTCCGGGCTCAGGCGGCAGCTGTCGCGCCAGAACGGATGGCGGTGCAGTGGAATGAAATGCACGCTGGTACCGATGCCGCGCTCGGAGAGGCGCGCGATCAGTTCGTCGCGGCCGAGCCTGGCGCCGGGTTCCAGCCGCACCACGTACAGGTGCCAGGCGTGGCTGCTGCCGGGCGCGGGCACCG
Organism: Massilia frigida; assembly: GCF_011682175.1. Lineage (GTDB taxonomy): Bacteria > Pseudomonadota > Gammaproteobacteria > Burkholderiales > Burkholderiaceae_D > Telluria_A > Telluria_A frigida. The sequence goes on from NZ_WHJG01000008.1 coordinate 126,495, forward strand.
GGGGCAAGCGCAGCGGCAAGCATTGAAGGCCGCTGGCGTAGGCTTGCGCCAATTGTTGGCGTCGTAACAGGAAGCGGTCGATCTTGCGCAACTGCTCGATGCCCATGGCGGAGGCAAGATCGGTCAGGTTGTACTTGAAGCCGGCCGCGACGACATCGTAGAACCAGGCTGGCGTGCGCGAGGTGTAGCGGTCGAAGGCGTCCTGGCTGATGCCGTGGATGCGCATCAGGCGCACGCGGCGGGCCAGGTTGGCGTCGCGCGTGACGACCATGCCGCCTTCGCCGGTGGTCATGGTTTTGTTGGCGTAGAAACTGAAGACGGTGGCGTCGCTCGCCAGGGTGCCGACCAGGCGGCCCTTGTAGCGCGTTGGGAAGGCGTGCGCGGCGTCTTCGACGACTTTGAGCTGGAAGGCGGCAGCCAGGGCCAGCACGCCGTCCATGTCGCAGGCCAGGCCGGCGTAATGCACGGGAATGATGGCGCGCGTGCGCGGCCCGATTGCGGCCTCGACCGCTGCCAGGTCGAGGTTCAGGGTATCCGGGTCGGCGTCGACCAGGACCGGGTGCGCGCCGAGATAGTGCACCACTTCGGCGGTGGCGGTAAAGGTCAGGGTCGGCACGATGACTTCGTCGCCGGGGCCGATGCCGAGCGCTTCGAGCGCCAGATGCAGGCCGGCGGTCGCTGAGTTGACGGAGATCGCTTCCAGGCCGCCCCCGAGGTAGGCGGCGAAGTCGTGTTCGAACTGGCGGGTGCGCGGGCCGGTGGTAACCCAGCCCGAGCGCAGGCATTCGACCACGGCGGCGATTTCCTCGTCGCCGATATCGGGCAGGGCAAAAGGGAGAAAGGGCGGTGCGGCTGGTAGGGCCGGGCCCGGCTTGGGTGTCAGGTCTTCAGGCATGATGGGTGCTCCGTGAAGTTGGTAGTCGCGTGCGGGCGCGCCGCGCGTAAGTTTTTATAGGAGGGAGAGCAAGCGTGGCGGTTGATTGCGCATTCGCCACCGTCGCCCCCGCGAAGGCGGGGGCCCAGGTTGCCTTGACAGCCGGCGATGGAACGACACCAAGCGCATCGTCGCGATGATTCCCCGGTGCGCCTTCTGTGGCCGTTGATACGGCATCCCCCACCGTCGCCTCCGCGCAGGCGGGGGCCCAAGTTGCCTTGACAGCCGGCGACGGAACGACACCGCGCACATCGTCGCGATGAATCCCCGGGGCGGGCCCTGCCGGCAAAGTCGCACCCGCCTGTGGCATCAGCGGCCGGGCCGAGGCCGCTGCTTGGACGAGGCAGGCGCACGCTCCCGCAGCGCACGCGCCTGCTCCGTCATGTGCCGGCCGCTGGGAATGAGCGGTATGCATCACGCGCACGCCTGCAAAAAGCGCCGGCCCAGCACCGGGTAGCTCAGGTTGGCCAGCGCATACGCGCGGCCACGTTGCCCCGCCGCCTCTCGCTCGTGCTGGTCGAGCGTGAACAGGGCCAGCAGGCCATGGACGACGGCGGCCGGGTCCTGCGGCGCCACGGTCAGGCCGCAACGCGCTTCGGCCACCGGATCGTTGCCGGCCTCGACCGAATGCAGGATGGGCCGGCCAGCCATCATGTAGTCGATCAGTTTGTTGGGGGCGATGCCATACCGGTACAGGCGCTGGCGCTGCCAGCCGATGTAGGCGACGTCGAAGCCGGCCAGCAAGGCCGGCACCTGTTGCTTGGGCACCGGATCGAGAAAATGGACATTGTGCAAGCCCCGTTCGCGGGCCAGTTGCGTCAGCCGGGGCTTGGCGGGGCCGCCACCGGCCAGTACGAAGGCAATGCGCTGGTCGTCGGCCACCAGGGCGGCGGCGTCGAGCAGGGTGTCGAGGGCATTGGCGACACCGTGCGTGCCGGCATAGCCGACGATGAATTTGCCTTCGCGCCGCAAGGTCGCCAGGACGGCGCCAGCCTGCCCGGCAAGCACAGGCGGGGCGCACAGCCATTCGGCCGGGTCGGCGCCGTTCGGCACGATATGCAGTTTATGCGGCGCCATGCCGTGCGCTTCCAGATGGTCGCGTACCTTGGGCAGGATCGAGACGATGGCGCAGGCATTGCGGCAGGCATAGTTTTCGGCGGCCTGTAACAACATGATGAAAGGATGCCAGCGAGAATAGCCGCCCAGTTCGATGGGCGAGAGCGGCCACAGGTCGTGCAGCTCGAACAGCAGGCGCGCGCCGGCCAGGCGGGCGATGCGGTGCGCCGGCCAGATGTCGAGCGGATAGGTGCTTGAGGCAATGACGACGTCGGGCGCCATCTCGGCGGCGAGCTGGGACGCATGCCATTGCAGGTAGCTGACGAAGGCCAGCATATTGAGCACGCGCGCCGCGCCGTTGCCGCGGTAGTCCGGGGTGGCGACCCAGCGGTAGCCGACCCCGTCGATGGTCTCGTCGAGTTGCGTGCGGCCGTGCAGTTGCGGCGCCTGGGCCCGGATGTGCGAGCGGGCCGAGGCGATGATGCGCACCGTGTGGCCCAGCCGCACCCATTCGCGCGCCAGGTAAAAGGGGCGGTATTCCATGCCGTGCCGAACCGAGCCGGCGTAGTGGTTGATGAGGAGAATGTTCATGCTGGAACCTCCTGCGGGCGGCGTGCGCTTACCATGTCAGCCCCTCGGCCAGGCGGCGCAGGTTGCAGCGCGTGGTGTCGCGCCAGTTGGTTTCCCACTGAACCGGATGGGTCAGCAGGCAGATGCTGCGGTAGCGCCCCAGCGCGGCATGCGGGGACATCGGGTGGTACAGCTGCGGCGGCGGGCGGTCGCTGATATACAGGTCGAACTTGTCGAGCAAGGCGCTGTCATACGTTTCACAGGCGATACCGCAGCGCGCGCGCAGGGTGTCATCGGCCAGGATTTCATTGTTGATGAGCTTGAGCCGGCGGTTGGCGAAGTCGCCGTGGCTGGCCACCGTGCGCAATTTGACGCCGAGTCCCTCTTCGATGCGGCGCAGGTTGGCGGCGAATTCCTCGCGGATGGCGGGCAGGTGGCGCCGCACTTCATCGGCATCCTTGATGTGCTGCCGTTTGGCGAAGGTGGCGATTTCCTCGAAGTGGTAGCTCGCTTCGCTGCCATAGTCTTCGATGTCGCGCATGAGGCCGAAGTCGAGCGTCGACAGGCGGAAGTAAAAGCTCGACCGTACCCCGTGCCGCACTTCGCACGCGAACATCCTGGCCGCCGTGCGCAGGTCGCTGTCGATGTCGTGCCGGTGCACGATGGTGGGTGCGCGCCCCTGCGCCGGCGGCGGGCGCAGGAAGTCGCGCACCGACACTTGCGCGTAGCCGTGTTCGGCCGCGTCGCGCAGCAGGACCTCGTATTCGGGGAGGCGCGACGGCATCAGGTAATCGCTGTACAGGCGTCGGAAAAGTCGTTTCATCGGAGGTGGTAGAGCGCGCGATAGGGGGTGAAACCGAGCATGGTCTTGAACTGGCGCAGCCCGGGCAAGGCGCCGAAGTAGGTGTCGTACATCAGGTAGCGCGCCAGGCCCTGGTCGATCAGGCCGGCGGCGATGTCGCCCACCAGCAAATGCATGATGCCGTCGTTGTTGCGGTAACCCATGAGCTGCTCGAAGGCGTGGAAATTTCCATAGCGCCCAAGGTTGGCGTAGGCCACCAGTTTGCCGTCGGCGTCGAGCACGCCGTAATAGGTGAAGTTGCTCAGCTGGTCGTAGCAGCGCTGTTTTTCCAGGTATTGCTGGTCCATGGGACGCCCCTGGCGCGCCGCGACCGAGGTGTTGATGGCGAAGATGGCGTCCACATGGTCGTTGCGGTCGATCCGGGCCAGGGTGTAGCCGCGCGCGCGCGCCCGCTTGATATGGTGGGCGCCCCAGTTCCTGCCTTTGATGCTGTCGAGATAGGCGCTGCGTCCCTGGAAACGCTGCAGGTCGATCAGCGCGGCGCCCCAGCTCTTGTGCTGGATGATCTTGTAGCGCGGGTGGCGCTTGGTGTAATACCGGTAGGTCGAGCGCACATTCGCGGGAGCAATGGACAGGTCAAAATACAAATGCGCGACCGGGAGCCGCAGCAATTGCCTGAAGGTGGAGACATGGTCCGAAACGGTGGCGAGTAAGCTGTTCATTGGCGTTCATCGCGGCATAAAACCGGCTTTCCTTGTTTGTCAAAATAAAGATCGGGCGCATTGGCTCCTGCGCCTGCGGGCCGGAAAAGGTTCGGGCTTTTCTTACTGTAGCCAGATGAATCGGCGGCTGTTTGAAGTTGCGTAAATCGATACGGGGCAAGCGCGGTGTTTTGTTATCAATCAGGGTCGCCGCATCATTTCATTTCGATGGAGACACGAATATCGACCGCTATGTGCCGTGGCTGCCGGCTAGCCGCCGCTGGCCGGCCGCTGCTTGCATATCCTGATATAGCTGGATCAGTTTTTCCGATTCGATCGGCCAGTTATATTTTTCGAGAATCGCGCGGCGGCCATTGCGTCCCATGCGCCGGGCAATTTGCGGATTGCGTACGAAATAATCGATGGCGGCGGCAATTGCGGCCGGATCGAGCGGGTCGACGCACACGCCGCATTGATGATTTTGAATAATCGCGCGCCACAGGGGAATATCGGAAGCGATCACGGGAATGCCAGCTGCCATGTATTCGAACATCTTGACCGGCAGGGCGTCGAGGTAATTGGGTTCCGGGTGCAGCGTTACCAGCCCGGCCAGGGCGCGCGCCATCACGGCGCGCACGCCCTCGCGGTCCAGATGGCCGGGACGGTTCAGGCGCTGCCAGCCGGGCAGCGCGCTCAGGGCGTTTTCCAGCGCCACCTCGGAAAAGCGCCCGGCCAGCGTGATGCGGGCGGGCGACTGCAACAAGTGCGCCGCCTCGACCAGTTCGCCGATGCCGCGCAGGGCCGACAGGCTGCCCACGTAACACACTTCCTGCCCTTTCTCGCGCCAGGGGGCGTCGGCGTCGAATTCGCCGGGCAGGGGGTAATTGTTGACATCGACCGTGTTTGGGTTGATTCGCAAGAACTTGTCCCTGATAAACGGTGTCGCGGCGACAATCGCATCGAAACGGCGGCAAGCGTGGCGTTCGGCGACGGCACAGGCGGCGGCGAGCAGGCGGCGCAGGAGTGGCGTGAGGTAGGGCTTGCCCAGCAATTGCAGCGGCAAGTCTTCGTGGGCGTCGAAAATGACGATTTTGCCGAGCCGCTTGAGGCGCAGCCCGGCGGGAATCAATTCCGGATCGTGCAGGTGATAGATATCGGCATCGATCTGGCGCGCGCGCTGCAAGACGCGGCGCGTACTGCCCAGCATGCGTCCCAGGCGTCCCGGGCTGTGCCCGACGTCGGTGATGTGGACGCCGCTGTCGCGCTCGTCCCCGAGGCCGTCGGCCACGACCAGCGTGACCCTATATCCCTGGCGCGCCAGCGCCCGGCATTGCTTGACGAAGATCCGGGTGTCGCGGCGCGGATGGGCCGATGTCAGATGTGCGATTGAAAGCATGTGTCATTCCATACCGGTAGGATGAATACGCCGCCATGGTGGCGCCGATGAGCATGTCGGTAAAATAGTGCGCGGTAATCAGGAGCAGCACCGTGATGCAGCAAAGCGAGAAGCCCAGGATGAATTCGCTGGAGCGCTGCTGCGCGAAATATCCTTTGAAAAACATGGGAATCGCGGGCACGATCAGGATGCCCAGCACAAACAGGAATCCGACCAGGCCGGTATCGACCCAGGCCGACAGCACGTTATGCGAATACAGGCCGGGAGAATAACTGGCGTAATCGCCGAAAATGGGAAACTGGGCGATCGAATTCATCGCATACTCGCTCAGATGATGACGCTTGTTGGCCGAGCTCGAATGTGACAAATCAAGCAGCTCCAATACCCGGTTGCTGGGCAGCATGGATAATAGTTGGTCCAGGTTCGAGTAAATCAGCAGGAACAGGACGATAAAGATGGCGGTCATCAAGGATTTATGCCGCGCATGATACAGCTCGATAATGGGAATCATGAACAGCAAGGCGGCAAATTCGCTGCGTGCGGTATTGACGAACAGGGTGGGCGCGGCCAGGCAGTACAGCACGATGCGCAGCTGCACCGGGCGGGTATAGGCAATCGCCGCAGCGAAGGTAAACAAATACGAGCGCGAAAACCCCTGGTAGGACGCCAGGCTCTCGGGATTCTTGGCCGTGCCGAGCGGCGCCAGGTAGAACGAGCCATCGACCGCGTAGGCAAACACGATGGCCGACATGGCCAGCAGGCTCCCCAGCGCCATCTGGCGAAAGCGCCGCTCGCCCAGGTCGCACAGGCGGAACGCAAAGAACACGTTCAGCATGAAAATGATGCCCAGCACATGATTGCTGACGATCACGAGATTCGCGCCCGCCGCGGCGTTCACGCCGACGATCAGGGCGAAATACGCCAGGTACAGGAAGAATGCGACATCGCTCTTGCCCAGGTAATCCATGTTGCGCCGGACTTTGCTGGCGTAGACGAAAAACAGCATCGGCAAGAGCAGTAGCGATACCGGCGCGAAATAGCCACCCAGCACGGCCGGAATCTTTCCCAGCCCAAGTGCGGTGTGATAGAAGAAGAAGCCGGGAAACAGTGCAAAGAAGGCCAGCATCCCGGCCCGATGTTCGCGTCCCGCCGTGCGCGTGATCGGTTTCATGCGGCCGCCATGCGGTTTTGCGAGCACTGATACGACATGTGCAAGTAGACAAGATAGAGTGCGGAGTAGCCGGCCGCATACCACAGCACGCTTTGGCGCAGGGTGCCGGGCGCGGCGAACACCGACACGGTCATCGCGAACAGCGCCACCTGCCACACCAGGTCGATCTTTTGCTTGCCGGCGACAATGAACACATAGCTCAGCGGGCTGGCGATGAAGTTGAGGAAGTACAGCGGCGCCAGGATTTGCGCCAGCTCGCCGGCGGCGCGCCAGGTCTCGCCGAACACAAAGGCGAACAGTGATGGCGAAAATAGCAGCAGCACCAGCGAGGGCGCGATTCCCAGCAGCACCAGCGCCTTGAAGGTGTAACGGTAGGCATCGCGGCAATGGCCGTGCGCCTGGAAGTCGAGCACCGACTGGCGCTTGAACACTTCCAGCACGGACGAGGCCAGCAGCGCAATCGGTGCGCCCAGCACGCGCTGGGTGAGGGCGAACAGGCCGGCCGCCAGGGCGCCATGGCGGGCGCCGATCATTAGCAGCGGCAATTGTCCGACGATGACGTTGAGCAGGTTCGACGGCAGCGAGAAGCGCCAGAACTTGTCGTGGCGGCGCAGGTAGCGGCGCTGGCCGTCGTCAAGGCGCCAGCCGGGCCATGCCTGCGGCGGCACCAGCAGCAGCATGGCGGCCAGCAATCCCGCCGCCAGCCCGATCAGCTGGCCGGCGACCAGGGCCACGCCGCCCATGCCCAGCGCCAGCAAGCCCACCTGTGCCAGCGCGATCACCCCGGCGCTCCAGACGCGCGCGCGGGCAGCTTTGCCGAAGGCATTGCGCGAGGTGGCGTAGGCGAGGGTGGTTTGCATGTAGGCCGTCATCCAGGTGGCCAGGCCGAGCGTCCATAGCGCCGGCCACGACAGGTGTTCCGCGATGGGTAGCCCGAGCAGGCGCGCCAGCAGCGCGCACCCGGTCATCAGGATGGCGGTGACGCTGGCGCTGTAAGCCACCACCGAAAAGCAGGTGCGCTGGGCTGCGCTGTCGTGGTCGAGGATCATGGCCGCTTCCAGCCGTAGCGTGGCGCCGATGGCCGCCACCGCCACCATCCCCAGCCAGACGCTGAACGCGCCCACGTCGGCCGGCGTGCACAGGCGCGTGATGAGCGGCGCTGCCAGCAGCGGCAGGGCTTGCGCGCCCAGCGCACCGCCGAGCACGGTCATCACATTGCGCCAGTAGGCGGGCAGGCGCGCACTCATGGCCGTCTCCATGTCAATCCGGGCGGCACGCCGCCGCATCGGCGCCCACCGCGCGCAGCAGGGTGGCGCACACCTGGCCGATGCTGGCGTCGTCCAGGTAAGGCCCCATCGGCAGGCTGAGCACCCTGGCGGCCATGGCTTGCGCGACCGGCGCGCTGTGCGGGTCGCTCCAGCGCGCGTAGGCGGGCTGCAGATGCATGGGCACGGGATAATGGACGGCGCTCGGAATGCCGGCCTCGTGCAGCGCGGCGCGCACCCGCTCGCGCTCGTCCAGCACCACCGTGTATTGCGCCAACACGCTGCTGCGGTCGCGCGGACGCGCCACCAGGCCGATTTTTCCCGACAGCAGGGCGTCGTAGCTGGCGGCGGCGCGCGCGCGCTGCTTCAGTTCCCAGTCGAAATGGTCAAGCTTGGCCAGCACGATTGCGCATTGCAAGGTATCCATGCGGCCGCCGACGCCAATGCGCGTGTGCACATAGCGCTGCGACTGGCCGTGCACGCGGATTTCGCGCATGGCCGTGGCCAGTTGCGCATCGCTGGTGAAGATGGCGCCGCCGTCGCCGTAGCAGCCGAGCGGCTTGCTGGGGAAAAAGCTGGTGCAGCCGATGGCCGACAGGTTGCAGCTGTGCTTGCCGCCATAGGTGGCGCCGAAGCTCTGGGCGGCATCTTCGATCACGCTCAAGCCGTGGCGGCGGGCAATCGCGTTGATCGCTTCCATGTCGGCCGGCTGGCCGTACAGCGATACCGGCATGATGGCGCGCGTGCGGCCCGTGACTTTTTCTTCGATCAGCGCAGGATCGATATTGCAGGTGGCCGGGTCGATGTCGACGAACACCGGGGTGGCCCCCAGCAGCACGATGGCCTCGGCCGTGGCGATGAAGGAAAACGGCGTGGTGATCACTTCGTCGCCGGGTTCGATGCCGAGCGCCATCAGCGAAATGAGCAGCGCTTCCGTGCCCGACGACACCGTGATGCAGTGGCGCGCGCCGGTCAACGCCGCCAGGCGCGCTTCGAGCTCCGCCACTTCCGGTCCCATGATGTACTGGCCGTGATCGAGCACGGCCTGGATGCGGGCATTGATGTGCTCGCGGCCAGCCTGGTATTGCGCTTTGAGGTCGATGAATTCCATGATGGAGGGTCCGTTCGCTGACAGGTCAATCGTTCAATAAACAGGCGCGCTCGGCGGCCAGGGCGCACACCCCGCCGCGCACCTGGTAGCGCTCGCCCGTATGGGGGCAGGTGGCCACGCCATCCCGGCCCATGGGCAGCGCCAGGCGTTCGCCAGAGCGGCTGATCCAGCCGCTCTGGCGCGCCGGCACGCCGGCCATGAGTGCATAGTCGGGCACGTCGCGCGTGACCACGGCCCCGGCCCCGATAAAGGCATAGCGGCCGATGGTCACTCCGCACACGATAGTGGCGTTGGCGCCGATGCTGGCGCCGCGCCGTACCAGCGTGCGCCGGTAGGCATCCTTGCGCGCGATGGCGGCGCGCGGGTTCCAGACGTTGGTAAACACCATGCTGGGGCCGCAGAACACCTCGTCCTCGATGGTCACGGCGTCGTACACCGACACATTGTTCTGGATCTTGACCCGGTCGCCGATCAGCACATCGTTGCCGACGAACACGTTCTGCCCCAGCGAACAGCCGGCGCCGATGCGCGCGCCGCCGCACACGTGGGCGAAATGCCAGACGCGGGTGCCCGCGCCCAGGGTGGCGCCGGGGTCGACGATGGCGCTCGCTTCGATGATGGCCTGGTCCATGTTCAATACTCCAGCGGCAAGGCCACGCGCTTGCCGTCGCGCGCCGATTTGTAGGCGGCGATGAGCACTTCGAGCGACTTGAGTCCCTCGCGGCCATCGGTTTCCGGCTCGGCTTCGCCGCGCAGCACCTTGATCACATTGTCGTAATACAGCGGATGGCCGAAGCCGTAGACCGAGGTGGTCTGGTAGCTGGCGTCGCCCACCAGGGCGTCGTCGGGGTCGGCTTCGGCAAACTCCCAGCGCTGCACTTCATTGACCGCCACGCCGCCGATGCGCACCGTGCCGCGCTCGCCCAGGATGGTGATCGAGCCCTCCATATTGCGCGGATAGGTCAGCATGGTCACGTTCATCGACCCCAGTGCGCCGTTGCGCCAGCGCAGGCTGATCACGCCGGTATCCTCCACCTCGATATCGCGCGCCAGGGTGGCCGTGTACGCTTGCAGGCTCTCGACCGGGCCGACGATCCAGTCGATCAGGTCGACGTAATGGCTGGCCTGGTTCATGAAGGCGCCGCCATCGTACTCCCAGGTGCCGCGCCATTTGGCGCTGTTGTAATACTCGTCCGGGCGGGTCCAGAACACGTTCAGGTTGACCATGTAGATGCGCCCGAAGCGCTTCTTGTCGACCGCGTTTTTGAGCAACTGCAAGGTGGCGTTGCGGCGGTTCTGCTTGACCACGAACATGCGCACCCCGGCTGCGTCGCAGGCGGCCACCATGCGTTTGCCATCTTCCCAGCGCGTGGCCATGGGTTTTTCGGTGATCACATGGCGCCCGCTAGCGGCGATCTGGACCGCCTGTTCCGGATGCAGGCCGGACGGGGTGCAGATGACGAAGGCGTCGGCGTTGCACTTGGCCAGCATCTGGCCCAGGCTGCGGTAAGCCCGCGCCCCGGTGCGCTCGCTGGCCGCGGCCAGTGCCACCGGGTCGATATCGCACACGCCGGCCAGCTCGCAACGGTCTTCGTGCTGCGCGATGGCATTGAAATGGTTGTTGGCGATGCGGCCGCAACCGACCAGCGCAAAGCGGATGCGGCGGTCGAGAACAGGGGGCGGGAAGTAGCGCATGATCACTCTCCAAAGCGGTGCGGTTCAAGCCTTGACGACATTCGGCAGCCGGTCCAGGTAAACCCCGCGGGTGTCGATAATCAGGGTGGCGTGCTGCTGGATCAGCGCGTAGTCGAAGGCGCTGTGGCTGGTGGCCAGCAGCAGCACGTCGTAGGACGCGATGGCGGCCGCCGTCAATGGCACGCTGGCAAGATCGAAATGGTGTTCCCGCATGGGCGGAAACACCGGCACGTGCGGATCGGAATAGTCGACCACGGCGCCCTTGGCGCGCAGGATTTCCATCAGTTCGACCGAGGGCGATTCGCGCATGTCCTCGACATTCTTCTTGTAGGCGATGCCGAGCACCAGCACGCGGCTGCCGCGGATCGCGCGCGAACGCTCGTTGAGCGCGTCGGCCAGCTTGCCGATGACCCAGTGCGGCATATCGCTGTTGATCTCGCCGGCCAGTTCGATAAAGCGCGTGTGCAAGCCGTACTGGCGCGCCTTCCAGGTCAGGTAAAACGGGTCGATCGGAATGCAATGCCCGCCCAGGCCGGGGCCGGGATAGTAGGGCGTGAAGCCGAACGGCTTGGTGGCGGCGGCGCGGATCACCTCGTGGATATCGATCTCCATCTTGTCGGCGATGATTTTCATTTCATTGACCAGGCCGATGTTGACGGCGCGGTGGATGTTTTCGAGCAGCTTGGTCAGCTCGGCGGCGCGGGTGGAACTGACCGGCACCACCTGGTCGATGGCCGGGCTGTACAAAGCGATGCCGGCGCGCAGGCAGGCAGGCGTGTCGCCGCCGCATACCTTGGGAATGGTGCGCGTTTCGTAATCGGGGTTGCCGGGGTCTTCGCGCTCGGGCGAAAACACCAGGAAGATATCCTCGCCCACGGCCAGGCCGCGCGAGGCCAGGCGCGGGCGCAGTTCCTCGTCGGTGGTGCCGGGGTAGGTGGTGCTTTCGAGCGAGACCACCTGGCCGGCGCGCAGGTAGGGCAGCAGGGCGTCGGCGGTGGCCAGCACGAACGACAGGTCCGGCTCGCGGTAAGCGTTGAGCGGGGTCGGCACGCAGATGATCAGGGCGTCGGCCTCGGCCGCGCGGGCAAAGTCGCTGGTGGCTTCGAAGCCGGCCGCCAGCGCGGCCCCGATGGCGGTGGTGGAAATATGCTCGATATAGCTGGCCCCGGCATTCAGGCGCGCCACCTTGGCCGGATCGATATCGATGCCGAGCACCCGGAAACCCGCTTCGGCATAGCGCAGGCTGAGCGGTAATCCGACATAACCCAGTCCGATAATGCCGATGACAGCGCTGCGCCGATCGAGTTTATCGATTAACCGCGCTAAATGGCGGCTTGAATGTTGGTCGCGCATGGACATAATCTCCGTACTGAATGCGGGGCGCATCCGGAGGTGAATCAGGATGGCATCCCGGTGTTTTGTTTATCCCGGCCGGTATTTATTCGATGCGGTCGGACGATAATCTGCGCAATAGCGCGGGCCGGCTTTTATCGGGCGCGGACACCACCGCCGGTGAATGGTTGCCTGGCGCGCCATTCGGCCGCGGCGTATATTCCGCCACGATTGCCTTGACCATCGATTCGATCATGCCGCGGTCATGGGTATTGCATGCCAGCATCAGGCAGGTTATATAGGTATCGAGCACGCCGGGATCGAGCGCGTGTTCCTTCATGCGCATGATGCGCGGATGGTCGCTGGGGAAAACTTTGCCGTCAGTAAGCAATTCCTCGTACAGCTTTTCGCCGGGAAACAAGCCGACGAACTTGAGGCCGATGTCGCCGGCCGGGTTCTGCGCCGTCTTTTCGGTCAGTCCCGACATCATGATCATGCTGCGCGCCAGGTCGACAATGCGGATCGGCTCGCCCATATCGAGCACGAATACATCGCCCCCCTTGGCCATGGCGCCGGCCTGGATCACCAGTTGCGCCGCCTCGGCGATCAGCATGAAATAGCGCGATACATCCGGATGGGTGATCGTCAGCGGCCCGCCGTGGGCCAGCTGGCGCTGGAACAGGGGGATGACCGAGCCGGACGAGCCCAGCACGTTGCCGAAACGCACCATGCAAAAGGTCGTATCGGCCCCGTGGGTGGTGGCTGCCGCCTGGAAAATCAGCTCGGCGATGCGCTTGCTCGCCCCCATGATATTGGTCGGGCGCACCGCCTTGTCGCTGGAAATGAGCACGCAGGTGCGCACCTTGAAGCGGGCGGCGGCGGCCGCGATCACTTGCGAACCGAGCACATTGTTGCGCAGGCCGGCCACGATATTGCTTTCGACCAGGGGCACATGCTTGTAGGCGGCGGCGTGGTAGATCGTGTCGATCGGGTTTTCCTGCAGGATGCGCTCGACCAGGCGCGCGCTGCATACCGAGCCCAGGTGCGCGCTGATGCGCATCTCCGGGTGGCGGCCCAGCAATTCCTGGCGGATCGTGTACAAGGCAAACTCGGAATGGTCGACCAGGTGCAGGTGGGCCGGCGCCAGGGTGACGATCTGACGGCACAGTTCGCTTCCGATGGAGCCGCCGGCGCCGGTGACCAGCACCCGCTTGCCGCGCACGCAACGGCCGAACAGCTCGGTGCGCGGCGGCACGGGCTTGCGGCCCAGCAAGTCCTCGAACTTGAGGTCGCGCACCGCTTGCAGGGGCGTGGCGTCGTCCGCCAGGTCGAGCAGGCGGCACAGGATGCGGGTGCGCACCCCGGCCATGGCCAGGCGCTCCATGATGTCGCGCAGGCGCTGGGGCGATACTGAAGGCAGGGCGATGATCACGGAACGTACCCCCAGGCTGCGCACCATCTCGGCCAGGTTGTCGGTGTGGAATACGCGCAGGCCGGCGATGGTGCGCTGGTTCAGGGCGCGTTTGTCGTCGAAAAAGCAGACGGGCCGGTATTGATTGCTGGTGCGCATGGTCATTGCCAGCTGCGCGCCCGGTTCGGCGGCGCCGTAGATGGCCACGGCATGGTCGGCCGCCGGCGTGCCGCTCATGTGCTTGCGCAGGAAGTTGCGCACCGTCATGCGCGAGGTGACGACGTAGGAAAACGCGATAAACCAGTAAATGACCAGCGCGCTGCGCGGAAACTTGTCATCGTTGATGCCCATCATGACCAGGTATACCGCCAGGGTCGCCATGGCCAGCGTGCATCCCGTCACCGCCAGCATGCGCTGGTCGATGAAGCGGATCACCGCGCGGTACAGGTCGGACAGCGAAAACGCCCCCACCGTCAGCAGCGCCACCAGCAGATAGGCGGCGGCCGGGTAGTGCATGGCCGCGCCGGCATCCCCGACCCGCAGCAGCATCGCGATCAGAAAACAAAACGGCAGGGCCAGCAGATCGACCACGACCATCAGCGCGATTTTGGCGGTGCGGTTAATGGCGACCAGCTCGGTACAGAATTGGCTGAGCGGTTTTGTCAGGAGCGTCGGCATGGTGGTAATAGGCATTCGATTAACTTGGGGTTGATATGGCGAATAACGGGAGGTGCGCGGTTGTTATTTCTGGATATTGAAAAGACGGGGCGGCGATCATGCGGTACTTGCAGCACTTTTCCAAGCGTAAGTTTATTATCCTGCCGGCTTGATCGTGTCGATTTGATCATTCGCAACGGCTGACTTAGCGTAAAAATTGCCAATGGGATTTGATTGGGATTTAGAATGAATTGCTATTGGAAATATTATCAAGCGCCGCGCAGAGGGGGGATTGGCGGATTATCCGAACGGGAGTGGGAAAGCGCGGCGAAAATAGCGGACTTTGGCTATCGGACCCGGTCGCTGTCGGTGTCGCGAAAAGCACCAGGTTTGATCCAGATCGTGTTTCCCAGCGTTAGCGGGATTGTTTTGGCCGGCGCGCGGTCTATCCAACTCCGACCGCGCGGCGCCCGCTGGGTGCGCGCGCAAGCATGTCTTTCAAGGAGGAGGAAATGAGCAAGATCATCGGTATCGATCTCGGCACCACCAACTCTTGCGTCGCGGTGATCGAAGGCGGCCAGGCCCGGGTGATCGAGAATGCGCAGGGCGCGCGCACCACGCCCTCGGTGCTGGCCTACCAGGACCATGGCGACATCCTGGTCGGTGCGCCGGCCAAGCGCCAGGCGCCCCGGCCCACCTCAACCTGCGCCTGTCGCGCGCGACCCTGGAAGCGCTGGTCGACGAGCTGATCGAGCGCACCATCGCGCCGTGCCAGCTTGCCCGCAAGGATGCCAACCTGAGCAAGGAACAGATCGCCGCCGTGATCTTGGTGGGCGGCATGACGCGCATGCCCAAGGTGCAGGAAAAGGTGCGCGCATTTTTCGGGCGCGAGGCGCGCAAGGATGTCAACCCCGACGAAGCGGTGGCGGTGGGGGCGGCCATCCAGGGCGCGGTCCTGGCCGGCGAGCGCTCCGACGTGCTGCTGATGGACGTGACCCCGCTCTCGCTGGGCATCGAGACGCTGGGCGGGGTGATGACCAAAATGATTCCCCGCAACACCACGATTCCCACCAGGTTCAGCCAGGTGTTTTCGACCGCCGACGATAACCAGCCGGCCGTGACCGTCAAGGTTTACCAGGGCGAACGCGACATTGTCGCGGGCAACAAGCTGCTGGGCGAATTCAACCTGGTCGGCATTGCGCCGGCGCCGCGCGGCATGCCGCAGATCGAGGTCAGCTTCGATATCGACGCCAATGGCATCCTGCACGTCAGCGCGCTCGACAAGGCCACCGGCAAGGCCAGCCAGGTCACCATCAAGGCCAATTCGGGGCTGAGCGAAGCCGAGATCCAGAAAATGGTGCAGGACGCACCGGCCCACGCCGACGAAGACCGGCGCGCGCGCGAACAGGCCGACGCCCGCACCCGTGGTGATGCGCTGCTGCACGCGACCCGCAAGCAACTCGACGAGCATGGCGCCGGCCTCGACGCTCCGGTGCGCGAGCGCATCGACGCGGCCATCGACAGCCTTGACGCCGCCTTGTGCAGCGGCAGCAAGGACGACATCGAGACCCGCATCGCGGCCTTGTCCAGCGCCGCGCAGGGGATCGGCGAAAAGCCGTACCAGCAGCCAGCCGACGCAGCGGGCCAGGGGCAGCGGGGCGGGGCGCAGGCCGCTTCCGGGCAGGCATGCGCGGGACGCGGCGACGATGTGGTCGATGCCGATTTCCGCGAGGTGGGCGGGGGCTGAACGCGATGATCAATGGCCAGGCGAGGCTAACGCCGCATCATTTGATGCGCTTGGTGTCCGGCGGCGGCAAAGCCAATACGATGGGAGCTACCGCACAGCGAAGGAGTTCGCCATGGCCGAGACGGTTGTCATCACGCTCGGCCAGATCGACCAGCTCGCGCCGCGCGCGCTCCCCGTCTACCGCGCCGCATTCGGCACCGAGCAACACTTCCTTGTTCATTTCGGCATCGCCGCGTCCGCGTTGCGGGTCAGCCATTTCATGGCGCAGGTCTTGCACGAAACGGTGGCCCTCACGCGGGAGCTGGAAAACCTGCGTTACAGCGCGCAGCGTTTGTCCAAGGTGTGGCCGCAGCGTTTCTTGCCGCGCGGCCCGCTCGATCCGGCCAGCTACGCCTACGATGAAGTCCGGCTTGCCAACGTCGTGTACGGCGGCCGTTTGGGCAACGTGCTTCCCGGCGACGGCTACCTGTACCGCGGTCGCGGATTATTGCAGCTGACTGGAAAGGACAGCTACGCACAGGCGACCGAGACCCTGAGAACCGGTTATCCATCGGCGCCGGACTTTGTGGCCGACCCGGATGCGGTGCTGTCGGCACGCTGGTGCCTGGGCGTGGCCGCCGCCATCTGGATCGCGAAAGGCTGCAACGAGGCGGCGGATGCCGGTGATATCGTGGAGGTCAGTACGCGCATCAACGGCGGTACGGTGGGACTCGCCGAGCGCCGGCGCTGGCTGGCGCGCACGCGGGCCGTGTGGCGCGACGAGCGCCAGTGAGTCATGCCGCCGTCGCGCCGCGTGCCGGTGCCGGTGCCGGCGAGCGCCAGTCCGCCACGGCGCCGTCGTTCCGCGTGCCCGTGCATCGTCAGCGGATCGCCGCTGCCTGCCCTTTGATGGCCGCCGTCGCGCTGACGGTTGCGGTAGCCTTCGGCACCACTGCCACCGGCGGGCCCGGACGTGGCTGGGGAGCCGCCGGTGGCACCACGATATGGTCGTTCAAGCGCAAGAATTTGAAGCCCGCCAGCTTCATTCCATTCTTGCCGTTGCGCTCCTCGCGCGCCGCCGTCCGCGCAAAAAATGCCTCGAAGCTTTCTTCGCGCACCTGCGGTTCGGCCGAGTTCAGGAAATTGCGCTGCCCATTGGCATCGACCACGATGATGCCGACATGCGAGGCCCAGAACTTGCCTCCGCGCGTGGAAATGACGTTGACCAGGTCGCCGTCCTGCAATTGCGCGGCCACGCTCGCCACCCTGTCCTTGGCCACGTACGCTTCCTGGCTGAGCTGCACCGGGATGCTGCTGGCCGTGTTGTGCCGCATCTTGAGAAAGGCCGCGCGGTCGATCTTCATTTCATACGCCGGTGCATCGGTTCCGGCCAGCAGCGCACTGACGTCGGACACCAGCCAGGCGTTATTCACATTCCAGTCCACCTCGGTGTAATGATTGCGCGTTGCCACGCCGATCACGCCATCCTTGTAGCGGATGCGTTGCAGCATCCAGAAAAATTCCTCCCACGACTGGCTCAGCGCCATCGCATACGTGTGTTCGGCGAACACTACGCAGTCGCTTGCCTGCAGGCTGAACATGGGCAGGTTGTCGTGCAGCTCATACGGATACTCGCCCAACAGATTAAGCACATAAGGTTGGCCGATATTCTTGCGTCCGATCGCGGCGATGCGCTTGCGCAGGTCCGGTTCGGCGGTATGCATATAGGCGATGTAACGTCCGACTTCCGCCGGCGTCATCTGATAAATCTGCTTGCGCTGCAAGGTGGCGAGGTCGAACGGCGCTGCCGCAGGGGCCAGCGGCGCCGCGGCGACAGGCTCGGGCGCCGGCAGCGCAACCGGTTCAGGCGCAACTGGCGGCGGCGCGACCGCAACCGGCGCCACGACAGGTGGAGCGGGCGGCGCACTTGCGCAACCAGCCAGGACGGCACTAAACAAAACGAGGGGAGCAAGACGCATCGGGAATCAATATTGAACGCTAAAGCCACACGCTAACCGCTGGCACGGTGTTTGACAATGGAAATGTGTTGCGCACAGACGAGGAAATTGCAGGCTTGCCGTTCCGGCATTGCCTGCTTTGATAGATGACATGACACAGGCGAGGCCATGGTCGGCGACAGCGTGAGCCAAGCGCGCCGCGAAGGGATTCATCATGAGGCGGACGATGGAGAGGGGCGATGGCGGCCCTTCCGGCGTCATGGATTCCGGCACACGCAGCGCAGTGATGCCGCAGACGGAAACGCCGCGTCATCGCATGGTGCCCTTAGGTACGGGCGTTCTGCGGATTGCCGCCACCTGCGCGAGGATAATTTTCACGCCAGTGTGCGGCAACGAACGGTTGGATTTCAGCTCAGCTCTTAAGATGAAGCTGTGTGAGTGAGGGGCCAGCGGCGAAGTCCAAAGGTGATTCCTCCTCAGCAGGTTAGCCGGTCGCCTCAAGGATCGGCACCAATTCTTCATGCCAGCGCAGGCCATCGCGCTGGCCTTGATCAACAAACGGAAGCGGAGGTCATCATGCCTGCCATTACCCAGCCACCCAAGCATCTGGTACGGGAATACCTTCAGCGTCGTGCGCGCGATCCCAAACCGCCGCCATCGCCTGAAGAAATCCGACGCGAGCTTGGATGGGGATTGCTGATTCCAGGCTTTAAGCTGGCCCCGCGCAGCAACTGACCTCCTCCTGTCCTACAAGAACCTTGCACTTTGTCCTATTTTTTCTGTAGCACCTCTCTACCATAATCCTAAAAACGTCAACACAGGAGTATCAAATGACAAATCGAATCGGTAACAAAGACGAAGCCCAGCATCGTGGCAAAGCCGAGAAAAAAGACATCAAGCGTACCAACATCGCGCGCGAAGCCGTCAAGAAAGCCATTGCCGCTTCCAAGTACCGCAACCAGGTCCGCAATCAGCCAGCGCCAGAGGCCTTCCTGCCACCGGCCTGATGCCTTCCTGACGCAGCACAGAAAACCCGCACCGGCGACGCTGCGGGTTTTTTGTTAGGTGTTACCCCGCCGGTAGAATCCCCCGCACCATGGACACGCACCTGAGCGGCGCTCACGCAGCTTGCCGCAACGCCGCCCGCGTCACCGCAATCAGCCGCGCGCTGAGCCGCTCCAGCTTGGGCGACTGCACTCGCCAAGCGTGCCAGTACAGCATCACGTCGGTCGGCTTGCCGGGCGCCAGGTCGATCAGCACGCCCTTGTCGATATCGTCGCGAAACTGCTGTTCCGGCACCATGCCATACCCCAGCCCCAGCCGTACCGCGTGGGTGAATGCATCGCTCGACGGAATGTAGTGGCAGGGATAGCTTCCCGCAGGCAGCCCCAGCTCGCGTTGAAGAAACGCCGCCTGCAAGGCATCCTTGCGGTCGAACACCATCAGCGGCGCCCGCCGCGCCGCCTCGCGCTGCAAGCCGTCGGGAAACCAGCGTGCGACGAACGCGGGCGTGGCGAGCAGGCGGTAACGCATCGCGCCCAGCCGCTCCACCGTGCAGCCGCGCATCGGCTGCGCTTCGCTCGACACCCCGGCCAGCGCCGCTCCCTGCGACAGCAAGGTGTACGTGTGATCCTGGTCGTCCAGCGCGATGTCGAGCAGGATCTGTTCCTCGATCAGGAACGATGCCAGCCCCGGCAGCAGCCAGGTGGCCAGGGTATCGTTGTTGACGGCCAGGGCAATCGTCAGCGGATGGGCGTCGCTGTCGGCCGATTCGGCCAGGAATTCGGCTTCCAGCAGCCGGCTGCGGCGCAGGTATTGCACCAGGCGCTGGCCGGCCGGGGTCGCGCGGCAAGGCTTGCTGCGGATCAGCAGCGGCATGCCCAGCTCGTTTTCCATGGCGCTGACCCGTTGCGATACCGCCGACGGGGTCAGGTGGAGCAGGGCGGCGGCCTGCTCGAAACTGCCGCTGTCGATGACGGCGAGCAGGGCTTCGCCCTTGCGAGTATCGAGCACATCCATCTCCCGGATTAGAAAAATTTAATTATACGTAATTGGATTAAATTTGCTTCACTTGAGGGCTTCCCTCCTGCAAACTTCCAGCTCATCCAGTTAGCGCCAGGAGTTTGCATGCCCTACGTGTCCACCTTTTTCAACGGCCTCGCCTTGTGCGCCGGGCTGATCGTCGCCATCGGATCGCAGAACGCGCACGTGCTGCGCACCGGCCTCAAGCGCGAACACGTGGGTTTGACCGTGGCTGCCTGCATTGTCATCGATGCCGTGCTGATCGGGCTTGGCGTGGCCGGCGTCGGCACCGTGGTGCAATCGTCGCCCCTGCTGCTGGGCGCGGCGCGCTGGGGCGGGGCGGCGTTCCTGCTGTGGTACGGCTTGCGCAGCTGGCGCGCCGTGTTCGCCAGCGCCGCGCTGACGGTGGCGCCCGAGGCCGCCCGCACCGGCGCGCGCCAGGCGCTGGCCAGCGTGGTCGCGCTGTCGCTGCTCAATCCGCATGTCTATCTCGATACGGTGGTCTTGCTTGGCGCCATAGGCGGAAACTTTGCCCCGCCAGAACGCCCAGCCTTTGCGCTGGGCGCGATGAGCGCCTCGGCCCTGTGGTTCTGCGCGCTCGGCTATGGCGCAACGCGCTTGTCCGGCCTGTTTGCCCGTCCCGCCGCATGGAAATGGATCGACGGCCTGACCGGCACCATGATGCTGGCGCTGTCGGCCTCGGTCGCATTCGGCACCTGACGCCCGGCGCCGCCGTTCGCCGCTGGCGCTGTCATTCACCGGCCGCCATACGCCATTCGCCGAAATCCGCTGTGCAGCGCCGCCGCCCCGTTGTATCGTTGCGCCTGAACTGACTACAGGAGCACACGTGTCTAATAAATCCTCTTACGAATGGCGCAAGCAATTGATGTGGGGCTTGCTGCTGATCGGCTTCGGCACCGTCGTCCTGCTCGACCAGATGGACATCGTCCAGGTCGATGGCCTCTGGCATTACGCGCCGCTGGTGATGACCGTCATGGGCCTCAACAAGATGATCGGTTTTCCGACCGCCAAAGACTTTACCGCCGGCCTGTGGATGGTCTTCCTGAGCCTGTGGCTGCTTGCCGTGTTCGAAAACCTGTTCGGACTGACCTTCAGCAACGGCTGGCCGATCCCCGTCATCTTTTGCGGCGTCACCATGATCCTCGAACCGTTCATCGAACGCCGCCTCGCACCCGAACAGGAGCCCCTCGATGAAAAATGATACCCCCAACTCCGGCGTGCCCAACCAGGTCTGGGTCGGCCTGGCGGTGATCGGCTTCGGCTTGCTGTTCCTGCTCGATAACCTGAACATCATCGACCGCCACCGCGTGCTGCACTTCTGGCCCGTGCTGGTCGTTATCGGCGGCCTGGTCAAGTTTTCTGGGGCCGAATCGCAGCACGAGCGCATGGTGTTCGGCCTGATCGCCGCCGCCGGCGTTGTCCTCACGCTCAACCGGCTTGGCTACGGCTACTTTTTCAACGCCCGCACCTTGTGGCCAGTGCTGCTGATCCTGCTCGGCGTCGGTGTTATCCACCGAGCCATGCGCAAGGGCCGCACGCCGCACGCCGCGCCGCTCAAGGCCGATACCGATGCCAAGCCGGATGCGTATGCCAAGCCGGATGCATTTGCCAGGCCCGATGCCGACGCCGTGGTCGATATCACGGCCATCCTGGGTGGCTTCGAGCGCCGCATCAGCACCCCGGCCTTCCGTGGCGGCGACATTTGCGCCATCATGGGCGGCTGCGTGCTGGACCTGCGCGAATCGTCGATCGTCGGCGACGCCGAACTGAATGTGTTCGCGGTCATGGGCGGCATCACCATCAAATGCCCGCCCGACTGGAGCATCGTGCTCAAAGGGGTGCCGATTCTCGGCGGCTTCGAGGAAAAAACCTCGCCCGCGCCGGGCTCCGGCAAGCGCCTCACCATCCGAGGCTACGCAATCATGGGCGGCGTGGAAGTGCGCAATTGATGCAGGGGCCGTTTTCCATGCGGCGCGGCGCGGGCCTGTATTTGCTCGCGTGGCTGCTGCTGGCGATCCTGTTTGCTGGCCTGATCATGGCAGCAACCGGCGCCGCATGGACCAACGGCTTGCTCCTGGCCGTACCGGTGACGCTGGTGTATGCCTGCGCGACCGGCTTTTCAAGCTACTATCTCTGCCGCGCCTATCCGCTGGGCGAACGCAGCGCCATCTCCGTGCTGCTGGTCTTCGCCGTCGCATCGGTATGGGCCGGCGTGCTGTGGACCACGCTGAGCACCGCCTGGAACAGTGCCTGCGGATCGCTTGGCCTGCCCTGGGCCGGCGTCCCGATGACTACCCCTTTGCAGGCGATGATTGTCGGCCTGGGCGTGATTCTGTATGCCATGTCGGCGGTGGCGCACTACCTGGCGCTCGAATTCCAGCGCGCGCGTGCCGCCGAACGGCGCGAACTCGAAGCTGCGCTGATGGCGCAGGACGCCGAACTGCGCATGCTGCGCACCCAGATCGATCCGCACTTCCTGTTCAACAGCCTCAATTCGATCAGTGCGCTCACGTCCATCGATCCGGCCCGCGCGCGCGACATGACCTTGCGCCTCGCGGATTTTTTCCGTCACAGCCTGGGACTGGAAGCGAGCCGCAAAGTGACCGTGGAAGCGGAAGCGGCGTTGGCGATGCACTTCATCGCCATCGAAAAAGTGCGTTTCGGCGCGCGCCTGAACGTCGAGCAGGTCATCGACGCCGGCGCGCTCGATTGCCTGCTGCCGCCGATGATCCTGCAACCGCTGGTCGAAAACGCCGTCAAGCACGGCATCGCCAACCTGACCGGCGGCGGCACCATCCGCATCGCGGCGCAGCGCGCCGGCCCGGTCCTGGAAATCGTCGTGGAAAACGACATCGACGTCGAGCCGGCCGTCGCAGGCAAGGGGATTGGCCTCGCCAACGTGCGCCAGCGCCTCGCCGTCGCCTACGGCCACGAGGCCGGCATCGTCTGGACGCGCGAGGCGCGCCTGTTCCGGGTCGCGCTGTCGCTGCCCGCCCACACCAAGGAATCGGAACCATCATGCGCGTCATAATCGTCGACGATGAAGAGCTGGCGCGCGCCGTGGTGCGCGAGTTTTTGGGCAAGCATGCCGGCATCGAGATCGTGGCCGAATGCGCGAACGGCTTCGACGCCGTCAAGGCCATCACCGAACTGGAACCGGACCTGGTTTTCCTCGACATCCAGATGCCCAAGCTGAACGGCTTCGAGGTGGTGGAACTGGCCGGCGCCAGGTCACGCTATATTTTTGTGACCGCTTTTGACCAGTACGCGCTCAAGGCCTTCGACATCCACGCCGTCGACTACCTGCTCAAACCCTTCAGCCAGCAGCGCTTCGACGCCGCGCTGGCGCATGCGCGCACCAGTGCCGCGAAAGACGGGGTCGACGCCGTGCTGCGCGAGGCCGCGCTGCGCAGCAAGCCGCTGGAGCGGGTCCTGATCCGCGACGGCGGGCGCGTGCACATCATCGCGGCCGGCCAGATCGACTACATCGAAGCGCAGGACGACTATGTGCGCATCAGCGCCGGCGGCAAGCATTACATGAAAACCCAGCGCCTGTCGGAACTCGAAAGCCAGCTCGATCCGGCCCTGTTCGTGCGCATTCACCGCTCCTGGCTGCTCAACCTCGGCGCCATCGACCGCATCGAGCAGGGCAGGGACAGCCACACCGCGATCCTCAGGGATGGCGCCCGCCTGCCGGTCAGCCGCAGCGGCTTCCAGAAGCTCAAGGGCCTGACCGGCTGATACCCGCCGCGTCGTTCCCTCCGCCACCACCGCCGTCGTTCCTACCACCACCACCGTCGTTCCCGCGCAGGGCTAGGCGCCCCCACGGCAACCCAAGTATTTAGCGCCGCCGCTGACCACCGAACTTGGGTTCCCGCCTGCGCGGGAACGACGGGGGCGGGTTTTTAAGTCAACGCAATGCGCGTCTGGTCGACGTGCCACCAGCGCGGCAGCAGCTCGCGCACTTCGGGCTGGGCGAAGCGGTCGTCGATCAGGTACACCACGCCACGGTCGCCCTCGGTGCGGATCACGCGGCCCGCCGCCTGCACCACCTTTTGCATGCCCGGATACAGATACGTATAGTCGTAGCCCGCCCCAAACGTGGCCTGCATGCGCTGGCGGATCTGTTCATTCACCGGGTTCATTTGCGGCAGTCCGAGTGTGGCGATGAAGGCGCCGATCAGGCGCGCGCCCGGCAGGTCGATGCCTTCGCCAAACGAGCCGCCCAGGACCGCAAATCCAACCCCACGGCTCTCCAGCGTAAAGCGCCCCAGAAAAGCGTCGCGCTCCGTTTCCGCCATGCGGCGCGGCTGGCGGAACACCGGGATGTCGGGAAAATCGCGTTGCACGCGGTCGGCCACCTGGTCGAGATAATCGAAGCTGCTGAAAAACGCCAGGTAATTCCCCGGCGCCTGCGCGTACTGGCGCGCGATCAGCGCCGCAATCGGCGCCACCGAGCTGGCCCGGTGCGTAAACCGCGTGGAGATGTCGCGCACCACGTGCACGCTCAACTGATTGGCCACGAAGGGCGAGTCGATGTCGACCCAGGCCGTATCCGGCGGCAGGCCGAGTGCATCGCTGTAGTAGTTCCATGGACTGAGCGTGGCCGAAAACAGCGCCGTCGCATGGGCCAGCGCAAAACGCGGCTTCAAGAAGGGAGCCGGCACGATGTTGCGGATCGCGAGCGTCGACGCGTGCGCGCCATCGCGCGTGCAGTCGACCATCGAGTGCTCGGCAAAGGTTTCGGCCAGGCGGGCAAAGTGCAGGGCGTTGAAGTAAAAACGCTGCAAGTCCGGCTCCATCGGCCCCGGGTTCTCCGCCAGGAAATCGGTGATCGCGCTCGATGCGGTTTGCAGCGCGTCGAGCAGCTTTGCGGGCGGCGCGTCGAGCACCTCGTAGCCGGCGCCGTCCTTCGACGGCCAGCTGCGCCCCACCTTGTCGAGCGCCTTTTTCAGGTGCGCCGGCGCCACCGCGCGCGCCGCCCGCAGCGCTGCGCGTTCCAGGTCGGCCGAATACATCTTGCGCGCGCGCGACACCATATTGTGTGCCTCGTCCACCAGCACGCTGACCCGCCACTGGTTGGCCAGGGCCAGCCCGTAAAGCATCGCGCCCATGTCGAAGTAGTAGTTATAGTCGCCCACCACCACGTCGCTCCAGCGCGCCATTTCGCTGCCCAGGTAGTACGGACATACCTGGTGCGCCAGCGCGACCTCGCGCAAGCCTTCGCGGTCGAGCAGGGGAAGCTCGCGCGCCGCACTGCGCGCCGCCGGCAGCCGGTCGTAGAAGCCCCTGGCCAGCGGGCAGGAGTCGCCATGGCAGGCTTTGTCGGGATGCTCGCAGGCCTTGTCGCGCGCGACCAGTTCCAGCACGCGCAGCGGCAGGTCGGGGGCGCTGCGCTTGATCGCCTGCGCCGCGTCGAGCGCCAGCTTGCGGCCCGGGGTCTTGGCCGCGAGGTAAAACACCTTGTCCAGCCGGTGCAGCGGCGCCGCTTTCAGCACCGGGAACAGGGTGCCGACGGTCTTGCCGATGCCGGTCGGCGCCTGCGCCAGCACGCAGCGCGCGCCGCTGTTGGCGCGGAAGATGGTTTCGGCCAGGTCGCGCTGGCCCGGACGAAAGGCTGGATGCGGGAAGCGCAGCGCGGCCAGTGCCGCGTCGCGCGCTGCGCGGTGCGCCAGTTCCTGAGCGGCCCACGCCACGAAACGCTCGCACTGGTCGGCGAACATGGCGCGCAGGTCGGCCGCGCTGCGGGTTTCGCGCAGCACGGTTTCGGTTTGCTTGCCGATGTCGAAGTAGACCAGGGCCAGCGACACATGGTCCAGACCGAGCTGCGCGCACAGCAGGTGCCCGTATACGCGCACCTGGGCCCAGTGCAGGTGACGGTGGTTGGCCGGCATGCGCTCAAGGTCACCCCGAT
Source organism: Massilia frigida (assembly GCF_011682175.1). Lineage (GTDB taxonomy): Bacteria > Pseudomonadota > Gammaproteobacteria > Burkholderiales > Burkholderiaceae_D > Telluria_A > Telluria_A frigida. The sequence goes on from NZ_WHJG01000008.1 coordinate 152,237, forward strand.
AGGTCTTGATTTCTTCGATCAGGTTCTGGGCCGGGTCGTAGCCGTCGGCCCGTCCGCGCACCAGCAGCGGGCCGTATTCGCCGGTCAGGCTGACCTCTTTCTGGTAATCCGGGCCGCGCCGCTCGGTCACAACGGCGTGGCCGGCGATGCCTTCCTGGGCGGTGGGCGAGGGCGTGAAGCGCAGATCGAGATCGCCCTGCTTGGCTGAAAATTCGCACAGGGCGCGCACCGCGACGACGTAGCTCACGCGCGCCTCACGAACACGGCGGCGCCCACTGCAGGTAGCACACCGAAATCGGCATCTGGTGCGCGGCGCAGTATTCGATCCAGCGCAGCTGGTTGTCCTGCAGGCGGTCGCCCGGGCCTTTGACTTCGATCATGTTGTAGCGCCGCTCGACGGGCCAGAACTGGATCAGGTCGGGGAAGCCGTTGCGGTTGGCCTTGATGTCGAGCAGGATGCGTTCGCACCATTTTTTCAGGTGCGGCGCCGGGATGCAGGCCAGCGCCATGTCCAGCAGGCCGCTGCTGAGCGCTTCCCAGGCCACGAACGGCGAGGCGATGCCGCGCTTGCCGTCGTAGTTGGCGCGGATGGTGTCCTGGTAGCGGCCGTCGTCGAGCTGGTCGAGGCAGGCGCGGAATTCGCGCTCGCGCCGGCGGTAGAAATCGGCGCTGTGCAGGTCGGCCGGGCCGCGGTGGAAGGGGTGGAAAAACGCTCCCGGGATGGCGCTGAACACCGGGCCCCAGCACAGCAGGCCGAACAGGGAATTGATCAGCGCGTTCTCGACATAGAACACGGGCGCGTCGGCGCGCGCCAGGTGGTCGCGCACGATGCCCTCCACCCACCAGCCCGGTTCAGGCGGCATCGGCAGGCTCAGGTCGAGGCGCTCGACGACGGGATTGCGGCGCGATGGCAGCGGCTGGTGCCCGAGCTTGCGGCGCAGGCGCGGGGCAATGCGCAGCAGTTGCTGGCGCTCGGCATCGCTTTCGGGCGCGGCCTCGGCCCGTTCCAGCAGCGCGTGCGCCTCGGCATAGCGCGCGTGCTTTTCCAGCACGCGGATGGCGCGCGCCCGCGCACCGGGATAATTGCAGCAGGCGTACAGCTCGAACGCCTGGCCCCACTCCTTTTGTTTTTCCACCTGCTGGGCGATCTGGAACATCAGCCGTTCGCGCCGGCTGTCGATCCACTCGTTGTCGAACGCGTCACGCGGCAAGCTCGCCAGCACCTCGGGCAGGGCCTCGCCGGCCCGAAAGCGTTCCTTGCACTGGTGCAGCGCCAGGTAGTCGTCGACATCGCGCCGCGTGCGAAAGCCGCGCGAAGACGCCGAAAACTCGACTTTTTCGTACTGGAACAAGCCCAGGTCGGACAGCACGAATTCGGTCCAGTCCTGGCGCAGGTTGCCGAAAAAGATCAGACGCAGGCGGTCGCACAGGTCCTTGACGGTAATGCTGTAGACGGTATCGGGCGAGTCGCGGTACCAGGCGGAAAACGCGCGGGCGTCGCCGAACGCGTCGCGCAGGGCGGCCAGCTGCTCGCCTTTGCGCGCGCTCTTTTCGTGCAGGGACAGGCTGAAAATGGCGCCGATTTCGGCCTTGAGCAGCAGCTCGAACAGTTCGTCGAGCGTGATCACCGGGTCGCACCGGACCCAGCCGGTGGGCAGCAAGTGGCGCGCGGCCTCGATCGCGCAGCCGATTTCCGCGTAGTTCAGTTTGCTCGCGCGGAACACCGTGCCCTTGCGCATGACCATGCGCACCAGCAGCGCGCGCGAGGCTTGCGGCAGCGACGGGAACGTGGCGATAAACGCTTGCTCCTCATCGGTGAGCAAGTCGCTGTACCGCCCGGCAATCCATTCCAGCACCCGGTGGAAGTTGTCCAGGTAGTAGAACTCATTCTCAAGAACTTTGCGCATCGTACTGCGGGCAACCGACCGATACCTGTAATTATGTACAGTATATCGTCAGTGGCCGCCAAACCCCAGCAAAATCGCCGCGCGTGCATCGGTCCGTGGTTTTCAGGGTTCGCCCAGGTAGCGCCGGCCCGGCAGCGCCAGCCGGGCCGCCATGAGCGGCATCGGCTGGCCAAGGTAGCGCCGCCGCAGGCTGGCGTAGGAGCGCAGGGTGTCGAGCACGCCGGCGCCGGCATACTGGACGGGTGCGTCGGGCTGGGCAGGGACGGCGGCTGCGGCCGCGACCTTGCGTTTCACGGGGGCGTGCGGCGGCGCCTTGCGCGCGGCCTTGCGCGCCGCCGCGCCGCTTGCTTGCGGATGGGACGGTTTTTTCGCTTTCAGGGCCACATGCTTGAGCGCCGCACTGGCCGGTTTGCCGTGTTCGCGCACCTTGGCCGGCATCCTGAGCGCTGCCACCGGACGCGCCTGGAGCAGCGCCGGGGTGGGCTGCGCCGCAGCCGGCGCCAGCAGCACCAGCGGGGGAATCGGCTCCGGGGCGAGCACCGGCCGGGTGGGCGCCTCGTCCTTTTCATCGATGATCACCACCGGCTTGCCCTTGGCCGCATGGGCGGGGGCGGCCGGGTGCGGCGCGCCCTTGCCGGCGGCGGCGACCGCGCGCGCGCGCGGCGCGCTGGCGTTTTCGTGGGCCAGCAGGGCCACCAGCGCGATCAGGACCAGGACCGTGACGGCCGCCGCCACGGCCAGGCCCGCGCGCAGCTGGCGGTTTTTTGGCGCGCTGCCGGACGCGAAGCTGCGCCCGACGGCGGCGTAGGCGCGCTGCTCGATATCGTGGGCGCGCCGGGTGTTCCGGCGCTGTTCGGACGGGGTGCCGGGATAGGTATTCGGGGCGGGAATGGACACGGAGGACTCCTGGAGGTGGGAACACGGACATTCCGATTAGAAACAATTCCCGCTGGAATGCTTCTGATATTTGTCGTGCTTTCGGGTCCGGCTGCACAGTCAGTTGCGGCGCATCAACGATCCGTGGATTTTGCAACACTGCTGTAGTAACCAATCGTGTATTGAGCGATCGCAACCGACAGTATCATCGCCGATCCAATAATGGTGTTGGCACGCAAATGCCGTGGCGCGGGTCGCGGCTCCACCGGGAGAACACATTGAGAGATTTTGCACACATGGCGGTCGACCGCCTCGCGACGCGCAAGCGCATTGCCTTGCTGGTGCTGGTATTGGTGGTGTGCGGGGGCGTGGTGGCCTGAAGCGCGCTGGTGGAAAAAAGGAACCGCCGTTGCCGCAAAGCGCGGCCACGGCGGTTCTTTATCGAGGGGCTGGAAGGGCGCTGGTCAGGCGGCGTTCTTTTCAGGCGGCACCACTTGCGCAGTGGCCTTGGCGATCTGGTCTTCCACCACCTGCACCGCCTGGCGCGTGGCCTTGGTTACCTGTTCGTAGCCCTGGAATGCATTGTCGATCGCGGTCTTGATGATTTCCACCGCATTTTCGCTGCCCGGCTTGACGTTTTGCGTCACGTCGTAGATCAGCGCCGTGAGGGTACTTTTGGCTTCGGCGATATGGGCGTCGGCAGCCTGCGTGAATTCGCTGTGGATGTCGTCGATGATCACCTTGAGCTGTTCGCCGTACACCACCGCGCCCGCCATCGGCCTGGCGTGGGCCGCAGCGACGTCCATCGCCGCTTTCGGGTCCTTGGCCTGGCTCATTTCCTTGCCCATGGCCATGCTGCCTTGCACCGAATTTTTTGCAGTCGTCATGTTCAGCGAGACGACCTGTTCCACGCCCTGCACCGCTTTGCTGGTGAGCGCGTTAAAAGTCATCATCTGGAGTTCAAAAAGCGTCTTGGTGGCGGATGCAAATTGTTCGGGATTCGTAAACATTGACTTCTCCTCAGTTGGAATGGATGCAACGGACAGCTTTCAACCTTCTCCTCTGTATGTTTTTTTTCCTATTATTTAGCAATAAGCAACTTCATGCAATGGCTATCTCGATAGGGGCCGCCAGCCTTTTCCCAGCCGGGTCCGAGCGGGGTCTGGTGACAGACCAGCTTGCCGTCGGCCTTGCTGCGCCAGGTGAACCATGGTGCGGGCGCGGCAAGCAGCGCTGCGCAAGCGCAGGCGAGCAGGGCGGTGACACCGAGTTTGCGGAAAGTGATCATATGCCAGAGCGAGCATAGCCTGTTCGCGCCGCAAGTCAAGCGTGGCGCGCAGCTGGCCGGTTGTCAGCCGCTATCCCGGCCAGTCACGGCAGGCGCAGGCGGAAGATGGAGCCCTTGCCAGGTTCGCTATCGAGTTCGATGCTGCCGCCCAGCACGCCGCTGACGATGTTATGCACCACGTGCAATCCCAGCCCCGATCCGCCCGAGCCGGGCTTGGTGGTGACGAAGGGGTCGTACACGCGCAGCATCAGCGGCGGGGCGATGCCGGCGCCGTTGTCGGCGACCGACAGGACGATGCTCGCCGCCGGCCCGGCGCTGGCGCCGATCACGATGGTGCCGCGCGCATCGCCGGCAAAGGCATGCACCAGCCAATTGTCGACCAGGTGGGTCCGCACCTCGGCCAGCGGGCCCGGATAGCTGTCCATCGCCAGCCCCGGCGCCACCTCGGTGCGGATCTCCACGTCGCGCTGGCGCGCCAGGATGCGCAGCGGCGGCAGCAATTCGGCGACCAGTTTGCACAGCATGAAGGCGCGCCGCTCCGAACCATGGCGGTCCACTGCCACCTGCTTGAAGCTGGCCACCAGCCGCGCCGCGCGTTGCAGGTTGCGCGCCAGGATCTGGGCGGCGTCGTCGGCCTTGAGCGCGGCGCCGCGCGCGATCATTTCCAGCAGACGATTCTGGCCGTGGCGCAGTTCGTCATCGAGAACGCGGCGCGTGACGTCGACAAAGCGCGCATGCACCAGGCGGGTGTGCGGCGGCGGCAGCGGCAGCAGCCGTACTTCGCAGGTGATCCGGCGCCCGCCGGCGGCAAGGAAGCCGGCCTCGAACTGGCCCGCACGGCCGGCCAGCGCGCGCTCGATACGGGTGGCCAGCAGCTGCGCCGAGGCCTGCCCGTCAGGCTGGAACGGCGGGCACAGGTCGGCGAATGCGCGCGTCAGCGGTGTCGGTTCGTCCATGCCGAACAGCGCGCACGCGCCATGGTTGGCATCGGCCAGGCAGCCGCTGGAAACGTCGACGAGTACCACATTATCGGGCGAGCGCGCGAGCAGGGCGCGGTAGTTGACGTGCAGTTGGGCGCTCGCGCGCGCATCGGGCGGCGCAACACGGGCGTTGCTGCATTCGGTTTCGGACGGCGACTTCACCACGCAAACCATGGTATCCGGACAGGCTCTCAGTGTAGCCACGCCGCACCGCCAGCGCAAATGTCAGCGTGCCGTGCGCAGGTAGTGGGCCGCGACCAGTTCGAGCAGCTTGTCGACCTGGGCTTCGGAGCGGTTGGTCAGCACCACGACCGCCAGGCCATCGTCGACGAAGCGCGTGCTTTGCGTGGTGAAACCCTGCCACGCGCCATCGTGCCAGAGCGAGCGCCGTTCCAGGGTCGGCGAGGTTTCCCAGCCGAAGCCATACGGAACGACGCTGCCGTCTTTCAGCGTGGCGGGCGTCCACATGGCTTGCTTGATGGCCGCGCCGAGCAGCTGGTCGCCGTCGAGCGCGATATGCCACTTCGCCAGATCGCGCGCGGTCAGGTACAGGCTGCCGTCGGCGGTGGTGTTGAGCGTGGGCGAAACCCATTCCTGGTTCTTGAATGCGCCGTTGACCACGTCGTAGCCAGCGGCGCGGTGCGGCACGATGTCCCGTTCGCTGATGATGCGCGCCTGCATGCCCGCCGGCGCAAAAATGCGCTCGCGCAGCTGCTCGCCGTAAAACTGGCCGCCCACCCGGGTGCACAGGATGCCCAGCAACTGGTAGCCGAAATTACTGTAGGCCCATTTCGTGCCCGGCGCCCACTGGAGCGGCAGCGCGCTGCCCGCGCGTTGCAATTGCGCGTCGGTGTAATTCTGGTTCAGCTTGAGGATGTCGTCCGGATCGCGCAAACCGGCGGTGTGATTGAGCAAATGACGCACCGTGATCTTTTTCCAGGCCGGCGGCGTGCCCGCAAGGTGGCGCGAAATCGGATCGTCCAGTCCCAGTTTGCCGTCGGCGGCCAGCAGCAGGACCAGCGCGGCGGTAAATTGCTTGCCGACCGAGCCGGATTGAAACACGGTATCGGGCGTGACGGCGACCTGGTGCTCCAGATTGGCCATGCCATAACCGGCTTGCTTGACGATCTGGCCATTCTTGACGATGGCGATAGCGGCGCCGGGAATCTGCTGGCGCGCGATTTCGGCATGGACGATATCGTCCACGGGGTCGGCGTGTACGCTGACGGACAAGGTTATCAAGAAAACGGCCGCCAGGCGGCCAGGCAAACGAGCGGTCATGGCGACTTTCTGAATGAAACAGATGGGGAGCGCATAAATGCGGGCGCGCAACGCAAAACGCCGCAGCCTTTATGCAAGGACTGCGGCGTTTAAGGAATTTTGCGGGAATATACTAACCCGGTAGAGTGGTGCCCACGGAGGGACTCGAACCCCCACACCTCGCGGCACATGGACCTGAACCATGCGCGTCTACCAATTCCGCCACGTGGGCACTGATACAGCTACTACAACAGTTTTACTGCCAACTACTTTACTACTTGGTACTCTCAGGAAAACATCTTCCAGGGAGTGGTGCCCACGGAGGGACTCGAACCCCCACACCTCGCGGCACATGGACCTGAACCATGCGCGTCTACCAATTCCGCCACGTGGGCATTATCTTGCCTACTTCTTTTGCTGCAAGCCGGCGTTGCCGCCGACTTCTGCTATCATACTCGCTTTCGGAGTTTTGCGCCAGACTAACTTTCGTTACTCTTTTTGCTCTACACCATGCAGATATGCTGCGTTTTTCTTCCGCGTCGACGTTGTGTTTCCGCGAAAGACCAAAATTATAGCCGAAAATTTGGAAATGTCACAGGCCTGAGCGAAGAATCTTTCAAAGCACGCTTCGGTTAGGCGAATCGGACCGACCTCCGTTACACTACGCCTATCACCGTGTCAATAATCACTGTGTCAGCTATCCGGTCAGGCATTTCCCGCGAGCGCTGCCAAAAACAATTATAGAAAACCATTTGAACCAAATTACTCATACCATTCCCAGCCGCGAGGACATTCTCGGCATTTTCCGCAACGCGGGCACGACGCTTGATCTTGAAGCCATCGCCCGCACGCTCAAGGTCAAGCCAGCCGCGCTGGAGGTGTTAACCAGGCGTTTGAATGCCATGCAGCGCGACGGCCAGATCCACGCCGACGCCGATGGCAATTACGCCCTGGCCGACCATTCCGGCTTCATCGCCGGCAAGGTCAGTGCGCACCGCGACGGTTTCGGCTTCGTCATCCCTGACGAACCGGGTGAAGACCTGTTCCTGTCCGACAAAGAGATGCAGAAAGTCCTGCATGGCGACCGTGTGCTCGCCAAAGTCACAGGAACCGATCGCCGCGGCCGCCTTGAAGGCACCATCGTCGAAGTCGTCACGCGCGCCAATAGTCATGTGATCGGCCGCCTGCTCAATGAGAACGGCGTCTGGATCGTCGCTCCCGAAGACAAGCGCATCGGCCAGGACATCCTGGTGGCCGGTTCGCCGGGCAAGGCCAAGGCGGGGCAGATCGTCAGCGTCGAGCTGAGCGAGCAGCCATCGCGCTTCAAGCAGCCGGCCGGCCGCGTGGTCGAAGTGCTCGGCGACCTGGACGATCCCGGCATGGAAATCGAAATTGCCGTGCGCAAGTTCGGCGTGCCGCATATCTTTTCCGCCGCCGCGCTCAAGTCCGCCGCCAAGCTGCCCGGCGAAGTGCGCGAAGCCGACCTGCAAGACCGGGTCGACCTGCGCGATGTGCCGCTGGTCACCATCGACGGCGAAGACGCGCGCGACTTCGACGATGCGGTGTACTGCGAGCCGGTCAAGGTCGGCAAGGCCAACTGCTTCCGCCTGATCGTGGCGATTGCCGACGTGTCCCATTATGTGAAGCCGAACGATGCGCTCGACGTCGATGCGCTCGAACGCAGTACGTCGGTGTATTTCCCGCGCCGCGTGATTCCCATGCTGCCCGAGAAGCTCTCGAACGGCCTGTGTTCGCTGAACCCGGCCGTCGACCGCCTCACGCTCGTCTGCGATGCCGTCATTTCGGACAAGGGCGAGATCAAGGCGTACCAGTTCTATCCGGCCGTGATCCACTCGGCCGCGCGCCTGACCTATAACGAAGTGGCCGATATCCTCGGCAACACCGCCGGTCCGGAAGCGGCGCGCCGTCCGGCCATCGTCCCGCACCTGCTCAATCTGTACGACGTGTATCACGCGCTGCACAAGGCGCGCCAGGTACGCGGTGCGATCGATTTCGAAACCACCGAAACCTATATCGTCTGCAATGCGCTGGGCAAGATCGAAAAGATCATTCCGCGCACCCGCAACGATGCGCACAAGGTGATCGAGGAATGCATGCTGGCCGCCAACGTTTGCGCGGCTGACCTCTTGATCCGCCACAAGCATCCGGGCACCTACCGCATCCACGCCTCGCCGACCAAGGAAAAGCTCACCCAAGTGCGCACCTTCCTCAAGCAGGTCGGCCTGAATCTGAACGGTGGCGACAAGCCGACCGCCAACGATTACGCCGAACTGATGAAGCAGATCAAGGACCGTCCGGACGCCTCGCTGCTGCAAACCATGCTGCTGCGTTCGATGCAGCAAGCGGTCTACAGCCCGGACAATATCGGCCACTTCGGCCTGGCGTACGAGGCATATGCCCACTTCACCAGCCCGATCCGCCGCTATCCCGACTTGCTGACCCACCGCGCCATCAAGGCCATTTTGCTCGGTAAAAAGTACGAGCCGAAGGGCATCGACCTGACCGGCTTGAATTCGACCGTGTCGAACGCCGCGCGCAAGCAGCAGGCCAAGGACAAGGCCGATGGCAAGCAAAAGAACGAAAAAGACCTGACCATCTGGGACGCCCTGGGCGTGCACTGCTCGGCCAACGAGCGCCGTGCCGACGAAGCGTCGCGCGATGTCGAAGCCTGGCTCAAGTGCTACTTCATCAAGGACAAGCTGGGTGAGGAATTCACCGGCGTGGTCTCGGGCGTGACCACCTTCGGCATCTTCGTGCAGCTCGACGCGCTGTTCGTCGAAGGCCTGGTGCACATCACCGAACTCGGTACCGATTACTTCCAGTACGATGACGCGCGCCACGAACTGCGCGGCGAACGCACCGGCAAGCGCTACCAGCTGACCGACCGCGTGACGGTGCAGGTCTCGCGCGTCGACCTCGAAGCGCGCAAGATCGACCTGGTGCTGGCCGGTAGCAGCGTGCAGGCCGATAGCGGCGCGGGCAAGCCGAAAAGCGCCGCCCACAAGGCGCTCGACGCCAAGCCGGCCAAGTCAAGCAAGTCGGGCCGCTCGTCCGGCAAGAGTGCCGGTGGCAGCGCGGGCAACACGCCTTCGCGTTACGAACTCGACGAGAGCGTCGGCGCGGAAGCATCGGGCAGCAAGCCGAAACGCAGCAAGTCCGGGTCGACGGCCAGCAAGGCGCCATCCCGGTCGGCAAAACCAGCAGTTGGTACGAGCAATAAAACATCAAGCAAAACGAATAAGAGCAAGCGATAACACATGAAGAATAAAATGATTTTCGGGTTCCACGCGGTGACCTCGCGTCTGCGTCACGAGGCCTCGTCGGTGGAAGAAATTTTTGTCGATGCGACTCGCCAGGATCGCCGCATGCACGATCTCATCGCCAACGCCAAGGCGCTGGGCGTGCGCGTGATGCCGGTCGATTCGGCCCGCCTCGACAAGATCGTCGGAACCCGCCGCCACCAGGGCGTGATTGCCTTTGCCAGCCAGCTGGCGCTGGCGCGCAACCTGGATGAACTGCTCGACGCCATCGAAGGTCCGCCGCTGTTGCTGATCCTCGACGGCATCACCGATCCGCACAACCTGGGCGCCTGCCTGCGCGTGGCCGACGGTGTCGGCGCGCACGCGGTCATCGTGCCGAAGGACCGTGCGGTCGGCTTGAATGCCACGGCGGCCAAGGTCGCCAGCGGTGCGGCTGAAACCGTACCGTACATCACGGTCACGAACCTGGCGCGCACCATGCGCGAGCTCAAAGAGCGCGACATCCTGCTGATCGGCACCACCGATGATGCGGACAAGGGCTTGTACGAAGCCGATTTCAGTGGTCCGGCCGCGCTCGTCATGGGTTCGGAAGGCGAGGGCATGCGCCGCCTCACCCGCGAAACCTGCGACGTGCTGGTTGGTATTCCCATGTTCGGCTCCGTCGAGAGCCTGAACGTCTCGGTCGCGTCGGGCGTCTGCCTGTACGAAGCACGCCGCCAGCGCATCGCGCGCGAAGGCCAGGTCTAAGTCCAGGACCGGGCACGCCGGCGCGGAAATATCCGTGCCGGCGCGCCGCTCCTCCCCCTATTTGCAGGTTCTCATCTTGTTGGTGCTGTCCGTGGTGGACTTGCACGCATTGGCCACGTCGGTATGCGCGCCAATGTAGTCCACCCCTTGCATGGCGACGCAACACTGTAAATTTCTTGCAAGTATCGTCATGCGCATCTGGCAAATTGACCATACATAAGCGGGAGGCGGTCGGATACGCTACCATGCCTGTATCGCAACTGTCCCCACGTCCCTGTTTATGTTTTTACACCTGCGCGAAGATATCAAGAGCATCATTGAACGCGACCCGGCCGCCCGTAACGGATGGGAAGTGTTCACTTGTTATCCCGGCTTTCAGGCCATCATGATGCATCGCTGGGCGCAGGCTTGCTGGACCCGCAAGCTGAAATGGATCGGGCGCTTCATCTCGTATCTGGCGCGCATCCTGACCGGCATCGAGATCCACCCGGGCGCCACGATCGGGCGGCGCGTGTTCATCGACCATGGCTTCGGCGTGGTCATCGGCGAAACCGCCATCGTCGGCGACGACTGCACCATCTACCAGGGCGTGACCCTGGGCGGCACCTCGCTCAACAGCGGCACCAAGCGCCATCCGACGCTGGAACGCGGCGTCATCATCGGCGCCGGCGCCAAGGTGCTCGGCTCGTTCACGGTGGGCGAGTATGCCAAGGTCGGCTCGAACGCGGTGGTGATCAAGCCGGTGCCGGCCGGCGCCACGGCGGTCGGCAACCCGGCCCACATCGTCCAGAAAGAGGCCGACACGCGCTCGAGCGCGCATCTGTTCTCGGCCTACGGGGTCACCCCGAACGGCGACGATCCGCTCTCCAAGGCCTTGCATGGCCTGATCAATCACGCGGCGCGCCAGGACGAACAGCTGGACCGGCTGATGGCCCTGATGAAGACCGCCGGAATCGCCTGCCAGAGCACGCCCGAGTGTGATAAATTGGATTCGGTAAAGCTCAATAAACTGGTCGAGTAAGGACACACGCATGACACTAGAAACAACGGGCGGCGCCGACGGCGCTGCCTTGCTGGACCCGTTTGAAATCCGCGTGCTGGCGGTGCTGGCCGAGAAAGAAGGCCTCACGCCCGACAATTATCCGATGTCGCTCAACGCCATCACCAACGGCTGCAACCAGCTGTCGAGCCGCGATCCGGTGATGCAGCTGTCGGATGAAACCGTGCAGGATGTGCTGCAGCGCCTGATGCAGCGCAAGTTCGTCAACGGCATCACCCAGGCCGGCGCGCGCGTGACCAAGTACGAGCACCGCATGCGCATCAAATGGTCGCTGGAGCAAGACAAGCTGGCCGTGCTGACGATCCTGATGCTGCGCGGTTTGCAGACGGCGGGCGAAATCCGCACCCGCAGCGGGCGCCTGCACGAATTCAAGTCGGTGGCCGATGTCGAGGCTTGCCTGCAATTTCTGATCGATAAATACCCGCCGATCGTGGCCCGCCTGGCGCTCGCGCCGGGCACCAAGGAGCCGCGCTACGGCCAGCTTCTGGGCGGCGACGCCGCGTTGTCGCAGCAGGAATCCGCGTTCGGGGTGGTCAGCGCGCCAGCCCAGGGCAGCAGGGTGGCGCAGCTGGAACAGGAAGTGGCTTCCCTGCGCGCCGAGGTCGACGACCTCAAGCTGCAATTCCTGGCGTTCACGACGCAGTTCGAGTAACTGGCGCCGGGCTTACCCCGGCCAGTACCTTCTCCACCAGGTCGCACGCTTCGCCCACCCCGGCGCTGGCGGCGGTCATTGCGGCCACCGCCTTGCAGCGGGCCGTGAGCGCCTGGTCGGCCGTCAGCCGCTTCAACTGGTCCGCCACCGCGCTGGCCGTGTAGCGTTTCGGCGCGATACAGCGGGCAACGCCAAGCCGCAGCGCGCGGCTGGCATTGTCGAACTGGTCGAACGCCATCGGCTGGATCAGTTGCGGCACGCCGGCCGCCAGCGCCTGGCTGGTCGAACCGATGCCGCCGTGATGGACAAACGCCGCCACGCGCGGCAACAGTGCCTTGAATGACACGTAATCGGCATGCGCCACGCCCGGGGGCAGCGCGGCCGGCAGCTGCGCTGTATGCGGGGTGATCAGGATGCCGCGCTTGCCGGACAGCCGGCACGCCTCGGCCGAGGCGGCATAAAACACGTGCGAGGTGGCGTTGGCGGTGCCGCTGGTGAACGCCACCGGCGCCGCGCCAGCATCGAGGAAAGCCTGGAGCTCCGCGCTGAGTGGGGCGCCGTCATCGAACAGCGGAAATGGGGTGGGATGAAAATTGGCCGGCGCGCAAGCGATTGAACGGAACGCCGTAGAGCGGATCGAGGAACTTGCGGTCCAGGGTGCGCCAGACCAGGCGCTCGACGGCGCGCGGCAGCGTTTCCATGTGGCCGAGCGGCGAAAAGCGCGGCGCCATGAACGCCGACCTGCTCACCGATGGCGACAAGTGCACCACCGCGCCGGGCATGTTTTTCCCGCACCAGGGGGCTGGCGAAGGCCATGGTCGAACCGATCACCAAGGTCCGGCCCGGCCCGGAATAATATCGGCGCACATGGCGTCGTGGAAGAGCGGGACATAGCTCATGATCCCGGCGGCAAGGAGGGCCATCGCCTTCTTCGGATCGGTCGCTTCCGGCGCGTCCAGGATCATGGCGATTTGCGGACGGCCTTGCTGGACGCGGCCGAGGACCTGGTCGATGAAACGGGGGCTGGCGCGATCAGCCTGCGCGAGGTTGCGCGCCGGGCCGGCGTATCCGCCACGGCGTGCTACCGGCATTTCGAGGGCAAGGAAGCGTTGCTGGCGGCGCTGGCCGCCAAGGGCTACGCGGACTTCGCGCTGTACATCGAACAGGCTGCGGGCGGGGCGCAGGATGCCCTGGCCGCGGTCGGGCAGGCTTATGTCCGCTTCGCGCTGGAGCGCCCCGGGCGCTTTCGCCTGATGTACGGGCCGCTGATCGCCGACCGCAGCCGCCATCCCGGCCTGCAGGCGGCGGTGCAAGGCGTGACGCAGGCATTTGCACGCATGCTGCAAGGCAGTGGCGGGGAGGGCAAGGATGTGGCGGTGATGAGCCTGAAACTGTGGTGCATGGTGCACGGCCTGGCCCAGTTGCTGCTCGACGGAATGTTGCCGGGCCATGAGCCCGAGGTGCTGGCGCGCGCGCTGAGCGCGCGCTGAGCGGGCGCCGTTCCCGCGCGGGGTCCGGCGCCCCGGGGTAACGGCGCGCTCGCGGCAAATGGGCCGGGCGTCAGCCTTCGTCGCGCAAGCGGCGCAGGCGGATCGCGGCGTACATCATCGCCATTCCGGCAACCGCCCCGACCCACGCGCCGGGCGACGCCAGGGTAGCCCAGGAATCGGCCAGCAGCCCATTGACGCGGTCGATCGCGACATGCGCACCGTGGCTACCCATCGCGCTGGTCTCGCCGCCCAGCCAGCTGCCGGGCGCCAGGCCGAGCAGGATCCGCCCCACCACCGTTTGCATCAGCGTGCCGGCAGCGGGTCCGGCCCCCAGCACATAGGTGATCCACTTGACCAGCACGAGCGCAATCACCGGCACGCCCACGGCCCACAAAAAGACCTTGGAGCGGGCCCAGGCCGACACCATCAGCAGCCAGCCGACCGTCGGCAGCGCCCAGATCACATACACCGGCAGCATGCCCAGCGAGCGCAGCGGGGCCAGCAGGAAAATCGGGCTGGAGAGCACCGGGCCGAACAGGTTCACCCCGTTCAGCGCCGCGATCGCGCCGGCGAACAAGACCAGCAGCACCGAGGTCGCCGTGCTCACGCCAATGACGATCAGGGGCGCCACCATGGTCACCGTGATCACTTTCGACAGCACCGTATGCGTGTCCGACAGCGGCAGCGACTTCCAGAACAGGATGCTGCGGTCGCGCCGCTCGTCATACAGCGCGGCCAGGCAGTAGAAAAACGTGGACGCGGCCAGCAGCAGCAATAGCGGCGAGGCGGCCAGCAGGCTGAGCGTGGCGAGCAGGTCGCCCACGCCGGCCAGGCCGCCGGGCATGGCCGCGCGGCCCGCTGCCGCTGCCGCCAGCAGGTGGCGGAAGGGCGCTTCGGACCAGTACATGCCAAAGCCCAGCGTCAGGGCGGTGACGCCGACCATCACGACCGCGAGGATCACGGGCGCGTAAAAAAACGCTCCCTTGTGCTCCCAGAACTCGCGTTTAAGCAGCCATTTCAGGGTATTCATGCGTAGCTTCCTTTCATGGTCGCGACGAACAGGTCGGCGACGCTGGGATTGCGGGTCTCGCCCAAGGCGGCGAGCTGCTCGCGCGCCACGCCGTCGAACAGCATGACCGACTTGCCGAACACGGTGCGCTGGTCGATCGGCTGCAAGGCGCTGGCGGCGTTGACTTTGTCGGGTGCGACCATGACCTCGACGAAACGTGCCCCGACCTCGTCCATCGAGGCCGACAGCACGATCTTGCCGTCGCGGATGAACATCAGGTCGGTGAGGATGTGCTCGACCTCCTCGACCTGGTGGGTGGTGATGATGATGGTCTTGTTCTCGTCGAAATAGTCTTCCAGCAGGTTCTGGTAAAACTGCTTGCGGTACAGGATGTCCAGGCCCAGGGTCGGCTCGTCGAGCACCAGCAGCTTGGCGTCGATAGCCATCACCAGCGCCAGGTGCAGCTGCACGATCATGCCCTTGGACATGGCCTTGACCTTCATCTCCGGCTTGAGCTTGGTCGCGGCCAGGTAGCGTTCAGCCTTGGCGCGGTCGAAGCGCGGGTGCACGCCGGCCACGAAGGCGATCGCCTCGGATACGCGCAGCCAGCGCGGCAGGATCGCCACGTCGGCGATGAAGCACACTTGCTGCATCAGCGCATCGCGCTCGGTGCGCGGGTCGAAGCCGAGCACCGACAGCGTGCCCTCGAACGCGGTCAGGCCGAGCGCGGCCTTGAGGGTGGTGGTCTTGCCGGACCCGTTGGGGCCGATCAAGCCGACGATCCTGCCGGCGGGAATCTCGAAGCTGATGTTGTCGATCGCTACCGACTTGCCGTAGCGCTTGCTCAAGCCACGGGCTGTCATGACGGCGCTCATGATTTGTCTCCGTCTTGCCGGCGCAGCAATTGGTCGACATCGAGGCCGAGGCGGCGGATACGTTCGAGCATGGCCGGCCATTCTTCGCGCACGAAGCGCTCGCGTTCGCTGGCGAGCAGTTTTTCGCTCGCGCCTTCGGTCACATACATGCCAATTCCCCTTCGTTTTTCCACAAGTTGCTCGTCCACCAGTTCCTGGTAGGCGCGCGAGACGGTGATCGGATTGAGCTGGTATTCGGCCGCCACCTGGCGGACCGAGGGCAGGGCGTCGCCGGCTTTCAGGGCGCCATCGAGCATCATGCCGATGACTTTGTCCTTGAGCTGGCGGTAGATGGGCGTGTTGTCGTTCCAGCCGATCGTCATGGCGGGCCCTTCCGGTGGTGTGGTGCTGCCTGGTGAGACATGATTCCTCCCTGTTGGTGAGGTGGTGAGGTGATTTGATGGTGATGTAGTGAACTATAACACAGAAGCTCAAAAACGGAAGAATAATTTGACGGGGCAAGGGAGACGCGGCTCGACCTTGAGTGAGGGAATGGCTGGTTCGCTTGCAGCTCAGGGCATTTCCGGGAAATGGCGTGAGTCGGGTCTACAAAGAAAGGTGTGGTTTATTTTCTTCGTGTAAATATTATCAAGAAGTTTCTGTTACATTCACGACCACAAGTATCTTTAAGGACAACAACACCATGCGGCATTACTCGATCCAGTCGGTTTCCCCTCGTTTTCAGGCGCTGTCGCGCTCCACGGCGCTGTTGCTCTGCTGCGCGCTGGCGGCATGCAGCGGCTCTGGCGGCTCGTCGCCTGCGCCTTCGGCGGTACCGGCACCGACACCGGAAACGCCGGTGGTTCCCGTCGCGCCACCGCAGGCGTCACGTTTGCCGCACGTGCTCTCCGGAGTGCCATCCTTGTTGCAATCACCGGCGGGCGTTGCCGTCGATAAGGATGGCAATACGTTTGTGATCGATTCGACCAGGCAGCTTGTCCTGAAAATAACGCCCGCAGGGGTAGTCACCACGCTCGCCGGCTCCGACTTGTCGTACGGCAGCCAGGATGGGCAAGGGGCCGACGCCAGCTTTCGGTTCACGAAAAACTCCGGCATGCTGATCGACAGGGCAGGGAACCTGATTGTCGCGGACACTTGCAATTTTTCGATACGGCGGATTACCCCCCAGGGAATGGTGAGTACCGTGGCCGGTACTCGTACGGCAGGGTGCTCTGGCCATCCGGAAAGCCGCGACGGCGTGGGGGCGGGCGCATTGTTGCAGGCTCCCGAGAGCATTGCGCTCGACATCAATGGGGATTATCTGGTCGCGGAAGGCGCGACGCACGTGGTGCGGCGCGTCACGCAGGACGGCACGGTGACCACCATAGTGTGGGCCCAGCCCGATATGAGTGGTCCGACCGTCCCCAGCAAGCTCCGTGGGCTGGCCGTTGACCGGAACGGCATCATTTATTTCTCCAGTCGGGAATTGATCTATCGGATCAAGGATGGGGAAGCCTTGCGCTGGGCAGGTACGTTGGAGCGTAGCGCACCCGACGGGCCACGTCTGAACGCCAAGCTCGATATGGTCACCCACATGGCATTCAATGCATCCGGCGATCTGTACCTCAGCGACTCTTCGTCGGTCCGGAAAATTTCATCCGACGGCATCGTGAGCACCGTGGCGGGGAAGTTCGACAGTCCAGGCGCCGGCGATGGGAATAAAAACGTTGCGCGTTTCAGTAGCCTGGGTGCGCTGGCCTTTGATCCCCAAGGGCAGATGATCGTTGTCGACGGTTCCGTCATGCGCAAGGTGTCGATGGGGGGCGACGTCAGCACCTTCGCGGCGACGCCAGCGACCAGCGGCATGGTGGACGGACCGGCTGGCGTAGCGCGCTTCCAATACGGGATCAGCATGGCAGCCGATTCCAAAGGAAACGTTTACGTTCTCGACCCCCATGCGAACGTGGTGCGGCGGGTCAGCCCCGACGGAACGGCGAGCTTGTTGGCGGGGGTTGCAGGGGTCCGCAACAGCGCGGAGCGGGGACGCGTTCGCGCCGACGCGTTTGCCGAACAAAAATCGATCGCGGTCGATGCCAGGGACGTGGTGTATGTCTCCGATGTCGACCGGATCGTCAGGATCGAGGACGGTGTCCTGATCACGGTGGTGGCGCAGGACGAGCGCACGATGGTGGAACATATTGCGGTCGATTCGGTCGGCAATATCGCCACGGTCGGGCGCACGGGGGTGCGCGTGCTGAACCCGCGCGGCGATATATTGATCACGGTCGAACAGAGCGATGTCGCCAAACTGGCACCGCCCGCGCGGGAGTTGTATGGCTACCGCCCCGCCGGGGTTGCCTTCGATGGGGCTGGAAACCTGTATATCGCCGATCTGGAAAGCCATACGATCCTCAAGCGCGACACGCTTGGCCATTTCTCGGTTTTTGCGGGCACCTTCGACGGTGACGGCAACGCCGATGGCGCCCCCGGCAAGGCACGCCTGGGCTTCGACGGCCCGGTGCACATGACGTTTGTCCCGAATGGCGACATGTACCTGACCGGCTCGGGCAAGGTGCGCAAGATCACCCCGGATGGCACGGTATCGACGCCTGTGCTGGCCTGGGGCTACCCCAGCCTGACCAGCATCGCGTACAGCCAGAAACGGTTGCTGGGCATGACCGGCTTCGCCGTCCTCGAGACCCCGCTGCCGCAGTAAGCAGCGCCGCGCGCAGCCGGCCTTGTTGGCGGCTGCGCGGCGCCCCGGTCCGAACATATGAGTAGTGTTGCGCAAGCAAAATCGGTATATTCCGCCTTCTCAGATATTTTCCAGATAGATAAAAGACCCAATGCCACACAACCAACTGCCTTTTCCCCCTTCGACGGCAGCGCGTCGCGGCGCTGCACTGCTTGCATGCCTGTTTTTCACGGCCTGCGGTGGCGGCGGATCGGGCGGGTCGTCCACCCCGGCCGCTCCCGTTGTGGTGGCGCCCCCGGCGTCCAAGTGCGGCGCCGGTGCCGTCGACTATATGGCCGCGGGTGACGAAGACATGGCCGCGCTCGGCATCACCTGTATGCAATCCGTGCGCGCCGGCAAGGAAACCGTGCTTCAGACACCGAGCGGCATGGCGCGCGACAAGGCCGGCAACACGTATATTATCGACCGCGCCAAGCAAGTCGTCTTCAAACTCACGCCGTCGGGTGCGATGTCGGTGCTGGCCGGTTCGGTCGCCAGCTACGGCAGTCAGGACGGCGCCGGCGGCGCGGCCAGCTTCAACTTCAATTCCCAGTCGCGCATCATCGTCGATACAGCGGGCAATCTGATCGTGACTGATACCTGCAACAACACCTTGCGCAAGATTACCCCGGGCGGCGTGGTCAGCACGCTGGCCGGCGTGACCGAAGCGGTGTGCCTGAGCGATTACGGCACCGGAATGCCACTTGACGGCGTGGGCGCCCAAGCGCTGTTCAACCGTCCGACCGAGATTGCGCTCGACATCAATGGCGACTACCTGGTGATCGAGCAGGGCGGCATCCGCCGCGTGACTCCGGCCGGCGTGGTGACCCGGGTCAACTGGACCAACGACCCTGCGAACGAGCGGATCCTCAGGCTGCCCACGCGCATTGCCGTGGCTGGCGACGGCTCGCTCTACGTGGTTGAAAGCGCGCGCATTTATCGCATCGCCGGCGGGCTGGCCACGTTTATCGCGGGCGGCAATCAAGCCGTCAGCGCGGAGAGCGTGCGCGACGGCCGTGGCGCCGCAGCTATTTTCAGATCGCCGCGCGCCTTGGTGGCCGATGCGGCGGGCAATGTCTATATTGGTGATTACGACACCTTGCGCAAGGTCACGCCGGGCGGCGTGGTCACCACGGTGGCGGGCGACGGCAAGGGTGGTGGCGTGCGCGATGGCACGGGAGCGCAAGCGCGTTTCTCGTACCTTAGCCAACTGTTGGTTGATGCGTCGGGCAACGTGCTGGCACTTGATGCCGGCGCACCGGCGATCCGCACGATCACGCCATCAGGCGTGGTCACGACATCGGCCGCGACCCCAGTCACCGGCGCAAGCGTGGACGGCAAGGGCACTGCGGCGCGCTTTAACCGGCGCGATGGCACGGCCGCCGATGCGGACGGGAATCTGTACATCGCCGATTACCAGGCCAACGTCGTGCGCATGGTCAGCCCGGATGGCGTGGTCAGCGTGTTTGCCGGCAATGGCGTCAAGGGAGCCGTCTTCACGCATCCCTACAGCGTTGCGGTCAGCCCGAACGGCGCTGTGTACGTGGTCGACGAGGAACGGATTTCCCTGCTCCAGCGCGGCTCGACCACCACGGTTCTGGCGCATTCTCGTGGCGGCGGCGGCGACGTGGTCGACATTGCTGTCGACGCCGACGAGAACGTGGCGATTGCCGGCTATGACTCTGTACGCCACATCTTGCCTTCCGGTAGGGTGATCACACTGATCGCCGACATGGGCGATGGCTTTGGCGACGTGTTCGGGACTTCCTTTCAGTCGGCCGGCATCGCCTATGATCGCTCAGGCAACCTGTACGTGGGTGACAGGAGCAGGGCGGCCCTGTACAAATTCAGCAAGGACGGCAAGCCGGCCTTGTTCGCGGGCTCGCCGGGCTGGATGGGCGACCGTGACGGTCCGGCCCGTACCGCCATGCTGGGCTTTCACGGGAACGTGGAAATGGCGTTTGCACCGAATGGCGACATGTATCTGAGCGGGCAGGGCTTGCTGCGCAAGGTCAAGCCGGATGGCACCGTATCGACCCCGGCGCTGGCATGGGGCAAGCCGGTGCTCGGCGGTATCGCGATCGGGAACGGTATGTTGATTGGCCTGACCAGCTACGCCGTGCTGCACACGCCGCTGCCGGCGGACTGACAGCCGCGCGGCATGGCCGGCGGCGCGAGGTGTGTCAGCCGATCACTTTGCCGTCGAGGTCGTGGCGGGTGATGGCGCCATCGTCGCCGATGGCGATCCAGCCGCCGCGCGGCGGCTCGCCATCCGGTTCCCAGTCCGGCAGCACGTAGCGGCGCGTGCCGTCTTTCTCGTGCAGCGCCGGGCGGTGCGTGTGGCCATGGATCATGACCTTGGTGCCGGTGGCGGCGAACAGCGCGTCGATCGCCTGCGGCGTGACATCCATGATGTCCATGGTCTTGGTGCTGTGCGCTTCCTTGCTGCCTTCGCGCAGGTTGGCGATGATCGCCTTGCGCTGGGCCAGCGGCATGGCGAGAAATTGCGCCTGCCAGGCCGGCTGGCGTACCTGCTTGCGAAATTCCATGTAGTTGATGTCGTCGGTGCATTCGGCGTCGCCGTGCACCAGCGTGATGTTCTGTCCGCCGATGTCGGCGATGTGCGGCTCGGCCAGCAACGCCATGCCGGCGGCGTCGGCAAACGCCTGGCCGACCAGGAAGTCGCGGTTGCCGGCGATCCAGTAGACCGGAATGCCGGCGTCGCGCACGGCGCGGATGGCCGTGGCGATCTGGCGGTGCAGAGGGGCGCCGAGGTCGTCGTCGCCCGCCCAGTACTCGAACAGGTCGCCCAGAATGTACAGCGCGCGCGCGGCCATCGCGCGTTCTTCCAGGAAAGCGAAGAAGGCCTCGACCGTGCGCGGATGCGCGGCCTGCAGATGCAGGTCGGAGATAAACAGCGCGAGCGTTCGCGCGGGCAGGGTCATCGCTGCACTGCCGGTGTGGTTTGCTCGCGCATCATGCTTAGATCACCGTGATTTTTTCGATGATCACTGGCTCGACCGGCACGTCGGCGAACATGCCGCTGTTGGCGGTCTTGACCTTGCGGATCTTGTCGACCACGTCGGTGCCTTCGCTGACCTTGCCGAACACGGCGTAGCCCCAGCCGTCCTGGCCTGGATAGTCGAGGAAGCTATTGTTCTTGACGTTGATAAAGAACTGCGCCGATGCCGAGTGCGGCGCCGAAGTGCGGGCCATGGCCAGGGTGTACATTTCGTTCTTGAGGCCGTTCTTGCCTTCGTTTTCCACGGTTTGCTCGGCTGGCTTTTGCTTCATGCCTGGCTCGAAACCGCCGCCCTGGATCATGAAGTCGCCGATGACGCGGTGGAAAATCGTGTTGTCGTAGTGGCCCTTGGCCACGTAGTCGAGGAAGTTGGCAACCGATTTCGGTGCTTTTTCGGCGTCCAGTTCGACGGTGATGTTGCCCATGTTGGTGGTGATGAGTACGGCCATATTGGTGTCCTGTTGGTTAGTTGTTGTGAGGGTGCTTGCATGCGCCCGCTATTTTACTGCTTCACGATGGTTGCCGACTTGATGACGATAGGCATGACGGGCACGTTCTGGTTGCCGCGCACATCGTCGACCATCACGCCCTTGATTTTATCGACCACGTCCTGGCCGGAAATGACCTTGCCGAACACGGTGTAGCCGAAGCCGTCGCGGCCCGGATAGTCGAGATTGGTGTTTTCGGCGACGTTGATGAAGAACTGCGAGGTGGCCGAATTCGGGTACTGGGTGCGCGCCATGGCGACCGAGTAGGGCACGTTCAGCAAGCCATTCTTGGCTTCGTTCTGGACCGGTTTATTGGTACGGCGCGGCAGCATCTTTTCATCCATGCCGCCGCCCTGGATCATGAAGTCGTTGATGACGCGGTGGAAAATCAATCCCTTGTAATGGCCGCTTTTCACGTACTGGAGGAAATTGGCGACGGTTTTCGGGGCTTTTTCCTGGTCCAGTTCAAGGACGATTTCGCCCATGCTGGTCTTGAGCGAGACGTGCGGCGTATCGCTTGCCAGCACGGCGGTACTGAGGGTCAGGCCGCAGAACAGGGTGAGGAAACGGGCTACCAGGGGCATGCGGAACAATAACGAATCTTGCATTTGAAATCCTTGACGTGAGGTGCTTGTTGTTATATGGCGGAGAGGCTGTCAAGCCTTTACCGTAAAAATAAACCTGATCCATATGCGGCCAGCCGGGATTTTAACAATGCTATACTTTGTACAGAACGTCCCATTCTATCAAAGAAGAACAAGACAGAGGGCTCCGACGATCTCGATGCAAACTACGCCTGACCGGCGCGCGCCCACTGCGGCGATCGCGCCCGGTTGTCGTTTTGCCCGGGCGCGGCGCCCGCTGTAACGAGTAAGAATCCGATGAGCCAATTAAAGATCTACAACACGCTTGCGCGTGAAAAGCAGGTATTCACCCCGATCGAGCCCGGCAAAGCCGGCATGTACGTGTGCGGGATGACGATCTACGACTACTGCCATATCGGCCATGCGCGCATGATGATGGCGTTCGACGTCATCTACCGCTGGCTCAAGGTATCGGGCTACCAGGTCACGTATGTTCGCAACATTACCGATATCGAAGACAAGATCATCAAACGCGCCGTCGAAAACGGCGAGTCGATTTTCTCGTTGACCTCGCGCTTCGAAAAGTACATGGACGAAGATACCGCGGCGCTCGGCATTTTGCCGCCCGACGTGGTGCCGCACGCAACCGCCTATGTGCCGCAGATGCTGTCGATCATCGCCCAGCTCGAACAGAAGGGCCTGGCCTACAAGTCCGAGGATGGCGACGTCAATTTTTCGGTGCGCAATTTCCCCGGCTACGGCAAGCTTTCCGGCAAGTCGCTCGACGACTTGCGCGCGGGCGAACGGGTCGATATCAATACCGGCAAGCGCGATCCGCTCGACTTCGTGCTGTGGAAGGCGTCCAAGGAATCCGAGCCGGACGAAGTCAAATGGGATTCGACCTGGGGCAGCGGGCGTCCGGGCTGGCATATCGAATGCTCGGCCATGTCGTGCGCGACCCTGGGCCAGCACTTCGACATCCACGGCGGCGGTGCCGACCTGCAATTCCCGCACCACGAGAACGAGATCGCCCAGTCCGAAGGCGCGTTCGGCCATCCGATGGCCAACTACTGGGTGCACAACGGCTTCGTGCGCGTGGTCGACGAAGAGACCCAGGTCGCCGTCAAGATGTCCAAGTCGCTGAATAATTTCTTCACCATCCGCGACGTGCTCAAGCTGTACGACGCCGAAGTGATCCGCTTCTTTATCTTGCGCGGACATTACCGCAGCCCGCTGAACTACGGCGTGGCCAACCTCGAGGATGGCAAGTCCGCCTTGACCCGCCTGTACACGGCGCTGGCCGGCATCGATACCGGCGCCGCGCTGGAAGTCGACTGGAACGAAGCCTACGCCATCCGCTTTCGCGAAGCGATGGACGACGACTTCAACACGCCGATCGCGATCGCCGTGCTGTTCGATCTCGCCACGGAGCTCAACAAGAGCAAGTCGGTCGAGCTGGCGCGCCAGTTCAAGGCGCTGGCGGCCGTACTGGGCTTGCTCGAACGCGCGCCGCAGGCATTCCTGCAAGCCGGCGGCGAGGAGGGCGGCCTGGACGAAGCGGCCATCCTGGCGGCCATCGCCAAGCGCAGCGAGGCGAAAAAAGCACGCAACTTCGCCGAGTCCGACAGCATTCGCGCCGGGTTGCTGGCGGCCGGCATCGTCCTCGAGGACAAGCCGGACGGCACGACCAACTGGCGCCGCGCATGATGGCGCCAACCAAGGAAACGGCGGGGGCCA
The DNA here is from genome assembly GCF_011682175.1 of Massilia frigida. Taxonomy (GTDB): domain Bacteria; phylum Pseudomonadota; class Gammaproteobacteria; order Burkholderiales; family Burkholderiaceae_D; genus Telluria_A; species Telluria_A frigida. The sequence goes on from NZ_WHJG01000008.1 coordinate 176,206, forward strand.
CCCCGCCGCCGCTGGAGGTACCTGAGTACTGGGAGCAAGCCAAGATCGAACTCATGAAGCGCGACCGCATCATGAAAAAGCTGATCCCGCAGTTCGGCGACCTGCACCTGGTCGGCCACGGCGATCCGTTTACGACCCTGGCGCGTTCGGTGGTGGGCCAGCAAGTGACCACCAAGGCCGCCGATGCGGCCTGGAACAAGCTGCTCACGGCCTGTCCCAAGATCACGCCGGCCCAGGTGATCAAGGCCGGCGCCGAGCAATTGTCGGCGTGCGGACTGTCCAAGCGCAAGACCGAATACATCCTTGACCTGGCCGACCATTTCAAGGCCAAGCGCGTGCACGCGAACCAGTGGGCCGAGATGGATGACGAAGCCGTCATCGCCGAGCTGGTGCAGATTCGCGGCATCGGACGCTGGACAGCGGAGATGTTTCTGATATTTAATCTGCTGCGTCCGAATGTCTTGCCGCTGGACGATCCCGGCCTGATTCAAGGTATCAGCCAGAACTACTTTTCCGGCGAACCGGTATCGCGCAGCGATGCGCGCGAGGTGTCGGCCAATTGGGAGCCGTGGAGAACGGTCGCTACGTGGTATTTGTGGCGTAGCCTCGATCCGGTTCCGGTAGAATAGCGCCTGAAGTGGCCGTGCGGTGGGGTATGCTGCGGCCAGAATTTACCCGGAGGTATCATGATTAAACAAACTTTCCTCAGTTTTGAGCAGCCGATTGCAGAGCTTGATGCCAAAATTGAAGAGCTGCGCTTCGTCCAGGACGATTCGGCGGTCGACATCTCCGAAGAAATCGACCGTCTGGCCAAGAAGAGCCAGCAACTGACCAAAGATATCTACGCCAAGCTCACGCCATGGCAGGTGTCGCAGATTGCGCGCCATCAGCAACGTCCGTACACCATGGACTACGTGAACGAAATCTTTACCGACTTCCACGAACTGCACGGCGACCGCACCTATGCGGACGACCTGTCGATCGTCGGCGGCCTGGCCCGCTTCAACGGACAGGCCTGCATGGTCATCGGTCACCAGAAGGGGCGCGACACCAAGGAGCGCGCGCTGCGCAACTTCGGCATGCCCAAGCCGGAAGGCTACCGCAAGGCCATGCGCCTGATGAAGCTGGCTGAAAAATTCGGCTTGCCGATCTTCACCTTCGTCGACACGCCGGGCGCATTCCCCGGCATCGATGCCGAAGAGCGCGGCCAGTCCGAAGCCATCGGCCATAATCTGTACGTGATGGCCGAACTCAAGGTGCCGCTGATCGCCACCATCATCGGCGAAGGCGGCTCCGGCGGCGCGCTGGCGATTGCCGTGGGCGATGCCGTGCTGATGCTGCAATACGCGACCTACTCGGTGATCTCGCCGGAAGGCTGCGCATCGATCCTCTGGAAAACCTCCGAGCGCGCCTCCGACGCTGCCGATGCGCTGGGCCTGACCGCGCACCGCCTGAAAGCGATGGGCCTGATCGACAAGATCATCAACGAACCGCTGGGCGGCGCCCACCGCGATCCGAAGGGCATGGCCGTGATGCTCAAGCGCGCGCTGGCCGACACCCTGCGCCAGTTCCACGGCATGAAGACCAAGGATCTGATCGAAGCCCGTCACAACAAGTTGATGAGCTACGGCAAATTCAAAGAAACGACGCCGGCCGAAGAGTGAACCAGACCACCAACGCAGCGCTTGCAGCGCAGTTTGCGCAGGCGCTTGACGCGTTGCGTGCACAAGGCGGGGCCATGGCGCCATCGGTGGCCATCGCCTACAGCGGCGGGCTCGATTCCTCGGCCCTGCTGCACCTGGCGGCGCAGTACGCGTCCGCCAGCGATATTCCCCTGTTTGCTTTCCACGTCCACCACGGCATCAGTCCCAACGCCGATGCCTGGCTGGCGCATTGCGAAGCGGCCTGCGCCGCTCTGGGCGTGCCGTTCGCGGCGCGCCGCGTGGTGCTGGAAAAGACCAAATCGGGCGTCGAGGCGGCCGCGCGCAAGCTGCGCTACGCCGCCCTGGGCGCCCTGTGCGCCGAGCATGGCGTGCGCCTGATGCTGACCGCCCACCATCTCGACGACCAGGCCGAAACCGTGCTGCTGCAACTGCTGCGCGGCTCCGGCACGGCCGGCCTGTCCGGCATGGATGCGGCCAACGCCGCGCCCGAACTGCTGGGCAACCCGGATCTGGTGATGGCGCGCCCCTTGCTGCCGGTCTCGCGCCAGCAGCTCGAAGCCTACGTGGCCGCGTATGGCATCGCCTGGGTCGAGGACGAATCGAATACCCATCCACGCTATGCCCGCAATGCCTTGCGCCACCAGGTGATGCCGGCATTGGCCACGGCCTTTCCCGGCTACCAGGAACGCTTTGCGCGCAGCGCCGCGCACGCGCAGTCGGCCCAGCGCCTGTTGACCGAACTGGCCGTGCAAGACCTGGCCGGCTGCCTGGTCGGCGATTGCATCGACGTCGCCCAACTGCGTGGAATGAGCCTGGCGCGCGCCTACAATATGCTGCGCTACTGGTTCGGCCTGCGCGCGCTGCGCATGCCGTCCACCGCCTGGCTGACCGAAATGGTGACCCAGCTGGTCGAAGCACGCCATGACGCGCAGCTGCTGGTGACGCACCCCGACTGCCACATCCGGCGCCACCGCGACCGCCTGTACATCACGCCCAGGCTGGCCGACCTGGCCGGCCAGCGCGATCCGGACGACGAGGGCGTTTTCGTCAAGGAAGGCGAGCGCTTCACCTGGAGCGGGGAGGCGAGCATGGCATTCCCGGCCTACGGCGGGGTGCTGCATTTCGACGCGGCGGAGCAGGGTTTCGAGGCTGGCTGGCTGCGCGCCCAGTCCTTGCAAATCGACTTCCGCAAGGGCGGCGAGCGCCTCAAACCGGCCGCCAACCGGCCCACGCGTCCGCTCAAGTACCACTACCAGGCTTGCAACGTGCCCGCCTGGGAGCGCGAGCGCTTGCCGGTTGTGACCAGCGGCAAGGATTTACTGTTCGCGGCCGGCATCGGCATGGATTGCCATCACTTCGGTTCCACTCCGGCGTCCCTGGTCAGCCTGCGCTGGGAAGCGCGCCCGGCCTGACGACTACGCAGAAACGTAATTTCGATATAGCAATAACATATAGGTTTGGCCGCCGACTGCCTTGTTTTTCTGCATCGCAGCATGTAGAGTAAAGCCCTCCTTTTTCATTAACCGAGCGGAAACTTCACTCTTATGGCTTTAATCGTCCACAAATATGGCGGAACGTCGATGGGCTCGACCGACCGCATCAAGAACGTTGCGGCACGCGTCGCCAAGTGGCATGACGCGGGGCACCAGATTATTGTTGTGCCTTCGGCAATGTCCGGCGAAACCAATCGCCTGATCGGTCTGGCAAAACAATTGATGGACCAGCCTGATCCGCGCGAACTGGACATGATTGCCTCCACCGGTGAACAGGTTTCGGTCGGCTTGCTGGCGATGGCCTTGCTGGCGATCGGCAAGCCGGCTGTCTCGTACGCCGGCTGGCAAGTCGCGATCAAGACCGACTCGGCCTTCACCAAGGCGCGCATCGAATCGATCGACGACGTCAAGGTCAAGGCCGACCTCGATGCTGGCAAGATCGTGATCATCACCGGTTTCCAGGGTGTCGATGCGAACGGCAACATCGCCACGCTCGGCCGCGGCGGCTCGGATACCTCGGCCGTGGCGATCGCGGCGGCGATGAAGGCCCAGGAATGCCTGATCTACACCGATGTCGACGGCGTCTACACGACCGACCCGCGCGTGGTGTCGGAAGCGCGCCGCCTGAAGACCATTACGTTTGAAGAAATGCTGGAGCTGGCCTCGCTGGGCTCGAAAGTGCTGCAGAGCCGTTCCGTCGAATTCGCTGGCAATTACCGCGTGCCGACCCGCGTGCTGTCGTCGCTGACCGATCCCCTGATGCCGCTCGAAGAAGAAGCCAACTCGGGCACCCTGATTTCGTTTGAGGAAGATACAAATATGGAACAAGCTGTCATCTCCGGCATCGCATTCAACCGCGACGAAGCCAAAATCACCATCCTGGGCGTGCCGGACAAGCCGGGCGTGGCGTACCACATCCTGGGGCCGGTGGCCGATGCCAACATCGAAGTCGACATGATCATCCAGAACCAGTCGGTGGAAGGCAAGACCGACTTCACGTTCACGGTCTCGCGCGGCGAATATGTGAAGGCGATGGGCGTGCTCGAAGGCGTCAAGACCGATATCGGCGCGGCCAGCATTTCGGGCGACGCCAAGGTGTCGAAAGTGTCGGTGGTCGGCGTGGGCATGCGCAGCCACGTGGGCGTGGCGTCGCAGATGTTCCGCACCCTGTCGGAAGAGGGCATCAACATCCTGATGATCTCGACTTCGGAGATCAAGATCTCGGTGCTGATCGATGAAAAGTACATGGAACTGGCGGTGCGCGCCCTGCATAAAGCGTTTGATTTGGAAAAAGCATAATATTTCCAAAAAGTGGGTGCGCATCATTGCAAAATCCACGCCCAGCCGGTATGATCTTGGTCTTCTGATCTGGTGAAACCTACTGGGCAGAATGGAGACGTGGCCGAGTGGCCGAAGGCACGTCCCTGCTAAGGACGCATATGGGGTAACCTGTATCGTGAGTTCGAATCTCACCGTCTCCGCCAAAATTCTGTCCGGCTTGCTCCCGGACTGTCAACAAACCCGCAGCGCTCGTCACGAGACTGCGGGTTTTTTGTTTTTGTTTGCCTGCATGCCCCGGCGAAGCGTTAATTTTTTCGGGAAGAGGGTGCTGCGGCCCTGTTCGCCGCCGCAGGAATCCGGTATGATCTTGGTCTTCTGGCTTAGCAATATTGTGTAGGCCGGGATGGAGACGTGGCCGAGTGGCCGAAGGCACGTCCCTGCTAAGGACGCATATGGGGTAACCTGTATCGTGAGTTCGAATCTCACCGTCTCCGCCAAAATTCTGTCCGGGTTGCTCCCGGACTGACAAAAAACCCGCAGCGCTCTTCATGAGACTGCGGGTTTTTTGTTTTCCCATGTCCAGTCTTCGCTTACGCCCTCCGATTTCTGGTGCGACGCGTGGAACCGTTGGGCGCCGCCGCAGTCCAATCATATGCGGGCGATAGGCGCTGCGGAGATTCGGCTCCCCCCGATCCCCTCATGTCGAGTTCCGCACGCTCAATATTCCCCTGGAAACCTATCCGGCCGCGATCAAGGCCATCACGCCCCTGATCGACGCCGGCAAGTCCGAGGAAGCGAAGACGGCGCTGCGCACCATGCTCAACACCCTGGTGGTGACGACCGAGGTGGTGCCGCTGCCCAGGCTGCGGGCGGAGGAACAGATCAAGGCGGCCCAGGCGCTTGCCGAAAAAGCCAACCGCAGCAAGGATGAAAACGACAAGCTGGCCCAGAGCATTGCGGCCGCGCGCGACCAGTTGAACATTGCCGAGCTGCTCGGCTACGGCGACAAGAAAGACTACAAGCCGATGTACCAGCAGATCGACGATATCGAGAAGAAAACGGCGGGCGGCAAATGGGGCAAGGGCTGGTTCGAGAAGATCAGGCAGCAACTCGCAGAGTGGAGGACTTGCGTCGGCGGGTACCGGCGAGGCGCCTCCGCGCTGCGCCGTTCAAACCTCGCCGCTACGACAGGAATACCTATGCCGGGCTACGCCAAACTGAATCGGGACCGTAGACAATGGCTGCTCGCGGCAACCGGCGTGAGCGGTGGCGCCGTGCTGGCCGCCGCCGCGATTCCTTTCGTGGAAAGCCTGGCGCCGGGCGAAGCGGCCAAGGCCGCCGGTGCTCCGGTCGAAGTCGATATCAGCCAGATCGCACCGGGAGCGCTGCTCACCATCGAGTGGCGCGGGCGGCCGGTGTGGATACTGCACCGTACCGAGCGCATGCTGACTCTGCTGCGCTGCAACGATGCGCGCCTGGCCGATCCGCGCTCGGAACAAGCGCAGCAGCCAGCGTATGCGGCCAATCCGACCCGTTCGATCCGCCCGGCGTTTCTGGTGGCCACCGGCATCTGCACGCGCCTCGGTTGCGTGCCCGTGTACCGGCCCGAGGTGGCGCCGGCGGACCTGGGCGGCGACTGGAGCGGCGGATTTTATTGCCCCTGCCACGGTTCCCGCTTCGACCTTGCCGGCCGCGTCTTCAAGAACGTTCCGGCCCCGAGCAACCTGGAAATTCCACCTCACGAATACCTGGGCGATACCCGCCTGCGCATCGGCGCCGACCGCGAACACCCCGCCTGAGTATGCCTCGCAAACTACGCGCGCAGGCGACCCTGATGGCTTGATATCGGCGCGATCCACCCGGACTTGGCGCAGCCGGACGAGCAAACTTCCGCTGCCGCTGCCGCTGCCGCTGCCGCTGCCGCTGCCTGGGCCGGCGCGCGCCTGCCGGACTACATGACATAGTGGCGGCAAGCGCATTCCTACACCAATTCTGCGATAACGCCTATTCATCCGCGCCAGGGACAGGATTAACATGGATGGTCTCCGCAAGGCCGCTGCGGCGAGCGTCGCCCGCACGAGGACGCATGGCGACAAGCCGCTCCGGCTGCGCTGACTCATCTCAATCGATAATCAGGAGGAAACCATGTTGAGCCGTATTCTCGGGTTGGTGGCTGTTGCGGTCGGTGGAACCTTGCTGGCCAAGCAAATGCAAAAGCCTGGCGACAAGGGCAGTGAATCGCGTGTCAGTATCGACGTCGATCTCCCGGTGCGCACTGTCTACGATCAGTTCACGCAGTTCGAGCAATTTCCACAGTTTATGGAAAGTGTGCATGAAGTGCGCCAGCTCGACGACAAGCGCCTGCACTGGAAGGCGGACGTGTTCGGCAAGGTCATCGAGTGGGATGCCGACATCACTGAGCAGGTCCCGGACAAAAAAATCGCCTGGCGCAGCACTTCCGGCACGCCGAACGGTGGCACGGTGAGGTTCAAGGAACTGTCGGGCGGGCGCACCAATGTCACGCTTGAGCTGTACTACGAACCGCAAGACGCGCTGGAAACCCTGGGCGATATGGCCGGGGCCGTCCGCATGCAGGCGCGCGCCAACCTGCAACGCTTCAAGGACATGCTGGAGCAGCGCGGCAGCGAAACGGGCGCGTGGCGCGGCACCATATCGAAAGAGAGCGGGGCAGGGCCGATGCACTGAGCGATTTTCCCGTCCGCTTCGTCCGCCCGCTTCGTCCCCGGTCCGTCGCGCTGTGGATCAAACACGATGCCCGGTGCGCGGGCCGGCCAGACGACGGGCGAAACCGGTCTGTTGCGCCCGGCGCGCCGCGACTATTTACGGATGCGCCGCAATCACCTGCGCCACCGCCGCCGTCAGCCGTTTTCCGTACGGCACATGCAGGAACTCGTTCGGCCCGTGCGCATTGCTCTTCGGTCCCAACACGCCGCACACCATCATCTGTGCTTTCGGAAAGCTCTTTTGCAGCAAGCCCATCAGTGGAATGGTGCCACCTTCGCCCAGATAGCCGACCGGCGTGCCGAAATGGCCCTCGCTGGCCGCGTTGACGGCGGTGGACAGCCACGGGCTCAGCTCCGGCGTATTCCAGCCGCTGGCGCCGTACGAACCCGGCGTGCCATCCGGTACAAAGGACACGCGCGCATTGTAGGGCGCGTTATCTTCCAGCAAGGCCTTGAGTTGCAGCGCGGCGGCATTGCCGTCGAGCAGAGGCGGAATGCGCAGCGACAGCTTGAAGGCGGAGTAGGGCCGCAGCACATTGCCGGCATTGGCGAACTCTGGAAAGCCTTGCGCGCCCACCACCGACAAAGTCGGCCGCCAGGTGCGGTTCAAGATCGCTTCGAGCGGATCGGTCGTGACCGGCAGCACCGAGCCGCCATCGGCGCCGCAGGCCCACGGCATGCGCTTGTACACTTCTTCCTTGAGGATGGCGGCGGTGGCCTTCGCTTCCTCGATACGCACGTGCGGAATTTCGCAATGGAAGCTTTCCGGCAGCAAGCGCCCGGTTTTGGCGTCTTCGAGGCGGTCCAGCAGATGGCGCAGGATGCGGAAACTCGACGGCACCACACCCGAATGGGCGCCCGAGTGGATGCCTTCGGTCAGCACTTCCACCTTGAGCGTGCCCGATACCATGCCGCGCAGCGAGGTGGTCAGCCACAATTGGTCGTAGTTGCCGGCACCCGAATCCAGGCACACCACCAGCGACACCTGGCCCAGGCGGTCGCCCAGCATCTCCAGGTAAGGCGGCAGGTCGTACGAGCCGCTTTCTTCGCAGGTTTCGATCAGGCCCACGCAGCGCGGGCGCGGAATGTTCTGGCGGTCCAGCGCCATGATGGCCGTGAGCGAGGCATACACGGCGTAGCCGTCATCGGCGCCGCCGCGTCCGTACAGCTTGCCGTCTTCATACTTGGGCGTCCACGGACCCAGGTCGCCGCGCCAGCCGTCGAATTCCGGCTGCTTGTCGAGGTGGCCATAGATCAGGATCGTATCGTTGGAAGCGGCTTTGGTGGCCGGCAACTCGAAGAAAATGACGGGCGAGCGATTCGGCGCGCGCAGCACTTCGAGTTTCAGTCCCGGAATTTTTTTGCTCCTGATCCACTCCTCGGCATCGCGCACCACGCGGTCGAGATAGCCGTTGGCTTCCCACTGGGCATCGAAGGCGGGGCTTTTGGCCGGCACGGCGATATACGACACCAGGGCCGGAACGATTTCTTCATCCCAGACGCGGTCGGCAAAGGCCGCGAGTTCGCTTTGGGAGAGCGTGCCGCTGGTGGGCGACGAAGTTGGGTGGGTCATGGCGGTTCTCTCTTGATCAGAATATTGTATTTTACTGTAGCACTTCCTTCGGTGGGGCAGGGCGGGCCATGCACGTCGCCGTTCAGCCGGTACCGTCAGCTACGTAGCCGGATTCAGGCGTATTATCTGGATATGAATCAAGCGGCAAGCATCACTTCACCACTGACCAAGGAGAACAAGCATGGCTGGAAAGAAGATTTTGTTTCTGACGGGCGATTTTGCGGAAGATTACGAGACCATGGTGCCGTTCCAGGCGCTGCACATGGTCGGCCACACCGTGCACGCGGTCTGTCCCGGCAAGAAAGCGGGCGACAAGATCAAGACCGCGATCCACGATTTCGAGGGCGACCAGACCTACACCGAAAAACCCGGCCATCTGTTCGCGCTCAACGCCAGCTTCGATGAGGCCGACGAAAGCAACTACGATGCCTTGATGATCGCCGGCGGCCGCGCCCCGGAATACCTGCGCCTGAACGAACGGGTGATCGAACTGGTCAGGCAGTTCGCGAAGGCCAACAAGCCGATCGCGGCGGTTTGCCATGGTGCGCAATTGCTGGCGGCCGCCGATGTGATTCGCGGCAAGCGCATTTCCGCCTATCCCGCGTGTTCGCCGGAAGTGCGCATGGCGGGCGGCGAGTACGCGCAGATCGAGGTCGACCAGGCCGTCACGGACGGTAATTTCGTCACTGCCCCGGCATGGCCGGCGCACCCGCAGTGGCTGGCGCAGTTCCTCACGCTGCTCGGTACCGAGATCAAGCTCTGACCGGCGGCGATTGATGACGTCAACGCGGCGGCGATGGCCCGGGATCGATCCATCCGCGCCATTGCCCGTGAACGCCGCGACTCAGAACGTGAACGACTTCACCAGCGTCAGTTCGCCGATGCTGCGCATGGGCAGCACGAACTCTTCGCGTTTCTCGCGCGGCGTGTTTTCGTTGTACACCAGCGTCACGCGCGCGGTGATCATCTGCATCTGGCGCTTGCTTTCGTCGAAGTGATAACCGTTTGCGCCCAGCTTGCCCCAGTAATTGATGTACACATGGTAGTTCCCGCGCAAGGGTGCGGTCATGGTGAACATTTCCGGACCCGGGCCGTCCACGCTGTCGACGTCCAGCCCGCCGCCGTTGGTCAGTACCGGATGGCCGAAGTAAGCGTGCTGGCCATCGGGCGTGACGATATGCAGGTCGATCTCGGCTTCGGTATCGTCCCAGGCGCAGATGATGCGCAGGCCGGGCAGGGGCCGGCCCGAGCTGGTTTCGTAAAACTGCACGCGCCTGAGCGATTTGCCCTGCGGCGATTTGACTTCCACGCTGTTCGACCCGGCGCCGAACAGGTAAGGGCGCGCGTAGTGGCCCTGCTCGTCCGTCATCAGGCGCAGGGGATTGCCGTTGACCACCAACTGGTGCGCCTCGCGCTTGCCGGCGGCCGCCGCGATGCGCCCCTTGATCATGCTGCGCTTGCTCTGGGCGCCGCGGTCGATCGGCGAATTGGGATAGGCCACGGTAGCGTCATCGCTTTTGTCGACCAGGCCCGAGCGGTTCCAGCCACCCACCGGGGAGGCAATTTCCGTCGCCATTGCGGGCGGCAGGGCCAAGGCCAGTGCCAAGGCTGCGAGGCACGGCGTCAAGTTCGTTTTCATCAGGGGGCTCCATGCGGTTGGCGCGATTGTAACCGCTCGCCCGGCCAAGGGGACAGGCAAGGCGGGGGAAGCCGGCCGCCCGGAAACGGCGTCATGCGCTGACAGCGGAGCTTGCGGTAGCTCGTCCCGCCCGGCACGCCAACGGTCAACATGGTTCCAGGTGCACCCCAGGTGCAAGGATAGAACTGATCGGAGAGCAATCATGGAAACAGCATGGAAGATGCGAGGAGCATACTCGGCAGGAACGCTGGCAATGGCGGCAACCCTGTGGGGTTGTGGCGGTGGCAGTGAGGCGCCCGCGCCGCCAGACACCAGGATATTGGCATCGGTCGCTGTCACGGAGGACGCCGCGACAGGGCAGGCTGCCAGCGTAGCCGCCAGCCAGGACGGTGCGGACGATGAGCTCGGCGCAGCTGCTGGAGATTCCGGCGACGCCGCGCTGGCCAGCGTCTACGGACGCAAGGAAATCTACGGCATTGTCAACCTGGCGCCGCCGCCTGTGTATATTGCCAGGATCAATGCCCGCGGCCAGGCCACGTTCGAATATACCGCGCCCGACAACCGCTTGCACGTCGGCTATTTCGATGGTGCCCGCATCATCGATGTCAGCCCGCCGCACGCCCTTGTCACCACGCTCGGCGCGCTCAACGACAGGGGAGACGTGGCGGCGCAGACGCGCTTCCCGCGCGAGCCGGTGCCCACGCCGTTCCAGCCGTTTCGCTGGACTGCGAGCGGCGCCAGGGTCATGCTGGCGACCCTGAGCGCTGAAGGGGACACCTTTGTCAACGACATCAACAAGCATGGGGAAATCGTCGGCGCCTCGCGCACCGGTCCGGGTGATGAGCCGTTCCGCGCCGTCCGCTGGACCGCGCAAAACAGGCTGCTGCCGCTGCCGGTACCGGCCGGTTTCGGCCAATCGTTCGCCGGCGACATCAATGAATACAATATGAGCGTCGGGACCGCCGACGATGCTGCCGGCAATGCGCATGTGTTCATCTGGGATGGCGCCGGGCGCGCGACCGATCTGGGCACGTTCGGGGCGACGACGGCATGGGTGACAGGGATCAATAACCGGGGCGAGATCGCCGGCATGCTCAACGCGAGCGCTCCCGATTTCCAGGCCTTTCTGTATAGCCCTGGCAAGGGGGCGATCCGTCTCGGTCCCGCCACCGCAGTGACCAAGCTGAACGAGGTCGGCGAGCTGGTCGGCCGCATCGTGCGTCCGAATGAAGAAAACCATGCCTTTGTGTTCTCGCGCAAGCGCGGCCTGGTCGATCTGCACCAGCCGCAGTTTCTTGTTTCGGAAGCGGGCGACATCAATGACAGCGGCGTGGTGGTGGGCTTGACGCGGCGCGCCGGCGACGCCGACACCCGGGCTTTTCGCTGGACGCGCGCCGGCCAGGGTGCCGATCTGAATACGCTACTGAAGGACCCGCCGGCCGGCCTGGTCCTGACCCATTCGCTGAGGATCTCGGCCAACGGCGATATCCTGGCCAATTCCAACGCCGGGCTGGTGCTGCTGCGCCTTGGCGGTGGCGGTACCGACGCGCCGGTGCTGGGGCCGATCCGGACCGGCGCGGTGCTCCCGAACCAGCCGGCAAGGCTCACGCTATCGTTCCGCGACCGCAACGCGTACGACACCCATGCCGCGACGATCGACTGGGGCGATGGCAGCGGCGCGCAGTCGGCGCGTGTGCGCGAGAGCCGGGGCAGGGGCGAGGTGAGCGCCGCCCACACCTACGCGGCGCGGGGCAGCTACCAGGTCGTCGTGCGCATTTCCGATTCCGGGGGCAAGGCGTCCATCGCGCGGCAACTGGTGGCGGTGTCGGACCAGGACGCGCCATAAGAACAACACCGGCACGCGCACGTGGCGGCCGGTGCCACGATTGCCTTTGTATTATTGTTAATTCAAGGGTAAGCTTGGCTTTCACATCAAGCAATGCGCGGCACGTTTTCAAGCACGTAAAAAGCTGAGACGACAGCTCGGCGTCGGGTAGGGGTAGAGGCAGGCCAATGACATTTACCATACTAACTGGAGAGCATGTACATGAATATCAATCCATTCGATTTGTCGGTTTCCGATTTTGTGGCGCAGTCGGCCAGGTGGTGCGCGGAGTTCAATATCCAGGAAGACTATCCCTACGATCTCAAGGTGGAGATCGCCGACCGTGCCCTGTTCGATATCGGTACCGATAAATACGAGCAGATCGCCGCCGAAGCCGAGGACTGGATTGAACATGAACGTACCCGCTTGGGCGAAGCGCTGCCGACGTTCACCACGCATGCCGATTACATCGTGCGCACCGAGCAGTGGCGCAACGAGTTCAATATTCCCAAATACCTGCCGTACACGGAGCAGGTGCGCATCGCCGATGAAGTGATGCGCACGATCGACCGCTCCAAATATGCCGGCATGCTATCGGCGGCGGAAGAATGGAGTGCAAAGGAAAGCGCCAACCTGCAGGCCGAAGCGCCGTTCGACGGCTGGAAAGAACAGATCCGGCGCCAGCTGCTGCAGATCCAGAAAGGCAAATACCTGATGATCTATGTGCCATATGGGGCGAGCAACTACAGGATCGAGCAGGGGACCCTGACCAGCGTCGACTGGAATAACGGCACCGTGCTGCTGCACAGTACCGTGTATAACTGCGATAACACGGTGGCGATCGATAACATCCAGAGCATCGACGAAAGCCGCAGCGGGTCGGGCGCGCTCGGTTCGGTGCAGACGGCCGATCTGCGGCTGGTCGGCAACGACTGGTATCGCGGCAACACCAAGCTGTAAGCGCCTGGCGTTTGACGAGGCCATCGCCAGCCGATAGCCTCTGGTGCGCGGGCGGCGCCGCCCGGCTCTTGTGTTATTGACGTTGGCGGCTCGGCGTCAAGGCCGCGTTCCGAGTGCTTCCAGGTGCTGGAGGTACGGAAAAAAACGCACCTGCCTGTCAACACCGGTTAGCCCGGTGATTGCCGTTTCCAGCTGGGTAATGGTGCGTTGCGCGCGTCCCTTAAAACCGTAGAAGTCGTAGAAGGTCGCCACAAAATCAAAGGATCCGAATAAAGCCGGGAGAACGCTCTTGATTCTGTCGAGGCTCACGTTCCCCCGCATATCAATTCCCGTTACGCTGGTGCCATATTGATTGAAGTGCGGGCGCAACACGCGGTTGACAAACTCCCGTTCCGTGGCACCTTCAACGCTGATGCCCAGGCGCTTCATTCAGGTGTTCCGCCGAGCGCATTCATTTCCCAGACGTCGCCTAGCTTGTACTGTTCCATCCAAGCTGCCACCTCGTGCTCCTGAAGGCGGCGGAACTGGGATCCTTCGCTGTTCTGATCGACCACCACCACGTCCCGCCAGCCGAACTGGTTGGCGAGCGTGACCGATTGCGTCGACGCGATAATCTGGGTGCTCTCGCTGGCGGAGCGCATCATTGCAGCAAGCAAATGCATGGCGAATGGATGCAAGCCAAGCTCGGGCTCGTCCAGAAGAATGATGGATGGCATCGCCGGCTGCTGCAATAAGGTTGCGATGCACATGAAGCGCAAGGTCCCGTCCGACAGCATGTTGGCATCGAAGTAATCGTCGCTGCCGGTGTGTTTCCAACGCAATCGAATCAGCTCGTTTGCTTCGGGCAGGAAGATAAAATCGTGGAAGAAGGGCGCAACCCGCTGGATGGCGCGCACGATGCGTTGATAATTGCCGGTTTCTCTGATGTGATAGAGAAACGCCGCCAGGTTGTCGCCCTGGGGCAGCAGCCGTTCCGTTGCATGAATGCTGTACGCGCCTTTCACCCTGGCGCTATCGCTGGTGTCGTGAAAGTGATAAACCTTCCAGTCTTGCAGGCAGCGAGCCACGTGCCGGGCTGGTGAACCCATGCCGGCCTGCGCCAGTCCCGACTCGGCCGAGCCGGGCGCTGCCAGGGCCTGGCTGTTTAGCCGGCCGGCATCGCCAGTCTCCCGGCCATGAACGAGCACCGCTTCGCTCTCGAAGACCAGCGTGTCGTCATTGGTCGGCACCAGCACGGCGCGATAGCGATTGAAGGGGAACTGTAAATCCACGGCAAGCCGCTGCGTCACCTTGCGACCAAAATACAGGGCGCGGTCGGCGCCATTGAGCTGTGCGCGGACATGCAGTTGCAGACCCTTTTCCGCCAGTCTGTTCATCAAGCTGAAGAAACTGAGGAAATTGGATTTGCCAGCGCCGTTGGCATCGATCAAGATATTCAGCGGAGCAAGGTCAAGGCTCAGTTGCTTGATTGAGCGAAAACCGGCAAGTGCGATATGCTGCAGGCGTCCTACAGTGGCCATCGGGGACCTCGTTCAGAAATCGGTCGTCGCACGGTCAACGAGCGCTCAGGCGCGCGCCGGCATGCAGTCGATATCTTAACGTATCTGCGGCGCCAGCCGGGGACGCACATCAAGCGAAGCTGCCCGGGACGTCAGACCCCGGCATGCGCGGCCATCACCGCCGCCACCCGGTTCGCGATGGCCTGCGCCAGCACATGCACGTGATAGCCGTCGACAAAGCCGTGATGCGCCTGCACCGAAAACGGCATCGTCATCGTATCGCCGGCCGGCGCGCTGAATTTGCCCCAGGCCAGCGAGGGAATATCGGCGCTGCGATGACAGAAAATCGGATGCTCGATCGCGCGCATGTCGAACCACGGCATGCAGGTGATATAAATATTCTCCCTGGCCTGGCGCGGCGTCAGGTCCGCGCTGGTATTGATCAAGGCGCGGCTGGCCTTCGCTTCCTGGCCGGCGCGCACGCTGCGCGCGATGAATTCGCGCAGGTCGGCGCTCCTGGTGAAACGCGCGAAATTGAGATTATTGTCCTCATTGATCACGGTGAACGAACCGATGAAATCGTCGATCTTGATCACCTCGTCGTCGTGCACGCGGTACATGAAGTTATCGACCGTCTCGATCGCGGACAGCACGCAATACAAAAAGAAGTGAAACGGCGGCAGCTCATGCTGCTTGCAAAACGGACGGAAATCCGGCAGTTCCAGCGTCAGGCTGATATTGAGCAGGGGATTGTCGAATTGGCGGAAGACCTCGTAGCGGTCGCGCCGGAGTTCAAAATTTTTCATGCACGCAGTTTAACCGATCAACGTGCAGGCCGGCAGGCCACGGCCCGTTCCGGCAGCGCCGTTCCGACTTTCTGTTCCCCTGAAATGGCAGCCTGTCGCCCGCCGCCGCCTGGTGGCCCGCTGGCGATGTAAGCTGCGAACTCATCCTGCATCGCAGGCGGATAGACACCGTGCGCGCCGCCATGGCCGCGTACCGGAAAGAGGAGCCCACCATGCTGTTTCGACGAATTGCCCTGATCGCCGCACTCACCCTCGCCGGCAGCGCTTGCGCGGCATCGCCCGACAAGCTCGACGCCATCGTCAAATCGGCCATGGCCGGCAGCAAGGTCCCGGCGGTCGGCGCCGTGATCTTGCGCGACGGCGCCATCGCCGCGCAATCGGTGCAGGGCCGCCAGCGCAATGACCGGCCGCGCCGCGCCGGCGCCGACGATGTCTGGCTGATCGGCTCGACCGGCAAGGTAATGACGGTGGCCATGATCGCGCGCCTGGCCGAGCGCGGCGTGCTGGCCTGGGATGCGCCGCTCGACAGGATGCTGCCCGAGCTGGCCGCCGGCATGCTGCCCGCGTACCGCCAGGTCACGCTGCTGCATTTGCTGTCCCACCGGGCCGGATTGCCGCGCGACCTGCTCGATCTCAAGGGCGCTCAACATTTCTTTACCGATGCCCGCCCGACCGGACAGCAGCGCCTGGCCTACATCGCCGCAGCGCTCAGGGACCAGCCGGCCGTCGCGCCGGGTACCGCCTTCGCTTACAGCAATACCGGCTTCCTGATCGCCGCCGCGATCGCGGAAAAGGCCACCGGCGACAGCTACGAAGCGCTGATGCGCAAGGAAGTGTTCGAGCCGCTGGCGATGCGCAACGCCGGTTTCGGCAACACCGGCGATGGCCAGAACCGTGGCCACCAGCACGGCAAGCCGATGCTCGACATGGCCACCTTCGACGACGGCGCACCGGCCATGTTCGCGCCGGCGGGCTTTCTGCATATGAGCCTGGCCGACTGGGCGCGCTTCAATCTCGACCAGCTGGCCGGCGCCAAAGGCCATGGCAAGCTGCTCGCGCCGGCGTCCTACACGCTGATGCAGACCGCGCAGCCGGACAGTCCCGCCGGCCTGGACTGGGGCGTGCAAGCCTCGCTCGCCGGCCGCCAGGGTCCGGCGCTGGTCCACCAGGGCTCGGACGGTAACTGGCTGGCCATCGCCGTGCTGTTTCCGGAACAGGGCAGCGGCGCGCTGGTGGTCGCCAACGCCGCCGACGACATGGGCGCGGACAAGGTTTTGAACGGCATCTTCGGCAAGCTGTTCCCCACCCTCAGTCCCGCCAAGAAAGGTCCTTGAGCGGCACGCCGGTGAATTAACTCCCTGCGCGCGGCGTTTTGCCGCCATACTGCCCGGACCGGCCGCCGCCCCCGCCGGATTGAACCAAGGACGCCATGGCGAACCAGCACAGCACTACAGGAACGCCCACACCCGACGACGCCGCCCTGGCTACCGAGGTGGCCGGCCTGCGCCTGTTGCTGGCGCAGCGCGACGCCGAGATCGCTTCCCTGCGCGCCGCCGCCGCGCACGCCAGCCAGCGCCAGAACGCTTTCCTGGCGCTGCTCGCACACGAATTGCGCAATCCGCTCGCCCCCATCGGCCTGGCCAACACCATGCTGGCCAAACTGCCCGACCCCTCGTCCGGCCTGCTCAATGTGCACGCGGTGATCCACCGCCAGGTGCAGGACCTGAGCCGCCTGCTCGATGAATTGCTCGATGCGTCCAGCTTGAACAGCGGCACGATGACGCTCGCGTGCGCGCCGGTGCCGCTGGTCGCCCTGCTGCGCCGCGCCTTGCAGACGGTGCAGGTGCGCATCCTGGAGCGGCGCCAGCAGTTGCAGCTGGACATGCCGGAAGAACTCACGGTGCATGCCGATCCGGCCCGGCTGGCGCAAGCCTTCGCCAATCTGCTGGTCAACGCGTCCAGGTACACCGCCGACGGCGGCACCATCCGCGTGGCCGCGCGCGCCCATGAGGGCAGGGCGGTGGTCACCGTGGCCGACAATGGGACCGGCATGGACGCGGCGCTGCTGGCCGGGATGTTCGAGCTGTTCACCCAGGGACCGCGCGCGCCGGGCCGCTCCGAAGGCGGGCTGGGGGTGGGCTTGAACGTGGCGCGCAAGATCGTCGAACTGCATGGCGGCAAGGTCGTGGGCGCCAGCGATGGAGCCGGACGCGGCAGCGTGTTCACCGTGTCGCTGCCGCTCGCGGCCGGCGCGGCGGGCGCGCCGCCCGGCGGTGCCGCGCCCGCCGCGCGCCGCATCCTGCTGGTGGAAGACAATCTCGACGCCAACGATACCCTGGGCCAGCTGCTGCTGGCCGAAGGCCACAGCGTCACCGCCGCCTACGACGGCATCGCCGGGCTGGCGCTGGCGCGCACCCAGGCCTTCGACGTGCTGATCTGCGACATCAACCTGCCCGGCCTGGACGGCCACGAGCTGATCGCCCAGTTGCGCCGCAGCGCCGGCGCGCATATCCCGTTTGCCATCGCCATGTCCGGCTATGCCCGGCCGGACGACCGCACCCGCGCGATCGCGGCCGGCTTCGGCCAGTACCTGCTCAAGCCGCTCGACATCGATGCCTTGCTGGCGCTGGTCGCCTCGGCCGCGGTCACCGGCTTCATCGCCGCTGCCGGCAACGCCCGCTAGGCGCGGCGCAGCGCCGTCCTTGCACCTTCAGGCCAGGCGCCCGGCGGCGCTGTCGCGCAGGTCGAAAAAATCCGTATGGCCGAATCCCTTGGTGTAGTCGAGCAGGGACAGGGCCAGCGGCGTGATGCGCACGAACAGCATGCCCGGCCACGGCAGGGCGGCCGTGTTGGCAACCACGTCGGCGAATGCCGGAAACCTGGCGAGCAGGGCGGTGGCGGCGCGTTGCGCTTCCACCGGTTCATGAATCATCTCGGCCATGGCATCCATCGACAAGCCCTGGATCTCTTGCCAGCCGCGGTAGGGCGCGTTCACCGTCAGCGCCACCTGCGGATGGGTGCGCAGGTTATGCGCCTTATGGCTGTCGAGCGCAATGGCGACATACAGCACCAGCCCGTCGGCGGCGAAACTGACCGTCGAGGCGTGCGGCGTGCCATCGTCGCGGATCGATGCCAGGGTCAGGTCGGTCACGGCGGCAAGGATCTTGGCGGCCAGCGCTTGCGCTGCTGGGGGAAGCGGTTTCATGGGTTCTCCTTTCAATGGATCGGGACGAACGTGCCGTCGCGCCGGCTGGTACGGGGCGCGCACGCGCGTGTCACCAGGGAGCATTCGCCAGGGTAGCCGTTCGAGCCTAGCACAAAGCGCGCGCACGCCCCGCACCGGACAGCGATGCGCGCGATTTTCGTTGTCATGGCATCCACGCCAGGTAGCGTAATAAACCTGCGCGGAAACGGATAAACGTCCATACTGCGTTACGCCCAGTTGTAAATGTGCATATGACCAATACTTACTCGGCCTTAGATGGAAACCAGTGATGTGAAGCGGCAAAAACTGATCGATGAGGTGCTTGCCGCGCCGCCAGACGGCGAGTGCGCAGCACGTGCTGCCGCCCTGAACGCATGGGAGCGGCTGATGACGCACTTGACCCCGCTGATCGGGGAGGCCGCGCTGTGCGCGATGTACGCGCGCGCGCGCCACCTGACGTTTCCCGATTCGCTGCCGAGTCCGGTTTTGCGGGAGCTGCGTTCGGCCGCGCTCCTGCTCGACCAGCTCGGCACGCAGCTGGGCGCCATGGAGCCGCAGGCGGCGGACGCCTTCCACCGCGCGATGCTCGAGAGTTATACCCGGCTGCTGGCGGGCCTGATAGGCGAGGCCCTCACGGTCCGTCTGATGAATACAGCATGGACCGAGCGGTCCGGCGGAAAGAGTACATGAACCTGAAAGTGCAGCTGGGCCTCCAGCCGACCGGCGTGCCCGGGCTCGACACCCTGCTGGGCGGCGGCCTGAGCGAGTTTTCCTTCAACGTCATCGCCGGCGCGCCAGGGAGCGGCAAAACCACGCTCGCGCATCAGATGATGTTCGCGCTGGCCGGCCCGCACAAGAAAGCCCTGTTTTTCACCGTGCTCGGCGAGCCGCCCCTGAAAATGCTGCGCTACCAGCAGCAGTACCGGTTTTTCGATATCGACAAGATCGACGACAGCATCCGCTACGTGAACCTGGCCGACGACCTGCGCGCGGGCGACTTCAGCGGCGTGCTCGAACGCATCACGCGCGAAGTCGAAGCGTTTTCCCCCGGCCTGGTGTTCGTCGATTCGTTCCGCTCGGTGGTGCAGATGGCGAAAAACGGCAACGAGGGCGTCAGCGACCTCCAGTATTTCATCCAGGAACTCGGTACCCGCATGACCAGCTGGCAAGCGACCACCTTCCTCATCGGCGAATACGCCAACGCCGAGATCGAAGCCAATCCCATCATGACGGTGGCCGACGGCATGCTATCGCTGACCAATGATATCGTGGGCAATTCCTCGGTGCGCAAGATCCGCATCATCAAGATGCGCGGCCAGGCCCATTTGCTGGGCGCGCACACTTTCCGCATCGACGCCGGCGGGGTCAAGATCTACCCGCGCATGCTGCCGCCGCTGGCCGTCGTGCCGGCCCAGGCGGCCGCGTCGGTACGGGTTTCCATAGGTAACGCGGAACTCGACGCCATGCTCGGTGGCGGCTTGCCGTCCGGACACGCGGCGATGGTGGTCGGCCCCTCCGGCTCGGGCAAGACCATCCTCGGCACGGCCTTCCTGGCGCAGGGCGCGCGCCAGGGTGAACGCGGCGTCATCGCCTGCTTCCAGAAAGACGCGGCGCACTTGCGCAATGCCGAACTCGATACCCTGATCCGCAATGGCGAGGTGGCCCTGGTGCAGAGCCGCTCGCTCGACCTGTCGGTCGAGGAAATCCTCGACGACCTGATCACCGCCGTCGAAGGCAGCGGCGCCAAGCGCGTGGTGATCGATTCGCTGTCCGAGGTCAGCCTGTATCTGGCGCCCGAGTTCCAGAGTGACTACCGGTCCTCAGTGTTCCGCATCCTGGCGGGCCTGGTGCGCCTGGGGGTGACGGTGATGGTGACCATGGGCCTGGACGACCGCTTCACCGAGCTGCGCTTCAGCCAGTCCGACACCGGTTTCCTGGCCGACGCCATCGTCGCCATGCGCTATGTCGAGCTGGAAGGCCGCCTGGCCAAGGTGCTGACGGTGGTCAAGGTGCGCGGCAGCGCCCACAGCACCGACTTGCGCCGCTACAGCATCGACGCGGGCGGCCTGCGCATCGAGCCCGGCGCGCTAGCGTACAACGGCCTGCTGTGCGGGCGGGCCACGGCCATCCTGGCGCCGGAATAGGGGACATCATGGCGATTCACCACAGCCCGGAAGGATCGCTTGCCATCACGTCAACCCATGACGCGGCGCTGCCGGCCGACTGCGCCGATCCCGCCACCCTGCGCGCGATGCTGGCGCAGCTCGCCGGCGAGGTGGCCAGCCTGCGCGCCGCCGCCGCAGTCCAGGCCACCCTGGGCGATGAATTACGCGAAGCGAACGGCAACCTGGTGCTCGCCACCCTGGATGCGCGCACCTTGCGCGACGCGGCCGAGGGGGCACAGCGGCACCAGAACGAATTCCTGGCCATGCTGGCGCACGAGCTGCGCAATCCGCTGGCACCCATCAGCCTGGCCAATGCCATGCTGGTACGGCTGCCCGAACCGTCCAGCGAGTTGCTGAACGTGCATGCGATCATCTACCGCCAGGTGCAGCACCTGACCCGGCTGCTGGACGACTTGCTGGATGCGGCGCGCATCAGCAGCGGCAAGATGTCGCTGCTGCGCAGCCCGATGCCGTTGGCGGACTTGCTGCGCCGTGCCGTGCAGACGGTCCAGGTCAGGATGCTGGAACGGCAGCAGCAGGTGCAGCTGGACTTGCCCGAGGAACTCATCGTCGACGGCGACCCGGTGCGCCTGGCGCAAGTGTTCGCCAACCTGCTGGTGAACGCCTCGAAATACACGGGCGACCATGGCCTGGTGCGGGTGGCCGCGCGCGCCCACGACGGGTTTGCGGTGGTCACCGTGAGCGACAATGGCGCCGGCATGGATGCGGACGTGCTGGCCAACGTGTTCGACCTGTTTACCCAGGGGCCGCGCGCGCTGGCGCGGGCCGAAGGCGGCCTCGGCATCGGCTTGAACGTGGTGCGCAACATCATCGAGCTGCACGGCGGCAAGGTGGTCGGCAGCAGCGATGGCCTGGGATTGGGCAGCGTCTTCACCGTGTACCTGCCGTTGGTGGCCCCCGGCGGCCCCGTGGTCGTGCCGCCGCGCGTCGGCGAGGTGCCGGTCGTGCGCCGCATCCTGCTGGTCGAAGACAACCTGGACGCCAACGAAACGCTGGGCCGCCTGTTGCAGGGCGAGGGCCATCTGGTCACCTTGGCCTACGATGGCGTGGCCGGCCTGGCGCTGGCGCGCGCCCGCGCGTTTGATGTGCTCATCTGCGATATCGGCTTGCCCGGGCTGGACGGTTACGAGTTGATCCGCCAGCTGCGCAAGACCGCGGGCGCGCACATTCCCTTTGCCATCGCCATTTCCGGTTATGGCCAGGTGGAAGACCGCATGCGCGCCATCGCGGCCGGTTTCGGGCAGTATCTGGTCAAGCCGCTCGACGCCGACGCCTTGCTGGCCCTGGTGGCATCGAGCACCGTCACCCGCTTCATCGCCGCCGCCGTACAGCCGTGTTAGGCCACGGCGGCGCGGAACGAGCACAGCGGCTTCGCCGCTACCTTGATGAGCCGGGTTTTGCGCTCATAGTCTGTTACTCAAGGTGATTTCATGTTCTCTTCCCGTATTGCATGGCCGCGCCAGCTGGCGCTCGCCGGCCTCGGTGTCGCGCTGCTGACCTTGTATACGGTTGGCGCGCTGGCCCTGGCCGGCCCGGCCGGTTCGCCTGTGCTGATGGCCCTGTTCGGCGCGGCCGCGCTGCTGGCCCCACTGTGCCTGTGGCTGTGCAACCGGCCCGCGCGCGTCATGCTGCGCACGCTCAAGGACCCGCCCGACAGCGGCCGCGCGCTGGTGCAGCGCCTGATCAAGTCGGAAGCCTTGCAGGACGCCATTTTCAACAGCGCCAATTTCTCCAGCATCGCCACCGATGCCCAGGGCGTGATTCAGATTTTCAACGTCGGCGCCGAGCGCATGCTGGGCTACGCGGCGACCGACGTGGTCGACCTGATCACCCCGGCCGCGTTTTCCGATCCGCAAGAAGTGATCGCGCGCGCCGCCGCCCTCAGTGCCGAACTCGACACCCCGATCGCGCCCGGCTTCGAGGCCCTGGTGTTCAAGGCCTCGCGCGGTATCGAGGATATCTACGAGCTGACCTACATCTGCAAGAATGGCAGCCGCCAGCCGGCGGTGGTGTCGGTGACGGCGCTGCGCGACGCCGGCGGCGCCATCATCGGCTATTTGCTGATCGGCACCGACAATACCGCGCGCAAGAATGCCGAGCAGGCGCTGGTGCGGGCGGGTGCGTTGCAAGCGGCCATCTTCAACAGTGCCAATTTCTCCAGCATTGCCACCGATGCCCAGGGCGTGATCCAGATTTTCAATGTCGGCGCCGAAAAAATGCTCGGCTACGCCGCCGGCGACGTGGTCGACCGCATCACCCCGGCCGATATTTCCGAGCCGGAGGAAGTGGTGGCGCGCGCCGCCAGCCTCAGCGACGAACTCGACACCCCGATCGCCCCCGGTTTCGAGGCGCTGGTATTCAAGGCCTCGCGTGGGATCGAGGATATCTACGAGCTCACCTACATCCGCAAGGATGGCAGCCGCTTCCCGGCGGTGGTGTCGGTGACCGCCCTGCGCGACGCCGACGGCGCCATCATCGGCTATCTGCTGATCGGCACCGACAATACCGCGCGCAAGCGGGTCGAGGCCGAACAGGCGCTGCTCGACCAGAGCTTGCGCGACCAGCAGTTCTACACCCGCTCGCTGATCGAATCGAATATCGATGCGCTGATGACCACCGATCCGCGTGGCATCATCAGCGATGTGAACCACCAGATGGAAAAGTTGACAGGCTGCACCCGCGATGAGTTGATCGGGGCCCCGTTCAAGAATTATTTCACCGATGCCGCGCGCGCCGAGGCCGGCATCAAGCGGGTGCTGGCGTCGGGCAAGGTCACCAATTACGAATTGACCGCGCGCGCCCGCGACGGCAAGGAAACGGTGGTCTCGTACAATGCCACCACCTTCTACGACCGCGACCGCAAGCTGCGCGGCGTGTTCGCCGCCGCGCGCGACGTCACCGAGCGCCAGCACTTCGAGCAAGCCTTGCAGGCCAATAACGTCGAACTGGAAGCGGCCCGGGCGGCCGCCGAAAAGGCCAACCAGGCCAAGTCGGATTTCCTGTCGAGCATGAGCCATGAATTGCGCACCCCGCTCAACGGCGTGCTTGGCTTTGCCCAGCTGATGGCCTCGGACGATCCGCCGCCCACCGTCAAGCAGCAGCGCTCGATCAACCAGATCCTCAAGGGCGGCTGGT
This sequence comes from Massilia frigida, assembly GCF_011682175.1. GTDB lineage: Bacteria > Pseudomonadota > Gammaproteobacteria > Burkholderiales > Burkholderiaceae_D > Telluria_A > Telluria_A frigida. The sequence goes on from NZ_WHJG01000008.1 coordinate 200,216, forward strand.
ATCTGCTGCGCTTGATTAATGAAATTCTCGACCTGGCCCAGATCGAGTCGGGCAAGATATCGATGTCGACCGAACCGATGTCGCTTTCCGACGTGCTCGACGATTGCTACGAGCTGGTCGGGCCGCAGGCGGCCGCGCGCGGCATTTTCCTGCTGTTCCCCACGCCCGGCACGCCGTTCTACATCCACGCCGACCGCGTGCGGGTCAAGCAGGTGCTGATCAATCTGCTGTCGAACGCCATCAAGTACAACAGCGCCGAGGGATCGGTCCATGTGGCGTGCAGCGCGCGCGCGGACGGCATGGTGCGGGTGTGCGTGACCGACACCGGCGCCGGCCTGGGGCGCGAGCAGCTGGCGCAACTGTTCCAGCCGTTTAACCGCCTGGGACAGGAGAGCGGAGCGGAAGAGGGCACCGGCATCGGCCTGGTCGTGACCAAGCAGCTGGTCGAGCTGATGGGGGGCAGCATCGGGGTCGAGAGCGAGCCCGGATCCGGTTCCCGCTTCTGGGTCGACTTTGCGTCCTGCGCCGCGCCGGTGGCCGCGCCACCGCTGTCGGCCCTGGACGCCGCCGCGCTGGCGCGCGCCCGTCCGGCAGCGGGCGCTGCGCTGCGCACCCTGCTGTACGTGGAAGACAATCCCGCCAACCTGCTGCTGGTGGAGCAATTGATGGAGCGCCGTCCGGACTTGAAACTGCTCACCGCGATCGACGCCCACCTGGGCATCGCCCTGGCGCGCGCCTACCAGCCCACGGTGATCCTGATGGACATCAACTTGCCCAACCTGAGCGGCTTTGGCGCCCTGCGCATGTTGCGCGGCCACCCCGAGACGGCGCATATTCCGGTGCTGGCGCTGTCGGCCAATGCCATGCCGCGCGATATCGCGCGCGGCATGGAGGCCGGATTTTTCCGCTATCTGACCAAGCCGATCCAGATCGCCGAATTCATGGCGGCGCTCGACCTGGCCTTGCAGCACGCGCAGCAGCCCGGCCACGATCCGCTGCCGGCGCTGGTGCACTGAGCCGAAGGCGCGGCCGCCTCAGGCTTGCAGCAGCTGCGCGAAGCGCTCTTCGGTGGTGGCCGGCGAGAACAGGAAACCCTGCGCGTAGTCGCAGCCGGCCTGGCGCAGCCAGTCGCGCTGGCTGGCCGTCTCGACCCCTTCGGCGATCACCTTCAGGCCCAGCTTGTGCGCCATCATGATAATGGTTTCGGCAAAGATCTGGCTGCGCGGGTTGGTGGTGAGCATGTCCTTGACGAAGGATTGGTCGATTTTCAGGAAGTCGACCTTGAACTTGTTCAAGTAGGCCATCGATGAGTAACCGATGCCGAAATCGTCGATTGTGAGCTGGACCCCGGCCCGCTGCAGCCGCGCCAGCTTGTCGCGCACGCCGGGTGAATCGTCGAGCAGCACGCCCTCGGTGATTTCGACCGCGATGCGCGACCCGGCGCGCTCGAACATGGCCATGTCTTCGTCCCAGCAATGGCGGATCACGCGGCTCATGAACCCGACCGGCGACTTGTTGACGCTGATCTGGAAGGGCGCGCCCGTCAGTTCGCTCAGGCGCGCCGCGCAGGGCACCGCCTGCGCCAGCACCCAGGCATCGATCTCGCCGATCAGGCCGGTTTCCTCGGCGATCCCGATAAAGTCCTGCGGCAGCACCAGGCCGCCGTCCGGATGGTGCCAGCGCACCAGCGCTTCGGCCTTGACGATGGTCCCGCTGGCCAGCTCGACGATGGGCTGGTAATACACGCGCAGCTCGCGCCGCGCCAGCGCCTGGCGCAGCTGGTCGATTGAGCGCAGGCGCGCCCAGGCCGAATCGCGGATGTCGGGCGTGAAATAGCTGAAGCGGTTGCGGCCCGCGTTCTTGGCCACGAACATGGCCTGGTCGGCATTGCGCAGCAAGTCGTCGGGCAGGTGCGCGTCTTGCGGACAGATGGTGATGCCGACGCTGCCCGACACGTGCAGCTCCTTGTCCGCGAGCGCGAACGGGCGCGCCAGCTCGGCCAGGATCTGGCACACCAGCACCTCGACAAACGCGATCCGGCTCACTTCGTTGAGGATGACGGTGAATTCGTCGCCGCCGATGCGCGCCACCGTGTCGGTCGCGCGCACGCACGCCTGCAAGCGCTGGGCGACCTGGCGCAGCAGCAGGTCGCCGGCATCGTGGCCGAAGCGGTCGTTGACTTCCTTGAAGCCGTCCAGGTCGATGAACAGCACGGCCAGCGCGAACTCGGTGCGGGCCGCGCGCCGCACGTCGTGCTCGAGCCGCTCGCGGAACAGGACGCGGTTGGGCAGGCCGGTCAGGCTGTCGTAATAGGCATTGCGCAGGATTTGCGCTTCCGACGCCTTGAGCTCGGAAATATTGCGCGCCGTGCCAGTAATGGAATCGATCGTGCCATCTTCGTTCACTACCGGGATCAGGATGTAGCGGTAGCTGTGCTCGGTGCCGTCGGCCAGGGTGCATTGCAGTTCGCCGCGCCCGGTGGCACCGGTGTCGGCCACGGCGCGCAGGTCGCGCCCGAGCTGGGCGGCGAAGGCGGGGCAGAAATCGGCCAGGTGCTGCCTGGCGGCCGGCGTGGCGGGCGTGCCGAGCAGCTTGCCGAGGGCCTGGTTGGCGTACAGCAGCAAGCCGTCGACATCGGTAATGCAGTGCAGGTCGGGGGTGGCCGAGAGCAGGGTATCGAAGCGATGCGCGAGTTTATCTTTTTCGGAGAAGAAGGCTTGCAGCGACTCTTCCAGCGCCTGGTCGACGGCATCGTTGAAGCGGATCATGTCCTCGCTGCCGAGATCGTGTTGATGCTCGCAGGCCGCCCACAGATGCATGACGCTGGCGCGCAAGGCGCGAAACTCGGCAATGGTGTCGCTGGCGCTGAAGCCGATGCCCACCCGCGCGGCCCCGTGCCGGCCGGCCTGGGTGTCCGGCTGGGAAACCGGCGCGGGAGGCGGAGCGGCGTCTGGCGCCGCCGACGGCAGGTCGAGCGCGTCGGCGATGGCGTGCAGCATGCCGGCCGCGTGGTCGCGCAGGGTGGATGCCGGCAGGTAGCGCGCCGCCGGAATGCTGCGCGCAAAGTCATCCCAGTTGCGCAGGATATCTTGCAGGTGGGTGCGGATGAAGCGCGCAATGCGCGCCTCGGTGGGGGGAGAAGGCTGGTCCATGGGAATCCGAACGATAGTGGCGACCATTCGACAAGCGTGCACGCATGAAAGTTCCGACTTTTTTTGCGCGAATGGCGCAGGCCGGCCATTGACAGGATCGTGAGACGGGGCGGCGCCACGGCGCTATCGTCGAATTCGTACGCCCGCCCCGCGTTTCCACCTTACTCAAGGAGAACATCATGAAGCCCTTAGTCAAGCGCATCTTGTCAGTCTCGCTCGCGAGCGTGCTGGCCTGCCAGGTGCCGGCTGCGCAGGCACAGGCGGACGCGCGCGCCGTCGCCGCCGCGCCGCAGGGCGGGATGCCGGGCGCCGCTCCGCCCGCGCAACAGGAATGGCTGCGCGCGCTCGGCCTGGCGGTGCAGGTGCGCTACTGGAGCGAGATGGCGCTGCGCGCCAATGCGCTCGACCATACCCCGCCGCCGCCCGGATCGGCGCGCGTCTGGCGCGAACAGTTCGGCCCGGCGCGCAGTGCGCGCGCGCTGGCCATTTTCCACCTGGCCCTGTACGAAGCCGTCAACGCCGCCGTACCGCTCTATCCGAGCTACACCGGCATGCTGCCGGCGCCCGCCGCCAGCGCCCCCGAGGCGGCGCTGGCGCGCGCCGCGCGCGATACCCTGATGGCGCTGTACCCCGCGCAAGCGGCCAGCTTCGCGCAAGCCTACCTGCGCGGCATGGCCCGCCTGCAAGCGGGGCGCGCGCGCGACAACGGCGCCGAGACCGGCCGCCGCGCCGCCGCCGCCGTGCTCGCGATGCATGCGGCGCGCGAGGCCACCTATGAAGACCGGATCGTCGGCGTCGACTTTTTCCCGAGCAATGCGCCCGGCAAGTGGCGGCCCGATCCGGTCAGCCGCGATCCGCTGGCGCTGGCCGCCGTGTGGCAGCCGGTGCGCCCGTTCGTGGTGCCATCGGCCCTGGCGTTCCGGCCCGCGCCGCCGCCGGCCCTGACCAGCAGCGCCTACGCCGCCGCCTTCGAGGAAGTCAGGCAGCTGGGCGGCAATGGCGTGAGCACCCCGACCCGGCGCACGCCGGCGCAAACCGTGGCCGGCATTTTCTGGTCGTACGACGGCTCGCCCTGGATCGGCAGCGCACCGCGCATGTACAACCAGATCGCGCTCGATATCGGCGCCCGGCGCGGCCTGGGCGGCATGCAGATGGTGCGCATGCTGGCCCTGGTCAACGTGGCGCTGGCCGACACCTGCCTGACGGTGTGGGGCACCAAGTATACCGAGCAATTCTGGCGCCCGGTGACCGGCATCCGCGAAGCCTCGCCCGGCAGCAGCCCGACCGGCCTGGGCGACGGCAATCCGGCCACCCGGGGCGACCCGCAATGGACGCCGCTGGGGGCGCAGGCGAGCAACACCACGGACCCGGATTTCACGCCGCCGTTCCCCTCCTATCCTTCCGGTCACGCCAGCTTCGGCGGCGCGCTGTTCCAGACCCTGCGCCGCTTTTACGGCACCGATGCGATCGCCTTCAGCTTCGTGTCCGATGAATTCAATGGCATCACGCGCGACAACAGCGGCCAGGTGCGGCCGCGCCTGGTACGCGGGTTTTCCCGCCTGAGCCAGGCGGAGGAAGAAAACGCCCAGAGCCGGATTTACCTGGGCGTGCACTGGCCGTTCGACAAGCGCGCCGGGTTGGCGGTCGGACGCCGCGTCGCCGATTATGTGTTCGAGCGCGGCTTGCTGCCCCCGGCGGCCCCGGCCGCGCCAACGCCGTAACGGGGGCGCCGGCACGCGCCGGCGCCGTTCAAGGCCGGGACTACAACTTGGCGGCGAGCAGGGCTTCGAGGCGCAGGTCGTCGCGCGCGAACAGGACATGGTCGGCATGGCCGCAGACCAGCGCGCGCCAGCCGATATACACGCCATAGGCGCGCTCGTACCGGTAGCGCGCTTCGGCCCCGCTCTGGCGGCGCGCATCGGCCATGAGCTGTGCGATCTGGTCCGCGCAGTGAGCAGTGATCGCCGCGTAGGAATAAAGGTGCTGCGCGCGGGGGGGAGGGGGCCTTGTTTGCATCATGGTTTGCCAGGTAAGCGGCACAATCGCCGGGCCACCGACCCCCATGCTGAAAGACGAAGGGGGGCTGTATCCACCTTGGACAGCACCGCGCACCACGGGTTCCCGGCCGGGCCGACTGCTGTCACGATCCGGCAAGCGTGCGCGCCCGCCACGGCGATCTCTTTACAATACGGAATGACTACCAAGATCGCCGACGAAGAGCGCGTCAATTTCAGCGACAGGCTCAAAACCGCGCTACGCGCTGCCGGGGTGCCGGCCGCACCGACGCTCTTCATGCGGGCGTATAACCTGCGCGCCGATGGAGCCTCCGTGACGCCGCACGCGGTACGCAAATGGCTTTCCGGGGAAGCCATTCCGACCCACGAAAAGATCGTTATCTTGGCCACCTGGCTGGGGGTGCACGCGGCCTGGTTGCGCTTCGGCGATGCCGAAAACGCGGACACGGCCGCCGTCGGCCTGCCATCCTCGATGTTGTCTGGTGAGAATCTTGCCATGATGAACGACATTGTGTCCCTGCCCGCCTCTACCCAGCAGATTCTGCGCGAGATCATCGACGCCTTCGTGCGCAATCACCGGGCCGGAAGTCTGCGTTCCGATAAAAAAGGGAAGCGCCAATAAGGCGCGGCCGTGGCTTCAACTCTCGCGCCAGCCGGCCCAGTAGGGGACCGCGAAAAACCTACTGCGCGGCGCAATTTTCGCCCTGCGATGCTCACCGTACCTTCGTACGGCTGCGCTTCTCTGACGAAACTTGCACCGCTCGCTACGGTTTTTCGAGGCCCCCAGTAGCGCGCCATGGCCGGTACCCGGCTGGCCACGAATTCGCCCTTGCCGACAGTGACGAGACTGGTGGAGAAACCCGCTTCGGCGGCCACGGCCTGCATGAAAGGCGCCATCTCCGCCGCATGCGAGGTGGCTTTGTCGACGATCAGCATGCCGTGCGGACGCAGCACGCGCTTGATGTCGGCCCACCAGCCAAGATATTCGCTGCGTTGGGAATCGAGGAAAGCCAGGTCGTAGGAGTAATCGGACGAGCGCGCCGGCGTCGCCCTCGACCTGTTCGATGGTGCGCCCCAGGCCGGATGCGGCAATATTTTCCCGCGCCATGCGCAGCTTGAGCGGCGCCATGTCCACCGTGGTGACCTTGCCGTCGTTTGCCGCCACGGCATCGGCCAGCCACAGCGTCGAATAGCCGTTCGAAGTGCCGATTTCCAGGATCTCGCGCGCCCCCATGGCGCCGATCACGTGCGCCAGGAACTCGCCCGTGCCGCGCGTGATGTCGAGCATGCGGCGTCCGCGCTCGTCGATGGCGGCATCATTTTCTTCGCCGAATTGTTCGATGTCGCTTAGCTGTTTTTGCAGAGTTGCATTCACGCAGAAGTTGCTGGCTGGTTGCTGAGTGGATGGAAATTATCGCAGCTTGGCCGTCCACGCGCAGCGCCGGCGCTCCGCTGCAGTCGTCAGGTGCGACTTTCCGAAACAGGTGCGATATGTCGGAAATGATTGCGAAACCGGCTTTCTGGGACAACCTGACTTGCACCGACATCCGTCTCACCAACTTCGATAGCTCAGTCGTCAGGCAAGATTTATTGTGACACCAGTTCTGAAACGGAAGAGACAGTGATCCCAAATCCTTCATACACTTTATTCAAATCCCCACCCTTTCCCCATCCTGAGAATGTCGAATCCAGCTTTCCATTTCGAAAAAACAGGAAAACGGGCGATACCCAATGGGTGACCTCTGGCCATTCTTCCCGGCGGCTCTATGACGTTTTCGGTGAAACTTGACGACCGCCACGGTATCGCCTAATTGAAACCGACCGCTTCGCGGCGGCCTGCAAGGGATTGACGGGTAAATGAGCGAGTTTGGACATGCGCAGATAGGC
>NZ_WHJG01000090.1 GCF_011682175.1 Massilia frigida
GAGCTATCAACTACCTGCGCGCTCATTTGACGCGCCGAATACCCAGCGCGGCCTTCTCTTTCTTAAACGCCTCGATCGGGTCATCGAACAGATTGCCTTGCTGGCTGTCGAGCGAACCACCCTTGATCTTCTGAAAGCTGGGAATGGTCAGTGCGGCCTCGGGCAGCCACTGCAGCAGCGATTTTTTATGGTCGCGCGCGACGTAGTACAGCGGATGGGGCGTGCGGTAGCCGTTGGAGCTTTCGGTGATGTAGTTCCCGCCGTTCTCCGCCTTGTACCTGTCCAGCTGTTCGGTGGCCTCGACCCAGTCAACGAAAGTACGGCAGATAATGGTCAGGGCCAGCCCATCGGTCCGGTGCACCAGGCCGTACTCCAGCAGTGCTCCGGTGACGTGATGCCAGACCTTTTTCTCCTTGGCCGACAGCTTCGCCGGCATGTCGGGAACTGCGGATTCGATGATCGCATTGATGCGGTCGAACGTGGCAGCAGCGGCGCCGTTCACGCCCGGCAGGCCGGTCAAATGGCTCTGTGCGCTCATGGTGTACTCCCTTCGGGGAAAAATGACCCTAGCTCAACGCAGGGCTGGATTTGACACCCCCCCCTTCTGAAATTTTGACTCGCTCAAAGATGGGGGATATATACGGTCTACATGAGGCGAGGTCCAGACTTTGAGGTGCCCCCCCCTCCTGCCCTGTCCCTCCTTGCATGGCCGCAACATCGGGCCGGGGAGCGCAGCTTGAAAGGCGCCCGCCGGTTCATACGACAGGGGTTCTCCCGAATCCGCCGTCTGTCTTGGCGGTCTTGCGATCATGGTGTGGCTTGCACAGGCTCTGCCAGTTCGATGTATCCCAGAACAGCCCAGCATCGCCCTTATGCGCCACGATGTGATCGACAACCTGGGCGGCCTGGGCCACGCCTTCGCGGTCGCATTCGACGCAGAGCGGCGAGCGGTTGAGGAACGTTTCTCGGGCCTTCTGCCAGCGCCGGTTGTAGCCGCGTTCGGATGCGGACCCACGGCGCGCGTCAACGGCCTTTTGGTACGCCGCCGCGTGCTTTTCGCAGTGGCCAGAGACATCGACAAGTGCATTGCACCCGGCGTGCCGACATACTGACTTTGCCCTTGTTACCATTTGGTTTTCCTTCATTTTCGTCGCGCCATAGCGCGCGTTCGATGGTGCAGCCGCCCGCGCCTGGTGTTGCACTTGCCTTTGGATTCGGCATTTGTTCGTCGGCTGCTGTGCCTGTTACACGCCACTAGAGGCACGCTGGCGGCCTCGCTAAAGTAGCTCGATTGGGACTGCCGCTGGGGATGAGGTTGGGGCTTGGATTGGGGCGCTGCACGCTTCCACTACCGCATGCTTCAAGACCTCGACGGTCATCCCTTTTTGCATTACCACCACGGGATTGTTCGGCAGGCGCTTCTGCATATAGCCCTGGATGACCGCCAGCTGCTGGCCGGTAAGGTAGCGCTCGATGGTAACGACGATGGTGTCCTGCGGCGTCACCAGAACTGCGGGCGCCTTGCCGATGAGGTCGGTGATATTCATTGGTATCTCCACTGGGATGCGTAGCTACACTGCCCACGGCCCACAACCCTGGCGCCTTCCCCGTCCAGCAATTGCTTGAGCTGGTGGGGCTGGGCCATTAAGATGCTGGCATAGCAGTACGTCACGGAAGAAAAAGACCCGGATAGCCGGGCAAACAAGAAAGTGCGTATATCCCCCGCTATGCTGCGGATCGAGACAAATCACCACCTTTCGCTGTTGAGATTCATAGCGCTTAACGTTATCGCCCAACGCCGCCATGCTTTGCATTGGCCGAAACAAAAATGCCCTGCGTGGCACAGGCCAGGCAGGGCAATGACGCCGACAGGTCGACATCAAGGAGACGCGTCCCAGAACGCAAAAAGCCCGCGTTTGCGGGCTTCGTACACAGTTACTCCGAGAATGACCGAAATATATACCGGCTGGAACACTTACGTCAAAGCATTTAGTGAAATTTTTCAATAACGCCGTGATCGATGAACGTCGGTTCGAGACGCGCCATGGCTTGTTGCTCAAGGATGCGCAGCTGATTCTTCAGCTTGTGCGAGGCGCGCAGGTACTTGGTATGGTTACCGCCGAACTGCGCAGCCAAGTCACGTGAGCTGATGTCGAGCTTCTTATGGTTCGCGTAGAGCCGGCCCAGCATGCAGTCCATGGCAAACGGGTTAATGTGCGGGAACTGCGGCTGGAAGTAGTCCGACAATCCCTTGATCGCAGCGATGCGTTCAGCCGAGAACGCGAAGCGCCTAGTGACACGCGGTGCCGCCGTCGCCGGCAATTGCCGATCCCCCAGTTCGACATCTTCATGCTCAGTCTCGCCGAACTTGGCTTGCAGCACCCACATTTCTACTGCCGGCAGCTTGGTCTTCACGGCCTGGGTGATCATGGCGCACTGTGCGCGCACTTCGCCACCTGTCAAACCGCCAAAATTAACAGCGCCGCTGCGCGTTCCACGCAGTTGGTCCAGCCAATGGCGCTGGCCGTTTTCCAGCTTCACCGATTCCATCATCCGGATCAGCGCCATGCGCAGCGGGGCATCCTGCATCGCCTCTTGCGCCATTACCAGGAAGGCCACATGCACTGCCTGCCCCGCCGATTCAAATATCGCTGCCTCTTGTTCCATCACTTCCATCAACGCTCTCCTCTCAGTTTTTCCCGGCGCATACGCGCTTCATATTTCGATGCCTCTTTCGGCAGGGCCTCCGTAAGGCCGTCGAGCAAGTAGCTCCTGCCGCGTGCATCCGTTCCTACCCTGATCCCCACCGGCACCGGCGTACCCACCGTGTGGCCGTTCTCCGTTGCGTAGAACACCGGCTCGCCGCGCATGCCCGCCCGCAGGATGCTATCGATGTAGTCGACGCCAAACGCGGACCGGAGATCATCAATCAATTCAGCTACCACCGGCATTTGCTCCCTCATGCTGCCCTTCGACATATTGACCGTCCTGTTCTGGTTAAATGTTTCGTTTCGACAAACCGTCCACACCCTCATACAACCCTCAACATGGTTTAACCCTTATTCCTATTGGTGTTGTGGAGACTATTAAGACTATTGAGGGTTAAATTCAAAATTTATCGATGAATGTCCCATCTCCTTTCATGCTTCGGCTCGTTTTGCGCCTTTACATGCGCGTGGAGCTATAAAAAACCGTCCATACCCTCCACACTGCCAACAAACCCAATAACGACGGGCGCTATCGACGTTGAGGGTTGCCTCGGAGGTTGAGGGTTAGCCCTCAACATGGTCACCTCCCCGGCTTCGGTACTTCTTCACTGCGGACTCAAAAACAGCACCGGCGCCTTCGGCCGTCTCGCGCAGGTTTTTGCCTTCGGGCTGTTCACCGACCAAAAACACCAGGCGCTGTTTGAAGTCGTGGCCCAGGTCGTACTTGATCGCGGTCTTCCGGATCGCGGAGCCGGCATAGCGCTCAATCGCGGGGCTGAACATCGTCTGGGACGTGTACTTCGATTCGCCGGAGCGGCCGCACCAGATCTGAAACGCTTCGTACAGCTGGGTGCATCCGCACGTCACGAACGGCAGCGGTAGAAGGCCGCTCGACCACTCTC
>NZ_WHJG01000091.1 GCF_011682175.1 Massilia frigida
AGAGAATCAGTGCGGTTGATCTTAAAATACCCGCATTTCGCTTAATTTTTAGGCAAAACCTCATGGAAATCGCCGCCCCGGGTTGAAATGACGTTGCGCGGAAAAAGATGTGTATAACGATATGCGTATACCCCGCTGCTGGGGGCCTATACCGGCACCCTCGCATCGGCGCAGGCGGTGCCGGCAGCGGCACAAGTACGACCTTGTCGGCAACCTCAAGGAGGTGACCGATCCGCTGGGACGGGTAACGAATCTCACTTACGACCTGCTCGACCGTGTAAAACAGGTGGAACAGCTGCTGACCAACGGCGCACGTCCCACAATCAAGTATGGTGACGATGGCATCGACCAGGTGGCGACGGTGACCGATCCACGCAACCTGGAGACGCATTACTCGGTCGACGGTCTTGGTAACCGCAGCGAGCTAGGAAGCCCCGACACGGGTCTCACAAAATCGACTTACGATGCCGCCGGCAACCTGAAGACACGCATGGACGGCCGCGGTAAAACGAATACCGGGGAGAAGAGAGAATTCGGAAAAATCGGGCGCTAAGGCTATTTCATCGGTGGCGGCCACTGCTGTGCCGCGTGCTTCACTCGAAGAATTTCGACTGTGTCTTTTTGGATGCGATAAATGACGAGATAGTTCGGATGCACGACCATTTCCCGTGTGCCGCGCTTACGGCCTGCGCGGTAAAGCTCCGGCTGCTCAATCAGTCGCTCCGCCTTCTGCTCGAAGAGTTCGTCAAGATCGAGCGCCGCTTGAGGGTTGTCCTCTGCGATGTGGTCCATGATCCGTTCGCGGTCGTTCAGCGCGAGCTGCTTCCAAACTAGCTTCAAGTCTTATCAGCCGCAATACGTTTCCGCAGGGCCTCCCGTTTGCCAGCAAAGTGATTTTTAACTTCGTCATTTGGGATAGATGGGCGCGTGTCATCGATAGCCTCTTGCACCTCCTCCTTGAGCCACTTGTCGTAAGCGGCGGCAGCGTGCGCCTTTTTCAGCGTCGCCGTGGTGTCGGGCCGGGTGCGAGTCAGGCTGTCAGCGTCAAAGTTCACCGCGTCCACGTCAAAGCGCACAATGCCTACGCCTTTCAGGTAGCCGACCAGCGTTTCAAATTTGCGGAAGATGCGGACCTGTTGGCTCCGCTGTGCTGCCAGTGCGCGCTCGGTCATACCGTACTTGACGAGAATGCCCCAGCCGCCCGGCTGGCCCACGATGTGGGCGCTGCGCACGGCCCCAGCCTCGGCCAGCTTGGTAAAGGTGGTGTGGTCGATTGTTTCGGTTGTCATGGCGGTCCCCTTTGCCTATGAAAGTGCGGAATACATAGGTGCTATCATACCTGCAAATAGCTGCTATTTGCAGGTATATTTTGCGCTGGCCGCGCCACACATTCGACATAAAACCGCTTGCGCGAACAGGGCGCGCGCGGCGCCATGGCACACACAAGCGGGTGAAGCGGTCTTGGCGTACTATTTTCTCCCCGAATTCTGTGTTCTTCTGATATCCGTAGCGGCGCGCGTTTGAAACCGGCCATGCTCGCATGCGAGGCCGGTTTCGGCTCACAATAACTGCAAACGAAACGGCGCTCACGCTATCTGCCAATGAGCTTGCAATCGACGGCGCCAGCTCGCATTCCGCGCCTGCCGGCTCGCGCTAACTGCAAATGATGTCGCATATCGGCAAGCCCGCCGCCAGCATGCGCTCGCGGATCTCCGCCGTCCGTTTCGGTTCGAGTTGGTTGCTGAACATCGCGCGAATCTCGGCCGCCTTGGCGTCGAACAGCTCGGTCATGTCCTTGAGCCGGTAGCCGTGGCGTGCCAGCGTCGGCTCCAGGTCATCGAGCTGGCCTCCAGGCATACCATTCATCATCGACATGATGCGCCCCATTGCATGTGCCCGTCAGTCTTTCCAGATGAGAAGTGGATGGGGCCGGAAGACTCGCCGCGCCACGCCACACGTGAATGCTAGGCACCTGCGCACTTAGCGAACGCGGATTTTTCGTCCGGGGCGATCGGGTACAGGAATCTGGCAAATTCAGCGGCGACGATGGGACGAGAGAAGAGGTAGCCCTGGGCTTCACGGCAACGACGCGCCAGCAGCAGGCCTCGTTGCTCCTGTGTCTCGACGCCCTCGGCAATGACCCTGCATTTCAGGCCCTCGCACATGCCGATGATGGCGCTGATAATCGTCGCATTATCTGGATTCGCTTCCATGTCACGCACGAAGGACTGATCTATCTTTAGGACATCGACAGAAAAGTAGCTGAGATAGCTAAGGCTTGAGTAGCCAGTACCAAAATCGTCGATGGCCACTTGGATGCCGAGTTTCTTGAGTTCCTTGAGAAGCAAGCTTGACGATTCTGCGTTTTCCATCAAAACGCTCTCCGTCAATTCGAATTCAAGATAGTGCGGGTCCACGCCCGTATGGCTGAGCACTGTCCTTACGCTGTCTAGAAATCGACGATTCCGAAATTCAAGCGCCGAAATATTCAGGGAGACGGGAACGGGCTGCAGGCCTGCGTCTTCCCAACTGCGAATTTGCCGACATACCTCGCTCAGGACCCAGTGGCCGATCTGTACGATGAGGCCGCACTCCTCGGCAATGCCGATAAATTTCAGCGGCGGGATCAGGTCACGTTCCGGATGCTGCCATCGTATCAGCGCCTCGCAACCGATCACGGCGCCGTTCGCAATGTCGACCCTGGACTGGTAGTGCAGCGTGAATTCTTGCCGTTCGATCGCGCCGCGCAAACCACTTTCCAGGTCCAGGCGCTCAACCGAGCGAGTACTCATGTCCGGTCCATAGAGCTGAAAATTATTCCGCCCGTAGTCTTTCGCGCGATACATTGCCAGGTCTGCGTTCTTGATCAGGGTTTCGCCATCGGCGCCATCGCGCGGATAGATGCTAATGCCGACGCTGACCGTGATGCGAAGCTCGTGTCCATTGATGGAATGGGGCGAGGTAAGCGCAGCGATGATTTTCTCCGCAGTCCTGCCGACATCGCTAGCATGGGTCACTTCGGATAGCAGAATGACGAATTCGTCGCCACCGCTACGGCTGACCGTGTCGGCGGCGCGTACACACATGGTCAGACGGCGCGCAACCGACAGCAGAAGATGGTCGCCAACGACGTGTCCGAGCGAATCGTTGACATGCTTGAACCTGTCCAGATCGAGAAACAAAACAGCCAGAAGTGTCTGGTGGCGTCCGGCCATTTCGATGGCTTGCGTGATCCTGTCGCTCAACAGGGCGCGATTGGGCAAATCGGTGAGGCAGTCGTGTTGCGCGAGATGGGTCATTTGCGAACTCATGTGGCGCGCTGTGCTGACGTCGCGGAATACGATCACGGCACCGGCAACCTTGCCGCCTGCGTCATGGATAGGGGCGAACACCAGCATCAGCATCAGCCATTTTCCAGTAACCGCACCCGCTTGTGCCAACGTGCATCCGGATGACGTACTTCCGGCCGGCCGCCTGCTCTGTGTGACGAACAACTGGGGACGCCAGCTTCAGTTCATGTATGACGTGAAAGGCCGCATTGCCGAAAT
>NZ_WHJG01000092.1 GCF_011682175.1 Massilia frigida
ATGGTGTGGGCGTTTTGATTAAGCGTTAGAAACTAAATCATGCCAGAAATGGGCGCCCACCCCCACCTTTTCGCTTGCGCTGCCAAGCAATTTTCATCCGTTCCGCTAGTTTTGCAAGAGGCTCACATGAAGCGCCTTCCAACTTCACGTTAACGGCCGCTAGATTACCGCCCTTTGACATGGGAGCACTCGTATGGCCAAGGTGCATATCCGGGGCATTCAGGCTCGAGTGGCCACAGCGCCAGCATACATACACGCCGTTGTTGTTCAGATCAGCATCCTCGATAAGGTCATCACGGCAGGCTTGTTGGCCCGTTCGATCGCCGCCGCCGCCTTTGCTGGCAGCTATATCGGCCGGCGAGGCCCCGGTACCATCAGGCAATGCGAATTGTGACGGTTTTTTCGGTGCGAGTCCTGGTGGATCGGTCGACGTGAGTGGACTGAAAACATAGGCGAATTCGTTCGTGCCCCCAGCCAGGCCGATCGGAAGCAGCAATTCCCAAACAGCCGACTTCGCTGCCACCGCAAGGGCGAACATCCACAGGCGCACTTGGCGAACTTCAACGGCGTGCTGCAGCCTGATGCTTACGCCGGCTTCAACGCCGTCTACGACAGCGGCCGCGTCGTCGAAGTAGCCTGCTGGGCACAAGGCACGCCGCAAATTTTATGACCTACATGTAGCTCAACCGACACAGCTTACTACCGAGGCGCTGCCTTGGATCGGTAAGCCGTATGGCATCGAAGAATCTATCCGCGGCAAGCAGCCCGATGAACGCCGGGCAGCCCGCCAGCCGCAGGCGAAAGCGCTGCTCGATAATCCCGAACGCTGGCTGCATATCATACCGGGCACACTGTCGCGTCAATTCGATACGGCAGCGGCAATCCTGTACACCCTCAAGCTGTGGCCGACGCTGATACGCTATGCCGACGATGGCCGCATCGAGATCGACAACCCGGCCGCCGAGCGCTCGCTGCGTGGCATCGCCCTGGGGCTGCGCATTCCGCCCGTCAGCGGCGCGCCCTGGCCAGGCTTCGTTTCAGGGCAGCCCAGGCTGGCGACGTAGCGTCCAGGGCACGCTGGGCGAGGCGTTCGAGATCGTGCCCGGTGACGCGAAACCCGAAAAGACGAGGATCGCGGCGCATCCGGGCGATCCTGTCCGGTCCCTTGCATAGCGGCTCAACAGTCACCGCTTGTCGTTGTAGCAGCCGACGATGTCGTCGATGATATCGGCTTTGGCATCGGCTGGATTGGCGTACTGGCCTCTGCCAGACGGGTTCCATTTTGAGGTTCAGAAAGAAGCATGTCGCCACGGCGTTATCCCAGCGGTTCCCCTTGCGGCTCATGCTGCAAACGCAGCCGTGGAGTGCCAGCAGGGCCTGGTAAAGCTCACTCGCGTCCCGGCTGCCCGGGTCCGAAGGGGCGATCAGGCCCGGCGCTGGCTAGCGCTGCCGAATGGCCATGTTCGAAGCGTCGCAAACCCGTAGGCCGGGTCCCAGGTTTGCTGTAAAAGGCTGTCTTTCGAAATATAATGAGCCAGCTTCAGCGCCTTTACCCTGTCAGTTCGATCGCCGCTCCGGTATCATTCGGTATGAATAAGATTTCTTTCCCTCCGTTTGTCATTGGTGTCGCTGGCGGAAGCGGTAGTGGCAAGTCAACGGTGACACAGCAAGTACTCGCTTCGTTCGGTGCCGATATGGTGTCGGTCGTGATGCAGGATGACTACTACTGCGACCAAACCGATCTCACTCCCGAAGTGCGCCGCAAGCAGAATTACGACCATCCGCAGGCATTCGACTGGCCACTGCTGGTACAGCACATCCAGGCCTTGCGCAATGGCGAGGCGATCGACATGCCAGAGTACGACTTCACGATCGACAACCGCTCCGACAAAACCATTCCAGTCAAACCCGCCCCGGTCATCGTGATCGAAGGCCTGTTTGCCTTGTATGACGCGGACTTGCGCAAAATGATGTCGCTCAAGATCTTTGTCGACACCGCTCCCGATGTGCGCTTCATCCGCCGCATGCAAAGGGATATTACCGAACGCGGCCGTTCGGTCGACAGCGTTGTCGGCCAGTACCTGGAAACGGTGCGGCCGATGCACAAGCAGTTCATCGAGCCGACCAAGCGTCACGCCGACGTCATTTTGCCTCACGGCGCAAATGGCCCGGCAATCGATGTGATCACGACCAAAGTGGCGAGCGTCATCGGCCAGTTGAAGCGGCTCTGACCTGACTTCCTCGATTGCCTCGCCATCTGCTGCTGTCGAGCCGTGATGTTACGCGTCCGCGCGCTACTGTGCGCTGCGATGTGCAGGTCATTGACGCGCTGGCTAGCGCAGGCACCTGCCTGTACCTGGACGATGACCATCCCACGGGTAGGGCCGGATTGCGGACTTCAATGGCGCCGCTTCTTGCCGCCTGCGTTCACGGTCGCGGGGGTACTGACCGGGCGACGACATCGGCGCTACCTGCGAGAGCGGCCCAAAGGCTGATCGGCCTGGTGAGCTCCAAGAAGCAGGCAGTCCATCTTGATCGTACGAACAATGCCGATGACCGTCAGTTGCCGCTCTCGAGAACGCCAGATGTTGGGCATCATCAGCGCTATCCTCAATTTTGATGGGGCCGACGGCCGGATATGTAGCGTGAAGTTATCCGCGCCTCGGTAGTGCAGTGTTCCTGACTGCTGCCTATGTGATGGTAGCCGAGCCATCCGGCGAGCGCATGCGGCAGCCCATGCGCACCAGCACCGCGATCTACGACACCCGCTTCGCATTCGACTACTGTCGTCCGCTGGCCGATACGCGCCTATTGTGGGGCGGCCGTATCTCCACGCTCGAGCGCTGCGGCGCCACAGTCGCAGGCCTGCTGTATGGCGACGTGCTGAAGGGTGTATCCGTAGCTGCAAGGCGCCAAGGTTGATTACGCCTGGAGCTGCGTGATGAACTACGGCCGCCAAACGATGCGGTAGCTGGGCTGCGTGCGGAAGGGACCGGGTACGGGATCGGCTTTGGCGGCCTGGCATTGCGCCGCGCGCGCTGGCCGGCGGCGTGCTCGCTGCTGCCATCAGCGGCGACCGCGCCGTACTGAACACCGTGGCAGTTGGGACTTGCCGACCACGGGTGGTCCGGCTGGATTGGTGGCCGCCCAACTGGCGCACTGATACTAGGAGTCTGCGCGGCAGACGGAATTTGACCTCGCGAAACCGAGGCGGACGCGGCGAGCCGCGAGGCCGTCTCCGATTTCAGGCTCAAACGTGAGCCGATTTGCCGTGCTTGACAGCGAATTCGGA
>NZ_WHJG01000093.1 GCF_011682175.1 Massilia frigida
TGAGGCCGATTGCCTCACTAACCAACATAGGAAACAGCTACAATCTTGCAGCAGAAACCCGGCTGTGGCGGGACCACAGGCTGCATCGAAGTCCGACTACCGCGCGAGCGGTTTAGTCCATCGCCCCCGAAGCGGACGTTGCCACCAGCCCTATCGCTGTGTTTGAACCGCCACAACCACGAAATCGCTTCCGTCGACATCAATCGATTTTCGCCACGCGTTACTGGCGTTTGCGACCGGAGCAAACTCGCCGTAATGCGCCTTTTCTATAAGCTTACGATGAAGGGCGGGAGTCAGCGCAGGCAGCGCATTTGCGGGAAGATCGGAACACCACGTAGAGATGAAGCCCTTGAAATTACTGTGGCTGCCTTGAGCGACATGGGTTGCTCCTTTGTAGGAGAGCACATAGGTGTAAAGCGGCATAACACTCCGTGATATGAAGGACAAATGTCGGACTGCGTCTGGCCGATCACTGCCGATTGTACTCGACAGAGAACTGGCACCGTCCAGCTCGGCCGCTGCCTCCCCAAAGCGGACAGGCAGCAATATCGAGTCCTCAGCAGTATTGCGGGCTTTTCATCTATTTAGATGCTTGCTCTTACCATCACCGCCAGCGCCAGTGATACGAGAAATGCAGCGGAAGCCGCGAACAATGTCAACGCCCACCCTTCCTTGACCTTAGCGAGAGGCTGTTCCGGAAGATTGAGCAGCATGAGAACGATTCCCTTCGCATCCGAAGATGGCTGTCCCTTCGTTCCCATCCTAACGATCACCGCCGAGATTGCGGCGCAGCAGACACCGATCATTGCCACGGCCTCTAGCCAATCAGGCGGGAGAAAGCTTACCAAAGCGACACCAGCAACAATTGAAAAAGTGGTGAAAACAGAATTACGGCTCAGATTGGGGTTATCCGTTATATGAAGTCTGAAAAGTCAAAAATTCGACCGGTGGGAATGGCCGCTTCTGGCCCGGAGCCGACCTCCGTGAGCGTCGGCTCAGTGCTATCCACTTGAAGGAAAGTCCAGTTGAGGGAGATAGTTTGGCTCGTACCTAGTCCGAAAAAGTTCCGCTCCAATTAACCGACGAACGGGTACGTTTCTCCGGGCGAGCAGCATCCATCGAGCTTTCCGGCCGCAGCTTTGCTGCCCGCTTTCCGCAATGATCTCTACACCTTGCCAAAAAGAGGCTGATCCTCGTTGACGCATAAAATTGACCATGCGCCAGAACTCGCGGCGCACACGCCTGTGTAGGTACAAGAGCGCAATTTCTTCAAGGCGTCCCTGCTGTTCCGATGTGAGACGAAGCCTCTTCAGCCTATCCCAAACAATCTCCTTGTGATAACCGGACCGAAAGGTGACCTGATCAACTTCGAGAAAAATGAGTGCCAGTTCAATGCTATCTTTTTCGCCAGCCAAGAGCCCTGACCACGCCGCATCCCCACCAGGAAAGAACGATTCATCAAAGTACGCGTGGAAATGCGTACATGCCGCTTCCCACGCCGCCCGTCCAGCCGGTGATTTCGAGCGGAACTTGAGCGTTTCGCCAATTTGTGCCTGCGCAATGCGCAACCTCTCTGCGTTTGCACGAACTTGGTCAGCTTCCAATTTTTTTACCGTATCCGTTTTTGATGGGAGAGTGGTCAGCGACTGGCGGCTTCAAGCCATATCGTTATACACATCCTTTTCCGCGCAACGTCATTTCAGCCCGGGGCGGCGATTTCCATGAGGTTTTGCCTAAAAATTAAGCGAAATGCGGGTATTTTAAGATCAACCGCACTGATTCTCTGTCGTTTCATGTCGACGGCGCCCTAGCGATGTCAGGCGCAAGTCGTTGATTTTATTGTAAAAAAAGATGTGTATAACGACATGGCTTCAAGCCGATCTCTGCCGTTCGCGTCAGCATAACAGGTTGCCGAACTGAAAAAGTAGCAGACTGCACATGACTGGTACCGCCACTTTGCGGACATACGGAGGTGGGCAGGGTAACCCTGCAGATTCAAACAATAGCAGTTTTTTGTCGCTCGTCAGCTAAGGCGGCTCAAGTGACCTGTAATGCAAAGCCGGTGTAATCCCCGTCCCAAAAATCATCGCCAAACGTAAAGGTTTCGAGAACCAAGGAACGGCTCGCCTCAAAAAATAACATGGCTCCCATTCCATTTGCGACCCCTGGCATTGAAATTCCAGAAGTGAGGGAGATCGGGCTCTTACTCGATCCGAAAAAGGTTTCGGGGAGCGCTGCGAAGTTAGTGTAGCTCCCGACGCCAGTAAATTCCCGACTAAGTACATGAAGCTTCAAAATAAAAGGACGAATGCATGGCAAGTCGTCTGATATTCGTTCAAGGACGGCGACTTCAAATTCATTTGGCCGCAATTGACCTGGTTTCATGGCTGACCTGTTTTCCGCACGCGCACTGGAGGTAAGCAGGGCCGCTGCAGATCCCAGTGCGAGATGAATGATTTGACGACGCATGTTGTCCGATCTATTGGCAATTACAAATGAGTTTGGCGATATAAATGGCGGCTTTTGGCCGACTGCCGCAGTCAAGCTTTTTCTTCAAATGCTTCAGTAAGCCTCTGCAGGCACGCTCGTTCGTCGTCTGAAATAGCACTCCCTTGATTCACCAGGATGGCGTTGATGACATAGTATTCCGTTTCATTTTTTATGAAGCCACGCTTCACGATGCGCTTGTAACTCGTCGAGTAGCGGCGGATTATTTCTGCCACAGTGACCACACCAGCCGCTCTAAAACTGTCGTCGGCAACAGCTCTCGCCTCGGAGTTCCAGTTACTCGTTTCTTCGATGGTATCGTTTGCGGCTTGGCGCAACCCAACGAGCGCTTTTGACTTGCCGAATTGTTGGACGATTCCTTCGATCACGTTCGCTGGGTGAGTCGCAGACGAAGGATCGATGCGCCAGACAACGGTCGCAAAAATCCCACATAGCCCAGCAGCTCGTTGTACTCGTTTTCATGCACCGGTGTCATCGTTACCCTACATTCTTAACGTCCGCTGTTGGCCGACTTAGCCGATTGTCTATCCCAGCATATTACTTCGCTTCAGCGAACAGGAGCCTCTTGCAAAACTAGCGGAACGGATGAAAATTGCTTGGCAGCGCAAGCGAAAAGGTGGGGGTGGGCGCCCATTTCTGGCATGATTTAGTTTCTAACGCTTAATCAAAACGCCCACACCATGAA
>NZ_WHJG01000094.1 GCF_011682175.1 Massilia frigida
TCATGGTGTGGGCGTTTTGATTAAGCGTTAGAAACTAAATCATGCCAGAAATGGGCGCCCACCCCCACCTTTTCGCTTGCGCTGCCAAGCAATTTTCATCCGTTCCGCTAGTTTTGCAAGAGGCTCTGATATAATGGATGCAAATGATGAAGAGAGTGCGAGAGCATATGCGAAAACGTTTATTCTCGATCCTCTCTTATACGTAAAACAGCACCAAAGCAACGTTGGATGAAGGTTTTTGCTTAATTAACTTTCATGGTTTGTTATTTGCCGCGTTTATATGCTGAGATATATTGGCGCCTCGAATAACCCGTGATGTCGCGGTTGCCAGCGGGCGGGCCGTTTGAATCTGCTCGGCATTGCGCGAGCGGCGCCGTTTCGCGGCCTCTTTTCCGGGCCAATGTCGTTTCGCGTGGAAGTTGAGTGTTTGACTACCATGTGCGCTACTGCTGCGGGAGCGGTATCATGAGAACGGTATCAGTGCTGACCTTCAAACACGGCCTCATCAGGGGAATAGGTACACGCTTGACACTATCACCGGCGGTCTCAATATAGCCGCAGTCGGCGCGAACTTCACCGTACAGTATGCGGCAACCCAGCGGTGAGCTTGCCGTCGAGACAGCTACATTGCCGGCTGCAGTGCGCAACTTGGGACGCAAGTTGCAGGTACCTGCGGCGGGGCCGCTCCGGTCACCACCGACGCGCAGAAGACAGGCAGTGGCGGCGCCGCGGCGTAACCGTCGGCACGAGCGCCCAGCCCGTTGTCAAGGGCCAGGTGGCAGGCAATGCCCTGCCTGGCAGCGTCATCGCGGGCAATGCGCGGGCAGCGCAGCAGACGGCCATCGGCGACCTGACGACCTCGTTCGCCAAATTCGCGGCCGCGCGTCCCGTGACGGTGGCGGAGAAGTCGGTCGCCGGTGTCGTCGGCTCCAACCCCAAAGACATCAACGGCCGCGTCACCGATCCGAAGGTGCCGAACGTCACCCTGACCAGCAACACGGACTGGAAAGCGCCGACCGGCAATCTGTTCTCGCTGAAACCGGGCGAGGGCGCCGGCTACCTGGTCGAAACCGACCCGCTGTTCACCGATAAGAACAAATGGACCGGCAGCGATTACTTCCTGGACCAGCTTGACATTGATCCGCAGCGCACCCTGAAGCGCTACGGCGATGGTTTCGTGGAACAGCGCGCGTTCGCCGACCAGTTGATCAACATCACCGGCAGCAACAAGCTGTCTGGCTACGAGAACAACGAACAGGCGTTCAAGGCGCTGATGGATTCGGGCGTGGCCTACGCCAAACAGTTCCAGCTCACGCCTGGCGTGGCGCTGTCCGAGCAGCAGATGGCCCAGCTGAACACCGACATCGTGTGGCTGCAGGAAGAAACCGTTACCATGCCGGACGGCAGCACCACCACGGCCCTGGTACCCAAGGTCTACCTGCGCCGTCCGCAGCAGGGCGACCTGTCGACCGGCGGCGCCCTGATTGCTGGCGACAACGTCACCATCCGCAACCAGAACGGCGGCATCAGCAACAGCGGCACCATCCTGGCCGGCTACGCCAATGCGAAGCCGACTGACATGCATGGCGCGGTCACGCTCGACGCCCGCAATGTCAGCAATGGTGGCAACATCGCCGGCAATGCCATCGACATCAGGGCGGCGAACGACATCGCCAACGTGGGCGGGCGCATCGCCGGCCTGTCCAACAAGGGCGTGGACGGCAGCGCCACCGACGACAGCCGAATCACACTCAATGCTGGCCGCGACATTCTCGTGGCCAGCACGACGCAGACGCGCAGTGTCGACACTGCCGGCAACAATGGCACCAGCACGTCGGGCCGTACGAATATGCCGGCGGCGACATTCTCGTCGCCAGCAGAGCAGCACGTCGACTTCGCCGCGTTAGCGGATGAAGTGGACCGTGCAGCGCCTCGCCCCAGCCGCGAACGCGGCGGCCGTCCCCCGTTTCCGACCGAACTGATGGTTCGCCTTTTGCTGATCCAGCAGTTGTTCAACCTGAGCGACGAGCAGGTGGAGTTCCAGTTGCTCGACCGCCTGAGCTTCCAGCGCTTTGTGGGGCTGCGCTCGAGCAGCCAGATTCCGGACCGGACGACGATCTGGACCTTCAAGGAATGCCTGATTCAGGCTGGCGCCAGCGAAACCATCTTCGAGGCCGTAAACCGGCAACTGAGCAAGCGCGATTACACCGCGCGCGGCGGGCAGATGGTCGACGCGAGCATCGTGCAGGGGCCGAAGCAGTCGCTGAGCAAGACGGAGACGGCGCTGGTAAAGGAGGGCGCCTGCCCATCGCATGGAAACCTGCCAAGCGCCGTCAGCAGGACATGGACGCGCGCTGGACCAAGAAGTACGGCAAGTCCTACTTCGGCTACAAGGTCTCGGCCAACGCCGACCAACGCTACAAGCTGGTACGCAGGATTAAGCTGAGTAGGGTCAGCAAGCACGATAGACTGCACTTTGAAGAGGTGCTCGATCCGCCCAATACGAACCGCAACATCCTTGCCGACAAGGGCTACGTCGATGGCGAGCGTGAAGAGCGGCTAAGCAAACAGGGCTGGCGCGTGCATATCCAGCGAAAAGGAAGCAAGGACAAGCCGATCTCGGCAGCCCAAGAGCGGCGCAACAAGCTCATCGCCAAGACCTGCGCCCGCATCGAGCACATGTTTGCCAGCATGGCGCAGTTGGGCGGTAAGGAGCCGGGTACCGTCGGTCTGGCGCGCGTGACGTTGCTCAATTGAAAAGTCGCTGCATACGATCTGCGGCGCCTGGTCTATTTGAAGGAGGCCGGGGTCGAGGCGTTCTGATCCCCGTAGTCCGTCCGCACTGCGCAAAATGAGGCTGAGTGCCGATAACACCGGCGGGAAGCGGCTCGGCCTTCCTCGAAATCCAAGCCTGCTGGCATCGCCACCAGCATTCACGCGGAAATTACGATAATGCGAGGTGCCCTTAGATTACGGGTATGGTTGGAATTGCGGCTGAGTTCCACCGATTTTGTATCAAAAAGGCTTGCCATGCCATCAGAGTCTTTGCTATAGTTCGCCTCCCCGCTGAAAGGGTTAACGAAATCAAGTAGTTAGCAGGCAGTTGGGAGCGTCCCGAAAGAGACGCGGTAGCAAAGAAGGGGTTGACGAGAAACGCGAAACGCTGCATA
>NZ_WHJG01000095.1 GCF_011682175.1 Massilia frigida
GAATGAGGCCGATTGCCTCACTAACCAACATAGGAAACAGCTACAATCTTGCAGCAGAAACCCGGCTGTGGCGGGACCACAGGCTGCATCGAAGTCCGACTACCGCGCGAGCGGTTTAGTCCTACGCGCCAAACTGGACACCCATTCCACGGCAAACTGGACACCTGGTCCAGCGCAAACTGGACACGCATTCCACGGCAAACTGGACACCCAGTCCAGCGCAAACTGGACACCGGTTCCGCTCCAAACTGGACAGTTTGAAGCGGCCTGAATAGGGCCAACGGCAAGGGGATAACTGTGGCAACCTGCCGGATTTTTATCCGGAGGGTTGCTTGACCAATAATAGGTTATCCATGCGCAAAATCCACGAAGTACTGCGGCTGCATTTCGAGCAGGGCCGCTCCAAGCGGGAAATCGCCCGCATCATCAACGTTTCGCCCTCCACCGTCTCCGACTACGTGGCCCGCGCCAAGCTGGCCGGACTGGCGTCGCCATTGCCGCCCGGCTGCGACGATGCTGTGCTTGAGCGCTTGCTGTTTCCACCGAGCGAGCCATCGTCGGTGCAGCGGCCGGCGCCGGCCTGGCCAACCGTGCACAAGGAACTGCGCCGCAAGGGCGTGACGCTGGAGCTGCTGTGGCAGGAATATAAGTCCGAGCAGCCGGAAGGCTTCCAGTACAGCGCGTTCTGCGAACACTACCGGCGCTGGCGCCAGCAACTGACCACGTCGATGCGGCAAACCCACACACCGGGCGAGCGCCTGTTCATCGATTACGCCGGCCAGACTGTCGATGTGACCGACGGCAGCACCGGCGAAATCCGCACCGCCCAGGTGTTCGTTGCCGTACTGGGCGCCTCGAACTACACTTACATCGAGGCGACCTGGAGCCAGCAGCTGCCGGACTGGATAGGCAGCCACGTGCGCGCGCTCGCATTCTTCGGCGGCTGCACCGAGCTGTGGGTACCCGACAACCTGCGCAGCGGCGTGTCGAAGGCGTCACGCTACGAGCCCGACGTCAATCCCACCTATCACGACCTGGCCGAGCATTACGGCGTGGCGGTCCTGCCGGCGCGCGCGCGCCGGCCCAAGGATAAAGCGAAGGTCGAGAACGGCGTGCTGGTGGTCACGCGGTGGGTGCTGGCGCGCCTGCGCCACCAGCGCTTCTTCAGCCTCAATGAACTGAACCGGTCACTTTGCACGCTGCTCGCCGACCTGAACCAGAGACCCTTCAAAAAACTTCCGGGCTGCCGCGCCAGCGCCTTCGCCGAAATGGACCAGCCGGCGCTGCGGCCCTTGCCCCAAGTTGACTACGAGTACGCCGAATGGAAAGTGGCGCGGGTCGGTGTCGACTACCACGTGGAGGTCGATGGTCACTACTACTCGGTGCCGTGCCAGCACGCGCGGGCACAGGTCAGGGTGCGCATGACGCGCACCACGGTCGAGGTGTTCCAACGGGGCCAGCGCATCGCCAGTCACGTCCACTGCGCCTTCAAGGGGCGCCACACGACCATTGCCGCGCACATGCCGCCGGCGCACCGCGAGGTGGCAGGTTGGAATGCCCAGACGCTCACCGCCCGGGCCGAAGCCGTGGGGCCGCGTTGCGCGGTGCTGGTGGAGCGGCTGCTGGGCCAGCGGCACCATCCGCAGCAGGCATTCCGCAGCTGCCTGGGCGTGCTGTCGCTGGGACAGAAGTACGGCGTCGACCGGCTGGAGGCGGCCTGCGTCCGCGCGCTCAAGTACAGCGCCGTCAGCTGGAAGAGCGTCCAGGCCATCCTCAAGAATGGACTCGACCTGCAGCCGCAGGACGCGCAGCGCACGCTCGACCTGCCCGAGCACGAGAACCTGCGTGGGGCCGCTTACTACCAATCGAGCCAGATTCACTAAAATAAAGTAAACGATATATACCGTTTATATTAATAACGTGGTGCGCCGCCAGCCGGCGGCACATCACCCATGAAAGGATGACCAATGTTGAACCACCCGACCTACGACAAACTGACCCGCCTGAAGCTGTTTGGTATGGCGCGCGCCTTCGCTGAGCAAAGCGCGCTAGACCTGGACCACCTTGGTTTCGAAGAGCGGCTTGGCCTGCTGGTCGAGCACGAAGTGAGCGAGCGCGATGGCAAGGCGCTGGCGTTGCGCCTGCAACGTGCCAAGCTCAAGCCCAATACGGCGGCCGAGGACACCGACTACCGCCACGCGCGTGGGCTCGACAAGGCGCTGTTTCAACGGCTGCTCGCCGGCCTGTGGCTGAAGGAAAAGCAGAACGTGCTGCTTACCGGCCCCACCGGCGTGGGCAAGACCTGGCTGGCCTGCGCGCTCGCGCACCAGGCTTGCCGCATGGGTCGCAGTGCATATTACGTGCGTCTGCCGCGCATGCTCGACGAGTTGGCCATTGGCCGCGCCGATGGCCGCTACATGAAATTGCTCAAGCACCTGGCCAAAATTGACGTGCTTGTAATTGACGATTGGGGGCTTGCCGTGCTCGACGACGCGCACCGGCGCGACCTGCTGGAAGTGCTCGACGACCGTCACGGCAGCGGTTCGACCATCGTCACCAGCCAGCTTCCGATTGAACATTGGCACGCCGCCATCGGCGATGCCACCCTGGCCGACGCCATCCTCGACCGCCTGGTCCACAACGCCCATCAACTCAACTTGAAAGGAGATTCGCTGCGGAAAAAGCGGGCAAATTTGACAAGCTCGGCCAGTCCGGAGTAAAACCACACCTCAACCCCGCGCCGTTACGCCCAAGGTGTCCAGTTTGACATGGAACAGGTGTCCAGTTTGCGCTGGAATGACTGTCCAGTTTGCGGCGGAACAGGTGTCCAGTTTGCGTGGAATACGCACTCTTGGTCCTAGTGTCGATAAACAGGTGTTTTCCGGCACTGGCGGCGGCTAGTTGCAAATTACCCTATGCCCCAGGCAAAACTTGTACGGAAAAGTATGTCGGATTGACGCAATGTGCGGAAACCTTCCCTGTCAGGTTTTACGTCGGAAATTTCGGCGGTTCCGGCTTACACCCCCAGCAAGGCGCGCTTCTCGCGCTCGCGGATCATCTGACGCCAACCGAAGTCTTTGGCGTCCTGCTTGAGCGCCGCCAGTTGGGACAGGGTGTCATCACGCACCAGAAGCTGGGCCAACGCGGTCCT
>NZ_WHJG01000096.1 GCF_011682175.1 Massilia frigida
CCTATCTGCGCATGTCCAAACTCGCTCATTTACCCGTCAATCCCTTGCAGGCCGCCGTGAAGCGGTCGGTTTCAATTAGGCGATACCGTGGCGGTCGTCAAGTTTCACCGAAAACGTCATAGAGCCAGATGCAGCTCCCTAAAATAAGCGAACAAAGATTTTTCATTTTCCACACCCGCAATTAGCCTCAGGCTTGCTGAAATCGCTTTTCACCCTGGCCGTCATATCATAGGCAGGCTTCTCATATTTGCTGGTCGACGAATAGCCACTTTTCACTGACCATAAATAGTTTGTTGCATTCATTCCGTTGCGGTATTGGCCAACATGAACAAGTTCATGCGCCATGATTGCAAGTCCAGCAGCCGTTCCCGCCGGATAGGCACCATCTCGAAAATAGATATCGTTTCCTCTGGTAATGCCGTCCATGTCGCTCGGTACATACCAAGGCATTTCTCCCTCGTGAATATCAGCATTATCAAGATCGACTTGAGGAATATACGGGCTCAAACAGGCTTTTTCACTGCCAGTTAAAGGGCGCAACCCGGATGGATCTACAAAGCTAACTGGATTTCCTCGAACATATGCATAAGTATTGATTCCGCCCGCCAGTCCGATTGGATCTGACTGAATGTAGCGCCCGATTTGAGGATCGTATTCGCGGTGGTGGTTATAAAACAGATTCGTGCTCCTGTCAAAATATTGGCCTGGCATCCGCAAATTAAATGTAAAGGTGCCTGAACCGCTGAAATATTCGGTGGGCGGTGTCAGCCCGAACGGATCACCGCTGTCCCAGCGCCAGACAATCTTGTTGTCGAGCGGGCGCGTGATCATCCGTGGCGTTCCCAGATGATCCGGATGAAAATGGAACACGTTAATCGCCGTGCTTTGGGCAGGTGCCGTTCCCGTCACTGTCTGCGTCAGCACTGCCACCGGCAGGTTGCCCAGGTACACCGTATCACGCGTCGCCTTGCCGTTGAGATAACTATACTCACCTACCAGCTGTCCTTGTTCATCATAGACGAATATACCACCGCCGTAAGTCTGGAATACACGCTGATCCAGGCCGTTGAACAGCTGGTGGGTGGTGACGGCACCATTCTGGTTCCTGTACGGGCGGCCCCGGCCGCTATAAGTGACGACGTGCGTGCCACCCGTCATCAGATCACCCGCGCCGTTATAGAGATTTGTCTTTGCCGGCCCCGGGCCGGTGGCAGCGCTCAGCTTGTTGCTGAGCGGGTCGATGGTGTTCGTGTAGCTGTTCGCTCCGAACCCGGCCTTGATGCGGTTACCGCTGGCATCGTAGGCGTAGGTCTGGCTGGTGCCGATGCCGTTGTAGCTGGTAAGGCGATTCAACTCGTCATAGCCGAAGGTCTGGTTCAGGCTGGCAGGACTGGGCGCCGTTCCTGTGCCGGTATGGGTATATCCCTTGATGCGGCTGGCGGCATCGTAATTGAGCGTGCGTACAACGCCGTTCGCCGAAGGGCTTCCCAAAGTATAGCTGCTGATCCGGCCATCAAGGTCGTAGGTGCGCGCATGCGCGTACTGGTTTGCTGGAACGCTATTGCCCCATGTCCAGCCGGTGGTTCCGCCAAACGGTGAGTAGGTGATATTGTTCAGCAAAACAATGTTCTCGGTGCTCGTGCCGGTAGCGTCGGCTTTCACCGGGTTCAGCGTGATGCTGTTGACCTGGCCCGCACCGTTGTAGCCATAGTTAACGCGGTTCCCGCTCGGGTAGGTCACGCTCGCCAGCCGGCCTTCCGCATCGTACTCATAGCCAAGCGTATGCGTGTTGGTGTAGCTCCCGAGGCCCGTCGTGGTCTGGGCTTTGGTCGCGAGCCGCCCGAATGCGTCATAGGTATACGTCGTATATCCCGATTCATCCGTCATCCGCGTTATTTTGCCAGCCGCAGTCGGCGTCAGCTTCGCGTCGCCGTCGTACTCGAACGTGGTGCCGATGGTGCCCGTATAGTCGATCCGGGTCAGGCGGTTGAGCGCATCATAAAAATAGGTATTGGTTTTGCCGCGGCCGTCCATGCGCGTTTTCAGATTGCCGGCGGCATCGTAGGTCGACTTGGTGAGACCCGTGTCGGGGCTTCCCAGCTCGCTGCGGTTACCCAGTCCATCAACGGAGTAACGCGTCTCCAGGTTGCGCGGATCGGTCACCGTCGCCACCTGGTCAATGCCATCGTAACCATACTTGATGGTCGGGCGTGCGCCGTTGGTGAGCGGCTGTTCCACCTGCTTTACACGGTCGAGTGGATCGTAAGTGAGGTTCGTCACCCGTCCCAGCGGGTCGGTAATTTCCTTCAGATTGCCGACAGGGTCGTACTTGTAACTGGTGGCCGCTTCCGGCACCGACTGCGCCGATGCGAGGGTGCCGGTATAAGCACCCAGCAGCGGGGTATACGTCATCACAACAATCAATGCGCCGGAGGTCAAACGGCTGAAAATACGGCGGGTCATCGTGCAGCTCCGGTTTGGCTCGTCAGACGGCCGGTTTTGTCATAGGTACGGGTAATCTGGCGCACAAGGTTGCCTTTGTGGTCGCGCACTTCTTCCTTGATCCTGTTGCCGGTGAGGTCGAGTGTATAAATGATGCTTTCGACGCTCTCGTCACGACCGCTGACGACGGAGGTCAGCCGATGTGCCGCATCGTAGGTGTACTTCGTCACGCTGTTGTCGGGGAAGGTGACCATCTCGATCTGACCTGAAGGCGTGTAGGCGTACGTGGTCTTCAGTGAAGGCTTCTGTGTGTCCGCGCCGCTTGATACGATTTTCGACTTGACCCATCCGCGCTCGGTGTAGTCCAACTCCGTCGTAACGCCGTCAGGCGCGCGAATCGTGTGAACCCGGCCATGGTCGTCATAGCCCCCGTAAGTCGTCGCTTTGCCGACGGCGTTCGTTACCGTGAGCAGGTCGCCTGTCATCGAGTCATAGTCGTACTTGGTGACGTCGACGATGTCGCTACGCGGACCGGTCACGGTTGTCAATTGCCCTTTATCGTATGTGTATGCCCATTTCCGGACGCTTCCCGTCAGAGGCGCGTTCACTCCCTGCGCGCCCGTCAGGTCAGTGGTGGCCTGCTCAGTCCTGATGAGTACATTGCCGGTTTTTACGTCGTACTGGTATTTCGTAA
>NZ_WHJG01000097.1 GCF_011682175.1 Massilia frigida
ATGCGCTCGCCGGCGTCGAGGCGGAAGAAATCGCGCGCGACCCGTGTGTGGCGCGCCAGGGCGTCGTGGGTGATGCCAACGCCCTTCGGCTTGCCGGTCGAGCCGGAGGTATACATCACGTAGGCCAGCTGCTGGCGATGCACCGTCACGCCGGGATTGTGCGATGGCTGGCCGCCGCAGTCGGGCAGCGTCTCAAGCAGCAGCGCGACGCCGGCATCGTCGGCCATGTAGGCGAGGCGCTCCTGCGGATAGTTCGGGTCGAGCGGGACGTAGGCCGCGCCGGCCTTGAGCGTGGCGAGGATGGCGATGACCATGGCCGGCGCGCGTTGCATGCGGATGCCGACGCGCGCGTCGGCACCGGCGCCCGCGCCGATCAGGTGGTGCGCGACGCGGTTCGCCCGCGCATTGAGCTCGGCGTAGCTGAACGCCGTTTCGTCGAATACCAGCGCAATCGCGTCGGGCGTGGCAGCGGCCTGCGCCTCGAACAGCTGGTGTACCGGCGCAGTGGCGGCGTGGCGTTCGGCTTCGACGCTCCACTCGCGCGTCACGCGCTGAAATTCAGCCGCGCCGAGCATCGGCAACTGGCCGATACGCGTCTGCCGGCTGGCGAGAACCGCAGCGAGCAAGTTCCTGTAATAATCGGCGAAACGTGCAATCGTGGCGGCGTCGAACAGATCGGTACTGTAGGTGAAGCTCGCGTCGAAGACCGAATCGCGCGCAACGATATCGAGCGTCAGGTCGAACTGGGTCACGCTGTCGTTGCGGATCAAAGGGCGAACCTCAAGGCCGGCCAGATCCGGCAGCGCGGCGGCGTCGGACTGTATCAGGTTGAACATCACCTGGAACAGGGGCGCATGCGACAGGCTGCGTTCCGGCTGAACTGCCTCCACCAGCTGCTCGAACGGCAAATCCTGGTGGGTCTGCGCGCCCAGCGCCGCCTCCTTGACGCGGCCAAGCATGTGCGCGAACGTCAGCTTGCCGTCGTATGCGGCGCGCAGCACCTGCGTGTTGACGAAAAAGCCGATCAAGCCTTCCAGTTCGACGCGCTGGCGATTGGCGATTGGCGTACCGACCCGGATATCGCTCTGGCCGGAAAGGCGCGCAAGCAGGATCTGGAAGACCGCGAGCAAGGCCATGAACGTGCTTGCCCCCTGTTCGTGGCACAGCGCGCGCAGCGGCTCGACCAAGCCGGCATCGAGCGTGAAGCGGTGACGGGCGCCACGGCCGCTTTGTACGGACGGGCGTGCACGGTCGGCCGGAAGCTCAAGCACCGGGTGCTCGCTGCCGAGCTGCGTACGCCAGTAGTCGAGTTGCGCGGCCATGCCGTCGCCCGCCAACTGCATGCGCTGCCAGCTGGCGAAATCGCCATACTGGACGCTCAAGGGAAGCAGCGCCGCTGTGGCGCCTTGCAGCGCGGCCGCATAGCAAGCGCTCAATTCGCGCGTCAGGATGGACATCGACCAGCCGTCCGACACGATATGGTGCATGCTCGCCAGCAGAATGTGCCGGGCGGGGTCGAGCTTGAGCAGTGTCAGTCGCAGCAGGGGACCGGCCAGCAGATCGAACGGCGTGGCCGCTTCGTCTTGCGCGAGGCGCATCGCTTCGGTCTCGCGCTGTGCGGCAGGCACGCCCGACAGATCGACCAGCGCCATCGGGATATCGCCTCGCGCTGCAATGACCTGCACCGCTTCTCCGCCCTCTTCCCTGAACGTCGTACGCAGGGTTTCGTGACGCGCGACGATGGCCTCGAACGACTGCTTGAGGGCGGCCACATCGAGATCGCCGTCCAGGCGGATCGCGGCCGGCATGTTGTAGGCCGCGCTGTGCGGTTCGAGCTGGTGCAGGAACCACAGGCGCTGCTGCGCGAACGACAGCGGCAGCGCGCCATCGCGCGGCACGGCCGGAATCGGCGCCAGATCGGCTGCGGATGCCGGCAGCACGCGTTCGGCCAGCTGCGCAATCGTCGGCGCCTCGAACAGCGCCCGCACCGGCAGCTCGCACCGCAGTTCGGCGCGGATGCGCGACACCAGGCGCGTGGCCAGCAGCGAGTGCCCGCCCAGCATGAAGAAATTGTCGTGGATGCCGGCCTGTTCGACGCCGAGCACCTCGCACCAGATGCGCACAAGCGCGGCCTCGGAGGCATTGCGCGGCGCGGCCTGCTCGCTGTCGGCGCCATACACCGGCGCCGGCAAGGCCTTGCGATCCAGCTTGCCGTTCGGGTTCATCGGCATGGTGGCCAGCGGCACGAACGCCGATGGCACCATGTAGTCGGGCAGTTGCGCCGCGATGTGGCGGCGCAGGGTGTCGCTGGCCGGCGCATCGCCGTGCGCGGTCAGGTAGGCCACCAGGCGCTTGTCCCCGGGGCGGTCTTCGCGCACCAGGATAAGCGCCTCGCGCACGGCGGGGTGGCCGAGCAGGCACGCCTCGATTTCCGGCAGCTCGATACGGAAGCCACGAATCTTGACCTGGTGGTCGATCCGGCCCAGGTAATCGATCACGCCGTCCGGCTTCCAGCGCGCCAGGTCGCCAGTGCGGTACATGCGCGCTCCGGGCGCGCCGAACGGATCGGGAACGAAGCGCTCCCCGCTCAGGTCAGGACGGCCATGGTAGCCGCGCGCCAGCAGCTCGCCGCCGATGCACAACTCGCCCGCCGCCCCGACCGGCACCGGGTTCATGTCGGCATCGAGCAGGTAGATGGCGCGCCCTGGCAGCGCTGCGCCGATCGGCA
>NZ_WHJG01000098.1 GCF_011682175.1 Massilia frigida
AGTCCGGCTACCAGGCGTTTCTTGGCAGCGGCAACCTACAAGTATTTCAGCCGCAAGTCAACGCGCTGAACAAGCAACATCGGCAATGGCTTGCCGATCTGGGAAGCTTCATAGGATCTTTACATGCGCAAGGCGCAGACCCGAAGGCGGTGGAATATGTGACTGAAGCATTCGGGCGCCTTGCAGAGCGCATCAAGACACTTGCAGGTTGAAGTTGCGGTGACAGAATTTTCTGGGGTTCCGGCTTACAACACCGAGGCGGATAACGGGAAGAATTTTAGATACTTGATTTGAAGTCAAAAGGAGAGACCATGAATTTTCAAAATATGAAAATACGGACACGCTTTGTACTGTTGATCGCACTTTTCGTCATCGGTTTTGCGGTGTCAGGGGCATGGTCGTTCAAAACCTTACATGAACTGAAAGTAAGTGGCCCGATCTACGATCGCATCGTTGAAAGCAAGGATTTGATCGCCGACATTCTGCCGCCTCCGGAATACATCATCGAATCCTATCTGGTGACCCTACAACTGTCCGAGGCGACGGAAAAGGCAGATCAGGACAAATTGATCGAGCGCCTGAAAGCCTTGAAAGGCGAATACGACACCCGTCACGACTATTGGCAAAAACAAAAACTGGAAACCGCACTGAACGACGCCTTGCTGAATCAAGCACACATGCCGGCGGCCGCGTTCTATGCCGTGACCTTCAATGAATACATACCCGCAATCCAAAAGCAGGAAAAGGAGGCAGCAACAGCGGCGATGGTGAAGATGAAACAGTATTACGAAACGCACCGCACGGCGATCAACCAGGTAGTGGACATGTCGATTAAGCGTGCGGGACACGACGAAAGCCAGGCCAAGGCCATCATTCAGTCGTCCACCCTGCTACTGTTGGCAATTCTAGCGGTTTCGCTGGCGGTCAGTGTCGTTGTCGCTATCCTCATCTCTCGTAGCATCTTGCGCCCCTTGAATCAAGCGGTACAGGTCGCACAAACCGTCGCGTCGGGCGACCTGAGCGAGAACATCGTGGTGCAATCGACGGATGAGACCGGTCTGTTGTTTCAGGCCTTGAAAGACATGAATGGCAGTTTGGCCAAGATCGTCGGCGAGGTGCGTGCCGGCACCGATTCAATTTCAGACACATCGCGGCAAATCGCATCGGGCAATATGGACCTGTCATCCAGAACTGAAACACAAGCATCCTCTCTAGAAGAAACCGCGTCCTCGATGGAAGAGCTGACTTCCACGGTGAAGCAGAATGCAGACAACGCGAACCAGGCGCGCGGGCTGGCAGTGACGGCCTCCGAAGTGGCGTTGCGGGGCGGCGCCGAGGTATCGCAAGTGGTCGCGACGATGGGCTCAATCAACGCTTCGTCGAAGAAAATCGTTGACATCATCGGTGTCATCGACGGCATCGCGTTTCAAACCAATATTCTAGCGCTGAATGCGGCTGTCGAAGCAGCGCGCGCCGGCGAGCAAGGGCGAGGCTTTGCGGTCGTAGCATCGGAAGTGCGCAATCTGGCGCAACGTTCGGCCGGTGCCGCGAAGGAGATTAAGGCCTTGATCGGCGACTCGGTTGAAAAAGTCGACGCAGGCACCAAACTGGTCAATCAGGCAGGCGCGACGATGGATGAAGTGGTCGCCAGCGTAAAACGCGTATCCGATATCATTAGCGAAATCGCAGCGGCTAGCCAAGAGCAAACCAGCGGCATCGACCAAATCAACCAGGCGATCATCCAAATGGATCACGTCACCCAGCAGAATGCCGCCTTGGTCGAGGAGGCGGCCGCGGCGGCAGAGAGCATGCAGAACCAGACAGAAAGCCTGTCGCAAGTCGTCAGCGTGTTCAAGTTGTCCGATAGCGCATTCCAGTTGCAGTCCGTACCCGCACCGACGGCACGGAGAACCGTTGCTGCCGCGCCGCAATCAGGTAATCGGATGAAAGCAAGTCCGGCGACTAGAAAACTTACAAGTAACACTGCTAAGACTACGTCGACGAAGGCAAGCGACGGCCCAGACAAGTGGGTAGAATTTTAAGGCGCGCGCTATCGCAATTTATCACGGTCGTGATTGCAATGGCGCCAACGCCTTGATGGATCATTTCAAATCAAAATGTCTTGCTGACTGAAAGAATGAGCGAATTTTTCCCGAGATTTTTGTTTTCGGGCAGCGGTCCCACGTAGTTGTCTGAATTTGTACCGATCACGGCCAGACTCCCGGTCGCAACACCGAAATCCTTGGTAACGCCGACTTTCCAGTCGGTGTAATTGAAAATCGAGTTGTTCTTCACCGTTTGATGACCGACGTGCAAGTTGACGGTGAATCCGGCTGAAACGTCCATATTGGCGCCGAGGTCGAAATAGCCGCTGTTTTTGCTATCCGCGAAACCAAAAAGGTTGGTCACCGAGTGCGAGTATTTCAGATAGGCCGGACCGTAGCCGACCTGCCCATAGATTTCAGTGGTATTGGCGCTCACCGGCAATGCATTGGACGGATAGACATAGCTCAGAACGCCGAGGTCATACGAAACATCTTTAACGATTTCGCCCCGCTTGCCGCCGTAGATATCCCATT
>NZ_WHJG01000099.1 GCF_011682175.1 Massilia frigida
ACATCGGCAGGGTCTCGTTTACGAACTACGGGACGTTGACCTCACGCGTGTGCTTAGTGGGTCGAGTGTAAGCGCTCCATAAACCCCAGACTTGCTGGCTAATCCGAATTTCCGCATTCTTGCTACTTCGATTTGATACCGGAGCAAGCATGGAAAACACGACCGTTTTTTGGGAGAAGCACGTTGCCGCGATTCGGCAGGAAGGCGTCGCGGTGACTGTCTACGCGAAGCGTCATGGTCTGTCGCTGGCATCGCTGTACTACTGGCGCCAGAAGTTGCTGACAGTGGACGGCAAGGCAGCATCGGCGGTACACGGCAAATTCGTCGCCGTTCGCATTGCACAGGCCGCGCCGCCATCGGCCGCTTGCACACTGATTTTGCCGTCGGGGCTGCGCCTCGAGATGGCCGCGCTGCCGGCACCGGTCTGGCTGGCGGCGCTGGAGCAGTCACACCCGGGAGCGCGCTGATGCACCCCGGCTGTCGTATCGAACAGGTCTATCTGTGCCGCGATCCGGTCGACTTCAGGAAGTCGATTGATGGACTGTCAGCGCTGGTTGAGCAGGAACTAAAGCTCGATCCTTTCGGAAGCGCGTTGTACGTGTTCGTCAACCGGCATCGCAACAAGATCAAGGTCTTGTACTGGCATCGCAACGGTTTCTGCCTTTGGCTCAAGCGTCTTGAGGCGGAAAAATTTGCATGGCCGCGTGAGGCCGACGGAGCCACCCAAACGGTGACGATACAGCAGTTTGAATGGCTGTTGGAAGGCTTCGATTTATGGCGAAATGCTCCTCATAAAACCTTGCATTTCGGTTCCGTTTCATAGGGGGATTTGGTAAAATAGTGCATGCCAGAAGCCGTCGCAAAACCTTCCATTTTACCCCCGCGCTACCAGCTCCCGGAGCTGGTGTTGCCGCCCGTTTTGCCCACCGACGCAGCCTCCTTAACGGCCCTGCTGCACGCGGTCATCGCCTCGCACAATGATGTCAAGACGCAGGCGCTAAACCACATGCAGCACATGCTCGAACAGTTCATCCTGGCGCGCTACCGCATGTTTGGCGCCAGCTCGGAGCAGTCGGCGAACCAGGGGCGTTTGTTCGACGAGGCCGAGACGCTCGCCGCCGACAGCACCGAGATACAGGACGTTGCGCCGTTGCCAACCGAGTTGGAGCCGGGCAAGGGCAAACCCGCATCCAAGCCGGCGCGTGGCAAGCGCGCGCCGTTACCATCGGAGTTGCAGCGCGTCGACGTGGTCCACGACGTCCCCGCTGCTGAACGCACCTGTCCGTGTGGCACCCCGATGGTCGAGATCGGGCAGGACGTTAGCGAACAGCTCGACATCGTACCGATGCAGGTGCGCGTGTTGCGCCACATTCGTAAGCGCTACGGCTGCCCCGGCAGCGAGCACGCGCCGGTAACGGCGCCGCTGCCACCGCAGCCTCTTCCCAAGAGCAACGCCAGCGCCGACTTCCTCGCCATGCTGCTGATCGTCAAGTTCATTGATGGCCTGCCGCTGTACCGCTTTGAATACGTGCTCGACCGCCATGGCGTGACCGTGCCCCGCCAGACGTTGGCGCGCTGGGTGATCGGCGCCGGCCGGTTGCTCCAACCGCTGCACAACCTGATGCGCGATGCGCTGCTTGAGTCACCCTTTATCCACGTTGACGAGACGGTGGTGCAGGTACTCAAGGCGCTTGGGAAGCAGCCAACGTCGAACAGCTATATGTGGGTGCAGACGGGCGGACCACCGGGCCAGCCGGTGGTGCTGTTCGACTACGATCCGGGCCGCGGGGCCCAGGTGCCGATGCGCCTGTTGCACGACTATCGTGGCTTCTTGATGACCGACGGCTACGATGGCTATAACCAGCTTGCGCGCACTGACGGCATTGAGCACATGGCGTGCTGGGCGCACGTGCGCCGACGTTTCGTCGAGGCCGTGAAAGTCCAGCCTAAGGGGCGGCGCGGTCTGGCAGACGAGGCGGTCGCCATGATCGGCAAACTGTATAGCATTGAGCGCGACTGCAAGGACGCCAGCGACGCGGAGCGCCTGCTGGCGCGGCAGACGCACAGCGTGCCGGCGCTCGCGGCGCTGAAGGCGTGGCTGGACAAATCCTTGCCAGGCGTGACGCCGAAGAGCGCGCTGGGCAAGGCACTGTCGTACATGCGCGACTACTGGAGTCGCCTGACACGTTACACCGAGCGCGGTGACCTGCCGATCGATAACAACAGATGCGAGAACGCGATTCGTCCATTCGTGGTGGGCCGCAAGGCATGGCTGTTTAGCGACACGGTAGCTGGAGCTAATGCGAGTGCGGTTATTTACTCGCTGCTGGAGACGGCCAAAGCGAATGGCCTGGAGCCTTACACATGGCTGCGCCGGGTGCTGCGCGACTTGCCAGCGGCGAAAACCGTGGATGACGTCGCGGCGCTGCTGCCGTGGAATATGAAGGATTTGCATACCCCCGATTTAACCAGCGGCGTGACTTCCTGAACAGCCTGGGGTTGATGGATCGCTTACTATTCAGCCGCTATGCAACTGATGG
>NZ_WHJG01000009.1 GCF_011682175.1 Massilia frigida
GCACAGCTTGACGACAACGACACATCCCGCGGTTTCCTCCTTCGCGGCTTGCCCAACGCCGGCCGGAGACGCTTGCGTGCATCAGTTTGAGTCTGTGACGGCGGCCGGCATCGGACAACCCTTAACGCGAGCGGACCGATCGATAGGTACCCCTGGACCGAAGAGTAAAATCGGCAAGCAACCGGTAAAAGCTGGCCCAAGTAACCTTCCTAGCGTTAATCAGACCTTTAAAAGGTTCGGACCTCTGCATGAATTTGTACGAAAACGAAAATCGCCTCGTCCGTCATATTCGCGCGCTTCCCAACAGAGGCAGCCTTGACCGACCAGTGGCTCGTTAAGCGGGGCTGGGACCCAGCAGAACAGGATGGGACGGCATTTACATGGCTAGAGGCCTTTGTCGACAGGATCACGGAAGCAATCAAACGAAGGGATGTCGCCGCCATCCAAGACCAAACCACGTGCTGGCATCCGCCTAACTACACGCCGCTTTCCGGCGGCGTGACGCTATCGTCGTGCGACTCGACGCCCGATGCAAGACGGCGCCGAGCCGACCCTTTCAGTGAAGCACTCGCTTAGGCTTTGTTATTGGCTCGTCATGCATGCCGATGCAAAGCCGACCACGGCATTCAGGTACTTGCTTGCCCTGTCATGGTCACTGCGCGCGCAGCTCGCAAGTTCCGTTCAGGCTGTCTTCAGGGACGTCGCACGACGGCGTGCCAAGCCCACCACGCCCAAGCCAAGTGCCAACAGCGCATAGGCCTCGGGTTCGGGAACGGCGCTGATGGTGATGGCGCCGGGTCCGCCAATGGTCGTGCTGTGCTTGCCATACTCGAAGCCTTCAAAACCGGTAATCACCAGTACGTAAGACGTGTTGGCGTCCAGGTGGGTCACGAAGCCCGATGTGGTCGTACCAAGAAGATCGTCGTTACCGATCAGGGCGTTCGTCAGCGACGAGCTGGAATTGAAGCTCGGGCTGTAAAGGAAAACGAACGAGTCGAAAGCCGCCGTCGTCAAGAACGAGTACTGGCCCGCTGCGGACACCGTGAAGCTGAATTGGTTGAAGCTGACATCCGTGCCGATTTCCGACAAGCCGGAAAGGTCCTCGACCGGTCGATTGAAGATGGCGGCACCAGTCGTGTCGCCGGTGATGGTGTGGATGGAATCAGCCTGGGCGGTCGATGCAAAGGCACAAAAGGCCAGGGCGAGCAGTGTCGATTTCAGAAACATGGTCATTCCTTTTTGATAGTTGCTAAGTCATTGGGTGGGAGGGCGAAAGCTCAAGCAAGACCGCAGCGCTTGTAAAGAGCGCCGGTCTTGCCGGCACGTTGCTATTTGGTTTGGGCTGGCAGGATGGCAATCCGCCGGCCTCGGCCGTCGACCGATATGGCCGGCGCCGTGCTGCTGTCGGCGCTGGATCTGGTAGCCTGGCCGTCTTGCACGGTGAACGACGAAATCGTCGAACGCCGTTTGCCGTCAAACTGACCATCGACCTGCACCGCCAGATTGCTCGTGCCCGCTCCTGGCTTGTAGTTGACAAGCAGCGTCATCACCTGGCCGGCGGCGAACGTCCCGCCGATGACGGGTGACTCGGTTCCAATCACGGTCAGGCCATCCACGCCGTAGACCCGGACATTGACCTGCTGCGCAGCCGACTCGAAGGCGATCTTCAGCGTGGCTTGTTGCGCTCGCACCGTTCCGACGATTTCTACGGGCGCCTGTGGCTTGGCCTGGACGGCCGCGGCCGTGAATGAGGTGATCAGTCCGACGGCGAGCGCCGCCGCCAGCGTTGAAATTTTCACTTGCATGATGGCATCCTTAGGTAGGCGGGGAACGCTTTAGCGGACCGCTTTGGTTTTTCGATTGACAATCGTGGCCTTGCCCGCGCTCTCACCGCTTGCGATGCTAACCGACGCGGTGTATTGGCCGCTCGATTTGGTAACGAAGCCTTGGACCGTGAGGACGTACACCTTGTTCGCCTTGGCAAGGAACGAGAGCTGCTCGGTTCCGGTGGTGTCGATGTCGGCGACGGCGATCTTCTTGCCGTCTTCGAGCAGCGTGAGCCCGATGTCGTTGATCGAGGTCCCGATGACCTGGATCGGACCTGCGGTAGGGCTGGTGAACCTGATGTAGCGGTTCGCTCCAAGCCTGTTGATGTTGTCCACATCGGCCAGGAACGTCAGGGTCAGGCTATCGCCGTCCACCGTCATCTGCCGGAAAAGCGGCAGGTTCGCCGCATTGCCGCCGTTGTGGGTCTCGCCGGTCCCAAACGCGTCTTGAATCGGGTCGATACCCGACGTCGAGGTCAGGCTGTCGATGGCCGCCATCGTGGAGGCCGGGGTGCCGGGGACTGCTTTCAAGGCGCTGGTGAACGAAAAAATGGAAGTCACAGCCGGGCTACTCTTCTGCCCCCCCGTCATGATGTCATAGATGGGTCCCAGTCCAAGCGCCACGTTGTCAAACGACTCATTGGCCGGGTCGAAAAAGTCATACAGCACGGATTGCACCGACGCTTCGGAGAACCAACCCGGCTTCGGATCGTCGGAGTCGTTGGTTTTCATGTCGATGATCAGCGTCGTCAGGGCCTGGCCGACTCCTCCGGTATCCCTGTACTTCGCGTCCGGAAAAAGGATCATCGCGCTCAGCGCATTTCCAAACCCTTCGCCAAAGGCAAGCCGTGGATCGACGATGTCGCCAGAGCCGTGAGTGCCACCGATGCTGTCCGAGCGAGCCAGCTTGTCTTCAAAGTAATGACCCCATTCATGCACCATGACATGGGCATCGTATTCGTCGGTATCCACATCCGCCTTGCCGAGGATGAAGATGCCGCCCACGCGACTGTTGTAGTGCGACGTGTTGATCTGGCCCAAAGCACTATCGCCAGGTTCCGGGCGATTGTTGACGCTCCAGTTAATTGGCAGCAAAGGAAAATTCGCCTGGGGCCGCACCGCCATGAAAGCGCGTGCCGTCGCGTAGAGCGTGTCGAGGCTGGCAAACGGTGCAGCCGCACGCGCGCCCGTGTAGGACGACCCTCCCCAGCCGCTGCCTGCGTTCAGGTCCTTGACCGTGACCGCTGCGGTGGTCGTAATTGCAGCAGACTCCAGCGTGTACAAGGCGTTGCCGTTGGTGTTGTCCTGAACCCGCAATGGCGGATTGCTCGTCTCGGCGAACGCCCGGACCCTGACCCGCGTGACCAGATCGGGAACCGGTAAGCTGTAGCTACCATCTTCCCCTGAGATGGTGGCCGCGAGTTCCCTGTTGGTGCCGCCCTCTTTGCTGTATTCAACCAGCACCACCCGCACGTTGCGAATGGGCTTGTGCACAAGCGCGCTGTAGTCAAGCCCGTCCTCCAGCGTGGAGGGTACCCGGTCATATGTCAGCTTTCCGTACAACACCTTGCCCTTGGTGTCGGCTTTGGCTTCGTTCACAGCCAAACCTAAAACGCCGAACAAACAGAATGCCCCGACGCCAACGAGCCGAGCCAGGCGGCTCGACTCAAGCTGGTGAAGTCCATATCCCAATGTGCCCCGAACACGCATGAAGGTCTCCCCTATTGGTCAATCGCAAAGAAAACCATGGCAAGCCCTGTTGCCATGGTCACGTTTCGGTGTCCTGGGCTGTACTGGCCGCAGCAAGCGCGGGGCTCATACCGCCCTGCGGCGGATTTGCTTGTTAACAATATCGCACCGTTAACAAATATTTAAATATTTTCTGACACTTGTCAGATGCTGAGGCCGCCTCTTGCTATTCGTTGGCAAAAAACTACAAGCAGCGAATAATGGCTGTCACCTGCCATGCCAATACCGCCCATGCGCCTGCTGGACTACCTCTATTGGCTGCCTGGCGTCAGCTCCGGCGGCAAGGCCGAACTGAGGGATAGCCTGATGGCCGGGGTGATCGACATCCTGGCCGCCAAGCTGCGCACGCCGTTGCAGGTCCAACGTCAGCGTCCGGCCACGCTTGCAGTGGCCCATATCTTTCCGAGGCCAGGTTGAAGCCGAACTGCCTGTCTGCCAATCGGCGCATCCCGCGCCACATCACGCTGTTGCCGGGTGACGGATCGTTGGTCCGCGCGAGATAGCCGCCAAGCTGCGCAATTTTCTCTGGATAGCGGGAAAGTGGAAACGCCTTGCGAGATCTCTTGCCGTCTCTTGCCAAGTGATCAAGGAGCTCAATGTCTGCGCGTGTCAGTGCCAGTCCAGGCTTGGCGTCTGGGTATGTGCGGTTGAGCATGGTCGAGAAAAATAGACGCCAGCTGATGATGCGAAAGACCGGGATCAGCTTGGCGCGTCGGTCTGCGGACTGCAGCGGCGAATCCTCGGCCTTGTACTCATGCTTCCAAAACGCACAAAATCTCGACTAGCGGGCGAACTAGGCCGATTTGTTCAGCAGTATGCCCGCAAGGCACACAAACAGCGCGACCCGAACGACCGAAAGTACGACCGAAAGCTTGAAGAGAAAATGAAGCGGCTTTCCTCAGAGGAACTGTCGGAAATGTTGTCCGGGGAGGGCGTTGAGCCCGTCGCGCCGCATTCAAAGCCGCCAAAAGAAGACTGAAAATGGTTCATGTCAGGTCGCGATAACGACAGGTAAAGAACGCCCTTCGCGTTATCCGCCCAGCGTCGCTCCACCATCGATGCGCAAATCATGCATGGTGATGTGCCGCGCACTGTCGGACGCCAAGTACAGCACCGCATCAGCAATATCGTCCGGTGTCGCGATCCGTTTTAGCGGAATCCCCAGCCGGAACGTCTCCAGCGACCCGCCGATCACCCCCTGCGACCCATCAGTCCCATTCCATAGCTGGCGCTGCATCTCCGTATCGGTCGACCCTGGCGAGACCACATTGCAGCGAATCCCGTACGGCGCCAGTTCCAGTCCAAGACAGCGCATGAACTGCGTGGATGCTGCTTTCGACGCCGCGTACGCCCCCATCTGCATGCGCGGCACCGTCGACGCATTCGATGCCACCGTCACGATGGCGCCGCGCTTGCGTTCCACCATGCCTGCCGCCACCGCGCGGCACAGGCGAAACACGCCGCCGGCGTTGACGGCAAACGTCTGCTCCCAATCCGCATCGCTATAGTCCAGGATGGACCCCATGCGCAGGATGCCGGCCACGTTGACCAGCACATCGATCTCACCGAGCTCGCGCCGCACGCGCGCCACCGCCTCGTTCACGGCTACGCTGTCAGTGACATCGACCGCGATGCCGATGGCGTCGGTGCCGCTGGCGCGCAGCGTCGCCGCCATGTCCTCGACCGCACTGGCCTTTACGTCCAGCACCGCTACCGCCGCGCCCTCGCGCGCAAGCTGGCGTGCCACGGCCGCGCCGATGCCCTGCGCCCCGCCCGTGACCAGCGCGACCTTGCCTTCAAATTGTTTTGGCGAGCGTGTATTCATGTTGCGGCTTCTTCCAGTTCATCCATGATGCGATGGCGTTCGGCGTGGTACGCCTCTTCGGTGTGTTCGTCTTTCCAGTACGGGACGGCGTACATGTCGGCGCGGGCCACGCCGCGCACGGACAGCAAGAAGTCGCGCACGGCCAGCAGCTGGTTGCTTTCGCCCGCCAGCGTGACCGACACCCGGCCCGGCGGCCATGCCATTGCCTTGACCGCGTCGAGCAGCAAGGTGCTGGTGCCGGGACGGGCGCCCCGGCGCGACAGCCAGTGCACCGCAAAGCCGGCGGGGTAGGGCAGCGCCTGGACTTCGGAGTGGTCGGGAACTTCAATCAGCACGGTACCGCGCGCCTTGCGGGGCACGCCGCGCAGTGCGGCGGCAATCGCGGCCAGCGCGCTCGGGTCGCCGATCATCAGGTGGTAGTCGGCGGATGGTACGAAGCGCGGCGGTCCGCCCGGACCGGCCACGCCGATGGCGTCGCCCGGCTGTGCGACGACGGCCCAGCGCGATGCGGGGCCGTCGTCGCCGTGCAGTACCAGGTCCACATCGAGTTCGCCCGCTTCGGGGTCGTAGCGCGCCACCGTGTAGGTGCGCGCGATGGGGCGGATGTCGGCCGGCGGCCACACCGGGCCATCGGGACCGAGCGTCGGCAGCACCGGCTCGCGCTGGCCGTCGCGCGCCAGCAGCAGCTTGATGTGGGCACCGTCGCTGTTCTCCGGAAAGCCTGCCAGCGCCTCGCCGGCCAGCGTAATGCGGCGCATCAGCGCAGTCAGTTGCAAGGTGCGGCGCACGTACAGCATCCTTGGCGGTGTGCGTTTGGGAGTGGTCATGATCTGCCTTCCGGGTGAATGCGTTGGGCCAGCACGCGGCCGATGTGCCCGAGGGGCGCCGGCTGGCTCATGGACGAATGGGTGCAATCGACGTCGATGCGTTCGAGCTGGCCGTTCACGTACGGCGTCCAGCCTTTCCAGTCGGGGGCGTCCGGGCC
Source organism: Massilia frigida (assembly GCF_011682175.1). Lineage (GTDB taxonomy): Bacteria > Pseudomonadota > Gammaproteobacteria > Burkholderiales > Burkholderiaceae_D > Telluria_A > Telluria_A frigida. The sequence goes on from NZ_WHJG01000009.1 coordinate 6,386, forward strand.
GCGCCGGCTGGCGTGGAAGAACAGCACGTCGCCTTCGTAGCGCGGATGGCGCAGCTGGCGGTACAGGCGCATCGACAGCAGCGCGGTGGTGGTGATGCGTTCGAGGTGGGCGTCGTCGGCCGTGGCCAGCGAACTGCCCGGCTGGCGGAACTGGGCCAGCAGCGCCTCGCGCGGGAGCGGCTGGCCATCGGCGTCGAGCGATGTTGCGCCGATCACGTCGAGCATCGCGATCAGGGCGTCGCGTTCGTCGGCTTCCGGTTTGCCTTCCCAGATGTCGCTTGGGTAGGAGTCCATCATCGCCAGCAGCGATACCGTTTCGCCGGCGGCTTGCAGGCGAGCGGCCAGCGCGTGGGCGAGGCCGCCGCCGGAGGACCAGCCGATCAGGCGGTACGGCCCGTGCGGCTGGGCACCGCGCACGAGGGCAAGGTAGTCGTCGAGCTGCATGTCGATATCGGCCGGCGGCGTGCCGCTCATGCCGCGCGCCTGCAAGCCGTAGATGGGTGTGTGCGGCAGGTAGGCGGCCAGGCCCAGATAGCACCACGACAGGCCTTCGGCCGGATGCACGCAGAACAGGGCCGGGCCGCTGCCGCGCTGGATGGTCAGCAGCGGCGCGAACTCGCCCCCAGCGGCGGCGGCCGGCGGCGCATGGCCGACGGTGCCGAGCGAATGCGCCAGCGCGGCCACGGTGCGGTGGCGGAACAGGGCCGATACCGCGACTTCGCGCTTGAGCGCCGCGCCGAGGCGGTTGGCGACCTGGATCGCTTGCAGCGATTTGCCGCCCAGTGCGAAAAAGTCGTCCATTGGCGTCAACGCTTCCACGCCGAGCACCTCGCGCCAGACCGACATCACCGACTGTTCGAGCGGGGTGGCGCCGAGCGCGGTTGGCGCGGCCTCCAGCTCACGCGCGCGTAGTGCGGAGCGGTCGATCTTGCCGTTGGCGTTGCGCGGCAGGCGCGCCAGGCTGGCGTAATTGGACGGCACGGCCGCTGCCGGCAAGCGCTCGGCCAAAAAGGCGCGCAGGGCCGGTGCATTGAGTTTGCCGGCGGTGGCCACGAAAGCGCGCAGGTGCTTGCCGCCGTCGGCCTGCTGCTGGCACACGACCGCCGCTTCACGCACGCCGGGATACTGAAGCAGGGCCGCTTCGATCTCGGTCGGGTCGATCCGGTGGCCGCTGATCTTGACTTCATCGTCGAGCCGGCCCAGATAGCGCAATTCGCCGTCTTCGCCGAGCACCACCCGGTCGCCGGTGCGGTAAGCGCGGCGGCCATCGGGCAGGGTGACAAAGCGCTGCGCGCTCAAGGCCTGGCGGTCGAAGTAGCCGCGCGCGAGGCCGGCGCCGATCAGGCACAGTTCTCCTTCTTCGCCGATACCGACCACGTGCGGTGCGCAGACGGCGATATCGACGCCAGGCAATGGCCGGCCGATCGGCACGGCATCGCCGCTCCAGGCGATGGCGTCCGGGCCGGCCAGTTGCGCGGTGGTGCAGATGACGGTGGCTTCGGTCGGGCCATAGGTATTGAGCAGCACCAGATGGCTTGGCGCGGCCGTGCGCCAGCGCGCCACGCGTTCGGCCAGCGCGGCCTCGCCGCCGATGATGACCAGGCGCAGGCAGTCGGGCAGCGGGGCGCCGTGCTGGCCGACGTGGAAGGCGAGTTCGTGCCAGAAGGCAGTCGGGAGATCGAGGACGCTGATGCGCAGGCGCGCGCAGGCGTCGATGAAGCGCTCCAGCGATTCGAGCATGGCATCGTCGCGCAGGATCAGGGTCGCGCCGGCGCCCAGGGTGAGGAAAATCTCTTCGACGCTGGCGTCGAAATGCAGCGGGGCGAACTGCAGCACGCGGTCGGCAGCCGTGACCTGGTAGCGCGCGCTGGCGCCAGCGCCGAAGTGGGCTAGCGCGGCGCGCTCGATCATCACGCCGTTTGGCCGGCCGGTGGAACCGGAGGTGTAGATGATGTACGCCAGTGCGCTGTCGGCGACTGCCAGCGGAGCCGCCATCGGTGTACACGGCATGGCTTCGTCGATGCACAGTAGCGGCATTGACGTTGGCAACAGCAGGGCGTATTTGCGCAGGCTGACCACCAGCGTCGGCTTCACGTCTTCCAGCACGGCGGCCACGCGCAGGGCAGGGCCGTCCGGGTCGAGCGGCACGTAGCCGCCGCCGGCCCACATGATGGCCAGCATGGCGACGACGGTATCGACGCCGCGCGGCAGCAGCAGCACGACCCGGCTTTCTTCGGTAACGCCGGCGTCGCGCAGGCGGCCGGCCATGTTCTGGACGGCTGTTACCAGTTCCGCATAACTGAGTTCGACGTCGCCGTGTATCAGCGCGGTCTTGTGCGCGTCGTGCGTGAGCAGGGCGGCGAGCACCGATGTGGGCGCGGTGGGCAATGCGCCGCCCGACAGCAGGGCTGGCGTGGCGTGCGGCGCTTGTCCGAGGATGTCGGAAAGCAGCGCGTCGGGCTGTTCAAGCAGGGCTGTCAGCGATGTCAACAGCGACTGGTGCAGCGCATGCAAGGTGGCTTCGTCGTAGGCGTCCGGATTGGCTTCGATGTCGATGCGGCTGTTCGTGCCGGGGGCGATGGTGATCGACAGGTCTTCGACCGGACCGGCCGACACCGGGTGCGATACCGCATGCAGCGGGCCGAATACCGGCGGGCGGTCGAACGGCATCAGGTTGACGACCGCGCCGAACAGGCGGCGCGTGCCGCCGCTCATGCCCAGGTCGTGTTTCAGGTGTTCGTAGCGGTAGCGCTGGTGCGGGCGGATCGCCTTCATCTCGGAGGCGACCGCGCGCGCGAGATCTGCCAGCGATTGCGACGGTGTCGGCGTGAGGCGCAGCGGGACGATGTTCATCGCCATGCAGGGAATCGTCAGCGCCACCGAGCCAAGGCGGCCCATGACCGGCAGGCCCAGTGTCAGGTCGCCGGCGCTGGCGTAGCGGCGCAGCCAGGCGCCGGTGGCGGCGATCAGCACGGCGGCCCAGTCCACGCCGGCGGCGCTGGCCACTTCCTGGCAGCGTTCGATGATGCTGGTGGCGATGCCGCCGCGCACACGGCGCACGCCGCGCGCGACGGTGGCCGGTGGGGCCAGCATCGCCGGCGCGCCGGCATCGGCCATGCGCGCCATCCAGAAGTCGCGGTCGCGTGCGTAGGCGGGCGAGGCGACGTAGGCGGCATCTTCGGCCACCACCGGATCGAGCTTGCCGGCGCGCGCGGGCGGGGCATCGGTATTGGCGCAGCGGGCCGAATACAGGGCCGCCACGCGCTGCGCCAGCATGGCATAGGCAAAGCCGTCGAGGGCGATGTGGTGGGCGCGCAGGTACCACAACGCCTTGCCTGGCGCCAGTTGCAGCAGCGCGCTGGCGAACAGCGGGCCGCGCGCCAGGTCGGCGCTCTGCTGCAAGTCGGCCTGCATCCACAGCCGGGCCTCGGCGTCGCTCATGTCGTGGCGGGCGAACGGCCAGTCCTCTTGCGGATCGGGCGTTTGCCAGACCGCGTCGCCGTCGCTGGCAAAGCGCATGTGCAGGCAGTCGCATTCACGCACGGCCTGGCGCAGCGCGGTCTCGAAGTGGGCGGCGTCCAGCGGGCCGTTCAGTTCAACCGCTTCCGCCGTCCAGTAGGCGGGGCTGGCGGCGTCGAGCTGCTGCCCGAGCCAGATGCCGTATTGGGCGCTAGTGAGCGCCAGCCGTGCGCCGCTCACTTGTTCACCCGGCGCGCGTCGAGCAGTTCCCACCAGTCGGCCAGGGTCGGACGTTCGGCCAGTTCGACGAACGTGGTTTCGATGCCGGCACGGCGCCAGCGTTCGATCAGGCTCATAAGACGGATCGAATCGAGGCCGGCGAAGAGCAGGTTGTCGTCCGGGAGCAGGTCCGATGCCGGTACCGCCAGCAGTTCGGCCACTTCCGCTTGCAGGGCGCTGCGCGTGGCGTGCCAGGCGATTGCCGGTTTGAGCGCGCCGGTCACGGTGGCCGTGCTGGCGACCACGCCGCAACGCTGCGACACGTAGTCGAGGCCCATCTGGTGCTGTTCGGCCGAGAAGTCGGCCAGCGCGTCGCCCACCAGGAAGGGCTGGATGTCGCTCATGAAGGCGTCGGCGGCGGTCATCAGGCAGCCGATGTGGGCGTACACGCCGCACACGATCAGCTGGTCGCGGCCCTGTTCGCGCATGCGCGCCAGCAGGTCGCTGCGCACGAATGCGCTGTAGCGCCATTTGGTCAGGACCACGTCCTGCGCGCGCGGCGCCAGGCTTGCCACCACCGGGGCGCGCTCGGGCTTCGCGGTCAGGCCGGGGCCCCACCAGTCGGTCAGCAGGCCACGGTCCTGGGCCGATTGTTCGGCCGGCTGCGCGGTGTAGACCACCGGTACGCCGGCGGCATCGGCTGCATCGCGCAGCTGCTTGATGTGGGCGATCAGCTCCGGAATCGGCGCGGCGGCGGTGTCGTAAAAGTCGAGGAAGTATTCCTGCATGTCGTGAATCAGCAGCACGGCGCGCTTCGGTTCAGGCATCCAGCTGACGCGGTTGTCCGGCATGGCCGTTGGCATGGGGTAGGAAGCGATTTTTGGAATGGTCATGGTACTTGCCGATCTTGTGATTGAGTGCCGATCAACTGGGCGATTTGTTCGCGCAGCTGGCGTTTGTTAACTTTGCCGACGCCGGTGGTGGGGAAGCGCTCGACGAATTCGATGCGGTCGGGGATCTTGTACTGGGCCACGCCGCGTTCGCGCAGGAAGCGCGTCAGTTCAATCGCCCGTACCGGCGCGCCGCGCGTGACGATGAAGGCGCAACTGCGCTCGCCCAGGTAGGCGTCGGGCATCGACACCAGCGCCGCGTCGTGCACGGCGGGGTGGGCCAGCAGGTGGTTTTCGACTTCTTCGGCCGCGACCTTGTCGCCGCCACGGTTGATCTGGTCCTTGGCGCGTCCTTCGACCACCAGATGGCCGGACGGCAGGCGCATCACCAGGTCGCCGGTGCGGTAGAAACCGTCGCTGGTAAAGGAGCGCGCGTTGTGTTCTTCGGCGTTGTAGTAGCCGCGGATGGTGTACGGGCCGCGCGTGAGCAGGTGGCCGATCTCGCCGTCCGGCAGGTCGCGGTCTTCGTCGTCGACGATGCGCACTTCGTCGGCTGGCGAGATCGGGCGGCCCTGTGTATTGGCGGTCAGTTCGGGCGAGTCGTCGGGACGCGTGTAGTTGACCAGGCCTTCGGCCATGCCGAATACCTGTTGCAGGGCGCAGCCGAGCACCGGCTTGACGCGGCAGGCCGCCTCCGCCGAGAGGCGCGCGCCGCCGACTTGCAGCAGTTTCAGGCTACCGAGCTTGTGGCGGGTGGCGCCGGCGGCGTCCAGCCAGACCATGGCCAGAGGCGGCACCAGCGCGGTGATGGTCACGCTTTCGGCGTCGATCAGCGGGAAGGCGTCGTCGGGCGTGGGCCGGCGCGCCAGTACCACGCAGCCGCCCGCATGGAACACGCCGAAGCTGCCCGGGGAACTCATTGGGAAATTGTGCGCGACCGGCAGGGCGCATAAATATACGCTGCTGCGGTCAAGTTCGCAGATGTCGGCGCTGGCGCGCACACTATATAAATAGTCGTCGTGGGTGCGCGGGATCAGCTTGGGCAGGCCGGTGGTGCCGCCGGAGAGCTGCAAGAAGGCCACGTCGCCCGGCTGCGGGCCGGCCAGCGGCATCGGGTCGTCATACAGCGAATCGAAGGAAATGAATTCGGCGGCGTCCCCGAGCACGATGACACGCGGGACGGCAGGAACTTCGCGCGCCAGGGTGCGGTAGTCGAAGCCGGCGTCGCTGTCGGCGATGAGGTAGGCGGCGGCGCCGGTAAACGCGCACAGATGGCCGATTTCGTGGCGGCGGTGCGCCGGCAGGGCAAACACGGGCAGCGCGCCGATGCGGAACAGGGCGAAGCAGGCGACAAAGAATTCGGCCACGTTGGGCAGTTGCACGACCACGCGGTCGCGCGGGGCGATGCCGAGGCGGACCAGGCCAGCGGCGAAGCGGTCGGCGCGCAGGTCAAGTTCGGCGTAGCTCCAGCGGCGTGCGCCGCAGACCAGGGCGATGCCGTCGGGATGTTGCGTTGCGCGATCGCGCAGGAGAGAACCGAAGGTTTCACCGGTCCAGTAGCCGGCTTCGCGATAGCGCGCCGCAAAGTCGTCGGGATACGGGGTGAAACCGGGCAGATAGTCACTGCTCATGCCGCTTCCTCCAGCACCGCTTCGAGGCCCATCGCGCGCAGCATGGTGCGCAGCTTGCCGGACGTTTCGAGGAATTCGAGTTCGGGGTCCGATCCGGCGACGATGCCGGCGCCGGCGTACAGGGTGGCGCTGTGGGCGCCGACGTCGGCGCAGCGCAGGGTCACGGCCCATTCGCCGTCACCGTTGGCGTCCATCCAGCCCACCAGGCCGGCGAAGAAACCACGGTCGAAACCTTCGGCCTCGTTGATGAAGCTGCGCGCCAGCGCGGCGGGGTGGCCGCAGACGGCTGGCGTTGGATGCAGCGCCATCGCCAGCGCGAGCGAACTCATATCGCGCTCGTTCAGTTGCGCCGTCACTTCGCTGCCCAGGTGCCACATGGTGGGCGTGGCGATCAGTGATGGCACGGCCGGTACGCTCACCGAGTGGCAGTAAGGACGCAGCGAGTCGGCCACCATGTCGGCCACCAGCGCGTGTTCGTGCAGGTCCTTTTGGGACTGCAGCAGGCCTTGCGCGCGGCGCTGGTCTTCATGCGGGTCGGCGCTGCGCGGGATCGAGCCGGCCAGCGGGTGGCAGCGCACGCGGGCACCAATGCGCGAGAGCAGCAGCTCGGGACTGGCGCCGATCAGGGTGCGGCGCCCGTCGCCATCCGGCGCCAGGTCGATGGCGAAGGTGTAGCCGTGCGCGTTGCGCGCGCCAAGGCGCGCCAGCAGGCCGGCCAGGTCGATCTCGGTTTCCAGGGTCAGTGAGCGCGACAGCACCACTTTTTCAAGCTGGCCGGCGCGGATGCGTTCGACCGCCCGGGCCACGGCGCGCTGGTACTGGTCCTGGGTGGGAACGGACGCGATGGTGCGCGGGAAGCGGGCGCGCACCGGTGGCGCTTGCGGGGTTGCGGCGGGCAGGTTGGCCGGGCCGGTCGCCATCATCACGTGCTCGGGAATGAACAGGTGCGCCGCTGCGTCGGCCAGGAAGGGCACGGCGCCGATCATCACCGGCAGCGCGCTGCCGTCGCGGCGCGCGCAGCGCAGCAGGGCGCTGGCGGCGCCGGCCAGTGCGGACCCGGACTGCGGCGCCAGGATGCTGCGCTTGCCGCTGGCCAGCAGCGTGTGGCCGGGCGACGAAAACAGGGTGGCGCCAGCTTCGTAGTGCGCGCACAGGTCGGCCGCGCTGGAACGGCTCAGGTAGTGGCCGTGCAGTCTGTCATTCATGGTGAATATTCCTTGCGTTAGGAGGGCAATCGGAGCGATTCGCCGGGTAGGCGGGGCCGAACTATAGATCATAATGAGAATCATTTACAATATAAATATTAATGCAAATGAGATTGATTCGCATTTAGCTGTTATGGTATGCTCAAGTTTCACGCCTGTCAACGATGACGAATGTTCATCACACCTGAAAAGACCTATCATGCCCGTACCGCACCTCGCCGCCCGCCAACCGGGCTTGTCACCGCATGCCGCGGCGGCCCTTGCCGTCCACGCCACTACCCGCGGCGGGCACGCATGAAGCGCGACCTCTCTCCGCTCTCGCACGATATTCCCGGCGCGCTGCCGTCGCCCGCCGAATTGCGCGCGCAGCTACCGCTGCCGGACAGCACGGCGTTGCTCATCGGCGCCGCGCGCCAGAGCGTGCGCGATGTCCTCGACCGGCGCGACCCGCGCCTGATGGTGGTGGTCGGCCCCTGTTCGATCCATGACCTGCATGCGGGGCTCGATTACGCGCGCCGCCTCAAGGCGCTGGCCGATGAAGTGGCCGACACCCTGTTCGTGGTCATGCGCGTGTACTTTGAAAAGCCGCGTACGCGGGTCGGCTGGAAGGGGCTGATCAACGATCCGCGCATGGATGGATCGTTTCGCATCGGCGAGGGCCTGGCGCTGGCGCGGCGCTTCCTGATCGATGTGGCGGCACTGGGTTTGCCGGCGGCGACCGAGACGCTGGACCCGGTGTCGCCGCAGTACGTGGGAGAGTTGATCAGCTGGGCCGCGATCGGCGCGCGCACCACGGAGTCGCAGACGCACCGCGAAATGGCGTCCGGCCTGGGCGTGCCGGTCGGCTTCAAGAACGGCACCGACGGCAAGGTCGACACGGCGGTGAACGCGATCGCATCGAGCTCGCATCCGCATGCCTTCCTCGGCATCGATGCCGATGGCCGCGCGGCCGTGATCCGCACGCCGGGCAACCCATATGGCCACCTGGTGCTGCGCGGCGGCGGCGGGCGTCCCAATTACGATGCGCACAGCGTGGCGCTGGCCGGGCAGGCGCTGGAAAAGGGCGGCCTGCCGCCGAATATCGTGATCGACTGCGCACACGATAACTCGAACAAGAACCACACCTTGCAGGCGCGCGTGCTGGACGACGTGGTGCGCCAGCGCCTGGCGGGCAACCGCAGCGTGGCCGGGGTGATGATCGAGAGTTTCATCGAGGCCGGCAACCAGGCCATCCCGGCCGAACTGTCCACCCTGCGCTATGGCTGCTCGGTGACCGACCCGTGCGTCGACTGGGCCGAGACGGCCGCCATGCTGCGCGCTGCGCGCGCGGCCCTGCGCGCGAGCGTGGCGGCGTTGCGGGAGGGGAGCGATGTCTAAGCCGTCCCGCGCAATCCTGCTGGTCGCGGCGCTGCAGTTCGTGTATCTGGTCGACTTCATGATGGTGCTGCCGCTGGGGCCGGACCTGGCGCGCGAGCATGGCTTTGCACTCGACCGCCTGGGCTGGCTGGCGGCGGCCTACACGCTGGCGTCGGCGCTCTCTGGCCTGGTGACGTTCCGCCTGCTTGACCGCTTCGACCGCAAACCGGCGCTGCTGCTCACCTTCGGCCTGCTGGCGCTGGCGACGCTGGCGAGCACCTTGTGCCACGGCTTGCCGGCACTGATGGTGGCGCGCGCGCTGACCGGCGCCTTTGGCGGGCCGGCGGTGGCGATCGGCATGGCTATCGTGATCGACCTGACCCCGCCCGAACAGCGCGGCAAGGCGATGGCCAAGGTGATGCTGGGCTTTTCGCTGGCGGCGATCGCCGGCGTGCCGCTCGGGCTGGAACTGGCGCGCGCGGGCGGCTGGCAGGCGCCGTTTTATATGGTGGCGGCGCTGGCGGCGCTGGTGCTGGTGGCGATGGCGTGCCTGTTGCCGGCCCTGGAAGGGCACCTGAACGCGCGCGCGAAGGTCTCGGCGCGCATCCTGCTGGCGCGGCCGACGGTGCGCCTGGCGATCCTGCTGCAGGCCGGCAGCGCGTTCTCGGCCTTCCTGGTGATCCCGCATTTTTCCGCGTACTTCCTGCTCAATATGGGCTTTCCGCGCGCGCAACTGGGCATGCTGTATTTTGCCGGCGGCGTGGTGGCGCTCTTGAGCGTGCAGCTGCTTGGCCGGCTGGCCGACCGCACCGGCCCGCTGCTGGCGGCGGGGCTGGCCACCAGCGCTTTCTGCGCGGGCCTGGCGCCGTTTTTCGGGCTGGGCGCGGCGTTGCCGATCCTGTTCTTCGTGCTGTTCATGGCCGGCAATGCGGGGCGCAACGTGACCATGGCGGCCACCGTCAGCCAGGTGCCGTCGCCGCACGAGCGGGCTGGCTTCATGTCGCTGCAAAGCCTGGTGCAGGATGTGGCCATCGGCGCGGCCGCGCTGGTGACCAGCTGGCAGCTGGGCGAGGCGGCCGACGGCAGGCTCACCGGGATGGCGCCGGTGGCGGCGCTGGCGGCTGTCATCGCGGTATCGGTGGCGTTCGGACTGGCGCGGCTGGCCGGTGCGCGCCGCGCTGTTGCGCTGGAGTGACACGGAACGGGGCCCAATGGCATCACCCCGAAAAATTATCTTTCAATGATGCAATTTTTTGCGGGGACTGGTCTTATAATTATCGGCACTATTGACCACGCCCAAAGCCAGATGGAAAATCACCAGTCCTCGCAAATCCGTACCCTGACCTATGTGGAGAATGAAGACCATCCGGTGTTCGGCACCCTGGTCGAGCAGATTCTCCACCTGCTCAATTCCAAGCTGATTTTCAGCGATATCATCATTCACCAGAACAGTCCGCTGATGCTGCGCCAGCCGAAAGGGCTGGTGGCGGTGACCGACTCGCCGATCACCAAGGAAGAGCTGGAAGAGTTCTTCGAGGTGATCGAGCCGGATTGGGCTGAGCGCATTTCCGACCGCGCCTTCGACCGCTCGATCGACCTGCACACGGCGCGCATCCGCGCCAACTGCTTCACGTTCCAGGGCAAGAAGCGGCTCGGCTGCGTGGTGCGGCGCTTTCCGCGCGAACCGCTGCCGCTTAACCAGCTGGGCCTGCGCGCGGCCGAGCAGGATTTTGCGCTGCTCACCAGCGGGCTGGTGCTGATCATCGGCGACACTTGCCAGGGCAAGTCGACCACGATCGCCTCGATGATCGACCAGATCAACAAGACGCGCTCGGGCCACATCATCACTATCGAAGATCCGGTCGAAACGCTGATACCGCAGCGTAAATGCATCATCACCCAGCGCGAAGTGGGCTTTGACGGCGACGTCGAGAGCTATTACCTCGGCGCGCTGGACGCGCTGCGCGAGCGGCCGGACGTGATCGTGATCGGCGAAATCCGCGATGCCCAGACCGCGCAGGAAGCGCTGGCGCTGGCCGAATCGGGTCCGCTGGTGCTGGCGACCCTGCATGCGCGCTCGACCGAGCTGGGTTTGCAGAAGATGCTGCGCCTGCTGGGTAATTCAGACGCGCAGGCGCAAGCCCTGGCCAGTGCCCTGCGCGGCGTGCTGTGCCAGGCTTTGCTGCCATCGCTGGGCGGCGAGCGGTATTACCTGGCCACCGAGTGCCTGAGCTCGAATCCGGAAGTGGTGCGCATGATCGAATCCGGCCGCGTGGCGGAAGTGCGCTCGCTGATGGATGGCGGCACCGGCAAGTTCAACGCGGGCTGCCATTCGATGAACACGGCGCTGGTGAACCTGCTGCGCGAGAAGAAGATCAGCGTCGAGGATGCGCGCAATGCCACCACCGACCGGATCGGGTTTGCCGACGCGTGCTATAGCGGGATGCTGGACGCTGCGTAGGGCTGGTTGCCGTTCTGTGGATCGAACCAGGAGGAGAAGGCGCGCGCGTTTTTCGCTTGCCGCCGCGCTTCGCCTGCCAGCCACTCCATGGGTAGCAGCAATCCCGACATCGTGTGGCTGAGCAAATAGCGCCGATGGCTTATATTGCCCGCCGCGCAGGGCGGCAGACAGGGCATCAGGTACAATGTCTGCGAGCGGCATCGCTGTCGCGCGGGAGTATTGAAATGTTGACTAATGAAATGAAGCGGCAGGTCTTCCTCAAGCTGCGCTCCGAAAACTATCGGGCAAGCCTTCGCCTCGAAGGCTTGGTTCAGCGTCCGCTAAGCGCCAATAAACCTGTGGTTGAACCAACGGCGGCGACGCTCACGAAGAAGAATGTCAGCTAAGTACGGGGTAGGCCAGGACGTTCAATATTGTTATCCGAAATCTAGCGTTCTGGTCAATAAGCTCGGCATCACCGATGAGGATGCCTTGGAAGTCGCTGAAATCGAGCTGACCCAAGCCCGCATCGAGCAGTACGAGCCGAATTTCGATGATATTTCCCTGCCGACCCTGCGCGCAATTCACTTCCATCTTTTTCAAGATATTTATGATTGGGCAGGCGACCTTCGGACGGTCGACATCAGCAAAGGCAGCACACGGTTCGCGCACGTCACCCGGATCGAGGCTGAGGCGGACAAGCTCTTTCTGCAGCTTGAGCAAGAAAACTATCTCATTGGTTTGCCGCGTGCGCACTTCGTCGCCCGGTTGGCGCACTACTACTGTGAGCTCAACGTCATACATCCGTTTCGCGATGGAAATGGGCGTGCGCAACGGTTGATGTTTGAATTGATTGGTATCAATGCTGGCTTCGAACTTCGCTGGGAGCCGATTGGGCGCACGGAATGGGTCGATGCCAACATCGCCGCATATAATTGTCGGCTTGACGCACTTGCCGCTCTCCTGGATCGTGCTCTTACTCCTTTTTGAGCACTGCACGCGAGCCGCACCGTTTTGGGCAAACATTGCGCAAGCCTTGCGCAACGACAGCTTGTTCGATGCGGAGTGCGGCGAATGGCATGCCCCGCCGCAACTCAATCGAGCGGCGCGCTGCGATACCTGTTGACCTCCGACGCCGTCACTGGCGGCGCCTTGTTGCCCCAGCTGCTGCGCAGATAAGTCACCACGGCCGCCACTTCATTGTCGTTCATGCTGTGGCTGTAGGGCGGCATGCCGTACGGGCGCGGATTGCCGGCCGTGCCCGGCGCAAAACCGCCGTTGAGCACGATGCGGATCGGGTTGACCGCTTCCTTCATCGTCAGCGCGCGGTTGCCGGCCAGCGGCGGGTAGTGCGGCGGCAAACCCTTGCCGTCCGCGCCGTGGCATTCCACACAGCTCGCCTCATACAGCTTCTTGCCCTCCCCAATCACCTGGCCCACGCGCGGATCGGTCGATATCTCCACTGCGGGCACCGGCGTGGCCGGCAGCGACTTGAGATATACCGCCATCGCCGTCACGTCCTCGGTTTTCAAATGCTGGAGGCTGCGCTGCACCACCTCGGCCATCGGTCCGAACACGGTCGCGCGCGGCGAGACGCCGGTCTTGAGCAGGTCGACGATGTGCGGCACTTCCCAGCTGCCCAGGCCGGCTTCGGCGTCGGAGGTCAGCGATGGGGCGTACCAGCCGATCATCGGGATCAGGCCGCCCGCCAGGCCTGCTTCGCTGGCCCCGACACTGTTGCGCGTGCTGTGGCAGGCGGCGCAGTGACCGAGTCCCTCGACCAGGTAGGCACCGCGATTCCACTGGGCGTTCTGGGTGCTGGCCGGCACGTATTCGCCCGGTTTGAAATACAGCAGGCGCCAGCCGGCCAGCATGATCTGCTGGTTGTAGGGGAAGGCGAGACTGTGCGGCTGGTTCGGTGCCTTTTGCGCGGGGATGCTTTGCATGAAGGCGTACAGCGCGTCCGAGTCGGCGCGGCTGACCTTGGTGTAATTGGTGTACGGGAAGGCCGGATACAGCAGGCGGCCATCGCGCGATGTGCCGTTGTGCAGCGCGTTCCAGAAATCGTCGGCGCTCCAGGCGCCGATGCCGGTCGCGCGGTCGGAGGTGATGTTGGGCGCGACCAGGCTGCCGAAAGGCGTTTCCAGCGCGCGCCCGCCAGCGTATTCGGGGCCGCCGCGCACCGTGTGGCAGGCCATGCAGTCGCCCGCCTTGGCCAGGTAGGCGCCGCGTGCAATATTGTCGGCGCTCGGCGCGAAGGCGGCCGGCGACGACGCGGCGATGAAGTCCTGGCGCGGCCAGGCGATGGCCACGGCAACGCCGATCACGGCGCTCAGCGTCGCCAGGCTGATGAGTAGTTTGTTTTTCATGAATCGGTTCCTGGCTTAGTCCGCGGCGCTGCCGCATTGGATCGGCAAGGGGCGCGCGATGGCGCTGGCGGGGCGGGCGTCGGGCGCCGCCTGCTGGGTGCCGAGCCAGGCGGTCACGGCGGCCACGTCGTCCATGCCGAGACGTTCGGTGATGACGGCCATGCAATCGGGCTGGTGGGCACGGCGCGTCTTGTTGCGCCAGGCCCCGAACTGGGCATTGAGATAATCGGGCGGCAAGCCGACCAGCCCGGGAATCGATGGCGTCACGCCGGTCAGCTTGTCGCCGTGGCAGGCGATGCAGGCCGGCACCTTGATGGCGGGATCGCCCAGCATGGCGAGCTGGCGGCCGCGCGCGAGCACGGCGGGCGCGACGTTGGCCGCGCGCGCCGGCAGCGGCGGCAAATGGTCGTTGGCGAAGTGTTCGGCGATCTGGTGCAGGTAGGCGTCCGGCAGGTAATCGACCATGTAGCTCATCAGCGGAAACTGGCGCCGGCCCTCGCGGAAATTGACCAGCTGGTTGTACAGGTAGCCGGCCGGCTTGCCGGAGATGCGCGGGAAGAAGGCGTCGTTGACATTCTTCTTGGCGTGGCAGGAGGCGCAGGCGAGCAGGCGCTGCTGCATGGTATCCGGCAGCACGGCGGGGCGCTCGGCCGCGTTCAGCGGGGCCGCCGCCATGGCGGCGAACGCAAGCGCGCCGAGCACGACTGTGCTGGTGAGGGTGTTTCGCATGGATGATTCTCTGATAAGGTGACCGGTGACAACATGATAGCGTGTCGGGGCAGGGCACGACAGGTGCAGTGCGCGGCGAAAAAGCGGATCAGCGCGGACCTGCGCCAGACGGTGCCATTCAATAGAGGCAGGAATATCGGTCATGATCGACAAGCTGGACATCACGCATTTACGCATCCTGGATGCCTTGTACAAGCTCGGCAAGCTGTCGGCGGCGGCGGAGCACCTGGGCGTGTCGCAGCAGGCGATCAGCCTGCAGTTGAAGAAACTGAGGGAGATCCTGGGTGACCCGCTGTTTGTGCGGACCGGGCACGGCATGCTGGCGACGCCGTACGCGAACCTGATCGAGCCGCATATTCATCAGGTGCTGGTGCGGCTTCACGCCATCCCGCTGCCTGATTCGGTAACGCCCGACACAATCAGCAGGACGCTGTCGATCTGCGCCACCGATTACACGCAAAAAGTCATCGTGGCCGCCTTGATCCGCGATTTGCGCGTGTCCGCACCGGGGGTGAACATCATCGTCGTGGACATCGAGGTCAATGACCTGACCGCGAAAATGCATCAGGGCGATATTGACGTGACGTTTACCGTCGATGGCTACGTGCCGGCCGGGCTGGTGTCGGAGCCGCTGTTCATTGAACAATACCGCTGCGTGTCGGCCGACAGCGCCATGCTGACGGGCGCGCCCATGGCGCTGGCGACACTGGTCGGGTACGACTTCCTTATCACCTCGCCCGGCACCGGCAGTTTTAAAGGGTCGGCCGACGCGTGGTTCGAGCGGCAGGGCTTGCGCCGCAAGGTGGTGCTCTCCGCGCCGTCCTTTTTCATGGCGCAGGAATTCCTCAGGCAATCGGACATGGTGGCGTTTCTGCCTTCACGCCTGCTGCCGGCCGCAGGATTGTTCGACATCCCTCTCGAAAAATACCCGCCGGGGTATGAAGTGGTGGCGGCCTGCCATCCGAGCGCAAACAAGGATCCCTTCATGCGCTGGCTGCTGGCGCGGGTGAAGCACTTGCTGGCCGCATGAATGCCATGCCAGGCGCCGGCGGGCATCGCTCACCATGGTGGCGCTTGTATCGCTTACAAGCGCCGCCCGATTGATCGGACGCGAGCGCGCCAGCATACTCCGACCTCATTCATTGTCCAGTGAGGTCGCTCATGCACATCAACCACATCAATCCGGCAGCCTTGTATGACGGCGCGCCGTTCGGCATGTCCCAGGCCACGGTCGACCCCGCCAGTGGCCTTGTCTTCGTGTCGGGACAGGTCGACTGGGATAGCAATTACCAGGTAAAACACGGCGACATCGAGGCGCAGGCCGACAGTGCGGTGCAAAACCTGCTGACCGTGCTGGAAGCGGCCAATTCGTCGGTTGACCAACTCCTGCAGCTGCGTGTGTATGTCAGAGGGGAGCTGGGCGAGCACATGGACAAACTGGTTCCTGTGATGGCTAGGTACTTCGGCGCAGCGCGGCCGGCGCTGACCGGGATCGGCGTCGCTTCGCTGGCGTCGCCGGAGACCCTGGTTGAAATCGAGGCGGTGGCCCGCGTGGGCGCGCGCTGAGGAAAACCGGAAATTTTTCTGGTCTTATGATTTTTGCATGATTGTGCGCTAAAATCGGGGCCTTTTCGTCCCGCATGCCATCTTCCCATGAGCAACCGCTACCTGAAGTTATCCGTTCTCTCCTGTGCGTCCTGCTTGCCGCGTGCGGCAAGTCGCCCACGCCGGCGCCGGCCGCCACCAGCCCGGACGCGCCAGTGGCGTCCACCTCGGCCGCCAGCGGCGAGAGCTGGGAAGTGGTGCTGCTCGAACGTGACGAACCGCCCAATCAGCTGATCAGGATGATGCATGACGCCGCTTACCTGCCGTGCGTCGAAGTGGCCAAGCTGCTCAAGGTGGCCGTCAAGCCGTTCCCGGTGGTGCCCGATAACTATGGCCACCGGCGCGTGACCCGGATTACCAATGGCAGCTCGACCGTGGTCAAGACCGAATCGCTCGGCGGCGAGGACGCATCCTCGATGGATCCCAAGACCGGTTGCGTGTACACGCTGCCGTCCGAAAAGATGGTCTCGGTCTCGGTCAGTCACGCCGGCAAGTCGACCCAGGTCGATAACGGCAAGGTCACCTCGGTCGAGGAGATTCCCGAGTGGCCGGCCTTTGCGCCGCGCGGCAAGGAAACCACCGAGTACACCCAGGCGCGTACCGTGAACGGCGTCGAGCTGCGCTGCCTGGCGCCGAACTTCTGGACCATGAACACCAATAAGTATCTGGATTTGCGCGAGATGTGCGTCTACCAGACCGACAAGGTGCTGGTCGACGAGTCGGGCGATCCGCTGATCTTGCTGTCGCACGCGTACGCCAACGTCGTCAATCCGAAATATGCCTATACGGCGATCGTGGAGCCGCTCTCGCTGCGCCGCATTCCCAAGAGCGAGAAGGACCCTTACCAGGTGAGTAACTGGGGCAAGTAATGAGCAAGGAATGAACAAGTAATGCCAAGGCCCGCGCGCGGCGGGCCCGCGATCAGGGCGCGGTTTTGGCCCTTGCCTGGTCCGAACGCCAGCGCCGGTACACGCGCAGCGCCACATGGGCATCGTCCGCGGCGTACAGGATCTGCTTGTCGCTCAGGCGCGGCAGGGACCAGTTGGTGGTGGTGATCTTTTTGGATTTTTGCAGCTTCTGGCCGAAAAAGCGCGCCACCGCAGTCTTGGCGCCCAGGCTGTTGCGCTCACCCTTGCGCAGCGCGTTCGACAGGTCGAGCACGTTGTTGGTGTCGATGCCGAGCTTGCTTTGGAGGCGCAGGATGTCATCCTTCAAGCCGAAACCCACCTTGAGGATGGACTTCGATTCGAGCACGGCCTTGAGCACGTCGAGCGCCGGTGTGGCGCCGATCTGGAACAGGTAAGCGACTTCGTCAGTCGCCAGCTGCACCAGATGCGGGCCGGTCGACTGTTCTCCCTTGAGGAAGGTCGGCTTCGATTCGGTATCGAAGCCGAGCACGTCCGTGGAAGAGAGCGCCGCCAGCGCCTCGGCCGCATCCTGGTCGGACTTGACCATGCGTACGTCGGCCAGCGTGATGCCGTCGTACGGCGGCAGCAGCGCGTCCGGATCGGTGATCATCGGGCCCGGAATCAACCGTTGCGCGAGAACTTGGAGGCGAGCTGGAGCAGCTTTTCCTGGCGCAGGCGGTTCGCTTCGTCCGCCTGGGCGGCGTCGCGTTCGGCTTTCTTGCGCTCGGCTTCTTTCTTGAAGCGCTGCTGCAGCGTTTCCTTGGCGTGGGTGCGGTGGATGTCAGTCACTTCCGCACCGGCCACGCCGTCGAGGTCGTAACGCACCGTGGCTTTTTCCATCGCGCGCAGGTAGCGCAGGGAACCCGTGTGGATGCCCAGCGCGGCGCG
Organism: Massilia frigida; assembly: GCF_011682175.1. GTDB lineage: Bacteria > Pseudomonadota > Gammaproteobacteria > Burkholderiales > Burkholderiaceae_D > Telluria_A > Telluria_A frigida. The sequence continues at coordinate 24,085 of NZ_WHJG01000009.1, forward strand.
CATGGTCTTGCGGTCCAGGCCGGGAACGCGCGCCAGCAGCTGCTTGTCGATGCCGATGGCCAGCGGCAGGCAGTCGCGGAAAGCGGGGAACTGTTGTTGCAATTGCTTGAGCAGGGAGCGCGCGCTTTGCGCGGGTGCTGGAGCTGGCGCGGTGACGGGAACGTCAGCGGACTCGGCGGCAAGACTAGTTGTATTCATTGACTTCATTGTAAGAGCTGGAACCGGAAGGATAGCATGCGACCATAGGCGCGTGCGCGGATTTTATTCGCTTTGGACCTATCCGCAGATGTGCGGATGACCCGGAAATCGTGTATGATCCACCTCTTGCCCTGCGCGCGGGTTGACGAAGCGCAGAAGGTTCAGTCAGTAGGAAGAGGGCGTCACGGCACCGGCGGTGTGGCAAGGAATTATATTCCTGGCTTATATCTGGTATTCGATATATCAATTATCGCGATATCTCGCATTGGTGCATAATAGTGACTGTCTCCTCTATTCTTCATCTGAAAATAGATTCAAGCCCGTTTTGCCACGGGCTTTTTTTCGTTCCGCCATGCACAGCGCCATTTTGATCATAGCACACGCACCACTGCACCCCCGCACGGGGCACGCCCGCCAGGGCCATCGATGCATACGGTCGTGCTTGCAATTCGGCTACATCGCCCTTAGCTAGGGCCATCCTGATACACGTTCCATCGAGCGCGGTACGCCGGGCTCGGGTGGATTATTGACTGGAGTTTTAATGAAGAACACCGCTAAGACCTTAACCCTGACCGCCACCAAAGCGCCGCGTAAAAGCAGCGCTCAACTGGCTGTACCGAAAACCGCGACCTCCTACTTCCTCGAAACGGAAGCGGCGGCCAAGGTCACGGTGGTCAAGAAGGGTTCGCGCCTGGCCGCGGTGATGGCTGCCGCCGATCCGGTCGAGCAGGTCGAAGTGGGCATGCCCGCCGAAACCCTGCAGGACGTTGTCCAGGACCCAGTATCGTACTCCGCCGACTCCGCGCCTGCGGACGCTGCCGCCGTGCCTGTTGTCGTGCGCAAGCGCTCCAAGCTGGCCGTGCGTCCCGACCTGGCTGCCGAAGTGCACGCCGAGCTGGTGCCGGGCATGAAAGTGGCGCCGAAAGCGCGCACCGCCGTCAAGAAAATGGATCCGGAACCGACCATGATCCTGACCGCCGGCCAGGCCGTCAGCCAGACCACCGACGCCGCCGCGCTGGCCGCGATCGATACTTCCGGCTATCTGCTGCCATCGGTCAAGGTACCGGGCCGCCGTGGCCGTAAGCCTAGCGAATTCACGCCCGAGAACGATGAAGTCGCCGCGCTCAACGCGGTTGAACGCGCCGAGCTGAAAGCCGTTTCGAAAGCCAAGGAACGCAAGGCCAAGGGCGGCGTGAACGGCATGCTGGCGGCCGACCCGAAAGCCTCGGAAGCGGATATGGAACGGCGCCGCCAGCAGATCAAGAACCTGATCAACATGGGCAAGGAGCGCGGCTACCTGACCTATGCGGAGATCAACGATCAGCTGCCGGAAAACATCATCGATCCGGAAGCGGTCGAAGGCATTATCGCCACCTTCAACGACATGGGCATTGCCGTCTACGAGCGCGCGCCCGACGCCGAAATGATGCTGCTGACCGACACGGTCGCCACTGCCACCAGCGACGATGAAGTCGAAGCGGCTGCGGCCACGGCGCTGTCGACGGTCGATTCCGACTTCGGCCGCACCACCGACCCGGTCCGCATGTACATGCGCGAAATGGGTGCTGTGGCGCTGCTCACGCGCGAAGGCGAGATCGAAATCGCCAAGCGTATCGAAGGCGGCCTGAAAGACATGGTCCAGGCCATTTCCGCTTGCCCGACCACGATCGCCGAAATCATCGCGCTGTCGCACAAGATCGCCAACGACGACCTCAAGGTCGACGAAGTGGTCGATGGCTTCGTCGACCACAACGAGAGCTCGGCCCCGGCCGCGCCCGTGGTGCACGCCGCGCCATCGGAAGATGACGAGGAAGAGGAAGAAGAAGTCGAGGAAGAAGACGGCGACGCCAATGGCGGCGCGGCCGGTTTCTCGGCCGAACAGCTGGTCCAGCTGCGCAAGAACGCGCTCGACAAGTTCAAGATCATCGAAGTCGAATTCGACAAGATGGCCAAGGCCTTCGAGAAGGAAGGCTACGGCACCAAGAACTACGTCAAGGCGCAGGAAGTTATTTCCAACGAGCTGCTGGGCATCCGCTTCACCGCCAAGGTCGTCGAGAAGCTGTGCGACACCCTGCGCGGCCAGATGGATGAAGTGCGCCATATCGAAAAAGCCGTGCTGGCGATCTGCGTGGACCGCTGCGGCATGCCGCGCGCCCACTTCATCAAGGTCTTCCCGGGCAACGAGACCGACCTGGCCTGGGTCGACCGCGAAGTCGACTGCGCTTATCCGTACAGCGTGGTGCTGAGCCGTAACGTACCGGCGATCAAGGAACTGCAACAGCGCATGATCGACCTGCAGGCACGCGTGGCGCTGCCGCTGGCCGACCTGCGCAAGATCAACAAGCAGATGGCCGCCGGCGAAAAGCGTGCGCGCCACGCCAAGCGCGAAATGACGGTTGCCAACTTGCGTCTGGTGATTTCGATTGCCAAGAAGTACATCAACCGTGGCCTGCAATTCCTCGATCTGATCCAGGAAGGCAATATCGGCCTGTTGAAAGCGGTCGACAAGTTCGAGTACCGCCGCGGCTACAAGTTCTCCACGTATGCCACGTGGTGGATTCGCCAGGCCATCACGCGTTCGATCGCCGACATGGCGCGCACCATCCGCGTGCCGGTGCACATGATCGAGACGATCAACAAGATGAACCGCATTTCGCGTCAAATCATGCAGGAAACGGGCAGCGAGCCGGACCTGGCGACCCTGGCCTTGAAGATGGAAATGCCGGAGAACAAGGTTCGCGAGATCATGAAGATCGCGAAAGAGCCGATTTCGATGGAAACGCCGATGGGCGAGGATGGCGATTCGCAGCTGGGCGACTTCATCGAAGACAATGCGACGCTGGCGCCGCTGGATGCGGCGCTGCATGCCTCGATGCGCAATGTGATCAAGGAAGTGCTCGATTCGCTGACCCCGCGCGAAGCAAAAGTGTTGCGTATGCGCTACGGTGTTGAAATGTCGAACGACCACACGCTGGAAGAAGTGGGCAAGCAGTTCGACGTGACGCGCGAGCGGATTCGCCAGATCGAAGCGAAGGCCATGAGCAAGCTGCGCCAGCCATCGCGTTCGGACAAGCTCAAGAGCTTCCTGCACAACCATTAAAGTACGTTTGCCGCGTTGGCCCTTGGCCGACGCGGCAGCAAAAAACCGTGTCCACCCTTCGGGGTGCGCACGGTTTTTTTATGTCCTGACAGACGCTACGTGCTGCCGCGCCCACCACCGCCGCTGCCGCGCCCACCACCATCGCTGCCGCGCACCACCACCGTCGCTCCCGCGAAGGCGGGAGCCCAAGTTGCGAGCGCAGCCACGGGCGAATCAATGAACTTGGGCTCCCGCCTTCGCGGGAGCGACGATAGGGGGAGCGACGATAGGCAAAAAAATGCGCATCCGGAAGTCCGGACGCGCAAACAGGGGTAGTCGATAATGCAGGCCGAACCTGTCGCGCCTGCTTTATCTGGTTTCATTGTACCTATGTTTTTTTCATCAACACCATCGAATCGTTATAGTTTTTGAACTGTTGTATTTACGCCAATCCAGCTTCCGTCGCATGGCTTTCCAGCGGAATCATCATGGCCAGGGTCGTCCCGCCGCCCGGCCGGCTGTCGATCACCATCTGCCCGCCGAACACATCGACCCGCTCGCGGATCCCGCGCAGCCCGAACGAGGCCACCTTGGCCGCATCCCCCGGTCCCATGCCCACGCCATTGTCGACGATGGTAATGGTCAGGTATTCCATGCTGATGTCCAGCCCCACGTCCACATGGGTCGCTTTCGCGTGCCGCAAAATATTGAGCAGGCATTCCTGGATGATGCGGAAAATGACTTCGGTACGGTGACTGTCCGGCAGCGGTCCTTCGCCCTCGCTCACGCTCAGCGAAGTGGCAATCCCGCTGCGTTTCTCGAACTGCTGCACCAGCCACTCGGCCGCCGCCGGCAAGCCCAGTTCCAGGGTGCTCGGATGCAGGTCGTTCATGATCGCGCGCACCGAACGGATGGTCAGGTCGATGGTGTCGAGCACGTCGCCGACCTTGCGCTTGAGCAGGGGATGGCGCAGGCCGGCGCGCGCGTGCAGCATTTCCACGTCGAGCTTGAGCGCCATCAGGTTTTGCCCCAGTTCGTCGTGGATGCCCTTGGCGATGCGCTTGCGCTCTTCTTCCTTGATCGTTTCAAGATGGGAACTGAGCTGGCGCAGCTCGCGGAACGATTCGGCCAGCGCATTCTCGGCCATCTGGCGCTCGGCCACTTCGATGCGCAACTGCGCGTTGCTGCGCTCCAGTTCGGCCGTGCGCATGCGGATACGCACTTCCAGCCCGATCTGCACCGCCGCCAGTTCCAGCTCGGCCGCCTTGCGTTCGGTGATGTCGGTCAGCATCAGCAAAGTGCCTTCGGCCACGCCTTCGTCGCCCAGCATCGGCCGCCCGCTGACGATGGCCCAGCCGATGCTGCCGTCGACCCGCCGGTACGACAGGTCATGGGTGAAGCCGACATGGGCGGCGTCGGCGCTGATCATTTCGTCCAGGTCACGGCGCGGATTGTCGCCCAGGAAATCTTTCATCGGCCGCCCCCTCATGCGGCCCGGCGTGGTGCCGAACATCTGGGCCAGGCGGGCATTGGCAAAGGTGGTGCTCGATTCGCCATCGAGCGTCCAGACGCCTTCGTGGGCGGTGTCGATGAAGTGGCGGTAGCGGCTCTGGGCGGTGTTGCGCGCCATGGCCAGCGCGCGAATGCGCAGGCTGACCACGAGGGCGGTGCCGGCCAGCGCAATGGTGAGGGAAAACAGCCAGCGGGGTACGGCGTGCGCATCGCTCAGGGCAATCAGCGCCACCACCGACGCCAGGATCAGGACGATGGCGGCTACGGTCAGGCAAAGCGACTCCACGCTCCACGTTTTCATGCGCCCCCCCCTCGTTCTTCAGTCAGGTTGTTGGTCAGTTCATTCTATGCCAGCTTTTGGGAAGCAGCATTATTTGTGTTAGACAAGCGAATCGGGCGTATGCCGCGTGCATGGCAGGCATGGCGCGTTGGTAAATTGCATCAAGGAAAGTTGTTGATTGCTCAAACGGCGGTTTGCTGCCAGACTTCACGGCGCATCCCCCTTCCACGCCAACCAGAGCCAGATTGCCACCATGATTCCACGTCCGCTTTACTTCGCCCTGATTCTCGCTGCTGCCCACGGTGCCGCTCAGGCACAGGTCATCAAGTGCAAAGACGCCAGCGGCCGCACGAGCTATCAAAGTACGCCTTGCGCCTCGGAGCAGGGGGCGCGCGAGCAGAAAATGGCGGCGCCCGCGCAGAAGGCGGCCAGCGCCGCCGCGCCGAACAAGGAGCCGCTGTCGTCCGAGCAGGCGGACCTGGCGGCAGTCAACGAACGCATGCGGGTGCGCATGTGCGAGATCTATCGCAAGAATGTGAGTGTGCTGAAGGATTCTGAAAAAATGATTGTCCCCGATGGAAAAGGGGCCTTGCAGGTCGCCGATGCCAAGCGCCGGGCGGCGGAGATCGCGCAGGCCGAGCAGCGCGTCGCCCAGAACTGCAAGTGACCAGCGGGCGGCGCGCCAAGGCGGGGCGCCAAGGCGGCGCGCCATGCCGGCGCGCCATGCCGGCGCGCCGCCCGGGGCAGGCGCTTAACCCGTATTGCGCAGGCCGGCGGCCACGCCGTTGATCGACAGGTGGATGCCGCGGTGTACCCGTTCGTCGACCTTGCCCGCTTCGCCCGACAGCGCGCGGTGGCGGTGGATCAGCTCGACCTGCAAGTGATTGAGCGGATCGAGGTAGGCGAAGCGGTTCTGGATCGAGCGCGCCAGCAGCGGATTGCCGGCCAGGCGTTCATGCGCGCCGGTGATCATCTCCAGGCAGCGCAAGGTGGTGCCGTGTTCGGCCGCAATGCGCTTGAAGATGCGCTCGCGCAGTTCCACGTCAGCCACCAGGCCGGCGTAGCGCGAGGCGATCGCCAGGTCGGTCTTGGCCAGCACCATGTCCATGTTCGACAGCAAGGTGGCGAAGAACGGCCACTCCTTGAACATGGCTTGCAGGGTCGCGATTTTTTCATCGCGCTCGCCTTCCTCGATCCATTGCGTGATGGCCGAACCGAAGCCGTACCAGCCCGGCAGCAGCAGGCGGCACTGGCCCCATGAGAAGCCCCACGGAATGGCGCGCAAGTCTTCGATGCGCTTGGTCGACTTGCGCGAGGCCGGACGCGAACCGAGATTGAGTTCGGCGATTTCGGCGATCGGCGTGGCCGAGAAGAAGTAGTCGGTAAAGCCCGGCGTTTCGTAGACCAGGTTGCGGTACGCCTTGTAGGCGCGCTCGGACAGGCCGGCCATGATGGCTTCGAAGCCGCCCAGCTGCTTGGCCTTGGCGCCTTCGGCGGCGTGCGGCATCAGGCTCGCTTCGAGCGTGGCGGCGACCAGCAGCTCCAGGTTGCGGCGGCCGATTTCGGCGTTCGAGAACTTGGAGGCGATGATTTCACCCTGTTCGGTCAGGCGGATCTGTCCATTCACGGTGCCCGGCGGCTGCGCCAGGATCGCTTCGTAGCTTGGTCCGCCGCCGCGGCCGACCGTGCCGCCCCGGCCATGGAACAGGCGCAGCTTGACGCCGGCGTCGGCGAACACCTTGACCAGGTGGATTTCAGCCTTGTACAGCTCCCAGTTGGAGGTCAGGAAGCCGCCATCCTTGTTCGAGTCCGAGTAGCCGAGCATGACTTCCTGCAGCTGGCCCTGGTGCGCGATCAGTTCCTTCACCAGCGGCAGCGCCATCCACTCGTTCATGATGCCGGCCGCGCGCTGCAGGTCGGGAATCGTTTCGAACAGCGGGATGACCATGGCGTCGAGCTGCTTGTCGCGCGCACGCAAGAGCCCCGTTTCTTTTTGCAGCAGCAGCACTTCGAGCAGGTCGGACACGGTTTCGGTGTGCGAGATGATGTAGTTGCGGATCGCGCGCTTGCCGTAGCGCTGGCGGATATCCTTGGCCGCGCGCAGGATCGCCAGTTCGGACGCGGTTTCGTCGCTCAATTCGGCGTACGGCGAATACAGCAGGCGCGGTTGCGCCAGTTCGGCCAGCAGCAGCTGTACCTTTTGTTCTTCGGTCAGTTTGGTGTAGTCGGCTTCGACGCCGGCGCCGGCAAACAGTTCGGCCAGCACGCGTTCGTGCACGTCGGAGGTCTGGCGCATGTCGAGCGAGGCCAGATGGAAGCCGAAGATGGCGGCCGCGCGCTGCACCGTGGACAGGCGCGGGCGGACCAGGAGCTTGCCGTGGTTGGCGCGCAGCGAGTCGGCCAGCACTTGCAGGTCGGTGCAGAATTCGGTGGCGTCCAGGTAGGGCGCGGCGTGCCCGACTTCCTTGCGCAGGATGTTGGTGGCGCCCAGCGCACGCGCGGTAGCGGCCAGGCGCGCGTAAATGCCGATCAGGGCGCGCCGGTATGGCTCGTCGCTGCGGTGCGGCGACTGGTCGGGCGAGGCGTCGGCCAGCGCTTGCAGGGCCGGGCTGGCGCCCACCATCAGGGTCGAAATCGACAGTTCGGCGCCGAGCGCGTGCACTTCGTCGAGGTAGAAGTCGAGGATGGTGGTGGCCTGGCGCACCAGCGCGTGCTGCATGGTGCCGGCGTTGACGTTCGGGTTGCCATCGCGGTCGCCGCCGATCCAGCTGCCCATCTGGACATACGAATTGTCGTTGTCCAGCGCCGCGCCGTGCGCATCATCCGGATAGTGCGCGGCGATTTCTTCTTCGATGTCGTCGTACAGGCCGGGCAATTCGCGCAGGAAGGTGATGCGGTAGTAAGACAGGGCGTTGTCGATTTCGTCGGCCACGGTCAGCTTGGAGTAGCGCAGCATGCGCGTCTGCCACAAGGTCGCGATGCGCGCGTGCAGCAGGTGCATATTGGCCACGCGTTCGCGCGGGGTGAGCGGCAGGTCGCGTTCGGCCAGCAGGCGCGCGATGTCATGCTCGGCGTCGAGAATGCTCTTGCGCTGCACTTCGGTCGGGTGGGCTGTCAATACGGGGGCGATCAGGGCGTCGCCGAAAAAGGTGCGCACGGTGTCGCTGCCAACGCCGGCCGCTTTCAGCTTGGACAGCGCGAAGCTCACGCTGCCCTGCTGCGGCGCCGAGCCGGCCAGCAGGTGGGCGCGGCGGCGGCGGATGTGGTGCTGGTCCTCGGCGATGTTGGCCAGGTGCGAAAAATACGAAAACGCGCGCACCACCGAAATGGTTTGCTCGCGCGTGAGCTTGTGCAGCAGGGCGGTCAGGTCCTGGCCGGCCTGGGCGTCGTCTTCGCGCCGGAAACGCACCGCGGTCTGGCGGATGGTCTCGACGACGTCGAACACGGCTTCGCCTTCCTGGTCGCGCAGCACGTCACCGAGCAGGCGGCCGAGCAGGCGGATATCTTCTTTCAGCGGAGCGTCCTTGTCGAGGACTGGAGGGTTTTCTTGTGCAGCGGATGAATTTACCATGTTGGACCACAGAGTGAAAGTTGGTGCAAAGGCTTCTGGCCAGGTTCTGCAAAGGGGACGCATGATAAAATTTGTGATCTTATGCAGGCGCCGATGACTGCCATAACCGGTTTGAGGTTTTACGACAGTGAAAGAATCCGTTTTGAAAGCAACTGAATTGAACCAGCAGCCCTCCAAGCTCATTATCGCTTCGCGCGAAAGCCGGCTCGCCATGTGGCAGGCCGAGCATGTCCGCGCGCAATTGGCTTTATTATATCCGCAGTGCAGCATTGAGATTCTCGGAATGACGACGCGCGGCGACCAGATCCTCGACCGCACTTTATCAAAGGTCGGCGGCAAGGGCTTGTTCGTCAAGGAGCTGGAGGTGGCGATGGCCGAAGGGCGCGCCGACCTGGCCGTGCATTCGCTCAAGGATGTGCCGATGGACTTGCCGGAAGGCTTCGAACTGGCCGCCGTGCTGGAACGCGAAGACCCGCGCGACGCCTTCGTGTCGAACGATTTCGGCAGCCTGGACGAGCTGCCGCCGGGCGCGGTGGTGGGCACCAGCAGCCTGCGGCGCCAGTCGCTGATCGCGGCGCGCCACCCGCATCTGGTGATCAAGCCGCTGCGTGGCAATCTCGATACGCGCCTGGGCAAGCTCGATCGCGGCGAGTATGCCGCCATCATCCTGGCCGCCGCCGGTCTCAAGCGCCTGGGCTTGCCCGAGCGCATCCGTTCGCTGCTGGACCCCGAGCACTCGCTGCCGGCGGCCGGACAGGGCGCGATGGCGATTGAAATCGTCTCCGCCCGCAGCGATGGCGTCGACCTGCGCGCCGTGCTGGCGCCGCTGAACCATTTGCCGACCGCGCAACGCGTGGCGGCCGAACGCAAGGTGTCAAAAGTATTCGGCGGCAGTTGCCAGATTCCGCTGGCGGCGTTTGCCACCATTGACGATGGCGTGATGCACTTGCGCGCCATGGTCGCCACGCCGGACGGCAAGCGCAGCGCGCATGCGCAACTGCGCGGCCCGGCCGACGCCCCGGAGCTGCTGGGCCAGCAGGTGTCGGACTTGCTCGACAACCAGGATGCGCGCGCGATCCTGGCCGCCTGCAAGGTCGACGCCGGCGCCGATGCCTGACGCGGTCATCATCACGCGTCCGCTGGCGCAGGCCGGCGCCCTGGCCGGGCAGGTGAGGGCGCTCGGGCGCGAGGCGGTGCTGCTGCCGCTGCTGGAGATCTCGGCGCTGGACGACCAGGGCCCGCTCAAGGCGGCGCTGGCCGGCATGCACGATTGCGCCATGGTGGCGTTCGTGTCGCCCAACGCGATCGACGCCGCGTTTGCCCACATCAGCGTGTGGCCGACCTGGGTGACTTTGGCGGTGCTGGGCGAGGGTAGCCGCGCCGCGCTGGAACGGCATGGCATCAACGACCATACGGCGACCATCGTCAGCCCGCGCGACCCGGCCCGCAGCGACTCGGAAAACCTGCTCGAGACGCTCGACCTGGCGGCCCTGGCCGGCCAAAAAGTGCTGATCGTGCGCGGCGAAAGCGGGCGCGAACTGATGGCCGACGGCTTGCGCGCGGCCGGCGTGCTGGTCACGACCGTGGCCGCTTACCGGCGCCATGTGCCTGTGCTGACCCCGGAACTGGCGCAGCAGCTGCGCGCGCTGATGGAAGGCGACAACGACTGGATCATCACCAGTTCCGAGGCGCTGCGCGGACTGGTGGCGCTGGTGCGGGAGATGGACGATCCCGTCCTTGTGGAAAAAATGCAACAACAGCATCTGATCGTGCCGCATGCCCGTATTGCCGAAACGGCAAGCACGCTGGGTCTGTGCCGTTTGACGCTGTGCGGATCAGGCGACGAACGTCTGCTTGCCGCGTTACAATCACGAGCATGAACGAATTGCCTACATTACCTGAACACAGTGCAGCGCCCGGCGCTGCTCCCCATGCCGACCAATACAGTGCACCAGCGGGAGGGCGCGCGCGCTCGTCCGGTGGCGACAGCATGACTGAAATCCTGCAGCGTCCGATGACGGTGGTGGTGATCCTGCTGGCGCTGCTGCTGGCTGCGCACGCCTGGTCGACGCGCAGCAACCTGCTCAAGCTGCGCATGGAAATGGCCAACCGCCTGCAAAAGGGCGAAGTGGTCAATACCGAGACCAGCACCCTGGTGCGCACGGTGCAGGACCAGACCAAGGATTTGCAGGCCAAGGTCAGCTTGCTGGAAAACCGCCAGGTCGAAGCCCAGAGCCAGCAATTGGCGCTGGAACAGCTGTACCAGGATTTGTCGAAGAACCGCGACGAATGGGCGCTGGCTGAAATCGAGCAGGTGCTGTCGACCGCCAGCCAGCAGCTGCAACTGGCCGGCAATGTGCAGGGCGCGCTGATCGCGCTGCAAAATGCCGACCGTTCGCTGTCGCGCTCGGACAAGCCGCAATTCATCACGATCCGCCGCGCGATTGCGGCCGATATCGACAAGCTCAAGGCCTTGCCGGCGCTGGACCTGACCGGTGTGGCGCTGCGCCTGGACAATGTGATTACCCAGGTTAATACCCTGCCGATGCTGGCCGACGAAAAACCAGCCCTGCCGGCCAAGCCGGTCAAGGTGGCGGCCGCTCCGGTGGCGCCGAAAGCGGGCGTTGCGTCAGCCACGGCTGCGGCGCCGGCACCGGTCAAGGACTCGATGCTGGTGCGGGTGCAGGACGTGTGGCAGAGCTGGACCGGTGAAATGTGGGATGAAGTGCGCCAGCTGATCCGGGTGCGCCGCGTCGATACGCCGGAAGCGCTGATGCTCTCGCCCTCGGAAACCTATTTTGTGCGCGAAAACGTCAAGCTGCGCCTTCTGAATGCGCGCATGGCGTTGCTGGCGCGCAATGAAGTGGCCTTCCGCAACGACCTGGTGGCGGCGCAAGACGCCCTCGCCAAGTATTTCGACACGCGCGCAGGCACCACCCAGGCTGCGCAAGCGCTGCTGCGCCAGGTCCAGGCCAGCAACCTCGCCATCGAGATGCCGTCCCTGTCCGACAGCCTGAACGCCGTGCGCAACTACAAAGCGAAGCCATAACATGCGTCTTCTTCTCTGGTTAGTCGCGCTGATGGCCGCGGCCATCGGCATTGCCGTGACGGCACGCTTCAATCCGGGCAACGTGGTGTTTTTCTACCCGCCGCACCGGATCGACATGTCGCTCAATTTCTTCGTGGTGGTGGTGGTACTGCTGTTCATCGTCCTGTATGCCTTGCTGCGCGCCTTGCGTGCCACCGTCGGCATGCCGGGCCGGGTGGCCGCCTACCGCCAGCGCAAACGCGAGCGCGATGGCAACAAGGGCTTGCGCGATGCGCTCAAGGCCCTGTTCGAGGGCCGCTTCGGGCACGCCGAAAAAGCCGCCATCCGGGCCGCCGAACTGCCGGAAAACGCCGGTATCGCCGCCCTGATCGGCGCGCGCGCCGCGCACCGCATGCGCCAGGGCGCGCGGCGCGACCACTGGCTGGCCGGCGTGGTGCATGACAATTCGCTGAAAACCGCGCGCCTGATGACGATGACCGAACTGCTGGTCGACGACCACCAGCCGCAGGCGGCGCTCGACGCCGTGGCCGAACTCAATGCCAGCGGTACGCGCCACATCCACGCGCTGCAATGGTCGATGAAGGCGCACCAGCAAGCCAAGAACTGGCCGGAAGTGCTGCGCCTGGTGCGTTCGCTCGACAAGCACAAGGCGCTGCATCCGGCCCTGTCGGCGCGCCTGCGTGAACTGGCGTACGACGCCTTGCTGTCCGATAGTTCGCACGATGCCGAATCGATCCTGCGGGTGTGGTCCACCGTGCCGAGCGCCGACCGGGTCAAGCCGTACGTGGCGGCGCGCGCGGCGGCAGCCCTGAATGCACGCGGCCTGCACGATGAAGCGCGCGCCAGCGCCGAGGAGGCACTGCGCGCCGACTGGGACGACCGCGTGGTGCGCGCCTACCGCGATGCGGCGGCGCAGGCCGGTTCGCCGGCGCTGCTGGCCCAGATCGAGCATTGCGAAACCTGGATGAAGCAGCGCCCGACCGATGCCGAACTGGCGCTGACGCTCGGTTCGCTGTGCCTGAAGCAGAAACTGTGGGGCAAGGCCCAGCGCTACCTGGAACAGGCCCTGTCGGACGCGACCGAGCCGCGCATGGTGCGCGAGGCGCACCTGAAGCTGGCGCAGATGCACGAAGCGCTTGGCCAGCAGGAAGAGGCGAATGCGCATTTCAGGCAGTGCGCGCTGGCCAGTATTTTGTAGGCCTTGCGGTTGACCGAAGGCCGCTTGTTCAGTCGATACGGCGAATTCGTCGCCCGCGCAAGGCGGTCCCGGGTGGCGAACTCCGCAGTCAACGGCTGAACGACGAACTTGGGCCCCCGCCTGCGCGGGGGCGACGGTTTGGAGGTCGGCGGTACTGTGTGGTTCGCCGATTTTTGTGCGTTCGCCGGCCGATTTTCGGGGCGTTCGCCGGCCGTTTCCGGGCGTCGCCGCCGGTTTCCTGGGCGTCGCCGCCGGTTTCCTGGGCGTCGCCGCCGGTTTCCTGGGCGTCGCCGACCGATTCCTGAGCGTTTTCGACCGATTCCTGGGCGTTCCCGGCCGATTCCTGGGCGTCCCCGGCCGATTCCTGGGCGTCCCCGGCCGATTCCTGGGCGCCTTCAGCCGATTTCGTGGGCCCCTCCAAGCGATTTCCTGCCCGGTCCCAAGCGATTTTCTGCTCTCCTCCAGCCGATTTCCCATGCCCCGACAGCCAATCCTGCCGAGCAAAGCGCGCGACTGCGCTTGCTGCAATGCACAAGCCCGCGTGAAACTTCGTTATAATGTCGGCCATTGACCCCCTCAGCAATCTAAGGATATCCCATGAGTTTGAATAAAGTCTCCGCCGGCCGCGATGTGCCGAATGATTTCAATGTGATCATCGAAATCCCGATGAATGCCGATCCGATCAAGTACGAAGTGGACAAGGAATCGGGCGCGATTTTCGTCGACCGTTTCATGGGCACCGCCATGCACTACCCGTGCAACTACGGTTACGTGCCGAACACGATCGCCGACGACGGCGACCCGTGCGATGTGCTGGTCATTACCCCGTTCCCGCTGATTCCTGGCGTCGTGGTACGTTGCCGCGCCATCGGCGTGCTGAAAATGACCGACGAAGCCGGCGGCGACGCCAAGGTGCTGGCGGTTCCTGTCGATAAGATCTTGCCGATCTACAAACACTGGCAAAAGCCGGAAGACATGAACGAACTGCGCCTGCAGCAGATCCAGCATTTCTTCGAGCACTACAAAGACCTGGAGCCAGGCAAGTGGGTCAAGGTCGAAGGCTGGGGCGGTCCTGAGGATGCCAAGGCAGAGATCATGAACGGCATCGCCGCGTTCGACAAAGACAAGGCCGCCAAGGCGTAAGCCTTCCAGCGCGTGGCCAATGGCAGCGACCTGCCATTGGCCACGGCTGCGGTGGTATCCGACGCGCTCCCCAGGGAGCGCGTCGTGCGTTTACAGCCCGGTTTTCACCAGCCCCGCATGCTGCACCAGCCGCGCTTGCTTCACCAGTTCCGCATGCGCGCACCGCGCATTGAGCAGCGGGGCAATCACCAGCCAATATCCTGCAGCAGCGGGTACGTCAGGTCGTGCGGCGGGATGACGTCGTGCAGCAGGTCGGTGTTGATGGCGGGCTCCATCAGCTGGTTCGGCTTGGTATCGACGGAATAGTGCGACACCGACGAGCCCGGCGAATACTCTTCCGGACTGTACATGCGTATCCGCCTGACCAGGTCGGTACCGGCCAGTTTGTTGGGATCGAGGCCGAGGCTGGCCGTCACGCCCGACGAGGTGCGCGAACGACGGGCCATCACCGACTTGAGTTGCTGGCCGGTCGCCTTGTCGATGCGCACGGCAGGAATGCGCACGGCCGGGTCGGTGCCGCCCAGCGGGCTGACGGGGTCGCTCGTGTTTTCCATCACCACCATGCCGCGCGCGCCCGCGTTCTGCACGATGCGGGCCTTGGTCACGAATGGGCAGGCGCCACGGTCGACCAGGGCGATGTTGCCGCGGACCGCCAGCGCGTTGGCGGGACTGAGCGGCGTGCACGCCAGGCCGCTGCCATTGGCCTGGTCGACCACCGGCATCAATTCGCCCGCTACCGCGTTTTGCCCCAGCTGCGGCCCGAACGAGGCCTCGCCCACGTCATGGCTGCCGCCGGCCTTGCCCGCAGCCATGCCGCTGACCATCAGGTTGGGCTGGGCTGCGAGCACCTGCGCGGTAACCTTGTACACGCGTTCGCCGTTCCACGACAGGGTGGCGCCGCCAATGGCCGAGCGGCGGCGCTCGTCATCTTTCATGTTGATCCAGGCCTTGTTATTCCGGATATCGACCAGGAAATAATCCCAGATCGATGGGATGCCAAGGAAGAACTCGCCGGTGCCCTCGTCGGTGAAGTTCTGGAAGCCCAGGCCATGCGCCAGTTCGTGCAGCAGCACCGCCACCAGGTCGATCTGGTCGCCCGCCTTGCGGTCCAGCCCCAGGTAAAAGCCGGAGCCGGGCATGCAATCGGGAAACAGGCCAAGGCGCGAGTTGAAACGCGCCCGGATATGCGCTTCGCCCGGCGTGGCCAGGTCGGTGCGGGCCAGCTTGCTCGCCAGCGCACCCGGATACCAGGTGTTGGCCTTGGGTGCGTTGGGGAAGTCGGCAAACACTTCCAGCGCACCCGCCGAGCCGAGCACCGCGCCATCGGCGTCGCACGGCAGCGGCTCGAACGAGGCGGCCACCCGGACCGGGACCGGGCTGGTGATGGTGCGGCCCCAGATGTCGGCCGCCTGCTGGAACGCGATGAGGCGCTGGGCGCCGAGCGTGCGCCCGCTGTTGCCCCCGACCGGCTGTACCGGCGTGGGATCGTTGAAGCCGATGTTGGGCGCGTTGGTATTGACGATCGTGATGGTGGCGGCCGCGTGGGCGCCACCGATGGCGCAGCAGGACAAGGCCAGGGCGAGGGCGGCGGCGGCCTGCCGCAGGAGGGGGCGCTTATTGCTCATTGCCGTGCTCCTCCACTGGTGCCGCATGCTCGTGGACGGCGTGCTGCGCGGCGGCTTCGCCTTCCACGCAGCGCTGGACCAGCTTGCCGTCGGCCGTGCGCGAGACGACGGAATACACCACGCCGCGTCCGCCCAGGGGCGCGCTGCGGGTACCGTCGGCACGCACCCGGACCTGCGGCTGCGGATGCACAATCTGCGGCTGCTGCAAGCTGCCTTGCATCGCGCGCAGCTCGGCCGCGGTGGCCGGACGCAGTTGCCCGGTTTGCTTGTCGCGCACCACGGCCATGCCGTCCGTTTGCGCCGCGACCGTGGCTGCCGTCGAGAAGGCAGCCAGCGCGCAGCAGGTGATCAGGGTTTTACTCAACATGTCGGAAGTCTCCTGGTTTCGTTCATTGTCAACTGCCTTCGGCGCAGCAATACCAGACTGCCCACGCCGACCAGCAGCATCAGCCAGGTGCCAGGTTCGGGCACCGTAGTGACTACGACAGCGTCAAGGCCAATATAGTTCGCCGCTGAGGCGTCGCCAACGTAACGAAAGGCGAAACGGCCCTGGCCGTTATAGTCGAGACTGGAAATGACCTGTTGCCAGACCGTGGGATAGTCGGAAATGCCGCCAAGCACGCCCAGGACGGTGTTGAAGCCGCCGGTATCGGTGCCGCCGCCGGGGGAAAAGCGCACTTCGAGCGTGTCGCCAAAGCCGGAGGCGCTGGCCGAGCGCGTGAAAAACGAGAGCTCGCTGGGGCCGATCAGGGTCACGACCGGGGTGATCAGCCAGTTGTCGATGCTGCCCATGCCGTTTTGTGCGCTCAGGTAATTGGCGGCGACATAGGAGGAGGGGGGACCCGAGGGCGCCGGAAAGACGCCGGGGTTGCCTTGCGACCAGGCCTGGCCCGGCGGAACGCTGTTGTTGGTGAAGGCCCAGTTGTTCAGGGTGCTGATATCGTTGAAGTTTTCGTTGAGGACTACGATGGGTTCGATCGCGTGCGACGCAGCGGGCAGCGCGGCGGCCACGGCGAAGGCCGCCGTGGCAAGCAGGGTAGGAGGTAGTTTCATCGTCGTTCTTTCAGCAGTTGCCAGCAGGATGGCACTTCCACGCGCTCTGGCAGGCAGCGAGGCCACGGTTCATCCCATGATAGGAGTGGAACAGGCGCCGGCATTGATGTGTGCTTAATGTGCGAAGCACATTGAAGGGCAATTGCCGGGAACTTCATCGAAGATGCGCGGCGAAGCGGGTTCAGCCGGCGAGGGAGGGGGTGGCGCTGGACGTCCCCGGCGCGGCGGGGACGTGCTCGGGAACACTCAGTTGCTGGCTGGCCGTGCAGCAAGCTTTCGCAAACGCAGTTTCCCCACGATGCCGACAGGGAAAAAGTAGATCGACAGCACGAACAGCACGCCCAGCCACAGCATCCAGCGGTCGGGATGCAGCGCCTGCGCCAGCAAGGGCACGCCTTGCAGGGCGGCCGAACCCTCGGCCATCAGCGCCTTGAGGTAATTCTGCGCAATGATGAACAAGGTCGCACCGACCACCGCGCCATACATGGTGCCCATGCCGCCGATCACCACGATCAGCAGGATGTCGGTCATCACCTCGAAGCCGAGCATGGTTTTCGGCCCCACGTAGTGTAGCCACAGCGCCATCAGCGCGCCGGCCAGGGCTGCCACCAGCGCCGCCAGCACGTTGGCCCAGATCCGGTACAGCACCGTGCGGTAGCCCAGCGCCTCGGCGCGGAATTCGTTTTCGCGGATCGCTTGCAGCACCCGTCCGAACGGCGAATTCACCAGCCGCAGCAGGAACAGGAATAGCAGCAGGCAGCCGCCGAACACGATGTAGTAGGTAATCAGCTTGCCATCGATGGCGCGCCCGAACACGTCGGACTCAAACAGGCGAAAGCCCGGCGTGAGCAACTCCGGCACGCTGAAGGTCTTGCCGTCCTCGCCGCCGGTCAGGTCGGACAGCTGCGAGGCCAGCACGGCAAACGACGAGGCCACCGCCAGCGTGATCATGGCGTAGAAAATGGCGCGCACGCGCAGTGCGAACAAGCCCACCACCAGGGCCAGCACCAGCGTCAGCAGCAGGGCCAGCAGCAGGCCGGTGAAGGCCGCGCCCCAGGTCGGCTCGCCGCTCGCCAGTCCCAGCCCGACCCCATACGCGCCGATGCCGAAGAACATGGTGTGGGCGAAGGAGACGATGCCGGTGTAGCCGAGCAGCAAATCGTAGGAAGCCACCAGCACGATGTAGATGCAGATGGTGGCGGCGGTGTTGAGCGGACGCGCGCCGCTGGTGAGAAATGGCGCCAGCGCCAGTCCCAGCAGGATCAGCAGCAGGGTGGCGGACAAGGCCCGGCTACGCGGCAAGTCGCCGGATAATAGTTGGTTGAGCATCGTGCTTCCTTAACGCCTCAGGTTGGAATACAGGCCGGCCGGGCGCCATAGCAAGATGGCGATCATCAGCGCGATGTGCGACACCAGCGCGAACTTGGGCGCCAGGAAGCCGGCATAGTTGGCTACCAGCGCCATCAGCAGCGCGCCGATGAAGCAGCCGCCGACCGAGCCCAGCCCGCCGATGATGATGACGATAAAAATCATCACCATGATCTCGCCGCCCATGGCCGCGTTCAGGGTTTCCTTGTACAGGCCCCACAGCACGCCGCCCAGGCCGGCCAGCGCCGAACCGGCCGCGAACACGGCCACGAACAGGCGCCGGATGCGGTAGCCCATGGCCTCGACCATCTCGCGGTTCTCGACGCCGGCGCGGATCAGCAGGCCGATCTTGGTGCGGTTGAGCACCAGGAACATGGCTGCGAACACCAGCAGGCCGATCACGACCGCCACCAGCCGGTATTTTTCGACCGCCGCGTCGCCCAGCATCACGGCCCCGCGCAGGCTGGCCGGCAGCGGCAGGGGAATCTGCTCGGCGCCCCAGATCACGTTGATCAACTGCTCGGCCACGATCATGCCGCCCATGGTGATCAGGATTTGCTTGAGATGCTGGCCGTACACAGGCGCGATGATGATGCGCTCGAAGGCCCAGCCGAGCAGCGCGGTGGCGAGCATGGCCACCGTGATCGCCAGGCCCAGCACGCCCAGGTTGATCAGCAATGAGTCGACCTCGAGCCAGCCGCGCATGGGAATCAGCACCATGGTGGCGGCGTAGGCGCCGACCGAGACGAAGGCGCCGTGGCCGAAGTTGAGCACGTCCATCAGCCCGAACACGAGCGTCAGTCCGCTGGCCATGATGAAGATCATCATGCCCATTGCCAGGCCGGCGATGGTCAGGGTGACCCAGGTGGGAAAGCTGCCCACCAGCGGCAGCATGAGCAGGATCAGCGCCGGAACCAGCAGCAGCGGTGCGATGTCGCGCCTGGCGGCCGGCAAGGGCGCGTCGGCCGAGGCGGCCGGGGCGGCGGGCAGCGCGGTGGCGCTGCTCACCGGCGGCAATTTGGTGGTCACGTTGTTGGTCTCCGTGTTCATGATGGATGCAGGTTCATTGATGGGAGCTCAGTGCCAGCCCGAGCAGGCGTTGCTGCAAGTCCAGGTCGTCGACCAGCTCGCGCATGGCGCCGGCGTGGACCACGCGCCCGTCATCCATCACCGACACCGTGTCGCCGAGGTGCTTGACGAAGCTGAAATTCTGCTCGACCAGCAGGATGGTGGTGTCGGTCTGCTTGAGTTCGCGGAAGGCGGCGATCAGGCTCTGGATGATGGCCGGGGCCAGGCCCTTGGTCGGCTCGTCGATCAGCAGCAGCTTGCGCGGCTCGACGATGGCGCGCGCGATCGCCACCATCTGCTTTTGCCCGCCCGACAGGTTGCCGGCCGGGTAGTGCCAGAATTTTTTGAGCGCCGGAAAAAAACCGAAGAGCCACGCGACCCGCTGCTCGTCGAGCGGCCCGTTGCGCGCGGCCAGGTACAGGTTTTCGCGCACGGTCAGGTCGGAAAACACGGCCATCGATTCGGGCACGTAGGCGATGCCCAGTTGCGCGATGTCGGGCGTGGGCAGGGCGGCAATGTCGTGCCCGTCGAAGCGTACGGTGCCGGCGCTGGCTTTCCACAAGCCCATGATGGTGCGCAGGGTGGTGGTCTTGCCGGCGCCATTGCGTCCCAGCAGCACCGACAGGCCGCCGCGCGGCACCGTCAAGTCCACCCCTTGCAGGATGTGGTACTCGCCGATGTGGGTGTGGACCCCGCTGAGCTGGAGGAGTGGTTCAGGCATGGCTTCACGCATGTTCGGGCGTCCCCAGGTAGGCTTCCTGGACGATGGCCGAGGCCATCACCTCGGCTGGATTGCCGTCGGCGACCAGGGCGCCGTTGTGCAGGACGATGATGCGGTCGGCCAGCGAGCGCACCACGTCCATCTTGTGTTCGACCAACAAAATGGTCTTGTTGCGCTCAGCCTTGACCTGGTGGATCAGGTCGAGCACGACCGGCACTTCGTCCACGCTCATGCCGGCGGTCGGTTCGTCGAACATCATCACCGCCGGTTCCAGCGCCAGCAAGATCGCCACTTCCAGCTTGCGCTTGTCGCCGTGCGACAGGGCTGCCACCCGCGTGTCGCGGCGGCCGGCCATGGCGACCCGCTCCAGGTAATCGTCGGCGCGCACGATCAGGTCGCTGTGGCTGGACCAGCGCGAGAACATGTTCATGCCGATGCGCGCGCGGCTCTGCACCGCCAGGCGCACGTTTTCGGCCACCGTCAGGTGCGGGAACAGGTTGGTCAGCTGGAAGGCGCGCCCGATCCCGAGCGCGGTGCGTTTGGCCGCGCCATGGCGGGTGATGTCGGCGCCATCGAGCAAGACCGTGCCCGAGGTGGCCGGCAGCTGGCCCGACATCAGGTTGAAGTAGGTGGTCTTGCCGGCGCCGTTGGGGCCGACGATCACGGTCAGGGTGCCGGGATAGAAGTCGGCGCTGACCTTGTTGACCGCCACGTGCCCGCCGAAGCGGATGCACAGTTCGCGCGTCGACAGCGATGGCATGGCCGCCGGCGTCATCGCTTGTTCCTCACCGGGAGCGGCAGCTCGCCAGGCGGGATTTCGCGCACCAGTTCCAGCAGGTCCCACTCGTTTTTCTGGTCTTTCTTGATTTTGAAGTGGTACATCGGCTGCAGCGCCTGGTGGTCTTCCTTGCGGAAGCTCATCTTGCCCTTGGGCGTCTCGAAGTCCATGCCTTCCATGGCCGTGATCAGTTTTTCGGTGTCGCCCGAGTTGGCCTTGGTCAATGCCGTGACCACCGCGCTGGCCGCCGCGAAACCGCCGGCGGTGAACATGTCGGGCGGGGCCTTGAAGCGCTTGCTGTGCTCGGCCACGAGCCAGTCGTTCATCTTGTTCTTCGGGAAGCCGTGATAGTAATAGATGGTGCCCTGGGTGCCGGCGAAATTTTTCCAGGTTTTCATCACCGGCAGGATATTGCCGCCCGGGGATAACACGATGCCGTAGCGCTCGGGCTTCATGTCGGCCAGCTTGTTCATGGGATTCGGCCCGGCCCAGACGATTTGTAGCAGGCGCGGCTCGGGCTTGTTTTTCAGGGCGTCGAAGATGCGCTGGGCCGGGGCGGTGAAGTCGGTCGTGTTCTGGGCGGCGTATTCCTCGTGGATCACCTGGGCCTTGCTGCCGGTGGCGGCCAGCGCTTCGCGGCCGGCCTTGACCGCATCCTTGCCGAAGGCGTAGTCCTGCGCCAGGAAGGCCACACTGCCGGCCTTGAGGGTGCTGGCGGCGGCCAGCGCATCCTGCATCGAGCTGCGCGCGGTGCGGAAAATGTAGCGATTCCATTTGTCGCCGGTGATGGCGTCGGCCACGGCCGGCTCGACGATCAGGATTTTCTTGTATTCCAGCGCCACCGGCAGCATGGCAATCGCCGAGCCGGACGAGGTGGTGCCGACCGCGATATCGGCCTTGTCGTCGCCGTAGGCTTCGGCCAGCAGGGTGCGTCCCAGGTCGGGCTTGCCCTGGTCATCCTTGACGATCACCTTGAGCTTGCGCCCGTTGATTTCCATCTTGCCGCCGGTGAGGTACTCCAGGCCCATCATGAAGCCGGTTTCGGTTTCCTTGGCATAGGTTTCAAGGATCCCGGTCTTGCCCGCGATGAGGGCGATTTTCAGGTCGGGCGCGGCCGTGGCCGGTGCCGCCAGGGTGGTCGCGAGGGTGGCCAGGACGGCGGCTGCCAGGGTGTTGAGTTTGTACATCGTGTCTCCTCTTGGGAATGCTGCTTTATATTTATAGGGTGGGGCTGATACGGTTCAGTCTACCTGGCTCAGGAAGCGTTCGATCGCTTGCCGGGCCGGGGCTTCGGTCAGCATCGGCGCGTGGCCGACGCCGGGCACTTCGGCGTACTGCATGCTCGGCGCGGCGCGCTGCATGTAGCTGGCCTGCTCCTGCTCGACCAGGTCGGACAGGCTGCCGCGCACCAGCAGGGTGGGGCGGTTGCGCGCCAGGCGCCGGAACGCCAGGCGCGACATCCATGACGACGGTTTGAGCTTGCCGGTTTGCAGCGGCAGGGCGATGTTGGGGTCGTAGTGCAGCACCAGCTGGCCGGCATCGTTTTCGCTGAACGCGCGGCGGGCCCACTTGTTCCACTCGGCCATGTCGTTCGATGGAAAGGCCGGCTGGTTGATGTCGCGCATGTACTCGGCGGCCTGTTCCCACGTTCCCATGGTGGCGCCCTTGCCGGCATAGGTGGCGATGCGCGACAAGCCTTTTTGCGAGATCACCGGGCCGACATCGTTGAGCACGGCGGCGGCGATCAGGTTCAGGCGGCGCAGGGCCAGGGTCATGGTGATGATGCCGCCCATCGAGGTGCCGACGAACACGGCGCGCTCGATGCCCAGGTCGTGCGCCAGCTTGACCACGTCGGCGGCGTAGACCGCCGGGTTGTAGTGGGCCGGGTCGGGGTCGCGCGCGGACTGGCCGCGCCCGCGCACGTCGAGCGCCAGCACGCGCCGGCCCTGGCTGGCGATCCATGGCGCCAGCTCGTCGAAGTCGCCCGAGTTGCGCGTCAGCCCATGGATGCAGATGACGGGCAGGCGCGCCGGTCCGCTGTGGCCCGGATAGTCGCGCGCGTACAGGGTCAGGCCGTCGTCGCTGGTGTAGCTGACGTCGTTGAACTGCCTGGCCGCGCCCGCTGCGCCAATGGCGTGGAGGTGGCGGGTGGCCTGCGCGCCATCCTGTTCGTGTACGTGTACGCCCATGCTCAGAACCGGTATTCGAGCGTTGCCGACACGGTGCGCGGGGCGCCGTAGAAGGCCGTCAATACACCCTCCTTGCCGAGGTTCGGGAAGACGTAGCCGCCGGTGCGATAGCGTTGGTCGCCCAGGTTCTTGCCGTGCAGGCCGGCGCGGATCTTGTTGTCGGCGCTGGTCCACGTCAGGCTCAGGTCGTACAAGGTATAGGCCGGCTGGTCGAGCACCGAAGCGTACTCGAACTGGCTGGTCTCGTCCTTGTAGGAGGCGTTGCCGCTGACGCTGAAGGTGCCGCCGCGGCCCATCATCGGCAGTGCCATATCGTAGGTGGCGCGCAGGTTGGCCGAGTTCTTCGGCGTGTTCTGGAAGTAGCGCTCGCTGGCCACGTTGACCAGGGCCGGCACGCCGCCGACCAGTTGCGAGGTCAGGAACTGGGTGTATTCGGCGTTGATGTGGCTAACCATGCCGGTGACGCTGAAGGCATTGCTCACGCGCGCGCTCGCTTCCAGTTCGATGCCGCGGATCTTGGCCTTGCCGGCGTTGGTGGTCACCCCGGCGAAGCTGTCGGGGCGGCCGTCGCCGTTGGTGTCGACCTCCACCGAGCCGGGAATCTGCACATCCTTGTATTTGCTGTCGAACAGGGCGATGTTGGTCAGGATGCGGTTGTTGTTGTACGACGATTTCAAGCCCAGTTCCAGCGTGTCGATGGTTTCCGGCAGGAAGCCGGCGCGCGCGGTGGCGTTGCTGATCTTGGTGCCCAGCACGTTCATGCGCGGGTCGAAGCCGCCGCCCTTGAAGCCGCGCGCCCAGCTGGCGTAGATATTCTGGCTGGCGCTGGCCTTGTAGGCCAGGCCCACTTTTGGCGTAAACTTCTTGTCTTCGCGTTCCAGTTCGCCGTGGGTGAAGTCGGTATCGGTGCGGAACAGCACGGCGTTGGGGGTGCCCATCCCGGGCGTACCGTTCAGGCCCAGGTAGATCTGGCGCAGCACGCTCGCTTCGCGCTTGTCGGCCGTGTAGCGCCCGCCCAGCGAAAAGCTGAGGGCATCGCTGACTTTGTAGTTGGCGTCGGCGAACACGGCCCAGGCCTTGGTGTCGATGTCGCCCAGGGTGTAGGTCGAGCTGGGGAAGGCGCCGGCCAGCACGGTGTCGAAGATGTTGAAGGCGTTGGCGTCGATGTAGTACACGCCGGCCACGCCTTGCACCTTGTCGCCGGTGTAGGTCAGCTGGAATTCCTGGCTGAACTGCTTGTTCTTGTATAGCGCGGGCACTTCGAAGTCGACCATCTGCAGCGAATCGAAATCGATCGGCGCGTACGATTTGTCGCGGCGCGCGGCGGTCACCGACTTGACGCTCAGTTGCGGGCTGACCGTGTATTCGAGCAGCGCCGACCAGCCGTGGGCCTTGACTTCCTGCTCGTGCCCGAGCGCGCGGGCCAGGTTGGCGCGGGTATCGTAGACGTTCGACAGGATTTGCGCGCCGCTGGTGCGCCCGACCGTCACGCGGTGGCCGTTGCGCGGGCTGGAATCGTCTTGCGTGGCGTCGCCCGCGAGGCGGATGAACAGTTCCGGCGTGGGCGTGAATTCGGCCGACAGGCGCGCGGCGGTCATGTCCTTGTCGTAGTTGTGGGCGCCGGTGACGAGGTTGCGCCCGTAGCCGTCGCGCTTGAAGCGGGCGATCGAGCCGCCCACCCGCACGGCGTCGGAGATCGGGGTGCTGGCGGTGAGCACCGCTTCGCGCTGGCTGTAGTCGCCCAGGGTGACGCGGGCCCGGATATCGGTCTTGGAGCCGAGCTTGCGGGTGACGTACTTGACCGCGCCGCCGATGGTGTTGCGCCCGTACAGGGTACCTTGCGGGCCGCGCAGCACTTCGATGCGCTCGACGTCGTAGATGTCGGTCACGGCGGCCTGCGGGCGTGCCAGGTAAATATCGTCGAGGTAGATGCCGACGCCGGCCTCGAAGCCGGCCAGCGGGTCTTGCTGGCCGACGCCGCGGATAAACGCGGTCAGGGTCGAGTTGGTGGCGCGCGAGGCCTTGAGCGTGGTGTTCGGAATCGACAGGGCGAGGGCGGTGATGTCGGGCGTGCCCTGCTTGGACAACTGGTCGCCGCCGAAGGCGGTGACCGACACCGGGACGTCTTGCAGGTTTTCCGGACGGCGCCGCGCGCTCACCGTCACCACGCCGGCGTCCTGGATGGCGCCGGCGGCGGGTGCGCCCGATTCGGTCTGCGCCTGTGCCGTGCCGATCGCCCCACCGGACAGGGCGAGTACGGCAGCGGCAATACGATGTAAGGGAAAATGTCGGATGGTCAGGCGCATGTTGTTGTCTCCTTGGATTTTTTGGACAATGCGGGAAGCCAGAAATGATCGCCATGCAGTGTGCCCCCATTTAAATTTGCGCGAAAGATAACGAAACGCCCACCCACTGTGCAAATTTGCACAGTGGTTTATTGTTCAACTTCTTCTTTGCACACGGGCTAGTTCCTGTGGGACTTTGCGTTTTATCAATACAGAGAAACGAAAAGTTTGCGTGCGTGATGTGCACTGGTGCACAATATCCGCGATGAATACCGGATATGGATTCCATGAATACCTTGCCTGAATGGACAGACCTGCGTTTCTTTCTGGAGCTGGCGCGCGCCGGCACCTTGTCGGGCGCGTCGCGCCGGCTGGAGGTGGAGCACACCACGGTGGCACGCCGCATCGACCGGCTCGAAATCCAGCTCGCCACCACCTTGTTCGACCGCAGCCGCGAGGGCTATGAGCTGACCGAGATGGGGCAGGCGCTGCTGCCGCATGCCGAAGCGATGGAAAGCGCGGCGCTGGCCGCCACCGAACAGCTGGGCGGCACCGAAGTGGCGGCGCACGGCGTGGTGCGGCTGGGCGTGCCGGAAGTGTTCGGCGTGCGCGTGGTGGCGCCGCTGCTGGTCGGCTTGTTGCAGACCCATCCGGACCTGAGCATCGACCTGCTGGTGCTGCCGCGCTTTGCCAACCTGGCCAACCGCGAGGCCGACCTGGGCGTGATGCTCGATCCGCCCAGCACCGGGCGCTACATGATCACGCGGCTGGCGTCGTTCCGTTTCTATCTGTACGCCTCGCCCGCGTACCTGGCGCGCCATCCGCCGATCCGCGAGCATGCCGACCTGGCGCGCCATGATTTTGTCGATTACGTGCAGGACCGGCTGGCCAGCCGCGAGCTCAGTTATCTCAATGAACTCGGGTTCACGCCAAGGCGCCGCTTGTGCTGCACCGGGATGACCGCGCAGGTAGAGGCGGCGTCGCTGGGGATGGGGCTGATCATGGCGCCGCCGTATGCGGTGCCGGACGATGGACGGCTGGTGCCGGTGCTCGATCAGTTCTTCGCGGAACGCTCGTTCTGGCTGGCCGCGCCGACCGATTTGTACCGCTTGCAGCGGGTGCGCGCGGTGTGGAATTTGCTGCGGGAATATTCGGACCGGCAGCCATCGCTGTTTGTGCACGGGCGCGAGGAGCATCGCTGACTTGCGGGACTAGGTATGATAAGGTAATACCTATCAATCACTGCCAGGCAGAGTACCATGACTGCTACCATTGCCCGCCCCATGTCGGTCAAGTTGGACCCGGACATGCGCTCCCGTCTGGAACGCCTGGCGGAGTCGCGCCGCAGAACACCGCACTGGATGCTGCGCGAGGCCATTGCGCAGTACGTAGTGCGCGAGGAAAAGCGTGATACTTTTCGCCAGGATACGCTCAAGGCGTGGGAGGAGTATCAGGTCACCGGACTGCATGTCACGGCTGACGAAGCCGACGCCTGGCTGGCGGCTCTCGAAGAAAGCAACGACATTGAGCCGCCTGAATGCCACAGTTGATCTGGTCGCCATCCGCCATCCGCCTTGCGTGACGTGCAGCGCTTCTATCGCTTCCTGGCGCACAAGAATCCTGGCGCGGCCAAGCGTGCCGTCCAAGCCGTCCGGCAAGGGGTGAAAATGCTGGGGCATCAGCCGCAACTCGGCCGGCCAGTGGAGGATATGGCGGAGGCATACCGGGAGTGGCAGATCGACTTTGGCGACAGCGGCTATGTCGTGCGTTATCGCGTTGCGCCCGATGCCGTGATCATCCTCGCAGTACGTCACCAGAAAGAAGCCGGGGACTGACGGAATTGTTGGCGGTCCCAGCCCCAGCTGCGCGCGTTTCAACATGCGCCGCAATCAAAAGGCCGGGGTTTCCCGGCCCTGCTTGCGCCTCCGGTTCAGGCTTCCGGACGATCATCAATCAGCAGCGGTGGCATCAGAATGGTTTCCTCCTGGTCCGCCGGCATCGCCAGCTCGGGAAAGGCGATGTCGGTGCCATCATCGAGCACCATCAGCGTGGTCGGCACGCGATAGGTCCATGCCGCGCCTTCGGGCGCTCCTTCCATCGGCGTGGTGCGGTTGACCAGCTGGACTTCGCGGTTCAGGTCGGCCAGCATCTGGTCGGCCGGCACCAGCGCGATGTCGGAGACGATCCCGGTCTGAAGGTAGAGCGCGGCGGCATCCTCATACCCGCTGCGTACCGGCAGGATCACCGATGCGAAACCGGCATTCAGGAAGGCCGTGAACACGCTGTCTCCCTGCTGCTCGAAGCGGGAAGCGGCCCACTGCTGCGCACCCTCGCTCCAGAAGTAGGGGAAGAAGGTATAGGTCAGCTGATCCCACTCGAAGGCGTACTCGAAAAAGCGCACTTCGCGCGCCGCCTGCTCCAGCCGCTCCGGTGCGATGGCCGGTAGCGCGCTGCCGATGACGATGGCCGGGGCCGGCACAGCCTGGCCGCTGCCGCTGCGCACGATTTCCAGTACTGCACGCTTGAGCTCGGTACGTTCGATGCTGCGCATCTGTTCTTCGCCGAGCGCCGCGTAGGGACCTTCCTGATCCGCGCGCGCCGCCGCCAGCAGGGCATGGTGCTGTTTCAGCTCGCTTTCGTACTGGTCCATGATGATCTGGTGGCATGCCAGCTGCCACTTCTCGAGCGCCACCTTGGTGCGGGTCCAGACCAGGTAGAAATTGACCGTGAACTGGTCCAGCAGGCCCCAGCCGCTGGCGTTGTAGCTGACCGCGCCGCTATTGGTGCCGATGGCCTGGGCCGCAATCGGCGCATTGCCGGCCGGGCTGCTCGAAAACAGTCTGGTGCCGATGCTGGCGCTGATGCCCGACTGGTTCCCGACCCCGTACCAGGCCATCGAGACGCCTGCCGCCGCCGCCGCGTAACCCTGTTCCAGCGCCTTGGGCGAATTGAATACCCCGCTGACGGTGGGCGCGCCGCTGCCGCCGGCCGGGTAGCTCAGGCTGGCGTATTCAGTGATGGCGGCCGTCGGTGGCGGCGGCAGGGTCACGCCGAAGCGTTCGGCGAGCGCCAGCCAGCTGGCGTCGGTGATCTCGGCCGGGCGCAGGGTGGGCTTGAGCGGCGCTGGTCCGGCATGCCCGCCGAAGCCCGGCTGCCGGGCCAGCAGGTGGCGGAACATGGCCGCCGGGGCCGGCACCATGACCTCGTACATGGCGCGCGCGCCGTAGGTGAACACCTGTGCCTGGTAGACCTTGTCGACCCAGCGGTACTGGGCGCGCAGGCTGGACGCCGGTGCGCTGTGGCGCACCACATCGCTTTCGTACACTTCGGCGCTGCGCGTGAGGAAGCGCTGGCGCCCGACCCGTTCGCGCAGCACGGCCACTGCGCGCTCGACCAGTTCGCGCGACTGGCGCAGATCGTTGCCGCGCGACTGGTCGCCGCCTTTCGAGCTGTTCATGAAGGTCGATGTCTGGGCATTCACGGTGCCGTAGTTGGAGGTGAGGTTGATGCTGGCGTTGCGGTCCTGCTGGTTGCGCGCGGTCTGGAAGGCCGACTGGCCCAGCTCGAAGCGGCTAACGCCCGTTTCTTCCTGCGACAGCTCGGCCTCGCCGTCGTTGTAGTTGCCCTGGCTTTCTTCGGCGCGGCTCAGGCGCGAGCGGAAGTGCTCGTGCTCTTCGCCCTGCAGGATGTTGTGGATGTTGGCCAGTTCCCCCTTTTCGTAGCCGACCAGCACCTGGCGCACCACGCGCAGGTCGGCCACGCCCACCGGACGGATGCCGAATTTCATGCTTGGCGCCGGGGCCGGTTTGGAGACTGGCGCGGTGGGGAGCAGCTTGCCCAGTTCCGGACTGGCGGCCAGCATGGCGGCCGCTTCCGGGCCGCTGGCGGGCGTGCCGGCGGCGCTGGCGACGCCGCTCGAAATGCGGCGCCGTACGTCGTCGAGCAGCGCGTAGGCGCTCAGCGTGTCGGTGGGCACCTTGGCGTCGGCCAGTTCCTGGAGCAGGTTCGCGTTGTCGGCGCGGAACTGCGCGTCGATGTCGGCGGCGGGCTGGGTGCGGAACACTTTTTGCAGGTCGGACGGGCTGCCGGTACCAGGCGTGCCGGGTGCGTGCGTGCCGCCGCCGGCCAGCTGGTCGAGGGCCGCGGCCAGGCGCTGTTCGAGCTGGATCAGCTTGTCGATCTGCTTGAGCAGGTCGCGCAGGATCGTATCGTCGTCCCCGGCGGCGTTGGCGCCGGCGGTGTTTTGCTGGGCGCCTTGCTGCTCGCGGCGCAGGCGCATCTGTTCCTCGAACGCGGCCGGCAGCTTGAGCGCAGGCGCGAGCGCGGCCTGCAAGGAGGCGGGCGCGAGGGCGTCCTGTTCGCCGCCCAGGAATTTTTGCAGCAAGGTGATCTGGCCCAGCAACTGGCGCGCGCGCTGCAACTCGGTGTTGCCGGCTTTGCCGGAGGCGATGCCTTGCAGGTAGAACTGCCAGAGGTCGCTTTGCAGGGGCGTGATCGCGGCCGGTGCGCTCTGGGTGATGGGGAACAGGGTCTCGGCGGCCAGCGTCAGGCGGCCCTCGCGCGCGGCGTTGAGGTCGGCCTCGATGGCTTCCGGCGTGCGCTGGGCCAGGGCGGTCCAGCGCGCCGTCAGGGCATCGATCCAGGCCGTGAAGTCCTGTTCGGCGGCGGAGGCGATCCACGCCGCGACGTGCGACTGGTCCGGCAGTTCAAGGAGTGCCGCTGGCGCCGGCGTGGGGTTGGGTGCCCGAATGCTGGCGAAGCGAAACAGTTCCTCGGCATTGGCGGTAGCTTGCGTCATGATATCTCCCGGTGATGAGGTGGAAGTTCATCATGGGCCGGGATGACGCGCCGGAGTTCAGTCTGCGTCAGTGTTAAAACCGACCTGCGTCAAGGTGGGGGGTGTTTGGAATGTCGCGACGCAAGTGTTAAGGACTTTCCACTTCCAGCTGGAACAAGGTTTCGACCGGGACATTGAAAGTCGCCGCCACTCTCCATACCAGCGCGACAAAAATTTAGCTGTCCATCTCTCTATTCATGGCAGCAGACGCACAGTTTGTTGCCTTCGGAATCGCGGAAGTAGGCGCCGTAATAGCGCGCGTGGTATTCGGGCCGCAGGCCGGGCGCGCCTTCGCAGGTGGCGCCGTGGGCGAGCGCGGTGGCATGGGCGCGCTCGACCGCCGCGCGCGAGGGCGCCAGCAGGGCGGTCATCTGGCCGTTGCCGGCGGCATGCCGGCCGGCGAAGGGATGGCCGATCAGGAACAGCGGGCGCGGGCTGTCCGGCTTCATCCAGCCGGCCCACGGCTTGGCCGGATCGCTGAACTTGAGCGCCAGGCCCAGTTCGGGCATGACGGCGGCGTAAAAATCGAAGGCGCGCGCGAACTCGGCGACGCCGATGAAGACATGCGAGATCATGCCGGGTCCTTGAATGGATTGCGGTCGTTCAGTTCATCGATGTATTCGTCGATGCCGCCGCTTTCGCGCTCCAGGAAGCGCTCGATGGCGTCCGAAAACGCGGGGTGGGCCAGCCAGTGCGCCGACCAGGTGCGGGTCGGCAGGAAACCGCGCGCCATTTTGTGTTCGCCCTGGGCGCCGCCCTCGAACACGCCGATTTTTTGCTCGATGCAGAATTCGAGCGGCTGGTAGTAGGCAGTCTCGAAGTGCAGGCAGGGCACGTGTTCGAGTTCGCCCCAGTAGCGCCCGAACAGGGTGTCGGCGCTGTGGATCACCAGCGAGGCGGCGATCGGCGCGCCTTCGCGCTCGGCGATCACCAGCAGGATATTGCCAGGCATGGTGCGTCCGATGCGCTGGAAAAAATCCAGGTTGAGGTAAGGCGAGGAACGGTGCGCCGCGTAGGTGCGCTGGTAGCAGCGGTTGAACAGGTGCCAGTCGGCGTCCGTCGCCTCGGTTCCGCGCACGCGGCGCAGCGTCACCCCGGCTTCGCGCACCTTGCGCCGTTCGGCGCGGATGTTCTTGCGCTTCTTTTGCTCCAGCGTGGCGAGGAAATCCTCGAAATCGCGGTAGCCGGCGTTCAGCCAGTGGAACTGCACGCCGCTACGCAGCATGAAGCCGGCGTCCTCCAACTGCTGCACCTGGTCTTCGGGCGGATACAGGATGTGGGTAGAGGAGACGTCGGAGGCTTTTTGCGTGGACACCAGCGCGGCCAGGAGCGCGCTGCGGGCGGCGGCGTCGCGCGCCAGCAGGCGCGGGCCGCTCACCGGCGTGAAGGGAATCGCCGAGAGCAGCTTGGGATAGTAATCGACGCCGTTGCGCTGGTAAGCGTCGGCCCAGGCCCAGTCGAACACGTACTCGCCGTAGGAGTGCATCTTGACGTACAGCGGCATGGCGGCGGCCAGGTCGGCGCCGTCGTACAGGGCCAGGAACTGGGGCTGCCAGCCGGTGTCCGCGCAGGCGCTGCCCGATTCGTGCAGCGCGTCGAGAAAAGCGAACGAGAGGAAGGGATTGGTCTCGGCCTGGGAGGACGCCAGGGCGTCCCAGGCGGGTTGGCCGATCTCGCTCAGAGAGGATACGATATGCGTGCGATAATTCATTCTTGTCGAATCGGCTATTCCATTATTTTGGCGGGCGACGCCGGGCGGCGCTTCGGGTCGGCCATTGCATTCTACGCAAAAAGACGCAATGCGTTCGGACGCCGCGCCGCCACCCTACGAAAGACACTGCATGCAGAACGACTTCTTTAACCTCTATTCGCACGGTTTCGCCCGGGTCGCGGTGGCCACGCCACGCTGCAAGATCGCCGATCCCGTGTTCAATGCGGCCCAGACCATCGCGCTGGCCGAGGCAGCCGCGCAGCAGGGCGCGGCGCTGGTGGCGTTTCCCGAGCTGGGATTGTCGGCCTACAGCTGCGACGACCTGTTTCACCAGGCCGCGCTGCTCGACGCCTGCGAAGCGGGCTTGCGCACGGTGGTGGAAGCGAGCGCGCAGCTGCCGCTGGCGCTGGTGGTCGGGCTGCCGCTGCGGGTCGGGCATCAGTTGTTCAATTGCGGGGTGGCCGTCGCGGGCGGGAAAATCCTGGGCGTGGTCCCGAAAAGCTACCTGCCGAACTACGGTGAATTCTACGAAGCGCGCCAGTTCAGCGCCGCCGACAGCGCGCCGTGCGGCCAGATCGACTTGCTGGGACAGAGCGTGCCGTTCGGCGCCGGCCTGCTGTTCGAGGTCGAGGGCGTGGCGCTGCTGCGCTTTCATGTGGAGATCTGCGAGGATGTGTGGGTGCCGATTCCGCCATCGTCGTTTGCGGCGCTGGCCGGGGCCACGGTGCTGGTCAACCTGTCGGCGTCAAACGTTTTGGTGGGCAAGAGCGGCTACCGGCACCAGCTGGTGTCGCAGCAGTCGGCGCGCTGCCTGGCGGCGTATCTGTACACCTCGGCCGGGCGCGGCGAATCGTCGACCGACATGGCGTGGGATGGCCAGACCCTGATCTACGAAAAAGGCGACTTGCTGGCCGAGGCCGAGCGCTTCCAGGACGACTCGCACATCATTTATGGCGACGTGGACCTGGAGCGCCTCTCGCGCGAGCGCATGCACACCACTACCTTCGCGCAGCAGGTGCGGCACCATGCGCAGCAGGTGGCGGCGTTCCGCGTGGTGCGGTTTGCCTTGCCGGGCGCGCCGGGCGGCGGCAATACGCTGGCCTTGGGCCGCGCGGTCGAGCGCTTTCCGTACGTGCCGTCGGACCCGCAGCGGCGCGACGAGCGCTGCACCGAGGTGTATCACATCCAGGTGCAGGCGCTGGTGCAGCGGCTCTCGCAAAGCGGCATGAAGAAGGTGATCATCGGGGTGTCGGGCGGACTCGATTCGACCCACGCGCTGCTGGTGTGCGCCAAGGCGATGGACCGTTTGAAGCTGCCGCGCACGAATATCCTGGCTTATACCATGCCGGGCTTTGCGACCAGCGAACGCACGTTGCGCCAGGCGCGCGCGCTGATGGAGGCGGTGGGCTGCGAGGCGCACGAAATCGACATCCGGCCGAGCTGCATCCAGATGCTCAAGGACCTCGGCCATCCGTATGCGCAAGGGCAGGAGACCTACGACATCACGTTCGAGAACGTGCAGGCGGGCGAGCGCACCAGCCATCTGTTCCGGCTGGCGAATTTCCATAACGGGATCGTGATCGGCACGGGCGACCTGAGCGAGCTGGCGCTGGGCTGGTGTACGTACGGGGTGGGCGACCATATGTCGCACTACAACGTCAACGCCAGCGTGCCCAAGACCCTGATCAGCCATCTGGTGCGCTGGGTGGCCGAGTCGGGCGTGATCGGTACCAGCGGTTCGGACGTGCTGCTGCAAGTGCTGGCGACCGAAATCAGCCCCGAGCTGGTGCCCGGCAAGGCCGGCGAGGACAAGCCGGCGCAGAGCACGGAAAGTTCGATCGGACCCTACGAGCTGCAGGATTTCAATCTGTATTACATCCTGCGCTACGGGTTTGCGCCATCGAAGGTGGCGTTTCTGGCGTGGTCGGCGTGGAAGGACCGCGAGCAGGGCGCGTGGCCGGACGCGCTGCATGCCAGCCGTAACCAGTATGCGCTGGCCGATATCAAGAAACACCTGGCCACTTTTGTGTACCGCTTCTTCAAGATCAGCCAGTTCAAGCGCTCGTGCGTGCCGAACGGGCCGAAAGTCGGCAATGGCGGATCGCTGTCGCCACGCGGCGACTGGCGCGCGCCGAGCGACGCCGAGGCGGTGGTGTGGCAGGCCGATCTGGACAGGATTCCGGATGAAGCCGCGAAATAGCACTGCCGTTCGTTTAGAATAGCGGCAACAGCAATTCCATCGCGTGACGAGCAACTATTTAGGAGTAGCCATGAAACAAATTACCTGTGTTATCAAACCGTTCAAGCTGGATGAAGTGCGCGAAGCGCTGGCCGACGTCAATGTGACGGGGCTGACGGTCACCGAGGTCAAGGGTTTCGGCCGTCAGAAGGGTCATACCGAGCTGTACCGTGGCGCGGAGTATGTGGTTGATTTCCTGCCGAAGGTCAAGATTGAAGTGGTGGTGGACGACAGCATGGCGGACCAGGTGGTCGATGCCATCATCAAGGCCGCGCGCACCGGCAAGATCGGCGACGGCAAGATTTTCGTGCAGGATGTGGAGCAGGTGATCCGGATTCGCACTGGCGAGACGGGTCCGGAAGCAGTTTAAGGAGGGCTGTGCCGTCGCCCCCCGCGCCAAGGCGGCACTCGGCGGGGGCGACGGCTTCCAGGACAGCGTAGATGGGGCCGCCGCCGTTTACGAACCTTTATGAGCGCCCCATGCGCATGTCGAATTTCCATGTGAGCAGGCGCAGGCCGCTGATCACCGTGGCGCTCGACCACAGCGCCAGATCCGGGTCGGCGCCGAATTTCTTCATCAGCAGATACATCCAGCTGCCGATAAACGCGCAAATCGCGTAAGGTTTCCCATCCCGGAACACCATCGGCACTTCGTTGCAGACGATGTCGCGCAGTACCCCACCGAAAATCCCCGTAATCACGCCCATCATCGAGGCGATGAAAATCGGCATGTGCGCTTCCAGCGCCGATGCCACGCCGGCAATCGAGAACAATCCCAGCCCCACCGCATCGGCCACCACGATCAGGCGTTCCGAGACGATCTGGCGCAGCGTCCGGATCAGGGGCGCGGCCATCAGGGCCAGAACAAAAATGAGAATGGCGTATTCCTGGTGCGTGACCCAGAACAGCGGGCGCCGGTCGAGCAGGATGTCGCGCAGGGTGCCGCCGCCGAACGCGGTAATGAAGGCCACGGTAAATACGCCGACCAGATCCATGCGCTTGCGGCGCGCTTCGATAAAGCCGGAGAAGGCTCCGACCAGGATCGCCATGATTTCAATGAGCGTAATAAGGGACATGCGGTGCACTGTACGGTGGCGAATATGGCTAGCCTAACATGCGATAAGGCATGATGGACAGTGTAAGGAGTGCGCCCGGGAAAATACCGGGCGCGAGGTCAGACCGCGATGGCCGATTTGAGCAGGACGATCAGGGCGCCATGGCTGCGCCCGTCCACGTTGGCGGCGCAGAAGGCGATCACTTCATCCTTCTGTTCGAGCCAGCTGTGCACCATGGAACGCAGCACCGGCTCGCCACCGGCTGAACCTAAGCCCTTGCCGTGGATTACGCACACGCAACGCAGCTTGCGCTTGCCGGCATTGTGCAGAAATTCCCCGATGGCATCGCGCGCGCCATCGCGGCGCAAGCCGTGCAGGTCGAGCTCGTCCTGGACCGGCCAGTGGCCCTTGCGCAGCTTGCGTACCACGTCCGTGCCGATCCCGGCGCGCGAAAAACTCAGGCTGGGATCGTCTTCGAGCAGGTGATCGACCTCGAACTGGTCCGACAGCGACTCGCGCAGCACCGCCGCGTCATCCTCGGCCTGGCTGCGAAACACCTTGGCCGGCTTGAGCTTGACGTTGATGCCGGGCGGGGCGTTGGGCACGAAGCGGTTCGATTCGGGCAACTTGCGCACGCCGCCGATGGCGCTCGTAAACAGGTTGGCCTCTTGCGCGGCCACCCGTTCACGTTCTTCGCGCTCGGCTTTGTCGCGGGCGCGCGCTTCATCCTGGCCCTTGAGCTGTTCGCGCAGGGATTTCAGATCGGAAAAGTCTTTCATCGGCATCGCTTTACTGTGTTAGTCGTTCAGGCTTTCCAGGTAGCGCTGGGCATCGAGCGCCGCCATGCAACCGGTGCCGGAGCTGGTGATGGCTTGGCGGTAGATGTGATCCTGCACGTCGCCGGCGGCAAATACGCCCGGGATGTTGGTCGCGGTGGCCATGCCTTCGAGACCGGTGCGGGTCTTGATGTAGCCGTTGTGCATGTCGAGCTGGCCTTCGAAGATGCTGGTGTTCGGCTTGTGGCCGATCGCCACGAACAGGCCGTGCACGGAAATCGGCGTGATGGCGCCGTCGACGGTGGACTTGATGTGCACGCCGGTCACGCCGCTGTCGTTGCCGACCACTTCATCCAGGGTATGGTTGTACTTGATGACAATCTTGCCTTCGGCCGCCTTGGCATTCAAGCGGTCGATCAGGATCGGTTCGGCGCGGAATTTGTCGCGGCGGTGGATGATCGTGACCTTGTTGGCGATGTTCGACAGGTACAGCGCTTCTTCGACCGCGGTGTTGCCGCCGCCGACGACCGCGACTTCCTGGTTGCGGTAGAAGAAACCGTCGCAGGTGGCGCAGGCGGAGACGCCGCGGCCCATGAACGCCGTTTCGGACGGCAAGCCCAGGTACATGGCCGAGGCGCCGGTGGCGATGATCAAGGCGTCGCAGGTGTACTCATGGCTGTCGCCGATCAAACGCATCGGTTTTTCATTGAGCTTTGTCGTGTGAATGTGGTCAAACACGATCTCGGTATTAAAGCGCTTGGCGTGTTCCAGCAGGCGCTGCATGAGGTCGGGCCCTTGCACGCCCATCGGGTCGCCCGGCCAATTTTCGACGTCGGTCGTGGTCATCAGCTGGCCGCCTTGCTCCACGCCGGTGACGAGCATCGGCTGCAGGTTGGCGCGCGCGGCGTAGACGGCTGCGCTGTAGCCGGCTGGGCCGGAGCCGAGAATCAGAACTTTGGCGTGTTTGGTAGTGGTCATGGGGCGGGCTTTAATCGAAATGTGTATGAAGAGAAACTGGGGTCGATGGCGGTCAGATCAAGGGCGCGCACATTAAGTTGCGCACCCTCGATTATAGTCCATGATGCGAGCTGGCATGAATCATGGGGCCGATGCACGCCGGATGGCTTAGAATGAGCGCATCGCCAACATCGGTAAACACGGCAGCACTGTAAGTAACAAGAATGACTAAGACAAGCCAACCTTCCAACGCCAGTTACACCCGCAAGCCCGTCATGCGGCAACCCCTGCCGAACCGCGTGGTGCGCCTGCTGTCCGAGGCGCGCTGGATCGCGCTGGGCGTGATGTTCCTGTATTTCGTGATGATCTTGCTTAGCTATAACAAGGGCGATCCCGGCTGGTCGCACGAGGTGCAGGTATCGCAGGTGAGCAACCTGGGCGGGCGCGCAGGCGCTTACCTGGCCGACTTGCTGCTGTTTATCTTCGGCTTTTCAGCCTGGTGGTGGTGCGTCTGTTTCCTGCGCATGCTGTGGAAGGGCTATCGTTCGCTCAATCACAAGTTTGTGCTGGAAACGGAAGAAGATCCCGAGCACCAGCAGGAAGCGGCCATCCGCTGGCTCGGCTTCGCGGTGCTGTTCATCGGCAGCCTGGGCCTGGAATATTTGCGCATGTGGTCGCTATCGGTGCAGTTGCCGCGCGCGCCCGGCGGGGTGCTGGGGCAACTGATCGGCCATGCGGCCCATTCGGCGTTCGGGTTCACCGGCGCCACCTTGCTGCTGTTGCTGCTGTTCGGACTCGGGTTCAGCCTGTTCTTCCATGTGTCGTGGCTGGGCGTGGCCGAACGCATCGGCGGCGCCATCGAAAACGCCATCGACTGGTTCCGCCTGCGCTACCAGGACCGCGAAGACCGCAAGCAGGGCGAAGTGGCGGCCGTCAAGCGCGATGAAGTGGTGGTGCACGAGCGCGCCAAGCATGTGGAAAAGCATGTGACGGCGGCGCCGGTCAAGATCGAACCGCAGGTGATGGAGGTGGTCAAGTCCGAGCGGGTGCAGAAGGAAAAGCTCGCCGAACGGCAGGCGCCGCTGTTCCGCGACCTGCCGGGCGACTCGTCGCTGCCGCCCTTGTCCTTGCTGGACGACGCGCCCGAGGTGCAGGAAACGGTGTCGGTGGAAACGCTGGAATTCACCAGCCGCCTGATCGAAAAGAAATTGTCGGACTTCGGGGTCGATGCCAAGGTGGTGGCGGCCTATCCGGGTCCGGTGGTGACGCGCTACGAAATCGAACCGGCCACGGGCGTCAAGGGCAGCCAGATCGTTGGCCTGGCGCGCGACCTGGCGCGTTCGCTGTCGCTGACCTCGATCCGGGTGGTGGAAACTATTCCCGGCAAGAATTTCATGGCGCTGGAGTTGCCCAATCCTAAGCGCCAGATTGTGCGCCTGACTGAAATCGTTGGCTCCAAGATCTATAACGACAGCGCCTCGCAGCTGACCGTGGCGCTGGGCAAGGATATTGCCGGCAAGGCCGTCATCGCCGACCTGGCCAAGATGCCGCACTTGCTGGTGGCCGGTACCACCGGTTCGGGTAAATCGGTCGGCATCAATGCGACCATCCTGTCGCTGCTGTACAAGTCCGACCCGGCCGATGTGCGCATGATCCTGATCGATCCGAAGATGCTGGAAATGTCGGTGTACGAAGGCATTCCGCACTTGCTGGCGCCCGTGGTGACCGACATGCGCCAGGCGGGGCATGCGCTGAACTGGGCGGTCAACGAGATGGAGCGCCGCTATAAGCTGATGAGTAAGCTCGGGGTGCGTAACCTGGCTGGCTACAACGCGAAAATCGCCGAGGCGGCCAAGCGCGAGGAGCATATTCCGAATCCGTTCAGCCTGACGCCCGATTCGCCGGAGCCGCTGGAAAAACTGCCGACCATCGTCATCATCATCGACGAGCTGGCCGATTTGATGATGGTGGTCGGCAAAAAGGTCGAGGAATTGATTGCCCGGATCGCGCAAAAGGCGCGCGCGGCCGGCTTGCACCTGATTTTGGCGACGCAGCGGCCGTCGGTGGATGTGATTACCGGCTTGATCAAGGCGAACATTCCGACCAGGATCGCGTTCCAGGTGTCGTCCAAGATCGATTCGCGCACCATTCTCGACCAGATGGGCGCGGAAGCGCTGCTGGGCATGGGCGATATGCTGTACATGCCGCCAGGTACCGGTTTGCCGGTGCGGGTGCACGGTGCGTTTGTGTCCGACGAGGAAGTGCACCGGGTGGTGGCCCACCTCAAGCTGTCGGGCGAACCGAACTATATTGAAGGCATTCTCGAAGGCGGCACGCTCGAAGGCGAGGGCGGCGGCGCGGAAGGCGGCGCGGCCGGCGAGGCGGGCGGCGAAGCCGATCCGATGTACGACCAGGCGGTGCAGGTGGTGCTCAAGAACCGGCGCGCGTCGATCTCGCTGGTGCAGCGTCACTTGCGCATCGGCTACAACCGTGCGGCGCGTTTGCTGGAGCAGATGGAAAACAGCGGGGTTGTGTCGCCGATGCAATCGAATGGTAATCGGGACATTTTGGTGCCGGCTGCCAGCGCGGAATAAGCGGAATAAGCGGCATATGCGGATTTTGCATGGGGCCGTTAGCTCCTTATCCGTCGCCGCGACGGATATCAAGCGCGGCGACGGATATCAAGCGCGGCGACGGATATCAAGCGAGGGGCGACGGATAATAGGGGGGCGACGGATCGTCGTGCCCTGCTGTCCACCACCATGCCCGCTCATCCGTTAAACGAACACGAGTGCCCACCACGAGCGCGCTCCCATTAATAAGGACATTATGCGATTTATACTGAACAAAACCACCGCCATCCTGGCCCTGAGCCTGGCCTGCGCCGGCATGGCCCACGCCACCGCGCTTGATCAATTCAAGACCTTTGTCTCCGGCACCAAGGCCGCGCGCGGCGAGTTCACCCAGCGCCAGGTCAAGAAGGCCGATTCCGGCAAGGCAGCGGCGCCATCGTCGGGCACCTTCGTGTTCGCCCGTCCCGGCAAGTTCATCTGGACCTACGTGAAGCCGTACGAGCAATTGCTGCAGGCCGATGGCGAGCAGCTGTATATCTACGACAAGGACCTGAACCAGGTCACGACCAAGAAACTGGGCGATGCGCTCGGTTCCTCGCCGGCCGCCATCTTGTTCGGCAGCAACGATTTGGAAAAGAACTTCACCCTGACCGAAGCAGGCACGCGCGATGGCCTGGAATGGCTCAACGCCGCGCCCAAGGGCAAGGATTCGCAGTTCGAGCAGATCAGCATCGGCTTGCGCAATGGCACGCCGGAAGCGATGGAGCTGCGCGATGCCTTCGGCCAGACCTCGATACTGGCGTTCAAGAAATTCGAGAAAAACCCGCCATTGACGGCGACCCAGTTCAAATTCGTCATCCCGAAAGGTGCCGACGTCGTCAATAACTGATCTCTCTTCCTCGTGGAGCACACTTGAATCGTCGAACAATCGGTACTGCACTGGCTGTAACGTTTTTTACTGGCACCACGATGGCTTCCGCCCTGGCGCAGCCCAGGGCGCCAGCGCCCGAGGCGGGTAAACTGCCATCGGCCTGCACCCGGCCCGACTGGCCACCCGAGGCCAGGCGCTACGATCTGGAGGGCACGACCGTGCTCGACTACCGGATCAGGGAGTGGCGCATCGCCGAGGTGAAGGTGCGCAAGAGTAGCGGCTGGCCGATTCTCGATGCCGCCGCGGCGCGCAGCCTGCACGCATGCAAGCTGAAAATCGATGGTGCCCGGCCGCACCACAGCGCCGTGCAGTCGGTCGACTACGTGTGGGCAACAACCGGCGGACCGTCGGCGCGACCGCAGCTGCATGCCGACAGTTGCGCGCCAACGCGGCTGTTCAGTGGCTTCGTGCCGCTCGACAGGACGCCCACCGCCCACGATGGCGTGCTGGTGCGCTTCCTGACCAATGGCCGCGGCGAACCGTTTAACATCCGCCTCGAAGGGCGCGTCACCGATGCCGCGCTCGCAGAGCACATCCGGCAGTACGTGCAACGCTGCCGCTTCGTCGCCGCCAACGCGCCCGGGCCGAAGACCGATGCGGTGTATGGGCGCGTGCTGCTGGCAGCGCCCTCCGCAGGAAAATAATCAGGCATGCATATCTGGCAATATTGATTTCACGGGTATATGATCGGGCGTCGGTCCCGCCGGGGCCGGGTCATCGGGAGAGCTTCATGAAGCATTGGATCAGCCGTTGGTTGGTAGGGGTTGCGTTTCTTCACACCGTGTTTGCATTCGTCGTCATGGGGCCGGTCATGCTGACCATGCTACGCAACGGCTTGTTTGATACAGCCAAGAGTATGACCGAGGGCGCAACTACCTGGTTCTTCCTGTTCGGCCTGTTACTGGCCTTGTTCGCGGTCCCGGTGCATGCGCTCGAAAAAGCCGGTGTCGCGCTGCCCAAGGCGATCGGCTGGGGCTTGCTCGGGATGGCCGCGCTGGGTGTGGTGCTGATGCCGGACTCGGGCTTCTGGCTGGTGTTTCCGCCTGCGCTAGCCATCTTGCTGCGCAAGGCCGGCGCACGGGTCGATGCCGGCAGCGTGCGCGGGGTCGGCGCCGCCTGAGGCGTCGTGAGGTAATTTTGCGTTGGGCGGGAACTGTCGCGCCCTGCGCGGGTCTTATCTTGAACGCCGATTCGCGCCATGCGCTAGACTACGCGCTTCCTATAAATGAAGAGGTCGCATGGACGATTTGTTCAAGACCGAACCTGCCGCGCCCCTCGCCGAAGCGCTGCGTCCGGCAACAATTGACGAGGTTATCGGCCAAAGCCATTTGCTGGGCGAGGGCAAGCCCCTGCGCCTGGTATTCAAGTCGGGGAAACCCCATTCGATGATCTTGTGGGGCCCGCCCGGCGTCGGCAAGACCACCCTGGCGCGCCTGACGGCGAATGCCTTCGGCTGCGAATTCATCGCCTTGTCGGCCGTGCTGTCGGGGGTGAAGGATATCCGTGCCGCCATCGAACAGGCCGAGCATCACCTGGCAACGGGCAAGCACACCATCCTGTTCATCGACGAGATTCACCGCTTCAACAAGTCGCAGCAGGATGCCTTGCTGCCGTTCGTCGAGTCGGGCCTGGTGACCCTGATTGGCGCGACCACCGAAAATCCCTCGTTCGAGGTCAATTCGGCGCTGCTGTCGCGCTCGCAGGTGTACGTGCTCAAGGCGCTCACCGACGCCGAGTTGCTGCTACTGCTCAAGCGCGCCCAGGAAAAGGTGCTGGGCCACCTGACGTTCGACGAGGTCGCCATCGCCACCCTGATCGGCTACGCCGACGGCGACGCGCGCCGCTTCCTCAACCTGCTCGAACAGACCAAGACCTCGGCCGCAACGTCCGGCCTCACGCACATCACGGGCGACTTCGTCGACAATGCGCTGACCCTCAATTCGCGCCGTTTCGACAAGGGCGGCGACAATTTCTACGACCAGATTTCGGCGCTCCACAAATCGGTGCGCGGCTCGCATCCGGACGCGGCCCTGTACTGGCTGTGCCGCATGCTCGATGGCGGCGCCGATCCGCAATACCTGCTGCGCCGCATCGTGCGCATGGCGTGGGAAGATATCGGCATTGCCGACCCGCGCGCGATCCAGATCGCCAACGATGCCGCCGCCACCTATGAGCGGCTGGGCTCGCCGGAAGGTGAACTGGCGCTGGGGCAGGCGGTCATCTACCTGGCTATCGCGGCCAAGAGCAATGCCGGCTACAACGCCTACAACCGCGCCGTGGCCTTCGTCAAAAAGGACAAGTCGCGCGAAGTGCCGGTGCACCTGCGCAATGCGCCGACCAAGCTGATGAAGGAACTCGGCTACGGCCACGAGTACCGCTACGCGCACGACGAACCGAATGCCTATGCGGCCGGCGAAACCTATCTGCCCGAAGGCATGGTCGAGCCGCGCTGGTACGAGCCGGTGCCGCGCGGGATCGAAGCGAAGATCGCCGAAAAGCTGGCCTGGCTGCGCGGGCTCGACGAGGACGCCGGCAACTGAGACGCGGGGACGGCGTACATGCCGGCGGCACCGCGAGCGGCAGCATGCGGCGGGCAGTGCCGGCCATCCGCCGCGCCGGAAAATTGCCGGCTGCGCGGCGTTCGCCTGCAACGGCGGGCGCTCTGGCATGTGGATAACGGGCCGTCGCGTTTTTTCGCATCCTGTTCCAGATTTCCGTCGCTTCATCGCAAGCTGGTGGAAGGGCAGGGGACGAGTGGGTAAAGTACCACCATACCAACTCGCCTCACCCACTGGAGAAGATCATGAAAGTCCGTAAAAACCTCGAAGCCGTCTTCCTCGCCGCCACCGTCATGGCCACGTTTGCCGCCTACGCCACCGCCGAAGTACCGCTGCGTGCGAGCGCCGCGCCAACCCATGCCGCTGCCGCCACCGACAGCAATGTGACCGTCGTCGTGGTCAGCGCCAAGCGCCTCACCGCCGCCGAAAAAGCCGCACAACAGTAAGTCCGGGACGGGCGATCCCGCACCCCGCAGCGTGCCGGCCAGTTGCTTAGAGGCACGTATTTAGTAGATAAAGCATATTTAATTGCTGCCATTTTTGCATGTTTGCACTATGATCAAGCGCTGATCATAGAGGAGTCGTTCATGCAAGCAGCTACCAGCTTTTCACAACGCGCACTGATGTGGGCCCTGGGCGGCATTCTTGCCCTCGGCATCGCGGGCTGCAGTGCCGAACCGAAGGAGCGCGCGGCGTTCATTGCGTTCCTGCAAGCGCGCATCGTCGATAAGCCAGGGCTCCATGTACCCAGGCTGACGCCCGCGGAAGAAAAATCGTTCGGCGACTACAGCAAGCACTTTGCCGTGATCACCGACTACAACAAGTCGATGGATGCGAAGGTCCAGAAGCCCTTGCGCGATATGATGGGCAGGAACATGCCGACTACCATGCA
This sequence comes from Massilia frigida, assembly GCF_011682175.1. Taxonomy (GTDB): domain Bacteria; phylum Pseudomonadota; class Gammaproteobacteria; order Burkholderiales; family Burkholderiaceae_D; genus Telluria_A; species Telluria_A frigida. The sequence goes on from NZ_WHJG01000009.1 coordinate 67,731, forward strand.
GGATCTGATGGCGCACCGGGCCGACGTGCTTGCCTTGCACAAGTCCAGTGTGCAACTGCGCGCGGTGATCGACACCGAACAGGCGGCGGCCGGCACCAGGCGCGCCGCGCTCAAGCAGCCGGACGACCTGAAACCGGTCTACGACAAGGCGTATGCCCGTACGGTCACCGATCCGGGAAATAACTTCAAGGAATTGCTCGTGGTGATGGAGGGCATGCTGACCAGTGCCGAAAAAATGGCCGATTTTCTGGACGCCCACAAGGACCAAATCAAGTTCTCCGGAATCATGGCCCAGATCGACGACCAGAAAGTCCTCGACGATGCCAATGTGCTCATGAAAGAGCTCGACGCCAGGAATGCCGAGGTCGCGCGGGCGCAGCATAAGCTGTTCAGCATGATCTCCGGACGGTAATGCCGCTTGCCTGCGGCACCGTGGGCGCAATGCGGGCCCGACAAGGTGCGATTGCGCAGGGAATCGGTTAAACTGCGCATTGAACAACAGGGCCAGTGCGCGTTGTGCAAGCTTGGGCTTGCCGCCTGGCTGCCTCATCAAGTGCATCGCCTTGCTGGGAGCGTTGTGACACCGGCTTCGTAGCGAAGCTTTTAATTTGCTTGATTCGTGCGCGGCAGCATCCGCCCGCACGGTTCCCTCGGAAAAGTGATTCCGGCAACGGATTTTTCCTGTTCCTCCACATAGCGGCACTACCGACAATGATAGACATTCAACTTCTCCGTAAAGATATCGACAACGTCGCGGCCCGCCTCGCGACGCGCAAGTTCCAGCTCGACGTGGCCGGCTTCAACGCCCTCGAAGCCGAACGCAAGGCGATTCAAACGCGTACCGAAGACCTGCAAAGCAAGCGCAACTCGCTGTCGAAGCAGATCGGCATGCTCAAGGGCAAGGGCGAAGATACATCGGCCGTGATGGCGGACGTCGCCGGCCTGGGCGACGAGCTCAAGGCCAATGAAACGTCGCTGGGCGAGGTCCAGGCGAAACTGGCCGCGTTCATGGAAGCGGTGCCGAACCTGCCGCACGCGTCGGTGCCGGTTGGCGCGGATGAAAGCGGCAATGTCGAAGTGCGCAAGGTCGGCACGCCGCCGGCGTTCGACTTCGAGGTGCGCGACCACGTGGACGTGGGCAGCGCGCTGGGACTTGATCTGGTGACCGCCGTGAAACTGACCGGCTCGCGCTTTTCGGTGATGAAGGGCGGCATTGCGCGCCTGCACCGCGCCCTGGCCCAGTACATGCTCAACACCCACACGGGTGAGCATGGCTATACCGAATGCTATACCCCGTACATGGTCAACGCCGATTCGCTGCGCGGCACCGGCCAGCTGCCGAAGTTCGAAGCCGACCTGTTTTCGGTGAAGAAGGGCGGCGCGGAAGGCGAGGGCGAAACCTTTTACCTGATTCCGACCTCGGAAGTATCGCTGACGAACACCGTGCGCGACGAGATCGTCGCCATCGAAACCTTGCCGATCAAGATGACGGCTCACACGCCGTGCTTCCGCTCGGAAGCGGGCAGTGCCGGTCGCGACACGCGCGGCATGATCCGCCAGCACCAGTTCGACAAGGTGGAATTGGTGCAGGTGGTGCATCCGGACACCTCGTACGAGGTGCTGGAAGAGATGGTCGGCCACGCTGAAGCCATCCTGAAGGGGCTTGGCCTGCCGTACCGCGTGATGTCGCTGTGCACCGGCGACATGGGTTTTGGCGCGACCAAGACCTACGACCTGGAAGTGTGGCTGCCGGCGCAGAACACCTACCGCGAGATTTCCTCGCTGTCGAACTGCGAGGCCTTCCAGGCGCGCCGCATGCAGGCGCGCTTCCGCAATGCGGCCGGCAAGCCGGAATTGCTGCACACGCTCAACGGTTCGGGCCTGGCGGTGGGACGCACCTTGGTGGCGGTGCTGGAAAACTATCAGCAGGCCGATGGCAGCGTGGCGATTCCCGAGGTACTGCATCCCTACATGGGCGGGCTGACCCGTCTGGCCCCCTGAAAATAGTCCTTCCTTTTTTTAGGGAGGGGGGCTATAATTTTGCCTTCTCGCAGCAATGTGAGAAAGGAGAGGTGGCAGAGTGGTCGAATGTACTTGACTCGAAATCAAGCGATGGGGCGACCCATCCGTGGGTTCGAATCCCACCCTCTCCGCCATGAATAAAGAAAAAAATCCCCGTAGTTGGGGATTTTTTTTGAAGCAAGACCAGGAAAGGTGGCAGAGTGGTCGAATGCGCTGGACTCGAAATCCAGTGTACATCTTTGGTGTACCGTGAGTTCGAATCTCACCCTTTCCGCCAGTAGCAGGAAAAAGCTCCCGAACGGGAGCTTTTTTTCGTCTGTCGCCGGCTAAACGAATTTTTTCCCGCGTTTAACCCCGATTGCGCGTGCGCTCCGTTTCATGAGGTAGCCGGCGTCGATATGTCCAGTCGGATCCCTCAATCACCAGAAACGGATGTCCAAATGAAGCAATCCAGTGCCCACAAGCAGTCGATCGCACTGCAGCATATCGATATCGCTTCGCCCTGCACGGCGTCGTGGGACAAGATGCAAGGCGACGATCGCGTTCGCCACTGCAAGGACTGTAACAAGAACGTTTTCAATCTCTCAGCCATGCCGCAAGCCGACGCAGCTGCGCTGCTGGCGGACAACCATAGCGGCGACCTGTGCGTCAGGTTTTATCGACGTCAGGACGGCACGGTCATAAGCAGCGATTGCAGCGATAGCCCGCGCGCCGTCGTCCGCCAAGCGTGGCGCAAGCTGCCTTTCATGGCTGGTGCGGCCATGCTGGCTTTATCCGCTGCGGGCTGCGCCATGACCGACCCTGTGCCCGTTGCCAACGTCGATGCCGCCGTACCAACATTGCCTCCATTGCCTCCAGCGCCCATGATGGAGACGATGGGCGCACCGCCGGCAACGAGGGTGGACGTTCCTGATAACGCGAAGCCAGCGGCGCCTGCCGGCGAGACTGGCCAGCAAGTGAAAAAAGCCAAATCGGCGGAATGGCTGGGCAACGTTGCGGCACCGCGAAAACCTGTCAAGCGAGCGGCCAACAGCGCGAAGCGGCCGGTACGGAACCTCCGATGAGCAAGTGGCCGGTTGCAGAGGTCGCGAAAGAATTGGGAAAAACACCGGCTGAGATCAGAGGAAATGACGTTATCATCTAGCAACTCGCCGCAGTCTCCCAGACGGCGGTGGGCAAACGCGTCGTGCAAGGCGAGTTGATCGAGCCTTGCATCGAGGGCAATCCCGACGGCGTCGGGTGCGCCGCAACTGAACGTTTTCAGCATTGACGATATTGACCGTGGTCGCTTCCTGAATCGGGGGGCGCTCTCCTTGGATCAGGCAATCACTGCACAGAAAGAAATATGACCATGACACAGCCTGTGAAGCTCGCCAACACGCTTGCGCACCATCGATTCAGCATTCCTGTGCCATGCGCGGTGTCCTGGGACGAAATGACTGGCGACAACCGCGTGCGGCACTGCGGCGATTGCAAAAAGAATGTGTTCGACCTATCCGCCATGACTGAATCCGAAGCGGCCGCCCTGGTCGCCGGCAATGTGAAGGGCGAGCTGTGCGTCAAGTTTTACCGGCGCCAGGATGGAACGGTCATGACCAGCGATTGCGGTGCCGCCCCGGAGTCCTTCGCGCGTCCTGCACCGCGCTCGCTCCCCCGCCTGGTGGGTGCTGCTGTCCTTGCCCTCTCGGCGGCCGGCTGTAGCACCCGCGAGGCGGCGCCGGTCGACAACGTCGTTACCGTCTCGCTCGATATGGTATCGCCCGAGTCGACACTGATGATGGGCTCGATGGTCATTGACGAGTTTGTGAAACCGCCGCCAGCGCGAAAGGTGCCACGCGCGCATGGGACCAGCCGAAAAGCGCAGGCACGTCCAGCCGCGCCGGATGGCATGGAGGCCTCGCCAACAAGCGAGCCGATGCCTGGCCCGGAAGTCGACCAGGATGCCCAGCCGTCCAATCAGGACCTTGGCACGCGCGCGGATTCCGGCATCCATACCTGAGTCAAGGCCGTCCACAGGATACCTGGATGGCGCCAGGAGCGTGGAGGGAGCGCTGATGATGATGATCGGGGCGGGCGCTACGCTCGCCGCCTTCGGCGTCGCATTATTCAGCACAAAGGCCATGACAGTGATGCCGCTGATACCGAGGGCGCTCACGGTACCGACGATCCATTTGACCATGGTGACCTGAAGTTCGTACAGATCCGCTTTGGTCGCAGTTTGCTCCAGGCGTGTTTCAATCCGCGTGAGCCGATGGCGCGTCTCCTCGGCAAACTCTTCCAGCTTTTGAATCCGGCTTTCCATGCATCGATCATCGTTGCGCTTCACGCCGGGGACAAAGGCACGCTATGCGTGTTGGACCGGATTTGAGGCAGATCAACCGTCACCCGCGCTCGCCATGCCGTTGATTTGCTTTCAGGCAAAACGCTGCTGCTGCGTAAGCAGCGCAGACAGCATATCGAAGCGCTGCATCGAACCAGGAAACATTTTCTTGAGAGGATTAACCCCGTTTGCCTGACGCGGCCGTTTCACTTCATACCGATGTGGAAACGTCCATCCGGGCCTCCGACTCATTCAACGAAATGAACTTCACCATGAAACCACCGCGCGCGCCGCACCAGCCGATTGAATTGCACCGTATCGAGATTGCCTTGCCCTGTACCGCGTCATGGGAGGCCATGACGGGCGATCATCGCGTCCGTCACTGCAAGGATTGCAACAAGAACGTCTTCAATCTCTCCGCCATGCCTGCCGTGGAAGGGGCCGCGCTCATCGCGGGCAACTTCAACGGCGATCTGTGCGTGCGGATGGACAAGCGCCAGGATGGCAGCGTCGTGTCCAGCGATTGCGGCGACAGCGTGCGCTCCACGGCGCGCCAGCCATGGCGCAGGCTGCCGGGCATTGCCGGCGCGGCGGTGCTCGCTTTGTCCGCAGCCGGCTGCTCCATTGGCGAAGCCCAGCCCGTGCCGGCAGTGCCTGCCGCCACTACGGTCGCCCCTGAACCAGTCATGACGGTTCTGATGGGTGCGCCGCCCGCGAGCGCTCCCGATCCCGCCCCTGAGGTCATTGCGCCGACGGTATCACCCGCCAAGGACGCGCGGCAGTGCGAAAAAGATGCTGTGGAACAGCAACTGATCGGCAAGCCGCAAGCGGGGCACTCGATGCCGCATGTACTGATGGATAGTAAAGGCATCTGTACGCGTTAATCGCCCAGGCGGCGAATCTCCCGCCTGAAGCATGACCAGCCCTGGGCGAGTTCTACCGCATCGCTTGCTGCTGCCGCGCGATCAGTGCCCGCAGCAGGTCGAACGACAGGATCGAACTCGGATGAATCTTGTGAAACACCTTGCCATCGACATCCATGATGCTCGATGTCTCGGTCCACAAATTGGTATTGATGTTGGCGATGCGGTCGATATCGATGCTTTTCTGCCCGATCTGCAACTGGTGCGCGCTCAAGGCCAGCTCGAACGTGGGGAAGTTCATATTGCGCGAAGCGACCATGCTTTTTGACTGGGCCACGCTGTCCTCAAGATAGCGGAACACTACCGGCTTTCCGGCCTGTAGCTGGTGATGCAATACCTCGCCCCGGTGCGCCACCTGCAGGCTGCGCAAGCGCTCGCTCAATTCGGCGAATTTGTGAATCCGGCTGCCGATAAACGTCCACGGCGCATTCGCCGAGGCGCGGTAGCCGATGCCGCCATAAAAGAAGGTGTACAAGTCTTCCAGCTCGCGGTACAGCGTGACATTCTCCCCATCCGGCCCACTCGCGCGGATGCCATTGTCGAACAGCTGGAAAGTCGGCTGCGATGCGGCCAGCCGCCAGATAAAAAATGCAATCGCCGCCCCAAGCGCCAGCGCGCCAAATCCGACTCCATACAGCAGCGACACATCGCCGCTGAAGCGAAAATTCGGGCCAATACGGGTGGTCAGCCACAGCACAAAGAGTCCGACCACGGCGAACAGCGCCGCCATGAACCATCCGACAAACAGGAAGGAGCGGCTTTTGCCATAGGTGGCGATCAGTGGACCCAGCGCTTGCGCGTCTCGTGCTTGTTCTATGTGTGTCATCGCTCGCTTTCCTCATCGATTGTGAATGTGCCTGGCCTCAGGCCAAACAGGCAACGTTGAAAATACAATCAGCCGATTCTAGCAAACCTGGGCCGCACACTAGCCTCTCTGGCGCGCAAGGACACTCAGGGCGTGCGCGATGGGCGGGGCATTACGGCCCGGGCTGCGGAGGTTGGACTATCTGAAGAGTGGAGAGGACAAGATGTAGCACTTCGAAGGACAGAACCGCATTCATGGGCATGGTCTGAAAAACGGTACCATCCTTGGCCATGATGGTCTTTTTCCCCGTCCAGGCACTGATATGGATACCGTCGATGCGGTCGATGGCGATGCGCTTGTCTCCGATTGTCAGCTGCTGCTTGTTCAGCGTTAGCTCGGACGTCGGGGCATTCATCAACATGTTTCTCGTCAGCCAACTCGTATTCTGGAAATAGCGAAACAGCACCGTTTTTCCGTCCATCACTTGTTGAAACAAGGTCGAGGCGCGCTGGGCCATGTGCTTGCCGTGCAGTTCGCTTAAAACGGCGAGCTGGGCCGGGGAATAGCCGAGAAAAACCCACGGGGTTCGCGGCGATATGCGAAAGGCCACGGCGCGACTATTGAAGGAAAACATATCCTCGATATCGCTATACAGGGCGGTTTGTTCCCCGGCGCGATTGCGTGTACGGATACCGTGCTCGAACACATCATATGCCGGCTGCGCCGCCACCAGGCGCCGGATGAGAAGTCCCAAAACAGCGCCCACGGCTACGGCAATAAGCCCGACCGCGTACAGTGCGTACACATCCCCGGGATGGGCCGTGGCGGAGTGATTTTGCACGCTGAGCCACAATACGAATAAGCCGACGCCGAACGATAGCGCGGCCGCGAACCATATTCCGAATGCGTGTGGAAAGCCTTTGTCGTAGCTCCCGATCAGCGCCCCCAGTGCGTCCGCATCCGGCGCCGGGGCGGCTTGTGCCTGACTGGTCTGTTCCAGTTGTTGTGTCATTATTCGCTCTCGTGGTCCATCGCTGATGGCCCGTGTAGCGACCTGATACTGCATATTGATAATGTCAATCTGGATTTTACCAAACCGGGAGATTGATCGGCCGGTCGTTTTCCGCCGCTCTATTGCAATTACCCGGTCACGTCCCATCTATTGCCGATGCCGCTGAGCGGCGACAATGAAAGGCACACATGAAATCAGAACAAGCAATCCTGGCCGGCGGATGTTTTTGGGGCATGCAAGACTTGATCCGCAAGATGCCTGGCGTGACCTCGACCCGGGTCGGTTACTCGGGCGGCGATGTGCCCAACGCTACCTACCGCAATCACGGAACGCACGCGGAGGCCATCGAGATCGTGTTCGACCCCGATGTGTTGAGTTATCGGCAGTTGCTGGAATTCTTCTTCCAGATCCACGATCCCTCCACCGTCAACCGGCAGGGCAACGACACCGGGATGAGCTACCGTTCGGCCATTTTCTTCACCAGCGACGCGCAGAAGGCACGCGCGCTCGACACCATCGCGGACGTCGACGCATCCGGCATGTGGCCCGGCAAAGTTGTCACCGAACTGGCGCCCGCAGGCCCGTTCTGGGAAGCCGAACCGGAGCACCAGGACTATCTGGTGCGCAATCCGTCCGGCTATACCTGCCACTTCATCCGCAAGGACTGGCGCCTAGCACGGCGCGGCCACAACGCGGCCTGAGCTTCGGCCAGGAGCGTCGCCTGACCGGGCCCAGCGCGACCGTATCGCGGCCGCTGCGCCAGCGTTTAATGCGGCGCGGCGGCTTTCTTCTGGCGCCGCAGGAAACGCCGCAGCACCAGGCTACCGGCAGCGGCGATCAGCAATAGCGGCCACAGCCCGGCCAGCGCCAGGAGAAATCCCAGCGTGCTTTCCCAGCCGCCGCGCAACTGCTCGCGCAGCTGGCTGGCAAAGCCGGGACGGAACTGGCGATACACGCTGTTCACATCCACGCGTTCGCTCTCCAGTACGCGCGATGGCTGGATCAGGGTCAGGTCGATGGTACTGAAAGCGACCTGGTCCTCGAATTCTTTTTTCGCGAGAAGGGCGGCATCGCGCGCGGCCTTGACATCGTTGCGCACGGTAATCGCGTCCGTTTTTTGCTCCAGCTTGCCGCCATCACGGACGGCGTCGCCCAGCTCGCGTTGCGTTTCCTGCTCGCGCATGGCTTGCAGTTGCTGGCGCAGCAGGTCGAATTGGGCGTCGTGGGCGGCATAGGTGCGCTCGTCCAGGAACACCACATGACCGGCAATCGCGCGCAGGAACTCCTGCGTCTTGGTGCTGGGCACGCGTACGATCAGATGCCCGTGCACCGTATATTCGTTCAGCTCGATCAACTTGCCCTCGCCGGCCGGATGGCGCTGGGTACTCATGCTTTCGGTCCGGATATCGTTCTTGACGACGAAGCCACCGTGGCTGGCGACGGTGTCTTCGATGCCCAGCGCGGCCACATACACATCCTTGACGCGAAAGTGCGCGCCCGCGGTGCGGATGAACTTGCGCTCGCCGTCGGTAAGGGGGCTCGTGCCCGCAGCCATTTGCTGTGCGGGGCTGGCCGTGGTGAGGGGCTTGGCCTCGGCGGCGCCCGATTTCTCGTTCTCCCCGCGCCGCTCTGCAATTCGCGCCTCAGGCGGGGGCGGGGGCGCTGGCGCGGCAGCCGGGGCTGCGGCGCCGGCAGCCGGCGCCGCGGCCGTATCGGCCATCATCATCGCGGCAGAGTTTCCCTGCGGTGCCGCGATCGGTTCTTTTTTCGAACATGCCGCCGACAAGGCGAGCAGGGTGATGCAGGCGGCGGCGCGCGTCACAGGTTTCAGGTCCATCATGGCATTCCTTGCGTTTGTCGATCGAAGAACGCAGCCATCCGGCGTATCGGCGGCTGCGGCAAAAGGGACGAATGTGTTGCCCTCGTTCTTTAAACGGAGCGACGAGGAAAACGGGGTTAGACCTGCGTCAACTGTGCCGGCAGGGATGGACGGGGGGCTGGCGGCACGGGCGCCCGCGCACCGTCAGCGACAAGGGCGCTTTACGCCACCGTGCGTACGCCCGGCAATTTTTGCAGGGCGAGCTGTTGCAGCGGCTTGTCGTGCTGGTCGCAGCGCGCGCGCAGGACGGCCAGCTCAACCATTTCCGGCGGGACGGCAGGGGAGTTGAGCATGTTTTTGTACCAGAACGCGTCCAGCGAGCCGCTGCTGTGGGCGTGCATCCGCTCGTCGATTTCCATCTGCAGGCTGGTCAGGCACTGATACGGATCGACAGCCACGCCAAAATGGCGCTTCATCATGTTGCGCACCTGGACGGTCGACGGGCTGACGACCTTTTTGTCGAAAATATAGGAACCGATGACGAGCGCGGCCATCAGAAACATCGCCAGCGCGGAGAATGTCTTGATTTCCTCGTGGTTGGCCTGAAAAGCCATCAAGAAGAAGACCAGCACCACCGGCAGCCACACGCGCATGTAGCCGCACAGGACCGACCGGCCATTCATGCCGTTGAGTTCGAACGAGGCGCCGGTCTTGCCGTCGACATAATGGCTGCTCATCGGGAACAGGGGCAGATACCACAGGTGTCCGAACACGGTTTTCACCGACGTGTCACCCACCTTGTGTACCGCGCCATAGGTGCGCTTACCCCATATAATCAACATGCTCTCTCCAATAAAATGCGTCCGCGTCCGGTTCGGGCGGCCGACAAGTATGACCTGTCCGTGCGTATTATTCAATGAGCAATGATGGATGTAGCAGGGCAATATCATTTTTGGCACTTTCCTTAGGGAAAAATACAACATTGTCGTGGGGAATACCCGACAGTCGCCAGGACTGATTTTGTGTAAAAGCCAATGTCATGGCCGATGAATGACGAAGGGAGGGAAAACGATGACGCGCGCAACGCACCGCTTGAACCGGCGCCAAAGGAAGAAAAAGCATGTCGGTGAATTCCAGGAGTTCTGCTTCGTCGTCAAGGCGCGCTATCGCAACGCTCCAGGTTTGCCCGCGCTGTTTGCGATGATGGACGAGTTCATCGACGTTGCGATCGAAGGGCAAGGCCTGGTGTTCGGCGGCGGCGGCACTGAGGCGTTTCACGGAGTTGTATCCTCGGGCGTGAGCTACGCACCCTTGGGCGAGTGCCACCGCGCTTCGGTCGGTGCCTGGCTGGAGAATCAAGCTTTGCTTGAGGACGTCATCGTCGGGCCGTTGATCGATGCCTGGACGGATTCTGACTGATTCATATATCGACCTTGCAGATGGCGCACTGTCACGCATACCGCAGCGTGCCGGCCAGGCTGTGCGGGTCGCAGGCCGGCATGTCCGGACGCCATTCAATTTATTCCACGAACGTCTGTTCCACCCGCTCCGACACCAGCATGTACGGCACCCAGATCAGCGCCGCGAGTAGGGAACGCACCAGGTCGCCACTGGTGTCGGGGTCGAACAGCGGCTCCGTCGGCAAGATCAGGTGAATGATCATGCTCTGGCACACGATGAACAGGATCCCGGCCACTTGCAGCACGATGAACAGCATCGGAAAGCGCCGTTTTTTAGCGAAGAACAGGTAGATCAGCGCCAAGGATGCCAGCAGCATCGCGCAGTTGAATAGCACTTCCGTAAACACCAGCGGCTTCCACGCCGCATTGTAGGTGCCAGAGCCGGGCGTGATCATGTCGACCCAGTTGGCGCTATTGAACAAATTTACATACATTTCCGGAAATACAAACAACATGCGCAGCGGCGTGAACAGCACTCCCATTCCCACAATCATCAGCCAGCCATTCAATCCTTCCAGGTCTTTCTTCAGTTCGCTCACGTTCCACTTCTTTCATTAATCAGGCACGGCGCTATCTTAGGTGATCCGCCGATAATGCCCAAAAGAAATTTATCGTTTCGTGAGCATGCCCCTCAGGAAATGCCATGACGGCCTGTCCAACACCGGCGCCGGCGTCATTTCCTGAGACGCTCACGCGGACTCTGCCGCCTCAATAATAGTACTTGGTGGCCTTGGTCCATTTACTCGCCGGATACAGCTTGTGCGTCACTTCATACGCCTCGCGCGAATAGCGGGCGCGCAACTGCTTCTCCGCGGGCACTGCCGTGCCGTACGGGCACTCCATCCGGGTCGACGCAACCAGGAAGTGCAGCGCTTTCGGCGCCTCCTCGTCCACCGGCTTGGTGCGCGCCCATTCCAGCAGGGCGGGCGCGAGGAACTCGGTGCGCAGGGGCAGGCCCAGCAGCACTGCCTGCTCCTTGGCCGCTTCCGCCGTGCGTTGCGCACCGAGGAAACGCGGCGCCGGCATCACCACGTGCGGCGCCACCTGCGGCTGGCCGTCCGTGCCGGCGCAGCCCCAGTAGCGCGGCTTGTCGTCCTTGTCGACCACCGACGGCTGCAGCTCCGGCGTATTGACCAGGATCAGCGCGCCGGCCAGCTTGCGTTCGGTACCGCTCGCCGCTTTGCGGTAGCGCTCGTACAAATGCGCGGTGCTCTTGCGCGATTTGGACACCGCATCGAGCAGTCCGAGCGCGCTCTCCTCGTCGTTGAAGATGAGCGCGCGCGTGAGCATGGTTTCCTGCAACTGGGGCTTCCACGCCGGCGGCAGCAGCGGGTGCTTGAGCAGCACCTTCAGTTCCGTCATCGGCAGGTGGCGCGACATGGCGATGCCGAAGTCCTGGTCGGTCTCGGCAACATCGGCCCTGGCCGGCGCCGCATCGATGGCCTCGCCCCGCTCGACCGGATCGGGACGGCGCAGCGCCGCCTTGAGGAATTCCTCCACGCTGCCTGCCGACACCATCTTGAGCGCGAGAAAGCGGTTGGTGGTGGCCACCGACATCTGCTTGCCGTAGGCAGACAGCAGGCGGTCGATGTCCTTGTCGGCGCGCTCGGCCTGCTGTTCGGCCAGCGCCAGGCGCGCCAGGTGGTATTGCAGCGTCTGGTACAGCGGATGCGTGGCCGGCACGGCCGCCGCCGCCTTGCGCTCGGCCGCCGTCAGCTCGCTGGCGCGCGCCATGCCGAGCAGTGGCGCCAGCCACAGCGGATCTCCCTGCTTGAGCCAGCTCTTGCGCAGGGCGTGAATGGCGCCGCTCCCCGGGCCGGCCTGCATGCTGGCAATCCAGGCCGTCATCGGCTCCCTGGCCGCGAGGGCGCTGTTCGGCGCCGACTCCATCACCTTGTCCATCAACACCAGATAGTCGTGCAGCATGCGCGGCGTATCGGGACCGAAGGCCTCCTTGTCGAGCGCACGCGCCAGCGCGGCCAGGCGTTCGGCCGGGTTCAGGCGCGCCTCGACCAGGGTCACCATGTGCCTGGCGGGACCGGACGTCTTGGCCAGCGCGTCGAGTTCCTGCCTGGTTTGCGCCAGCGCCTCGACCCGCTCGCGCGCCGCCGGCTGCTTGTCGCGCAGGGGGTAATCGAGCATGGCCTTGCGGATCAGCGTGCGCGCGGCCAGGTAGGGCGCCAGCGCCTGCCATGGCGACTTGGGCTGGCGCGCGATGGCCTGGAACTGGGTGCGCGCCAGATCGAAGTTGCGCGCATAGAAATTGGCGGCGGCCGTCTGGTAGACGTGGTCGTCCTTGAGCCAGTCCGGGGCGCTGGCCGGCAGCGGCGGCGGCAGCTTGACCACGCGTTTCGGCACCGGTTCGCCAAACGCGTGCGGCGGTTCCGCGCAGTTGGAGAACACCGCGTCCTGTCCCTGCAGCCACGACTTGAACCAGGCATCGGGCTTGCCGCCCGCACCGAGGCGGGCGCGCGCGGCCATGGTGACGCCAGCCTGCCTGAACGCATCGGAATGGCAATTCAGATAGCTCTCGCTGTCGGCGGTGTCGGCGTTCGCGTCGATCTCGAGCGTGGCCGGCAGCGCCATGTGCGCCGCGTACGGCGCGCGCGCGGCCAGCCAGGCATCGGCGCTGTTTTTCTCGGGATACACCCCGGCCCACTCGCTGGAATGGCCCACGTGCCAGGTATGGAGGCCCAGCGCCGCCACCTGCTCTTTGGTCAGCGGACGCCCGCGCGCGGCCTGGTAGGCCAGGTAGTGATACACGCGCCAGTAACTGCCCGGCAGCACGCCCAGATTGCCGGAGGCGAACAGCGCGGCGTTGGCGGGCTGGAATTCGGAAGCGAAGCGGTTGGTCTGGTAACCGTCGCCGCCGCTGGCAGCGGCGGGCACGGCCGCCATCGACAGGAAGGCGCACGCGAGCAGGGAACAGGTATGGGAGAGGCGCATGGTTTAGGGTCTCGATGGAATGGAGGAACGGGGAGCGCCGCGCAGCGCCTGCCAGCGGGCGGCGCTCCAGGCTTGCGGCGAAAAATAATAGTGGCGGCCTTCACGCACCGCGATCATGGGTTCATCGGTGGAAAAGCCGATCGCGGCGCCGCAGCGCGCGCGCGTAAAACCGCGCTGCTCCAGCAAGCGGGCGCGCAGGGCGTGCTGCTCGCCGCCCATGCGAAAGGCCATCGGCACCACTTCATCGGCGGCGATCTCGTGCAGCCAGTAATCGTCCAGGCACCACGAGGCCAGCGCCGTGACCGACAGCGCGATGGCGGGGTCGAGGCGGGCGCGGATGGCGCCGATGGTGCGCGCCAGGAAGGGGCGCTGCGAGCGGCGCACCTCGAAGTCGAGCTGAACCACCTGGCGGTTGGCGCGTCCGGCCAGGCGCAGCAGTTCGTCGGCGATGCGCCGGCCCTGGGCGTCGGTCAGCGCCGGCGGCTGGCGCCAGGACAGGTCCACGTGCAGCACCGGCACCCGCGCCGCGCCGGGCGCCAGCAGCAGCGGTGCGGCGCGCCGGTAGACCAGCGCCTGCTCGCCCTGCAGCAGCACGGTCGAGGCGACATAGGCCACGCCGACCCCGGCCGGCAGCCAGCGCAGGTCTTCCGGCCGTTCCCACGCCCAGACCAGCTCGGCAGGCAGGGCGGCCAGGGCCGGATGGACAGGGGGCCGGCCGCTGGCGCCGCTGTCGATGCGCAGCATCAGCAGCGCGAGAAGATCGAGGAGTAGCGTGCGTGGGCGGGGCATGGTGAGCGTCGTTGCATGAGGTGAGCCGTATCTTAACCGAGTGCGCGCCCTTGCGAAGCGTGCAATGGTTCTAGAGGATGTATTTTAATTAATAGATATTCAAAATGACTATTTTTACAATAAGATGCCGTCGCAACCTTGCTGGTTTATCTATTTGATGGAGTGATGCATGTCCTTTTTTTCCGTACGTCCTTTGCCCTGCCTGCTGTTCTGTGCGGGCATCATCGGCGCCCCCGCGCATGCCGACTGGGCTGCCAGCGCCACCCTGTCGGTGGTGCGGCCGGTGCCCGTAGGCGACCAGGGCCAGAATCCGCCCGGGTTTGCCTGGTCGCAGAAAACGATCAACAAAAAACTCGCTTCCGGCTACGTGGTGGAAGTGACGGGCCCGGGCGGCGCGACGCAGAGTTTCAAGGTCAGCCGCAACTGGCTGCTGCCGGACAAAATTTTCGCCCCGGGCAGCTACAGCTGGCGCGTGCGCGCCAATGAAGACACGGAATGGACCGAGGCGCGCAAGTTCAGGATCGACGCGGTCGCTTCGTTGCCGTTTATTGTGCCTTCCGAAACCGCCCTCATCGATTTCATCAAGGCGCGCGGCGCCGTGCGCTCCCTGCCGCCCGAGCTGGCCGCCAGCCGCTACGTCGTGCTCCCGGCCGAACGCCTCAAGCTGCGCGAGAGCCTGCAAAACGAGGTAATCAGGAACAAGACTGCCTTGCCCACGCCGTCTGACGCGACCTGGCCCGAGCGTGTCACCAACCCGCCCACGCAGGCCTATCTCGACCAGGCTGCCGTGATACGCAATGCCATCACGCCGCTGGCGCGCCAGCTGGAATCGGCGGCGCTGCTGTGGCGCCTGTGCGGTAACGACAAGCCGGAGGTGGTCAAGGCCAACCTGGACGAAGCGATCCGGCGCGGCAACGAATTGGCCGCCCTCAGTTCCGACGGCCCCACCAGCTACCGCGAGCAGGACCAGGCCACGCGCGTCATCGCGCTTTCGCTGATCAAGGCGATTGACTTGCTGGGTCCGGCTGTTGGCAAGGCCGACAGCGATCGCTGGCTGGCGGCGGTGAAGAGCCGCGGCGCCGCCATTTATAACGATGTCCTGGGTGCCGGCAACAAGATCGACCAGTATCCCTTCAACTCGCATGGCGGCACCAATTACGGCATGCTCAGCGCCATCGCCACGCTCGGGCTTGGCCGTGTCGAGGGAGCCGAGCAGTGGTTCAGATTCAGTTTCCGGGGCTACGCCAATTCGCTGTCGCCGTGGGGCGGGGCCGATGGCGGCTTTGCCAACGGCACGGCCTACGCTGAATATTCCGAGGAACTCTTCGGGCAGCTATGGCAGCCGATTGCCGCCGCTACCGGCGTTAATTTGTTCAGCAAGCCGTGGGCCATCAACTTCGTCCGGTTCATGGCGCATTTCGATCCGCCAGGCACGCCTACCCATCTGTTCGGCGACGAGCACGAGGTCATCCCGGTGCGCCAGCGCTCCAAGTCCTATGCCCAGCAGGTGCGTTCCCCCGTTGCGGCGTGGTATGCGCAAAGTCTGGGCGAGAAGGAAAATGCGCTGGTCGGCTTGCAGGCGCCGATCAGCACCGAGCAGCCACTTACGCCGGTCGCACCGGCCGACGCGGCAGAGTATCCGAGCATTGGCTGGGTGGCCATGCACAGCAAGATGACAGACCCGCCGGAGAAGATGACCTCGGTCTACTTCAAGTCCAGCCCCTACGGCTCCTACAACCATGGTCACGCCGACCAGAACAGCCTGGTCATCAACAGCGGCGGGCGCCAATTGCTGATTGAAGCAGGCACGGCGGACAAGTACGGCTCGGATCAGGCGGCCGCATGGTATCGCCAGACGCGCGCGCACAACGCCATCACTTACGATGGCGGCGTCGGCCAGAAGCTGGGCATTGGCGACAAGGTGGAGTCGCTCGGCTGGAACGGCGCCATTTCCAATTTCCGCACCACGGCCACGCTCGACAGCGTGACCGGCACCGCCACCGCCGCCTACGGCAGCGCGCTCGATTCGGCGGTGCGCCAGGTGTGGTACTTGCGCCAGAAGAACGTGGTGGTGGTGCGCGACAAATTGAGTGCGCCCGTGGAGCGCATTTTTGAATGGAATATGCATGCGCTGAATCCGATGACTCACAGGACCGATGGCAGCGTACGGATTACCAACGATACCAGTTCGCTGTGTCTGCTTTCGCTGACGCCATCGGTCTACGCGGAATACCCGGCGCCCGCGATTGCCGCCGGGCCGCTCCAGTACCACGCTGCGTTCAATACCAAGGCGCGTGCCACCAAAGGCGAATTCGTGGTGGTGCTCGACATCGGCTGCAAAGGCAACGTCGCGGTCCTGGGCGGTACCGCGGCCGAGCCGGTCGTGACGATCGACGGCCAGCCACTGCGTTTGTACTAAGCGCCGCGCGCGCTGCCGGCTCCGTGCGTCATCGAACGGAGCCGGCCCTTCCAGCGGCGGCAAGCGCCGCTGTGTCGTCTCATGCCCCCCGCCGGAGCTGGCCAAGCGCCGCGTGGCGCTGGAAGCCCGCATCGCACCGTCGGGGTGGCGGCCAGCGGCACGGCCGCCGACCGGGCGCTGAGATCGCTCTCGCACGGACCGCTGCCGGCGAGCGTTTGCACGGCGCGGTTTTGGGTTGTTAGCGGCGCGCCGCCAGCAAGCCCGCACCGGCGCCGGCCAGCAGCACCGCGCAGCTACGGTTGAACATGCGCTGTCCACGCGGCTGGGCAAACCAGCGGCGCAGATGCACGCCCATGTAGGCGTAGGCGGCAATCGCCAGCAGTTCGAGCAGCAGGAACAGCATGCCCAGCACGGCGAACTGCGGCGCGGATGCTTCGGCGGGGCTGACGAATTGCGGCAGGAAGGCGGTGAAGATCAGGATTGCCTTGGGATTGCCGGCAGCGACCAGGAACTCCTGGCGTGCAAGGCCGAACAGGCCGGCGGCGGGCGACTGCGTGGCTTCCTGCGCCGCCGCTGGCGCGCGCCACAGTTGTATGGCCAGGTAAAACAGATAGGCCGCGCCGCCGATTTTGATCGCGTGGAACAGCAGTTCGGACGTGTGCAGGATCACCGCCAGGCCGGCGCAAGCGAGGCACAGCATCCCCGCGAATGCCACCAGCCTGCCTACGCCCGCAGCGCAGGACTGGCGAAAGCCGTAGCGTGTCGCGTTGCTCAGCGAGAGCAGGTTGTTGGGACCGGGCGCCATGTTCAGTGCAAAGCAGGCGGGAACGAACAGGGTCAGCGTAGCGGTATCCATGCGATCTCCCAGGTTAACAATACCGAAAAGGTATCACAGAAACGGTATTGGACCGTCGCAGCGCGCGGCCCTACAGTGGCGTCATCAACCACCCCAAGGAGAACACGATGGAGCAAGAACGTTACATGCGCGGCTGGGCCAAGCTGAAGGAAATCGATGGCGAGCAGGGCGAACGCGTGATCGCCAGCCTGGCCGGCATCGCGCCCGATTTCGGCCGGCTGCTGATTGAATTCGGCTTCGGTGATATCTATTCGCGCCCGGGCCTGGACCTGCGCTCGCGCGAGATTGCCACGATCGCCGCCTTGTGCGCGCTCGGTACGGCGGCGCCGCAGCTGCGCGTGCATCTCCATGGCGCGCTCAATGTCGGCTGCACCCGCGAGGAAATCGTGGAAGTGATGATGCAGATGGCCTTGTACGCCGGCTTTCCCGCTGCCCTCAACGGCTTGTTCGCGGCCAAGGAAGTCTTCGCCGAGCGCGGCGCGTGACGCCTGTTTCATGTCCTGGACGATGGTGTAGCTGAAACGCATGAAGCATGCACGATAGCCAGGGAAACAAGCGCCATCCGCGGTGCAAGGTGTTACAAACAGCAGGGGCTGAGGGAGGCGTCCCTGGCGGGTTCTCACGCGGCGCCTGATTCATGACATGAAGTAGTTGCTCCAGAGATTGATTGAACCTATAGTGGCTGGATGCATAATCCCTACCAATCCACGGCAACCTCCGCAACGGAAGTCATCCAGCCACCCATCAAGCGACCGTTATCCGTATGGCTACTTCTGCTCGTCCTGGGCGTGATGACAATCGCGCTCGCCATCGGTACCGCACGTTCCATCTGGCTCATGGCCGCTTATCCGTCCGTGATGCTCAGCCGCTTTGGGGCTAACACGGCCTTGTTCCTCGCCCTCGTGCTGTTCGGGGCCGGTGCGCTTGTTGGCATTGCGCGTCGGCGCCAGTGGGGGCGCTGGCTCGGCTTATTGGTCATGGTTGCACTGACGGCCGCGATGTTTCTCATGCCCGATACGACGCACTACGCCAATGCCGCCCAACAAAGCGGCGGTTTTTTTGGCCGCACCATCCTCATGCCTTCGCTGATGCTGTTGTGGGCCTACCGATTCGGCTTCTCGCGCAAGGCAAAACGCTATTTTGCGGATTGACCGGAGCAGGAGCGCCGTCAGCGCTGGACGCCTGCCGTCGCCACACCACAGGCCTACATCTGCTTGAACTGCTCGGCGTAATTGCGGCTGACAGTGAGCTGTTCGCGCCGTTCCTTGAGCTTGACCACGAGGCGGCCGCGAAAATCGGTGTGGGTGCCGGCCACCGACTTGGCGGCGACGATCACGCTGCGGTGAATTTGCCAGAAGCGCGCCTCGTCGAGCTGCTCGCGCAGTTTGCTCAGCGGCGTGCGGATCAGGCATTCGCCTTCCTGCAAAAACACGCTGGTGTATTTGTCGTTGCTCTGGAAGTAAATCACTTCATCGATGGCGATCAGGCGCGTCTCGTCGCCATGCGCGGCGCGTATCCATTGCAGCGGCGTGGCCACCGGCGCGGCAGGCAGCGGCGCGGCCAGCTGCTGCAGCAGCGCACGCAGGGCATCGGGCGCCACAGCCGGCGCGGGCGCCGCAGCGCGCAGTGCCAGTTGGAGCTTGGCGACCGTCTTGGCCAGCCGCTCCGGCGTGGTCGGCTTGAGCAGGTAGTCGAGCGCCGCATGCTCAAAAGCGTCGACCGCATACTCGTGATGGGCGGTGACGAACACGATGTGCGGCGCCTTGCCATCCGTCGCCAGCCGCTCCGCCAGCGAGAGGCCGTTCAGGCCGGGCATCTGGATGTCGAGGAAGACCACGTCCGGCGCCAGCTCGTCGATCAGGCGTAGCGCTTCGATGCCATTGCCGGCTTTGCCGACGATGCGCAGCTGCGGCCACACGGCGGCCAGCTGGGTTTGCAGGTAGTTGAGCAGGTGCGGTTCATCGTCCGCTAGGAGGGTGCTTGGATGGTCGATGGCAGTGTGTCTTTCAGGGGCAGCAGCAGGCGCACGGTGATCCCGCACGGCTCATTTTCGAGCAATTGTACCTGAGCGCCGGGGCCATACACACTGCGCAGGCGCGAACGCAGGTTGGACAGTCCGACCCCGCCGCCCGGTTTGGGCGGGGCATTGCCCAGTCCCGCGCCGCTGTCGCTCACTTCGATGCACAGCAGAGCGTCGCGGCAGCTCGCGCGGATGACGATCTCGCCGCCCTCGACCTTCGGTTCGAGCCCGTGCGCCACGGCGTTTTCGACCACCGGCTGCAGCAGCATGGGCGGCATGCGGATCTCGCGGCAGCCGTCGGCTTCGATGCGGTACGACAGGCGCGCGCCCATGCGCACCGCCAGCACGTCGAGGTAGGCGGCCACCAGGTCGAGTTCCGCGCCCAGGGTGGCCTGGTCGGCGCGGCTGGCGGCCAGGCTGGCGCGCAGGTAGTCGATGAAGCGTTCCAGCATGTGGCGCGCCTGGGCGGGATGGGTGTCGATCAGGCCGACCACGTTGGCCAGGGTGTTGTACAAAAAATGCGGCTCGATCTGGGCCTGCAGCGCGCGCAGGCGGGCTTCCGCCAGCAGCTGGGCGGCGCTGGCAATTTGCTCGCGTTGGCGCGCGGCCAGGGTCTCGCTGGCGATGCGGCGCTCGCCGCTGACCAGCACAATGGCCATGATCAGGGCGGCGAACAGGGTAAACGGCAGCAGCGGCGCCAGGTTCGCGCCGCCGGTCAGGTAGCTAAGCGGATTGACGCCCCTGAGCAGGCCGCTGCCAAGGATGAGGCCCGTGACCACGCACAGTGAGACCGTGCCGAGGAAATACAGCACGCGCGGCAGCCCGGTCAGGCGCGATGGCCAGCCGCGCAGCAGATAGTCGCCGCCGCTCAGGACTGCGTGAATCAGGTAGCCGATCACGTTCGAGATCACCAGCGTCGGCCCGAAAAAGGCGGGGAAGCCGCGGCTGTCGCCGCTGAACAGCATGTTCGCCGCCGTCAGGAACAGGGCGATCAGGAGGTTCCAGATGCCGGTATAGAGCACGTCGCGCCACGGCGAACTGGGCCAGCGCCGGAACAGCGGGATCATGTCGAGCGGGTGCGACGAGGTGTGCGACGGAGAGGGCATTGCGTTCATCAAGCCGCCAGAAAATTACCGTGGAAGCAGTGTGGCGCGCGGTAGGGCAGGCGCGCCAGCGCCACCGGGCCGGCCTTGACGCGGGCGGCGTCGAATACGGTCATGACGGTGTGCCCGCGTTTGGTGTCCTGCGCCACGCCGACCAGGTAGCCGTCGGTTTCCGAGCGGGCGTTGGCGCGCGGGACCAGCACGTGTTCTTCCACTTGCCAGCCGGCGTCGAAGCGGTAGCTGTCGGCCTTGCCCGTGTCGGTGCCAACCAGATTGACGGTGTCGAGAAAGATGTCGGCGTTGCGCGACGAACTGCTCAACAGCGCAAGCTGGCGGTGGCGGCGTGATACCACCTGCGGCATCACGCGCGGGAATTCGCTGGCGCCGAACAGGCGCGCGGTGCTGGCCTGGCCGCTCGCGTAATCGAGCGTGACCTGGGCCGCGAAGCCGCGCGTGGGTGAATTCTGCTGGCGCTCGCCGCGCATCACGCGGCCCACTTCGGCCAGCGCATCGCCTTCGTGCAGCACCACGTCGAAGCGGGTGGTGGCGCCATCGTCGAAGGCGTTCCCGAAGTGGAAAACCATATGCGGCGCCATCTCGAACACCTGGCGGATCGCCATGCTCTCCTTGGACACCACCACTACCCGCAACGGCCGCGCATTGGCGCCGCTGCCGGCCCAGTGGTGCTGTTCGGCGAAGCTCTGGTCGTCGGCCTTGATCACGTCATACGGTGGAATCAGGAAGATCAGGTGCTGCTCGCTGACCGCGAAGTCGTGCACCATGGCCAGTTGCGGCACGCTGACCATGGCCGTCTTGAGCACCTGGCCATCGGCGCCGATGCGGTACAGGGCCAGGCCGTTGCCGCCGGGGAGGGCGCCGAAATTCCACATGCCGCCGTTTGGGTCGATCTTGGGGTGGGCCGAAAACGGCATCGACTTCATGTCCTCGTTCCAGGTCTTGATGCCGACCGTGGCCAGGGTCTGCGCATCGACCTCGGTGGCCGAACCGCCTTCCCACAGGGCGTACAGTCGGCCATTGAAGGGCAGCAGGTTGGTATTGGCCGCGTTCATGGTGTCGTTGGTCTTGACGCCGCGCCGGCCGACATAGGTGCCGAAGGATGGGTAGAGGAACTTGCCGGCGGCGTTTTCCTCGGTGAAGCGCTCGGTGTCGACGAATTTGCCGATGTGGCTTACTTTGCCGCCGCCGATCTGCCAGCGCTGGGCGAAGCCGTCACCGTCGAACCAGTGGTGATGGCGCTCGCCGCCCAGTTCAAAACGTCCCGGACCATTGCGGAAAAAGACGCCGTTCAGGTCCGACGGAATGCGCCCCACGATGCGCGCCGCGCCGGACTGCTGGCCCACGGTGTTGGCGTACACCGCCAGCGTGGGGTCGCGTTCGAGCGCCGCGTGGAAGCGCTGGAAGGTGGCACCATCGGCCATGGCGCTGCCGGGAACGAGGCCTGCGGCGGCCAGGCTGGCGGCGGAAGTGAGGAAGGTGCGGCGTTGCATGGCGGTCTCCGGCTTAGTGTTTCAGGCTGACGGTGGCGTTCAGGCCAGCCGCTGGAAGGGTGAACATGGCGTCGTCGAATTTGGGCGGGCCCATTCTGCCGAGGGCGTTATTGCTGAATGCGTAGTCCTCGGTCGGCATGCCCATCATGTTGGCATCCATTTTGCCATTGCTGTTGGCATCGTGGTAGATGGCGAAGGCGTAGGCGCCGGCCGGCAGATCCCTGACGACGACGGTGGTGCTGCCTTTGGCGGCTTTTCCACCGGCGCTGCCCACGGTTTTTTTGAGGAAGCCGTCGGCCGAGTCATACAGGGCCACCATGACCGTGCCGTCGTCGCTGCGCACATCGTCGATGCGGATGGTGAGGTCGGCGGCGCCGGCCAGGGAGGCTGTCAGCAGGGCGGCGGCGCAGAAGGCGGTGGCGGGCAGGTGGCGCATGGTGTTCTCCGGTGGGGTTGTGGTGTCGATGAGGTGACTGTATCGACACGCAAGCGGGGCGGGGAGGACATGCGACGAAATGCGGGGAAACGGCGCGAAATGCAGCGGGGCGGCGCGAAATGCGGCGCGCCGGCCGGGATGGCAGCCCGGCGGCGCGCGCGGCGGTGCTCAGCGCAGGGTGTCGAGCGTATATTCGGCGGAGCGCAGGGCGTCGCGGGCGCTTTGCACCGAGCGGTCGATATCGCGCAATTCGTTGCGCAGATGGCGGCGGCGTTCGTCGAACTCCCTGCGAATGCGCTTGCGCTCGTCGTCCTTGTCGGTGGCCGCCAGCTGCTTCGATTCGTCATGGTCGGCATCGCGCAGCTTGCGTTGCAAACGGTCGCTGCGGCTGTCGAGAGCGCTGATCTCGCTGCGCAAGGTGTGCACGGCGAATCCGGCTTGATGGCGGCGGCGGAACTCGAAGTCGAGCGGCGCCGGGCAGACTCCCGCGTACGCGGTGCCGTTCAGGCCGAGCGGGGCGGCGTTTTCCAGCCGGCAAAAGCTGCGCAAGCCGCGCTCCCGGCCGGCGATGTAGCCGGCTGAATCGACGCTGGTACCGGCCTTGGCGCATGCCTTGGCGCGCTCTTCCAGCAGGTAGATGGGCTTTCCGGCCGTGCCGTCGCGCAGGCCGATATCGTTCCAGTTGGCCGATTTGCATTCGTCCGGGGTCATCGTTTCGCAGCCCGACAGGAGTGCTCCCATCAACAGTGCTGCCAACGGTCCAAGCATGGTCTTAGTCATCATTGCCCTCGCAAGTTTGTCGCCTGAAACCGATGCTACCATGGGTCCGCCCCATTTTATCGGCTACGCAAGTTGCGCAAGGTCAGGCCTCCGTCGGCGTCACGTTCAGCCAACACCCATGCCAGGGGGCGGCGCTGCTGGCCATCGGCCGGGCGGGCGTCGCGCGCGACCAGGCGTAGCGCATAGCTGCCCGCCGCCAGCGCCGGCACCCGCCAGCTCGACTGCACCGACGTGGTGACGCCGCCGCCCGCCAGGCTGTTCATGGCCACCGGCACGCTAGCCGACCAGCGCGCCACGCCGCCGGCGTCGACGATCTCCAGCCTGACGTTCCACGGCTCGTAAGCCGGCGCGTTGCCGCTGTTGCGGAAGGTGGCCGCCAGGGTCAGCTGGCCATCGCCGGTCAGGCTGACCCAGCTGCTGTCGACGCTGTAGCGGTAGCCTGCCTCGCGGCCCAGCATCAGCATGTCGTGCCGTTCCGGCTCGGTCAGCGAGAGCCAGCGTTGATTATCCGGCTTGGACAGGGCGAAATTCGCGTTGCCCACCGAGGAGATGTGAAATTCGCTGGCCTGGGCGCGCGCCGTCGCCGGGCCAGCCTGGCCGCTTTCGAACGGGCAGAATTCGGCGACGAAGGGCGCCTTGCGCCATTGGTCGGAGAACAGGCGCCAGTCGTCCGCGTGGTCGGTCCACTGCCTGAAATAGCCCGCCTGGGCCAGGCAATCGGCGCGCAGGCCCACCGGTTTGCTGGTGATGGTCTGTTCCAGCAGGGCGTAGCGCAGCGCGTCGCGGTTCGCGTACGGGATGAACATGACGAATTGGCGGGTGGGGAAGGCCTCGAAATGCATCTGCGCGATCGCGCGCCGGGTGTCCGTGCTGGCTTCTTCGATGCCGGCCGGGCGGTTGGCGTAGACGCTCTTGCGCATCGCCCATTCGCCGTACTGGCCATATAGGCCGACGTCGATCCAGGCGATGCTGGCGCCGTTGCCGGAGGCGGCAATCGCTTGCGCCAGCGCCTGCAGCAGCGCGCGCGAACGCGCCAGCACGAAAGGATCGTTCCAGTCGGGCACCCAGGTCTTGCCCGATGCGGCGCCGGAATCGGCCCAGAAGCCGCAGCCGTGCAGGCAGGACGGGTTGCCGGCCAGGTAGGCCGGGGCATACAGCTGGCCGTCGTCGTAGCCGGCCATCATGCGCAGGCGGAAGGCGTACTTGCGGCCCTGCTCGCGCGCGGCCTTCAGGTCGGCCAGGATGGCGCCGAAGGTGTACTGGCCTTGCACGCTTTCCAGGTCGCGCCAGTGGTAGCGGCGGAAGGCGTCGAGGGCGGGCGCCGCCTGCGGCACCAGCTCCTGGTTTTGCCAGCGGTGGTAGCCGCGCATGGGGTTGACGGTGTCGTCGCTGTCCAGCGCAATGGTGTTGTAGGTGCGCGACGCCGAGACGGTCTCCCAGCCGCCCGCGTGGGCCGGACCGGCGGCGACGGCGGCGACGAGGGCGCAGGCGAGCAGCCGGCGCGGCGGCAGGTCCAGGGGCGGTAGAAGCGGCATGGCGATCTCCTTTGTCCGTGCAGGTCAATGATCTTGAACACCAGGTCCGACTATAAACCCAGGCGGCGGGCGCCGGCAATCGCCACGCGCGCCCGCTGCGCCCTAGTGCAGCTTGACCGCCGGCGAGAGCTTTTGGCGGATCCAGTCCGCCACGGTTTGCGCCGACATCCGCACCACCCCGTGCAGCGCCATCTGGTGCTTGCGGTACATCAGCGCATACAACAACCTGGCCAGCGCGCCGCCCACCGCATATTTGCGCCCGCCGGCCGTGCGCGTGAGCACGCCGACCGCCGCCAGTGGCCCGAGCGATACCAGCGAGCCGTAGTCGCGGTAGGCAAACGGGGTCTTGAGCGGCGCCGCCTGTCCCAGCACCTGCGCCAGGTACATGGCCTGCTGGTGCGCAGCCTGCGCGCGCGGCGGGACCTTGCCCATGATCGGGCACACGAAATTGGCGCAGTCGCCGATCGCATACAGGTCCGGATCGTCCAGCGCCTGCAGCGAGGGCGCCACCGCGATCTGGCGCAGGCGGTTGGTGCTCAGTCCCAGCGTGGCGCACAGCGGCGGCGCTTCCACCCCCGCCGCCCACAGGGTGATCGCGGACGGATACACGCAGCCCTGCGTGTCGAGCACCGCGCCGGCATCGACGCGCGCCACGGCGGTGTCAAGCAGCACCTTGATGCCGAGCGCGCGCAGATGGCGCGCGGCGCGCTTGGACAGGCGCGGATGCAGATGCGGCAGCAGCAGCGAACCGCGCTCCAGGATGCGGATGCGCACGTGGCGCACCGGGTCGAGCGCATGCACATTGTATTTGGCCAGCGTGCGCGCGCTGTGGCTCAATTCGGCCGCCAGCTCCACGCCGGTGGCGCCGCCGCCGACGATCACGATGTCGATGCCGGGATTGTGCTGGCCGCCGGCGGCCTGGCGCGCGCTGGCCTGGATGCAGCCGTCCACGAAGCGCTGGCGGAACGTTTCGGCCTGCGCCACGTCGTCCAGGGTCAGCACGTGCTGCTCGGCTCCGGGCACGCCGAAAAAGTTGGTGACCGATCCGAGCGCCAGCACCAGCTTGTCGTAGCCGATCGAGCGCGCGGGCAGCACTTCGGCGCCGTCGTCGGCGATCCACGGCGCCAGCGACACGCGCCGCGCCGCGCGGTCCACGCCCAGCACTTCGCCGCGGGCGAACTCGAAGCCGTGTTCGGACGCCTGCGCCGCGTAGTCGATCGCCATCACCTGGGGATCGTGCTTGCCCGAGGCGACCGTGTGCAGCAGGGGCTTCCAGAAATGCGTGGGCCAGCGGTCGACCAGCACGACGCGTGCGCGGCCTGCCTTGCCGGCGCTGTTGCCAAGCCGGGTGGCCAGTTCCAGTCCTCCGGCGCCGCCGCCGACGATGACGATGGTTTCCATGGTGTCTCCTCCTGTAGGTGTCGCGATGTGAAAAGGGCGTTGACCGGATGTCAATATATCGGCGCACGCTACAAAAGAAAAATCAGACATTCATGGATATCCATAAGCCTTTACTTATACATATGCATGCGCCGGCGGCACCGCCGGTATCACGGACAGGGGCTGAAAGTATCTCCTGGCGCTACGTTGAAGACCGTCGTCCGGTACGCCGGAGGATTCCATGGTGCTGCTTTGAAAACGTTGCGACACTCCGGCCCGTCGTTTCAATATCTCAAGCAAACACCGCCCACCACTACTTCAAGGACACTGCCATGTTACGTTTTCGCCACGCCGCCATCTTCCTGCTGAGCACGATTGCTCCCGCCCTTCACGCCGCCGACATGGGCGTTGCCGCCGCCAAGCCAGGCGAATCGAGCATGACCGTGGGCCTGGGCGTGGCGGCCCTTCCCGCATACTCCGGCAGCGACCAGACCCGGGCGGTGCCGGTGGTGGTGCTGGATTATCAGCACAGCAGCGGATTTTTCGCCAGCACGGTCAGCGGCATTGGCTACAAGACCAAGGTCGGTCCGGTGGCCCTGAGCGGCGCGCTCGGCGTAGCGCCCAGCCGCAGCGACCGCGATCACGGTCCGTTCAGGGGCTCGGACGCGCTCAGGGGCATGGGCGAAATCAAGACGTCGGCGCTGGGCGTGTTCGGCGTCGGCTATGAGTTCGATGGCGGCATCGGCATCGGCATGCGCGCCATGATGGCGCTCACCCACCGCGAGCGCGGCAACAGCTATGAATTCGGCGCGCAGGCACCCCTGATCAAGAGCGAAGCGAACCAGCTGGGCCTGTTCGTGACGGCCACCTACAGCGACAAGAAGAACATGCAGGCGTTTTACGGTGTTACTGCGGCCCAGAGCCTGACGTCCGGCTACAAACGTTACGACACCAAGGCCGGCTTCTCGCGCGTGAATGCGGGCGTGAACTGGAACCATAAGCTGAACAAGCAATGGTCGGTCAACACCATGGCCGGCGTGGCGAGCGTGGTGGGCGACGCCGCCGACAGCCCGATCGTCAAGCGCAAGACGGCGCCGCTGCTGGCGGTGACGGTCAATTACGCATTCTGAACCGGGCCGCGCCAACTGGTCTATCATGGCGTGGCCGTTGCGGCCAGACCGCGTAATCCACCCAATCGATAGGGAATAGCTTATGTATCACGCCAGCTTTCGCCAACTCCAGTCGCTGGTTCTGGTAGCCCGCCACGAGAGCGTGTCGAAGGCGGCGGAAGCCATGCACGTGACGCAGCCGGCGGTGTCGCTGCAACTGCGCACGCTGGAAAGCATCACCGGCGTGGCGCTGGTGCGCAAGGACGGGCGCGGCATCCAGCTGACCGCCGCCGGCGAAGTGATGGTCGATTTCGCCGAACGCATCCTGCGCCTGTGGGAGCATGCCGGCGACGAGCTGTCGGCGCTGCAGGGCGTCACCAGCGGCACGCTGCGCATCGGCGCGGTCACCACGGCCGAGCATTTGCTGCCGCCGCTGCTGGTGCCGTTCACCCTGGAGCGGCCCGACGTGCGCCTGAAACTCCAGGTCGGCAACCGGGTCGAAATCGTCAACATGCTGGCGCGCCAGGAGATCGATGTGGCCATCATGGGCACGCCGCCGCGCGAACTGCGCACCAACGCGGCGCGCTTCGCACGCCATCCGATGGGCTTCGTGGCCGCCGCCGACCATCCTCTGATGAAGAAGCGCAAGCTGACCCTGGCCGATGTGGTGGGCGCCAACCTGCTGGTGCGCGAGCGCGGCTCGGGTACGCGCACGGCGGTGGAACGGCTGTTCAAGGAGGGCGGGCACGCGCTCAACTTCGGCTCGGAAGTGTCATCCAACGAGGCGATCAAGCGCATGGTGTCGGCCGGTCTCGGCGTGGGCTTCCTGTCGGTGCACGCCTGCGCGCTCGAATTCAAATCCGGCTTGCTGCGGATGCTGCCGCTCAAGGGCAATCCGGTTGATGCCGACTGGCAGGTGATGCACCTGGCCGGCCAGCCGATCCCCAAGGTGGCCGCCGCGTTCCAGGATTTCGTGATCGAACATGGCCAGGAACTGGTGCGCAGCGAGCTGGAAGGGTTTTACCAGCGCAGCTGACCAAGGGCCTGTTACGGCAGACAGGAACAGGCGCTCGTTTCCCGAGCCCTCTCACCACCGGTCCGGCCCGGTTTGATAGTCCTCAACCGCCCGGCGACGCCAAGGCTGTAGTCTGAAATCTGAACCTGAGGGGGCAGTATGACTTCGCCATGGCGCAGCTTTGCATGTGTATTCCTGGCGGTCGTGGGCATGGCCGCTTTTCCAACACGGCTGGTGGCGCAACCGACCATCATCGACTCCGGGCGGCACCTGCTGCCGCCTCCGGACAAGCTGCCGGGGCAACCCGAGGCGCGGATCGACATCGCGCGCCAGAAGCCCCGGCACTGGGACTTTGAAGATGGCACCCTGCAAGGTTTCACCTTCGAATCGGTCATGGGCGTCACCGGAAGCGCCTTCCACAACCAGCCCACCTTCGGCGATAACGTCTCCAGCAAGCGGGCCCTGGACACGGCATCGCTGCGCCTGCCGCCGGACCCCTGTGCCGGCCTGGTGCTGGACGAGGCGAGCACCTGCGAATTTGGCGCGGGCGCACAGTTATCCTATCTCACCCGGCTCAATGCCGATTTCACGCGCCTGCGCAACAATTTGGCGACGGTGGGCGGCAGCTATGCCAATACACCTTTTCCGATCGGGAAGAAAGGCCTGTACTGGCTCGGCACCGCGGAACACCGGCCCTCCGCTTACGCGCGCGCCAACACCATGCGCCTTGCCATTCCCTCGCACCTTCCCTCGGCCGCTTGGGGCAACCTGCAGGGCGAGCGCCGCGTGGGACGCATCGTGTCACCCGAGATCGAACTGCAGCACGACTACTTTCACTTGCTGGTGGGCGGTGGCTGCACGGCCGATGTCGGCGTGTATCTCCAGCACCGGCGTCCGGTGCTGGGCGAGGGGGCGGTCGGCCGCGACGACCTGCCTGGCTTGCCGGGCAGCGGCGGCCGGCGCAGCGCGCCGGCGCTGAGCTATGTCTGGGAGACGCTGCTCGATCGCGACGGGCGTCCGGTTGCCGCGCGCGGCCACTGCATCGAAAACATGGTGCGGGTGTCCTTCAACATCGGCAATTTGCGCGGCACCAGGGCGCGCATCATGATCGAGGACCGGGCCACCGGGACCTGGGGCCATATCAACGTGGACGATATCTGGCTGACCAATACCGCGCCGGCGCCAAGCTCGCGCGATACCGATCCGGTATGGGGCGTGGCCGACCTGCATGCCCATCTGATGAACGAGAAAGCCTTCACCGCCTACGGCGCGGGTGGCCGGATTCCGGAAGCGCGCGCACTGTGGGGCAGTGCCTTCGGCCCCATCAGTTCACTGGGTAATTGCAACGACACCCACACCACCAACGACCTCCATTTCAAGCCGCACCAGGACGAGCTCCTCGGCACCACCTACACGCTGTGCCGCGATGTCTGCCTGAATCTGCTCGAAGGCGCCGGCGTGCCCAACCTGCCGGGCGACCAGCTCTCGCAGGACGGGGTGTTCGGGGGCTATCACAACAACAGTGAAAGCGGCTACCCGACCTTCAAGAACTGGCCGATGTGGTATTCGTCCATCCACCAGCAGATGCACTGGACCTGGGTCGAGCGTGCCTACCAGGGAGGCGTGCGGCTGATGGTGGCGACAGTCGGCAACTCGGAGGTCATTTCCTTCGCCATGGTCAAGGAGAAGAACCTGCCGTTCAGCTCCGACCAGGATGCGCTCGCCCTGCAAATTCCCGCGATTAAGGAATTCGCGCGCCTCAATTCCAGCTGGGCGCAGGTCGCCTACACGCCACAGGAGGCACGCCGCATCATCAACGGCGGCAAGCTGGCGATCGTCATCGGCGTCGAACTCGATCACATCATGGACAGCAAACGCTGCGATCCCGCTGTCGGCACGCTCGCCCACCATACGGCGCGCGAATACGCACACCCCGGCCCGTGGGCATCGCAAACGGGCGTGGACCTGGGTAGCGGCGGGAGCATCGCAACGGCCGCGCAGTTCATCGGTGCGCAGACCCGGGTCATGCATACCGACGCTCATCCCGAAACCTGTACGCCGTCCCAGATCGAGGCGCGCGTCGAGGCGCTGTACCGCGAAGGGGTACGCCATGTCATTCCGGTCCACTTTTCGGACAGCATGCTGGGCGGTTATGCGATCACCAGCGACCTGTTCGTCGCCAGCGCCATCTTTGGCGACGCGTCGGCCCGCATGCCCACGCTGATGACGCAGGAGGAGCTGACCGCACAGTATGGCAACAGCGTGCGCCCGTTCGTTCCCGTGCCGCGCGAAATCTACCCTGGCGAAAACAGCGACCGCGAGGAGCGCTGGCGGCGCGCGCTCCCGCTATCGTTCAAATTGTCCGAAGTGACGGTGCCGATCTGGGCGAAGCTCGCCCCGGAGAGCATTCTCGACGGCAGTATCGTCCCGCCGGGCATCGGGCGCACGATTGTCCAGCACGTGGCAGGACAATGCATCGACGACCCCGTTGCACGCGGAATCGCCGCTTTCTTTTCGCTCGGCGCGAGTGAACTGTCGTGCGCATTGTCGACCCTCACCGCAGCGGCCATCGACGCCGTGCGCAACGCGCTTCCGTATGAAGGTGCGACCGATTCCCCGGCCATGGTGCCGCTGGCCCTGGACCAGCCGAAACGCGACCTGCCGTTTCACGTCAACGCGCGCGGCCTGAGCGGCGACGGCGAACGCTTCGTGCGCTCGATGATGCGGCACGCAATGATGATCGACCTCCAGCACGGGTCCGAACGAACCAAGAACGACATCCTCGCATTGACCGGCCCTTATCCGGTCATGGCGTCGCATGGCGGTGTGCAGACAGGCCTGACGCGTCACACCGAGAACGTACTGTCGCGCAAGCAGATGCGCGATGTCTACGCGCCGCCCGCCGGCTTCACGCCCGGGTTGGTGGGGCTCGGCATGCAGTCGTCGGCTGCGCTGGTGGAGCAGATCAGGGAGGTGGCCACCGGTGGCTCGCCGTCCGAAGCACAGCGCGCGGTGGCGCTGCACACGCGCGGCGTGGCCCTCGGCAGCGATTTCAACGGTTTGGACTGGCACGCGGCGCCGCGCTTCGGCCGCTTCGCGTTCTATCACGGTACTGGCAGCGGCAACCCGGCGCGCGAGCGCAGCGAACGGCAGCGGTCCGGACGCCATGGCGGCATCGGCAACCTGGTCAACTATGCGCCCTATCCAGCCGGGACCAATCCGTGGGCAAGCACCTTGCCGGAGTGCGATCCGGCCTGTGACAGCTGGAGCGCGCGCATGGCCACGCACACGCCGCTGAACGCCCACCAGGTGAGCCGTGACGGCGTCACGACGCGCAGCTTCGACATCAATTACGACGGCTTGGCGCACTACGGCATGATCCCCGATTTCTTGCAGGAGCTGATAGTGCTTGGCACCGGTGCGGAAGAAATGGGCAGCTTGTTCCGTTCGGCCGAATCGCTGATCCGGATGTGGGAAGAATCGTGCTTCCTGGCCTATCAGGAAGGGACTACGCCTTCGAGCCTGGTGCGCGGATGCGGAGAACGCCGCTTGTACGAATAGCCCGCCATGGGTACAGCGCCCACCTTTGCCGGCAGGCCTTCATCGGCCGTCGGGGCCGCAACCCGATGCAGGACGCAGTGCGTCGCGAATTGCGCTGGGCCCAGGGAGCGCCGCGCCGTCGAACCGGAAGCGAGCGTCCGGCCAACGGCGCAGAGTGCGGCGCTACTCAGCGCGGCGCCGCGATCCGCACGACGAAGCGGCAACCGCGCCCGCCAGGACCCGGCGCCAGCGTGACCGTGCCATTCATGCGCAAGGCGGCCTGCCTGACGATCGCCAGGCCGAGGCCCGAGCCGGTCTTGTCCTGCGACCGGGCGCGGTAAAAGCGTTCGAAGACATGCGCCAGATCCGCCTGCGCGATACCCGGTCCATCATCGGCCACCGCCAGCATCAGATAGCCGTCGTCTTGCTGAACCAGTTCGAGCGCAATATTGGCACCGGCACCCGCATAGCGCAGCGCGTTATCGAGTAGGTTGTTCAGGATCGATTGAAACGCATCCACCTCGAGCGTGAACGGCAGGCGCTCGGGCGCCTCCAGGCCCAGTTCGATGCCGTTCTCGATCGCTGTCGGTGCCGCCCGCGCGAGTTCGTCGCGCACCAGGCGTGCCACGTCGATGGTGCCGGTGTCGCCCATGCGCGTGCCGTCCATGCGCGCCAGCGCCAGCTGCTGCGCGATCAGGTGCGAGGCGCGGCCAATCGCCTGGTCGAGATGCCGCTGCGCCTCGCGCCTCCCCTCCAGTTCAGGCTCGATGGCCAGCACGTGGGCCTGGGCGGAAATGACCGCCATCGGTGTGCGCAGTTCGTGCGCGGCGTCCTGGACGAAGCCATGTTCGCGGGCGACTTTCTCGCGCAGTTGCGCAAGCAGGCGGTCCAGCGCTCCCGCCAGCGGCGTCAGCTCGGCATAGATCGGGTCGACGCCGGTGGGCGACATGTCGTCGGCGCCGCGCGCGGCGATCCGTTTGCTCATTTGCCGCAGCGGGCGCATGCCGCGCGATACGGCAATCCAGACCGGCAGCAGAAAGCAGGGAAAGGCGATCAGCAGGTAATAGACCAGGTCGCGCGTGATCGACAGCAGCAAAAAGCCGTCGTCCACCCTCGACCCGGCCACCGTGACCGACCAGCGCCCGGCCATGCCCTTGAAAACCCGGAACGAGCGGCCATTCACACGCGCCGTGGTGATCGTGCTTGTGTCGCCGCGCGGCAGTGCGGTGCCGGCCGCGGGCGATGAATACAAACGCGTTCCATCCTGATCGTTCAGCTGGATCAGCATGACTGCCGGAATGTCGTAGGTGCGGTAGAGCCGCTCGATCTGTTCCGATGTGGCTGCGGCGACGGCGCGTGCTTGTCCCGCATTGTCGAGCCGCGCCAGCGATGCGGCCAGTCCCTGTCCCACCTCCTGGATGCTCTTGTCCGTGACGGCCGGATCTACCGCCTCGATGAATATCACCGCCAACAACAACATCCAGGCGATGAAAAACGCCATCATCAGCGCCAGGACCACGCGCCTGACCAGCGTGGGACGCAGGAAATTCAGCATGGGACGAGCATGTAGCCAACCCCGCGCACGGTGCGGATCCGGTGCCCGCCTATCTTGCCGCGCAAGTTAAAGATATGCACGTCGATGGCGCCAAAGTTGACCGGCTCGCCGAGCGGTTCGAGGCGCTCGGACAGCGCGCTTTTCGAGACCACGATGCCCGGTTCGCGCGCAAGTTCGAGCATCAGCTGAAATTCGCGGCGCGACAAATCGACGGGACTGCCGGCCAGCCGCATCAGATAGGATTTTGGCTCCAGTTCCAGGTCGCCGATGGTCCACACCTGCCTGGACTGCTGCGCATAGCGGCGCAGCACGGCGCGCATGCGCGAGGCCAGTTCCACCGTGGCGAAAGGCTTGACGATGAAATCGTCCGCACCGCCGTCGAGCCCCGCGATACGCTCTTCCAGTGCGGCGCGGGCCGTCATGATAATGATGGGAATTGCCACGCCCTCGCGGCGCCAGCGGGCCAGCAGCGTTTGCCCGTCGCCGTCCGGCAGCGACAGGTCCAGCAGGATGCAGGCGTAATGCAGGCCCTCGAACGAACGCGGCGCGTCGGCGGCCTGGCGCAGCCACTCGCTGCTGAAACCTTCCAGGTTGAGCGCTTTCTGCAGGGCCCGGCCGAGGTCGAGATCGTCTTCAATAATCAGTATGTGCATCGCTCATTATAGATGTGCCGGTCTTAAGATTTGCAAAAGATTACTGTTGCGATAATCGCGTCTTACTTTGAACTGAAGAAGGAGTCGCATGAAATTGTTATCGTATCTACCTGGCGCAACGCAGGCCGTCACTGGCGCCGCTTTCATTGCCGTTCTGGCCGGATGTGGCGGCGGAAGCGGCGGCGACGTGGCGTCGAATGCCGGCACATCGCTCGGGTGCGTGGCGCAGCGGCCAGGCGCATCGGCGGCCGAACTGCTTGCTTGCAGCGCCGATTTGAATGGCAAAATCGACGCCGTCATGACGCCCTTCATGGCCGCCAACGGGATCACCGCAGCCACGGTGGCCGTGGCCAAGGAGGGTGTCATGCTCGCCGAACGTGGCTATGGCCATCGCGATAGCGCCCGCCGGATTCCCCTGCCGGCCGATGCCATGTTCATCACCGCCAGCATCGTCAAGCCGGTCACTGCGGCGGCGATCCAGAAACTGGCGCGCGAGCGCAAGCTTGCCCTCACCGACCATGTGTTTTGTACCGGGCTGAACGCACCGTGCTGGCTGGCGCGCGAACTGCAGCCGGCGTTGCCCGATGCCCGGGTGGGCGCGATCACCATCGCGCAGCTGCTGGAACATCAAGGTGGCTGGGATGCCGACATCAGCGGCGACCCGATGCAATCCGAGTTCGATATCCAGCAATCGCTCGGCTTGTCGGTGCCGCCGCAACAGGACGATATCATTCGCTTTGTCATGCGCCAGCAACTCGATTTCGTGCCCGGTTCAACAACGGCATATTCGAATTTTGGCTATCTGGTGCTCGGACAGATCATCGAAAAAGCGTCCGGGTCGAGCTACTTGACGTACGTTCAAGACAACATCATGGGCCCGCTGGGCATTCCAAAGGCCGATTTCGAGGTGATGCGGTCGCTGATGCGCGATCGGCATCCGCGCGAACCGCATTACATCACGACGTTAATGGCGCCCAGCGTCTTTGTGCCCGGCACCACTGTCCTGGCGCTCGACGGCGCAGTCCGCGCCGAAAATTGGGCCCCCGCCGGTCAGATCATCTCCACGGCGAAGGCGATGACGCTATTCGCGGCCCACTACCGCATTCCGGACGGCGTGCCGCTGGCGGGCGCGAAAAATAATAGTGGATTCAGTGGCGCCGATCCCGGCGTTGCAACCGTGCTGCGCCAACTGCCGTCGGGCATCAGTTACGCGGTGATGATGAATAAGCTGGACGAAAACAATCCATCGGGCGATGCATCGTATCAGCTCCAAATTCTGCATCGGATCGAGGCAGTGCTCAAGGACGCGGGCCTGTAACTGCCTCTAAAGCTGAGGGAAGGGGCGCACAGAGGCCACGGCTGTATGCCGCACTTGCGCACCGGGCCGGTTTCAGCTGACAAACCGGCAAAGATCATTGTCGCTTACCAGAGCGTATCGCTGCCACAGGAAGACAGATGGCGAGTCTGTTCCGGCCAGGATCGTTTCAAGATAGACGCCGCCTGAGGTCGTCCAGCAGCCATCGTCCGGCAGGGCCGAGCGTGCGGCTGCGCTGATGCGCCGCATAGATCGTCAGCCCCTCGGGGGGCGTCGGATCGTGCTCGATATGCAGCGCAACCAGGCTCCCGGCAGCCATCAATCGAGACACGAGATGGTCGGGCATGCGGCACCATCCGAAACCGCCGAGCAGGAAGTCCAGGCGCCGGCCGAGATCCACGAAGCGCCAAAGTTTTCCGCTCGCAATCCCGAAGTTGTCACTGCCGGAATTGACGGGGTCTGACAGCACAAGCTGGACGTAGGGCTCCAGATCGGTCTGCGTCGCCGGACGTCCCAGCAAAGCAAGTGGATGCCCTGGCGCCACCACAGCCTGCATGCCGACCCGCAGCAGCGGATAGGCGGCAATGTCGTCTGGAATGGAAGGAAGCAGCAGGCAGATGCCGATGGCGGCCGGGTCGCTTCGCAGGCGTCTCAACGAGCCGCCCAGGCCTTCTGTCGAAAAGCTGACTGGCAGATTCGGAAAAGTCCGGCTCAGCGCGGACAGGCTGTCGATGAATGGCGCCGTCGGCACCAGCGGATCGATCGCAATGACAAGCTCCGGTTCCAAGCCCGAGCGCGTCCCCATGGCCACTCCCTCGAACCGGGCAGCGCTCGCCAGGACCAATCGCGCCTGCGCGACCAGGACCCGTCCAGTCTCGGTCAACCGTGGGCGGTGGCCAGCGCGGTCAAACAGCAACACGCCTTGCACATCCTCCAGAGTCGCGATGGCCTAGCTAATGGCCGATTGCACGCGGCCTAGTTGTCGACCGGCGGCAGAAAAGCTCCCCGTGTCTGCGATCGTTACCAGAACACGTAACTGATCAAGCGTCAGATTTCCAATCAAAATACATTCTCCATGGCGCACTCCATCACAATTACCGATGGATTTCATCATATTTTAATCTCTATCGGAAATATATTCGCGGCGATACAGTGTGGGCACACAAGCAGCCTGATCGGCAAGCCTGCTTCAGGCGTTTCCCGCAATGCAATTTTTAAGGATGATTATCATGACCAAGCTCTTGCTGATCGAGGCCAGCCCTCGTGGCCAACACTCCGTGTCGCGCAACATGGCGCGTCGTTTCGTGCACGACTGGCTTGCCGTCCACCCGGATGGCGAAGTGATCGAACGCGACCTCATGGATGCCGGACTTCAGTTTGTCAGCGCTGCCTGGCTGCAGGCCTATTTCACCCCTGCGCAGCAGCATTCTCCCGAGATGGCGAAGGAGTTACAGCTCTCGGACGAACTCGTTGCGGAATTGCTCGGCGCCGATCACATTGTCATTGCAACGCCGGTCTACAACTACAACGTGCCGGCAGTGCTCAAGGCATGGATCGACCATGTCGTTCGCAAGGGATTGACGCTGGGCTTCGATGGGAGCGGCCTGGTGACTGGCAAGAAGGCAACCGTATTGATCGCATCGGGTGGCATCTATACCGAGGGATCGCCGATCCAGGATCGCGATATCGCAAGCCAATATCTGCGTCTCGTACTCGGCGTGATCGGGATGAGCGACGTGACATTCGTTGCCGGTGGCGGGGCCAAAGCGGTTGATTTAGGCGAGGCAAGCATGGAGCGCTTTGTGGAAAAGCTCGGCGCGGATATCAAATTGGCTGCCAGCGTGTGACCTTGCCAAGCCCGCGCCCTCATGCGCCGCGCGCGGTCGGCCTCGCTTCAGTCAGGAGCAACTGGTCAGCGGCGCGCTGGACCTGTTTCCCAGCGCATCGCCAACCAGCCATGCCGGCGCCGGTTCAGGATGGATACATCCCCAACCGGCGGGGTCGTCGGATCATCAGAAGCGCACGTTGAGCGACATATTGTACGCGCGGCCCAGCTGGCTGAAATGCGAGCCATCGTAGGTCACGATCGGGTAGCGTCCGTTGAACGTGATCAGGTTGACCTGGGTCTCGCGCGGAGTCATCCCGGTCTTCGGATTGACGGTCGTGCTGCTGAGGATCTCGCTACCCTTGGCGGTGTTGTTGACGGGCTTGAGTTCCCACTTCGGCAACACATCGAACATATTGTTGATGTTGAACGACAGGGTGGTGTTGTTCGTCAACTGGTAGTTGAGCGCGAAGTCGGTCACGGTGCGGGTCTTGAACTTGACCGCCAGGTTGTCGTCCAGGCCCGCATTGCGGAACTGGGTCGGGCCGTACAGCGTGTTGTTGAGCGAGAAGTTCATCTTGCTGTAATCCAGGTCGAGGCCGAGCACTGTCTTGTGCTTCGGCCGCGAGGTGAACATCAGCGCTTCCTGGGTCGCGTCGAGCACCGACTGGCGCGCGGCGGCAATCGCCGGCGGATTGTTGATCTCGCCGTCACGCTCGTTTTTCAGCGTGTAGTTGCCCGACAGGTTGACCGCCAGCTTGCCGTCCAGGGCAGGGATATTCCTGCGGCTGACAACATAGTCGATGCCTGAAGTCTGGCTGTCGAGCGCATTGGCGAAGAAACTGAGCGAGACCACGCCGCCGGCGGTGAGGATCTTGTCCAGTTCCTGCGTCGAATCACCCGTCGGCTTGATTTCCTTGCCCAGGATGATGCGGTCTTTCAGCGAGATATGGTAGTAGTCGAGCGTGATGCTGGTGTTGGCATCGGGCGTCAGGCCCAGGCCCAGCGTGATGTTTTTCGACTTTTCCGCTTTCAGCAGCGGCACATTGAGCGCGCGCGCTTCGGGCGACAGATTGTTGGTCAGGCCCGATACCTGGATGCCCGAACCGGCCACGAAGGCGTACTGCTTCTTCTGGGTGTAAATCTGGTGCAGCGATGGCGCCCGGAAGCCGCTCGAGAGCGAACCGCGCAAGGTGACCATGTCGCTGACCTTGTAGCGGGTGCTCAGCTTGCCGACGGTGGCGTTGCCGAAGTCGCTGTATTTTTCGTAGCGCCCGGTCAGGTCGATCAGCCACTGCTTGGTGATGTCGAACATGCTGCCGCCGTAGACACCGTAGTTCTTGCGGTCGGCCGACAGGGCATTCTCCGGCAGGTTGCCGGCATACGAATCGGCGCCGCCCGCGGCGTAGGAAGCGTATTCGCCGGCGATGACGTCATATTTTTCCCTGCGCAGCTCGGTACCGGCATACACATTGACGGACTCGGTGATCTGTTTGGAGATGTCGGCGTTGACGACGGTGTGGCGAAAGCGTGTGCCGCCGGCCTCGAAATCGGTGGGCGAACGCGGGCCGGGGGTTTTACCGGCTGCGATCGCTTCCAGGCGCGCTTTTTCGATGCCGCGGTTGACCGAGTTGTGCACTTCATAGGCTTGCTTGTTGCCGCCGATGGTCAGGCTGACGTCGCCGTTCCAGTCGCCCACGGTGAACTTGGCGCCCAGGGTCGCGTTGTAGTCGTCCAGCTTGCCGATGAAATCGGGCACGTAGCCGACGTACGGCGTGCCCTGCGCATGCAGCAGGCCGTAGTCGGTGTCGCGCCAGTAGGGCGTGCGGTAGTTGGCGTAACTGTCGACCTGCTTCTTGACGTAGGCCGCGTTGCCGTAAATGTTGAACTCGTCGGTAATGTCGAGACGGCTGTTGACCAGGAATTTATTGGCCCGGGTTTTAGGCGAACCGTTGATGTTGCCGGCGGTGGGGTACTGGTCGAGGAAGGGCTGCACATCCTTGACCAGATTGGCGCCGAAGTCGGCGGCGTCGCCACGGCCGTCGACGATGCCCGACCGTTCGGCCAGGCCGACCTTCGACACGTCGATGGTGTAGTTGACGAAGCCCTTGTCGGACAGGCCGATGCCGTGGTTCAGGCTCAGGGCGCCCATCTTGCCATCGCCCTCGTGGGTGATGCCGGTGCGCGCGGTCAGGGAGCCGCCTTGGGGATTATCTTTCAGGATGATGTTGACCACGCCCGAAATGGCGTCGGAGCCGTATTGGGCCGAGGCGCCGTCGCGCAGCACTTCGATGCGCTTGATCGCATCTTGCGGAATGGCGGAAATGTCGGAACCGCTTTCGCCTCGGCCCGGCGATGTCTGGGTGTAAATCAGCGCGCTCGAATTCTTGCGCTTGCCGTTGATCAGGATCAGCGAACGGCTCGGGCCCATGTTGCGGATCTCGTAAGGATCGAGCAGGGAAGTGGCGTCGTTGACCGGCGTCTGCACGGTATTGAACGACGGCACGCGCATGCCAAGCGCCTTGTCCAGCGAGATCTGGCCAGTCTTGTTCAAGTCCTTGGTGTTGATGATGTCGACCGGGACGGGAGCATCGACCACGGTGCGCTGCGAACCGCGGCTACCGGTGGAAACAATCACGACTTTCTGGATTTCTTCCGTACCGGGTGTGGCGGGTGCGGCAGCGTCAGGGGTAGCGGCTTGAGGCGCAGGAGTTTGCGCGACTGCGGCACCAGTGGAGAACAGCATGACAGCAATGGGAAAAGTCTTTTTCATTAAAATCTCTCTTAGCGGATGCAGTTAGATCAAGAAAAGCTCAAGCTGGCGCCTCCCCTGGGTGGAAACGAGGGAACAACAGGCAACCTTTGCAGCCGTATTGCGTGACGTGAGTGGACTTGTTTCAGATGTGCTCGCCGTAGCCTGATCTACATGTCAAGTCTCGGATCCAGCGAAAAACGTCGACACCTCCCCATGAACAAAGTTTGTTTTGTGGAAATTTAGTTAACATCGATTGCCGGGTCTAATCTATAGACAGAATCTACGTATGTCTACGAAATTGGCTTGTGGGGCAGGGGAAGTGAACAGAATACAACGAGGGATGGGGCGGCGGCCCGCAAGCCGGAGAATGCAAGTTTCGCGAAAGGTAAACCGTATAAAGTGTTTGGCCGATGTCGCTGGCCGACGGCCGGCGGGATGTTGCGCCATGGATAGCGCAACGTCGACGTCAGTTCAGGCAGCGACGGCCCTGGCCTTGCGCTTCTTCGGTCGGTGCAGCTTGATCCAGATCACCAGCCCGGTCACGAAGAACATCAGCGGCACCACGCCGAAGATGCTGATGAAGGTGCGTCCCGCGATGCCGAACGCTTCGCCGGTGTGCAGCGGAAACATCCAGCTCAACAACCTGTCGCCGGCCGCTGCGCGCTGCGGGTCCACCGTGCGCAGCACGCTGGCGTCGCCGGCGTCGATGGACACGCGCGTGGCGCCGTCGCCGGCGCGCAGTTCGTCCGGCTGGCGCAGGCGGATTTCGTAAGGCTGGCCGGGTTTCGCCGGCAGCGCCAGGCGCGACACGCGCGCGTCCGGAAACTGCGCCTGCGCCGCCACCATCGCCTCCAGCGGCGCGATCGGCGCCGCGTCGGCCGCGCTGCGATTGGCCGCCTTGCCGGCCGGCGCCAGGGTCGCGACCGCACCCACCAGCGGCAGCACCCACTGCGGCATATTGAAGTACACGCCAGAGACCGCCAGCACCAGCAGCACCGGCGCGGCAAAAAAGCCGCCGGCGCGGTGCAGCTGGAAGTTAAAGCGCGGCCAGTTGCCGCCGTGGCGCACCGTCAGCGCGCCCTTGATGGCGGCCGCCGTCATGCGCGGCCACCACAGCACGATGCCGGTGATCGACAGCAGGAGCAGTGCCACGCCGGTCACGCCGATCACGGTCTTGCCGGTCTCGCCCGCCACCAGGTAGCGGTGAATATGGAACAGCGTGGACATCAACTGCGGGCGCGAGAAACCGAATCCGCCCCAGGTGCGCTCGCCGGTCACGGCCAGGGTGGCCGGGTCCAGCATCACCTGGCGCGACACAGCCACCTTCCACGCCGACGCCTGCTGCTTCGGATCGCGGTACCACGCCACGAACACATCGCCGGCACGCTCGGGGAACATCAATTGGCTCGGGCGCCCGTAGCGCGGATCGCGCAGCAGGCGCTCGGTAGCCGCCTGCACGGTGGCCGGCGCCACGCGCATGGCGGCGCCGGGCGCCATGCCGGGCGGCGGCGCGACCTGCAGCAAAGCGGGGTTGAGCAGCACATCGAGTTCGTGCATCCACGCCAGCGCGCTGCCGGTCAGGCCCAGCACGACGAGGATGGTCCCGAAAACGAGTCCGGCCCACAGGTGGACAAAGCGGATCACGGGTTTCATGGGAAAGAACAATCGAGGGCAGGGCACATCATTTTTAATGCTTCTTGAATAAATGAATGGGAATCGTTATCATTCGCATTGTACTCCGAACGCCAACATATCTGTCCCACGATCAAGGATTTCCCCTGTATGAGCACATTGACGCCCCTTTCCCGCGCGGTTGCGCTGGCCTGCCTGTTCATGGCGAGCACCGATGCGCTGGCCCAGCAAGGCGCTGGCGACGGGGCCGAGCCCTCCAGCACGGTGGTGGTCACGGCCACGCGCGGCGCCAAGGCGGTGGACAAGATTCCGGGCGCGATTTCGGTCATCAGCCAGCAGGAACTGGCATCGCAATACCTGATCGCGGACGATCCGTCGCAGGCGCTGGCGACCTACGTGCCGGGTTACGCGCCGAGCCGGCAAAAAATGACCTCGACCGGCGAATCGCTGCGCGGACGCCAGCCGCTGATCCTGCTCGACGGCATACCGCAATCGAATCCGCTGCGCGCCGGCGCGCGCGAAGGCTACTTTGCCGACAGCGCCATCATCGAGCGCATCGAAGTGATCAACGGCGCCTCCGCCATGCAAGGCATGGGCGCGACCGGCGGCATCATCAACTACATCACCAGGACCGCGCGCGCCGACGGCACCACGCATGGCCTGAACGTGCGCGCATCGGGCCAGCTGCGCTCCGATAACCTGGACTGGAAAACCGGCTACAGCGTCACCCACAAGGATGGCGGCTTCGACCTGCTCGGCTACGTCGGCCTGCAGCGGCGCGGCATGGGCTACGACGGCGACGGGCGTCGCCTCGGCATCGACAACGTCCAGGGCGATACCCTCGACAGCCGCGGCGACGACCTGTTCCTCAAGATCGGCCAGCGTTTCGGTGCCCAGCGCATGCAATTGAGCCTGAACCGCTTCAACCTGCGCGGCGACGGCGACTACAAGAACGAACCGGGCGTGGTGGCCGCCGGCGTGACCACGACATCGCTGCCGGGCCGGGCGCCGGGCGAGCCGCCGCGTAACAAGGTGCGCAGCGCCAGCCTCGATTACCGCCACGATGAACTGTTCGGCGGCGCCTTCAGTGCCCAGCTGTTCAGCCACGACTTCGAGGCCCTGTACGGTGCCACCCCGGTGGCGACCTTCCAGGACGTGCGCCTGGCGCCGCTCGGGACCCTGTGGGACCAGTCGCAGATCGTCGCCGACAAGCGCGGCGCGCGCATGACCTGGGTGCGTCCCGACATGCTCGTCTCCGGCCTGGAAGTGACGGCCGGCCTCGATCTCCTCAGGGACAACACCCAGCAGCGCCTGGCCGCCACCAGCCGCACCTGGGTGCCGCAGCTGCAGTTCCAATCGACGGCGCCGTTCGCGCAGCTCGAAT
Organism: Massilia frigida; assembly: GCF_011682175.1. Taxonomy (GTDB): domain Bacteria; phylum Pseudomonadota; class Gammaproteobacteria; order Burkholderiales; family Burkholderiaceae_D; genus Telluria_A; species Telluria_A frigida. The sequence continues at coordinate 110,647 of NZ_WHJG01000009.1, forward strand.
ACGAAATCGGCCCGTTGACGGTGCGCGGCGGCGTGCGCCACGAGCAGGCCAAGCTCACTGTCGATACCTACACCACGCTGGCGGTGTACGGCAGCCGGCGGGTCGCGGGCGGCGAGACCGAGTTTTCCAAGTCGGTCAAGAATATCGGCGCGCTGTGGCGTTTCGCGCCGCGCTGGTCGGCCTTCGTGGCCAGCTCGGAAGGCTTCGGCCTGCCCGACGTCGGCCTGGTGCTGCGTGCCGTGAACACCGATGGCAAATCGGTGGCGACCCTGATCGACCTCAAGCCCATCATCACCCGTAACAATGAAGTGGGCGTCAACTGGCGCGGCGCCCACGGGCAGGTCGGCCTGTCGCGCTACGATTCGCGCTCGAAGCTGGGCAGCGTGCTGCGCGTGAATGCGGCCGGCATCGGCTCGGTCGAGCGGGTGCCGACGGTGGTCAAGGGCTGGGAAGTATCGGGCGACTGGCGTCCGCTGAAGACCGTGTCGGTGTTCGGCAGCTACGCCGTCACCGACGGCAAGACGGCGGCCAGCCAGGGCGCGCCGCTCGACCTGGCGCTGTCGGCGCGCTCGCAGGGACCGGACAAAGGTGTGCTCGGCGCGAACTGGCAGTGGGCGCCCAAGGCCCAGCTGCGGGTGCAGGCCAGCCATCTGCGCGACCGCGACATCAACATCGGGCGCAAGGTCGGCACCAGCAACCTGGAAGAGCACTTCAAGGGTTACACGCTGGCCGACATGGCGCTGACGTTCGAGAGCAGCTACGGGCGCATCGGGGTGAGCGTGGAGAACCTGCTCGACAAGCAGTATGTCGGCTACTACTCGCAGTCGGCGGCGGCGCAGGACGCCACGGGGACGTTTGCCGGCCGCGGGCGCACCCTGGCGCTCAGCTGGAACCGCACCTGGTAACAGCGCGCGTCGCTTGGTGCTGCCGCCACCAGCGACGCGCCAAGCCGCTTACTTCTTGAATTGCGCCACCGCCGCCCGGCCCACGGCCGGATCGTCGGTGAAGAAGCCGTCGATGCCGGCGTTCAGGTAGGCCGTGATTTCAGCCACGGCGTCACCGCGCTCGCTGGGCGAGGCCACATCGCCACGGCGCATGCTCGGCGGCAGGAACGGGTTTTCCGGACGCAGGGTCCAGGTGTGCACTTTCAGGCCGGCGGCGTGGGCGTCCGCCACGAAGCTGGTCGGCTTGCCCAGTTCATTGGCGGCGGTGCGCGCGATGATCACTTCCTTGTAAGGCGACACGGCGTCGGCGTAGGTGGCGATTTCTTTCAGCCCGGCCGGCGTGACCAGGTCCTTGTAGGTGCTCTTGCTGCCTGCCGCGACGAAGTCGTACGGCGCATTGCGTGGCGCGCCATTGGGCGCCGGCGGATTGGCCGGATTGTCGATCAGCTGCACGATGCGCATGTCGGTCAGCTGGCGCAATTGCTTCAGGTTGGCCACCTCAAACGATTGCAGATACACTGCGGCGTCCTTGCCGCGATAGCCATTGGCCACCAGCAGGTCGACCAGGCGCTTTTCGAGCGGCAGGCCGATGCCCTTGAAGTAGGTCGGGTGCTTGGTCTCGGGGTAGATGCCGATGGTCTTGTGGCGCGCCTGGCTTTCCTGCTTCACCAGGTCGATCACTTCCTGCAGGGTCGGCACCTCGAACTGGCCATCAAAAGCGGTGTTGGCCGGGCGGTTGGCGGGAATGCGTTCTTTCGCGCGCAGGGTTTTCAGTTCCGCCAGCGTGAAGTCTTCCGTGAACCAGCCGCTGACGGGAATGCCGTCGATGGTCTTGGTGGCCTTGCGGCTGGCGAATTGCGGCAGCGCCGAGACGTTGGTCGTGCCCGAGATCTCGTTTTCGTGGCGCGCCACCAGCACGCCATCTTTGGTCGCCACCAGGTCCGGCTCGACGATGTCGGCGCCATCTTCAATCGCCTTCTTGTACGAGGCCAGCGTGTGCTCGGGACGCAGGGCCGAGGCGCCGCGATGCCCGGTCACGGCCGGCTGCTGCGGCCAGCTGGCGCCCGGATTTTGCAGCTCGGGCGTGTCGTCGCCGCCGCAAGCGCTCATCAAGACCGCAACGCTGGCGGCGCACATCAGGGATAGGGTGGTACGGGACACGTGGTACATCGCAATAGGCTCCGCTGTGGGGGGAATCAGTGTTGATACTGAAAAAATGCAGAGCGTAGCAAGCTTGCATGACCGTACGATGACGTCGAGCCCGCCGGATTTCCGCTTTTCTTTGCGTTTGAGCAAATTCTTCATGGATTTCTGCTGTGACAATCGGTGTTGCCTGCGCCGTTTCTGGAGTAGGGCCTTTTCACTGGAGATGCTTGATGAACATTCGTCCGACCCTGCTGGCGGTTGCGCTCGCTGCTGCCCACCCGACGCCGAGCGCCGCGCCGCCGCTGATGAACGGCCCCGTGACAGTGGTGCCGAACGCCGCCGCGCTGGTGGGGCAGCTGGCCGCCCAGCGCTCCCGGCTCGGGCTGGACGCCGACCACCATTTCCTGCTCGCCAGCCAGCATCCGGGCATACAGGGTAGCACGGTGGTGCGCGCCCACCATACGTACAAAGGCGTACGCGTGTTCGGCTCGGAATCGGTGATCGTGGCCGATGGCGCCGGCAATATCGTGCGCGAATCGGTGTCGGCGCGGCGCGTCCACCTCGGGCGCGGCAGCGCCAACCAGCTGGGCGCGGCCACGGCCGGGTTCAATGTGAAGCCGGCGCTGACGGCGGCCGAGGCCATCGCGCTGGTGCTGCGCACGGTGCGGGCCGGCGCCGTGGCCGAGACGCCGCCGGCGGCCGAACTGGTGATCTTTCCGCTGCTCTGGAGCGAGCGCGTGCCGGCCGCGCTGGCCAAGGCCGACGACGCCCTCAACGCGCTCGACATGGCCGATGTGGTGGCCGGCTACGAGCTGGCCTGGCTGGTCGGCACGCGCCTGCGTGCCGGTCCGCTGCCGGTGTACCACGACACCATCGTCAGCGCCCGCAACGGGCGCATCCTGGCGCAGTGGAGCATGCTGCAGAGCGCCACCGGCAGCGGCAAGAGCCAGTACAGCGGCGAGGTGCCGCTCAGCACGAGCGAAGGCGGCGCCGGCTTTCGCATGGTCGATCCGCTGCGCGCCAAGGGTGGCAAGTTCGGCGGGCTGGCGGTGACCAACGCCAACCACGGCACCACGGCCGGGGAAGTGTTCACCAACAGCGCCAATGCCTGGGGCGACGGCAAGCAGTACGTGGCCGGCGGCAGCACCACCGGCGCCAACGGCCAGACGGCGGCGGTCAATGCCATGTGGGGCCTGGCCAACACCTACGACATGCTCAAGAACGCGCTGGGCTGGCACTCGCTGGACGGGCAGGACAGCGCCACCTACATCGCGGCGCACGTGAACACCGCCTACGACAACGCCTACTACAGCGACGCCTGCAAATGCATGTTCATCGGCGATGGTTCAACCTTCAACAGCCTCGGCGCGCTCGATGTGGTGGGGCACGAAATGGGCCATGGCATCACCGACGCCACCTCGCGCCTGGTGTATGCGGGCGAGTCGGGCGGCTTGAACGAATCGTCGTCGGACATCACCGGCGAAGTGGTGGAAGCGTATGCGCGCGCCGGCGCCGGCGGCGCGCTGATCCCGGCCGGCGGCAACGATTGGATGCTTGGCAAGGACATCAGCAAAACCGGCACGCCCTTGCGCTACGTGATTCGCCCGAGCAAGGACGGCACCAGTCCGGATGCCTGGTCGACCCGGCTCAGGCGCCTGGATGTGCATTACAGCAGCGGCCCGAACAACCGCATGTTCTATTTCCTGGCGCAGGGCTCGCACGCCGACCCGGCCAATGAGGCTCACAGCACTTACCTCAGCGCCACGCCGGGGGCGATGAGCGGCATCGGCCTGGACAAGGCCTACCGCATCTGGTTCAACGCCGCCACCACGCGCTTTACTTCCAGTACCGACTACAAGGATGCGCGCGCCAAGGTGCTGGCCGCGGCCGAGGAACTATATGGCAAGAACAGCAAGGAGGCGGTGGCCGTGCAGCGCGCCTACGCCGCCGTGAACGTGGGTACGGATATCAACGAATAGTGCCCATGAGATAGAAATCGCGGCTGAGTGTGTATGGTCGGAACTATTTCGGGGTCAACATAATGTGCGTGCGGAAATCGGGTTTAGAATCGACGCACGCGCCGAAGCGGGCGCGTCTGTTTATTTTTCTGGAGTCGCTTATGCCTGTCACACCGCACCTGCTGCAGCTTGGTCTGCTGTCCATGTTCCTGGTTCAGGCCACCGCCCGGGCCGCGCCTTTATATTCAGTCAAGAATCTGGGCACGCTTGGCGGCGACAGTGGCGACGTGCGCGCCATCAACAACAGCGGCGCCGTGGTCGGCTACGCGCTCAACAGCAACAATATCAGCAGCGCTTACATCTCGCGCGATGGTGCCATGCACAGCCTCAGTCCCGACAGGTCGACCCGCAGCTATGCCAGCGGCATCAACGACGCCGGCGTGGCGGCCGGGCAGGTGCAGTCCAGCAGCGGCGAATCGCAGGCGGTGATTTTTAGCGGCGGCAAGATCGACGCCATCGGCAGCCTGGGCGGCAGAAACAGCGACGCCAAGGGCATCAACAATGCCGGCCAGGTGGGCGGCAGCGCCGACCGCGCCGACGGCACCCAGGCCGCCTTCCGCTACACGCCCGGCGGCCAGATGCGCGACCTTGGCACCCTGGGCGGCAGCAACAGCCACGGCGCCGACATCAACAACAGCGGCGTGGTGGTCGGGCGCGCCGACCTCGCCAACGGCCAGTATCACGCCTTCCGCAGCGACGATAGCGGCATGCACGACCTCGGCACCCTGGGCGGCAGCTACAGCGAAGCGAACCGGATCAACGAGCGCGGCGCGGTGGCGGGCTTTTCCTACATGGCGGGCGACGCCAGCACGCACGCCTTCATCTTCGACAACGGCATCATGAACGACCTGAACACCTTGGGCGGCGCCAACAGCATCAGCTACGGAATCAATCATGCGGGCCATGCGGTGGGCAGTTCCGACATCGCCGGTGGCAAGGCGGTGCACGCCTTCCTGTATGCGGATGGCAGCATGCGCGATTTGAATGATCTGGTGGGGCCGGGCTTCGGCTGGACCCTCAACTACGCGGCCGATATCAACGACCTGGGCCAGATTACCGCGCACGGCTGCAATACAAGCGGCCTGTGCCGCGGCTTCCTGCTCACGCCCGACGGTGACGTGGGCAAAGTCGATGAGCCGGGCACGCCGGCCATCCTGGCGCTGGGAGCAGGCATGATGCTGCTCGGAATGGGGCGCGCACGGCGCGTGCGCGCCCTGCGCCAGAACTGATTACTCGCCCATCAGCGGGAAGGGATTGATGGGCGTGCCTTTCCACCATTTCTTTTCGGCGGTCAGTTCGACCACGGCAAAGTGCAGGTGGGGTGCGTTCGGGTCCGAATTGCCGGTCACGCCGACATAGCCGACCAGGTCGCCCCGCTTGAGATCCATGCCTTCCTTCACGCCCTCGGCGTAACGGTCCAGGTGCGCGTAGTAATACGCGTATTTTTCGCTCGGATCGAACTGGTACACCGTCAGGCCGCCCGGCTTGCTGTTGAACAGCTTGACCAGTTTGCCATCGCTCACCGCCAGCACCTTGGTGCCCTTGGGCGCCATGATGTCGAGCGCTTCATGGTGGCGGTCGGCGCCGCGCGGCTGGTCGAAATTGTCGCGCAGGCTGGCCAGCTTGACGCCCTCGACCGGCACCATCAGCTTGGCGCCGGCCGGCACCGCGGCCGCGCTGGCGCCGTTGGCGGCGGGCAGGGCGACCTCGCTCATGGCCGGACGCAGCGGCAAGTCCAGTTCGCTCAGGTCGGTGCTCACCACCGGTACGCCGGGCAGCTCGGACACCGGCAAGGACACGCCGCCCGGGGCCGCCGGCGCCGCCACCGCTGCCGTGGCCGGGGCGGCGGGCGCCACCACGACCACTTGCGCCGGCTTGGGCACGGGCACCGTGCGCAGGTAGACGAACAGGGAGCCTGCGCCGAGCAGCAAGCCTGCCAGGAAAGTAAGTAGCCATTTCATGAAATTATCCTTTTTGCTTGTGAAGGGTGTGCCAGCCGATGTTCTTGTTTGTTCATTCCTGCAATAGCACTTCGGTGCCGTAGCCGACCGACTCGGTCAGCGTGCTCACGTCCCAGTTGGTCAGGCGGATGCAGCCGTGCGACTGGGTCTTGCCGATCGAGGCCGGCAGGGGGGTGCCGTGGATGCCGTAATGGTCTTTCGACAGATCGACCCAGGCCACCCCCACCGGGTTGTTGGGGCCGGCCGGCAGCTTGGCTTTCTTGTCGCCGGGGCTGGCGTCCCAGAACAGTTTCGGGTTGTAGTGGTAGACCGGGTGGCGCGCCACGCCGTTGACTTTCCAGGTGCCGATCGGCAGCGGATCGTGCGCGCTGCCGGTGGACGCGGGGAACTGGGCCAGCACCTTGCCGTCGGCGTCGAGCAGGGTCAGCGAGCGGTCCGAGCGGTCCACCACGATCTTTGCGGCCTTCGGCAGTGGCTCGATGTCGAGCACGTTCGGGACGACGATGGTCTCGCCGGCGCGGCCGGCATCCTTGCCCGGGTTCAGGCGCGCCAGCAGGGTCGGGCTGAGGTGGAATTTTTCGCCCAGCGCTTCCAGTGCGCTGCTGTAGCCGAGCGTGGCCAGCTTGGCTTTCTCGGCCATGCTCTCGGGGATCGCTTCGAACGGACCGGCCACGTCGGCATCGGTCAGGGTGTAGCTGACCAGGGCGTCGGCCTGGTCGGCGTTCAGCGCGGCCCAGGTCGCCTCGTCGAGCGTGCCGGAGGGTTCCAGGCCGGCTTTTTTCTGGAAGCCGGCCAGCGCCAGGCGCATGTTCGAGCCCGAGGCGGCATCGATCTCGCCACTGGAAAAGCGCGCGCGGTCGAGCAGGACCTGGGCGCGCAGCAGGGCTGGCGCGGCCACTTTGCCCGCTTTCGCGCCCTTGGCCGGCTTGGCGGGCGCGGCCGCCGTCTTGCCCGCCGCGTTAACGGCGTCGATCGTCAGGGCGGACGGCGCGCTGGCGGCCATGGCGGTTGGAACGGTGGCCGCGCCCGCGAACATGGCGGCGATCAGGCAAAGCGAAGATGGTTTCAATGAAAGCCCCTTGAGAATCGGATACCTGAGATTAATTCCTCTCGGATATACAGTCTGTGCGGCAGCGTACTAAGGGTCAGCCGGCCGGGTAAAATACGCACATGAGCACTTATCTGATTACCGTGCAGCCAGCCGGCTGGCGCTTCGAGGCGGCGCCGGGGCGCGCGCTGCTGCTGGCGGCCGAGGACGCCGGCATCATGCTGCCCGCTTCCTGCCGCAATGGCAGCTGCCGCACCTGCCTGTGCCAGGTGGCGGCGGGCGAGCTGGCTTACCTGATCGACTGGCCGGGCATCAGTGCCGACGAAAAACGCGCTGGCGATACCTTGCCGTGCGTGGCGGTGGCGCGCTCGGACCTGACCCTGTGGGCGCCGGCGGCGCGGCGCGTCACGCGATAAGCGCGCGCGGACGCACCGGCGGCGGCAAGGCCGGGCGCACCGGCTTGTCGTTGCCCAGCTTGAACACGCTGACCACCTGGGCCAGCGCAGCCGCCTGTTCCCGCATCGATCCGGCCGCCGCGGCCGCCTGTTCGACCAGCGCCGCGTTTTGCTCGGTCACCTCATCCATCTGGGTAATCGCCATGTTGACCTGTTCGATGCCGGCGGTCTGCTCCATGCTGGCCAAGGCAATGCCGGACATGATGGCCGTCACGCGCGTGATCGATTCGACGATGTCGGCCATGGTCCGGCCCGCCTGGTCGACCAGCTTGCCGCCCGTATCGACCTGGTCGACCGAATCGTTGATCAGGGTCTTGATTTCCCTGGCGGCGGCGGCCGCGCGCTGCGCCAGGTTGCGCACCTCGCTGGCCACCACCGCGAAGCCGCGCCCCTGCTCGCCGGCGCGCGCCGCTTCCACCGCCGCGTTCAGCGCCAGGATATTGGTCTGGAACGCGATGCTATCGATCACGCCGATGATGTCGACGATCTTGCGCGAGGACTCGTTGACCGAGTTCATGGTGTGCACCACCTCGGTCACCACGGCGCCGCCGCGCCCGGCCACCTCGGAAGCGTTTGCCGCCAGCACATTGGCCTGGCGGGCATTGTCGGCATTCTGCTTGACGGTACTGGTCAGCTCTTCCATCGAGGATGCCGTTTCTTCCAGCGAGCTGGCCTGTTGCTCGGTGCGCGCGGACAGGTCCAGGTTGCCGGCCGCGATCTGGCCGGATGCGGTAGCGATGGGATCGGTGCCGCTGCGCACCTGGGCCACGATGCTGACCAGGGCCGCGCGCATGGTTTCCATGGCGTACAGCAGGCTGCCGGTGTCGCCCGGTCGGGTCTGGATCACGGTCGACAATTCCCCGGCGGCGATCGCGCCGGCCACGCGCACCGCATAAGCCGCTTCGCCGCCGAGCTGGCGCGTCAGGCCGCGCGTGATCCACAAGCCCAGCCCTACGCCGGCGCCCAGGCTGCCGATGGCGAGCGCCAGCATCAGGAACCGGCTGCTCTGGTAGCGCTGGCCCGATGCGGCGGCCACCTCGGCCGATTTTTTCTCTTTCTGGGCGACCAGTGCGGAGAGCAGCTGGTCCACGATGCCGGCCTTGGCCGCCAGGGGGCCGAGAGCGAATTCGGCGGCGGCCGTTTTGCCCGCGGGGGTGAGGTCCTGCGCCCGTTTCAGCAATTCCGGCAGCATGCCCTCGTACTCCAGCAGGCCGCGGTCGATGTCGGCCAGTATCTGTTTACCGCTATCGAGCGTGAAGCGCGGGCGCGCCTGTTCCAGGTTCTGGTGCAACTGGCCGCGCGCGCTGTCGATCTGGCCGCGGAAGCGGCCCACCTGGTCCGGCGTGGTGGCAACCAGCATCCCGCGCGCGGCGCGCCCGATATAGACCAGGTCGATGTTCGCTTGCTTGGAATGAGACAGGCCGAGCAGTTCCAGCTTGTAGGCGCGCTTGGCCTGCTCGGTCATGATGGCCATGTTGACGATGCCGATGGCGGCCACGATGGCGCCGAGGACCGCGACCGTCAGGAAAGCGGACAGCAGGCGCGTACCTACTTTCAGATTGTCGAGCATGCGGGTCTCCGAAAAACGTGCCGGCCAGGTCGGGCGCTACCGGCTGCGGTGGCGCGGGCATGGGGCTGCCGGTGCTGGAATCGGCGCCGCTCGGGCCGCCCTGATGAATACGCTACGCCAAGCGCGTGTAACTGTTAATCGTTATTCGTCGAGAACCTGGTTTTCGACACAGTGTGGCGGCCGGCGTCGTTGCCCGGCAACGTAGGCCGCCCGGGCGCACGCGCTTATTCGGCCATGCCGAGCGCGCGTTCGATCAGGGGCAGGACCAGTTTCCATGCGGGCGAGCTGGCCGCGATTTCATCGTAGTGGCTGGCGCCCGGCAAGATCAGCACCTCGGCGCGGTCGCCGGCGGCGCGCGCCCGCGCCGCATAGTCGTGCGCCGCGCGCGGCGGCGAGATGGTGTCGAGTTCGCCCGTGACCAGCATCGTGCGGCTGCCGTTGGGCATCAGCTCGGCGGCGTTGGTGTCGGCAAAGATGTCGGGCCGGCTGGCGCTGGGGGTGCCCGCCAGTTGCGCCAGGTCGCGTCCGCAGCTGGTCTTGATCAGGGCCTGTTCATGGCGCAGGTCGGCCAGGCCGCCCAGGCTGATCACCTCGCGCACCGGCAAGGGGTTGGGGTGGAACAGGGGACTGGTCGCCGCAATCCGGCTGCGCCCCGCGATCCACTGCACCAGCTGGCCGCCGGCCGAATGGCCGACCGCGACGATGCGGCCGGTATCGAGCTGGTGGGCGGGCGCTTCGGCGGCCAGCTTGTCGAGCGCGGCGTTCATGTCGAGGTAGGTGCCGGGATAGCCGCCGCCTTCCTCGTCGACGCGGCGGTACTCCACGTTCCACACGGCGATGCCGCGCGCGGCCAGCGCGCCGGCCACATTGTGCATCTGGCTGATGCCGCCGTACTCCACCGTCCAGCAGCCGCCGTGCACCAGCACCACCACCGGAAACGGCCCGGGGCCGGCCGGACGGAACAATTCGGCGAACTGCGATGGCGCGCCGCCATAGGCGATTGTCGCGGTCGGCGGCGGGCCGGAGAGGGCCAGGTAATCGGCCAGGGTCATCGGCGCGGCCAGGGCGGCGCCGGACGCGAGCAGGGCGGGTACCAGCAGGGCCGGGGCCATCACAGGCAGGACAGTCTTCATCGTGGTCGGGTGGGAGCGGAGGGAACTGCCACTATACCGGGTTCGGTGCGTGCCGGGGCGGGGACGGGGCGCACGATTGGCGCGCCTGCGGCAGGCCGGCGGCCTTCCATGCTAGGCTGCGGACAACCATAAGGAATGATATGCAAATCACAACGTACGAATACAAAGGATTTACCATCTCGGTCACGCCGATCAAGGATTGCGGCGACCAGTGGGACTTCGAATACCGCATCACCAAGACCGGGGAGGGCGGACAGGATACCGATCCCGCGCCAGCGCTCACGCGCAGCCAGACGGCCGGCGGCCACGCCACCGCGGAGGTGGCTTGCCTGGCCGGCGTGGAAGTGGCGCGCATCGAGATCGACAACCTGCTGGCCTTGTCGCGCGAGCGCGAACCCGAGCGCTGAACTGGCGCGCCGCCGGCCGGGGCCGGATTCAGTCCAGCAGATCGCGCTCGGCTGCCAGGTGCGGCCCAGCGTTGCCGGCGCGGCCCACGTCCTTGGCGACCGGATGCCATTCGAAAGCGTCGGGGCCGAGCGCCACCGAGCGTGCCAGCTGTTCGGCTTGCTGGGCGGACAGGTCCGGGTCCAGCCACAGGGCGGCATCCGCGGCGCTGAAGACGACCGGACGGCGGTCGTGCACATCGACCATGCCGCCCTCGGCATCGGCGGTGACGATCACGAAGCCCGACTCGGCGGCCTGTTCGCGCGCGCTGCCGCAGGCGCCGATGGCGGCGATGAACAGCGGTTCGCGCGTCTTGAGGTGGATGTGCCAGGGCTGCTTCCTGCCCTTCTCGCCGGTCCATTCGTACCAGCCGTCGGCCGGGACGATGGCGCGGCCGGCCTTGAGCAGGGGCGTCCAGTAACGGTTGCCGAGTTTTTCGAGGCGCGCATTGATGGAGATGGGCAGCTTGTCCGCAGCCCAGGAGGCGCGGTAGCCCCAGAAGGCATCCTCGATGTGCAGCTGGCCGCCGGCGATGCGCATCAGCGGGCGCCAGGTGCCGGGTGGCGCGTTGTAGCTGGGCGAGGCCTGGCTGGCCACGCGCGGGGCGGCGCCGCGCCAATGCAGCGCCGCGATGTATTCAATGGCGGTATGGTTTTGATCGAGACGTCCGCACATGCGCTATGCCTTTTTGCCGGGGTGGTGGTCCCGGACGTGGCGCCCGGAAGGATCAACAATACCGGAAAGGCAGGTTTGCGGCGCGCAGGACGTGCGCCGCGGCGGACATCGCGATGTTTGATATTTGCATTCACACTTGAGGAAAGGCATTCCATGACCAGCAACGAGAACCAGTTCACATCGCCGCAGCGCGCCCACTCGACTCCCGATCCGGACGGCCTGCCGCCCACCGATCCGACACCTGCGCCGGTACCGGACGACGTGCCGCCGCCGGTCAACGCGCCGGTCGAAGAGCCGGCCATGCCGGTGCCGCCGATCAAGGCCTAAGGGATACGTCGCGGCCTGCCCGGACGCTTACTGGCCCTTGGGCGGGACCGGATCGAGCTGGTCGAGCTGTTCGCTCGGCTCATCGCGTTCGAGCGAAGCGTCATGCTCGCGCCTGTCGCGATTCTCGCCGCCATCGAACTGGTTGGCGGCGGCCGCGCTGCCATTGTCGCTGTCGGCATCGTTCAGGTCCGATGGCGGCAGGGGCGGGATCTGGCGGATCAGGGCCTCGGTGTCGCGCTGGGAAGGCGGTTTTTCGCCGCTGCCGATATCGGCTTCGTCGAGCAGCGACTTGGCGTCGGCCGGGTCGGGGAACGGTTTGGTGGCATGCATGGGATTCTCCAATCAGTTAGGAGGTGCCGCACTGGCGCGGCGCTCTCGCAACGATGCTAACAGTGCAAGGCATCGGCTGGCGCGCAGTAGGGCGCGGCCGGACGCTGAGTGCTGTTGCTTTAAGTCTACATTTGTTATTATTTGTGTTCGCGATCACACCCGGAACGGCCGCGGTTTTCTATAATTAATCCATCGACCGTTGTTTTGTTCCAGGAGAACATGATGGGCAATTCCTTACACAACAAGATCTACCTTGGGCGCTCCTCGGTACTGCGCTCGCGTCCGCTGCAAGTGGTGCTGCTGGTCAGCGCCTTGATCAGTATTGGCGTTGTCTGGTTCCTGTTCCGCACAGTAAAGTAACAGTGGGCAGCGAATGCAGGTTGCCGCGGGCAGCCTGCGCGGTTACCATGGGGGCCGAAAATTGGCCACATGGAAATCAGCAATGAAGAACGAGAAATTGACCACAGACGAATACGACGCGCTCGGGCATATCCTGGGTGGGGCGAAGCATGACCGCTTCAACGCCTGCGTCGGGCGCAACGCCAAGCGTCTGGCGGGCCTGAAAATGATCCAGTACAGCAAGGACGGCAAGCTTGCGTTGACGGACAAGGGACAGCAAGTCTTGTTCCTGCGCCGCTGCATCGCCGGCCTGCGTGCGCTGCTGGCCGACCCGGCGGCGGTGGTTGACGCCGACGTGCTGGTGTTCCTCGGCAAAAAATCCCACATCGCCCCGCTCGAAGCGGGCGGCCACGGCGTCACCGACAAAGGCCGCGAATCGCTGGCCGACATCGACGCCCAGAACATCTAAGCCCACCACCGGGGTCTGACCTCTGATTAGCAATATTTCACATTCTTGCACAACCGGGGGGCAGACCTCGGTTGTGCAACTTTTCTGCTCCCAAGTGCCTTGTCCACGGATCATCGCACCACAAGCACAGTAATCTTCCGCAGTGGGTTGCCTCTGGGCATCGATGCATGCACCTGTGCGCAAGGGTGTTTCCTAACCGAGGTCTGACCCCGGGTAGGAAATAGTTGTTTGATGTGCAGCGAAATTGGGCGGGGATTTAACAATATTTCGAGTCAGAGGTCAGACCCCGGTTGTGGGAGTCGTGAGCCGGGGTGCGGGCGCTACGGTTCGTCGCGGCGCGTGCCTTTGTAGATCAGCGTGCGGATCGCCACTTCGGGCGGCACCTTCATCGCCGCCAGATATTCGGCCGCCTGCTGCACGCCCAGCGTGGGTATCGCGGCAATCGCCTGGTTGACCACGTCCCGCGTGCGGAAATCGGTGCGCGGACTGGTCGCTTCGCTGCCGTGCGCATCGGCCCGCTGGCGCTGGAATTCTTCACTCATGGTGGGTCGCTTGGCTCTAAAATGGCTGTCAGCCGAGGATGATAGTCTATTTTTGAACAAAGATGTCGATCTGACCACAGCAACCAGCACGCTATGACATTTCGGCCGCCGCCCGCTGCTCCCCGGCCATCGCCGGCGCCAGGCTGGCGCGCTCGCGCAGCAGTGCCTCAAAGGCCGGCGCGGCCAGCGGACGGCTGAAAAAGTAGCCCTGCATTTCGTCGCAGCCATGGCGCCGCAGGTAGTCGAGCTGCTCGGCCGTCTCCACCCCTTCGGCAATCACCGACAGCTTCAGGTTATGCGCCAGCGCGATGATCGAGGCCACGATCGCGGCATCGTTGGCGTCGCGCGTGATGTCGGACACGAACGAGCGGTCGATCTTGAGCACGTCGATCGGAAAACGCGACAGATACGACAGGCTCGAATACCCCGTGCCGAAGTCGTCGATCGACAGGTTCACGCCGAGCGACTTCATGCTGTGCAGCAGTTCGACCGCGAGCGTGACGTCGCTCATGAACAGGCTTTCGGTCAGTTCGATCTCCAGCAGCGCCGGCGCCAGCCCGGTCTGGGCCAGCACGTCGCGGATCTCGGCCAGCAGGTCGGGGGCGCCGAACTGGCGCGCCGACAGGTTCACGGCCACCCGCAGCATGCCCAGCCCGGCATCCTGCCAGGCTTTGTTCTGGGCGCAGGCGGTGCGCATCACCCAGGCGCCGATCGGCACGATCAGCCCGGTTTCCTCGGCCACCGAAATAAAGCGGTTGGGCGCCACCACGCCCAGTTCGGGATGCTGCCAGCGGATCAGCGCTTCCATGCCGACGATCTGGCCGCTGGCCAGGTTGACCTGGGGCTGGTAGTGCAGCACGAATTCCTTGCGTTCCAGCGCGCTGCGCAGCGCGCTTTCGATGCGTACCCGTTCTTGCGCTTCCTCGTTCATGGCCGGGGTGTAGAACTGGAAGTTGTTGCGGCCCAGTTTCTTGGCGCGGTACATGGCGATGTCGGCGTGTTCGATCAGGCTGTCGGCCGGGGTGCCGTCGGTGGGGAACACGGCCACGCCGATGCTGCAGGTGACGAAAAATTCCTTGGTCCCGAGCGGCACCGGCTGCGCCACCGCGTCCATCAGGCGCTGTACCACGTCGGCTTGCAGGCGTTCGTCGGCGTGTTCGGTGAGGATGGCGACGAATTCGTCGCCCGACAGGCGCGCCACGGTGTCGGTGTCGCGCAGGGCCGCGCGCAGGCGCGCCGCGATCGTCATCAGCAGCACGTCGCCGGCCTTGTGGCCCATGCTGTCGTTGACGAATTTGAAACGGTCCAGGTCGATCAGCAAGACCCACACCGGCCGCTCGCAGCGCTGCGAATACGCCACCGCCTGGCCCAGGCGGTCCTGCAGCAGGCTGCGGTTGGGCAGGCCGGTGAGCACGTCGTGCTGGGCGATGTGCCGGATACGTTGCTCGGTCAGCTTGCGGGCGGTGATGTCGGTGCCGGTGCCGCGGTAGCCGCGGAATACGCCGCCGGCGTCGAACACCGGTTCGCCGTTGATGCTGAACCAGCGCGTCTCGCCGTGTTCGTCGACGGTTTCGTAGGCGAGGTCGGTGAACGCTTCGCGCGCCAGCAGTTGCGCCATGTGGGCCTTGCCCCAGTCGCTCTCTTGCATGCCGGTCACGGTTTCCCAGCGCGTGCGGCCGATCAGGCGCCCGGCCGCGACCCCGCCTTTTTCGCCGAGCCCGCCGGTGATGTCGATAAAGCGCAGGTCGGCGTCCTGTTCCCAGTACCAGTCGGAGGACATGGTGACCAGCTGGCGGAAGCGCTGTTCGCTTTCCTGCAGCGCCGCTTCGGTGCGGCGCCGCGCCAGCACGTCGTCGATCAGGCGCTGGTTGGACAGTTTCAGGTCGGCGGTGCGTTCGTCGACCAGCAACTGGACGCGGCGCGAGCGCTGCACCAGGGTTTGCACGAAGGCGGCCATCAGCAAGGTAAACAGCAGGCCGCCGGCCAGGGTGAATGCCCAGCCGGGATGGTTGTGCAAGACCGGGCGCGGGGTGGCGCTGACCACCACGGTCCAGGGCTGGCCGGCGACGTCGAGCGCGGCGCTGTGGCGTTCGCGGTGGCGCGCGGTGGCCCAGCGGCGCAGCGGGCCGAGGGCGGCGTGCTCGCGCATGGCCACGTCCAGCCCGACGCTGGCGTACACCAGGTGGGCCGGGTCGGTGCCGGCAGTGGCGTAGACCGCCAGGTGCACGCCCTGGTCGGCGTGCAGGTCGGCGCCGCGCAGGATCTTGTCGACCAGGTCGCGCGCGCGGATGATGGCGGCGGTGTCGCCGATCAGGGCGGCGCGCCGTTGGTCGGCGCTGCCGAGCGCGGCGCCGGGCCGGTACACCGGCATGATGACTTCGAAGCCGCCTTGCGGGCGCTTGTCTTGCGCCAGGCTGAGCAGGCCGGTGGCGGCGGCGCGTCCGCTGGCGGTGGCCTGGTCGAGCGCGTTCATGACTTGCGCATTCGGGCTGACGGACAGGCCGAAGGCCGCTTCGTTGCCTTGCATCGGTTCCAGGTAGTCGACCACGCTGTAGCGCGCGCGGCGGCGCCAGGTGGCGTCCCTGCGGCCCCATTTCGGTGATGCGGGTGCCCGGCACCACCTGCCCCAGCTCGGCCTCGGCCGCTTCGCGTTCGGCGCCGCTGACCAGCCGGTGAAAGTTGAAGGCCTGGATGAAGGGGTAGCGCTGCAGCAGCGGTTGGGTGAAGTCGTGGAATTGGCGGCGCGTGACCGGGTGCACCGTGGCAAACAGCTGGTTGGTGACGGTGACCACTTCGACCGCTTCGTCGAGCCCCTGGCGGATGGCGGCCACGCGCACCGTGGCGCGCTGCTGGAAGGCGAGCGCGTGTTTGTCGTCTTCGAGCCGGGCCACGGCCAGCGCCAGCAGCGCGGTGGCGCCCAGGCCAGCGCCGAGGGTGAGCGCCGCCGCGACGGAGAGCGAGAACGGCAAGCGACGACGCAACATTTCCTGTTTCCTAATAGAAGACGGCGGCGCCCGCGCGCCGCTCCGATTGCGGCTTTAGTTTGTCACAAAATGATGAAAATCGGTAACGCGATTGATCGGTAGCAACAAAAAAGCGAGGTGGCGCGCCGGGGCGGCATTCATTTGGAGGGCTTGAATGGATGTTGCAGCCATGCCACGACGGCGCGCGCCAGCAGGCGGTTGAGCAGGCTGCTGCCCAGGCCCTGGCGCCGCGCCACCCAGCGCTGCAGGCGCAGGGCGCGCGGCAGCGGCTGGGCGGGATCGAGCCGGGCCGGGGCCTTGACGGCGAACAGGATGCGGTTGTTGCCGGCGCTGCGCTCGAACCAGCAGACGCGCTCGTTGAACATCAGGCGCAGGCGCGCCAGCATGCCGGCGTAGCGCGGGTCGTAGCTGAAGATATTGGCCACCAGCACGCCGCCATCGCGCAGGGCGGCGCGGCAGTCGCCGTAGAAGCGGGCCGTGCCCAGCGCCGGCGGCAGGCCGGCGGTGTCGAAGCCGTCGATCAGCAGCACGTCGGCGCAGGCCGGCGCGGCGGCCAGCCAGTCGACCGCGTCGGCATGGACCACGCTGAAGCGCGCATCGTCGGGCGGCACGCAGAATTGTTCGCGCAGGGCGATCACGTCGGCGCGCAGCTCGATCACGGTGATGCGCGCCTGCGGAAAGTGGCGGTAGCAGAATTTGGCCAGCGAGCCGCCGCCCAGCCCGACCATGACGATGGCGCGCGGGCGCGGCACGAACAGGGCGAAGCACATGATGGCGCGGCAGTAGGCCAGCACCAGCGCTTCCGGACGCGAGAGGCGCATTTCGGACTGCACGTCGCCGGGCAGGAATTCGAGGGTGCGGCGGTCGCCGCAGGTCTGCACCAGGGGTGCGCCGCGCGCCGGGGCGGAGGCGGGCGACGGCGGCAGTGGTTGGTCGGTCAGTGGCGGCATGGCGGTCCGGGGCAGGCTGGGCTGGCGCCAGTATAGCGGAGCGCGGCGCCGGCGCGCGCTCCCGCGCGCCCCTGTTGCGCCCCATCGGTTTCTGATAAGCTGATCCTGCCCCGGCTGTGTGTGGCCGGCTTCAAGCGGCCGGCCTGCGGCGCGGCCAACCCGGAGAGACTATGTTTTTAGACCACCCCACCATCACCGCGACCAACAGCTTCACCGAGCCGGACCGCATCGAGCGGCTGACCCGGGTGTACGGCTATGTGGTGGCGCTGGCCGATCTTGCCGGTGTCGAGGGCTTCATCGAGAAGTTCACCCAGATCCACGACCACAAGGGCACCCTGATCGTGTTCTGGAACGACTTGCCCAATGAGATAGAAAAGCAATTCTTCGCGCAAGCCTGGGCCAGCAAGATCGGCGACGGCAGCAGCAACGTCGAGCACGAAATCTGACGCCCCCAGGCGCGGCGATGGACATCACCACGATGTTGTTTGCGCTCGCGCTGGGCAACCTGAGCCTGGCGGCGACGCTGTTTTTCTACGAACACGAACGCGGCAAGCCGCTCAGCTGGTCGACCTGGGCCATCGCCAAGCAGTGCCAGGCGGTGGCGTGGCTGCTGTTGTATTTCAACGGTAGCGGCGTGATGCCCGATGCGGTGTCGGTCCCGGCCGGCTACGCGGTGCTGTTTGCCGGGGTCGGCCTGGAAGCGGGCGCGCTGTGGGAAGCGGCCGGGCGCCTGGCGTGGCGCCGCGTCGCCTATCCCGTCATCGCCGTCTCGGTGGCGCTGTTCCTGGCGTGCTATGTGATCGACGAAGCCGGCATGCGGGTGGTGGCCGGGGCGCTGATCCTGGGCGTTCTGCACCTGGCCAGCGCGGCGGCCCTGGCGCGCGGCTGGCGCGGCGGCACCATGCTGCACCGCTTCCTGGTGATCGCCATCGCCGCGCTGGCGCTGCTGGTGGCGGCGCGCGGCATCCTGGTGCTGACCATGCCGGGCGGCTGGGGCTGGCTGAGCAAGGGCTTGCTGCAGGTGCTGACCTCGGGCGCGCTGTACTTGCTGATGCTGTTCAACGGTTACGGCTTCCTGCTGCTGGCGCGCGAGCAGCAGCGGCTCGAACTGGAGCGTCTGGCGCTGGTCGATCCGCTCACCGACCTGCCCAACCGGCGCAGCTTTTTCGCCGCCCTGGCGCCGTGGATGGCGCTGGCGCGCCGGCCCGGCCAGCCGAGCGCGCTGGTGATGCTTGACTTCGACCAGTTCAAGCGGGTCAATGACAGTTATGGCCATCCGGCCGGCGACACGGTGCTGCGCAGCGTGGCCGAGGTGTGCAAGCGCCAGTTGCGCGACAGCGACCAGCTGGGCCGCCTGGTGGGGGTGGAATTCGCCCTGCTGCTGCCGCGCACCGGCCTGGACGAGGCGCTGATGGTGGCCGAGCGCATCCGCGCGGCGGTCGAGGCCAGTCCGGTCAAGACCGAACGGGCGATGATTTCGATGACCGCCAGTTTCGGCGTGACCGTGATCCGCCCGGACGACAGCACGGTGAGCCTGTTCAAGCGCGCCGACGAAGCCCTGCGCGCGGCCAAGCAGGGCGGGCGCAACAAGGTGGCGGCCGCGCCCATAGGGGACCCGCCCGGCGTGGATTCGCCCGGCGTGGATGCGCCCCGCGTGGATGCGCCCGGCGTGGATGCGCCCGGCGTGGACTCGCCGCCCGTGTAGCGCGCGGCAACACAAGGATGGCGGCCCGGTCCGCCGTCATGAGCACGTCATAAAACTCCGTTACCGTGACTGGTTTTGCAGCGGGTGAGCCTGGATGACAACAATACAGAAAGAGGCTTCGATGTACGCTGCCGTAGATTTGGGTTCCAACAGTTTTCGCCTGCATATCGGCAAGCACGATGGCGATGCGATCCGCGTGTTAAAGAGCGTGCGCGAGCCGATCCGCCTGGCCGCCGGGCTCGACGCCAAGGGCAATCTGACCGAGGCGGCCATGCAGTCGGCCCTGGCCTGCCTGCGCAATTTCCAGGCGGTGCTGGCCGGCTACCGGCTCGACGCGGTGCGCGTGGTGGCCACGTCCACCCTGCGCGTGGCGCGCAACGGCGCGGCATTCCTGCCGGCCGCCGAGCAAGCCATCGGCTATCCGATCGAGATCATCTCGGGCGAGGAAGAGGGGCGCCTGATCTACATGGGCGTGGCCAGCACCCTGCCTGACGCCGCCGAGCGGCGCCTGGTGATCGACATCGGCGGCGGTTCCACCGAAATCATTCTCGGGCACGGCCCGGACATCGAGCGGGTCGAGTCGTTCAGCATCGGCACGGTCAAGCAAAGCCTGTCGTTTTTCGTCGGCGGGCGGATCGACGCGGTCTCGTTCGAGGCGGCCATCCTGTCGGCGCGCAGCCACTTCGAGGATGCCGCGCCACCCTATCATCCGCAGTTCTGGAAGCAGGCCTACGGCTCCTCGGGCACGATCCGGGCGATTGCCGACATCATCGCCAAGAACAATCTGGGCGACGGCAAACTGTCCGCCGCCGGACTCGATGCGCTCAAGCTGCGCTTCATCGACTTCGGCCAGGTGGCGCGCATCGACATGCCGGGCCTGCGCCCGGACCGCGCCGGCACCATCATCGGCGGCCTGGCGATCCTGATCGCGCTGGTGCGCGAACTCGATATCGAGGTCATGCAGTCGATCGAGGCGGGCCTGCGCATGGGCGTCATGTGGGACCTGTACCTGCGCTCGATGCAGCGCGACCGGCGCGAGGAATCGGTGGTGGCGCTGGCGCGCAAATTCCATGTCGACGATGAACGCGCAGGGCGCGTGGCGGCGCTGGCGGGCGCCCTGTACACCCAGCTCAAGCCGGCCGGCGACGGCTGCGCCAAGCTGCTGCGCTGGAGCGCGCTGCTGCACGAAATGGGGATGGTGGTGTCGCAGACCGGTTACCACAAGCATGCGGCCTACATGATCGAGAACGCCGACCTGCCCGGGTTCACCACGCGCGAGCAGCGCGTGATGGGCAAACTGATCCTGGCGCAGAAGGGCAACCTGCGCAAGGTGGCCGATGCGCTCACCGACCTTGACTTCGCCAAGGCGGTGCTGGCGCTGCGCGTGGCGATCCTGCTGATGCATGCGCGCATCGACGCCGACGCCGGTGAACTCAAGCTGCGCATGAAGAACCGCATCGACCTCGAGATCCGGCGCGAGTGGGTGGGCAGCCACCCGACCGTGTCGTACTGGATCGAAAAAGAGCAGGAATGGTGGGACGAGGTGGGCACCGATTTCAGCGTGCGCAGCGTGGCTTAGCGGGCACGGCGGGGCGCCCGGCGCTTGATTTTTGTATCAAACGACCATCAGTAGTGGCATAATTGCCAACGCCTGAACGGAGAACGGCGTTTGTACGACAAAAACAAGAGGTGACCTTGACCCAGGCCCCGGACGGATACACCGTGATCGATACCCTGCGCGCGGACCAGCAGCTGGTCCTGTTGCGCGCGATGCGCGACGCCGACCGCTTGCCGGTGCTGCTGCTGCTGGCGGCGCACGGCGCGGCCCCCCATTCCAGCGCCTTCCTTGAGCACGAATACGCCTTGCGCGAGCTGCTCGACGGCGCCTGGGCCGCCACCCCGCTGGCGCTGCTGCCCGGCGCCGGCGGCGCCACCCTGGTGCTGGCCGACAGCGGCGGCGCGCCGCTTGACCTGTCCGCCAGTCCCCTCGACCTGCCCGATTTCCTGGCACAGGCGGCCGCGATCACGCTGGCAGTGTCGTATGCGCACCACAGTCGCCTGGTCCACCGCGACCTCGCCGCCCGGCATATCCTGTTCGATCCGGCCACCGCCGGCGTGCGCCTGACCGGCTTCGGCATGGCCACGCCGCTGAACGGTCCGGACGACCCCCAGGCCGACCTGGTTCGCCTCGGCCTGGTCCTGTATCACATGCTGTGCGGCGCAGAGGCGCAGGGCGGCGAGGCGGGCGCGCCCGAGCCGCTGGCGCCGCACCGGCGCCGTCCGGGCGTGGACCGCATCTGTTCTTCCATCGTCGCGCGGCTGCTGGCCGCCGACCCGGGGCAGCGCTACCAGAGCGCGGCCGGACTGTACGCCGACCTGCAGCACTGCCGCTCGATGCTCGAAGCGCAGGGCCGGGTCGAACCCTTCGTACTGGGCTGCCACGACGGCGCCCTGCGCGTGCGCATTCCGGGCTCGCTGGTCGGGCGCGCGCCGCAACTGGCGCTGCTCGACGATGCCCTGCGCCACGCGGCCGCCGGCGGCGCGCCGCAACTGGTGCTGGTGTCGGGGCGTGCCGGCACCGGAAAGTCGGCCCTGGTGGCGGCGCTGCGCCGCTCTGAAACGGCGCTGGGCGCGACCATCATCGCCGGCAAATTCGACCAGCGCCAGCGCGACATCCCGTACGCCACGCTGGCCCAGGCTTTCCAGGGGCTGGTGCGCGAGCGCCTGCGCGAGGAGCCGGCCGCGCTGGCCGCCTGGCGCGCCGACCTGCAGGAGGCGCTCGGTCCCAACGCGCGCCTGATGCTCGACCTCATTCCCGAGCTGGCGCTGGTGATCGGCGAGCACGCCAGCCCGGCGCCGCTGGCGCCGCCGGAAGCGCAGAGCCGCTTCGATGGCGTGTTCCGGCGCTTCCTGCAAGCTTGCCGCCGTCCCGGCACGGCGCTGCTGGTGTGCCTCGACGACGTCCAGTGGATCGATCCGGCCAGCCTGAAACTGCTGTCGCACCTGCTGACCCACCGTGGCATGGACCACATGCTGGCGATCTGTGCCTGGCGCACGCGCGAGGAGAGCGGTGCGCATCCGATGGCGCTGCCGCGCGACGCCATGCTGGCCAGCGGCGCCCAGGTGCGCGAGGTGGTGCTCGAAGCGCTCGACCGCGCCCAGGCCTGCGAGCTGGTGGCCGCGGCGCTCGATTGCGCCAGCGCCGAAGCGGCCCCGCTGGCGGCGCTGGTGTTCCCCAAGACGGCCGGCAATCCGTTTTTTACCTTGCAGTTCCTGACCCGGCTGGGCGAAAACCGCCTGCTGCGCTTCAACGACGACGCCGCGTGCTGGGAGTGGGATGCGCAGGCGATCCAGGCCAGGGAGTTTTCCGACAACGTGGTCGAGCTGATGGTAAAGCGCCTGGGCCAGCTGCCCGGCTGCACCCTGGACCTGGTCAAGCTGCTCGCTTGCCTGGGGCCCGATTGCGGGCTCGATACGATCGCGCTGGTGTCGGGCATGTCGCTGCTGGAAACCGACGAATACCTGTGGCCGGCCGCGCGCCTCGGGTTGATCGTGCGCGAGCCGGGCAATTACCGCTTCGCCCACGACCGCGTGCAGGAGGGCGCGTATTCGATGATCGCCGGGTCCTCGCTGCCCGAGCGCCACCTGCATATCGGGCGCCTGCTGCTGGAAAACGTGGCGCCCGGATCGCTCGACAAGCATGTCTTCGACATCGTGCACCACCTGAACCGCGCGCGCGCGGCCATGCGCGACACGGCCGAACTGCGCGAGCTGGCGCGCCTGAACGCGCTGGCCGGCACGCGCGCGCGCAACGCGATCGCCTATGATTCGGCGCGCAATTATTTCTCGCTGGCGGCCGCGCTGACGCCGGCACGGGCATGGAAAGATGACCTCGACGCCACGTACGCCATGTACGCGGCGCTGGCCGAATGCGAATACCTGTGCGGCCACCTGGAGCGCGCCGGGCGCCTGTTCGAGCTGCTGGTCGAGCAGTCCCGTTCGCGCATCGACCTGGCGCGCGTGGCGCTGCTGCGGGTGGCCGTGTACCAGCTGCGCGAACGCTTCGACCAGGCGGTGGCGGTGGCCCTCGACGCGCTGGCCCTGTTCGGCGTGACCTTTCCGGCCACGCGCGCCGAAATCGACTGGGCCTTGCGCGAAGAACGCAGCGCCATCGACGCGCGCATGGCCGGGCGCAGCATCGACAGCCTGCGCGCCCTGCCGGCGAGCACCGACCCGGAAGTGGCGATCGTGGCCGAACTGCTGTCCGATATCGGTTCGCCCGTGTTCGCGGTGCGTCCGGAACTGTATTTCCTGCTGGCCGCCAAGGCGCTCAATTACACACTCACGCACGGACGCACCGAGTCGAGCTGCATGATCTATTCGCGCTACGCGATCCTGCTGGTGTCGCTGGGCGCGATCGAGGATGCGTTTGCGTTTTCGGCGCTGGCCATCGAACAGGTGCAGTTCAATGCACCGCCGTCCAAGCGCATCGGGCGCCTGCGCTTCGTGCATGCGGCCTACATTCACCCGTGGCGCGACCCGATCGCCGCCAGCGTGGCGTCGCTGGAGCTGGCCTTTGCCAGCTGCGAACGGGCCGGCGACCTGCCGCACGCCGGTTATTCGGCCCACGTCGCCACCTGGAATGCGTTCGAGGCGGGACTGCCGCTGGCGAACGTGCGCCAGATGGCGGAGCACTACCAGGGCTTCGCGCGGCGCCACGGCAACCACGCGCTGGTGCGCCTGCTGCGCGGCTATGAACAATTGGCGCTGACCCTGATGGGCGAGGATGGCCACGGCGACGATGGCGCGGCCGGCGCCATCGACGGTTTCGGCCAGGGCAGTTTTGGCGCGGCGCGCGCACGCTATCTGCTGATGCAGCAGGTGCTGGCGTTCACCTTCGGGCGCTACGACGAGGCGCTGGCCGCTTCCGAAGCGGCGGCCAACAACCTGCATTTCTTCCTGGCCTCGCTCAACGAGACCACGCACCATTTTTACCATGCGCTGGCGATGACGGCGGTGTACCGCACGGCATCGCCGGCGCGGCGCCGGCGCCTGCTCGAAGCGGTGTGCGACAAGCACGCGCTGCTGGGAAGCTGGGCCGCGTCGTGCCCCGTCAATTTCGCCAACCGCTATTTGCTGGTCGGCGCCGAGCTGGCGCGCATCGACGGCAATCCGGACGGCGCCATGCGCGGCTACGAGGATGCGATCGCGGCCGCCATGGAGGGCGGCTTCGTGCAGAACGCGGCGCTGGCCTGCGAACTGGCGGCGGCCTGCTGCCGCGAACGCGGGGCCGCCGTCCTTGCCATCGACTACGGCCGGCGCGCGCTGCACGCCTGGGATGCCTGGGGCGCCCAGGCCAAGGTGCGCGACCTGCTGCGGCGCTTTCCGGAACTGGCGGCGGACGCATGAGTTGGCGAAACGCCATGCGGGCGCGTGGCGAATCTGACGTCAACGCGCAAATATTTCCGTATGGAATGTGATCCACCTCAATATCCGGGGCTTGGCGCGGCCGCTGGTGCGATATTCGCTGCCAAGTTGCCGTAAGGTTGTACGAACTCAAGAAAAGTGCTGCGCGTCGGCAATTGAGTAAATCGTATATACTGTTTAAATCGATATCAAGACGGAGTTACTCAATGGCCAAGACTGCAAGCGAAAAAACCAACGGACACACGATCGCGGAACTGAAAACTGCCGCATCGGCAACGCGCGCTGCCAAGGCGGCGCCGAAAAAGACAACTGGCGCCGCTGCGAAGAAGGCGGTACCGGCCAAGGCCGCGCTCAAGCCAGCCGTGCGCAAGAGCGCGGCGGCCAGCGCGCCAAAGGAGACGGTCAAGGCGATCGCGCCGGTGCGCGCCAAGGCGGCACCGAAGGCGACACCGAAGGCGGCACCCAAGGCGGCACCGAAGGCGGTAGCGAAAGCCGCACCAGCGGCGGCACCGAAGATCGCAATGAAGGCGCCAGCGGCTGCGCCGGCAAAAGCGCTGGCCAAGCCGGCCGCCAAGCCGGTAGCGAAAAGCGGCACCGGCAAAGCGGCCAAGCCGGCGCCCAAGCTGGCAGCGCCCGCCACGCCGGACAGCGATGCCGACAGCGGCACGCGCGACAAGGCGCGCAAGGCCAAGCTGGTGCGCGACAGCTTCACCATGCCGGAGCAGGAATACGCGGTGCTCGGCCAGGTCAAGAAAGCCTGCCTGAAAGCCGGCTTCGAGATCAAGAAAAGCGAATTGCTGCGCATCGGCGTGGCGCTGATCAGCGACCTCGATATCGCCACCCTGCAAAAGGTGTTGTCCAGCCTTCCGCAGCTGAAAACCGGCCGCCCGAAAAGCGAATAAGCCGTACGCCGCGTGTCATCCGGATGACACGCGGCTGTCACTGGCCTGACAAATTACGCAGTTAGGCTGTGCTTCGTCGCCACTGAAAGGACGAAGCATGCAAAACCTCCATCCCTGCCTGGATACGAAACCGGCCGCGCCGCGGCTGGTCCTGAGCCTGGCGTCGACGCCGGCCGACGTGCGCGAAGTGCAGCGCCTGCGCTACAAGGTGTTCATCGAAACGATGGGCTTGTCCGCGCTGGCCAATGCCGAGCGGCTCGACCGCGACGAATTCGACGAGCACTGCGAGCACCTGATCGTGCGCGACGCCTCCACCCTCAAGGTGGTGGGCACCTACCGCGTACTGAGTCCATCGCGGGCGCGCCGGACCGGCCGCCTGTATGCCGACAAGGAATTCGACCTGGGCCGCCTGAATCACCTGCGCCAGCGCATCATCGAAGCGGGGCGCGCCTGCATCCATCCCAAATACCGCGGCGGCAGCGTGATCATGCTGCTGTGGGCCGGCCTGGCCGAGTGCATGCGGCGCGAGCGCTGCGATTTCCTGGCCGGCTGCGCCAGCATGAGCGTGGCCGACGGCGGCCATCACGCGGCCGCCGTGTACCGCGCGCTGATCGGCAAGCACGCCGCGCCGGCCGAATACCGGGTTACGCCGCACCTGCCGTTTCCGGTGGGCACGCTGGAAGCGTCCGCCAAGGTGCAGGTGCCGGCGCTGGTCAAGGGCTATGTGCGCTCGGGCGCGTGGCTGTGCGGCGAGCCGGCCTGGGATCCTGATTTCGAGTGTGCGGATTTGTTCCTGCTGCTGCCGCTGGCGAACCTGGACAGCCGCTACGCGAAGCACTACGGGATGGAGTAGCTGGCGTCCGCACGGGGGTTCGGTGAGGATGCAGCTGGACTGCGGAAGGTGAAGCCTTGCCCGGTATCGACATCTGCGCCATGCGGCACGCAGCGGTACGACGGGCGCCGGACATGCGCTGCCGGCGCCAGGCAGCTGTGCAGAACTGCCTAGTGCATTGACGCGTTGGACAAATCCTTCAAGTCGCGGATACTCATATCCGACTTTTCGTGCATGCGCAGCAGAATCGTTGCACCCACGGCCAGTTTTCGATGGCGGATCTTGCTGATGATTGGCGGCTGGACTTCCAGCACGCGGCACAACTCCGCATCGTTCTTGAGGTTCATCTTTTCGATCAAGGTGTCGAGCAGCTTGTTCGGCACAAAGCTCGATGGTTCGAGCGCTCGAGCGCGGTTCATCGCCTCGATCATTTCCAGTTTCTTTTGCCGTACGTTCATCGTACTCCTCCAAAGATTATTTTTTCATTGATGGGGGACTGATCGACTGTTGGTCAACTTCAACCCGTTTGTTACATTCTGATATATTTCATGCACGTCGGGTTTGTTCCGATGATACTACCGAAAGAATATACTCGCAGCAAAGTTGATAAATTAAACGATGGAAATGCGGCTTTTAGCGCACATCTTGCACAATTTGCAATCCCGAGCGGGTCAAAATGAGGGTTTTGTCGGCTTGCGCGGCCGCCGCGTGAGAATGTGTGACCATTATTGCACTGGCGCCGCTCGCTTTTACTTCGTCCCGGAGCAAGGCCAAAATGCTGTCGGCGGTCTCCGGATCGAGGTTTCCGGTCGGTTCATCGGCCAGCACCAGGGCCGGGCGGTGCACCAGCGCGCGCGCGATCGCCACGCGCTGCATTTCGCCGCCGGACAGCTGGCGTGGAAAATCGCCGCCCCGGCCACCGAGGCCGACCGCCGCCAGCATGGCGCCGGCGCGTTCCTGGCTCTGGCCATTCAATAGCAGGGGCAGGGCCACGTTCTGCTCCAGGGTCAGGTGCGGCAGCACGTGGAAGGCCTGGAAGATGAAACCCATGCGGGTGCGGCGCAGGCTGGTGGCGGCATTGTCGTCGAGCGCCGACATGGGCTGGCCGTCGATCACGATGTCGCCGCTGTCGGGCGCATCGAGGCCGGCGATGAGGTTCAGCAGGGTCGACTTGCCGACCCCCGATTCGCCCATGATGGCGACGAATTCGCCGGCCTTGAATTGGTACGAGAGGCGGTTGAGCACCGGACGGCCGTTGTAGTTTTTGGCGAGATCGCGCAGTTCGAGCATGAGGAGTACCTGGTGATGGAGGTGGGGCTGGCCCGGGGGCCTAGCGGGTAAGGGCGCGCCGCAGCGCAAAGCTGGCGGCATCGACCAGGGCGACCAGCAGCAGCATGGCGATGATGACGGTGGCCGCGTTTTGCATCTGGAATAGCGACAGGTGGAACTTGAGCATCTGGCCGAGTCCGCCGGCGCCGACCACCCCGAGCACCGCGGCGGCGCGGATATTGTTCTCCCAGCGGTACAGGGTGTACGACAGCATCTGGGGCAGCGTTTGCGGCATGGTGGCGTACAAAAAGGCCGCCGCCGGGGCGGCGCCGTTGGTGAGCAGGGTGGTTTCGGGATGCGGGT
The DNA here is from genome assembly GCF_011682175.1 of Massilia frigida. Classification (GTDB taxonomy): domain Bacteria; phylum Pseudomonadota; class Gammaproteobacteria; order Burkholderiales; family Burkholderiaceae_D; genus Telluria_A; species Telluria_A frigida. The sequence goes on from NZ_WHJG01000009.1 coordinate 138,480, forward strand.
CGGCGTTTTCGAGGGCGTCGGCGAACAGGCGTCCGAGCACGCCGCTGGTGTGCGCGGCCAGCGCCAGGGTGCCGGCGAACGGCCCCAGGCCGGCCGCCACCAGCAGCAGCGAGGCCCACACCAGTTCCGGAATCGAGCGCAGCACGTTGAGCAGGCCGCGCGCGAGGGCGCGCTGCACTTTGCCCAGGCGCCCGGCGCCGGCCATGGCCAGCGCCATGCCGCCGGCCACCGCCAGCAAGGTGCCGATGGCCGACATCGAGAGCGTCTCGGCGGCGGCCAGCGCGGTCTTGCGCAGGAAGGCCGGAGAAGTTTCGGGCGGGGTGAAGCCGGCCAAAAATTCGCTGGTCACCGCGACCGCGTCGGGCGAGAAGAAGGCCGACCATTGCAGCGGCAGCGAGGCGAAGCTGGCGACGATGAGCGCCACGATGGCCGCCGCCAGCAGCCAGGTGGAGAGGCGGCGCGGTGGCGCGGCCGGCAGCTCGCGCGCGCTCATCCGAGCCGCCGGCGCAGCAGCTTGGACACCGCATCGGCCAGCGCGACCAGCAGCACGAACATGATCAGCATGGTGCACACTTCGCCGCCGGCCATCATGCGGGTCGATTCATCCATGCGCTGGCCGAGCCCGCCGGCGCCGACAAAGCCGATCACCGCCGAGCCGCGGATGGCGCATTCCCAGCGGTAGACGGTGTACGAGACCAGTTCGGAGGCCGATTCGGGCAGCGCCCCATACAGGAGCGCGGCCAGGCGCGAACTGCCGTTGGCCAGCAGCGCGCCGGTGGCATGGGCGTCGGTCGATTCGAGGATTTCCGCGTACACCTTGCCCAGCATGCCGCTGTAGGTGAGCGCAATGGCCAGCACGCCGGCGGTCGGACCGAGGCCGGCCACGCGCACGAACAGGATGGCCCACACCAGTTCGGGCACGCTGCGCAGCAGCACCAGCACCCAGCGCACCAGCTGGCGCAGCAGGCGGGCGGCCCAGTGCATGCGCCGCGTGCCCAGGCGCGAGATGGACAGGCGTTCGGTGATGATCAGGGTGGCTGGTATGGCGCCGAGCAGGGCCAGGGTCAGGCCGGCGGTGGCGATGGCCACCGTCTGCCAGGTTTCGCGCAGCACCATCGCCAGGAACTCGGGCGCGTGGGCGGGTTTCAGGAAGCCGGCCAGGAACTGGCTGGCCGCGCCCAGGCTTTGCAGGTCGAACAGGATCCAGGGCTTGAATTCGCTGAACACCAGGGCTGGCCACAGCAGGGCCGCGCCGATGGCGAGGATCGCCAGGCGCGCGCGCCAGGCCGGGTCGGGATGGTGGACGGTTGCCGCTGGCATGCGTCAGAAGCAGGCGCCGACGGCCAGCCGTTCGGGCGTTTCGTGCGCCTCGGGCGTGTGCTGCACCATGGCTTCATTCTGGTAGAGCGCCGCGATCATCTCGTCGCTGACGTCCTCGCGGGCGGCGTCGAACACGATGCGCCCGTCGCGCAGGCCGACGATGCGCGGAAAATGGGCGCGCGCCATGTCGACCTGGTGCAGGCTGCATATCAGCGTGGCGTTGCGGCGCACCGCTTCCTGCTGCAGGGTGGCCAGGGTCATCTGCGACAGCGCCGGGTCGAGCGCGGAGAGCGGCTCGTCGACCAGGAACACGCGGGCCGACGAGAGCAGCAGGCGCGCCAGGCCGCAGCGCTGGCGCTCGCCGCCGGAGAGGCGGTCGACGCGCGCGTACAGTTTGTCGCCCAGGCCGAAGCGCACCAGCGCCGCGTGGGCGGCGTCGGGATCGGCCGGCTTGAACAGGGAGGCGAGCGCCTGGCCCAGGGTCCATTCGGGCAGGCGCGCCGCCAGCACCGCCGTGACCACGCGCTGGCGCGGCGGCAGGGGCGGCGTTTGCGGCGCCAGGAACAGGCTGGCGCGCAGCTTGTGGCGCGCCGCGCCGGGCAGGGTCCACGGATCCTGGCCGAGCACGCGCAGGGTGCCGCCGGTCGGCGCGTGGGCGCAGGCGAGGGTGGCCAGCAAGGTGGTCTTGCCGGCCCCGGACGGGCCGATCACGGCCAGCTGCTCGCCCTGCGCCACCGCCAGGTCGATCTCGTGCAAGGCGCTCGCCTGCGCGCCGGCCAGGTGACGCACGGTGAGCTTGCCGAGGCGGTAGGAGTCCATGCGCGCGTACCTGCTTACTTGAGCAGCTTGGCGCTGCGCGCGGCCGCTTCGATGGCGCTGTAGTTTTCCGGCTTGGTCGGCACGAACTTGCTGGCTTTTTGCAAGTCGAGGATTTCCTTGCCTTCCGGGGTGGACTTGTCGAGGGCGAGGAAAGCGTCGGTCAGCTTTTTCTTCATTGGCGCCGGCATGTCGGCGCGCACGGTCCAGTTGTAATCGAAGTAACCCGGGGTGGTGTAGAACACGCGCACGGCGGCCGGATCGACCTTCTTCTCGGCGACCAGTTTTTCCCATACCGAGATATTCAGTGCGCCGGCATCGACCTTGCCGCCGGCGACAGCGGCCACGGTGGCGTCGTGCGCGCCGGAGTAGGCCACGCGCTTGAGATCCGCGTCCGGATCGATTTTCGCGGCCAGCAGGTAGGAACGCGGCATCAGGTGGCCCGACGTGGACGACTCGGAGCCGAAGCTGAGGGTCTTGCCCTTGAGGTCATCGAGCTTGTTGATATCGGCCTTGGTGGTGACGAACACCGAGCGGAAGGCGGTGTCTTCCTGGCGCTGCACGAGCGGGGTGACCTGGCCCTTGCTGCGCACATTGGCCTGCACAAAGGTAAAGCCGCCGAACCAGACCAGGTCGAGGCGCTTGTTGACCAGTCCCTCGACCGCGGCCGGGTAATCGGTCACCGGCGTGAATTCGACTTTCAGGCCGGTGGCCTTGGCCAGGTAGTCGCCCAGCGGCTTGAACTTGCGCTGCAACTCGGTCGGTGCTTCGTCGGGAATGGCCGATACGCGCAGCACGCCCGGCGTGACCTGGGCGATGGCGCTGCTGGCCAGCAGTGCGGTGGCGGCCAATGATGCAGCCAGCATGGACTTGAGGGTGCGCGGCGCGGAGAAGTGGGTCATGGTAGCCTTGTAGGGAGGTCGGGATGGATGCCGGCCAGCGAGCACGCTTGAACGCCGGGCGGACCGTTTAATACGGGATATTCAGCTATGATAACAAAAACACCTACGCAGCGATTTCGATTGAGTACTCCTATGCCCACTTCCAGCTTTGCCGACGCGCGCGATGGGCGCGCCAGTGGCGCCATCGTGTCCGAACTGACTGCCGGCCTGCTCGGCGGGAGCGCGGCCATCTCGCCCAAGTTCCTCTACGACGCGCTCGGTTCCCGGCTGTTCGAGGCGATTTGCGAGTTGCCCGAATATTATCCCACCCGCACCGAAGCGGCGATCGTGGCGCGCCACGGCGCCGACATCGCGCGCGCCGTGGGCGTGGGCAGCACGCTGATCGACCTGGGTGCGGGTAATTGCGCCAAGGCGGCGCGCCTGTTCCCGCTGCTGCATCCGGCCCAGTATGTGGCGGTCGACATTTCCTACGATTTCCTGCGCGAATCCATCGAACGCTTGCAGCAGCGCTTTCCGCATATCGAGATGACCGGGCTGGGACTGGATTTTTCGGCGCATCTCGATTTGCCGGGTGTGGTACGGCCCGGCAAGCGCCTGTTCTTTTACCCGGGTTCGTCGATCGGCAATTACACGCCGGACCAGGCACGCGCCTTTCTCGGCCGCGTGCGCGACGAGTGCGACGACGATGGCGCGCTGCTGATCGGGATCGACCTGGTCAAGGATGCCGCCACGCTCGACGCGGCCTATGACGACGCCATCGGCGTCACGGCCGCCTTCAACCTGAATCTCCTGCGCCATGTGAACCAGTTGCTGGGCGCCGACTTCAACGTGGCGCAGTGGCGCCACCGCGGCTTTTTCAACGCCGATGAAAGCCGGGTCGAGATGCACCTGGAAGCGCGCGCAGCGCTCACCGTGCGCTGGCCGGGCGGGGAACGCCGTTTCGCGGCGGGCGAGCGGATTCATACCGAGAACAGCTACAAGTACCGCCAGAGCGCGGCGGTGGGCTTGCTGGAACAATCGGGCTTTCAGAGCGTGCATGTGTGGACCGATCCGGACCAGTGGTTCGCGGTCATCTACGCGCGCGCCATTGCCCGATGAGCATGCGCGACCTTTATGACGGCGTGCGCAAGCGTTCGCTGATGCTGGCCGAACCGCTGTCGGACGAAGACTGCGGCGCGCAGTCGATGCCCGACGCCAGTCCCATCAAATGGCACCTGGCGCATACCACCTGGTTTTTCGAGACGTTTATCCTGGAACGCTTCGAGGAAGGCTTCGCGCCGTTTCATCCGGCCTTCCGGGTGCTGTTCAACTCCTATTACAACGGCATTGGCGAGCGCCATCCGCGCGCCCAGCGTGGCGCCCTGACGCGTCCCGCCATGCGCGAGGTGCGTGCCTACCGCGCCAATGTCGATGCGCGCATGGGGCGCCTGCTGGCGCAGCAGGGCGGCGACGAGCTCCTCGGGTTGCTGGAACTGGGCTTGCAGCATGAGCAGCAGCACCAGGAATTGATGCTTACCGATGTCAAGCACCTGCTGGCGCAAAACGCCATGTGGCCCGCCTATATGGATAGTGCGCTGCCGCGCGCGCAGGGCGGCGCGGCGCTGGCGTGGATTGGTTTCGACGGCGGCCTGGCCGAGATCGGCCATGGGGATGACAGCTTCGGTTTCGACAACGAGCTGCCACGCCATCGCCAGTATGTGGCGCCGTTCGCGCTGGCGTCGCGCCTGGTGAGCAATGGCGAGTACCTGGCGTTCATCGAGGCGGGCGGTTATCGCGAACCGTCTTTGTGGCTGTCGGAGGGCTGGGACCGGGTGGGCGAGCTGAAACTGGCGCATCCGCTGTACTGGCAGCGCGACGCGCACGGGCAGTGGCACGAATTTACCTTGCACGGCTTGCAGATGCTCGATGCGGCGCGGCCGGTGACGCATCTGTCGCTGTACGAGGCGGACGCGTTCGCGCGCTGGATGGATGCGCGCCTGCCGACCGAGGCGGAGTGGGAAGTGGCCGCCGCCGGCATCGCGACCGCGTCTGGCGGCCTGCATCCGGCCGCCGCGCCGCAGGGCGGGGGGCTGACGCAAATGTTCGGGGAGTGCTGGCAGTGGACCAGCAGCAGCTACGCGCCGTATCCCGGCTATGCCTGCGCGCCCGGCGCGCTGGGCGAATACAACGGAAAATTCATGTTAAACCAGTATGTTCTGCGCGGTTCCTCGTGCGCCACGCCGCCCGGCCATGCGCGCGCCAGCTACCGCAACTTCTTCCCGGCCGGCGCGCGCTGGCAGTTCACCGGCATCAGGCTGGCGCGATGAAAGGGACGAAGGGTCTGCGCTTGCGTATCTTGAACCGCCGCGCCAACGCGTACGTGCTTGGTCATCCACTCGCCTTTGCGTGGCAGACGCTCAAGGGCTTCAAGGCCAACCAGGGCTTGCTGCTGGCGGGCGCGGTGGCGTATTACGCGCTGCTGTCGATCGTGCCGTTCCTGATGCTGGTGGTGGTGGCGCTGTCGCACTTCATCGACCAGGCCGAGCTGCTGTCGACGCTGGGGCGCTATCTGGAGTGGCTGGTGCCGGGGCAGTCCACGGCCATCGTGAAAGAACTGTCGCACTTCATGGACGACCGTGACCTGGTCACCTGGGTGCTGTTCGCCAGCATGCTGTTTTTCAGTTCGCTCGCGTTCACGGCGCTGGAAAATGCGATGAGCGTGATCTTTCATCACCGGGTGGCGATCCGGCGCCGGCACTTTTTGATCTCGGCGATCCTGCCTTACTGTTATATCCTGGCGCTCGGCGCGGGCATCATGATCGTTACCCTGGTGGCGGGCACGCTGCAAGTGATGGGCGAGGAGAGCGTGGTTTTCCTGGGGTATGAGTGGTCGCTCAACGGCGTTTCCGGCGTGCTGCTGTATTGCCTGGGGTTGACCGGCGAGATCCTGGTGCTCAGCTCCATCTATCTGGTGATGCCGGTGGGGCGGCTGTCGCTGTCGCACGCGCTCATTGGCGGGGTGACGGCGGCGCTGCTGTGGGAAATCGCGCGCCATGTGCTGGTCTGGTACTTTTCGACCTTGTCGCAGGTGAATATGGTGTACGGCTCGATGACCACCGCCATCGTGGTCATGTTCAGCCTGGAGATCGGCGCGACCTTGCTGCTGTTCGGCGCGCAGGTGATTTCCGAATATGAACGGGCAGGGCGCAATGAGCAGCACAAGGAACCGACCCCGCTGACCACACGCCCGGCGCAATAATGCGATAAAGTTTGCTGCATCGCACAAACATGTGCTACACTACGTTCAGTGGTGAGGTTCAAACGAACCGAAACCCTATCCAGAGCCTGCACCGCCGCGCAATATGTGTAATGTCGCAAAGGTAGATGGTTGCAACAGCCTGGATTTGTAATTCCGAATACGGTAGTCGATTTACACGTCAGGGCACCACGCAGATAGCATGGGCGCCTGGGACACGATTAAAGCATTGGTAATACATTGGATTAGAGCTCGCTTCGGCGGGCTTTTTTTTCGTCTGTGCGGCGCTATTGAATGAAAAGAGAATTCCGAATGAACCCAGACGCCGGATCTGACGTCACATTGACGGAGCAAGTCGTCTGTCGCCAGTGCTTTCAAACGGCGTCGATCACACTTGGCTATGGCGATGTCAACGGCGCGTTGCGAAGCTGGGAGTCGTTCTTTTGCCCCCACTGCCGTTTGACATGGGAAAGCGACGATATCGGTTTCCTTCAACCGGAGCCACGTACCCGGATGCTGGAGGCGCACGGCGAGTGGACCGTCAGGATAGGGGGGCGCAAAGTCGGCGTTTAATGCCGTCAAGGTCCTACGCAATGCGCTTGACCTCGATATGATGACGGCATATGCCGCGCTCAAGCATGAATCGGGCATCGTGTTGACCGGCACCGTGCACGAATGCCTGTGGCTCAAGCGATTACTGGAGAGGGCTGGCGAGAGCCCGGTCATGACCTGCGTTGCCGGCGCCGGCGGCGCGCTTCCCGGATCACGGTGATAATGTTTGCTGCGCCGCACAATCCTGTGTTACACTACGTTCAGTGGTGAGGTTCAAACGAACCGAAACCCTGTCCAAGGCCTGCACCGCCGCGCAATATGTGTAATGTCGCAAAGGTAAATGGTAGCAACAGCATGGATTTGTAATTCCGAATACGGTAGTCGATTTACACGTCAGGGCACCACGCAGATAGCATGGGCGCCTGGGACACGATTAAAGCATTGGTAATACATTGGATTAGAGCTCGCTTCGGCGGGCTTTTTTTTCGTCTGCATTTTCTTTCCCCATGGTGATCAAGGAAAACGATGCCAGCACGCGCGACGGTGAAGAGCGCTTCAGCAACGACATGATGCTGATACCGGGCGGGCGGTCCAGGCTGATGGCCGATCCGGTGGACGTGCTGGCGGCGAAGCAGCTGCCTGATCCCGACGCCGGCCGAACAGGGGCCCGTGCGCGCAAGCGCCGGGCCCCTGTTGTCTGCGCCGGCAGGGCCAGCGCTTGCCGCTACGCGTCGGGCTGGTTGGTGACGAGGTAAGTCGCGTACAGTTGCGAACTGGACGAGCCGGAATAGACCATGCACAACTGGGTATCGGTGGCGGCGAGCGCGGGGACTGAGGTTTCCTGATCAGGAATTTGCTGGGCAGCACTCCAACCGGTGCCGTCGGAGAAGGTGCTGCCCCACAATCGCGAACTATTGGTATCGGAATACACCATGTACAGACAGTCCTGGAAGCAAGCCAGCGCCGGAATGGACGTGAATTGTCCATCAATGGGTTGTGCGTCGCTCCAGTTCAGCCCGTCAGTCGACGTGGCCCAGTACAACTGTGAGCCGTCAGAACTGGAGTACACCATGTACAGCGTGTCGCCCATGGCAGCGAGCGCCGGCACCGAAGTGTACTGGTTGGGGATTTGCACCGCTTGTGTCCAGGTGATCCCATCGGGCGAGGTGCTGGCCCAGAGCTGGGAGCTGTTCGCATCGGAGTACACCATGCACAGCGTTTCCCCGAGTGTTGCGATCGCCGGGATCGAGGTTTGTTGTCCGATCTGATTTGCTTGAGTCCAGTTGGTGCCGTCCAGGGACTGCGTTTGATACAGCTGCGGAAAGTCGTCGCCGAAGCCGGCATACATCATGCACAGGGTGTCGCCCAGCAGGGCCAGCGCCGGCACATTCGTCTGCTGGCCGATTTCCGTGGCCTGTGACCAGTTGACCCCGTCTGCCGACAGCGTGGTCCAGATCTGCCCGTCACCGCTGGCGTCGCTGTAAGCCATGCAAAAGCCGCCTTGCGGCGCCGCCGACAGCGCGGGAATCGAGGTAAATTGGCCGGGAATGGCGACCGGGTTGGTAAACTGGATGACATTGTTGGCGCTGCGTTGTGGAATTTTCTCAGGCTTGTTCATGGCGATTCTCCGGTTGGTTGTGACACAGTGGTGCTACGTAAGTGCGCCAGCTGGCGCTTGGCCCTTGCGAAGGGCAAATTCGTGGTCGGCTTCATGACCGGGAAAGCGGGACCGGCTCGCCTCCAGCCGGACCCCACACCACCAGCGAAAAATCCTGGCGCGTGGGAGTCAGCTGCGACAGGGGCAGCACGTTGCGGTCGCTCGCATACACGGTCACCGTGTCGGGCGAGGTAATGGCGAGCCCCTTGCCCCATCGAAAACTGCTATTCATATAGGTTTCCGCAAGCGCCCACAGGATCAGGACAATCGCATTGGCCAGCGGCGTCTGGTTGTTCAGCATGTAGCTCAGCAAGTCGGTCAGCGACTGGCTCACGCCCGGCACCGGCATGATGCGATGACCCACCCTGGACAAGGGCAAGCCGGCTGCCAGGTCGATGCTGTACAGGCACATGAGGTTGTTGCTGCCGTCGTCATCGGCGTTCAGGGTGAACATGAACATGCGGCCATCCGTCTGGGTGACCAGCGCCAGGCCGGCACCGGACTCGGCAAACTCGCATGTGTGATAGACCGGGTCGAACAGAATCTGTCCTTGCTGCAGGGTATCGCTGCGGGAGCGGTACAGGGTCAGGCTGTTGCCATTGACGCCAGCGACGATGTAGCGCCCGCCGGGCCCCGCTTCCTTGGTCATGCCCACGCCATTGATGCCTTCGGTGCGCGCGATGCTGCCCAGAACCCGCATCGGCTCGTTGCGCAGGGTCGCTTGCAGGTCGCATATCTGGATCATGGACTGGTCGCCGCTGGTCTCGGTCGGCTGGATGCCCATGGCCATGAAGCTGCCGCAGGCCTGGGACGAGCAGGGATGGCACCAGCCTTTCTCGTCGGTGTCGTAGGTGGCGGCGATCGTGCCCTCGGCGCCGGCACTGAGGCGGTCTGCGATCAGGTATCTGCCGCTGGTCGCCCCGGCTTCCAGGTCGGTGTGGGTGAAAATGAGCTTGTCGGCGTAGGCGGCAATGCCCTTGAAATGCGAGAGCACCATGCCCCCGGGTGAGGTGGGATCGACCGGGCAGGCGTAGTAGTTGCGCGTGGCGGCGTCGGGAACTGCATGGAAGGCCGCCAGCACATCATGCATTTCGAGATTGGACGGGATGATCATGCTGCTCTCCTGGTGGTGGGCATTGGGTGCTCGGTCGTGAGCGGATGTATCCAGTGTGGCCGTCTCTTGTCTGCGCGATAAGTATCTTTACCGTTACAGTGGCCTTGCTACGGTAACTGGCCAGCACCGTCGACATGCTGACGCGCGCCCGAGCAGATCTCGGCCGCCAGCAGCTCCTGCAGGGCGCTCGACCAGGGTTCGCAGAAGTCGAATTGACGCGACCAGACAATGCTTGCGGCTGCGCTATGCCCGCGTCGACCGGAATGACGTCCTCGGTCAGGTCATGGCGGGCTTGCAAACCGTGAACCATGCGTTGGGTGAGCGCTACGCGATCTCGCGTATACTGTTTGTTCCTTCCGATGCGCCGTCACCGTCCGTCTATGCATTGCTCACTGTTGGACGGACGGGAGGAAAACGGGTTGTCGAACATGAATATGAGATTTGAAAAACCGACCTTTGATTTGCTGAGAAAAATGGGATGGACTGAGCATCGCGCAGTCGACCCGGCGCCTTTTCTCGCATGCCTGCTCGCGGATGGCTATGAACCTTTTCCGAAGATAAAGCCGTTTTTACAGCGTTTTGGCGGACTCAGTGGCGATATGCCTGCCTACCGGGTCGCGGGTGCGTTCGATCGCATCGATTTTCACCCCGCGCACGCGATCAGCTGCACATGCCGCGAACAGGTGACAGCGTATGAAGCGCGCGTGCACGAAAAATTGCTTCCGGTCGGAATGGCTTATAACCGGTACATGACCCTGCTCCTGTCCCAGACGGGGCGCTTGTTCGGCGGCTACGACGATTTTCTCTGCCTCATCGGAAACGATGTGCAGGAGGCGATGAGCAATCTGTTCGAGCGGCGCGACATGCCCGAAGTGTCGTAGCCGGTAGCGCGGCTGCTCGATTCGAACCACCGCGTTTGTCGCGTACGTGTGGATTTTTCTCCGAAAATGCTACATTGACGCTACAGACGAGGAGCGCCCATGCAAAAAATCCATGCCATTATCTTTGACCTGTACGGTACCTTGTACGATGTGCACTCGGTGGCGCACGCCTGCGAGGAAGCCTATCCCGGCCACGGCACCGCCATCACCCATCTATGGCGCCAGACCCAGATGGACTACACCTGGCTGCGCAGCCTGATGGAGCGCTACGCCGATTTCGAGACGGTCACCGGAGACGCCTTGCGCTTCACCTGCGCTAAGCTGGGCCTGCCACTGCTGCCCGGCACCGCGCGCCAGCTGTGCGACCATTACCTGCGGCTGGACCCGCATCCCGACACGCCCGCCACCCTGCGCCGCCTGCGCGACGCTGGCGTGCCCCTGCTGATCGCCTCGAACGGCTCGCGCCACACCATCAACCAGGTGGTGTCGAACTCGGGCATGAAATGGGCCTTCGACCAGATTGTCAGCGTCGACGACGTCGAGGTCTTCAAGCCGCACCGCAAGATTTACCTGCTGGCCGAGCAGCGCGCCGGCCACCCGCGCGAACACATCCTGTACGTCTCCGCCAGCGGCTGGGACGCGAGTGCGGCCAGTTTGTTCGGCTTTCCGGTATGCTGGGTCAACCGCGATGGCGCGCCATTCGACGAACTCGGCGCCACACCCGCCGTGGTCGTGCCGGACCTGGGCGCGATGGCCGACTGGATGCTCGCACGGCGCTGATACGCGCCTTGTCCGTGCAACTGGAAGGCGGCGTGAAACTTGCGTATGATGCGGTTTCTGTTTCGCGCCACCACTTTTTACTTATTCCAGACAACACGCTATGCGCGAAAGCCTGCTCACTCCGTCGCTCTCGCCCTCCCGGGCGCCTGCGGCGATCCTGTATTCGGTGGAATCGAGCTTCCTGCTGGCATTTTTCGGCGGGCCGTTTGCCATCATCCTGTATTCAGCGCTCAATTCGTGGAAGCTCAGGCGCCCGCTCGATGGGCTGGTCTATCTGGCCGCGCTGCTGCTCAGCGTTGCTTTCATCGTCGCCGTCAAGACGCGCTATGCGCCCCTTGCCGGACTGATGCTTGCTATTGGCGCCAGTGCCGCCGAGCTGTTATGGCGCGCGCTGTCGATGGTGCTGTTCGCGCTGTTTTACCTCATGCACCGCAAGCAGCACCGCTCCGCCGTCCTGTTCGGCGCGAAGGCGCCGTCGCCCTGGATTCCCGCTATTGCCTTCGCGGTGCTGGCCCACGGCATGAAGTTGGGTGTGCTGTATTACGCTAAGGCTTATCTGGTATGAACGACCATGTCGTGTTGACGGCGCGCGAATTGAGCGCGCGCCTGCTTGGGCTGATCGAACGCAAACGGTATGCCCAGGCGCGCGATGTGCTGGCCGAGGCCCTGGCCCAGTATCCGGACGATAGCGATCTGTTGTACGGCTCGGCCCTGCTCGATTACCTGACGGACCGGCGCGATGCCGCGCGCGCCACCCTCCACAGCGTGCTCGGTAGTTCCCCCGGCCATGTCGCGGCGCGCTCGCTGCTCGCCACCTTATACCAAGACAGCGAGGAACTGCCCGCAGCTGAAGCGATGCTGCTCGACCTGCTCAAGGAGTATCCCGAGTCCGGCCATCTGTACGCGCGCTATGCCATGCTGATGTACCGCACCATGCACCTCGACAAGGCGCAAGCGCTCGCGCACGAGGCGCTGCGCCTCGAACCGGACGATGAGCTCGCGCTGATCGCTTGCATGATGGGCGACCTGATCGAAGGACGCCGCAGTGCCGGGCAGGAACGGCTGTCGGTGATGATGAGCCGCCATCCGGAAAGCCTGAGCACGGCCCGCATGCTGATCACGCACCTGGTCCAGCGCGGCAAGTACCGCGCCGCCAAGCGCATCGCCATCGAACTGCTCAAGCAGCATCCGGATTCGCACGAGATCCTCACGCTGGTGGTGGAACTCGATGCGCTGAGCCACTGGAGCATGTTGCCGCTGTGGCCGCTTAACCGCTGGGGCTGGGGCGCCACGATCGGCCTGTGGGTGCTGACCGTGATCGTGATCAATGGCGCCGGCCGGGTCGCCCCGCATGCGGTCGGCCCGCTCAGTGCCGGACTGATCGGTTATTGTGTGTACTCCTGGATTTTTCCCTCTTTGCTCAAGCGCTGGCTGAAACGCCGCGCAGGAATTTGATGACCATGACAATGTCGCGTGAACAATACGAAGCCTCGCTGGTAAGCGATCCCTTTAATAGTGCCACCCGGCTCGGTTATGCCCGGCTGCTGCTGGAAGAAAACGATGCCGCCGCCGCGCTGGTACAATTCGAGCTGGCGGAGCGGCAGTCGCCCGGCGCGGCGGCGCTGAGCGGCAAGGCGCAGGCCTTGCTGGCGCTGGAGCGCAACAGCGATGCGCTGGCCGCGTACGGCCGCGCGCGCCAGCAGGATGGCTTTGCGCCGGTGCCTGCGCTGGAGCAGTTGCAGCAGAGTGCGCGGCCGGCGTCCGGCCCGGCGCTGTCGCTGGTGGGGCAGAGCGCCAACGTTGTGCCGCTCAAGCCGCAGGCGCCCGACCTGGTGCGTTTTTCCGATGTGGGCGGCATGGAAGAGCTGAAGAAGATGCTGCGCCTGCATATCATCGAGCCTTTCCTGCGGCCTTCGCTGTTCGCCAAATTCAAGAAGCAGGGCGGCGGCGGGATTTTGCTGTACGGTCCGCCGGGCTGCGGCAAGACCATGATCGCGCGCGCGATTGCCAACGAGTGCAATGCGTCGTTCGTGTCGGTCGGCATCAGCGAAGTGCTGAATATGTGGATGGGCGAAAGCGAGCGCAACTTGGCGCAATTGTTCGAGAAGGCGAGGGCGCAAAAGCCCTGCGTGCTGTTTTTCGACGAGCTCGATGCGCTGGCGTTTTCGCGTTCCAAGGCGCAGAGCGAGCACAGCCGCACAATCGTCAATGAATTCCTGTCGCAGCTCGATGGCTTCGAGCGCGACAACCGCGACGTGCTGTTCCTGGCGGCGACCAATATGCCGTGGGATGTGGACCAGGCCATGAAGCGCACCGGGCGCTTCGCGCGCCAGTTGTTCGTGCCGCCGCCGGATGCGGAAGCGCGCAAGCACATCATCAACATCAAGCTGCGCGATGTGCCGGTGGAGGGTGTGGATGTGGATGCGCTGGTGGCGGCGACGCCGCATTTTTCCGGCGCCGATATCGATGGGGTGATCGACCTGGCCAAGGAAAGCGCGATTCACGACATTCTGGCCGGGAACCCGGAGCGGCCGATCGGGCCGGGCGATATTGCGTATGCGCTCGACACGATGCAGCCATCGACGGTGGAGTGGCTCAAAACGGCCCGCAATCTGGTGCGCTATGCCGGCAGCGATGACAGTTATCGCGATGTGGAGAAGTATTTGAAGAAGACCAAGTTTATTTGATCCCGCCCCTCGTCGTTTCTGGCAGTGCCAGGAACGACGAAGCGGGAAGTTTGCGGGGGCGACGGTGAAGCATGCGTCGGTTTAGCCCGGCACTGCCACCGCCACTTCCCGCTCCGTCCTCACCAGTTGCCGGTTCACCGCGCTCAGCACCGCCTTGAACGAGGCCGTCACGATATTGCTGTCAATCCCGGCCCCAAACATGGTCGGGCCATTCGCCAGCCGCAACTCCACATAACACGCCGCCTTGGCATTCGCGCCTGAGCCAATCGCATGCTCGTGGTAATCCATCAGCTTGATATCCAGTCCCAGCGCGTTCACGAACGCATCGATCGGCCCATTCCCGCCACCCTGCAAGCTCAGGCTCGCCTGGCGGTGCGCCAGGGTGATGTCGATCTGCACCGGCTCATCGCTGCTGCTATCCTCCACCATCTTGTGCGCGCTGTACGCGTACGGGCTGGTCTGGTCGAAATATTCGCTGCAGAAAATCGCATGAATCTCTTTCGCGGCAATCTCGCGGCCGCTGGCATCGGCCACCGCCTGCACCGCGCGGCTGAACTCGATCTGCAAGCGGCGCGGCAAGCTCAAGCCGAATTCCTGTTCCAGCAAATACGCCATCCCGCCCTTGCCGGACTGGCTGTTGACGCGAATCACCGCATCGTAGCTGCGTCCCAGGTCGGCCGGGTCGATCGGCAAATACGGCACTTCCCACAAGCTATTCGGCTTTTGCTGGGCAAATCCTTTTTTGATCGCATCCTGGTGCGAACCGGAAAACGCCGTAAACACCAGATCGCCCGCATACGGATGACGCGGATGCACCGGCAACTGGTTGCATTCCACCACCACTTGGCGCACGGCATCGATGTCGGAGAAATCCAGCCCCGGATGCACGCCCTGGGTGTACAAATTCATCGCCAGGGTCACCAGGTCGACATTGCCGGTGCGCTCGCCGTTGCCGAACAGGCAGCCTTCAACCCGGTCGGCGCCCGCCATGATGGCCAGCTCGGCCGAGGCCACCGCCGTGCCGCGGTCATTGTGCGGGTGCACGCTGATGATCAGCGAGTCGCGCCGTGCCAGCTTGCGCGACATCCATTCGATCTGGTCGGCATACACATTCGGCGTGCTGCATTCAACGGTGGATGGCAGGTTGACGATCATCTTGTTATGCGGGGTCGGCTGCCAGACCTCGCTGACGGCGTCGCAGATATGCTTGGAGAAATCGAGTTCCGTGGTCGAGAACGATTCCGGCGTGTACTCGAATGCCCATTCCGTCTGCGGATGCTGCTTGACCAGCTGCTTGACCAGTTTGGTGCCGCTGACGGCAATCTCGGTGATTTGCTCGCGCGTCATGCCGAACACCACCTTGCGGAACACGGGAGCGACCGAGTTGTACAGGTGTACGATGGCGCGCCGCGCACCCACGCAAGAGTCGACCGTACGGCGTATCAGTTCCTCGCGCGACTGGGTCAGCACGATGATGGTGACGTCGGCGGGGATGCGGTCTTCGTCGATCAGCTTGCGCACGAAATCGAAGTCGGTCTGCGAGGCGGATGGAAAGCCGACTTCGATTTCCTTGAGGCCAATCTGGACCAGCATCTCGAAAAAGCGCAGCTTTTTGTCGTGGCTCATCGGCTCGATCAAGGCCTGGTTGCCGTCGCGCAGGTCGGTGCTCATCCAGATCGGCGGATGGGTAATGGCGCGGTCCGGCCACTGGCGGTCGGACAAATTGACTGGAGGGAAGGCGCGGTATTTCGACGACGGGTTTTGCAACATCATGGTGTTCTCCTGGGACTACAGCGGATCGGGGGCCGGGCGGCGGTGTGGCGACAGGCTGCCGGGCGGCCACGAATACGCTAGGCCAGGCAACCGATCGGTAGCTTTAGCAGTAGGAACAAGATGATGGAGACGGGTGCGAACATCGGGTCGGACTTTCCTGGGGTTTTACTGGCTTACAAACGCCGGCGAGGAGCCGGGCGGCGCACTGCGGGTGGATTACGCGCGTGCAGCTAGTAGCGTCGCTAGCGATAGCGCGCCAGCGAGCAGGGGGAAAGACGACAGATGCAGGGAGGAAGACATGAGTTCACTGTACGTCAGGCCGCTCCGGCTTGTCAAGCGCTGATGTGCAACGCTTGCGAGCCGCCTCCGCAATGCCGTGACGACGCTACAGATCGAGGAACATGTCGAAACCGCCGTAAATCATGCGCTTGCCGTCGAAGGGCATGTCGGTCCCTTTCATGAAGTCGGCCATGCGCGGGTCTTTCATGACCTTGTCGTTGACTTCGTCGCGGTGGGCGCGCGATGCGTACACGATCCAGGAAAACACCACCGTCTCGCCGGGCTGCAAGTTGACGCTTTGGGGAAAAGAGGTGAGTTTACCGGGCTTGACGTCATCGGCGATGCATTCGCGGTATTGCAGCGCGCCGTGTTCGCGCCAGATGGCGCCGCAGGTCGTTGCCATGGCGCGATAACTTTCGATGTTGCTGGTAGGGAGGGGAAGGACGAAACCGTCGACATACGCCATCATGTTCTCCTGGAGATGCACAAGGTGGAACCGCACAATTGATCATACCCGTCCCGTATTCGCAGGCCCGCACCATACCCAAATTATATTACCTGTGTTGCATTTCACCCATGAATGCAGGCTTCGCGCTGAATCGGATTGCCTTTCTGATGCCAGCAGTGCAGTAAATATCTTGTTGTTTGAATAAATACGTGCGGAAATCTTGTAAAATTGCACGTTATTTACTCACGCCCCGCCGATCTGCCGCAGGGGCGCGGGTTGGCCAAGGCGGCGCTTTTAATCAATCAAGGAATGTTTATGCGTTTTGTAACTATTGCAACGGCTTTAACGATGGCGGGCGCGCTCGCTTGCGCCGCCCCGGCAAGCGCCGGCACGGCCGCATTGGGCCAGAATCTGATCGTCAATGGCGACGCTGAAGCGGGCGCGGGCTCGACCGATGGCGGCACGGTGCCGGTACCCGGCTGGAATGTCACGGGTGGCTTGACCTCGGTCCAGTACGGTGCCAGCGGCGGCTTCCCGTCGCCAAGCGACGCCGGTCCGCAAAACCGCGGCAAGAATTTCTTTGGCGGTGGCGTCAATACGGCGGCCTCGCGCGCGGTCCAGGTGATCGACCTGAGCGCGTTGAGCGGTGCCATCAATGCCGGACAGTCGCAATTCGACCTGTCCGGCTGGCTGGGCGGCTATGCCACCCAGAACGATAACGCGACCCTGACCGCCGTCTTCCGCGACAGCACCGGCCAAAGCCTGTTCAGCACCAGCCTGGCGCCGGTCAGCGCGAGCGAGCGTGGCGGCCTGACCGGCTTCGCGTATCGCGACAGCCATGGCCTCATTCCGGTCGGCACCGCACTGGTCGACATCGTGCTCGACATGCGCCGCGTCGAAGGCAGCTATAACGATGGCTACGCCGACAACCTGTCGTTCTCGGTCACCGCCGTGCCGGAACCAGGTAGCTGGGCCATGCTGAGCGCCGGCCTGGTCATGCTGGGCTTCGCGGCGCGCAAGCGCCGTGCCTCGGCCGCCTGATGCCTTACCGAGGCTGCCCGGGCCGCGCCCGGGCAGCCTTATTGAGCGACCTGGACGCGCGGCGCGCCCGCCGTCATCTCGCCGATGACGGCGGCGCTCTCGAAACCTTCGCGCGCGAATAGCGCCAGGATCTCGTCCACGCTGCCCGGATCGCATGATACCAGCAGCCCGCCCGAGGTTTGCGGATCGGTCAGCAGCATGTGCTGCGCCTTGCTGATGCCCGGCGAGAGCGTGACATCCTTGCCGTAGGCATCCCAGTTGCGGCCCGACGCGCCGGTAAAATAACCGTCGTGCGCCAGCTGTTCCACGCCCGGCAGCAGCGGAATCTGCGACATGCTCAGCTGCGCCGTCAATTGCGAGCCGCGCGCCAGTTCCAGCAGGTGGCCCAGCAGGCCGAAGCCGGTGACGTCGGTCAGCGCATGCACCCCTTCCATCTCCGACAGCGCCTTGCCCGGCTTATTCAGTTTGGTGGTATTGGCGATCATGGCGGCGTAGCCTTCGGGTCCGAGCACGTCTTTTTTCAGCGCGGCCGAGAGTACGCCCACGCCCAGCGGCTTGCCGAGAATGAGCACATCGCCGGCACGCGCGTCGGCATTGCGCTTGACCTTGGACGGATGCACGAGGCCCAGCACCACCAGCCCGTAGATCGGCTCGACCGAATCGATCGTGTGGCCGCCGGCGATCGGAATGCCCGCTTCGGCGCACATGGTTTCACCGCCGCGGATGATCTGGCCGATGGTTTCCAGCGGCAGTTTATTGATCGGCATGCCCACCAGCGCCAGTGCCATGATCGGCGTGCCGCCCATCGCATACACGTCCGAAATCGCATTGGTGGCGGCGATGCGGCCGAAATCGAAGGGATCGTCGACGATCGGCATGAAGAAATCGGTGGTGGCGATCAGCGCCTGTTCGTCATTGAGCTTGTAGACGGCGGCGTCGTCGGCGGTTTCGATACCGACCATCAATTCCTTGGGGACCGGGAAGCCGGTCGAGTTCTTGAGGATCTCGGACAGCACGCCGGGCGCGATTTTGCAGCCGCAGCCGCCGCCATGCGAGAACGAGGTGAGTTTGATGGGCGTTTCTGGGGCATTGCTCATGGTCGGTGTCCGTTTCGGTAAAAGGCAGGTCAGAGCAGATTATCCACCAAGTCGCGCACACTGGCACGCTCGTGCTCTGGCGCGAACAAGGGGGCGCGCGCGTCGCACTGGCGCCGCAGCAGCGCATGGAAGGAAGCGTCGCCGATGCAGCGCTCGATCAGGCGCGCCAGCGCCGGCGCGTCGCCGGGCGCGAAATAGCCCGCGTAGCCGTCGCCCAGCATGCCGCGGTTGCCGCTGATATCGCTGGCCAGCACCGGCACGCCGCAGGTGAGCGCTTCGATAATGACGTTGGCGCCGCCTTCCATGTGCGAGGCGATCACCATGGCGTGGCTGCGCCGCAGGCGCTGGCGCGTGGCGGCATGCGGCATGGCGCCCAGCCAGCGATAACGCGGGGTGGCGGCCTGGGTGGCCACGGCAAGCTCGCCCAGGATGGGGTCGAGCGCGCCGCCGATATGCAGCAGGCGCGCCTTGGGGGCCGTCACCAGCGCCGCCGCGCCCATGAAGGTGCGCGGATCTTTTTCTTCGCGCAGATGGCCGATCATGACGATGTCGATGAAGCGCCGCGCCGCCGCATGGCGGAAGGGCGTGAGCGAGGGCGCCGACTGGTGGATCACGCAGGCCCTGGCGCGCGCATCGGGCGCCAGCAGGGCCAGCCCGTCGGCCTGCAGCAGCACCAGCCTGCGGGCGTGGGCCAGCGATGCCTGGGCTGCGGCATCGGTGGCGATGTCGCGATACAGGTCGGTGCCGGTCAGTACCAGCACGCGCGCACGGTCGGGGAAAGCGGCGGCAAAAGCGGCCAGGGGGGCCGCCGAGCGGCGCGCATGCAGGGCGATCATCAGGTCGGGCGGGGGCGCGCTGGCGTCCCAGCCGGGGGCGATCGTCACGCGCCAGCGCGCGCGCAGGAAATGCGCCCAGCGGCTGGCGGTTTGCCAGTTGCCGTTGTTCTCCCGCTGCGATGCGGGGCTGACGATCAGCACGCGTGGTCGCTGCACCGCGGCTCCTTGAAAAAGTCGTTACAATTGGCTGCTATGAGTTCAATCACCGCATCCTTCCGGCACGCCAAGCCGCAGCAATTGGCCGAGGCGCTGCAAAGTGCGCGCCATTATACGCTCAGCCTGTTCGACTGCTTTGCCGGCATG
Organism: Massilia frigida; assembly: GCF_011682175.1. Lineage (GTDB taxonomy): Bacteria > Pseudomonadota > Gammaproteobacteria > Burkholderiales > Burkholderiaceae_D > Telluria_A > Telluria_A frigida. The sequence continues at coordinate 158,201 of NZ_WHJG01000009.1, forward strand.
GGCTTCGACAGCCTGTCGCGCGTGCCCCATATTGCCACGATCAACCCGCCGCTGTGGGAACTGGGGCATACGGCGTGGTTCGCCGAATGGTTCATCCTGCGCGAGGCGGCGTCCAGCCATCCGGCCGATGCCCAGCGCGGCTCGCTGCTCACGCGCGGCGACGACTGGTTCGATTCCAGCCTGGTGCCGCACCGCTCGCGCTGGACGCTCGACCTGCCCAGCCCCGGCGCGCTCAAGACCTACTGCCATGAAGTGCTGGACCGAACCCTCGACAAGCTGTCGCGCGAGGCGGGCACGGACGAGGCCCTGTACCCGTACCGGCTGGCGCTGGCGCACGAGGACATGCACGGCGAAGCCTATCTGTATTCGATGCAGACCCTGGGCGTGGCGGCGCCCGCGCAGCTCACGCGCGACGCGGCGGTGCATTCGCAGGGAGCGCAGATCGCCTATCCCGGCGGGACCATCGTGCTGGGGGGAGGGCGGGAGGGTGGCTTCGTGTTCGACAACGAGAAAGCGGCGCACCCGGTCTACGTGGCGCCGTTTCGCATCGATGCGGGATTGGTGACGAATGCGCAGTTTGCCGACTTCGTGGCCGATGGCGGTTACCAGAACCGCCAGTACTGGAGCGCGGCCGGCAGCGCGTGGCTGATGCGCCAGGAGCGCTCGTCGCCGCGCTACTGGCAGCGCGACGCCGACCAGTGGCGCACGGTGCGCTTCGGGCGCCTGGCGACGCTGTCGCCGTCCGAGCCGGTGCGCCATGTGTGCCTGTTCGAGGCCCAGGCGTATTGCGCGTGGGCGCAGCGGCGCTTGCCCAGCGAAGCGGAATGGGAGTACGCGGCGCTGTCGGGGCAGGCGGGGTTCCGCTGGGGCCAGCTATGGGAGTGGACGGCCACGCCGTTCGAGCCGTATCCGGGGTTCGCGCCGGAGCGCTACCGCGAGTATTCGCAGCCGTGGTTCATGACCCATCAAGTGCTGCGCGGGGCCTCGTTCGCCACGCCGTCGCGCTTTGGCTCGGCGCGCTTCCGCAATTTCTTCATGCCCGAGCGGGATGATATTTTCTGCGGATTGCGTACCTGCGCCTATTGATGCGCGCCAGCCTCGGGCCATCCGGCGCGCGCCGCGCTGCGCAAACTGGCTTTGACGACGGCGCGGTGAAAGGGCGCAATGACGCGCAGGTAGGTTCGTCCCAGCAGGTTGTGGCAGTGAACCACCGTTGTCATGGTCAGCTCGCGCCTGTTGTCCGGCGCTGGTCCGCCCGCGCACAGGATCGAGATCCGGAAATCGAGGTGCTTGTCGTCTTCCCCGACCACGATCTCGCTCTCGTTCGTGCTGTAGACTTTGAAGATGCCAACCCGGGAAGGCTCCGTTTCACTGGCGATTTTCGCCAGTTGCGTGGCCGTTTTCAGGCCCAGGCCGACGACGATCATGTCGCGCACACGCAGGAGGTGTCCGATCCACGCAGGCTGGTGCGCAAAGATGAAACGGGCCAGCACATCCGGGTCGGCCGATGCGCCCGGCGGCAGCCGGATCGCAAATGCATCCGCCAGGTTCACCGATGCAAAGACGTTGTTGACGCCGCAGTGCGCGGGGAGCGCAACGGCAGTTGCGAGCGTGAATTCATTCGGCATTCGGATACTCCCGTGGTTGAACGCGTTAACTAAACATCCAGGTTGACGTTTTGTCCAGGCAAGTGTACCGCGTTTACGTGATTCGGGTGCTATGCCGCGCCGCGCTCCCTGCACGCCGCGTCTCGTTCGTCCTCGCTGCTGCGAGGTCCGCAACATCGATACCACGGCCACCAACGGCGTGCGTCGACTGGGCTGTGCGCTGTCATTCGATCGCCATGAACTGGCGGAAGGCATCGCGCACATTATCGCGCAGCAGGTTGTTGTCCCACGGCTTGGTATAAAAACGAAAAATCGCGCCGCAGTTGACTGCCTTCATGATCGATTCCAGATCGGTTTGTCCGGACAGGACGATGCGAAACGTCTTCGGATAGAGTTCCTTGACCTTGTCCAGGAACTCCGTTCCACTCATGGCCGGCATGCACTGGTCGCACAAGATCACCTGCACCTCGTTCAAGGCCAGGACGTCGAAGCCTTCGGCCGCCGAGCGCGCGGACAGGATGTGGTAGCCGTCGCGGCCGAACAGATTGACCAGTACGTCGAGCATGAATGGGTCGTCGTCAATGATCAGCAAGCTCTTTTGGGCTTGCTCGCTGCCCTCCGGCGGCGGCAGGCCTTGGTCTTGCAGCAGCATCTCGGCGACCTGATCGGCGGGCAGGGGACGGCTGAAGTAAAAGCCCTGGATCTGGTCGCAATGGTGGCGCCGCAGATAATTGAGCTGGGCGGCAGTCTCGACGCCTTCGGCAATCACGTCGAGCTTGAGACTGTGGGCCATGCTGATGATGGCCAGCACGATGGCGGCGTCATCGGGATTGGTGGTGACGTCGCGGATGAAGGCGATGTCGATCTTCAGTTTATCGATCGGAAAGCGGCGCAGGTAAGCCAGGCTCGAATAGCCGGTGCCGAAATCGTCGATGGAAATCTGCACCCCGTGCTGTTTGAGCCTGTGCAAGATATCGGTGGTGCGCTCGGTATTGGCCATCAGCGAGGTTTCGGTCAGCTCCAGGTCGAGCAGGTCGGCCGGGATGCCGTGCCGGGCCAGCCCCTTGATGATATCTCCGTCCAGGTCGCCTTCCGCAAATTGCCTCCCCGAGACGTTGACCGACACCTGGATCGGGCCCACCGGCGAGCGCAGCCACAAGCCGATCTGCCGGCACGCCTCTGCCACCACCCAACTGCCCACTTGCACGATCATCCCCGTCTCTTCCAGCACTGAAATGAATTCATTCGGCGCGACCATGCCATGGCCGGGGCGGTGCCAGCGCAGCAGCGCTTCCAGACCCGCGATGCGCCCGCTGTTGAGATGCGCCTTGGGCTGGTAATCCAGCACGAATTCTTCGTTTTCAATCGCCTTGCGCAATGCCGTCTCGAGGGCCAGGCGGGCCAGCACGTTGGCGTTCATCTGGGCGGTGAAGAAGCGGTAAGTGTCGCGCCCGGCGTGCTTGGCCTGGTACATCGCCGTATCGGCGTACTTGATCAAGGTGTCCGGATCGGAGGCGTCGTCCGGATGGACCGTGATGCCGATGCTGGCGGTGATAGTGACTTCGTGCCCGCGCAGGATAAACGGTGCGCGCAAGACGGCGCGGATCTTTTCGGCGATCAGTACCGCGCCCTGCTGGCCATCCTGCATGATCAGGATCAGGGCGAATTCGTCGCCGCCCAGGCGGCCGACCGTGTCGCGCATGCGCACGCATTGCACCAGGCGGTTGCTGAACTGCAGCAGCAGCTCGTCGCCGATCGCGTGCCCCAGGGTGTCGTTGATACTCTTGAAATTGTCGAGGTCGAGGAACATGACCGCGACCAGCGCGCCGTTCCCGCGCGCCAGCGCCAGGGTGCGCTGCAAGGTATCATAAAACAGTGTCCGGTTGGGCAGGCCCGTCAGGGGATCGTGATGGGCCAGGTGGGTCAGGCGCGTTTCCGCTTGCTTGCGCTCGGTAATGTCGCGCACCACCACCACAATGGTCCAGTCGGTACCGGAGCGCATCGCCTGGCTGTGCATTTCCACCTGCACGGTCGCGCCATCCTTGCACGTCATCTTTGTTTCCCGCTGGTCGCGGCTGGCGCCGTCGACGATGAGCGCGTCATACAGGTATTCCAGCGTGGCGCGGCTCGCCTGGACCAGCTCGGTAGGGCCCATGCCCAGCATGTCCGCGCGCGTGTAGCCGAGCAAAGTGCAAGCGGTCTCATTGACCTCGGTAAACCGCATGCTGTTGCGGCTGATCAGCATGATGGCATCGGCGGTGGCATCCATCGCCGTGCGAAAGCGCTGCAGGTCGACCGTGCGCGCCAGTACCTGGCGTTCCAGCTTGGCACTGTGGTCCTGCAGGTCGCCGTACGCTTTCAGGCGCAGCAGGTTGCGCACCCTTAACCATAGTTCGGCGCGGTCGACCGGTTTGGTCAGGAAGTCTTCGGCCCCGGCATCGAGGCCGGCCAGGCGCGCGGTGCGCTCCATGTGCGCGGTGACCATGATGATGGGAATGTTGGCGGTGGCCGGATCGGCCTTGAGGATGCTGGCGACCCGATAGCCATCCATGCCCGGCATGGTAATGTCGAGCAGGATCAGGTCCGGTGCCGACGCGCCGATGGCGGCCAGCGCTTCCTCGCCGCTGGCCGCAGCGCGGGTGCTGTAGCCCTCGGGCTGCAACAGGACCGCCAGCAGGCGCCGGTTCTGTGCTTCGTCGTCGACGATCAGGATGGTGGGTGCGCGCAGCGTCATGTGACTTCTCCGGGGGGCAGCAAGGCGTTGATCGCCGCATACAATTCCTGATGGCGCAGCGGCTTGGCGATATACGCATCGCAGCCGGCGCTTTCGCTTTTTGCCCGGTCTTCCTTCATCGCCATCGCGGTCAGGGCGATCACGGGAATGGCGCCGGTGCCGGCATCCTGTTTCAGCAGGGCGGTCGCCGCCAGTCCATCCATGCCGGGCAATTGCACGTCCATCAGGATCAGGTCGGGTCTTTCGGTACGCGCCATCGTCAAGCCGCTTTCGGCGTCGGGGGCGCACAACACCGCATGCCCGGCATGGCCCAGCAGCAGCGATGCCAGCTTCATGTTGGCCGCGTTGTCTTCAATGATGAGGATCCTTGCCATGACCGGTCCTCTTTACTGCGAAAGCAGCGCGCGCCGCACTTCGACGACGAAGCGGGCCTGGTCGAGGCCGCGCTTTTCGGCGCGCGGCGGCTCGCCTGCCTGCGCCGCCGCGCCGACCAGGATCGGAATGCGCGCCGTGGCCGGATCGCGCTGCAGCGCCTCGGCCACATCGACCCCGCTCATATCCGGCAGCATCAGGTCAAGCAGGATCAGGTCCGGACGCATATGCCGGGCCAGGAAAATGGCCTCGCTCCCGGTGTAAGCGCGCACGATCGCATACGCGGGACTGGGCAGCAAGCCGGCGATGGCTTCGACCGCCCTGGGGTCGTGCTCGGCCACCAGCACGGTGTGGGTCCGTTCCAGCGATGGCTGCAAGCCCAGGCCGCTCAGCGAGGCTTGCAACTGGGCACGGTTGACCGGCTTTTGCAACATGGCGGCGGCGCCCCCGGACAGGGCCAGGCTGGTATCGGCGATACCGGAAATGACCACCACCGGCACCCGCGCCAGCGCCGGGTTCTCGCGCAGGCGCTGGAGCAACTGCCAGCCATCCATGCCCGGCAAGCCGATGTCGAGCGTGATCAGGCTCAGCACCTGGCGTGGCGCCAGCTCCAGCGCTTGCTCGGCGCTCGCCGCGCACAGCACGGTAAAGCCTTCCGCTTCGAGCAGCAGGCGCGCCAGCGCCGCGGCCTGGTCGTTGTCTTCGACCACCAGGGCGACCCGTTCTGCCTGGAGCGGCGGCGCGGCCGGGATGCTCGCTGGCGGGGCGGCGCCGCCGTGCAGCGCAGGGCGCGCTCCCGGCACCAGCGCGCGCAGCGGCAACCAGACGGCGAAGCGCGATCCTTCTCCCGCGCAGCTGGCGACCGCTACCGTGCCGCCCTGCAGCTCGGCCAGCTGCCTGACCATCGCCAGGCCGAGGCCGGTACCTTCGAATTTGCGCGCCAGGCTGCTGTCGATCTGGCTGAAGGCCTGGAACAGGGTCGCCATGTCCGGCTCCGAGATGCCGATGCCGCTGTCGCTGACGCACAGTTCCAGAAAGTCCTTGTACTCGTTGTCGGCAAGGGGGAAGCTGTGCACCGGCCAGCGCCCGGCAAGCTGGCCGACCGCACGGCGCGGCACGCGGCGCGCGTGCAAGGTGACGGCGCCGCCATGGGCGCTGAATTTGACGGCATTCGAGAGCAGGTTGTAGACAATCTGCTTGGTCTTGCGGATGTCCAGTTGCGGCATGCCCAGGTCGGCGCCGACCTCCAGGCTCAGCGCGATGTTCTGGGCCGCCGCTTTTTCGCGTACGATGGTCAGGCTGTCCGGCAGGAGGGCGTGCAGGTCGACGGCATCGAGTTCGAGCGCCATCATGCCGGCTTCGACTTTCGACAAGTCCAGGATGTCGTTGATCAGCGAAAGCAAGTGCAGGCCGCTGCTGAAAATATCGCCGGCGCATTCGTGTTGCAGTGCGCTGGTCTGGCCCAGGAACCCGTCCTTGAGTGCTTCGGAAAAGCCGATGATGGCGTTGAGCGGCGTACGCAACTCGTGCGACATGGTGGCCAGGAATTCGGACTTCATGCGGCTGGCCCGTTCCAGCTGAATATTTTTCACTTCCAGCGTGTGCTCGAAGCGCTTGCGCTCGGTGACGTCGCGCGCGGCGGCGAACACGCCTTGCAGCTTGCGGTCGCGGTCGTGGAAGGTGGCGGCGTTGTACGACACCACGGTTTCGACCCCGTTGAGGGCGCGCACGGTGAGCTCGTAATCGGTCACCTTGTTTTCCTGGAGTACGCGCTTGATGGCCGCGTCGGCCTGGGTCTGGTCGGTAAAGAACTTCTTGCTGGGAGCGCCGATCAGCTCGTCGCGGGTGCGCCCGGTGAGGGCGACCATCTGCTGGTTCACGTCCGAAATGATGCCTTGCGGGTCGGTCATCATCAGGGCGTCGAGATTGGACTCGATCAGTGAGCGGGTGTAGAACTGCTGGTCGCGCAGGCGCTGGTCGAGCAGCGCCTGCGCAGCTTCGACTTGCTTGCGGGCAGTATTGTCGGTACCGATCAGCAGGTAGCCGATGATATCGTCGTGCGCATCGCGCAGGGCGGTGACCGAGACGATGGCCGGAAAGCGGCTGCCATCCTTGCGCACATAGGTGAGCTCGTAAATATCTTCAATGCCGCGCGAGGCCTTGAACACCAGCGCTTCAAAGCCCGGCGTGATCGGCGTCTCCAGTTCCAGGCTGAGCGCCTTGGCGCGCGCGATCACTTCCTGGGGATCGGAAATATCGGCCGGCGTGATGGTGTTCATCACTTCCAGCGCCGTGTAGCCCAGCATGCGCTGGGCGCCGACATTGAAGATCTGGATCACTCCCTTGGCATCGGTGGCGATGCTCGAAAAATTGGCGCTGTTGAAAATCGCGCTTTGCAGCGCGCCGGCCTTGAGCAGCGCTTCTTCGGCCCGCTTGCGCGCGGTATTGTCGGTGCCGATGAGCAGATAACCGATGATGGCGTTGTGATCGTCGCGTAGCGCCGTCACCGAGACCACCGCCGGAAAACGGCTGCCATCCTTGCGGAAGTAGGTCAGTTCATAGATATCTTCGATGCCGCGCGAAGCCTTGAAGACCAGCGCCTCGAAGCCCGGCGTGATGGGCGTGTCCAGTTCCTCGCTGAGGGCCTTGGCGCGCGCGATCACTTCCAGCGGATCGGAAATGTCGGCCGGGGTGATCCGGTTGACGACGTCCAGCGCCGCATAGCCCAGCATGCGCTCGGCGCCCACGTTGAAAATCTGGATCACCCCCTTTTCATCGGTGGCAATACTGGAGAAATAGGCGCTGTTGAAAATGGCATTCTGTAAAGCGCCCGTCTTGAGCAAGCTTTCCTGGCGCCGGAATTCAATATTGCCTTCTGTGATTAATTTGTGCTCGATCGTGCCAATCTCAAACCCTGGCGTATGCATATGCGCTTTCGCGTGAACGACTTTTGCTCAGTCTGTGGCACGAAATGGCGCACTCGCAACTGCGAAACAGGCTTGCCGAAGGGCTGAGGAAGGAGCTTGCCAGCACGGCGAGAAATGTACGTACAGTAAAAGTATAGCAGTAACCTATCGTCACACTCATCAAAGTTCTAGCTGAGTAGCAATATAGAAAAAGTTTCGTTGCGTCGCCAGCTATCAGGTCCGGATGCCGGAGAGGGGCGTTTTGACGCCGCTGAAAAAACAACAGCCTCCGCGAGCGGAGGCTGTTGTGTGCGACTGTCCGGCCTGGCCGGCATCGACAAGGGCGGACGCTGCTTACCCGGGGGCTACACGCCGCCCGGGCCGGCCATTAACGGTCGCCATACGAGCTGCGGGTGCGCTCGGAAGCGGGACGCGGGTTGGAACCCTTGTAGCCGCCGCCGGTGGCGCCTTCCTTGCGGGGTGCTGCGCCCGGCTTGCTGAAGGTGCGCTGGCCTGGCTTGGCGCCGCCGCGGTTGTCGCCTGGTTTCCAGCTGCCTGGACGGGCTGCCGAACGTGGCGCCGACGCGGTTTTCTTCGGCTCGAAGCCTTCGATCACGTTGACCGGAATGAGCTGCTTGGTGAAGCGCTCGATGCGCTTGACGTTCATGCCTTCGGCATGGTTCACCAGCGAGATCGCCAGGCCATTGCGGCCGGCACGGCCGGTACGGCCGATACGGTGCACATAGTCTTCAGGGAACTTCGGCAAGTCGTAGTTGAACACGTGGGTGATGTTCGGGACATCGATACCACGGGCGGCAACGTCGGTCGCGACCAGCACGCGGACCTGGCCGCGGCGCAGGCCGTCCAGGGTGCGGTTACGCGCGCCCTGGTGCATGTCGCCATGCAGTGCGGCTGCCGAGAAACCGGCGATGTTGAGGCGGTCGGCGATGGTGTCGGCGTCACGCTTGGTGGCGGTAAACACAACGGCCTGGTCCAGCGTTTCGTCGCGCAGCAGATGGTCGAGCAGGCGGTTCTTGTGCGACAGGTCATCCACGAAGTGCACGCGCTGCACGATGTTTTCGTGCTTCGATGCCGAACCGGCGATCTGGATGATCATCGGGTCGGTCGTGATGCGGCGCGCCATGTTGCCGACCATGCCATCGAGCGTGGCCGAGAACAGCATCGTCTGTCGGTTGGCCGGGGTGGCGGCAATGATTTTTTCGATGTCGTCGATGAAACCCATGTCCAGCATGCGGTCGGCTTCGTCCAGCACCAGGATTTCGAGTTCCGAGAAATCGATCTTGCCCGATTCCATATGGTCGATCAGACGGCCGGGGGTGGCGACCAGGATTTCCGGGTTGCGGGCCAGCAATTGCATCTGTTTAGGATAAGGCATGCCGCCCAGGATCGAGACGGCCTTGATACGGCGGATCTGGGTGCCGTATTTTTCGGTCGCGCTGGTCACTTGCAGTGCCAGTTCGCGGGTCGGGGTCAGCACCAGCATTTTAGGCTGTGCAGCTTTGAAACGTGGACGCTCGCCGCGGGCACGCGCATTTTGCGCTTCCTGGGCTGCGTTCTTGGACGCCTGCGATTGCTCGGCAACGGCGAATTTGTGGAGTGCTGGCAGCATGAATGCTGCGGTCTTGCCGGAACCGGTCTGCGACGATACCAGCAGGTCGCGGCCGCTGATGGCGGCAGGAACAGCCTGCTCTTGAACTGGGGTCGGAACGGTGTAACCGGCATCGGTTACTGCTTTTACGATAGACGCGTGGAGGCCTAATGCTTCAAAACTCATTATGTTCTTTTCTTTCGGTATAGATCAGCGCCCGAGCACATGCTCCGAGCGCAAAATAGCAACGCCAACCAACACAACGAAATGACTCAGGATGAAAGAAATTTCGGCACAAAAGCTTTGCGCCGGGACGGTGTCAGGTGCGACACACAAGGCGGGAGGGCTTTATTGAGGGTATCCGTGGGATACGCCTAGGCTTGCGAAGCTGCTAGTTTTACTTCTTTGTTACTGCCAAGGGCCATCGCTTCAGACTGATTGCGAGAAACGTATTGCAGCGCACAAACAACACTATACAGTAGTTTCACTGTAGTTGTATAGGTAAATCCGAATAGTGTGTATCAAAACGCTGGATTTACCGGGGAAGTCTTGGTAGATAAACCGGCATGGCGGGCGCACCACAGGCGCCCGCCAGTGCGGCTCAGCCGCCGCGCCGTTTGTAGCGCGGGGTGTCGTTGGCTGCGCTCTTGGCGTTGCGGCCGGAGACGCGCGTTTTCAGTTCGGCGACCTTGCCCTTGAGGCGCTGGGCGTTGGTCTGCTTTTCGGCGTGGCCGGCGCGGCGGCCGGCGCGTTCGGCTTCAAAGGCCATCACCGCGTTGTCGACGACGTGCTCGGCGATATCGGACTGCACCGAGGTCGAGATTTTCGGCACCAGGATGGTGGAACCGGCCTTCAGGCGGGTTGCCGCCGGAATATTGTTAGCCTGGCGAATCACTTCCGGCGTGGTGCCGAAGCGCGAGGCCAGCGACGCGATGCTGTCCTTGGCGCCGGTAATCTTGTGCGTGGTCCAGGTCGACAGGGCGCGGCCCCATTGCGCCAGGTTCAGATGGAATTTTTCCGCATTCTCCTGTGGCAACAGAATCTTGGTCTGCTCGCCGCCGGTGATGACCGGACGGTTGAATTGCGGATTGAGCGCCTTGAATTCCTCGACCGACAGTTCGGCCAGCTGGGCCGCGATGGTCAGGTCGATGTCGCTGGTCTTGTCGACCGTCGTGAAGTAGGGCGTGTTGTTGATGATCGGCAGCGATACGTGGTACTGGGCTGGATTGGCGATGATGTTCTTGACCGCCTGCAGTTTCGGCACGTATTCGCGCGTTTCGGCCGGCATGTGTTCGTACAGGCTTTCGTAGTCGGTCGGCTTGCCGAGTGCCTGGTTCTTCTTGATGGCGCGCTGGACATTGCCTTCGCCCCAGTTGTAGGCGGCCAGGGCCAGCGGCCAGTCGCCGAACATGCCGTACAGGCGCTGCAGATAGCTCAGCGCGGCATCGGTCGAGGCCAGCACGCCGCGCCGCTCATCCTTGAACATGTCTTGCTTGAGATTGAAATCCTTGCCGGTACCGGGCACGAACTGCCACATGCCGGCGGCGTTGGCCTTGGAATACGCTTGCGGATTGAAGGCCGATTCGATAATCGGCAGCAAGGCCAGCTCGGTCGGCATATTGCGCTTCTCGAGTTCCTGGACCACGTGGAACAGGTAGCGCGAGGCGCGCGCCGAGGTGCGGGCAATATAGTCGGGACGGGTGCTGTACCACTTGACGTGCTTGCTTACCAGCTCGTTTTCGATGTCGGGAATGGCGTAGCCGGTGCGGATACGGCCCCAGACGTCGGCTTCCTTGTATTCATCTGCCTTGACGGCGGGGAAGGGCTGGAGCGGGGCTGGCGCGGGCTTGACCGTCGGCGCGAGCGGCGCAACGTTGCTTGAGACGGAGTCGGCCGCGTAGCTGAGCGCAGGCGCGAGCATCAGAACGAGGGTGGCAAGTGAAGCGGTATTGCGTATCGTTTTTTGCATAGCGTTCCATTGTTGGGTCCGAAAACAGCCGGACAGACGAATAGATAAGGTCGGAGTGTACGTACCACTTATCGTTTGAGTCAAGTCAAATGTCTGTGTGCGCGGCAAATATCTTGATAACACTTTCGGCCAATATTGTTGCATCGGAAAAGACCAATTGCCGGGAGTATGCCTTGAAAGTGCCAGGATGCCATCAGTGTATGGACGGGTTTGCTTCAGGTACTCCCCGGGGGTATGCATGATTTTCTCCTATGGCAGGGATACGCCGGAGAGCGCCGCGCGCGGCCGGCAGGGGCGGGCGCGACGGGCGCGGGAACAATACCAAAACCGGGGCGCTGCCGGCGTGGGCCGCGTTCCTTGTGCCGGCCTCTAAACTACGCCCGCGCGCGGGCGCAGCTATGAGGTGGCGCAAAGAGTGCGTACAATTTGGGTTTCGCGTTCCGCGTTTCTTCTATTAGTGAAAGCATCACCATGAGCACCCCCAATCTGAACGCCGACGATGAGCAGATCATTGCCGCTACCCAAAAATGGCTGGAAAAAGCGGTCATCGGGCTCAATCTGTGCCCGTTCGCCAAGGCCGTTCATGTGAAAAAGCAAGTACGCTACGTCGTGTCGAGCGCGACCACGCCGGAAGTCTTGCTCGAAACCCTGATGAATGAATTGCAACTGCTGTCCGATACCGACCCGGAAGAGGTCGACACCACCCTGCTGATCCATCCCTTCGTGCTGGGCGATTTCCTCGACTACAACGAATTTCTCGACGTCGCCGATGCCGCGCTGGAAGACATGCAGCTCGACGGCGAATTGCAGGTGGCCAGTTTCCATCCGCAATACCAGTTCGCGGACACCGATATCAACGATATCAGCAACTTTACCAACCGCGCACCCTATCCCATCCTGCACCTGCTGCGCGAAGACAGTATCGAACGGGCGGTCGAGGCTTTCCCGGAAGCATCTGAGATCTTCGACAAGAATATTGAAACCATGGAAAAACTCGGCCATGACGGCTGGGATGCGCTCGATGTCGGCCCCGCCAAGTGAGGATGCCATGAAGCCGCCTGAACGGCCGGACACGCCCTGTGTCGCGGTCTGCTCGACCACCTTCGACGAGATTTGCCGCGGCTGCGGACGCAGCGTGGTGGAAGTGGCGCACTGGGTGTCGATGAGCGACGCCGACAAGGAAGTGGTGTGGGTCCGCATCCTGGCGCAAGGCTACCCGCGCCGCAATACCTGATCGCTGCCGGGTCGGGGAGCCGCGCGGCTCCCCTTGCTGCATATATATATGTACGCGGCTTAAAACGCGCCGATGAAATCCTTCTTGCCCACTTCCACGCCGTTATGGCGCAGGATCGCGTAGGCGGTGGTGGCGTGGAAATAGAAGTGCGGCAGCGCGTAGTGCACCAGGTAGACCTGGCCCTTGAACTGCTTGGCGTTGGCGCCGCTGCTGGTGCTGATGTCGCGCTGCGCGCTCGCTTCGATGCCGTCCTGCGGCAAGCCGTTGATGAATGCCAGCGTCTTGGCGATGCGTTCCTTCAGTTCGGCGAACGTCTGCTCGGTATCTTCATAGCGCGGCACGTCCACGCCGGCCAGGCGGGCGCAGCAGCCCTTGGCGAAGTCGGCGGCGACCTGGACCTGGCGCAGGAAGGGGAACATGTCCGGATACAGGCGTGCTTGCAGCAGGGCGGCCGGTTCGATTTTCTTTTCGGTGGCGTGGGCTTCGGCCTTGTCGATGATGGCCGACAGGCTGGTCAGGATCTGCTTGAAAACGGGTACCGAGGCGTCGTACATGGAAAAAGTCATTGGGAATCCCTTTTAGAAAAGTGCTGCGATGATAGCAAGTTGGCGGGATTCGCGCTGGGCAGGCTGGTAAAGCGTCGCTGGCGCATTGGCTGCCACGGCCGGAATGGACGCGCATACCCGGCTCAGGAATCATTCGGTGGGATTGCATTGACGAATCGGCACATGGCGGTCGCTTCAGCGAGGCGGACTTCGCGGAGCAGGACTCGCCAACATCCGCCGCTCAGTCAGGCTTCAGTTCGGCAACCCGTCCCTGTGCCACCGCGCGCTCAATGTCCTTCGCTGTGCGCGGCTTGCTGACCTTCAGCGTCGATAGCGCAAACACGGGCTTCGCCGATATGGCGGCCCGGCCGGACTTTGGGGAGACTTCTGGAGCGCTACCCGAACCCGCGACGCCCTTGCTTGCATTACTTTTCAGATTTGGTTTCATGGCATTAATCCCCGCTTAACGCAGTATTGATGTAGTGTAGCCCAAGCTGCGCTACCCGGCGTCAAATCGAACGTCATATCCCAGCCATCGCCTTTTTCCTTCCACCATGGAAGGTCGGCCTGGATTATTTGGGACACGCGCGTCATGCCGTGCAGATGAGGCTCAGTCTCGATGAGCTGCAGGATTGCAGGTTGAAGCAAGGCGTCAAAGCCCAGCCGCGGCCAGGCTTCATAACCCCAGAATTCTTCCGTCCAACGATTGCCTTTGACGCCGCTGCCTCCAGCAGCCAGCAGTTCGATGTTCAAAAAACCCAGGTGTCGGGCTTCGTGCGCCATCCTGAGAAGGACAACTGCGCCGAAATTTTTCGGGCACGTCTCGGCAAACCGGATATAGTCCAGATACAAACTCATCCCTTCTTGCTTGCGGCGAATCTCGACATAATTTGCGTTTCGCCAATCATTTACAATCAACTCCTTGTGGCGGCTTTCCAAATAGATCGCCTCGTCGTCTTGGGCGGCGAATATCTCGCCGTCCCCCGGGCAGCCGGCGAGACGCTGGATCGCTGCGTCGGATAGTATGGTGCCATTGATGGCTAGCTGCATCTTTGAATGCACTGTCGCCGGATCTAAAAAATAGGAGTCCAAAGCGGTTGCTGGTACTTGCTTGTCCGTTATGGGTTTCATGTAGTCATCCAATGAGTGGCCGCTTGCGCGTCGGTGTGTGAAGCCTCGCGTTGGTGAAGCTTGACGCACTTGCATCTAGGCGCAAGCAATAACGTCAACTGTTTTCATCCGCCGTCTGTAAAACGCCTCATCCTCCCGTGCTGTTGATGACTTGGCGAGGGCTTCCGTGCATAATTCCGTGTAGAAAACATTTATTATCTAACTTGTCATTCAGACATCTTTCCGTATGCTTTCAGACTCGCTGCATGCTTAGCACGGCCTACCAACGTTTCCGTACCAAGCTGAGCCAGCTGTACGGACTGTCGATCTATGGCGCGCTGATACTGGTCGTTGTCGGCGGACTGGTCATTCCCGCCATCATCGGCAGCTACGTGCTGATCGGGGTGCAGGAGCGGGCGGCGGCCAAGGCGGTGCTCAACGAATCGCTGCGCCGCAATGCCGACATCCTTGCCCTCGGCATGCAGGAGTCGCTCTGGAACATGAATGCCGAGTCGGCCCAGTCGCTGGTCGAATCGGTGATGCGCGATCCGTCGGTGCTGCACATCCAGGTGATCGGCCAGTCCGACGCCCAGTTCATGAACGTCCACTCGGCCCAGCGTCCGGTGGGCCATATCTACCGCGCCGAGCGCGACATCCTGGTGCGCGGCGAGCGCATTGGCGTGGTGGTGGTCGAGATGGACGACGCCCGCAGCCAGCAGGAATTGCGCAGCAAGCAGTCCAACTATGCCTTCGTGCTGGCGTTCCAGCTGGCCGTGTCGCTGGCCCTGATCGTCCTGTTCCTCAACAAGCGCCTGCTGGTGCCGCTGCGCCAGCTGATGAAGTTTTCCGACCGCCTCTCGCACGGCGACTTCGAGACGCGCCTGGACCTCGAAGGCAGCGATGAACTGGGCCGCTTGGCCAAGCAGATGGAGCAGATGCGGGTCGCCATCAAGCACCTGTTCGAGGACATCGGCCGGCGCGAGGAGCGCTTTCGCACCATCGTCACCCAGGTTCCCGGTGCGGTGTTCCGGGTGCGTCCGGGCGGCTCGGTCGATTTTGTCAGCGACGCCATCGAAGACATTTCCGGCTACCCGGCGGCGCTGTTCATGCGCGGCACGACCGACGCCTGGTCGGACCTGATCTGCCCCGAAGACCGGCGCATGCAAAGCCGCACCGTACGCGAAGCGATGAGCAGCGGACGCCCGTACGACATCGAATACCGCATCAGCGACGCCAGCGGCATCGAGCGCTGGGTGTCCGAGAACGGCCAGCCGCAAGCGGGCGCCGTGCCCGAAAAATCGTGGGTGGACGGGATCATTTCGGACATCAGCGAACGCAAACACAACGAGATGCGCATCGAGGCGCTGCTGACCGAGCAAAGCGCGATCCTCGACAACGTCATGTTCGGCGTGATGTTCGTGCGCGAACGCCGCATCGTGTCGGCCAACCGCCGCTGCGAAGACCTGTTCGGCTACGCCAGCGGCGAGATGACGGGCAAGCTGGCCGACATCCTGTACCCGAGCCACGACGAATTCGTGCGCGCCGGCGAGCAGCAATACCCGGCCCTGGCCGAGGGCAAGGACTACAACGAAGAACGCCAGTACGTGAAGCAAGACGGTACCCTGTTCTGGTGCCGCGTGAGCGGCTGCGCGCTCGACCCGGCGCGCCCCAACGGCGGCAGCATCTGGGTCTATGCCGACATTACCGAGCGGCGCGAGGCCGAGGAAAAACTGCGCCTGTCGGCCACGGTGCTCGAACACATCGCCGATGCCGTCATGGTGATCGACGTCGACCTGGCCATCGTCGCCGTCAATCCGGCCTTCAGCCGGATCACCGGCTTCAGCGAGCGCGACGCGGTCGGCAAGGATGTGCGCCTGACCCGTTCGCCCACCGAGAACGCTGCCGTGTACCAGCAGATGTGGGCCGAACTGGGCGAGGCGGGTTTCTGGCGCGGCGAGCGCTGGGACACGCGCAAGAATGGCGAAACCTATTTGCAGTGGCTCACCGTGTCGGCGGTGCGCGACGATCAAGGCGTCACGACGCACTATGTGGCCGTGTTCAGCGACATCACCAAGGTCAAGGAATCGCAGGAGCAGCTCGATCACATGGCGCACCACGATTCGCTCACGGCGCTGCCCAACCGCCTGCTGTTCCACGACCGCCTGCTGCACGCGCTCAAGCGCGCCGCGCGCGACGGCCAGCAGCTGGCGGTGCTGTTCATCGACCTGGATCGCTTCAAGAACGTCAACGACACGCTCGGCCACCACGTCGGCGACGAGCTGCTCAAGCAGGTCGCTGCGGCCTTGCAGGGCAAGCTGCGCGAAGGCGACACCCTGGCGCGCCTGGGCGGCGACGAATTCATCGTCCTGCTCGAAAACATCAGCGGCCAGGCCGGGGCCGGCCTGGTGGCCGAAAAACTGATGGCCATGTTCGAGCAGCCCTTCATCGTGTCCGATTACGAGTTGTTCGTTACCGGCAGCGTCGGCATCAGCGTGTTCCCGGACGACGCGGCCGACCTGAATATGTTGATCCGCAATGCCGACGTGGCCATGTACCAGGCCAAGGCGCGCGGGCGCAATGGCTACCAGTTCTATGCGCCGTCGATGACGGGCGAGGGCGTCGAGCGCCTGCGCCTGGAAGCGATGCTGCGCCGCTCGATCGACAGGAACGAGATCTTCCTCAATTACCAGCCGCAGGTGGAAATCGATACGGGCCGCCTGATCGGGGTCGAGGCGCTGGTGCGCTGGAATAATCCGGAACTGGGCAACGTGCCGCCGGTGCGCTTCATTCCGCTGGCCGAGGACACCGGTTTCATCAACCAGCTCGGCAAGTGGGTGCTGGACGAAGCCTGCCGCCAGATGATCCGCTGGGAAGCGGCCGGCCTGCACGTGCCGAAAATCGCGGTCAACCTGTCAGTCAAGCAGTTCGAGCGCGGCAGCATCGTCAACATGGTGGCCGATATCCTCAAGGAGACCGGCCTGGCGCCCCAGCGCCTGCAGCTCGAAGTGACCGAGTCGGTGATCATGAATACCGGCGACGCGCTGGTCTTCATCAACGACCTGCATTCGATCGGCGTGGGACTGGCGATCGACGATTTCGGCACCGGCTATTCGTCGCTGGCCTACCTCAAGCAGTTGCCGGTGCAGACGCTCAAAATCGACCGCAGCTTCATCAAGGATATCTCGACCGACGTGAACGACGAGGCGATCGCGATCGCCATCATCCAGCTTGGCAAGAGCATGAACCTGTCGGTGATTGCCGAGGGCGTCGAGACCGAGGAGCAGGCCGCCTTCTTGCTGCGCCATGGCTGCAACCAGGCGCAGGGTTACCTGTACAGCCGCCCCGAGCTGCCCGAGACGATCCTGGCGCGCTGGCCGGCGCGCCTGCCGCCGTAAACACGCGCCGCCCGCGCCGGGCGGGCGGCATGCTACAGTGCCATTCCCCGCGCACGCCATGAGAATGCAATGACCCAGAGCACACCCAAGAACAAGAACCGCCGCCGTTTCCTGCTTGGCGGCCTCGCTGCCGGCGGCGCCCTGGTGGTGGGCTGGGGCATCCAGCCGCCGCGCCAGCGCCTGCACACGGCGCAGCCCTTGCCGGTATCCGGCGGCGCCGTGGCCCTGAACGGCTGGGTGGCGATCGCACCCGACGGCACGGTGTCGGTGGTGGTGCCGCGCTGCGAAATGGGGCAGGGCGTGAACACCGCGCTGCCGATGCTGCTGGCCGAGGAGCTCGACGTGCCGCTGGCGCAGGTGCGCATCACCCAGGCGCCGATCGACAAGATCTTCAGCAATCTCGAAGTGCTGCGCGAGAACCTGCCGTTCCATCCCGACGATCGCGGCAGCCTCAAGGAAGGCGCGCAATGGATGCTATCCAAAGTTGCGCGCGAGCTGGGGATCATGATGACCGGCGGGTCGAGCAGCATCAAGGATGCCTGGCTGCCGATGCGCGAAGCGGGCGCCGTCGCGCGCGCGATGCTGATCGCCGCGGCGGCACAGGAATGGGGCGTGCCGGCCGCGCAGTGCAAGGGCAAGGGCGGCTTCGTGGTCCACCCGGGCGGCAAGCGCGCCTCGTACGGCAGCCTGGCCGCGAAGGCGGCGGCGGCCGGCCTGGATATCGCCGCGTCCGACGTGCGCCTCAAGGAAGCCGGCGAATTCACCCTGATCGGCACGCCCCAGGCGCGCCGCGATTCGCCGGCCAAGGTCAATGGCAGCGCCATGTTCGGGATCGACGCGCGCCCGCCCGGCATGCTGTATGCGGCGCTGACGATGTCGCCGGTGGTGGGCGGCACGCTTGCCTCGTTCGATGCCGCCAAGGCGAAGGCGATGCCGGGCGTGGTGGGCGTGGTCGATGTGTCGTCCGCGCTGTCTGGCAAAACCGGCGCCGGCGCGGGCGTGGCGGTGATCGCCAGCTCGTACTGGCGCGCGCGCCAGGCCCTGGGCGCGCTGGGCGTCAAGTGGAACGAGGGCGCCAATGCCGGTTTGTCGAGCGCCGATATTTTCAGGCAGTTCGCCAGCGCGCTCGATACCGAGTCGGGTTTCACCTATTACTCGAATGGCGACGTGGCGTTGGCCAAGGGCGCGGTCAAGACCAAGGTCGAGACCATCCACGCCGAATACCGCGCGCCGTTCCTCGCGCATGCGACCATGGAGCCGATGAACTGCACCGCGCAGGTCGCGGGCGGCAAGGTGATGCTGTGGGCCTCGACCCAGGTGCCGAGCATCTGCGTCGACGTGGCGGCCAAGGTGGCGGGCGTGAACCGCGCCGACGTGTCGATCGATGTGCTGCTGCTGGGCGGCGGCTTCGGGCGCCGGCTGGAGGTGGACATGGTGGCGCAGGCCGTGGCCATCGCCATGGCGGCCGGCGGCAAGCCGGTGCAGCTGGTCTGGTCGCGCGAGGATGACATGACGCACGATGTGTACCGTCCGGCCGCGCTGGCGCGTTTCACCGGCAGCGTGGATGCCAGGGGCGGCATCGTCAGCTACGACAACAAGTCGGTCAGCGGCTCGATCGGCCACCAGTATTTCCCGCGCAACCTGGGCTTGCCCGGCATCGGTCCGGACAAGACCACGGCCGAAGGCGAGTACGACATGCAGTACGAGATCGACAACCAGCGCGTGGTGCACGTGATCGTCGACAGCCAGGTGCCGCTCGGCTACTGGCGCTCGGTCGGCCACTCGCACAATGCGTTTTTCAAGGAGAGCTTCATCGACGAACTGGCGCATGCCGCCGGCCAGGATGGGGCGCCGTTCCGGCGCGCGCTGCTGGCACGTCATCCGCGCCATCTGGCGGTGCTCGATGCCGCCCTGGCCAAGGCCGGCACGGCGCCGGCAGGCCGCGCGCACGGCGTGGCGCTGCACCAGTCGTTCGGCAGCATCGTGGCGCAGGTGGCCGAGGTGTCGGTGACGGACAAGCAGATCCGCGTGCACCGCGTGGTGTGTGCGATCGATTGCGGCCTGGCGGTCAATCCGAACATCATCGCGCAGCAGATGGAGTCGGCGGTGGTGTTTGGCTTGTCGGCCGCGCTGGGAGGGGAGATCACGCTCAAGAACGGGCGCGTCGAGCAAAGCAATTTTGGCGACTATCCGGTGCTGCGGATCGACAGCGCGCCCGAGGTGGAGACGGTGATCATCAAGAGTGCCGAGCCGCCCGAGGGCGTGGGCGAGCCGGGTACGCCGCCGATCGCGCCGGCTGTGGCCAATGCGCTGTTCAAACTGACCGGGCAGCGCTTGCGCAGCCTGCCGCTGCGCCTGGCGTAACGGCGGCCCGCGTTTAGTTGGTGCGCGCCGGCTTGCGCGCCCGGCGCGCTATCCGAGCATCCTGGCCAGGGCGATGAGGCACGCCTATGCGGCTTTGACTACGGGCGTGCGCACCATGCTCATTTTTTTGCGGCTGCTTTGCCTGCCCTGGCGGCTTTGCGCGGCGCGTCGTCGCTGTCGGCGTTGGCGAGCTGCTTGAACGCGTCGCTCGACTGCACCGCGGCGCTCATGCGCGCCATCAGTTCGGCGTCGGCCAACCCGATCCTGATCCGCTGCGCTACGCGCGCGGGATTGTTGTGCTCCTCGCTCAGGGCGGCGATCTCCGCCTCGCTCAATTCGCCGGCGATCATGCGCGCCTCGATGGCGGCGATTTCTTCGAACTTGATCTCGTTGCGGATCGCTTTGGAGAAGCGCCGCAGCTCCTCGCCGATGCCGGCGGTCGCCTCATCGTTGAACGCGGCCGCCATTTCCAGTCCGCGCGTTTCGATGTCGGCCATGTTCTTGTCGAAGTCATCGCGCGCGCGCGGCCAGCCGAGCATCATGGCCAGGGCCTGCGCCTCTTTCGAGCCGGCTGGCGGCTGGGGCGGCACGACAGGAGACGGCACACTGCCATCCTTGCGTTCCCTGATTTCTTCGATGCGCTTGGCCATATAGGCCGCTACCACGGGCGGCTGTTTCAGCAGCGCCGGCGTGACTTTGTTGATGATCGTCTGGCCGAGCGGGCTGTGCGCCTGCGCGATCAGTTCCTGCACATCGGACTCCTGCAAGTGTTTTTGGTAGCTCTCGATGGCGACCGGTTCGATCTTGTCCCAGGCAACCTGCTGGCGGACGAAGGCGCTGGTGCGCTCGAAGCGGGCCTTGAGTTTTGCCTTTTCCTTGGGATCGCTCTCGCCCTGCCACTCCCTCGCTTCGATCTCCAGCATCGCGTCGGTTGCGGCGACGACCATGCGCGCCGAGTTGGCCATCTCGAAATAGCGGCGCAGGGTTTCTTCGGTGGCTGGCGCGGCATGGGCGCCATGCGCCAGGGCCAGCAAGACAATACATGCCTGCGCGAGCGCGCGCGCGGCGTTGATGAACGGTGTATGCAAAACGTGGTTTCCGGGGTGTCGGTACTGTTGAAAGGCGGCCCCCCGCTGAAAGCGAGGCCGCCGCTGTGCGCATGCCTGTTATTTGCTGGCGGCCTTCTTGCCTGCCTTGGCCGGTTTGGCCGCGGCTTGTTCGCCCGCGAGCTGTTTCTTCAGCTCTTCCGACTTCAGGGCGGCGCCCGCGCGGCCCATCAGTTCCGCTTCGATCTGCTCGATATTGTGGCGTTGCGCGAAGCGCGCCGGATTCTTGTTTTCGGCCGTGAGCGCGACGATGTCCGCTTCGCTCATTTCCTCGGCGATCATGCGCGCCTGGGCGGCTGCCACCTCTTCAAACCTGAATTCGGTGCGGACCGCCGTGGCGAAGCGGCGCACGCGCTTGGCCAGGTCGGTATTGCCCTGGCTCTCGAACGATGCCGCCTGTTCCAGCGACTTGTCGGCCACCTGCGCCATGCCCTTGGTGAACTGCGCGCGCGCGCCTGGCCATTCGAGCATCATGGCCTGGGCCAGGGCTTCCTTCGAGCCGGCCGCCGGCTGCGGCAGCGCGACGGGCGGCGGCACGGTGTCGTCCGTGCGCGCTTTCATTTCCTGCATGCGCTTGGACACATAGCCATCGATCACCGCCGGTTGCATCTGCAGTACCGGGTTGATCTTCTCGAGGAAGGTTTGACCGAACGGGCTTTGCGCCATGACGATCATGTCTTTCACATCCGACTCCTGCAAGTATTGCTGATAGTCGGCGATGGCCTTCGGTCCGAACACGGTCGCGACGACATGCTTGCGCACGATCCCGTACAGGCGCTCGTAGCGCGCGGTCAGCTTGGCCTTTTCCCTGGCGTCGTTCTCGGCCTGCAAGGCGCCGCCCTCCTTGCGCAGCATGGCTTTGGCCGCCGTGTCGGCGATGCGCTCGGATTTGGCGACCTCGAAATAGCGCTGCAGGCTTTCCTTGGTGGCCGGTTCGGCGTGGGCTGCCTGCGACAGGGCCAGGGTGACGATGCATGCTTGCGCGAGCGAACGCGCGATGGTGGTGAACAGTGGTTGCAAGATAGGCTTTCGTGAGGGTTGAAATAAGGTGAATCGATGGGCGATGCCGCCGCCGTGCCGCGCTTACATGGCGCCCATCATGCGGCCCTGGAATTCCTGCTCGGCCTGGCGCACCTTGCGCAACTGTGCCTGGCGTTCAGGGCGGCGGTTGTCTTCGATCAGCAAGTTGATCTCGTCGGCGCTGAGCGCATTGCCGAGCATGCGCGCCTTGAGGGCGGTGACGTTGTCGAAGGAGAGGCGCTTTTTCACGCTGGCCACTGCGCGTGCGATCCGGGCCCGGCTTTTGGCGGTTTCGTTCCTGGTGAGGGCGCTGGCCATCATGTCCACGGTCGGCGCGATGCGCCCCTCGAACTCTTCCTTTTCGCCAGGAATGGCGCGCAGGAAGGTTTGTAGCAGCGCATCGTTCGGTCCGGGCGCCGGCATGGCGGGAAGGGGTTTGGGCGGCCCTTTGCGGTTGGTGAGCTCGGACAGCACCGCCGTCATGTATTGCTGGATTGCCGGCAGCTGTGCCAGCAGCGCCGGAATCATTTTCTGGTTGCTCACTTTCCCGGCCGGGCTGTTGGCGTGCGCGATCATTTCCTGCACATCGCTGTCGCTCAGCTCTTGCAGATAGCTCTCGACGGCGAGCGGCTCCAGCTTTTCCCACGTCATTTTCGTGCTGACCACCTCGTTGAAGTGGTCCATGACCATTTTCTTGCTGGCCTTTTGCACCGGATCGCTTTCCTTGCGCCAGTCCTCCTCGTAGCCTTTCTTGAACGCCTCGGTCGAAATGCTCAAGTGACGTTCGGTGCCGGCGAGCCGGAAATACTCGCGTAGGCCCGCTTCGGTGGCCGGCGCCGCCTGGGCGGCCTGGCACAGCACCAGGCTGGCGAGGGCAAGGTGGGTGACGAAGCGGACTGCTGAAGATAAAGGTGTGCGCATGAAGGTTCTTTTGCAGGTAGTGGTGCGTGGATTACGGCCGGCGCGCCAGCGCGGTGTCGCGCAGCCACCGGTTGGAGGCGGGAACGAACAGCAGGACCGTCCCGGCCAGCACGATGAACTGGCTCGTGACCGACAGCGAGCCGTACAGGGTTGACACCGCGAACGCCGTCTTGAAGGCATTGAGGGAATTAATGAAGCCGATGACGACCAGCACCAGCCAGATCCAGCGTGCCACGTTCGAGGCGCGCGCGATAAAGTACATCAGCAGCAGCATGATGAGGGTGCCGATGACGAGGCTGGCGTACACGAAGCTCGTCATCAAGCCCGAGGCGAGCGACACGCTCTGGGCGGCCAGTACCTCGGGCATGTAGATCACCGAGAGGACCATGCCGGCCAGCGAGGCGGCCACGCACAGCGCCAGGCCTACCGTCGCGGCAACGGGACGTGGCGGCAGCGCCATTGCCACAGGCGCCGCCTGCGGCAAGGCGCCCGGCGGCGCGTAGGGATGGTAGGCCTGGCCGCCGGCCAGGGCGGCGCCTTGGTTGGCCGGCGCCGTTGCCGCCTGTTGGCGCGGATTGTTGCGCAGCTCCTTGAGGCGGCGGAACCACGCATTGCTCGACGGCGCGAACAGCAGGCAGGTGAGCACGGCAAACACCAGGTACAGGGCGAATTTGCCCATGGCCGCGTCCGGCGCGTAGTCGAACATCGCGGCCTCCCACATCAGCGCCATCCCGCTGCCGGCCAGCATGCATACCAGCAACCACACCCAGCGCGCCCAGCCGCGCCCGAAGGCGATCAGCGCCAGCACGCCGCCCATCAGCGCCGCGATGAACAGGATGGTGTTCATGTCGCTGGCGCGCAGGGCTTCGTAGGGAGCTGTCGTTTCCTCGGCCACACTGAGCGTGTAGTTCACCCGGTCCGACAGGAAGGCGAGGTCGATCGCGGCGGCCAGCACGATGCACAGGGCGATCAGCATCAGCGTCACCAGCAGCAAGCGCGGGCGCGGCGCGGCAACGCCATAGTTGGCCGCGGCCGCGAACAAGCCGCCGGCGGGAATGAGGTCTGGGGAAGACTGCGTGTTCATGGCGTTCTCGTCGAGAAGGTTGGGGCGGGCACCGGCATCGAAACCGGTGCAACGCCTGGGGGTGCTGCCCGGGACTGGGCCATGACGAAAATGTACACACATCCGCGCCCCAGGTCCATCGGCACCCGCGTGCGCCGGGCGGCGGATGCGCGGAAGATTATTTCAGGAACGTCGCCAGCGGCAGCCGGGTGTCGCACGCCTGTTTCGCGGCCTTGGCCTTGGCCTTGGCCAGCCACAGCGCCGCTTCGTCGGCATTGGCGGCCACGCCTTCGCCATGGCGCAGCGCGCGCGCGTAGCGGCACTGGCCAGGTGCGTGCGCCGCTTCGGCGGCCTGCTGGTACAGCGCCACCGCCTTGTCGCGGTCGGCAGCGGCGCCGTGGCCCACGAACAGCATGTCGCCCAGGTTCACCGTGCCGTCCAGGTTGCCGCCCTCGTGGGCGCGCCCGAAATAGTCGAGCGCTTTCTTCACGTCTTTCGGCAAGACCTTGCCGTTCTTGTAGAAGGTGCCCAGGTTGTTGAGCGAGGCCGGATTGCCCTGGCGCGCGGCGCGTTCGTACCAGGCTACCGCCTTGCGCTGGTCGGCCGGGCCGCCGCGGCCGAACTGGTACATCACGCCCAAGTGGTGCTGGGCCTGGCTTTCTTCGCCGGCCGCGGCCAGCGACAGCCACAGGCGCGCCTTGGCGTAGTCGCGCGGCACGCCTTCCTCGCCGGTCAGGTAGATCATGCCGAGGATCGACTGGGCGCGCACGCTGGGTGTATCGGCCTGGGCCGCCTGCAGCAGCAGCTTGAGGCCGCCGGGGCCGTCGCGCGCCACGTCCAGGCCGAAGAACAGGGCCTGGCCGGCGTAGAAGGCGCTGTTGGCGTCGCCCAGCGCGGCGCCCTGGCGCCACAGGCGCAGCGCTTCGGCCGGGTCCTTGGCCACGCCGCTGCCGTTGGCGTGGCGCACGCCCAGCGCCAGGTAGGCGTCCGGATAGTTGGCGGCGGCCGCCTTGCGCGTCCATTCGAGCGACTTGGCGGCGTCGGCCGGCACGCCCAGGCCGTCGCGCAGCATCAGGCCCAGGTTGAACTGCGATTCGCTGTGGCCCTGTTCGGCCAGCGGCAGCCACTGGGTGTAGGCGGCGGCGTGGCGTCCGGCGGTCGAGTGTTCGAGGCCCAGGTCGCGCCGCAGTTCGCCATCTTCGGTCAGCTTGCCGTTCTGGACCAGCACGCCGTATTGGGGCGTGCTCTTGGCGGCATCCGTGGCCGGCGCGCTGGCGCAGCCGGACAAAAAGAGGGCGACAGCCACGCTGGCGAGGAGGGGGCGGAGGGCGATGTTCATGGGGTGGGCGTCTGCTGGTAAAAGAGGGTGGGTTACTTGCCGAGGCTATCGGCGGCGGCGCGGTCGAGCTTGCGCAGGCGCTCGAGCGCCTTGCGCCGTGCCGGCTGGTCCTGGCGCAGGGTGTGCAGCACCACCAGGCTGGTCCAGGCGTTGGCCGAGCCCGGATCGAGGGCGACCGATTTGTTCAGGGCGATCAGCGCCTTGGCAAAATTACGCTTTTGCAGGTAGCGCACGCCCAGCCCGTGCCAGGCGGCGGCGTAGGTGGGATCGAGGCGGATCGCGCGCCGGCTGGCGTTGACGGCGTCATCGATGCGTCCGATCGAGGCCATCGAATTGCTCATGCCGTGCCAGACGGCCGGGTCGTCGGCGCGCTGCCGCACGGCGGTGCGGTAGACCTGCAGCGCGTAGGCGTACTTGCCTTGCGCATGCAGCAGCGAGGCGAGCGCGACGGCGGTATTTTCGCGCGCCGGCGCCAGTTCCAGCGCCTTGCGGTAATCCTGTTCGGCTTCCGGCATCTGGCCGAGTTTTTCGTGCACGGTGCCGAGCGTGTGCCAGGCGAAGCTGCTGGCCGGATCGAGTTCGATGGCGTTCAGCAAGGCGGCGCGGGCCGGCTCGTACTTGCCGGAGGCGGCCAGCACCGCGCCGAGGTTCTCGGCCACGGCCGGCAGGGTCGGGTCGGCCTTGTGGGCGCGCTCGTAGTAGCTGATGGCCGCCTCGCGCTTGTCGCGGCTGTTGGCGATGATGCCCAGCTCGTTGAGGGTCTGGGCGTCGTCCGGCGCCAGGGTCAGGGCGCGCTTGAGCGAGGTTTCGGCCTCGGCCGTCTTGTCGAGGTGGTGCAGGGCCTTGCCGAGGTAGTACCAGGCGCGCGCCGAGCCCGGATTGCTGCGGGTCCAGGCGCGCGCCAGCGGCAGCACCTCGGTCCAGCGCTGCTCGACGACCAGGGCGGCGATGGTGCTGTCGCCCAGGCTGTCGATCCGGGCGCGCACGGTGTCGTCCGCGGGCGGCTGCGGCGCGGCGCCGTGGGCGGCCAGCGACATGGCCAGGCAGGCGGCGGCGATAGCGGTTTTCATCAGGGCGGTGCGGGCGGAAAGGAGCATGGTGTCGGCGGTCAGGTGGATGAAGCTCAGGTCGATTCTTCGTTGTCGGAAGTGTTCCTGGAAGCGTTTTTGCGATCCTTCTTGAATTCCTTCTTGAAATTCAGGTAAGCGGGCGTCTTCATGATCTTGGCAAACTGCGGATCTTCGTCAAGCGCCAGCTGGCGCGCGTCGGCCCGTACCAGCGTATCGAACAGTTGCTGCTGGTATTTGTTTTTGGTCACCGTATTGGCTTTGAGATACACCGTGGCGCGCGTTTCGTAAAAATTGTCGAGCACCGAGGCGTCTTCGATCGGCGAGACGGTCTTGAAGCACTGTTCGATCTGGGCGATGGCTTCTTCGTGCTGGGCGACGCTGGTGGCCACTGCGCTTTGTTCGTAGGCCAGCATGTTGTGGCAGGCGCGGCGCGCGGCGCGCACCACGTTGAACTCGGCCAGGTAGGGCCAGTCGTTGGAGCCGAGCACGTCGACGCTCTGGCGGCAGGTGGCCACCGCCGCTTCCTGCTCGCCCATTTCGTACAGGACGAAGCGCTTGAAGTCGAGCACGTAGGCCCATTGCGATTTCTCGTCGTAGGCCGGGTCGACCCGGGTCAATGCTTTTTCGAGCTCCTGCACCACTTCCCTGACGCTGGCGTAGCGCTTCTCGCTCATGGCTTTCTGCGCTACTTTCATGCGGGCGTCGAAGTAGTCGTCGAAGCCGGCGCCGCTTTGGGCGAGCTTGGCATCGGCCTTGGCGGCCGCAGGCGCGCCGGCGGCCAAGGTGTGGCCGCTCAGGGCGGCGGTCAGGATCAGGCAGAAGAGTCGTTTAGTGTTCATTCGGGCGCGCGGTGATCCAATCCGGCAGCGGTGTTGCGCGCCGGCAGGCTGTGGCCGGCGTCGCTCCCGATGTCGTTTTAGAAGAGTTTCAATAATTACACGAGGTCGACAGAATACCAGTAAATGGTGCTCTAAGGACAATATTCGTGCAAGTGCAATGTGATACGAGGTCGGGAAGAAGGCCGGGTGCGGCCCTTGGGCGTAAAAAATCCCCGGCTCGCGGGGATGGGGCAGACGGTTCGAGTGGTGGGCCGGTTAGTTGAAAAATTTTGCAGCGGCGAAGGCGAGGCCTGCCATGGCGACGGAGAGTCCTGCCAGCGCGATGCCAGTCCTGACGAACCATTTGAGCATGGTTGCCTCAAGTGCCGCTATCGATGCTTTCAGCGAGGATTCCACCGTCGCTATCGATACTTTCAGCGAGGATTCCAGCGTCGCTATCGATACTCGCAGCGAGGCTTCCACCGCCGCCAGGTCTGCCTTGGTGACGTAATTGGAACGAATCACGGCAACATCGCGCTCAACGTTATCAAGACGTTCGAGAATTTTTTCTGTCACCGCCTCAAGTTTGACAATGCGGGCTTCCATGTGGTCCATCATCTGCGCCTTCAAAAAAGTTGTCAACCAAGCTATGCCATGGTCGGCTATCCCTCTTCCGGAGCGGTTGACTTGACTCAAACGAGCGCACTTTGTTTCTTGTGTTTCAGGCGCGCCGCAGCAGCGTGCGCAGGTTGCATTGCTGCTGCCACAGGAGGCGCTCGTCACTGCTGCGCGCCTGGGTAGCCAGTTCTTCGTCCGATTGGGCTACCTGGGCCTGGATCAGCCGTTCGGCCAGGGCCGGGTCGGGCAGCATGGTGCCGAAGAAAGTCACCATGTCATGGCGCTGGATCAGCAGGGTAGGGAAGTTGTCGACATCGAGATCGCCCACCACCTCGGCCTGGTCTTCGATATCGATCCAGACGAAGTGCTTGTCCGGGTGGCGCGCGGCCAGGCCCTCGAAAGCGGCGCGGTACGACGCGCACGTGCCGCACCACGCGGCGCACAGGCAGGCGACGATCCAACGCTCGCCGCCCAGCGCTTGCGCAATGCTGTCGCGGTTGTCGGAGTTGAGTGTGTGGCTGTGCATGAGCGGCATTCTACCTCGCCCGACGATGGCCCGCTTGCTAAAGCGCCAAGGCGGCGCAGCGCCGGGTTAAAATACGGCATGTCTATTATTCTCGCTATTGAAACCTCCTCCGAGATGGCGTCCTGCGCCTTGCTGCGCGGTGATACCGTCCTGTTCCGTGAATCGTCCGGCGTGCGCACCCACTCGCAAGCCATCCTGCCGATGGTGCAGGAACTGCTGGCCGAAGCCGGCATCGCGCTCAAGGAATGCGACGCGATCGCCTTTGGCGCCGGTCCCGGTTCGTTTACCGGCGTGCGCACCGCCTGCGGCATCGCCCAGGGCCTGGCCTATGGCGCCGGCTTGCCGGTGCTATCCCTGATGACCCTCGAAGCGATGGCCGTGGCGTGCCGCCAGCAGCATGGCGCCAACGATGTCGTGGCCGTGCTCGACGCCCGCATGGGCGAAGTCTACTGGGCCCAGTACCGCTACGACGCTGGCGCCGCGCGCTGGAACGTGCTGGTTGCGCCAACGCTGTGCGCGCCCGGCGCCGTGGCGCCGCTGCCGGTGGACGGCCAGCTGGCGGCCTGCGGCAATGGCCTGGCGGCCTATCCGGACGCCTTCGGGTTCGCCCAAGCCTATCCGGAGATCATGCCCCACGCCGCCCAGATGGCCCTGCTCGGACGCGGCGCGCTGGCTGCAGGGGAAGCGCTTGGCGCGGCCCAGGCCCAGCCGCTGTACCTGCGCAACAAGATCGCCTACACCAGCGCGGAACGCAGCGTGATCAACGCCGCCAAGGCTGCCGCATGAGCGCGGTGCGCGACGACGATCACCTGTTTTACGCGCCGATGGTGGCGGCCGATATCGACGAGGTGTTCGCACTCGAAAAGCAGGTGTATCCGCATCCCTGGACGCGCGGTAATTTCGCCGACTCGCTCGGCAGCGGCTACAACGCCTGGGTGCTGCGCGACCGCGACGGCGCGCTGCTCGGCTACTATCTGCTGATGGCGGTGGTGGACGAAGCGCATCTGCTCAACGTGGCTGTGGCCGCCGGGCGCCAGGGGGAAGGGCTGGGCCGCTACCTGCTCGACAAGGTCGCCGCCTGTGCGCGCGGGCTGTCGATGGACTCGATCTTGCTCGAAGTGCGTCCGTCCAACCTGCGCGCGCTGGCGGTCTATGAAAAATATGGCTACGCCGAAATCGGCCGCCGCCGAGGCTACTACCCCGCGCATGACGGCAAGCGCGAGGATGCCATCGTCATGAGGTTCGTCTTATGAGTATCAGCGCGCGCGACAACGCGTTTTTGCAGGAAATGGGCATCGGCCCGCTATGGACCCTGCGCGATGCCATGCCGGACGAGGCTTTGCCCGACGAGCTGGCAGCACCCGTGCAGGAAGCCGCGCCGCAGGCAGCTTCCGTGCCTGTTGCGGCGCCTGCCGCCGTGCCTGCCGCAGTGCCTACCGCCGTGCCTACCGCCGTGGCCATGCCCGCCCCGCCAGCGGTGGCGGCCAGGACCGCGCCGCCTGCGGCCAGTCCGGCATCGAGCCCCGCCACCGATTCGGCCTGGGGCGAGGAACCGCCCGGCCCGCCGCCGACCGAGGAAGACATCGCCGCCATGGACTGGGCGCAGCTCAAGAACGCCATCGCCAACTGCACCCGCTGCGGGCTGTGCAAGGGCGGGCGCAAGCCGGTCTATGGCAACGGCGCGCAACAGGCGCGCTGGTTCGTGGCCGCCGGCGCCTCGACCGTCTCCGACGAAAAAGAGCGCCAGCCGGTCTCGGGCGAGCCGGGCAAGCTGCTGGCCAATATGCTGGCCGCGGTCGAGCTTTCGCGCGACAGCAATGTGTATGTGACCAACCTGATCAAGTGCCGGCCCACCAGCGCCAACGGCGGCGACCGCGCCCCGAGCGCCGAGGAAGCGCTGGCCTGCCGTCCGTACCTGGACCGCGAACTGGCCCTGTCCGGCGCGCCGCTGGTGCTCACGCTCGGCCAGATCGCCGCCAACGCCTTGCAGGGCAAACCGTTGCAAGAGTCGCTGGCCGGCTCGCGCGGGCAGGTGCATGAGGTGGGCGGCGTCAAGCTGGTGGCCACCCTGCATCCGGGCGAGCTGCTGCGGCGCGGCGCCGACAAGGCGCTGGCCTGGGCCGACCTGTGTCTGGCGCGTGCGCACGATGGCCGCCCCGGCTGAGAACTACCAGGCCGGCTTCGAGCGCCGCTGGGGACAGCTGGCGCAGCCGCACGTGCGCGCGCTGGCCTGGCTGCTGCACGCGCCCGACCTGCTCGATCCGGCCGACCCGCACTGGGAAGGCAAGATCGCCAGCCTGGGCGTGCTGCCGGCCGCGGTCGACGCCTGGCTGCTGCGCCTGGACGCCAATCCCGCGCCCCTGTTAGCGGCGCTCGGCACGCGCAATTACACGCGCCTTGGCCTGTATGCCGAAAAGCTGATGGCCTTCTATTTCCAGGAGCATGGCTTGCTGGTGGCGCACGGCTTGCAAGTGCGTGCCAGCCGCAACGACACGGTCGGCGAGTTCGACTTCCTGCTCGACCATGGCGACGGCGGCCTCGAACACATCGAATTCGCCACCAAATTCTATCTGCTCGAAGGGGAGGCGGCATCGCGCTTCGACACCTTTGTCGGCCCCAACCTGGCCGACAGCCTGGGCGCCAAGATGCGCAAGATTTTTGAGAAACAACTGGCGCTGGGTACGCACCCTGCGGCGCAGGCCGTGCTGCCGCGTCCCGTAACGCGGGCGCGGGCCCTGGTCAAGGGCTGGCTGTTCTATCCGGGCGGTGCGGGGCAGGCGATGGAGGGCATCTCCGGCCAGCACTGCCGCGGCTTCTGGTGCGCGCTGGACGAGGTGGCCGCGCTGGCGCCGGATGCCTTCGTGATGTTGCCGCGCCTGCAATGGCTGGCGCCGTTCCGCTCCTTGGACGATGCCGGTTTGCTGAACCGTGAACAATTGCAGGCCGCTCTGGCGGACAAGTTCGGCACGGTGCCGATGCCGGTACTGGTGGCCAGCGTGCGCGCGGCCGACGCTGGCTTGGTGGAAACGGGACGCGGTTTCATCGTCCCCAACGACTGGCGCGTGCGCGCCGCTTTCCGCCAGCAAATGAGCGGCCAGCCCGCCTGATCAGTGCTTGTGCTCGCCGATCAGGGCGAGCGAATCGTGCTCGGCCTGGTTCATCTTATGCTTGCGCATGATCAGGAACATGATGCCGGCCACCGACATGCCGAAGCCGACGATCACGAGATTGAGTTCCACATTGAGCGTGATCAGGATGGCGTAAATGGCCAGCATGGTCAGGATCGACAGGTTTTCATTGAAATTCTGCACGGCGATCGAATGGCCGGCGCTCATCAGCACGTGGCCGCGGTGTTGCAGCAGCGCATTCATCGGCACCACGAAGAAGCCGGACAGCACGCCGATCAGCAGCAGCAGCGGGTAGGCGATCAAGACCGAATGGACCATGGTCATGCACATGACCACGATGCCCATGGCGATGCCGAGCGGGATCACGGTCAGGGATTTTTTCAGCGGAATCATCTTGGCCGAGGCGGCGGCGCCCACGGCCACGCCGAGCGCGACGATGCCGATCAGGGTGGTGGCTTTGTCGAGCGGCATGTGCAGCGATTTCTCGGCCCACTTGAGCACGATGAACTGCAAGGTGGCGCCGGCGCCCCAGAACAGGGTGGTCACGGCCAGCGAAATCTGGCCCAGCTTGTCTTTCCACAGCAGCGAAGAGCAGTTGGCGAAGTCGGCGATGAGCCTGGCCGGGTTGCGCTCCTGGTGGGCGTACTTGGCCAGGGTGTCGGGGATGCGCAGGTTGAACATGGTGGCCAGCAGGTACACCGCCACCACCACGCACAGCGCCGCTTCGGTGGTGGTATCGATGCCGGTCTCGATCAGCGGCATGTCGATGCCCAGCATGAAGGCCGAGGCCTTGGCGCTGACCAGGGCGCCGCCCATGACGGTACCGAGAATGATCGACATCACGGTCAGGCCCTCGATCCAGCCATTCGCGGCGACGAGTTTCTCTGGCGGTAACAATTCAGTCAGGATGCCGTACTTGGCCGGCGAATACACCGCCGCGCCGAAGCCGACTACCGCGTAGGCGAGCAGCGGATGGACGTGGAAGAAGATCAGGGCGCAGCCGAATACCTTGACCAGGTTGGCGATGAACATCACTTTGCCCTTGGGCATGGAGTCGGCGAAAGCGCCGACAAACGGCGCAAGGAGCACGTAAAAAAGGACGAAGGACAGCTTCAGCAAAGGCGTCAGCGAAGCCGGCGCGCTCATGGAGATCAGCAGGTCAATCGCCACGAAGAGCAGGGCGTTGTCCGCCAGCGACGAGAAAAACTGCGCCGCCATGATGGTGTAAAAACCACGATTCATTCGAGAAGTCTAAAAGCTAGTGTGGGTTGCTTTATACCATGAATGGCTGGGAAGCCAAAGAAATCGGCATGCCGTGGCGGGCTGCGTCCGGTAAAATAGCAGCTTGCCAATCACTCCCATTCGCATCATGCCGCGCCCGCTAATCGCCACGATTCACATAGATTCCATGCAGCATAACCTGATGCGGGCGCGCGACTGCGCACCGCACGCCAAAGTGTGGGCGGTGGTCAAGGCCAACGCCTACGGCCACGGACTGGAGCGCGGCATGCGCGGCTTCGCCGATGCCGACGGCCTGGCCCTGATCGAAACCGAGAACGCGGTGCGCCTGCGCGAACTGGGCTGGACCCGCCCGATCCTCTTGCTGGAGGGGATTTTCGATGCCGGCGACGTTGACTTGCTGGTGCGCCACCAGCTCAACAGCGCCATACATACGGTCGAACAGATTGCCATGCTGGAACAAGCCACGCTCAGCGGCCCGATCGACCTGCATCTGAAGATGAATACCGGCATGAACCGGCTCGGTTTCCGCCCGGAAGCTTTTGGCGCCGCTTACGCCCGCCTGCGCGCCATCCCGCAAGTGCGCGAGATCACCCTGATGACCCACTTCGCCAATGCCGACGAACTCGAACATCCGCGCCTGACCGTGCTGGAACAGGTGCGCCGCTTCTGCCTGGGGGCGGACGGCTTGCAGGGCCAGCGCAGCCTGTCGAACTCGGGCGGCGTGCTGCACCAGGCGGCGCTGTCGACCGAATTGTCGAACGACTGGGTACGCCCGGGCATCATGCTGTACGGCGGTACGCCCGGTGGACGCAGCGCGGCCGCCTTCGACCTGCATCCGACCATGACACTGGCCAGTGAAATCATCGGCGTGCAAGACCTGGTGGCGGGCGACTCGGTCGGCTACGGCAGCGGCTTCCAGGCCGAATGGCCGATGACGGTTGGCATCGTTGCCTGCGGCTATGCCGACGGCTACCCGCGCCACGCCCCGCACGGCACCCCGGTCATGGTCGATGGCATCCTCACCAAGCTGGTGGGCCGGGTTTCGATGGACATGATGGCGGTCGACCTGACCCACGTGCCGCATGCCGGCGTCGGCAGCGCGGTGGTGCTGTGGGGCGCCGGACTGCCGATCGATACCGTGGCCAACGCCGCCGGCACCATCGGCTATGAATTAATGTGCGCGCTGGCGCCCCGCGTGCGCGTCGTGGAAGGCAATCTGGATTTCAATGGCTAAAGCTAAAACGCACTACACCTGCAGCGATTGCGGCGGGATCAGCAGCAAATGGACGGGGCAGTGCACAGCCTGCCATCAGTGGAACACGATGGTCGAGACGGTGCTCGACACGCCCGGCGTGAACCGCCTGTCGCAGACCCAGCACAAAAGCCTGGCGCAGACCGCGCCGGTGCTGTCGCTGGCCGACATCGAGGCGGTCGACGTGCCGCGTTTCGGCACCGGCATCGAGGAATTCGACCGCGTGCTGGGCGGCGGCCTGGTCTCGGGCGGGGTGGTGCTGATCGGCGGCGACCCCGGCATCGGCAAATCGACCCTGCTGTTGCAGGCGCTGGCCAATATTTCGCATATCAAGAGTACCTTATATGTGAGCGGCGAAGAATCGGGCGCCCAGATCGCCCTGCGCGCGCGCCGGCTCGGCGTCGACGGCAAGGAACTTAAACTGCAGGCCGAGATCCAACTCGAGAAGATTCTCGGGACCTTGGCCGACCTGAAGCCCGAAGTGGCGGTGATCGACTCGATCCAGACCGTGTATTCCGATGCGCTCACCTCGGCGCCCGGTTCGGTGGCGCAGGTGCGCGAGTGCGCGGCGCAGCTCACGCGCGTGGCCAAGCAGACCGGGGTGACCATCATCCTGGTCGGCCACGTGACGAAAGAGGGCGCGCTGGCCGGGCCGCGCGTGCTGGAACATATTGTCGATACGGTGCTGTATTTCGAGGGCGATCCCCAGTCCAGTTTCCGGCTGGTGCGCGCCATCAAGAACCGCTTTGGCGCGGTGAACGAGCTGGGCGTGTTCGCCATGACCGAAAAAGGCTTGAAAGGGGTGTCCAACCCGTCGGCGCTGTTTTTGTCGCAGCACGACAACCAGGTGCCCGGCTCGTGCGTGATGGTGACGCAGGAAGGCACGCGCCCCTTGCTGGTGGAAATCCAGGCGCTGGTCGATACCAGCCACCTGCCCAATGCGCGGCGCCTGTCGGTGGGGCTGGAGCAGAACCGGCTGGCGATGCTGCTGGCCGTGCTGCACCGGCACGCCGGTATCGCCGCCTTCGACCAGGATGTGTTTATCAATGCGGTGGGCGGGGTCAAGATTACCGAACCGGCGGCCGACCTGGCGGTGCTGCTGGCGATTAACTCGTCGATGCGCAGCAAACCGCTGCCGCGCGGGCTGGTCGTCTTCGGTGAAGTGGGGCTGGCGGGCGAAATCCGGCCGGCGCCGCGCGGCCAGGAGCGTTTGCGCGAAGCGGCCAAGCTGGGGTTCTCGATTGCGATGATTCCAAAGGCAAATGTGCCCAAGCAAAAAATCGAAGGCATGACGATTGTGGCGGTCGAGCGTATCGATGAGGCATTTAACAAACTGCGCGAGCTCGATTAGTTAACATCTATTGCTCTTTGGTACTATAATGTAAATATATCAGGCATGCCACGGGACCAATGTGTTTAGTGAACAACGACAGTCACAGCGAAAAATATTGAAGGTCAAGGCCATCGTGGTGGTGGACGGCTTTTCGCCGGTCATGGTGCGCACGGTGGATATCGGGTCGAGCGGAATGTGCGTCATGTCGCCCGATCCGGTCCAGGTGGGCGCGGAAGCGCTGCTGCGTTTCGACCTGGTGGTCGACGGCAGCGTGACCGCGATCGAGGTGCGTTCGCGGGCCTCGTACTGCATTCTCAGCCATGGGGACTTCAAGGTCGGGTTCAACTTCCTCAATCTCAGCTTGTCGGGGATGACGCAGCTGGTCAAGTTCATGCGCTGACTGCGCTCGTTCGCCGGGCGGGCATCTCGCTTGAGCCGGCATAAGCTTTTTCCCCGCAGCCCTTGATCTGCCTCAGGACTGCGCCAGGAATTTGAACGTGGTGCCGGAGGCGAGTGTGTTACCTTTACGTTAAACGTAAAAAGAGGGTCATCTTCATGGCGCTGCCCATCAATTCCAATCATGTCTTGAACGGGCTCAACTCGGGCAATGCCAGTTCCGCCGAGATGTACGGAAGGGTCAGCAAGACCTTGCTGACGCAAAACGCCGGCATCCAGAAACTCAGCGGCCAGCTCACGCGCGACCAGACCCGCCTGTCCGGCCTCGGCCAGCTGCAAAGCGCCCTGGCCAACTTCCAGTCGCTGACCCAGTCGCTATCCGGCGCCGGCTTGCAGACGGGCGCCACATCCTCCAGCGCCAACGTACTGAGCGCGCTGACCATGACCGGCGCCAAGGCAGGCAGCTACGCCATCGACGTCCAGCAGCTTGCCCAGTCGCAAACCCTGCTGGCGCGCGCGCAGAAAGAAAAAGACACGGTCATCGGCAGTGGCGCCGCCACCGCCATCAAGCTTGAATTCGGCACCGAGTCCGGCAACGCGTTTACGCCCAACGGCAGCGCCCGGTCGATCATTATCGACAGCAGCAACAATACCCTGCAAGGCATGGCCGACGCCTTCAAGGCGGCGGGCATCGACGCCACCATCGTCAAAAGCAGCGCCGGCTATGCGCTCAAGCTGACCGGGCCGGAAGGCGCGGCCGGCAGCATGCGCATCAGCGCCGGAGGCGATGCAGCGGTCGAGAAACTGCTCGCCTATAACCCGGCGGGCCTCAAGAACTTGACGGCGGGCAGTGCCGCCCAGGACGCTGTGCTTAACATCGACGGCAAGCGCGTCACCAGTTCCAGCAACGTCATCACCGGCCAGATCGGCGGCACGGCGCTGGCGCTGACCGGCAAGGGCAGTTCCAAAGTGGTCGTGGCGCAGGAAAATGGCGCCATCGCCAAGAATATCGGCAATTTTATCGATGGCTACAACAAGGTGGCGTCGACTTTGCAAACGTTGCAGCAGGGCGGCCTCAAATCCGACCCGGCATTGCGCCAGGCACAGGATCAATTGACCAGCATGGTGCGCAGCAACAGCGCGGCGCTGGAAAAAGCCGGCATCACGCTCGATAAGAACGGTGCGCTCAAGCTTGACGCCAAGGCGCTGGAAGCGGCGGTGCTGGCCGATCCGGGCGCGATCAGCAAGCTGTTCACCGATGGCGGCGACGGCATTGCCGACAAGCTCGACGCGCAACTTGGCCAGTTGCTCGGTGCCGGGAGCAGCATCAGCAAGGAAAAATTGAGTACCGACCGTGGTATCGCCACCCTGACCAGCCAGAAAACCACCCTGACCAACGCGCTGACGGCGCAGGCGACCAATCTGGTCGCGCGTTACACGGAAGTAAGCCAGGGTGGCGGCGCCAACAGCGCCTTGCCCGGCCTGCCGGGAGGGGGCGCCAAGTCGCTGTTCGACTTCATGGCTTGAGGAGATGTGGAATGGCAGTTCGCAAGAACTTTACCTATAGCGATATGGACCTGTGGCTCAACGACCGCCAGGTCACCGAAATCGAGTGCCTGGTGCCGGACCTGACCGGCGTTGCGCGCGGCAAGATCCTCCCGCGCACCAAATTCACCAAGGAACGCGGCATGCGCATGCCCGAAGCCGTGCTCGGCATGACTGTCACCGGCAATTATCCGGCCAACGACGTGGCTTATTTTCGCGCCATCTCCGAGACCGACCGCGACATGGTGCTGCGGCCCGACCCGTCCACCATCACCGTGGTGCCGTGGGCGCTGGACCCCACCGCCCAGGTCATCCACGACTGTTACTTTTCCGACGGCAGCCTGGTCGATTTCGCCCCGCGCAGCGTGCTGCGGCGCGTGCTCAAGCTGTATGCGGACAAGGGCTGGTCGCCCAGCGTGGGGCCGGAACTGGAGTTTTACCTTACTGCCTGCAACAACGATCCCGACCTGCCGCTGCGCTCCCCCATCGGCCGCAGCGGGCGGGCCGAAACCAGCCGCCAGATCTACAGCATCGATGCCGTCAACGAATTCGACCCGCTGTTCGAGGATATCTACGATTTTTGCGACCTCATGCAGCTCGATGTCGACACCCTGATTCACGAGATCGGCGCCGGCCAGTTCGGCATCGACCTGCTCTCGTGCGAGCCCTTGACCATGGCCGATAATGTGTTCTTCTTCAAGCGCACCTTGCGCGAGGCGGCGCTCAAGCACAATATGTATGCCACCTTCATGGCCAAGCCGCTGGCCAACGAACCGGGTTCGGCGATGCATGTGCACCAGGGCGTGACCGACAGCCGCACTGGCCTGAATCTGTTCAGTACGCCTGAAGGGGCGCCGTCGCCGGCCTTTTATCACTACATCGGTGGATTGCAGCGCTACATGCCGGCGGCGATGGCGCTCGCCGCGCCCTATGTCAATTCGTACCGGCGCATCGTGCGCCACACCACCGCGCCCATCAATGTGCAATGGGGGCTGGATAACCGCACGGTCGGGTTCCGGGTGCCGGAGTCGACGCCGCAGGAGCGCAAGGTCGAAAACCGGGTGATCGGGGCCGATGCCAATCCATACCTGGCGTTTGCCGTCACCTTGGCATGCGGTTACCTGGGCATGACGGAGGAAACCGAACCGAGCCCGATGACGGTCGGCAGCGCGCACGCGCTCGACTTCGAGTTGCCGCGGGGCTTGCCGCAAGCGCTGCACCTGCTGCGCGCGGAGGACAAGTTGCGCGAAGTGCTGGGCGAGCGCTTCGTCGACGTGTATGCGGCCATCAAGGATCAGGAGCACCTCGAATTCATGACGGTGATCAGCCCCTGGGAACGCGAGCACTTGTTGTTGCATGTGTAGGACAGAAGTCGAGCGCCAGTGGATGTCTGCCTGAATTCGACGTGCGGACCGTGCTATGCACGCGCGTCCACATACACCCAAGCCGTTCGTCCGGAGGACAGTAAGGCCGAGACGCGCTTGTAGTCTGATACTTCATAGTTGTCTGCATGCGCGAGTTCATCGCTCGTCACCTCGAAGTCGGTTCCAGCAACGCGGTTTTCGGCTATGCCCGTCTGTTTAACGATGGGATGGTGACTCTTCCCACTGGTCTTGACGACCTGCGGGTCTTCAATTTTTACCATTGATGTATGAAAACCTAGCAATTGGTCGGCGCTACCGTGGAGCTCCCGGCCAAAGGTGGCCAGTTGCACATCACGCTGCTGAAGCGTTCCATACGAAAAGAGAAGTTGCGTCATAGGTGGGAGTTTTTATTAAATAGGTTCGCTATGCTCAACGTTGATGTGAGCGGCTTGGCGTCATGAAGTATGCACTGAAAAGTCCGTCGGCACACAGGCCGTGGCGATCGCGTCAGTTACCGGTCGTTGAGTCCAAGGCCATCGAGGATCAGCGGCATGCAGTTTTCGACCCGTGACGCTCGGGTTTTCGACTGCTTGGCGCCGGCAAAATGAAGCAGGTAGGCGCGCTGGCGGCCGGGTGTCAATGCGTCGAAGGCAGTCCTGAGCGCTGGCAGCTGGGCCAGCCTGACCTGAAACTCTTCCGGCGTCGGAAACTCGGACGTCTCCCTCAAGGCGACCTTCAGGCCCGCGCGTTCCACCTCGATCGCATCGAGGATGCAGGCCGTCAAGGCCTTGCGCTGCCGCGTGATCTGCGCAAGGCTGGTGAACCTGGCCTGGCGTGCGGACTGTACGTTC
Organism: Massilia frigida; assembly: GCF_011682175.1. GTDB lineage: Bacteria > Pseudomonadota > Gammaproteobacteria > Burkholderiales > Burkholderiaceae_D > Telluria_A > Telluria_A frigida. The sequence continues at coordinate 197,638 of NZ_WHJG01000009.1, forward strand.
TCGGTCTGCATGACCAGGATGCCCTTGGGATCGGCGAGCAGCGCGCCCTTGAAGAACAGAAGGGCACAATATTCCTTGAAGCCATGGATGAGGACGATATTCTTGCCCTCATGCGCGTAGCAGGGCTGGCCCCACTTCAATTCCTCCGTCAGGCCGCAGCCGAGCGCGATCGATCGCAATAGCGCGAACTCGTCGCGCCAGCTGGTCGCCCCTTGCAGCATCGCGTCGACCTTCGGATCGGTGCCGGTTTCTTGATTCATCGCCGAATTCCTCCTCGTCTCTCCGCTTAATCAGTCTTCCCTGGACAGCACATTCTCCAGTTCCGCCACCGAGCCCCCAGTCCGCATTAAAACTGAAGCGGTGACCGGGCACGGGGGCAAAATCGCTCTTCATCAGCCAGGCTTCGATCAGGTGCGGCTGGGTGAGCGCGCGCCAGATCTTTTCGGCCGGATGCGGAAAGTCGCGTTCAACGACAACGGTGCGGGTGTGGGGGACCGTAAGGATTCCTATGTAAAAGAGTAACAGGCGAAAACACCTCTGGAATCAAAGTATATTCGCGTCACCGAACGATAGGTAACGCCCCCTATGTGGGTGTAAGCCGGAAGCCCCCGGAATTTCCGTCATGGGCGAGAAGCCAGCACTGATGCGGGGCGACGTTAAACAGTTGTTTTCCGGCAGCGCCGCCGCCAAGCCGAAAACCACTCTGGAGACGATTTCCGACGGAATTTTCGGCGGTTCCGGCTTACACCTCCCTTTATGAACCAGTGCCCATGTTTTTGTTGGAATCAAGCTGTCACGCGTGGATTTTCGTTCACTTCGCCATGCTGGTGGAGAACGACTTTGGCTACCGCGCCAACCGTGTCGCGCACGAATTCCATATGGACTAGCGTGTGCTTGATAAAGAATCCGTTGGCCGAATAAGGATGCACAGGCGTGACGTCGCCACCGGTGCGGAGCATCAGCAACTGGCCGCCATCACGCCAGAAAGTGCGTTGCTCCGAAGCGTTAACGGTATACACGCCGACATAGGTGTCGAGCACCTCGGCGTCTAGCTTGATCTCCTCGAAATCCACCAGCGGCGCGCCGATCGCCATCGCACCAATTTTATGTGCAATATATTCCGGATCCACGATACCGAAGTCAGCGTTGCTCAGAACGGCCACGAAAAGCTTGTCTTCCGGCAGGCGCAGCGCGCAGGTCATGAAGCCATTGATGCCACCACTGTGGGCGAGCATCGGTCGCTGCTGTAGTGTGCCGACTTCCCATCCATAGCCGTAACCGCACGCGCTGCCGTCCGCCAGCCGGTAGGACGTGAATGCCTTGTTCCAGTTCGCTGCGCTGATGAGCTTGCCGCTAGCGACTGCGTTTTCCCAGCGCGCCATGTCGTTCACGTTCGAGACCAGTGCTCCGGCCGCGTACACCTGGCTGATGCTCATCGGATCGCATGGAACGAAAACGCCATCGCGGTGGGTATGCCCGGCCGCAACCTGCTGCGGGCTCAGTTCGTGGCCTTCATAGTAGCTGCGGTTCATGCCCAGTGGAACAAATATGCGCTGCTCGACAAACCTGGCGTAAGACCTCCCCGAGACTGTCTCGATGATCGCGCCGAGCAGGAAGTAGCCCGAATTGTTGTAGTTGAAGGCTGTACCAGGAGCGAACTCGAGCGGATCGTTCTTAAAGCTATCGATCATGTCGGTCACCGTGAGCTCCCTGGCAATGTTGGCATCAAAATCCTCCTTGCTGGTGAAGCTGACAATTCCTGAACTGTGGGTCAACAGGTGTTCGACTGTGATTTGCCGTCCCTGGGCAGGGTAGTCGGGCAGAAACCGCATGATCTCGTCGGAGAGGCGGAGTTTGCCTTCCTCAAACAGCATCAAAATGCAAACGGCGGTGAATTGTTTGCTAATCGAGCCAAGACGCAATGTTGCCTCTGGCGTCATCGGCTCCTGCTTAGTGATGTTGGCCATGCCGTAGGCTTGGCGGAACACCGTCTTGCCATCGAGCGTGACGATGACAGTCGCGCCTGGTTCATCGGCCTTGTAGAACGGGACGATAGTGGCGTCGATAGACGCAGCAAACCCCTTGTCTAGGGCGGTCGGCGCATTGGTCATAGACATCTTGGACATTTTTTTAGGTGATTAGCGCTGATCTGCAAGGTTCGCCGCCCGATGCCGGCAACATGGATTCCGCCCGGATTACTTTCGGGTAGACACCTTTCTTTCGACGCATCCGGATGACGCGAGACATTAGCATCACACATATTCATTATTGTTGCCGGCGCCGTTAGCAGGCCGACCATTTCTCCGACTGGCTAGAGGTCACGCCGCGCTCACCTTGTAAATAATTTGTTAGCGCGCGACAACGGATATGCTCTCGCGTCACAATTCGGCGGTACACTGGTTTCATTCGATTGAGGGGGGCAAGATGAAATGCATAGGCTCGCTGCTGCTGGTCTTCGGCGCCCTTGCCGGGCCGCCTCAGCCGGCGCGCGCCGAAACGCCGACGCTGCACCTTGCTAGCCTGGAATGGTTGCCTTACGTCGGCCGCGGTCTTCCCGATGGCGGCCTGTCCGGGGCAGTGGCCAAGGCAGTCGCTGCGCGCTTCGGTTATGGCATCAGGATCGACTACTTTCCCTGGAAGCGCGCCATGCAGGCCGGCGGCAGCGATCCCGATTTCGTCGGCTACTTCCCCGCCTATCATACGGCTGAACGGGCCCGCCAATGTCATTTTTCCACTCCGATGGGGAAGAGCACAGTGGGCCTGGCGATGCTGGCCGAGGCCCCCCTGCGCTGGCGCGTGCTGGACGATTTGGCGGGCAACAAGCTTGGTGTGGTCCTGGGCTACTCGAACGGCGACGCGTTCGACCAGATGGTCAAGAGCGGCAAGTTGTCGGTCGACGCATCGGAGAGCGACATCATCAACTTGAGGAAGCTGCTGGCCGGCCGGATTCACGCGGTGGTGATCGACAAAGCTGTGCTGCGCTATCTTCTCGCGTCCGATCCCACGTTGAGCAAGGAACGCACACAGTTGGTGTTCGACGAGCGTCCCCTTGCCGAACTGACCTTGCACGTATGCTTCCAGCGCACGCCGCTGGGCCTGAAACTAAAGCAATCCTACGACGCCGCCCTGCTGCAAACCGATATTGCGAAAATCGAGAATGGGTATTTTGACCAGCTCGGCCGCAGCTTGGGTGCGGTACGCCGCTAGCCACCACGCCCTTATCGAAAGTTTGCCTTGAAGCTGCGTTTTGCAATCGTACTGGCAGTCGCGGTCGGACTGTTAGTCCCCGCCTCGATCAATGTTTACAGCAATCGCAACCGTGAGCACGCAATGATGACCCGCTGGAAATTCGAGCATCGCCACGTGACTGACATTCTGGCGCTGGGCATGCAGGAACCCCTGTGGAACGTCAATGCCGATTCTGGCCGCCCCTTGCTCGCTTCGCTATTCATGGATGAGCGCATCGTCTCCATCAAGGTACGCGACAAGAAGACCGGCGATTTCTTGTGGAAAGAGTATCCGGCGCGCCGGCACGGACGCAGCGCCCACTTGATACGCACAGTCTCGCGCGACGGCATGGTGATCGGCAATGTTGACCTGGAAATGGCCGGCGGCCTGATCGACGACGAGATCGCGGACGAGCGGCGCCACTTTGCACTGACGGTGGGCGGTGCCCTCTTGCTGTCGATGATCATGATCGTCGCCCTGCTGCAGCGCCGCCTGCTGGCCCCGATCAAACGCCTGATGCAGGAGTCGGCGCGGCTGGCCCAAGGCGATTTCTCGCTTCCTTTCGTCTGGCGAAGGGACGATGAACTCGGCGCCCTGGGGCGTAGCGTGGAGCATACGCGGCAGGCGCTGCAAGCCTATTTCGTTCAAATCGAGGCAAAGAACATCGCCCTCAAGGAAGAGATCGAATACCACACGCGCGCCGAACTTGAACTCCAGCGCCACCGCGAGCACCTCGAGGAACTGGTCCGTGATCGCACGGCGCAGTTGCAAATTGCCAAAGAGCAGGCCGAGTTCGCCAACAGCGCGAAGAGTACCTTCCTGGCGAGCATGACGCACGAGCTGCGCACGCCGCTCAATGCAATCCTGGGCTATGCCCAGATCCTGAAACGGAACAAGGCGCTCGACGAACGCCAGGCTGCCGGATTGAACACCATCGAGCAAAGCGGCGAACACTTGCTCATGCTTATTACTGATTTGCTCGACCTCGCCAAGATCGAGTCCGGCAAGTTTGAACTCCTGCTCGCCGCGGTCGATCTGACCGCCTTCATCGCCGGCGCCACGCGAATTATCCAGGTGCGCGCCGAGCAGAAAGGCCTGTCCTTCGAGGTGTCCGCCCCTGACCATTTGCCGCTCGTGCTACTCGACGAAAAGCGTGTGCTCCAGATCCTGCTTAACCTGCTGGGCAATGCGATCAAATTTACCGATCAGGGTCAGGTAGGCCTTCGCGTGACGAGCCCCGGCCCGGCCGGCGCCAATGGACGTCTGACGCTGTGCTTTGAAGTGAGCGACAGCGGCGTGGGCATGTCCGCCGACCAGCTCGATAGCATTTTCCAGCCTTTCGAACAGGTCGGCGAGGCGCAACGCCGGCTCGGCGGTACCGGCCTCGGCCTGGCGATCAGCCGGCAACTGGCGCGCATGATGGGAAGCGAGATCGAGGTTGCCAGCGCCGCGGGCATGGGCAGCCGTTTCTGGTTCACCCTGGAAGTTGAACCGGCGGCCGCGGCGGCGGCGCCGCCGGCGGCCGAGCGCGACGTCATCGGCTACCTGGGCGAGCGCAAGACCATACTGATTGTCGACGACGTCGCGGCCAACCGGAATATGCTGGGCGACCTGCTGACCAGCATGGGCTTTGGCATCGAGTTCGCCTGTAATGGCCAGGAAGCGCTCGACAGCGTGCGCGCGCGCCCTCCGCATGCCGTTCTGATGGACATCGTCATGCCCGTGATGGACGGCATCGAGGCGACCTTGCAGATTCGCCGGCTGGCGGGTGGGGCGGCGCTGCCGATCATTGCCATTTCGGCCAGCGTCACCGAGGCAGACCAGGACAACAGCCGGGTCGCCGGCGTCGACGCCTTCATGACCAAGCCGGTGCATCAGAATGGCTTGCTGGAGACCTTGGGCCGCCTGCTCGGGGCGACGCTCTGTTATGAAGAGGAAGCCGTGACAACGGACAGCGCCGCCGTCGCAAGCGAGCTGACGCCGCCCCCCCACGCCCAGCTGCAGCAGCTGTCCCGTCTGGCGCGCGAGGGCGACATGCGTGCCATCCGCGAATTGGCCGACGAAATCGAAAGTGCCGATATGCGGCATGCTGCATTCGCCCGGACCTTGCGCCAATTGGCCAGGGAATACCAGTCCAAAGCGCTGGTCGAACTGGCTCTGCAATACGTGGAAAATGACGCATGAAGCATGAAAGACAGACCATCCTCATCGTTGACGATGTTCCCGCCAATATCGGCGTGCTCGTCGAGTTCCTCGAAGAGAAACAATTCCGGGTGCTGGTCGCCCGCGATGGCGAAGAAGGGCTGGAGCGCTGCCGCCTGGTTCAGCCGGACCTGGTCTTGCTTGACGTGATGATGCCCGGCATCGATGGCCTGGAGACTTGCCGCAGGCTGAAGCAGGACAGCGAGACGGCCCGGATTCCCGTTATCTTCATGACCGCCATGACCGACAGCGACAACGTGGTGGCAGCCTTCGAGGCGGGAGGTGTCGACTACGTGACCAAGCCGATCCGCCTCACGGAAGTGCTGGCGCGCATCAACACACACCTGGCCCTGCGCGAGATGCACAGGCAGCTCTCGGCCCAGAACGCGCTGCTGCGAGAAACGAACGATCGCCTTCTCCAGGCCGAAAAGATGGCGGCGATCGGACAGCTCGCCGCTGGCGTCGCTCACGAGATCAACAACCCGATCGGCTTCGTCAACTGCAACTTGGGGAGCCTGCAAACCTACGTCACGACCTTGTTCGGCGTGATCGACGACTTCCAGCAGGCGGCCAGCGCCACGCATGCGGTCGCGGCGCGCATGGCGGAACTGAACGAAGCGGCCGAGGTCGACTTCATCCGCCACGATTTCGCGACACTGATGAGCGAGTCGCGCGACGGCCTGCAGCGCGTGAAAGACATTGTCCAGTCGCTCAAGGACTTCTCGCACGCCGACAATGCCGACACCACCTTCGCCGACTTGCATCAGGGCCTGGACAGCACCCTGCGCATTGTCAGCAGCGAGATCAAGAACAAGGCCGACGTCGTCAAGGAGTACGGCGACTTGCCCCCCGTCGAGTGCATCTCCTCCCAGCTCAACCAGGTTTTCATGAACCTGCTCGTCAATGCCGCCCATGCGATCGCCGCCAGGGGCGTGATCACGATACGCACCGGCCGGGCCGGGCAATGGATTTGGATCGAAATCGGCGACACCGGCACCGGCATGGACGCCGAGACCATCCATCGCATTTTCGACCCCTTCTTTACGACCAAGCCCATCGGCATCGGAACCGGCCTGGGCCTGTCGGTCTCGTACGGGATCGTGAAACGCCACGGCGGCCGCATCGAGGTCCACAGCGAACCGGGCAAGGGCAGCCGATTCACCGTTCATCTTCCTATCCAGCGAGAGCCTCGGCATGAGCCATAGCACCACAGCGCACCTGACATTCCCGCCGCTACGCACACTGCGCAACTATCTGTGCGGCGGCCTGCTGCTCGCCGGCACCGGCTTCGCCGGCGCCGCTGATACGCCGGCGTCGCCACTCGATATCGGAGGAGCGGTACGCTTCAACTACGTCTACAAGAGCTGGCAGCCCGAGCATCCGCACGGATTCGTCGGCCTCGATACAGTGCGCCTGGACGTGAAATACGACGACGGATACCTGATCGGGTCCGCCCAATATCGCTACAACCGCTTTCCTGCCGGCCAGGGTGGGTACACCAATCATTTCCTGCATCATGGCTGGGCGGGAGTGCGCTTTGGCGACAAGAGCGAATTGCACGTCGGTCTCGACAAGCTGCCGTTCGGCCTGCTCCCCTTCGCTTCCAACAACTTCTTCGAATCGATCGCCTACTATCTCGGCTACGAGGATACTTACAACTTGGGGCTCAACTATGCGTGGCGCAGCGGCCCGGTGGAATGGCGACTCGCCTACTTTCCACGCGATGGCGGCGCGTACGGTGGCGGCGGTAACACCGCGCGCGCCTCGAACCGGTATTCCTTCAACATCGTGCCGGACGATGACAAGCAAGGTTACGGGACGGGACAAGGTGACCTCGAGCGCGACACCCTGGTCGCGCGCGCGGCCTGGCAGGTGGGGGGGCAGGCGAACACAGAACTTGGCCTTTCCATCCTGAGCGGCGCGATCCGCAGCAATACCGGTGCCCGGAGCCGGCGCAGCGCGGCAGCGATCCATGCCAAAGGCAGTCATGGGCCGTGGACGCTGATGGCCGAGGCGCTGTATTACAACAATGCCACGCGGCACCTGCCTGGAGAGACGTTCGGAGGGCTTGAGCCGAACAGCTTTGTGATGCTGGGTGCCTTCGGCTACCCGTATCCGGTGGCAGCGAAGGGGATTGTGTACGTAACCAACGTGAGTTACGACATCGCCGGCAGCGTGGGCCCGTTCACCGGCTTCAAACTCTATAACGACTATAGCGCACTGAAGAAGAAGAGCGGCGGCTTCAAGGGCTCGCTGCAAAATGTGACTGGGCTGAGTTTTTCCTCAGGTAAATGGTTCTTCTATGCCGACTTCATGCTCGCGAAGCACCAGCCATATATGTCGGCAGATTTTGGCGGATTTGCGGCGGCGTCGCCGCTTCATGACAGCTTTTCGCATCGCATCAATCTTCAAGCGGGGTATTACTTCTGATCGCTTCCCTGGCAACAAGCTGCGGTTCGGCGAGGTGCGTAGCGGTTTCCGGGACCAAGCAAAAAGGCGTGCAAGCGAACGTGCTGGCGTTGGAATCGATGGGACGGCTTTTTCTGTGTGCGCTTTGACGGTTCATACTTTAATCGATAGGGGATTTGTGACTTACATCATTGTCGATTTCGAGGCGACCTGCTGCAACGAAGGGCAGGTTGCGAGAGATGAAATGGAGATCATCGAGATCGGTGCGGTTGCTTTGTACGGCGATGGCCCCTCCACGTATGGACAGTTCCAGGCGTTCGTCAAACCAGTTCGACACGCGCAACTGACGGCCTTTTGCAAGCAGCTGACAAACATCTCGCAGCAAAAGGTCGACAGCGCCGATTCCTTTAGCGCGGTGATGGGGCGCTTCTCCACGTGGATAGATTCATTCGATAATCCGATTTTTTGCAGTTGGGGCGACTACGACAAGCACCAGTTGCGGCAAGACTGCGGGTACCCCCCTGTGTCAGGATAGATGTCGCGTGATTTAATTCATAAAAACCGCACCGGGGGCGGAGTAAAGACATGTTGTGAATCGTTATCCCGCAGAGCGCAAGGAATCCATTTTAAGGCAGATGATGCCG